>JAVJQW010000023.1:0-781042 GCA_040218735.1 Deltaproteobacteria bacterium
GAGACGACGCTACCGAGGGCGCAGGTCCTAGCCAGGTGCTGGCCCTCGCGGGCCGCTCGGGGCAAGGGAGGCGCTCCTCGGCAGCTCCGTCACGACCGGTGCGAGTCTATCCCCCCACCGGCAGGAAAAAGGTACAGGGCACGGGCAAGTTCAAGTTCTTGGCCGAAGCCCGCCGCGAATGCGGCGGGTCTGAGGACTGTGCCAAGCCGTCCCGCGAAGCGGGCCGGCGTTATGGTCAAGGGGCAGGGCTGACTTCGTCAGCGTCCTGCTAGAAAAACGCGTTCTCCCCCGTCACCTCGCGACCGATCACCAACGTGTGGATGTCGTGCGTGCCCTCGTAGGTGTACACGCTCTCCAGGTTCGCCATGTGGCGGAACACCGGGTACTCATCGGCGATACCGTTCGCGCCGAGGATGTCGCGGGCGACGCGGGCCGTCTCGAGGGCCATGCGGACGTTGTTGCGCTTCGCGACGCTGACCTGGACGTGGTTGTGTTTGCCGGCGTCCTTCAGGCGGCCGAGCTGAACCACCAAGAGCTGCGCCTTGATGATCTCACTGATCATCTCCGCGAGCTTCGCCTGCACGAGCTGGAACGCCGCGATCGGCTTGCCGAACTGCTTGCGCTCCTTCGCGTAGTCGAGCGCCGCGCGGTACGTCGCGATGGCGGAGCCGATCGCGCCCCACGCGATGCCGTAGCGCGCCTGGTTCAGGCAGGACAGCGGGCCCTTCATGCCCTGGATGTCGAGCATGTGGTCGGCCGGCACGCGGACCTCGTCGAACACCAAGCCGCTCGTCACCGAAGCGCGCAGCGAGAACTTGCCCTCGACGTCGTACGCCGTGAACCCCGGGAGCCCCTTCTCGACGACGAAGCCCCGCACGTCCTTCGGCGTGTTGCCGTCGACCTTCGCCCAGACGACCGCGACGTCCGCGACCGAGCCGTTCGTGATCCACAGCTTCTCGCCGGACAGCACGTAGTGATCGCCGTCCTTCTTCGCGCGTGTGATCATCCCGCCCGGGTCCGAGCCGTGGTCGGGCTCCGTCAGACCGAAACAACCGATGAGCTGCCCCGCCGCCATCTTCGGCAGGTACCGCTCCTTCAGCATCTCGCTGCCGTACTTCCAGATCGGGAACATCGCGAGCGAGCCCTGCACCGACGCAAACGAGCGCAGCCCCGAGTCGCCGCGCTCCAGCTCCTGCATCGCGAGGCCGTACGTCGTCCCGGACAGGCCCGGGCACCCGTACCCCGACAGGCTCGTGCCGAGCAGCCCCATCTCGCCGAGCTCCGTCGCGAGCTCCACGGGGAACGTCCCCGCACGGTAGTGCTGCGTGACGATCGGCAGCCAGCGCTCGTCCACCCAGCGCGCGACGCTGTCACGCACCATGCGCTCGTCCTCGGAGAGGAGCGAGTCGACGTTGTACAGATCGGTCCCGTGGAACGGTTCGGCCATGCGGCGAAGTTAGTGCCGGCAGCCCGCCAGTGTCACGCTACTTCTTCTTGGTCAGCGGGATGTCGAGCGACTCCGGGATGGCCATGGCGTCCGGGAACTCGACCTCGTAGGGCTCGTGCCCCGGCGCCACGACGCGCACCGTCACCGGACCCGACTCCGGCAGCGCATCCAGCTCGATCTCGGTGCCCGACCCCGACTCACGCCCGTTCACGTAGACCGTCGCGTCGACCGGCACGATGAGCTTGGGGTGCACGCGCTGGAGGTCCACCCGGAGCGTGTACGTCCGGCCGCGCGCGATGACCTCCGTGATCTCGTGCTCCAGGTTCCGGTACCCCGCCTTCGAGAACCGAATCGGGTGCCGCTCACCCGGCGACAGCTTCACCTCGATCGGCGTCACCCCGCGCTCCACCTCGTCCACCATCACCCGCGCGCCGGTCGGCGACGAGTCCAGCTTGAGCTTGGGCCAGAACATGTCCGTGAGCGCCCACGCGTAACCCAACCCGCCCAACAACAGCACCGCGACCGCGACCAACCCGACCGTTAGTCCGTTGCGCGCCAAGAACCCCGCCTGAGGTTGCGGCGCCGGCATGCCGTACGGACTGCTCGGGCGCGCGTGCGCGGGCGTCCCCGGCGGAAACGACGCGGACGCAGAAGGCGGATAGGACGAAGGCGGCGCCGCGTTGGGGTTCGATGCGTAACCCGGGTGACTCGGCGTCGCGGGCGTTCCGCGCGGCGGCGAGTGCTGCCCCGCGTTGCGGGTCGCGACCGCGCGCCGCGCCGCTGCGTCGTCGTCCCACTCGAGCGCGTTGGCGTCGAGCTCCCCCGCCATCCAGCGACCCGTGGCCGCACCGACGTCGTTGTTGACCGGACCGGACTGCGAAGCCGCCGGGGGCTGCGGCGACGCCGGCGGGCGCGGCCCGCTCGGCATCACCGTCGGGAGCTCGCCGCTGCTGCTGTCGACCAGCGCCGCGTTCTTCGCGAGCGCCTCCGCCGCGTTCTTCGCCTCGGCGAGCGCGGGCTGATCGTCGGTCACGGGGATGCGGATCGGTCCGTCGAAGAGCGCCGGCCCCGGCGCCTTCACGGCCGTCGGCTCGTAGGACTCCTCGTCGTCGGCCACCGCGTGCATCGCGATCGTCGAATCGATGACCGGATCATCGACGTTCGACTCGTCGCGGATGATCGTCGCCCCTCCGCCCTGCTGCTGCGCGCGCAAGGCAGCTTGCACGTCCTCCGCCTGGACGCCGTCCAGCAACGTGGCGTCCTGCAGGTCCGTGCTGTCGCCGCCCGCGCCCCACTCACTCGCGAGGAGCGCGGCGATCTCGTCGTTGGGCGCCTGCCCGTCCATCGGGATGATCGTCGCGGCGTTTTCGTCGTCGTCGTCGCTGACCGTCGCGTCGAACGCGGACGGCGCACCGGCTGTCGGCGCCGCGGGGTCCCAGTCCGGCACCGCCATCCCGGCGACGGTGCGCCCGTCGTCGATGCGATCGTCGTGCACCGGCGGCATCGCCATGGTGGGATCCGCGAAGTCGTCGTCGTCCGGCTCGATCTCGTCGAGCGACACCCCGACGACGGTCGCGCCGTCGGCGTCGCTGTCCGCGGGGCTCCCCTCGGAGGTCGCGGGCAACGACGGCTCCGCCATCATGTGGTCTCGGACGCGGTTGCGGTCGGTGCTCGACTCCGGGAACGCGACGTCCACGGCTTGCTCGAGCGAGTCCGCACGGGACACCGCCTCGTAGCTCATCGTCGGCGAGTTCGCGACGATCAGATCCCCCGTCGAAAGCGCCTCCGGCGCATCCGTGTCGGCGCGCGACAACGCGCTCTGCACCCGCGCGAGCGACAGCTCTTCGTCCGTCTCGACGTCGCGGTCCGCCGGCGTCGGTCCCCACTCCTGGGAGTCGTCGATCTTCGGGAGCGCCTCGTGCGTCGGGAGGTCGACGAGGTTCGGCGACGCCCCCGAGCCGACGTGCACCGGCTGAAGCTGATCCGCCGTGTCCGCGAGCGAAGCATTCGGCGCGACGTCCGCGATGTTGTCCCGCGCCGTCACCGGCCCCGAGCTGCGGGACACGCCGTTCGCCGGATCCGAAGTCGCCGTCGAGTCGTCGCTCGCGACCCGCGGGTGCGGCGTGAAGCTCGCCGCGCCACGCTGCGCTTCGAGGAGCCGCTGCAGCTCGTCACGCGGGACCGGCTCGCGGAATGCGTCGGGCGTCACCTTCTGCATCAGCTGGGCGATGAGCTGCGCGCCCTTCTTGGTGTCGGTGCGCCACGCGGGCGTAGAGAGGACGGCGTCCTGCAGCGCGTCGCCGAGCGCCGCCGCCGACGACCACCGCAGGTCCGGCTTCGGCTCCAACGAGCGCATCACGATGGTGTCGAGCGCCGGCGTCACCTCGCGGTTGAAGTGCGACGGCGGCGGGACCTGTTTGTCCTCGAACCTCTGGATCGCCTCCATCACCGCCGCCCCGTGGACGGGGTGCTGACCGGCGAGCATCAGGTAGACGACGACCCCGGCGCAGAACAGATCGGCGCGCGCGTCGATCCGCTCGTAGCGGACCATCTCCGGCGCCATGTAACCGAACTTGCCCTTGAGGACGCCGGCCTGCGTCTGGTGCACACGACCGCGCGCACGCGCGATGCCGAAGTCCGTCAGCTTCACCTCCCCCTGCGTGGACAGGAGGATGTTTGCGGGCGTGACGTCGCGGTGGACGATGTTGAGCGGCTCCCCGGCGTGGTTGACGCGGGTGTGGGCATACTTGAGCGCGCGACAGAGCTCGGTCGCGATGTAGAGCGCCGCGGGGATCGGGACCTTGCCGCCGTCGCTCGCGATCGTCTCGACGAGGCGCTCGACCGTGATCCCCTGAACGTACTCCATCGCGATGTAGTAGCGACCGTCGTCCTCCGAGAGGTCGAGGACGCTCACGACGTTCTGGTGGTTGAGGAACATCGAGATGTTCGCTTCGTCGACGAGCATCTCGACGAACTGGCGGTCCACGGCGAGCTCTTCGCGCAGGACCTTCAGGGCGACGTACGGTCCGAACCCGACCGGGCCGGCCTTGGCCGCGACGTACACCTCACCCATGCCACCAGACGCGAGTCGTGACAGGAGGGTGTAGCGCCCCAGGTTGTCCCCCACTTCGGGCACTGGGGCCGAGTATCCAGCGGGCCGGATCCTAAATCCAGCGCAATCGAGTCACGAATGGTTACAGGTGGTTGGGCGTCACACGATCGATCGCCGCGAGCGCGTCCGCGAGCAGATCCGCGGGGGCGCGGGTGCCGTCCAGGACCGTCGCCGCGTCGAAGGACAGGAAGGTCCGACGCGCCCGCTCCAGGTTGGCGGCCTTCTCGAAGTCGTCGGCGGGTCCCTCGCGGGTCTTCGTGATCCGCTCCAACGCGACCTCCACCGGGAGGTCGACCACCAACAGAACGTCCGGGCTCGGTGCGATCGCGGTGCTGACTTCGAGGATGCGCTCGCGCGAGACGCCGCGATCCCCCTGGTACGCGACGGTCGAGAAGTAGCTGCGGTCCTGCACCACGACCTCCCCGCGCTCGAGCGCAGGCCGGACGCGCTGCTCGACGTGCTCGCGTCGGTCGTCGGTGAACAACGCGAACTCCTCGTCGGGGGACATCTCGGCGCGACGCCCCGAGCGGGTGAGCTCGCGAATGCGCCGACCGTGCGGGCCGTCGGTCGGCTCCGCGGTGACGACGACAGTGCGACCGCGAGCACGGAACGCATCCGCGATACCGCGCGCGAGCGTCGACTTCCCGCTGCCGTCGATGCCTTCGAGGACGATCAGGAGCCCGCGAGTCATGACGGTCGCACGTCTAACACGGTGCAAACCGAACGCACATCCACGCGTCTTCTGCCGAACCCCCGCGATCTTTGGGTCCGCAGCCGAGAAATTTGCTCGGCCGCGTCGAGTCCAAGATCACATGAAGACGAACCCCATCCTCCTCACCCTCTCCCTGTCCGCGGTCGCGGGCCTCTGTCTCGTCAGCTCTACGGCCGATGCACGCCCCCGACGCGCCCAGAGCGCGGACCGGGACGCGGCCTCCCGACGCGCCCGCGCCGAGCGTGGTGATCGCGATCGCGTGGCCCCGAAGAACGCCGTGGATCGACGTGCGCGTCCCGCGCCCGCCCCCAAACGCCGGGTCACGGACCGTCGTGCGCGTCCCGCGTTGGTCTCGGTGCGCAGCCGGCCGGCGCAACCCAACCTGCGACGCGTTCCGTACGTGCGGCCGGGTGCCATTCAGCGGGTCCGTGACATCGCGCGCGACTGGAACCACGCGGTCGCCGCGCGCGATCTTCGGCGCCTGAGAGCCGTCGACCAACGACTCGCCAGCTTCCTGCGCACGTCGATCGATCAGGCGGACCGCGCCGCGGCGCACGCCCGTGGCTCGCGCCGCGCGTCCGCGCACGCTCACTCCGTCGCGGTGCGTGAGCTCGCCCGCGACCTCCACCGGCTCGGCTCGCGCCGCCACCCGTTCACGCCGCGCCACGTGCAGCAGAAGCGCACGAAGCTGTACCAGCTCGTGCAGCTCACTGAGCATGGCAGCCGCTGATTGCTTTGCGTGCGACGTCGGCGGACGATGCGGGTGTGGCTCGTAAGGACGTCGACGCCTACCTCGCGAAGCTCGACGACGCTCCGCGCGCTTCGCTCGAGAAGTTGCGCGCGACGATCCTGAAGATCGTCCCCGACGCCGAGGAAGGCATCGCGTACGGGATGCCGGCGTTCAAGGTGAACGGCAAAGCGGTGGCCGGGTTCGGTGCGTTCAAGAAACACCTCAGCTACTTCCCGCACAGCGGCACCGTGCTCGAAGCGGTCGGCGACGCCGTCGCGAAGTACGAGACCTCGAAGGGGACGCTGAAGTTCCCCGTCGACAAACCGCTCCCGAAGGCGCTGGTGCAGAAGCTCATCCGCGCGCGGCAGCGGGAGCTATCTACTCAGTAGAACGCGCCGCACCCACCGCCTCCTGGAGCGCCGCGCCGAGCGCCCGCGCGAAGGCGATGCGGTGCGCGGGGCGCTTCCACCGCTCGTGCTCGGCCTCGATGAGCGCGTGGTGCGTCTCGACGATCACCGACGGCATCGAGGGACGGCGGAGCATGAACAGGCGACGGCGGTCGATGAAGACGCCGTCGACCGTGTCGTTCAGATAGAGGCCGCCGTAGTCATACCCGTCGTACGCGACGAACCCGGCGCCCGACATCTTCTTCGCGACGGCCCGCGCGAGCCGACGCCGCGCGTCGACGATCTTCGCGCCGCCCTCGTCCGACACCAAGATCGCAAAACCGGGCTGCTCGCGACTCACCGGGCAACGCTGCCCCGGCTTCGGCTCGTGCCATTCGAAGTCCCCACG
The DNA here is from genome assembly GCA_040218735.1 of Deltaproteobacteria bacterium. Taxonomy (GTDB): domain Bacteria; phylum Myxococcota; class Kuafuiibacteriia; order Kuafuiibacteriales; family Kuafuiibacteriaceae; genus JAUHYN01. The sequence goes on from JAVJQW010000023.1 coordinate 6,797, forward strand.
GGTGTCGACGTGGAGGCTGACGAGGACGTCCGCTCCGAACCGCTCCGCGGCGGCGAGGCGCCGGCGGTAGCTCGGCCCCTTTGCGGTGCGGCGCGAGAGTCGAACGTCGAAGCGACCCGTACGTTCCAGAACCTGCTTCACGTCCTTCGCGAGCGCGAGGACGAAGTCGGCTTCGTCGGTGCAGTGCACGGTGCGTGCGCCGGTGTTCGTGCCGGCGCCGTGTCCGGCGTCGAGGTACACGCGGGTCTTCGCGGGCGCGACCGCGAGGAGCGCGAGGAGGAGGACACCGGGCATCGAACGGGACAACGGCGCACTTCCCCTCTGGATTCCCTTGGGGCTCGCCGGATCGATCGGTGGTATGTTGCGCGACCGATGCGTTGGGCCTACGTCCTGGTCGCGTTTGGACTGCTTTCGGGCTGCGAACGTGGCCGAACCCGGATCGACCCGCCCGGGCAGCTCGCCCGCGCGCTCGAACGGGTCACCGAGCTCACTGCGACGGCTCAGCTGCGGCCCGTCGACAGCGCGATGTTCGAGAGCCAGGCGCTCGAGGCCGAGGGGGCGTCCTTCTCCGGCTTCGTGGAGGCGGCCCCCGGCGACTACACGCTGGAGATCGTGTTCCGCGGTCGCTACGACGGCGCCGGCCCGTACTTCTTGGGGCGGTGGGCGTCGAACCGATTCACCGTCGTGCAGGGCGACGCCGTGACCCCGGTCTTCGCCACGCCGCTCGACACGATCGGACGCGACGGCGACGGCGGCGACGACGACGCGGACGGGCTCGGGCTCCTCGACGAGCTGCTCTTCGGCGCCGACATCGCGGACGACGACACCGACGACGACGGCATCCCGGACGGCGATGACTGTCGACCTACGCAGACCAGCGCCGGCCGCGCCGCGCGCACCGGACAACTCGAAGACTGCGACGGCGACGGCGAGTTACGGCCGGACCGCCCCGTGGGCACCGCGGGCCGCGACTGCAACGACGAGGACGCGACGATCAACCCCGCCGCCGAGGATGTCTGCGGCGACGGCATCGATCAGGACTGCAACCCCGAGACCTGCGCGGACGAGTCGCGACCGGTGATCACGATCCTCGAACCCGACGACGGTGAGTCCGTCGGGTGCTCGCGCGACGTCCGCGCTCGGATCCAGTCCGAGCTCCCGATCGCCAACGCCGAGGTGGTGTTCCTCGACGGCGCGAACGTCGTCGACCGGATGACGATGCAGGCGAACGGAGACGTCTACGCGTCGCCGCCGCTCGCGGACACCTCGGTGTTCCTCGACCTCGGCGCGCAGAGCTACGAGGTCCGCGCGACGGACATGCGCGGGCGGACGTCGACCGCCGCGCGCACGATGGACCTCGCCTTCGAAGTGCCCGTCGCGACGATGACGCCGAACATGGTCGGGTACCGCGACGCGCCGTTCGACGTCACGGTCCAGGCGAGCGCGGCGGCGGGGATCACTTCGATCGTCCTGTACCGAGCGCCGGTGATGGACGACGAGGTGAACCTCAGCGACGCAACCGAAGTTGCGCGCACGACATCGAGCCCGCTGACGACGACGATCGATCCCACGATGCTGCCGGACGGCGCGTACGCGTTGGTGCCGGTCGTGACCGACGCGGTGGGGAACGTGCTCGAAGCCGACGGCGACTTCATCCCCGACACCCGCATGGACGGCACACTCGGCTCCGACGCCGTCTACTGGTGCTTGTTCGACTCCGGCGAGGACAACGTCCCGGTGCGGTTGTTGATCGTCGGCGCCCCTTCCCTCGCGCCGGCGAAGATGCGCGACCACCTCCAAGAGGCGATCGACCTCGCGGCAGCGCGCGATCCGGTGGCGGACCTCGTCGAGGTACGAGGCTTCGGCTTGCGCTCGGACGGGACCGTCCCGCTCGACGAGCGCACCGGCGACGGCGGGAAGTGGTGGCGCTACGTGTTCTTCAACTTCACGGACGACCGTCGCATCGAAGTGACGTGGTTCTCGCTCGCGGACGGCGAGGACAGCCCGGTCGTCGAGGTGACGGAGAACGATCAATTCGGCTTCGCGTACGCGCCGTTCGGCGACATCTCGGCGCTCGAGGACAGCGACGTCATCGCCGCGGCCTACGAGGCCGCGAACGGGTGCGGCATGTTCACGGGCTCGGAAGACGACGACATGCGCTACGAGAACGACGACCCGTTCTCGACGAACGACGTCGTCTACGTCACCGCCCAGGACCTCACCTGGAAGGCGACGGCGGCGACGCCGATCACCGAGATCTTCATGTGTGAATGATCAGCGCAGGTCGGTGAGCAGGTGCTCCGCGAGGTTGCCGGACGGCGACAGCGCGTAGACCCGAGCGCCATCGACGAACGTGCGCATCGAGGGTTGGAGCTCGAGGCCGGGCGTGTCTTCGACGTCGAAGAGGCAGCGCTCCTGGGTGTCGGCGTCCTCGACGCCGAGGTAGTTGCGCATCCCGCCTTCGAACGCGTCGCGCGCGAAGACATGCATCCACCCCTCGTGGTCGAAGCCGGAGGTGGGGCCCCACGTGAGGGGCTCGAACGGAACCTCTTCGACCTCAGCGTTGTCCGGCGTGATGCGGTAGAGGGCGCCGAGCTCGTAGAGCCAGAGTCGATCGCCGTCGTGTGCGATGAAGCGCTCCACGTAGGCGTCGCCCTTGCCCGGGGAGGTGAGCTGCGTGACGAGGTCGAGATCGCGATCGAGCGTTCGCACCTCGAGCTGGTCGCTGCACACGTACAGTCCGAGCCAGGCGGCGTCGGCGTGGGTGATGCTCTGGACTTCGCAGTCGTCGCGGGGGATCGCGAGGGCGTCGATCCGATCGCGCGTCTGGGCGTCGAAGCGGACGAGCCAGGGCGTGCCTTCGATGTCGGCGAGGACGCCGATGGTCCCGGCGCCGATCGCGCCGTCGCGGATGCGTGCGCCTTCGGGGAGGTCGAGGTGATAGGTGGCGTCGTAGTCGAGGGCGAACGCCGCGCAGGGGAGCGGTCGGTCGTCGTGATCGTAGGGCAGCTCCGTCTCGATCGCGCAGGCGGTCAGGCCGATGGCCATCACGCCGATCCATGTCGTGCGGTACATGCCGGTGGTCGTTCGCAAGGTGAGTGCCAAACCCGTCGCGGGTCGCCAATCGCCGCGGGGGCGCGCGGTGCATGTCAGGAAAGTCAGAGCCGCGGTGGTAGGATGACGTGATGGGCGTCGCGTTGCTCGTGTTGCTCGCCGCCGCGGCGGCGGACGACGCGGACCGTCCGTACGTCGAGATCCTGGAGAGCACCGGCGCCGTGGACGGTCCCGCCGAGAGCGGGGTGGGCGTCCCGACTTGGGAGCGCGTGCGGATGGAGCTGCGCGTCGAGAACCGGTTGCAGGTGGACGTGACCGGGCTCGAGCTCGACATCGCGCTCGTCTCCGCGGCGAAGGACGACGCGCCGAACGTCATCCCCGGGTGGTCGTTTCGCGAGGAGCTCACGGACACGATCGTCGACGCACTCGACACCGCGTACGTGCGCATCACGCACCAGCTCCCGGCGCGGCGCACTTCGCCCCCTGCGGACGAGATCGCCTACCGCGTTCGTATCATCAGCTACCGCATGTCGGAGCCGGATCTCGGGACGGCGCTCGGCATGTTGGGGAGCAGTCGTGCGGCGGATCAGCGCGCGGCGCTGCGGAGCTACGGCGCCGACTTCGAACCGACGGCGCGCGCGCGTCACGCGGAGGAGCTCGCGATCGCGATCGGTACGATGCCCGCGAAGCCCGCCGCGTCGGACGCGCTCCGCTTGTTGTTCGCCGTGCGGGCGTTGGGGGCGCTCGGCGCGCGGCGGCACGTCGCGGATCTGCTCTACCTCCCCGAGCGACTCGAACGCGAGGTGTGGGGGCGCGCGGTGCTCGACCTCGCGGAGCGGATGATCGACGCGTCCGAGAAGGACGAGCCGCGGCTCTCGGTGCTGCCGTCCTGGGCGCGCAACAAGTCGGACTTCCTCACCGTGCGCGCGGAGGACGCGCTGGAGGATGCGGTGCGGGAAGCGATCCTGCGCATGGGCGACGCCGCGGTGCCCGCGCTGTTGCTCTCCTCGCTCCAGGCGCCCGAGCCGGCCGTGCGTTCGCGCGCGAAGCGCCTGCTGCACGCGTTGGGGCGCTCGACGGTGCGGTCGCAACTCACCTTGCGAGACCGCGACTCTCGGCTCGCGGTGATCCAGGTGCTCGGTCGTTCGTCGAGCTCCGAGCCCGTGCCGGCGTTGGTGGAGCTCGCGCGCGGGCGGGACAAGGCGCTCGCGAAGGCGGCGCGCGCAGCGTTGTTGTCGATCGGGCCGGCGGCGGTGGAGGGGATCGTCGAAGCGCTCGGCGCGCCGGGCGACGAGGACATCGTCGACACCCTCGTACAGATCGGGCGTCAGCACCCGAAGGCGATCCTGGAGATCGTGCGTCGGTACGGCGTGACGATCGAGCGGAGCGAGGTCGAGCACGTCGTGGAGCGCCTGCATGCCCACTTGCGCGACGCGCGGCGCGCGCGCCTGCGCGCGGAGATCGAGCTCGCGCTCGACGCGGGCCGAGAGGGGCGCTACGCGGAGTGCTTCGCGCAGCTGGATCGGGTGTTCGCGCAGGACGAGGCGCTCTACATGAGCTACGCCGAACCGATCGCCGAGCAGTACCTCGCACGCGCCGAACGTCTGCTCGCGCGCGGCGACTACGACGCCGCCGTCGATACGTTGCGCGCCGGGCTCACGGTTCAGGACACCCCCAAGGCGCGCGCGCTGCTGTCCCGGGCGCGCATCGCGCTCGTGCGAGGCTACGTGGAGCTCGGTGAGCTGTCGCGCGCCCAGGAGGTCCTGGCCCAGGTCGAGGAGCGCACCGACGAGCGACGCACGGCGGAGGGGCTCCTCCTCGCGGCGAGCGCCAAAGAGGCCGTGCGACGCGGCGAGCTGTCACGCGCGCGGCAGCTCTTGGATCGCGCGCGCGCGATCGATCCGGACGACCCGGCGCTGACGCTGGTGGACCGGAGGCTGATGCTCTCCGAGAACATCTCGGTGGTGATCGTGCTGGGGCTGCTGATCCCGGCCGCGATCCTCGCGCTGGTGCTGTGGGTGAGGAAGCGCCTGGAGTCGGCGAGGATGCGAAGGTTGGAGAGGCAGATTGATGGGGGTTAGCAGGACCCTGACGAAGTCAGCCGTCCTGCCCCTTGAACTTGAACTTGCCCGTTCCCTTGCCCTCTTGCAGGGAAAGGGTTCCTGGCGGTTCGGTCACGCGCCCTGGGCTACGACCATCCCTTCCCTTCGCGATTGTTGCCCAGGTTCGCGCCGGACCGCCATGAATTCGGCTGTGGAGGAGGGCAAGGAGAAGGGCAAGTTCAAGTTCAAGGGGCCCGGCTGACTTCGTCAGCGGGCTGCATCACAATCACTCACCCGCTTAGGATCCAGCCCCAAACACCGCCGCGCCTCCACCCGCCCGCTCATGTTCCCGTCCGGCCCCGGAAACACGAAGTCGACGTCGACCGAACCGGCCTCCTGGCGGCCGAGGCTCACCCACCCCTGGCCCGCGAGGTCGCGCTGCGCGAGCTCACACGTCATGTCGTACTGCTCGAGGACCATGGCCGCGGAGCCGGTCCAGCGGCGGTAGATCAGCAGCGAGGACTGGCCGGCTTCGAGGCCGGTGCCGTCGCAGAGGTCGGGGGCGTCGGAGAGGACGACGACGACGTTGTCGCCGCTCCCGCCCTCCTCCCAGGTGGAGAAGACGACGTCGTTCACCGAGAAGGCGATGCCGTCCACCTCCATGGCGCCGCCGCAGGCGCAGAGGAGGAGACCGGGCAAGCAAATCGTCCACCGCATCACTGGATCGATTCGGCGCACCGGGGTGGGGGTGGACCCAGTTGCCTCGAAACGAAACGCGCGAGGTAAGCTCTGCGCCTTGCCGGGCGCGTGGGTTCAGATCGCGGTGCTGTGCGCATCGGTCGCGGCGCCCGAGGGCACGACGACGTCGAGTGTGAGCACCGGCCGCCGGGCGCTGGCGGTCGGCGCGACGGTGGTGCCGGGGCTGTTGCTCCACGGCTCGGGGCACTTCGTGCTCGGGGACGCGGACACCGCGGGATCACTCCTCGCGCTGGAGGGGATCGGATTCGGGACGATCGTCGCCGGGCTCGCGGCAATCGCGGTGACGGGGGCGTCGCGCAAGACGGTCGCGCCGCTGACGGGCATCACGATCGCGGGCGCCGGTCTGTTCACGATGACGTTCGCCGCCGATCTGTACGGCGTGCTCGGGATACCGGTGGCGCGGGCACAGCCGCTCGCGCCGATCGAGACGAGCGTCGGGGTCGCGTACGTCAGCGATCGGCTCTTCGATTACGGCGCGTTCGCGACGTGGTCCCTCGACCTGCGCTTCGACGATCTTCGGCTGTCGCCGTCGGCGTGGGTCGCGCTCGACGACGACAACGCGCGCCTGCGCGGGGAGCTCGCGTACCGACTCGCGGGGGATTCGCGGGCGGCGTTCTTCGATCTGGTGACGGCGCTGACCCACCACCACTACGGCTCGGACGGGTTCGCGATCACGACGGGGGAGATCGCCGTCGCGTCGCGGATCGGCACCGACTGGCTGCTCCCCGCGTTGAAGGGATCGTTCGTCGAGGGTTCGTTCGGCGTCGGGCTCGAAGGCCACCGCTTCTTCGATCGTGCGACGCACCCGGTGTCGCTGCTGGTCGGTGGGTTCGGGTTCGGCTTCTACCTCCCGCGCGGCGAGGTCGCCGTCTACTACGACCACCGCCACGACGGCTTCGCGGCGGGGCTCAAGATGGGCGGCCTGGGCAGCGGCGTCGCGGGTCACCTCGGCGCGCGCGGCGAGTGGTTCTTCGGTGACTTGGGTTTGCGCGTTCAGGCGGAGACGGGATCGGCGCACGTAATGTCGGCGGCGCTCGTGTATCGAGGTGCACCGTGAAGCGGTTTGCGATCTTGTTGTTGGCGACCGGGTGTCTGGAGGTCGCGGACGGACGCGCGCTGATCGATCTGGAGGTGGGGCGCGGCGGGAACGCGGCGACCTCGGTCGAGGTCGCGGAGGGCCTCGCGACGGTGCGCGGCGTCGCCGGCTCGCGGATCGTGCTGTGGGCGAACGCGCCGACGTTGGAGATCACGCTGCAGACGACGGCGATGTCTTCGCTGGAGCTGACGATCGAGAACGTGCTCCCCGACGCGCGCCTCGAAGGTGAGGGGATCGAAGCGCTCGAGCGCGAGGTGCCCACCGAGGGGCGCTGGCGGGTCGCGGTGAACGGGCGCTCCGTCGTGCGGCTCGTGACGGACGATCGCTTCGACCGCGAGCCGTGGCGCTTCGTCGTGTTCGCCGACGTGCAGGAGGCGATCGACACCGTGCAGGACATCTTCACGTTGATCGATCGCGAGGCGCCGCGCTTCGCGCTCATCGCGGGGGACCTCACCGAGCAGGGGACGGACGAAGAGTTCGAGCGCTTTCAGCTGGAGATGAAGCAGCTCGGCGTGCCGGCCTACGCGACGCTCGGCAACCACGAGCTCGGCACCGAGGAAGGGCTGTACCAGGCGTACTTCGGGCGCGGGAGTTCGAGCTTCGTCTTCCGCGGCGTGCGGTTCACGTTCATCGACTCCGCGAGCGCAACGCTGGCGCCGCTCGTCGACACGATGCTCGACGACTGGCTCGACCAACCCGAGCCGCTGCACGTGGTGACGATGCACATCGCGCCGCACGATCCCACGGGCACGCGCAACGGCGCGTTTGCTTCTCGCGCGGAAGCTTCGCGGCTGTTGCGGCGCCTCTCCGACGGCGGCGTGGACGTGACCTTCTACGGCCACGTGCACTCGTACTACGCGTTCGACAACGCCGGCATCCCGGCGTTCATCACGGGCGGGGGCGGCGCGATCCCGGAGCGCCTCGACGGCATCGGGCGGCACTTCCTGACGGTCGACGTCGACCCGCGGTCCAGCGCGCTGCGGACGGGCTTGGTACGGGTAGACTGAGCGCGTGCGACTGCATCGCGACGCGGCCTTCCCCACCGGGCGCCTGATCGGCTGGAACCTCGGGCGCGGGACGCTCTACGGACCACCCGGCCATCGTTGGCGAACGCCGCTGCGCGAACGAGCCATCGATACACTGAAGAGAATCCGCGCGCCGCACGTCAGACCGTGGATGCGGTTCTCGGGGCTGCAGATCGACGGGTCCTTCGGGAACGACGGGTACCACTTCGAGCGCGTCGTCGAGAACATGGAGCCCGCGGAGTACCTCGGTTTGATGGAGGAGGCGGACGCGGAGCCGATCGTCACGCTGAACTTCGCGACCGGAACCGCGGAAGAGGCCGCGCGCTACGCGGCCCACGTCGCGACGCGGGGGGTGACGCAGTTCGAGATCGGCAACGAGTGTTACGGGATCTGGAACACGGGCTACAACGCGGAGGCGCCCGGGTACGCGGCGACGGATCCGGCGTGGCGCGGGCGGCCTTCTTCTGACGTCGCGGACTTCGGCGCGCGGGCGCTCGCGTACGTGGAGGCGGTGGTCGCCGTCGTGCCGGCGGCGAAGTTCTTCGTGCCGCTGTCGCAGGCTTCGATGGACGCGTGGGGCGGCGTCGAGAGCTCGGTGCCGGCGTTGGCGCCGCTGCTCGCGCACCCCGCGGTGAACGGGGTGGTCGTGCACCAGTATCACGTCGACGAGGCGATGATGTTCGGGCTCGCCGACAAGAACGACGCGACGTTCATCCTCGCGGGGAGTGAACGTTATCGGCGTGAGTACGACCAGCTGCGCGCCGCGCTGCCGGCGGGGATGGGTATCGCGATCACCGAGTACCAGGTCGCGGGGGCGTTCGCGCGCGGGCAGTACCGGTGGGGGGACGACGCGCTGTCGGGGTTGGGGATCGCCGACATGTTGATCGCGTACGCGCAGCTCGGGATCGAAGACGTGTGTCAGCACCTGTCGCTGGGTTTCGAGGAAGGGGCCGACGCGGAGCGCGACATCCTCGTGGAGCCTTGGTACCTCCCGCTGTTCGCGGACGGCACGCCGCGGCCTTCGGTGTTGGTGACGTCGTTGATCGCGGATCACCTACGCGCGAAGACCGTGCCGGTGGAGCTCGACGGGCCATCGATGTCGCTGACGATCGGCGATGAGACACTGACGGTGCCGCGGCTCCACGCGGTGGCTTTTGCTTCGGAGGAAGACACCACGATCGTCGTGCTGAACCGCGGGGACGAAGCAAGGATCGCCGCGCCCGCCCGTGCGGTCCGTAGCTACGGCGCGGACGCGATGGTCGAAGGGGGCGCGCAGGATCGGATCACGCTCGGCGCGCGCACCGTCACCGGCATCACGCTGGCGTGACGAAGTGCGCCAGACGATCAGTTGTTGACTGCGCCCGCGCCGATCCACGCTTCCACCAGCGCCAGCTGGTCTGCGGACAGCGAACCGCCGCCCATCGGCATCGCGCTGCCGCAGAGGTTGGTGCCGGAGAGCTTGCGGTACAGGACGCTGCCTTGGGCGTCGCCGCTGATGACGCGTGTCTCGCCGTCGCAGGGCCCGCCGGTCGTCGCGGGGATGTCGACGAGCGCGGTGAACGCGGCGTTGGCGTCGGGCATCGCGAGCCCGCCCGCGCCGGTGGTGTGGCAGCTGCAGTTCGGAGTGATCACCTCGGCGTAGACGTTGGCGAAGGTGGGATCGATCTGCTGCTGTTGCTGGTTGGCGTTCGGGTCGGGGTCGGGCTCGGTGCCTCCTCCGCACGCGGCGAGCGAGAGGGTGAAGAGGGCAGCGAGGAAGCGTTTCGTGTTCATGTAACCGTATGTGAAATCCGCGGCCCGATTGGCTCTAGGGGTTCGCGATGGGAGCCATAGCCGATGGCTATGGGGGGCGCGGGGACTTTCGTCCCAGTCGCGTGGGGCCCTGTCCCACAACCTGGAGTGCGCGCACGCCGATAACGGAGGTCGTCATGGCGAACGCGATCTCACAGCGACCTCCTCGAAGCTGGGAGCCCGGCGTCGGCAACGCCAACTGGCGTTGGGCGGCGGCGGCGGCCTCCGCGTTCATGGCGGGCACGGTAGCGCCCGACGTCGCCGTGGACTTCGTGAACTACGCCCAGAACGTCCTCGCGCCCAATCCGCCGTTGGCGCAAGCTCACTTGCCGGCCGACTTCACACCGAAGGCGATCGCGGCGGGCGCGTTTTCGTTCACGACGGCGTGGTTCACGTACTTCGCGGTCCAGGCCGGGAAACAGCCGCGCCACGGCGCGCCGGTGGAAGCGGCGGAGAGCTAACGCCACCGCAGCGCGTGGAAGGCGGCCATCGCGACGAACAGGAGCGAGAAGACGCCAAACCCCGTCATGCCGGCGACGAACACGACGCCGGACGCAAACACAAACGTCGGCACCATGATCCACGCGCCGATCTTCGTGGCGCGGTTCGGGACGAGCAGCACGGCGCCGGCGAGCTGCGCGACGCCGAGCGCGATGGTCACCGCGTCGGGGACCCCGGCGGTGCGGAACAGCTCCATCTCGAAGTCCATCGTCAGCAGCTTCACGACGCTGGTGTTGAACGCGAGGAGCGTGAGGAGCACGCGGTTGATCCACAGGAGCGCCTTCATTCGAACGTGACCTCCAGGCGGCGGATCCGGCCGCCGTCGACGACGCAGCGGTCGTGGCCCTTCACGGGCGCGTCGAACGCGGGGGAGCGGCACGTCCAGCGGCTGTGCACGGTGTCGCCGTCGACGTCGACGCGGTTCACTTCGAGCGTCATGTCCGGCGGCGCGTTCTTCCAACTCTCGCGGAAGCAGTGCTCGATCGCGGCGCGCCCTTCGTGGGTGCGCGTCTCGCCGGTGAAGGGCTCGACGTAGACGGCGTCGTCGGCGAACAGCGCGAAGAGCTCTTCGGCGGCCTCGGGCCCGCGCTGCATGGCTTCGAAGTAGCGGTCCACGGTGTCGATCGCGGGCATGATGGTCCGCGACGGTAGTGGACCGCGGTGGGCCCCTCAATCCATCCTTGGATGGATGCGGCTCGACGACGAAGCGCTCGCCCGCCTCCGCGAAGCGCTCGCGGCGGTGAAGCAGACGCAGGGCCGCCGCGTCCCGCGCGAGGTGTTGGCTTCGTTATCGGAGGCGCTGCCGTCGGGCGTGGGCATGACGATCGACTTCGACGCCGCGGAGGCGCTCGGTCAGCCGGTAGTGATCCTCCGCCCCGCCGAAGCGATGGCCCCGTGCTTCGCCACGCTCACCCCCCGCGAGCGCGAGGTCGCGGGGCTCGTCGCGACGGGGCTGAGGAACCGCGACATCGCGGTGGCCCTGGCGATCTCGGTCGCGACGGTGAAGGATCACGTCCACCGGATCCTGACGAAGTCGGGCCTGGACAGCCGCGCCGCGATCGCGGCGGTGTGGACGGGGTGATCGGCTTCGCGGTCGTCGGATGAGTCATTCGAAGGCGGGGACAATCCAGCCGTGCCCGCAGTCCGAAGCACATGCCGCTCTACCGAGGCTCAATCCACCTCGAAGTCCACGAAGCCCGCGGGCGCGTTCTCGTCGTCCTCCGACGTCTTCTTCTCCCCGCCACCGCTCGTCGACTTCGTCTTTCGGCGGCGCTTCTTCCGCTTCTTCTTCACCGTAGGCTCGGGCTTCGGGGCCTCCGCCTTCACGGCGTCCGGCTCCGGTGCGTCCGCGTCTGCGTCCCCGTCCGCGTCGAGCGAGGGGGCCGCCAGGGGTATCGGGGGCGGGTCCTCGATGATCGCCTCGACCGTGGTGTCGTCGTCCGGCTCCTGCGAGAAGAAGGCGCCCGCGGCGATCGCGACGGCGAGGGACAAGAGCAGCACGCCGAGGAAGCGCACCGTCGTCGAGGACTTGAAGGCGCCCGTGTTCGTGGACGGGGCGAACGCGATGACCGGCTCCGATATCTCGGAGGTCGGCGGGCCGACCGCCGGGACCTGACTCGGCGTGAGCGGACGCAGGCGCGTCGGGTTCGGCGTGAAGTTGAGGAGCTGGTCGATTCGCATCCGGACTTCGATCGCGCTCGTCGGGCGCTGATCCGGATCCTTCGCGATCAGGCTCATCAAGAACGCCTCGATCGCCGGCGGCACCGTGTTCGGCGGGCACGCGCGCGACAGCGGCGCGGGCGGCTCGTTTACGTGCATCAACAACAACGCGAGCGGCTCGTCGGAGACGAACGGCGTGCGCCCCGCGATGCACTTGTAGGCGATCGTCCCGAGGCTGTAGAGGTCGCTGCGCGCGTCGGCGCCACGACCCTGCGCCTGCTCGGGGGACATGTACGCGGGCGTCCCGAACACCGTGCCGGTCGCGGTCTGCGAGCCCTTGCCGAGCTTCGCGATACCGAAGTCGAGGACACGCACGATGGCGTCACCGCCGACCTCCTCGATGAAGATGTTCTCGGGCTTCAGGTCGCGGTGGATGATGCCCTTCTCGTGCGCCTCCGCGAGCGAGTCGCAGACCTGCCGCATCACGCCGAGCGTCCACTGCGGGGACTTGCGCTCCCGCATGAGGACCGTCTCGAGCGACACGCCGGTCAGGAACTCCGTGACGAGGTACGGGCGGCCGTCGCCGAGCTTGCCGAAGTCGATGAGCTTCAGCGTGTTCGGGTGACGCAGCTGCGAGATGATGTGCGCCTCGTTCTCGAAACGGCGAACCATCTCCGGGTTCTGAAGCGCCATCGCGTTGACGATCTTCACCGCGACGTCGCGGCCGATGTTCGTCTGGACCGCGCGGTAGACCGTGCCCATCCCGCCGGCCCCGACGCGCTCCTCGATGCGGTAGCGGCCGTCGATGACGGTGCCCAGCATCGGGTCCACCCCCTCGCCGCTCAGCTCCAACGTGCTCCCGTCGTGCGGGCATCGCCGGACCCCCGCCGCGAAGGCACGTGAACATTTGGGACAGACGAGCATGCCAGGCGGACGACGGACCTCGAGGTCCGTCGGGTGTTCCGCGCGATCCTCACTGATGGCTCCCCCGTAGGACAAGACTGCACCTGGTTCCTACGCGCGAATGACCACGATCTTCCTCACGCTCCGCCGTTCGTCGGAGCTGAATGAAGTTCGAAACCAATCGGATGCAGAACAGCTCGGTCGCGCGTATAAACGCCCCAGTGGGACGCTTGGGGCGCGGATTGGGCTTAGCCGTGATCGCGATCATGATCGCCGCGGCACCGGTCCACGCGAAGAAGCGCCGGAGGCTGTCGCCTCAGAAGAAGGCACAGAAGGAGAAGCGCCGGGCCTTCAAGCTGTTCAAGAAGGGGGAATACGAAGCGGGTATCGAGGCCATGGAGAGCGCCTACCGCCTGGTCCCCCACCCCGGATTCCTCCTGAACATCGCCGTGGCGTACGATCAGTGGGGGGACCACTGCAAAGACAGCCTCGTCGCCTTCGACCGCTTCTTCGAGGTGTGCGGCGACGACTGCAAGATGCTCCAGGCCGCGAAGAAGCGCCACGGGCAGGTCGAGGCCGCATGTCGCGGCGAGCTCGCGGTGTTCACGGAGCCCGCGGGCGCCGCCGTCAGTATCGACGGCGACCCCGTCGGGAAGTCTCCGCTCACCGCGTCGCTCGCGCCCGGACGCCACGTGATCACCGCTCGGATGCAGGGGCACGCGCCGGACCAGAACACCATTGAAATTCGTCCGGGTGAAACGACGCGCGTGAGTCTGTCCCTCGTCGCTGATGCACCCCCTCCGCCGCCGCCACCGCCCCCTCCGCCGCCGCCGAACCTCGTCGTCACCACGCCGCAGCCGGACGACGAACCGCTCTATCCGTGGCCTTGGATTTCATTCGGCGTGGGCGCCGCCGGCCTCGGAGTCGGCATCATCTACACGTTCGCGACGTTCGCCGCGCTCGACGCCGAGGAGGCCGCGCGCGTCGAACGGAACACCAAGGCCGAGGTGGATCGCCTCCAGCGCGACGCCACGAGCAAGGCCGTCCTCGCCAACGTAGGCTACGGAATCGCCGCCGTCGGGCTCACCGCCGGCGTGCTGTTCCTGGTGCTCGAAGGCGACGACGAAGATCCGGAGTCACCGGTCGTGCGGTGGGGCGTCGGGCCCAACGGCGTCGGGATCGCGGGGACCTTCTAACGTGCGTGTTTGGATTTCATTCGTGTTGCTCGCCGCGACCGCGTGTCTGCCGAGTTTCCCGGACGACGAGTGTTACGCGGACGTCGACTGCCCCTCCGACCTCGTGTGCAGCGCCGAGAACCGGTGCATCCAGCTCATGATGCGGCGGGACGGCGGCGTGCTCGACGGCAGCACGCGAGACGCCGGGCGACGTGACTCCGGCGTCATCCGCGACGCGGGCCCCGACCGCGACGGCGGGCCGCGCGACGCAGGTGTCGACCGCGACGGCGGACCGCGGGACGCCGGCTTCGATCTTCGGATCTCCGACGCGATGCTCGACTTCGGGCTCCGCACCACCGCGTGCCCGGGCGCCACGCAACGACTCACCCTCGAAAACCGCGGCGCGATGACCGCGCGCGTGGACGGCATCCAACTCACCAACGGGACCTCGACCGAGTACACGTTCATGGCGCCCGCGCCGCCGTTCAACCTCCCCTCGCAGCAGGCGCGAACGATCGACGTGACCTACGCACCGACCAACGTCGGGCTCGACGAAGGCGGGCTTCAGATCCGCTACGCCAACTCGATGGGGACGATCGAAGTCGCCCTGTCCGGCGAGGGTCAGAACGCCGCGCAGATCACCGAGACGTTCACCGCGTCGGCGGGCCCGCTCGACGTCCTGTTCGCGGTCGACTCCGCGGCGATGATGGGGATGTCGCAGGCCTACCTCGCGGGCCGGATGGTGTTCACGCTCTCGCTGCTCGACATCGCCGGCTGGAACTACAACATCGCGGTCACCACGCTCGACACCACCGCCAGCGGCGCGGCCGGCACCTTCGTCAGCAGCCCGACGGTGATCACGCCGACCACGCCGAACCGCCAGAACCAGCTCGAGGCGTCTCTGCTGGTCGGCGAGACCGGGCCGGCGGAGCGGCGCGGCTTCGAAGCCGTCGAGCTCGCGCTGACCAGCCCGCTGATCGACGGCCCCAACGCGGGCTTCCTCCGCGCCGAAGCGCCGCTCCTCGTCATCTTCGTTTCGGCGGACGACGACGAGTCGACACAGTCGCCCGCGGCGCACCTCACGTTCCTCGAAAACCTCAAGGCGGCGACGATGCAGCCGGTGCTCGTCAACACGATCACGCCGACGTCGTTCGCGTGCACGCTGGACGGGAACGCGACGGGATTCGAGGGCGTCGACTACATCGACATCGCCACCATGAGCGGCGGCGTGGTCTCCAACATGTGCGGCAACGACTGGGACGACGCGGTCACGACCTTCCCGCCCCCGACGGCGCGCCTCACCTACCCCCTCGCGGACACGCCGGTCGGCGGCGTGGTGACGGTGGAGGTCGACATGACGCCGGTGCCGTCCAACGGTGGCGCGAACTGGACCTACGACGCGGTCGACAACGAGGTCGTGTTCACGGAGGCCGCGGCCCCGGCCACCGGCGCCAGCGTGACGATCTCCTACGAACCCGACTGCTGAGCCCGTGACTTGGGGGCCGCGCGGACCTAGACTGCGGGACCGTGGCGGCCAAGCCGTTCGAACCGGATCCGTTGAGCGAGGTGGAGCTCGACAAGGACGCGCGGCTCGTCATCAACGCGGACGGCGAGCTGGTCCTCGCGCCCTCGATGCGCCCCGGTCCGGCGGACGACCTCGCGCTCGACGAAGCCCCCGAGGACACCGGCGGCCTCCTCCCGGACGAAGGCGAGCTGGGACCGATGGAGGCGGGCCTCGTCATCGCCCCCGCCAGCCCGACCCCGAACCCCGCCAGCCCGACCCCGAACCCCGCGACGGCCAGCCCGGCCCCGAGCCCCGCGACCGCCGACCTCCTCCCACCCGCGCCGCCCAGCGCGAAGGGCGGACCGAGGCAAGGAGGATCGCTCGCCGCGAGGCCGCAACCCCCATCGGCCGCCCAGTCCGGCGAAGGGTCCCAGGTCCGCCCCGACGCAGTGCCGCTGGGCGACCCCGACACGGCGCCCAGCGGGCAACGGCAGGGCGGTTCCCTCGCCGCGCCGACACCCCCGTCGGGCGCGGAGCGGCAGAGCGGTTCCCTCGCCGCGCAGCCCACCCCGGCCAGCGCGCAGCGCCAAGGAGGTTCTCTCGCCGCGCCGCCCGAACCCCCACCGCCGGCCCGCGCTCCGTTCGCGGATCTCGTGCCGCCGAAGTCGGCGTGGGACGACCTCGCGGACACCGTGAAGCGCGAGAGCGCTCCGCCGCCGCTCGATCCGGCCGACGACTCCGCCTGGGCGGACCTCGCGGAGCCCCCGGCGCCGAGTGACGCCGCGCCGCTCCCGGACTCGGCGTTCCTCGAGCCGCCCAGCGCGGCGCTCCCGGAGTCTGCCTTCGCCGAGCCGCCCACCGAGCGCCCCGGCCTCCCGCCGGCCAGCCCCGCCGAGGACCTCGCGCCGCCGTCTCGACTCCCGTCGGCGGTGACGGACGACCTCCTCCCGCCGCCCTCGCCTTCGGAGGACGACGCCGACGAGGAGCTGCTGCTCACCGAGGACGACGTCGTCTCCAGCCAGTCCACGCCCGTGCCGGACGATGCGCCGTTCGCCGCGCTCCTCGACGGCGCACGCGGGAAGCTCCCTCCGTTCCCGCCGCCGGCCGGGACGCCGGCGCACGGGACCGCGTTGCCGGACCTGTCCCGCACTGAGGAGCCGAAGGTCGAGTACCCCACGGTGCGACCGCGCGCCGAGGCGTGGACCGACGCCGAAGACGAGACCCCCGCCGTCCAGACGCCGGACCTGCGACGCTCCGCCGTGACGCTCGCGCCAGACCTGACCCACAGCCCGTCGAAGGTCGAAGCGACCATCTCCCCGCTCGGCGGCGCCGCAGCGGACCCCGCGCCGAAGCGGCCGACGACGCGCCGCCCGGCGTCGTTCGCCGGTCGCAAGATTCGGGAGACGTCACGCGCTCCGAAGAGCCGGCCCGCGAGCAACGCGACCAACCCGCGCGCGGAGCCGTATTTCACCCGCGGGCTCGCGGCGTTGGAGGCGGGAGATCTGGTGAGTGCGGAGCGCGATCTCGCGATCGCGATGACCTACGCTCCGAGCATCGAGCGCTACCGCGCGGCCTTCGCGGAGCTCAAGCGCCGCAAGGGGCGTTGACGCGTTCCATTCAGAAGATCGAAGCGAAGAACGACTTCATCTTCTCCCAGGACTTCTTGTCGGCCTCCGCGTCGTACGCGAGCGGGAGCTCGAACTTCTTCCCCTTCTCGGTCGCGCCCGGGTTCGTGAAGGCGTGCTTCGCGCCTTCGTACTCCACGAACTCGTAGCTCACGCCAGCGGCCTGCATCTCTTCCTTGAACGCCGTCACCTGCTCCGGAGGGACGAACGGATCCGCGCCGCCGTGGAGGACGAGGAGCTTGCCCTTCACGTCGCCGGCCTTCGCCTTCATCGGGCCGGCCAACGCACCCGCGTGGAACGCCGCGACACCGTCGAGCGACACCCCCGCGCGCGCCATGTTCAACACCACGGCTCCGCCGAAGCAGTAGCCGATCGCGCCGATCTTGCCCGGGTCCGTGGAGTCGTGCTGCGCGAGGAGATCGTACGCCGCGCGGAAACGCGCCGACATCGCCTCGGCGTCGTTCATGACCTCCATCATGAACTTCTGCGCGTCCTTGGGGTGGTCGGCCTGCTTGCCGTCGCCGTACATGTCGAGCGCGAAGCCGGTGTAGCCGAGCTCGGCGAGCATCTCGGCGCGCTTGCGCGCGTAGTCGTTGTGTCCCCACCACTCGTGCACGACGAGGATGCCGGGGCGCGGTCCTTCCTTCGACGCGTCGTAGGCGACGAAGCCGGTGAGCTTCACGCCGTTGACGTCGTACTGGACCTCTTCGGTCATGATCTTGGACGACATGGCGTCGCCCTTCTTCTCCTCCGTCGCGGGCTGCGACGAGGCGCCCGATTCCGAGCTCTTGGAGGAGGCGCACGCGGCGAACAGGAGGGCGCCGGATACGGCGCAGAGCAGCTTCTTCATCGGGCGCCGTGCTAACACGGATCAGTCGTCGCGCCGATAGTCGCCCCGCTGGCCCCCGGACTTCTCGAGGAGCCGAACGCGCTCGATCGTCGCGCCGCGTTCGTAGCGTTTGATCATGTCGTAGAGCGACAGCGCCGCAACCGATGCCGACGTCAGCGCTTCCATCTCGACGCCGGTCCGTCCGCGGGTCTCGACGCGCGCGACGATATGGACGCCTTCGTCCTCCACCTCGACGTCGACCGCGACGCGCGTGATCGACAACGGGTGCGCCAGCGGGATGAGGTCGGAGGTCTTCTTGCTCGCGGCGATGCCGGCGATGCGCGCGACGGCGAGCGCGTCGCCTTTCTTCACGCGGCCCTCGCGCAGCAGCGCGACCGTCTCGGGAGCGAGGCGCACGAACGACTCCGCGACGGCGACGCGGTGGGTCTCGTCCTTCGCGCCCACGTCGACCATGTGGGCAGCGCCCTTTTCGTCCAGGTGCGGTAGCTCGTCGCTCATGGTGTGTAGGGCTCGAAGCGCGCCTTGGAGGCGCGGCGTTCGTTCAACGCGACGAGCTCGTCTCGCGTGTACGCAAACGGGCTCCCGGCCGGAAGGGCTTTCTTCACGAACTCGATGATGGTGATGCGCGCCATCTTGCCGTGGTCGACGATGGACGGGTCACCGTCTTCCGCGCAGTCGTCCCAGAGCTGAAAGATCATGCGGCGCTTCGCTTCGGTGGTGAGCTTGGGGTCGATCCAGATCCCTTCGAGGTCCGACTTCAGCGCGTAGAGGGTCTCGTCGAGGCGCTGCTCGCACGCTTCGGCCGCCATCGCGACGCGGAGGTCGCGGGTGTCCTCGAGGACGCGACGCTTCGCCGCCGCGTAGGCGTCGTCGCCGCCGATCGCCATGACGGTGTCGGTGACGTCGAACCAGAACCCGAGCCCCGTGTAGCCTGCGATGTGGTCTTCGAACTCGATCGTCCCGTCGTGCTCGATGCGCGCGGTGAACGAACGGTGCTTCGACACGTACCCGCCCCCCGCCTGCGGACGCAGCTCCGTGTACGGCGCAGCCGGCGGCGGCGCCGGCGGGAGGATCGGCGCGTCCTCCACGCGCGGCGGCGCGAGGCCCGGCGCGAGCTCCGCGACCGAACCGGGCGCCGCCGGCCCGACGGCCCCCCCGGGCTCACCGTAGCCGGGCGCGACCGTGACGGCGCCGTCCGGGGTCGTGGGGATCGCGGGGCCGCGTCCGTCGGGGGTGGCGTTGGCGCGGGCGCGATCGTCGGCCGGCGATCGATCGGCGCGGGTGCGATCGTCGGCCCGCGATCGGCCGGAGCGAGCGCGTTCGTCGGCGCGTTCCTGATCGGCGCGCGCTCGATCGACGCGGGACGCATCGGCGCGGGCGTCCTCCTCGGCGCGGGACGCATCGCCGCGGGCCTCCTCCTCAGCGCGCTCCGGATCGGCGCGGGCCTCCTCCTCGGCGCGGGCCTCCTCCTCGGCGCGCGCGCGCTCGGCGCGGGCCGCATCGGCGCGGGCCGCATCGGCGCGGGCCTCCTCCTCGGCGCGGGCCTCCTCCTCGGCGCGCGCGCGCTCGGCGCGGGCCGCATCGGCGCGGGCCGCATCGGCGCGGGCCTCCTCCTCGGCGCGGACCTCCTCCTCCGCGCGCTCTCGCTCGGCGGCGCGCGCTTGGTCGGCGCGGCGCTCCCGATCTGCGCGCGCGTTGTCCGCGCGCTCCCGATCCGCGCGGGCTCGCGCTTCGGCCCGGCGCTCACGCTCCGCACGCGGCGGGACGTCCTGCACCGTGAACCGAATCAGCTCTCGCTCGACGGGGGGCGCGGGCGGGTCGGACGTCACCGCGAGCGCGAACAGCGCCAGGTGCGCGGCGACCGAGACGGCCGCACCGGTCCACCAGCCCTTCATCGGACTCTAGAATAAGGGATCGAAGGCTAAGACGCTTCCGGAACGTGGCTCGGGCAGCGGAGGATGAACCACGCGCCCCACAGGATGACCGCGGCCACACCGGCGAGGAGCAGCGGGTGCCGGTCCCCGGTCGCGCCGAGGAACACGAAGCTCGCGGACATGCAGCTGATCGCGATGACCTTCACGTACGGCGGGATCACGCGGTGCTCGCGCCAGCGCTGCAGCGTCGGGCCGAAGCGCGGGTGGTAGTAGAGCCAGTCGTGAAGGCGCGGCGAGCTGCGGGCGAAGGCCCACGTGGCGAGGATCAGGAAGACCGTCGTCGGCATCCCCGGCACGACCGCGCCGACCGCCCCGAGGCCCACGAAACCGAGCCCGAGCACCAGGTAGGCCCACCGGACGACGCCGGTGGCGGGCTGGACCTCTCCACTCACGCAATCCCTCTTCGTCCAAGGTAGCGGAGGGATCAAGCGATTGCGTCGTTTTCAGACACGTTTTTGGTAGCCAAGAATTGGGTATCCCGCGAGGGCGGAGGTGGGTCTTGGGGGTGAGGGATACGATGAGTGACGTTCAAGCCGCCCAAAACGGTGACTCCGCCGCCTTCCGGCGCCTCGTGGATCGCTACCAGAACATGGTGCGCGCCTACGCGGCCGGCTGGGTCGGGGACGCCGCGGACGACGTCGCGCAGGAGGTGTTCGTCAACGCCTTCCTGAAGCTGGGCCAGCTCGACGACCCCGCGAAGTTCGGGGGGTGGCTGCGACGGATCGCGCACAAACACTGCGACCGCCGCACCCGCCGCCCGCGACGCGAGGCGCTCGTCGAGGTCGAGGAGATCGCGCCACCGGTCGAGCCGGCCGACGGCGCCTGGCTCCTCGACGCGATCGAGCGATTGCCGGCGCACGAACGCATCGTCGTCGCCCTCCACTACCTCGGCGACGAACCGCAGAAGGACGTCGCCGACTTTTTGGGGCTGCCGCTCACCACCGTGAAGAAACGCCTTCACACGGCGCGCGGTCGCCTCGCGAAACGGAGGACCCCCATGCAAGTCACCACCACCACCCAACTCGAAGATCGTGTCGCGCTGTTCGTCGCGTTGCGGCAGAGCGACCGCGACGCCGTGCGCGCGATCCTCACGCAGCACCCCGCGCTCGTCGAAGCCGCGGAGCACTACTCCGACGAGGAGGCCTTCGCCGCCGGTCTCCCGCTCGCGCACCGTCTCACGCCGTTGATCCTCGCCGCCGGCCGCGGCGACGACGCGATGGTGCGCCTGCTCCTCGAGCTCGGCGCCGACCCCGACACCACCTGCGGCTGCGACGCCGAGGAGACCGCGCTGTTCGCCGCGGCGCTCCGCGGACGCGCGACGGTCGTCGAGCGACTCCTCGCCGCTGGCGCGGATCCGAAGCGGACGAACCACGTCGGCTTCACGCCCGTCGACGTCGCACGGATGCGGCGACACCACGACGTCCTCTTGTGCTTCGGCGCCACGCCCGACGACGCCGAGCCCGACGCCGCCGCCACCCCCGAACAGCGCATCGTCACCGGCATCCGAGCGCTCGATCTGCTCGCGCCGCTGGAGCGCGGGACGATCGTACGCGTGCACGGCGCCGCCGAGACGGGCTTGACCGTGTTGCTCGCCGAGCTCGCCGCGCGCTTCGCGGCGATGGGCGGACACAGCGTGTGGACGTCGGGCGGCGCGGGGACGTGGCAAGGGCCGTCACTCGCGGACGTCGTCGTGGACCTCGGCATCGAGCGACACACGACCGCCGTCGCGACCGGCGCGCTCGAGGTCGTCCAGTCGATGCAGGACGCGCGCGATCCGGTCGCGCTGTTCGTCTTCCTCGGCGACGCGCCGGAGGCGGAGGTCGAAGCGGCGCTCGCCGCGTTCCGACGCACAGCGACGATCACCTTCGTGATCGATCCGTGGGTCGCGGTGACGAAGGGCGCCCAGGACGCCCCCGCCCTCGCCGCGCCATACGACGCGGTGATCCACACGTCGCGCGCGCTCGCCGAAGCGGGGGTGTACCCGGCGCTCGACGCCGTCGGCACCGACAGCACCGCGCAGGTGACGCCGCGCCACGCCCAGATCCGCGAGGCGGTGCGTGCACGTCGGGACGATCCGAGTGTCGCGCGTCACTTCGCGCAGTGGTTCTCCGTGGCCGAGACCGACACCGGCCACCCCGGAGAAGTGTTCGGGCTCGATGAGACGCTCGACGGGTTCGCGGGCGTCGTCGCGCGCGAATTGGGTTAACCTTTCGAGGTGAACCTTCGCGTCCTCGGCGTCGCCGTCGCCTTCGCCCTCTTCCCCGCTCGCGCGATGGCTTACACGTGCACGCCGGTGCCGAACTCGAGCCCGGCCCTGTCGCAGGTCTGGCAGCAGCGCTGCATCCCGTACTGGCTCAACCCGAACAGCGCGATGATGCAGCGCTCGGACATCCAACAGATCGTGTCGCAGAGCTTCGCGGTGTGGTCGTCGAACGAGTGCACGGACCTGGAGTTCATGGACGCCGGGGAGACGGATCAGCTCGCGGGGTTCGATCCGGATCGCTGCGACAACAAAAACGTCATCGGCGCGGTCGAAAACGACGACGACCTCGCGGACTTCTTCGACTCACCGGACCTGCTGGCGGTGACGCTCACTTCGTTCTCGCGCGCGACGGGCGAGATCTTCGACGCGGACATCCTGTTCAACACCGTGAACTTCCCGTTCGACGACGTGACCGCCGCGGGCCTCTGCCAAGCGCGCAACCCGAGGCCCTACGACATCCGCAACACCCTCGTGCACGAGATCGGGCACTTCATCGGCTTCGACCACGTGAACGTCGAGGGCGCGACGATGTTCCCGTCCGCCGTGAACTGCGAGACCGAAAAACGCACGCTGGAGCCGGACGACCTCGACGCCGTCTGCACCACGTACCCGAAAGACGCGCCCGCCAACACGTGCGCGCCGCCCGCGGACTACGAGGCGGGCGGGGATCCTTCGATCTTCAGGGACCAGTGCATCAACAGCGACGTGGAGCTGTGTGAGGACCGCGCGGGGAACACGTGCTCGTGTGGAACGACCGGGGGTCGCGGCGGGTTGTGGGGGTTGTTGATCTTGGCGCCGGTCCTGTTGCGGCGGCGTCGATGAGTTGCGCTCCCGGGACCCGGACCGGTACCGGGGCCGGGGAGCTTGCTCCGCTCGCTCAGCGGTAGATGAACTTGAGCACTTCCTCGGAGATCATGAACTCGTCGCCGTCCTTGATCTTCTCTTTTTGGATCTTCACGCCGTCCTTCCAGACGCCGTTCGCCGAGCCCAGATCTTCGATGTAGTGCTCGCCGTTTTCGCGGCAGATGCCGGAGTGCTGGCGGGACACCTTCGAAGACGGGATGACCAGGTCGCAGGTGCGCGAGCGGCCGATGATGAAGGTGTCCTTGTCGATCTTGTGCATGTCGCCCGCGCTGTTGACCACGTACAGCGCCTTGCGCGGTTTCTCCGCGGGCTTCGGCGGCTTCGGCCGCGTGCGCGGCGGTTCCGGAGCAGCCTGCGGGGACGGGGCCGGTGCGCCACGCCCCGGGCCGACCTGCGGCTCCATGGCGGGCACCTCCTTGGCCATCGGCGTCAGGAAGTTGAAGCGACGCGCGAACTCATAGATCGCCTGGTTGACGACCGCGTGTCGGTCCGTGCCACAGTCTTCGGCGATCCGCGTCAAGCAGTCCCAGAGGTGGTCGGCAATATCGAGCTCCCGGCGCGTACGTCTTGCCATTCAGCGCGCGAGGTTAGCCTAAACGAGGTCCATGTCAATGTTCCGTCCCACCCTGGCGCTCGGCCTCCTGATTGTCACCGGATGCTTCCCCGGTGAGATCCGCGATCGCCACGCCTCCGTGGTCGAGGACTACCTCATGACGCCCTTCGTGGAGCCGGATCAGCCCTACCTCGACCCGGCGCGAGCCCTCGGGCCCCCGGACGGCCGCACCGTCGCCCTCGGGCGCGGGGCCTACGTGATCCTTCGGTTTTTCCGCCAGATCCGCGACGGACCAGGCCCCGATCTCCGCATCTACGAGGTCGGTGAGGACGGCGCCGAGGCCTTCGTCGCCGTGAGCACGGACGGCGACGAATACGTCGAGCTCACGAATCGCGCCCGAGGCGCCAGCACCGCGCTCGATCTCGCGGAGACCGGGCTCGACGGCATCCGCTTCGTCCGCATCCGCGGCGCCGACGACGCCGGCGACGAACCGGGCTTCGACCTCGACGCCGCCGAGGCCCTCCATTGAAGCCCGGCGTCTACGTCCACTTCCCCTACTGCGCCAAGAAGTGCCCGTACTGTGACTTCAACAGCCACACGATCGAGCACGACGACGCGCAGTACGCCGACGTGATCCTCGCCGAACTCGAGCACCGCGCGGGCGCCATCGAGGGCCCCGCCGTCTCGCTCTACTTCGGGGGCGGCACGCCGAGCCGCTGGGACCCCGTGCAGGTGGGTCGGGTGATCCGCGCGGTGCGCGAGCGCGTGCGGCTCGAACCCGACGCCGAGATCACCCTGGAGGCGAACCCGGGCACCGTCGCCGAGGACCGCCTCCACGCGTACGTCGAGCAGGGCGTGAACCGCTTCTCGATCGGCACCCAGAGCTTCATCGACGCCGAGCTCGAAGCCCTCGGCCGCATCCACGACGCCGCCGCCGGGCTCCGAGCCGTCCGCGCCGCGAAGGCGACCGGCGCCCGCGTCTCGCTCGACCTCATCTACGCTCAACCCGGCCAGTCCCGCGCCGACGTCGACCGCTCCCTCGACGCCGCGCTGGCGCTGGAGCCCGAACACGTCTCCGCGTACACGCTCACCGTCGAGCCCGACACGATCCTCGGCCGGCAGAAGCGCCTCGGCCTCTTCGAAGAGATGCCCGACGACGACCAGGCCGCGCTGATCGAGCACGTCACGAACCGCCTCGCGGAGGGGGGCTACGAGCGGTACGAGGTGTCGAGCTACGCGCGCCCCGGCCACCGCGCCGTGCACAACAGCCTCTACTGGACGGGCGCGCCGTACCTCGGCCTCGGCGCGGGCGCGCACGGCTTCACCTACGCCGCGGACCGCTCCACCGGACGCCGCTACGGCAACGTCAAAGCCCCCGAGCGCTACCTGACCGGGGCCTTCGAGACCTCCTTCGACGAGGCGCAGGACAAGTCGGAGCTGCTGATCGACCGCCTGTGGGTCGGCCTGCGCCCGGCCTGGGGCGTGGACCTCGCCGCGCTCTCCGAGGAGTTCGGGCTGGACGTCGAAGGCCGCTTCGCGCCGGTCCTCGCGCGGTTCGTGGACGGCGGGATCCTCGCGCAGGACGGACCGCGTTTCGCACCGACCTCGCGCGGCTTCCTCTTCACCGACGCGGTCGCCCGCGCGATCCTCTCCGCGGCCCGCGACCTGCCCGGCGCTTGACAGCGGGCGAGTTTCGCCACGTAAATCGTGGTGTTGGCCGCTTCGAGCCCGTCTGACGTCGAACTCAACGACCGGCAGCGCGACATCCTCATCGCTTGCATCGAGGAGTACATCGCGACCGCCGAGCCGGTCGGCTCGCGCACGCTCACCAAGCGCAAGGCCCTCGACGTCTCCCCCGCCACCGTCCGCAACGTCATGGCGGACCTCGACGAGCTGGGGTTGCTCTCCGCGCCGCACGCCTCGGCGGGGCGCGTTCCCACACCGCGCGCGTTTCGGCTCTACGTCGAGCGGCTCGCGCAGCGCGGGCGCATCTCCCCCAAGGAGCGCGAGCTGATCTCCGCGATCACCGTCCGCGCCAACAACGAATCCAACGACATCCAGGGTGTCCTCGAGGAGGCCGGGCGCGTGCTCTCGACGGTCTCCAAACACGCGACGCTCGTGTTGATGCCGTCGCTGGACGACGTGGTGTTCCAGCGGATCGAGTTCGTCCCGATCCGCGAGGACGCGGTCCTCGCCGTCTTCGTCGCCAAGTCCGGGTTGATCCAGCAACGCCTCGTGGAGGTCACGTTCCGCACGGACCGGGACGAGCTCACCACGATGTCGAACTACCTGAACTCCCTGCTGGGCGGGAAACCGCTCGCGGAGGTCCGGCGGGAAGTCCTCACCGCGATGCACGACGCCCGGACGGCGGCGGACAAGATCATGCGCCACGCCCTCTTCCTCGGGGAGCGGGCGCTTTCGGCCCCCCCGGTCGGCCGCGTCGTGGTCGAGGGCGAGCGGACCCTCCTCGACCAGCCGGAGTTCGCGGACATCGAGCGGATGCGGAAGCTCCTGCGGGCCTTCGAGGAGAAGACCATGATCCTCCGCCTCCTCGACGCCGCCACGACGACCCCCATCGAGTCCCAGGCCGCCGTGTCGGAGCTGACCACCGTGGTCCTCGGCAGCGAGACCTCGATGAAGGACATCAGGGACCTCGCTGCGGTCACCGCCACCTACGCCTCGGAGGACGGCCCGGCCGGGCGCGTCAGCGTGGTAGGCCCCACGCGCATGAACTACGCCCGCGTCATCCCCCTCGTGGAGATGACCGCCGACGCCCTCTCCCAGAGCCTCGGCACCGAGGGCCCCTCGGACCCTGAACCGGACTGATCCAAGTCCACGACCTTATTGAAGTGTGGGTAAAGGCGTGACAGCTTACGCGCCGTGTCTGACGAGAAGGATCCGGCCGGCGAGGCTGCCGACGACGCCATCCAGGATGCCATGGCCGAGGCGGTCGCTTCCATGGAGGCCCGTGAAGACGGCGACGAAAAGCCCACGGACGGAAAACCGAGCGCGGCCGACGCCGTGACGGAGGCGCTCATCGACGCCAAGAAAGAGCTCGAAGAGGTCCTCGAGCAGACCCAAAAAGAAGCCGGCAGCTTCCGAGAGAAGTGGCTCCGCGCCGCGGCGGATCTCGAAAACTACCGCAAGCGCGCCGCGCGCGAGCGTGACGATGTCGCAAAGTTCGGTAACGAGAAGCTCCTCAAGGACTTCCTGCCGATCGTCGACGACCTCGAACGCTCGATCGATGTGGTCGCGCAGTCCGAGGTCGGCGACACCGGACAGCAGCTCCTCGACGGCGTGAAGCTCGTCCTCAAGAAGTTCCTCAGCCAGCTCGAGAAGAACGGCGTCACGACGTTCGACTCCGTCGGTGAGACGTTCGATCCCTCCCAGCACGAGGCCGTGCAGCAGATCCACGCGGATCGCCCGCAGGGACAAGTGCACACGCAGCTTCAGCGCGGGTTCATGATCAACGATCGCCTGCTGCGCCCCGCGATGGTCGTCGTGTCGCTCGGACCGGAGGGCGGGAGCAAGGGTGACGGGGGCGAAGGATGAGCAAGATCATCGGCATCGACCTCGGGACGACGAACTCGTGTGTCGCGGTGATGGACGGCGGCGAGGCCGTCGTCATCCCGAACTCCGAGGGGAGCCGCACCACCCCGTCGATGGTCGCGTTCACCGATTCGGGTGAGCGCCTCGTCGGCCAGATCGCGAAGCGCCAGGCGGTGACGAACAGCGAGAACACGGTGTTCTCGGTGAAGCGTTTCATCGGGCGCCCGTTCGACTCCGACGAGGTCCGGCAGGACCAGAGCAAGTCGCCGTACACGGTCGTGTCCGCGGACAACGGCGAAGCGTGGGTGCAGATCCGCGACAAGTCGTACTCACCGCAGGAAATCTCCGCGATGATCCTCATGAAGATGAAGGAGACCGCGGAGGACTACCTCGGCGAGGAGGTCACGGAAGCGGTCATCACGGTCCCCGCGTACTTCAACGACGCCCAGCGTCAGGCAACCAAGGACGCCGGGAAGGTCGCCGGGCTGAACGTCCCGCGCATCATCAACGAGCCGACGGCGGCGGCGCTCGCGTACGGCCTCGACAAGAAGGAGAGCGTGCGGGTCGCGGTCTACGACCTCGGCGGCGGCACGTTCGATATCTCGATCCTCGAGCTCGGTGACGGCGTCTTCGAGGTGAAGTCGACGAACGGCGACACGCACCTCGGCGGTGACGACTTCGACCTGTCGATCATCAACTTCCTCGCGGACCGGTTCTCGGAGGAGAACGCGGGGGCGGACCTTCGCAAGGACAAGATGGCGCTGCAGCGCCTGAAGGAAGCCGCGGAGAAGGCGAAGCACGAGCTGTCGTCGTCGACGGAGACGGACGTCAACCTGCCCTTCATCATGGCGGACGCCACCGGGCCGAAGCACCTGAACACCACGGTCACGCGCCAGGAGCTCGAGCAGCTCGTGGAGCCGTTGATCCAGCGCTCGCTGGAGCCGTGCGGTCAGGCGCTGAAGGACGCGGGGCTCGCGAAGGGGGACATCGACGAGGTGTTGCTCGTCGGCGGTCAGACGCGGATGCCGCGCATCCAGCAGGTGGTGCGCGACTTCTTCGACAAGGACCCGAACAAGAAGGTCAACCCGGACGAGGTGGTCGCGATCGGCGCGGCGATTCAGGGCGGCGTCCTCAAGGGCGACGTCAAGGATGTGCTGCTGCTCGACGTGAACCCGCTGTCGCTCGGTGTCGAGACGGCGGGCGGTGTCTTCACGGCGATCATCCAGCGCAACACGACCATCCCGGCGAAGAAGTCGATGGTGTTCTCGACGGCGATGGACAACCAGCCGATCGTGGACGTGCACGTGCTGCAGGGCGAGCGCCCGATGGCCGAGGACAACAAAACGCTCGGGCGGTTCCAACTGGTGGGCATTCCGCCGGCGCCCCGCGGTGTTCCTCAGATCGAAGTGACCTTCGACATCGACGCCAACGGTATCGTGCACGTGTCGGCGCGCGACCTCGGCACGGGGAAGAAGCAGCAGATCAAGATCATCGCGTCGTCGGGTCTGACCGAGGACGAGATCGAGCGGATGGTGAAGGAGGCGGAGTCCAGCAAGACGGACGACGCCAAGAAGAAGGAGCTGGCCGACCTGAGGAACATGGCGGACGGCCTGCTCTACACGACCGAGAAGTCGCTCGAGGAGTACTCGTCGATGCTCACGGAGGACGACATCGAGGACATCAAGGAAGACCTCGAATCCGTGAAGAGCGTCTACGAATCGAACGACGTCGAGAAGATCAAGGCCGCGATCCAGCGGCTGGAAGGTTCGTCACACCGCATCGCCGAGGCCATGTACCAAGAGGCGCTGCAGGACGACGACGAGGGCTAATTCATCATGACCATGCGATGCGCCGTCGTTGGCGCGACCGGGCTCGCGGGACAGCAGTTCCTCGCGGCGCTCGTCGACCACCCGTTCCTCGAAGTCACTCGGCTCGCGGCCTCGTCGCGCTCGGCCGGCAAGAAGTACCGCGAAGCCATCACGCAGGAGAATGGCCTCGTCGGTTGGTACGTCGCCGAGTCGGCGTTCGCGAAGTACGCGGACATGGACGTCGTCAACGGGACCGACATGTCGCTCGACGACATCGACCTCGTCTTCTCGGCGGTGGAGTCGGACGCTGCGCGTGTGCTCGAGACGGAGTACGCGAAGCGCCGGCCGGTGATCTCCACCGCGAGCGCGTACCGGTACGAGGACGACTGCCCGATCATCATCCCCGCCGTGAACGGCGACCACGCGAACCTGATCCACGCGATGCGGAAGAACCGCGGCTGGGAAGGGTTCGTCGTGCCGATCCCCAACTGCACGACCTGCGGCCTCGCGATCGCGCTCGCGCCGTTGGTGCAGTTCGGTCTGGAGAAGGTCGTCGTGACCTCGATGCAGGCGACGAGCGGCGCGGGCCGTTCACCCGGCGTCATCTCCCTCGACATCGTCGACAACATCGTCCCCTACATCAAGAAGGAGGAGGAGAAGGTCGCGCTCGAGACGAAGAAGATCCTCGGCACGCTGAACGGCGAGACGATCGCGCCGCTCGATGTGAAGGTCTCGGCGACGTGCACGCGGGTGAACGTGATCGACGGGCACACCGAAGCCGTCACGGCTTCCTTGTCGCGCGACGTGTCGATCGACGAGGTCCGCTCGGCGATGGAGCGGTTCGGTGCGGAGCTCAACCCGAACACCCACCCCTCGGCGCCGGAGCGTTGGATCACCGTGCACAGCGATCCTTTCCGCCCGCAGCCGCGTCGCGACCGCGACGCCGACGGCGGCATGACCACGAGCGTCGGGCGTCTTCGTCCGGACGACGTGCTCGGCGACCACGGCGTGAAGTTCGTGCTCGTCTCCCACAACACGAAGATGGGCGCCGCCAAGGGCGCGGTCCTCGTGGCGGAAGACCTCAAGAGCCGGGGCCTTCTGTAGGCGCGCGGTCGTCTTACTGCTCGTCCACGCAGAGGCGCGCGATGCGCTCACGGACGTGCTCCGTCTCGTCGTCGAACGTGAACTGAATCCCGAGCCAGCGTGTGTCGTGCTGGGAGCGGCTCGCCGCTTTCGCTCGACGCACGGTGCCGTCGACCTTCGTGAAACGCGGCTCGCCCGGGAGCTGGAGCATGAGCTCCACTTGGTCACCGACCGCGAAGTCGCGGCCGGGTGACTTCACGACGAAGGCACAGCCACCGCGCGACAGGTCGCGGACGGTGCCCTGCAAGCGTTGCTCGCCGATCTTCAGCGCGCCGCGAACGCAAACCCGAAGTCGCTCGTCCTTTCGTCGCGCGTACTCCTGAAGGATGTCCGGATAACCGACGAAGATCAGCGTCGCCGGTGACTCGTAGACCAGCTGGATCCGCGTGACGAACCCGAGCTCCCCCATGCCCGGCGAGTAGCGCGCAACGCACCGCGCCCCCGGGTAGAGCGGCGCGTCCGTGTCGTCCGGGATCTCGAGGAGCAGGTACTCCGACACCTTGTAGCCCCGGAGCGTCGCAGTGACCTGCGCCGACTCGCCGTGGTCCTCGATCAGGAGCTGCAGCTGGGCGTCCACGACGAGGTGCACCGGACCGCGGTCCTGCACCAACGTCACGTCGGACGGCAAACGAGCGGCAGGCAACACCACGAGACCAAGAATCGGCGAACCCGGGTCTGACCTTGAGAGGGGGTCTCTGGGTTAGGATGGAGCGGTCGTGCGTGCGGCCCGAGTCGCCTCGTTCTGGATCGTCGTCACGGCCGCGTGCGGGTCCGAGTCCGATCTGTTCGTGAAACGCGTCTGGGGCGAATCCGAGGCCGCCATCCTCGTCGCCGTCGCCGAGTCCGGCGAGCGGACGCCGATCGTCGTCGCCGCTTCGGCGGGCGTCCGCGAGGCGACGTTCGAAGCGGAGGGTGACGTCACCTACTACGCGCAGACCTTCGAAGAGCTCGAAGGTCGGGACGTCTCGCAGTGCACGGTCACGTTCGGCCCCAACGACGACCTCGCGTTGGGCACCGCGCACCGATCTTGGATCGGCCAGCGCGACGGCGACGCGATTCAGTGGTCCCTCGAAGACGTGCCGCGCGCCTTCGACCTCCGCATTCGCGGCTGCGAGCGGCCCCGCGGGAGCTGCGACGTGGGGATCGAGCTGTTGGACGGCGGCCCCAGCGTCAGTGGGCTGTTCGCGACCGCGGTGCTCGACGACGACACCGCCCTCTTCGCCGGCGCGCGTCGCGGCGACGGCGATATGAGCACCCTCACCATGCGCTACGACCGCGGAACGGTGTCGACGCTCCCTCCCGATCCGAACCTCATCGGAAAGATCCAAGCCGTCGAGTACGACGGTGACCGCATCATCGCCGCGCAGGGTGATCACCTCCTCCAGCTCGACCGACGGGGGGTCGTCACTGCGTCGGTCGCGGTCGGCTTTGCGATCGAAGCCATGGAGATCGGGAGCGACGGTGCGGCGTTCCTGATGTCGTCGGACGGCGAGCTCGCGTTTGTCGCGCCGGGCACGCTCAGGCCGACCGCCTTCGCACCGCCACGCTACGGCGAGTTGACCGGCGGCGAGGTGAACCTCGACGTCGTCGACGCCGACACCCTCGTCCTGCTCGGGCCGGACGGGAGTGTGTGGCACTACACCGAAGAGAAGTGGACCTTGCTCCTCGAACGCGTCGAGGCGCGGGTGATCGCCACGGACGGCCGCGACGTGCTCCTCGCGCGCAACCACGCGTCCGTGCTCATCCACCGCATCGGGGGGTCGGACTGGGAGGGGATCAGCGTCGCGTTCAACCAACAGAACGCCATCCACGCCGAAGCGATCGGGGGCGGACGGTTCATCATCACCGGGCAGACCGGCACCGTCATGTACTACGATGGCGCGATGGCCTGCACCGTACCGTCCGCGACCGATCGGAACATCGAGGACTTCGACCTGAGCCCGAGCGGCGACGTCGCGTTCGCGGTGGGCGAGCACTTCAGCGCGACTGACCGAGGTCGACGACTCCGCCGCCGGCGCGAGCCAACGACGCACCGACTCTTCGAGGCGCGGGCGTGCGACGGGTTTCGACAGGAAGTCACACATGCCGGCGTTCTCGCAGCGCACACGATCGGCGTCGGTGACATACGCGGTCACCGCGATGACGGGGACCGGCGTCTGGGCAGTGCTCGTGATGCGCTCCGTCGCCTCCCACCCGTTCATCACCGGCATCTCGCAGTCCATGAAGATCGCGTCGTAGTCCGCGGCGGCCGCGCGCTCGACGGCCTCCTGTCCGTTGGTCGCTTCGTCGACCTCCAGGCCGAGCTTCTTCAACATCCGCGACAGGACCATGCGGTTGACGCGGTTGTCGTCGACCACGAGCACGCGGCGCCCACCGACGGCGCTGACCGGCGGCGGCGGTGGCGCTTCGACGATGCGCGCGGGCACGCGGACGGTGATCGTCGTCCCGAGGCCGAGCTTCGACTGGATCTCGATCGTACCCCCCATTCGACGGAGGACCCGATCCACCATCGCGAGGCCGAGCCCCGCCCCGCCGAACGACCGCGTCGCCGCGTCGTTGACCTGGTAGAAGAGGTCGAAGATTCGCTCGAGGTATTCGTCCGGGATCCCGATCCCGGTGTCACGCACCGTCAGCAGCATGCCTCCGCCGTCCGCGCTCAAGCGCACGTGCACGTGACCCTCCGGCGTGAACTTGACGGCGTTCTCGATGAGTCGCTCCGCGACGATGAGCAACCCGTCGGCATCACAACGCACCCGATGTGACAGCTCGGGTGCGACGTCGAAGCAAAACTCCAGGTTGCACCGCTGCGCAGCCCGGCGTGTCCGGTCGATGACCGGCGCGAGGTGTTTCTCGACGCTCACCTCGCCAATAGGAACGACGAGGTCCTCGGTTCCGCCGTCGGCAAGCGCGAGAACGTCTTCGATCAGGCGGGTGAGGTTGGCGGCCGAGTCCTCGAGCGCGACGCGGAAGTCTTCGCGAGAGATGGAGTCCGCTTCATCGAGCACGCCGCTCATCGAGCCTACGATTCCATTGAGTGGAGTCCGGAGCTCATGGCTCATGATCGAGAGGAAACGACGCTTCACCTCCAGGGCGCGCTGCATCTCCTCGTGGGCGACCTCGAGGCGACGGTATTGTGCGTTGAGCTCTTCTTGCTGACGGTTGAGCTCCTCGAGCGCCGCCTGGCCTGCGAACAGCGCTCGGAAGGCGCGACGGATGCGCGCCGGTAGCGTTTGTGACTGCGGCGGACGAACGAGGTACGTGCCGCGTCGGTCGTCGAGCTCGAAGTGCACCTCGGCGTCGGGGAGGCCCAGCAAACGTGGGAGCGCCTGCAGGATGCCGCGTGTGATGAGAAAGAATCCGACCGACGTTCGGTAGGGCTCCGGGATCTCGACGACGATGCGGATCTCGCCGTTCGGGAGCTCCGTCTGTTCGGAGCGAAGGTTGCTGAACGTGCGCTTGAACCCGAAGCCGTGGCCCACCGTGTAGAGCACCTTCGGGCTCGCCACGACGGAGAGCACGCGGAGCATCCCGCCGAACTTCGGCAGCTTGAGCGCGGAGCGCCCGCACTCTTCGAGGGAGATCTTCCCCGCGGCTGCGACCGCCATACGGTCGTAGAGCACACAGGCTTCCTCCCAGCTGAATCGCTTCGGGCGGTCGAGGAGGTGCTCATAGCCCTCGAGGATGGCGGCCTCGGAGCCGAGCAGCAGCTCCCCGCACACGAGGAACGGTTCGAGCGCCTCGCCGGCGACCTCCTCGCCTCCGTGGTGGACCGTGACCTCAGACCCCATCTCGTATCTGATGTCGGACGCCCTGCGACGAAATTCAGTGGCCGGGCGATCAGGCGCGCATCGCCGACACCCGCCCGTTGGCGTTGTGGAGCCGACCGCGGTGTGGCGCAGTGACCACCCACTCGTACCAGGCGCGCCGGGTGCGGGAGCGCCGGAAGAGCTCGACGCGGAGCGTAGACGCCTCGCGAATCCCGAAGGGTTGCGCAAACGGCAGGTACATCGGACTCCAGCTGCGCATCCCGGGCGTCGCGTCTTGGGGGACGATCGACAACCGAACGCCGTCGGCGAGCTCCATATCGAAGAACGCGCCGAGACCGTGGGCGACGCCGTCTGCCTCGATTTGAAACGCTACGGCCGCGTGCTGATCGAGCGGCTCCTCGCCGGGGTGTGTGAAATGAAAGACCGGCTGCGGCGGAGCGAGGAGACACGCGCGGTCCAGGGTGATCGTGTAGAGCTTTTCGGGCTCCGCCACCGCCATCGCGAGGGACTCGGCGTGCAGCGGAGCGACGTAGCTCGTGTATGCGCGCGGGATCGAAACGCCGTCCCCCGCGAGGTGTCGTTCGATCGGTCGCAGGCACTCCGGCGACAGCTCGTTGTCACCAAAGCCACCGAGGAGCTCGCTGACGAGGACGTCGATCGGAGCGTCGGGTACCCAGCTCCGCATGTCCGCGTCGACGACCTTCGCTGCGTTTCTCCACTCGCGTTCGTTGCGCGCGTGGAGCGTCGCGCGCGCACCGGGGTTCTTCTCGAGCAGGACGAGTCGAATCCTTCGGTTCAGGAACTGCGCGGCGCGAAGGACCTGGTCCACCAACCCACCGCGCCCCGCCCCCGCGACGACGACGTGTGTGTCGTCCGGGCGATCACGAAGCACGGCGAGGGCGGCCTCGTGGTACGCGCGGTACTTCACCGGGTCACTCTCGATCACCTCGTACGTCGCGCTCGGGATGTCGTCGCCGAGGGGCTCGACCGGGATGATCGGGGCGTTGGCAAATGCCGCCGCGTGGTGGTGCTGCGCAGACACCCCCGCCCACGCCGCGCGATAGGCTTCGTCGAGGTCGTTGCGCTGCTCGGGGTCCGTGAGCAGCACACGTTCGCCGAAGCTCCGGAACAACCGCTCGAACGCCGGCCACGCCTTCGACGCGACCACGAGCTCCACCGGCTCGGCGCACCATCGTTCGACGACGCCCTTGGACGGAGGGCGCTTCGTCGCGTCGAGCGCCACGTGTACGCGCGAGTGATGTGCAAAGAACCACCGCGCGTCGTCGTAGAGCGACCAGCCGGCCTCCGACCACGGGACGAGCAACCAGGCGTGCGCCGGTCCGCGCTCGATCAGCGACGCGATCGCCGCGAGCTGCGCGGTGGTCGTCTTCTTCGACAGCGGTAGCATCACCGCGGGGAGGCCGAGGTACACCGCGCGCTCCACCTGCGCTTCGATCGACTGCCCGGGCGCGATCGCACCGACGATGCGCCGACGCCAGGTCGCCGCGTCGAGCTCTCGGTCGTGATAGGCGGTCGAGGCGAGGTCGATGAGCGCGAGCTCCCCCCCGAGGCGCGCGACCTGGTTCAGCCCTACCTGCAGGCCGTGGTCGAGGCCGACCTGGACGACGTAGGTGAGGCGACGGAGATCGGGCTGGGTGAGGCGCGCGTAGAGACGCGCCATGTCCTCGGAGCTGGTCATGCGCGGCGAGCGTAGCTCAGCGAACGCGAATCGGAGACTTTTCGTAGCGGGTCAGAACGACCTTCACGTAGCGGCGCGTCTCGGCGAACGGCGGGACGCCGCGGTGTCGGGCGACAGCGGCGGGTCCGGCGTTGTACGCGGCGACGGCGAGCTTCAGGGAACCGAAGCGGTCGAACATCTTCCGCAGGTACCGCGCGCCGCCCATGATGTTCTGGCGCGGGTCGAAGGCATCGCGCACGCCGACCTCGGCGGCGGTCGCGGGCATGAGCTGCATCAACCCCCGCGCGCCTGCGCTCGAGACGGCGTTGGGCCGATAACCGGACTCGGTGCGAATGACGGCGTCGATCAGCGCGGCCGGGAGCCCCGTGGCCCGTGACGCTTCTTCGATGAACGGAGCGAGCGCCGAGTAGTTGGAGCGTGAGGGACCGAGCGTCGCGAAGTGCGGCTTCTTGCCGGGCGGCTCCATGACGTCCGGCTCGAAGTAGGAGTCCGGCGGCGCACCCGGGCGGACATCGCGTGCGAGCAGGATGCCGAGCGCCTCGGTCTCGTCCCAGTCCATGAACTCTTCGTAGCCGACGACGATGTCGTCACCCATGACGTCGGCCGCGAAGTTGAGCGCCTCCGCGAGGTCGTTCGCGTGCGCGACCACGGGGACCGCGGCGAACGTGAAGACCAGCACCGAACGCAGGACGTGCATCGTCTCGATAGGGTTGTCGGCAACCCGTCCTTCGAGGTTGCGCCAAAAAGATCGGTTGCGCCAGGGGGCGCCGTGGGGGTGTATGGGGGCGTTCTCGTGGGCACGCACCACCTCGTACAGCTCGGGCCCGATCATGCAGAGATCGCGCTCGCTTACTGCCAACGGCGCCCGCATCGCACGACGTTCCTGGCGGGGTGGATTCAGGACGGAGGTTTGTCCGAAGACCCGCGTGCGCCGCGCGCGTGGCTGTTCGCCGACATCGACGACGAGGGCGCCATTCAGGGCCTCGTCTACATCTCCGACACGGGCATCGTGCTCCCGGTCTCCTCCCAGGCGGACGGGTTGGACGGCCTCGTGGAGATCGCGCGCCGAAACCCGACGGCGGTGCGGGTGATCGTCGGCGAGCGCACGTTGGTCGCTTCGCTGTGGCGACGCATTCAGCCGTTCGGCTTCACGGCGCGGATCGACCGCAACCAGCTCGGCTACTCCGTGAGCGCCGGGAGCTTCGCCGACACCACTTCACACACCCTCGTCCGCGCGAGCGACACACACCTCGATCAGCTCGTCGAAGCCTCCGCCGCGATGGCACGCGAAGAGGCGCGCGACGATCCGCAGTCGCGGAACCCGGCGCTGTTCCGCTCGCGCATTCACGATCGTGTGAAGCGCGGGCGTGACTTCCTCTTCGAGGAGGGCGGGCGCGTCACGTTCAAGTGCAACGTGTCGGCGCTGTCCAAGGTCGGCGGACAGATCGAGGGCATCTACACCGTCCCGACGCGGCGCCGCACGGGCCTCGGTCGCGCGGGGACCATCGCGGTGACCGCTTGGGTCCTCGAGCGGAGCCCGCGCGCGTTCCTCCTCGTCAACGACGACAACGAAGCGGCGCTTCGGCTCTACGAGAGCCTCGGTTACGAGAAGCGGTTGGAGAGCCGGACGATCTTCGTCAAGTGACCGGCGGCGTGAGCCGTCGGATGAGCGCGGCGAGGTGCTCGTCGTCGAAACGCCCCGCCTCGAGCAGCGCCGCGGCGAGCGCGCGCATGACGACGATCGTGTCCTCGTCGTCCAGGGCAGCGCCGGCGGCGAACTGTTCGACGAGCGCGCGCACGTGCTCCCCGGTCGGCGGCCCCTCCGCGACCTCCGCGAGCTCGATGTCCTCCGACGCGTCGGGGAGGTCGTCCGCGTCGGACGGCGCCTCGACCAGCGCTTCGGCGGGCAGCGGCACGGGTGCGTCGGGATCCAGCACGCGCTCGGCGTGCGCGAAGGCGTCCGCCCCGAGCGGGAGCGGCGCGTCGCCCGCGTTCGGCTCCGCGTTGATGAAGGCGTCTTCGCCGAGCGGGCGCGGCGCGTCCGGCGACGCGGCGGCGGCGTCCGGCTCCGCGTGCACGAAGGCGTCCGCGCCGAGCGGGCGCGGCGCGTCCGTCGAAGCAGCGGCGGCGTCCGGCTCCGCGTGCACGACGGCGTCCGCGCCGAGCGGGCGCGGCGCGTCCGTCGACGCGGCGTTTTCGTTCGGCTCCCCGCGACCGAGCGCGGGCGACGCAGCGGCGGCCACGTCCGGCTCCGCTTGAACGAAGTTGTCCGCGCCGAGCGGGCGCGGCGCGTCCGCGTCGTGCGGGAGCGAAGCGGCGCCCTTGGAGGGCGGGTCCGGAAGCGTCGCCACGTCGGCGGGCGGCGGCACGTCCCGGCGCGGGGCGTCCTCGTCCGCGGCGTCGTGGGACGCTGCCTCGAGCGCCGAGGTGTCGTGGGCATCGGCCGACTCGCTTGCGATCGGCGCCGAGGCGTCGAGGGACGCCGCTTCGGGCGCCGAGGTGTCGTGGGCCTCGGCCGGCGCGTGGGCGTTCGCCGCCGAGGCGTCTAGGGACGCTGCTTCGGGCGCCGAGGTGTCGTGGGCCTCGACCGGCGCGTGGGCGCTCGGCGCCGAGGCGTCGTGGGACGCTGCCTCGGGCGCCGAGGTGTCGTGGGCATCGGCCCGCGCGTGGGCGCTCGGCGCCGAGGCGTCGTGGGCCTCGGCCGACTCGCTCGCGATCGGTTCGGGGGGATCCGAGCGCGGCCCCTCGCCGTCGGCAGCGACTTCGGCCGCGACCGGCGCGAGCGCCTCCGGCGTGCCGTCATGACCACCCGGGGGCTCGTTGTGCAACGCGAGGGAGGCCCCGTCATCCGCCGAATCATCGTCGGCCCCCGCAGCCGCGGCCGACTCTGCGCCGACGTCGAGTGGGCTCGGCTCGGCGCCCGCGCCGCCGCGCGACGGTTCCGCGCCGACGTCGGCGAGCGCGCGAACGACCGCCGCGTCGACGTCCCCGGGCGCGGCGATCTCTGCCTCGTTGGACGCTGGCGCCCCGGCCGAAGGCCGCTGCACGCGGTCGACCGTCACCGTGTTCGCCAAGTCTGGCGTAACGCGTTCTGCAGACACGGTGCTCGCCAGGTCCGCCGGCACCTCGGGCACCGCGTCCGCGGGCGGGACCTCCGCCGAGCCACCGAACTGCGGCGAGCTCGTCGCGCCGCCATCGTCGCCCGGCGCGCCGATCATCTCGCCCGGCGCACCGAACAGGCCTTCGGGCACCTCGGCGTCGACCGTCTGCGTTCCGACCTCGGGCGAAGCGTCGACGGTGTCGACGCCCTGCGGCTCCGGCTCTGCGATCATCGTCGGCAGCGCGCTGTCCGCGGGCTCGGGGATCTCGAAGTCTTCGGTCGGGGCTCCGGTCGGCGCCGACGTCGGCGTCGAGCTCGAGCCCCAGGACAACGCGGGATCGAGGAGGTCACCCCAGCTCGGCCCCGTATCGACGTCCTGGGCCGCCGGCTCGGGCGCCGTCGGCTCGGGGATGCTCGTCGGCGCCTCATCGACGGTGCCGTTCGTCGCGCCGCGCGGCTCGTCGACCCCGGCGAACGCGCCCAGCGGCTCCGGCGGTGGGAACGCGTCGTCGTCGCCCGGCGCCTCGGGCGCGACGCCCGGGTCGGTCGAGATTCCGGCGAGCGCCGCGTCGACCGCCGCGTTGGACGACTCCGCCTCGGACGTCAGGCCCGCGAAGGCCTCGTCGATCGCGACGTCCGCGGGATCCCGCGACGACGCATCACCGACGAACGGGGAGGACGCAGACAGACCGGACTGCTGCGTCGCCTGTTCGGCGAGGGGCGGCGGCGCCGATCGGACCTCTTCGTCGAACGCGGCGGCGAGCGCGTCGTCGAGGTTCACCTCCGGCGGACGATGCACGGCGTCGACGAGCTCGTTGACCGCCGGGAACGCGCCGGACTCGACGACGTCCTCCGCGATGAGGATGTCGTCCGACGTCTCGCCGGAGGACAGCGGGAGGAGGTCCTTCGACCCCATCGACTGCATCCGCGACGCCGGCAGCGGCGTCTCGCCCATCGCAACGGAGAGCGCAGCGGCGATGTCGGCGGTCGACTGCCCCATCGATGGCGACACGCCGCGCGGCGGCGTGGAAAACGCCGATGCCCGTTCGACGGGCCCCGAGACCGGGCGCCCCTGGATGACGGGGATGTCGCTCGAAGGCTTGGGCGCCTCACCGTAGTGACGCGCGAGCGCGAGCTCCATCTCCGTCTCGCCCGCGAGCATCCACCGCACGCGGGTGTTCGTTCCCACGACGGCCCGCAGCGCTTGCAGCGCCGTCTTGTCGAGCGGATCGGAGGTGGCGACATAGAGACAGTCGCGGCTGTCTTCGCGCTGGCGCGCGATCGGGAGCACGTGATGTTTGAACGCGAGCGCGGCCGGCACGAGCGCGAGCACGCGCTCGTGGATCGGCGTCATGATCGGATCACAAGGCTCGATCCCCAGCTGACGAGACAGCGCGTGGACGAGGCGCTCCTCGGTGATGACCCCCGCACGAACGAGGATCTTGCCCAGGCGCATGCCGGATCGCTGTTGCTCTTCGAGCGCGGACTCGAGCTGAGCCGCGTCGATGAAACCCATGTCGATCAGGAGCGAACCGAGCTGTTGCCCCGCAGTCATCGGCGTCCGGCAGCCTAATCCATAACGAGCCAGCGCTCCACGAAACGACCGCCGCCGCCGAGTCTTCTCTAGGATACGGCCACGATCGCGCGCAGGACCGCCTCGGGTGTGCACGGTATGGCTAGCTCGACCTCGCGAGAACCGAACGCACCGACCGCGTGACGCAACGCCGTGACCACCCCGATCGCGAGCATGAACGGTGGTTCTCCGACCGCCTTGCTCCCGTGCACGACGTCGGACTGCGGTGCCCCCTGCAGGAGCTGGACGTCGAACGCCAACGGCGCCTCGGACATCGCGGGGATCTTGTACGTGTCCGGGGAGTGCGTCTTCAGGTCCCCAGCGGGGCCCCAGACGAGCTCCTCACACGTGAGCCAACCGAGCCCCTGGATGAACCCACCTTCGATCTGTCCGCGGTCGATGGTCGGCACGAGTGAATCACCCACGTCGTGCAGGATGTCGACCCGCCGAACCTTGTGCTCGCCCGTGAGCCCGCTGACCTCCACCTCGATCACGGCGCCGCCGTACGCGAAGTAGTGAAACGGTTTCCCCTTGCCGACGCTCGGGTCGTACTCGATGTCGGGCGTCCGGTAGTAACCCGTCGCGGACAACGAGACCTGATCCGCGTACGCCCGCGCGACGACGTCTTCGAACGACACCGCGCGCTCACCCGACGAGACACGCCCGTCCTCGAAGCGGAGCGGCTCCAGCTCCGAGCACCCGATGAGCTTCGCCGCCACGGGTCCGAGCCGCGAGCGCAACCGCTCACACGCCTGTTTGATCGCCGCGCCGTTGAGGTCCGAGCCACTCGACGCCGCCGTCGCCGAAGTGTTCGGCACCTTGTCCGTCGAGGTGTTCATCAACCGGATGCGCTCGGGCTTCACACCGAGCTCGTGCGCCGCCACCGCGATCATCTTGGTATGCAGGCCCTGCCCCATCTCGGTACCGCCGTGGTTCACCTGCACGCTCCCGTCCGCGTAGACGAGGACGAGCGCACCCGCCTGGTTGAGCATCGCGTTCGTGAACGAGATGCCGAACTTCACCGGCTGGTACGCGATGCCGCGCTTCACGAACCGCGACGACGTGTTGAACCGCGCGATGTCCTGACGGCGCTCGTGGTACCGCGCGTCGTCGAGGAGCTGATCGTGGATGCGCTCGAGGCGGCACTCCGAGACCTCCTGGTCGTAGGGCGTTCGGTTCCGCGGCGCGTCGCCGTAGTAGTTGCGCTTGCGGACGTCCGCCGGGTCCAGGCCCAACCGCTCCGCCGCGCGGTTGAGTATCTCTTCGACGACCGCCATCCCCTGCGGCCCACCGAACCCGCGGAACGCGGTGTTCGACGGTTTGTTCGTACGCGCGACGCGCCCTTGGAAGTACAGCGCCGGCACGTAGTACGCGTTGTCGAGGTGGAAGAGGCAGCGGTCGAGGATCGCCTGCGAGAGATCCGCGCTCCAACCACCGTCGG
Organism: Deltaproteobacteria bacterium; assembly: GCA_040218735.1. Classification (GTDB taxonomy): domain Bacteria; phylum Myxococcota; class Kuafuiibacteriia; order Kuafuiibacteriales; family Kuafuiibacteriaceae; genus JAUHYN01. The sequence continues at coordinate 48,475 of JAVJQW010000023.1, forward strand.
AGTACGTGTAGACCTCGAGCGCGAGGAGGTCCCCCTCGTTCGAGAACCCCGCACGATATTTTGAATGGAACGGATGACGCTTCCCGGTCTGCGTCATGTCCTGGTCGCGGTTGAGCCAGACCTTCACGGGCCGGCCCGTCGCACGCACCCCCAGCGCCGCGAGCGCGGCGAAGTGGGCCCCTTGGGTCTCCTTGCCGCCGAAGCCTCCGCCCATACGGGGGGTCTCGACCACCACGTGGTGACGCGCGAGCCCGAGCACCTCGGCGACCTTCGCTTGCACCTCGGACGGGTGCTGCGTCGACGCGTACACCTGGTAGGTGTCGTCCTCGCCGGGGATCACCAGCGACACGTGCGACTCGAGGTAGAAGTGGTCCTGCCCACCGGTGTCGATCTCCCCTTCGATCTTCACCGGCGCCTCGGCGAGCGCCGTCTTCACGTCGCCGCGACGCATCTCGTGCGGCTTGGTGATGAACGCCTCCTTGGCGATCGCGTCCTTCAGGTCGAGCAACGCGGGCTTCGGCTCCACGATCAGCTCGATCGCAGCCGCTGCCTCGCGGCACTTCTCGTAGGACTCCGCGACGATCAGCGCGACCGCCTGGCCGACGCAGTAGACCTCCTCCTTCGCGAGCAGCTCCTCGTCGTGGGTGAACGGCGCGATGTCGTTCTCACCCGGGATGTCCTTCGCGGTGATCACCGCGAAGACGCCGTCGATCGCGAGCGCGTCGTCGACGTCGAGCGAACGGATCGTCCCGCGCGCGACGGGCGACGGGAGCACCTGTCCGACCAACATCCCGCGCGGCGGCGGGAGGTCGTCGACGTACATCGCGGCGCCGCTCGCGTGGCGATGCCCGCTCTCGTGGATCGCCGGGCGATGCAGAGGGCTCTTTGCGTCGCTCATCACAGCACCACCGTAGCCGCGGGCCGGTGCACCAGGCGCGGGCGCGCCTGGGAGAGGGTCTCGAAGTAGAAACCGCGCACGAGGTTCTTCGCGACGGTGCTGCGGTACCACGCCGAGCCGCGGTGATCGTCGAGCGGCGTGAGCTCCGCGTCGATCGCCTTCACGGCGGTGTCGACGTTCTCCTCCGTCCAGGCCTCCCCGACGAGCGCCGCCTCCGCCTTCGCGGCGCGCACGGGCGTCGCCGCCATCCCGCCGAATGCGAGGCGCACCTCCTCGACGGTGTTCGCGTCGTCGAGCCGAACGTACGCGCCGAGCGAGACGGTGCTGATGTCGAGCTCCTGGCGCTTCGACACCTTGTACGCGCCGACACGCGCGTCGTCCTCGATCGCGGGTATCAGGACCGCCTCCAGGATCTCGTTCTTCTGAAGCGCGGTCTGGCGATAACCGAGGAAGAACGCGCTGAGCGGGACCGTGCGTCGACCCGCGCGTGAGACCAGCGCGACGGTCGCGTTCAGCGCGAGGAGCACGGGGGCGAGGTCACCGATCGGCGAGGCCGTGCAGAGGTTGCCGCCGATCGTGCCGCGGTTCTTGATCTGCCGCGCGCCGAAGAAACGCAGCATGCGCTCGATCGGTTCGAGGCCGTCGCGCGCCGCGTCTTCCAGATCCGCGAGAGGGGTGGTCGCGCCGATGCGCCACACGTCGGCGGTCCGTTCGATACCGCGCAGGGTCTCGACGCCCTCCAGCGAGACGACCGTCCCGAGGCGCTCGAACTTCTTCGTGACGCGGAGCGAGAGATCCGTCCCACCGCAAACGATTTCGCGGTCGGGGTGCGCGTCGAGGACGTCGAACAGCTCGTCGAACGTCGCGGGCGCAAAGAATTTCTGATCGCCGTGTTCGTAGCTCGGGACGCCGCGTTTGTTCTGCGCGGCTTCGAGCGCGGCGGCGAACCGATCGGAGGGTGCGAGCGAGGCGATCGCTTCGGTCGCGTCGCGGATCGGTCGGTACCCCGTGCAGCGACAGAGGTTGCCGCACATCTGATCGTCGAGCTTCCACGGTTCGTCGAGGTCCTTGCGGTAGCAAGCCTCGAACATCGACATGATCACGCCAGGCGTGCAGTAGCCGCACTGCGAGCCGAGCTTCTCGACCAGGCTCGCCTGTACCGGGTGCGGCGCACCGTCGGCGAGCCCTTCCACGGTGACGACGTCCTTGCCGTGCACCATGGGGAGGAGGACGAGGCAGCTGTTGACCGCGCGGAACGTCGCGCCCTGCGGCGCGTCCGGATCCACGATCGCCACGGTGCATGCGCCGCAGTCGCCCTCCGCGCAGCCCTCCTTCGTGCCGGTCTCCCCGAGGGGACCGCGCAGGTACTGAAGGAGCGTCATCGTCGGCGAGACGTCCGACGCCGATATTCGCTGCCCGTTCAGCGTGAATTCGATCGCCATCGTGCCCTCTGGCGCTACCAGCCGAAGCCCGGACTCGCAAGTCGACGGCCCGCGCGTTATGGGCAGGTGTGCCGAACCGCGAAGTCGAGCTGAAGTGGGAAGTGGACGACGAGCGTGGCCTCGAGCAGCTGGAGGCGGCGTTGGGCGGGACACCTGCGAAGGTCGTGCGGCAGCGAAACGTCTACTTCGACGCGGAGCACCGTCTGGCCGCCGCGGGCTGGAGCGTCCGACTGCGGGTCGAGGACGACAGGAACCGGCTCGCGATCAAGGGCCCGCGCGACGACACCGCGGGGTACGTCGCGCGCCCCGAGACGCCGGACGTCGAGGTCGACGACGACGCGCGCGAAGCCATCCTGGACGGCGAGGATCCGTTGCCCTACCTGCTCGCGGCGCTCGACGAGACCCCGGAGGGTGTCTTCGCCCAGACGGTGCAGGACATCTGCGCGGGCCTCCCGCTGAAGCGCACCGGCGAGACGAACAACGAGCGGCGAAAGTACCCGGTCTCGGTGGCCGGGCTGGAGCTGACGGTGGAGATCGATCGCACGGACTACGCCGAGCACGGCGTGTTCTACGAAACGGAGCTGGAGATCCCGGGCACCGCGGACGAGGCGACGCGCGACGCGGTGCAAGCCTGGTTGCGCGAGATCTTCGAGCGCCTCGGCCTCCCGATCCGCGAGGCCCCCGGCAAACTCGCCCGCCTCCGCGCCCTCACGGCCTGACAATCGTCAGGCGACCACGCGGCGCCGCCTGCGATGGGAGGCACCGCGGACTTGCTCTGCCGACAACGGCTCAAGGCCGTCGTATCTCCTCACGACGTCGCTGCTTCGTGAACGATCGAGAGAGCGACGACAGCGTGGAGAGCATCCACGACACGACGTCGTCGTAGGTCACGATGCCCTCCAGCTCGCCGCGGTCGTTCACCACCGGCAGGCGACGCACGCCGTGGAGCTGCATGATGTCGATCGCGTTTTCGATGCGGTCATCGCGCCCGATGACGTGGCACGGCGACGGGGCGAGGTCGCCGACGTGAACCTTGGCGAGGTCGTCGATGCCCTGCGCGATCGCGCCGAGGACGATGTCGCGGTCGGTGACGATCCCGACCGGGAGCTGAGCGGCCCCGCGCTGCTCGATGACGACGACGTCCCCGACGTGCCGCTCGCGCATCAGCTTGGCGGCCGCGAGCAGGCTCATCTCACGCGGCGCGGTGGTCACGTCCGAATTGGACAGGTGATGGATACGCATACCGACCTACGAATCAAAGGGGATGCCACGCCGCGATCGCAGCACGGACGGGCGCGCCGTTACCCGCGAGAAACGGACGCGAGGGCGCGGTAACGGTTCAGAGGCGCCCGCGGAGCTGGGCGACGATCCACCGCGAGTAGCGCTCGGCCCCCTTCGCGTTGAGGTGGTCGGCCGTGTCGTAGAACTCGTCGGCCTTCGCGGCGAAGGGGTCCGGGGCGAGCAGCTCGAAGGTCGGGTGTTGGGCGTTCAGCCCCTTCGCCCAGTCCCGCACCGGCTGCCCGACGCGCTCCGGCCACTTTTGGTGCGCGAGGATCTTCTCCATGCGCGGCGTGAGCGCGAAGAACACCTTGATGCCGTGCCGGTCCGTGATTTCGAGGAGGCGCTCGTTCCACTCGTCGACGTCCGGGTGGTTCTCGAACTTCCACGGCTGCTGCAACACGACCTGGATGAAGTAGTTGAAGTCACCCATGCCCGGGCCGTTCTTGCCGACGCCGCGTGAGTGCCCGCGATTCGCGAAGTGATCGATCCGCTGCTGCGCGCTCGCCGTGTAGCGCGTTTGCAGCTGCTGCATCGACGTCTTGCGCAGGTCGAGGACGAAGGCTTCGATGCCCTTGCCGTCGCGATACGACGGCGACGCGAGCGCCCACGTCCACTCCAGCGCGGTCGACGCGTCGATGAGGTCGTGCCCGTACCAGAAGCGCACCGCGTACGGCGTGAGGAAGTACGCGAGTGTGATCTCCGGGCCTTCGTGATCGATGTACTTCGCCTGGCCGTTCTCGGTGTGCACGATCAGCACCGACTTCAGAGCCGTGCCGCGCTCGATCGCGCGCTCGATCAGCGTGACCTGGCTGGGGAACGCGCCGTGGAAGGTCGCGATGTTCCACGCGGGCACGCCGAGCTCTTCGGTGAGGATGTTCGTGTTGACGCCCCACCGGCCCGAGCTGTCGCCGATCACGAGCAGCTCGATCTCCGGGTGCAGGTCGAGCGCGTCGAGCGAGGCTTCACCGCGCACGACGGCGTCGTTCGGCGTGCACCGCATGTAGAAGTGGTGCAGCGCGCGATCGAACAGGACGAACGTCACGAGCGCCAACACGAGCCACCACCACTGCTTCACCCACTTCATCGCGCGCCCTTCAGAACTGGAAGTAGATGAACTGCACACGCGTGCGCAGGAAGAAGGTGAGCAGGCAGACGAGCATCGTCGTGGCGAGGACGTAGGCGGTGGCGGGGCGGCGGTTCGCGAACACCTCCATCGAGTCGGTGCGGAGCTGGACGACGTGCATGATCACCATGGGGATCACGAGCGGGATCAGCGCGAGCGCGCTCTCGCCGGCCTTGGCGCTCGGCGCCTTGCCGAAGCTGCCGAAGATGTCGCCGAGCAACGTGAGCGACGGAATGCGGAAGAGCACCCAACCGAACACCGTCAGCTGGAGCATCACGAACACCCGCGCGACGCGAACACCGAGGCGCGGCTCCTCCGTCTTGGCGATCCCCAGCGCTCGTTCGATGCCGAGCAGCACGCCGTGGTAGACGCCCCACGCGACGAAGTGCCACGCGGCGCCGTGCCAGAGGCCGCCGAGCAACATCGTGAGGAAGAGGTTGAGCCGCGTTCGCCACGCGCCGCCGCGGTTCCCGCCGAGGGAAACGTAGAGATAGTCGCGCAGCCAACGCGACAGCGAGATGTGCCAGCGCCGCCAGAAGTCGCGCGGGCCGATCGCGAGGTACGGGTGTCGGAAGTTGAGCGTGAGCTCCACCCCGAACAGCCGTGACGTGCCGCGCGCGATGTCGGTGTAGCCGGAGAAGTCACCGTAGATCTGAATCGCGAAGGCGAGCGCCGCGATGTACCAGTCGATGGCGCCGTACGTGCCGGCCGGAGCGTCGAAGACCCGGTCGACGATCACCGCCGCACGATCCGCGAGGAGCATCTTCTTGGTGAGGCCCCACAGGATCAGGAGCACGCCGTCCGCGGCGAGCTTCGGGTCGAAGCGCCGCTCGCCGTCGAGCTGCGGGAGGAGCCGGCTCGCGCGTTCGATCGGACCGGCGACGAGCTGCGGGAACCACGCCACGAACAACGCGAACCGGAGCGGATCGCGCTCGGCGGGCTGCGCGCGCCGGTAGACGTCGATCGTGTAGCTCATCGTCTGGAACGTGTAGAAGCTGATGCCGACCGGGAGCACGATCGACAGGTGCAGCGGCTCGGTCGCGACGCCGAGCATCTGCAAGCCCTCTTGCATGCTCGAGACGAAGAAGCCGGCGTACTTGAAGTAACCGAGGATCAACAGCTGGCTGACGACGGAGAAGACGACGTACCCGCGCCCGGACGTGTCGTCCTCGTGCGCGGCTTCGATGCGGCGCGCGCAGACGTAGTCGATCACCGTCGACAGCGCGATGAGGGCGAGGAAGCGCCAGTCCCACCAGCCGTAGAACAGGTAACTCGCGGCGAGCAGGAGGAGCTGTCGCGGCCGACCGCGCACGAGCCAGCTCGCCGGCAACACCAGCGCGAGGAAGAACAGGTACGGAACCGCGTCGAAGAGCATCGCTGGACGGCACCCAAAAAGTTGCGCGGCGCCTACGTTGCCCGATAATGCCCTACGTGCGGTCGCTCCTTCGATATTTTGTCTTCACCGCCGCGATCCTCGGTCTGGCGTACGCCTCCGTGACGGTCCAGGTCGACGGGCGCTCGGTGGCGGCCCACCTGAGGGATCACGGCAAAGTCTGGCTGGCGGAGCTGATGGAGGCCGCGAAGCCGGATCCCAAGCCCGCCGAGAAGAAGGCCAACCCCAAGAAGGCCAAGCCCGCGCCGAAGAAGGCGGTGGCCAAGAAGAAGAAGGACGAGCGCCCCGTGCGCGAGGTTCCCCCGGCCGAGCTGCAGTCCGAGCCCGAAGCCGAGGCGCGGGTGAACCTCCTCGCCAACGCCGCGAAGCAGGCCAACACGCGTCTTCGGGCCGAATCGAAGCCCGAACCGACGCGAATCACGCCCGAACAGAAGAAGGCGCTCGACGCACTGCTCACGAATCGCCAATCTCCCTGACGATGGGGCGCGCGCCAGTCCGAGGGGCCGTCGACACCTACCGCGTGTTGGTCGCGGTGGTGATGCTGGGGGTCCTCGTCGCGACGATGTCGTGGCTGCAGTCGCGGTTCGATTCGAGTGACCACGACAAGGCGGTGGAGCTCGTGAAGGGCTACAAACCGCAGGGCGGGCAGCAGACGCTCCTCGACGCGCTCCTCGCGCGACACCCCGGGCGCAAGCGGCACGAGTTCTCGTGGCGAAGTGAAATCATGAGCAGTTGCCTCGGGCACGTGCGCGTGCACGCGCGGCTCCCCGAGAAGGGGGACGAGCCGGAGGTTGCCTACGCGTTCGACGTCGACCTCACTGCGCCGAGCATCCACCCCACCGATCCCGTCACGATCGAAGTGCTGAAGTCGCTCACCACGGCGACGTCGACGAAGGCGAGCTGATGGCGGTCGACACCTGTCCGAAGTGCGGCGCGCTGATCACGCCGAACCTCGCGCGCTGCCGGCAGTGCAAGGCGTACCTGCACGGGACGAAGCTGGAGGGGTTCATCTTCGAGAGCCTCCTCCCCAAGAACCTCGCGGGGTCGCCGGGGACGGGGATCATCTTCCTGATCGTCGTCCTCTACTACCTGATGATGGGGCTGCTCGCGGGGCCGACTTCGTTGATCGCGATGTCGGGTTACAGCCTCGACCAGTTCGGCAACACGAGCCCAGCGGGGATCTTCCTCGGTGAGTACTGGCGGTTCGTGACGTCGATGTTCGGGCACCACGACCTGATGCACATCGCGTTCAACATGTACGCGCTGACGATCGTCGGGCCGCTGGTTGAGGAGGCGTTCGACCGCAAGAAGATGATGGTCATCTACTTCATCGGCGGCATCGCCTCGATGATCATCAGCTACATCGTCCACACCGAGTGGATGGGCGGCCGCGGCGGCGGGAGCATGGGCGCGTCGGGCGCGGTGAGCGCGCTGATCGGCGCGACGCTGTTCGCCGCGATCCGCAAGGGCCCCGAGGGCCGCGTCGTGAAGGCGGTGATGATCCGCTGGACGATCTACATGGCGGCGTTCGGTCTCCTCGTCAGCGGCATCGACAACGCCGCGCACGGCGGCGGCTTCCTCACCGGCGCGGCGCTCGCGTACGTCATGCCGCTCGGCGGCAGCAAGACGGTCACCGCGCAGAAGCTGATGTCCGTGCTGATGCTCGGGCTCGTCGCGCTGACGATCGGCAGCACCGCGCTGATGCTCGACAACCTCCGCGGCTTCCCCGCCGCGCTCGACAAGGACGGCTACGGGCGCCGCATCTTCATGTTCGAAGTGCAGGACCCCTACGAGTGGTCGTACTCGGACCAGGTCGAGTCGTACCAGCGCTGCGTCGAGGGCGTCCGCACCGGGGAGACCGGGGAAAAGGCGATCCACGCCTGTGAGCTCGCGGTGCGCGCCCTCCCCTACGCCGCGGGTGCGCCCGGGGCGGAGGCCGCGTGGCACTTCCGGTTGCTGTCGGTGCTGCTGGCGAAGGACGGGCAGATGGATCGCGCGCGCCGCATGAAGTACGCGGCGCTGCGGCTCGAGAACCGGCTGTAGCGCGGGCGCCCGTCAGAGCGCCGCCTTGATCTGCTCGTCGAGCTCCTGGGTGGAGGTCGTGCCCTTGATGACGTAGCCCTTCACGAAGTCATACGCCAACGCGCGTTCACGGTCCGCCGGGTGCTCGGACGAGCTGAACATCATGATGACGCACGTTCGAAGCTCCTCCTGCTCCCTGCGAAGCGCACTGAAGCGCTCCAGGAACGTGAAGCCGTCGACGCGCGGCATGTTGACGTCGAGGAAGATGAGATCCGGGGGGAACTCGTGTTGAAGCTTCGACTTGTTGCGCGTGTGCTCCACGAGGAAGTCGAGCGCTTCCTGACCGTCCGCGGACTCCTGCACGGACACTTCGAGGCTCGTACGAGAGAGATCACGTCGCAGGAGGTACCGGTCCGGGCGGCTGTCGTCGACGATGAGAACGTTGATTCCAGGTGCCGAAGTCATCGCGATTCCCTGGCGAAGAACTCTACTTCGAAACGGGTGCCGGTGGGACTGGACTCGACGCGAATTTCCCCCCCCAGCCGCTCGACCTGACGCTTGACGATGTACAGCCCCAACCCGTCACCGGACGTCCCTTTCGGGTGCAGCGTGCGGAACATCGCGTAGATCTCGTCGACGTTGTCGGTCGGGATGCCCGCCCCGTTGTCTTCGACCGCCATGACGATGTTCTCACTCCGCCGCTGGACACCGATCCGTACGAGCGAGGGCTCCCGACTCGGGTCACGATACTTGATCGCGTTGGTCACGAGGTTCGACAGGATTTGCACGACGCGAGACCTCGGCACGAGGTAGGCGTCCCTCGTCTCCACGCTGCGTTCGACGGTCACCTCGTTCTGTTCGGCCAGGGCCCCCAAACTGCTGACGACCTGGTCGACGAGCTGGGAGAGGTCGACCGCCTCCAGCGCGACATCATGGACGTCCGCCGTCGCCGCGCGGAGGCACCCGATCACCATGGACTCCAGGACCGCCGCCTGCCGGCCGACCTCCTCCACGTTCTGCGTGGCCTCGTCCAAGGCCCCGGCGCCGATGTCCTCGAGGACGTACGCGGCGAGACGACGAATCGTCGTCAGAGGCGCCTTGAGATCATGAGAGGTCCGATGTGCGAGCTCGGCGAGCTCCTGGTTGGACCGCTCGAGCTCGGCCCGGGTGCGCACGATGTCCGAAACGTCCCAGTTCGCGCCGACCATCGTCTCGACCTCGCCGTCGGGACCGCGGTGAAGACTCCCCATCGCGCGGAGGGTTCGGACCTCGCTGGTGTCCGGCCAGATGACGCGAAACTGTGTGTCGAACTTCTCGCCGCCTTCGACGGCGCTCTGCAGCTCGGCCACGGTCCGCTCCTTGTCTGCGGGGTGGAGGCCGTTTTCCCAGGCCTCGTAGGCGCCGGAGAAGTCGGCCGCGGAGCGACCGTAGAGCGCGTACATCTGCGCATCCCAGATCAGTCCCCCCGTCTTGACGTTCCACTCCCAGACGCCGATGCCCGACGCCTCGAGCGCGACCAACAAACGTGTGTTGAGTCGATCGATCTCGAGCTTGGATTCGACGGCCTCGGTCACGTCGCTGACCACCCCCGCGACCGCGCGTGGTCCACGGCCACCAGGCACCGGGAACGCGACCATCTGGTACCAGTTCTCGCGACCGTCGAGCTCGACGCGGAACTCGACGGTGCCGCGGTCTCCCTCACCGGCGGCGCGGAGCGCGGCCTTCACACCTTCGACGTCCTCGGCGCTGACCTTCGACAGGTCGACGGGTTCGGTTCGCGGCGTCCCGGTGGGTGCGGCGAAGAGCGCGAACATTCCGGGCGACCACTCGATCTCGTCCGGCTCGAAGGTCTGCTTCCAGTGCCCCATCCGTGCGAGGCGCTCGGCCTCCAGCATCCGAACGAGGAGCGCCTCTCGTTCGAGCTCGAGGATCTTGCGCTCGTGGATGTCCTCGAACATGCCATGGAGCGCGACGACCTCGTCCCCTTCGACGATCGCTTCGCCGATCGCACGTACCCAGCGGACGTTGCCCTTGGCCGTTCGGATCCGCAGCTCCACGTCCCAAGGCTGCCGGTTGGCGATCCCCTCCTCGACGCAGCGCTCGATCGTCGGACGATCGTCCGGCACGTAGTATTGAATACCGTCTTCGAGCGCGATTCGCTTGGAAGGGTCCTCCTCGTGGATCTGGTAGGTCGTGGCGCTCCAATGACACTCGGCCTTGGCGACATCGACGACCCAGGTCCCGATCCGGCGGGTGCGTTCGAGCAGGTCGATGAGGCTCCTATTCTGCGCTCCCGTCACGTTCGCCCTCCCCTACGTCGTCGGACTCCGGCCGAAGACCTGAAGCCGAGTGGGCTCGCACGGGGGACGACGTGGCCCATAAACATCCAGCGGCTGCGGTCCGATGCACGCCTACTTCCCCTGCAGCAGATAGACGATGATCCCGATGACGATCAGCCCCGCGATCACCGCGAGCGCGATCTTCACCGCCGAGTACGGTCGCTCCCCCGCGGGCTCGCCCGTGCGAGCGTTGACGAGGAACCGGTACACCTTGTCGTTGTAGCGGAAGCTCGAGATCCACAGCGGCAGGAGGAAGTGTTTGAAGCGCACGTCGGAGTGCTGGATTCGCGTGGTGTGGATCCGCTGATCGTCGCCGCCGATGTCGCGGCGGATCTGGTTGCGGATCACCGGCTCCATGCGATCCTCCGCGACGTCGAAGCCCGCTTCGAGGCCCACGTCGTAGCGGTTCGCGAGGAAGCCGGAGAGGTAACCCGGCGCGTAGGCGACCAGCGCTTCGAGGTCCCACGGCTCGAGCGCTTCCAACAGCTTCCGCGGCAACGCCGAGGTCGCCGACACCAACACGTCGTCGAACGAGCAGTACACGGTGCCGAACGCCGGGTACCAGCGCGTCTTCCGTACGCGCCGCGTCTGCCGATCACCGTTGGCGTCCTCGTACTCCTCGGTGACGTAGTAGTGCTCGCCGCGCTGCCCGGTGTACGAGGTGCGCGTCTCGGAGTCGTAGGTCCAGTACGGGAGGAAGACGCCGTCCATGCCTTCACGGCGCGCGCGCATCGAGAGATCGTTCGGCGCGAACCACCGCGATGACACCCAGCTCTTGAACGCCTCGCGCGCCTGCTTCTCCTCGACCTGGAACGGCAGCAGGTTCTCCGGCGTGAAGATCTCCTCGGTGTCCTGCACCATCACCACCGGCGAATCGCAGAACGGACACCGCCCGGCCTCCGACGCCAGCACCGTCCGCGCGCCGCACCCGTCGCACCGAACCTCGTGGCCCCCTTCCACCAGGTCCCGCGCGGGGCGTCGCTGCGCCTGCGCGACGGCTTGCGCGAAGTCGTACTCGACGACCGGTTGGTCGTCCTCGGAGCCGAGTGACTGCTCGTGTCCGCAGTACTCACACTTCAGCCCGCCCTCTCCGGGTGAGAAAACGAGGTTGGCGCCGCACTGCTGACAGGGGAACTCGTGCTTGGCATCGGGCTGCTCGGGCGTCATCGGCGCGCGATGCTAGCGTGACGACGCGCGCGGTGCGACCGGTCGCGCGACATCCCGCGACGAGACGTTTCGTCCGCAGCGCCGACGCGGCCTATCCTCACCCGCATGCGCTCCTGGGTGGCTGGGCTGTTCGTCTTCGTCGTGGCGTGCGGCGACAACGAACCCGCGTCCGTTCGCGACGCGGGCCCCTCGGTCCGCAACGTCCGCGACGGCGGCCCCGGCGCTCCGCTGCGCGTCGCCTGGCGACGCCTCGAAATCGCGGGCCCTCCGCCTCGCGGCCAGCCCGCGATCGCGGTGCTCGGCGATCGTGTGGTGCTGTTCGGCGGCGGCGGCTTTCGGCGCGGCACGTTCATGCGCGACACGTGGATCTTCGAAGACGACGCCTGGCGCGAAGTCACCACCGCGACGACACCCCCGGCGCGCACCGGCGGCATGATGGCGGCGAACGGCGGACGACTGATCCTCTGGGGCGGCCTCGGCGAAGACACCTCCGGACTTACGGTGCACACCGACACCTGGGCCTTCGACGGCGCGAGCTGGTCGCGCGTCGCCGCGACCTCCGCCCCACAGATCCGACGCGGCGGCGCGGCGATCGTCGGCGACACGATCGTCTCCTACTCGGGACTCGACGACGACCTCGCGCGGAGCACCACCACGTTTGTGTTCGAAGACGACGACTGGGACGCCCGCGACGTCTCGCCGCGCCCACCCGGCCTCCGCAACAGCGCGATGACCACACTCGACGGGTTCGCGTACCTGCACGGCGGCTCTTCGCCCGCCGCCATCGCCGCGGTCTGGCGCTGGGACGGCACGCAGTGGGACGAGGCCGGCGCCTTCGCGACCGGCCGGGCCTACAACGCGCTCGGCGCCCTCGATGGGCACCTCGTTACGTTCGGCGGCGTCCGCTCCAGCACCTCCACGATCGCGGAGACGGACGCTTGGCCGGGCCCGATCGAGGTCGTCGGCGCCGAGCCCCCGGGCGACGACGACTACGCGATGGTGAACCGCGGCGACCACGTCCTCATGTGGGGCGGCAATGCGGGCGAGACGTGGCTCCTCGAGCGCGCGCCCTGAACGACGCCATCTCGCCGCCCATTCCGACGCGCCGGTCGTGCGTGCGCTCGATCATGAGCGTGACAAACCCGCGGGTCTTCGGCACACGAAGGAGCCATGAGCCTCGTCGTCAGCCTGATGATCGCCTCCGCCGCATCGGGCCCCTGGTACGAACGCTCGACCTGCGTGGACGCCGCGCAGGCGGTGATGTCGGTCGACTTCGAAGGCGCGAGAGCGAAGCTCGCCAAGCTCGACCGCGGCGACGTCGAGGACAAGGCCTGCGCCGTGTGGACGCGCGCGATGCTCGCCGAGACGGCGCTCGCCGTCGGTGGTCGCCAGCCGCAGCTCCTCGAAGCGCGCCGCAAGAGCCTGTACGCGATGTTCAGCTTCGCGAAGCGCTACCGGAAGACGCCGCACCTCGCCGACCTCGCGATCGAAGCGCGCGTCCGCCGCGTGCGTGTCCTCCTCGACGACGGTGAGCGCAAACGCGCGCTCGATGAGACCCGCGGCGCCGTGAAGATGCTCGAACGCCGCGAAGGCGCGAACAACGCCACGCTCGACTACACCCGCGGCGTCGTGAACATGGCGCTGTCGCAGTCCGGGTGGGGGATGCGGCTCCTGCTCCAGGTCGCCGGCTTCTCCGGCGACGCGAACCTCGGACGCACTTCCCTCGAACGACTCGCCCAGGGCAAATCGGTTTACTGGTCGGACGCCCAATACGTTCGTCACTTCTTCACCGTCGAGTCGGACGCGAAGGACACCAACGCCGCGGCGATGATGAAGCGCCTCGTCGACGCCTTCCCCGACAACCCGCAGCTCACCTACGAGTACGCGACGGACCTGTTCGTCGCCGGCGACTGCCCCGCGACGCTCGCGACGGTCACGAATCTGAACGCCCGCATCGATTCGGACCCCGGCCTGTGGTCCAACGACATGCGCGCCAAGCTCTACTGGCTCGGAGGGCGATGCGCCGCCGACGTCGGTCAGCGCGAGCTCGCGATGCGCTGGGCCAAACGCGCCGACGCGCAGGGCTCGAAGATGATGTCGGACCGCATCGAGGATCTCCTCGACCAGCTCTGATTCGAATTCAGCCGCGGCACTGGCAGATGATGTCGAAGCGCGTCGCCAGCGAAGGCGGCACCTCCGCGCACGTCTCGAGGCGGCCGATGTCGTCCTCCGTCTCGAAGCACCCGGCGACCACGTCGGTCGCGGCGCGACAGTGGAAGCGGTGCGGCTCGCAGGTGAGCGCGACGCTCGCGCAGAACTGCTGGCACGAGACCTCGGAGTTGTGGAAGACGCTGTAGCGGCAGACGCCGACCTCACATGCGCCTTCCGAGCGCGGCGGTTGGCGGGCGGAGCACGTGACACCGCAGCCGCCGCAGTTCGCTTCGTCCGTAGTGAGTGAGACACACCGGCCGCCGCACGCCGCGAGCGCCGGGTCGTGACATTGGAGTTGGATCGCCAGGTCGCGCGAGGTCCGTTGACCTGCGACGTCGAAGAACTGCGCGGTGAACACCCGCGGCGCCCCGCCGGGCGCGAGCTCGATCGTGCGCACCGCGTCCATCTGGTTCCACGTGAGCGAGATCGTGTAGGCGCCTTCCGACGCCGACGTCGCGAAGGTCCCGTAGGTCGCGCCGTCCGAGATGAGCTGTCCTCCGATGACGTCGTCGATGCCGTCGGGGTCGGTCACTATCGCGGAGAACACCACGGCGCCTCCGGGGCGCACCGTGGTGACGTCCGAGGAGAAGTCGAGGATCCTCGGCGGCGACATCCCTTCGACGACGACACACGCCCCGGCCGCGTCGCAGCTCCCTTCGGTGCACGCGCCACACGACGTCCCGCACACCGGATCCGGCCCACAGACACGCGCGCCACACTCCGGCGTGCAGGGCGCCGCGCCGCACGCCGTGACGTCGTGCTCTCGACACCCGAACGCACACGACAACGTCCCCGGTCCGAAGCCGAGCGCCTCGCAGGTGCCGCCGCCCAGGTCGTCGCCGTCGCACACCTCCGAAGGGTCGAGGACACCGTTGCCACAGAGACCGGGGACGATCGTCCCGGGGTCTCGGCGCTCGGATCCGCAGGCGACGAGGAGCAAACAGACCAAGAGGCGTCGAAGCGATCGCATCGCTGTCGGGGTACGTCGCGCGAGCCCAACCGGACGTTGCGCCGGGATCCCCGTTCGGGACATTCGTCGTAGACTCTGCGGATGGCCAAGTCCGACGCCAAGAAGATCGCGGGTCACCTCGCAGGCCTGACCAGTCGCAGCGAGAACAAACGGCTCCGCGATCTGAGCGCGCTCCGTGAGCTGCTATTCGCCCCCGGCGTCTGGACCGACGCGGGCGTCGACGCCCTCCCCCGCCTCGTCGAGATCGCGGCGAGCGCCGCCCCGAAAGCCCAACGCGGCGCCGTCCTGTTACTCGCCGCGGACACGTACACCGCCGGGCACTTCAACGACGTCGGCGCCGGCCTCGACGGCGCGATCGGCGAAGCGTTCGAGAGCGGCCTCGGCCTACGGGCGGCGCAGATCGGGGCGTCGCTGCGCGCAGACATCGCCGCGTTGGTCGGCGACGACGACGCACGTGTCCGCGCGGCCGCGGCGTTGATGCTCGCGTTCGTTTCGAGCGAACGTGAAGCCTCCCTCGCCGCGATCGCCGACCAGCTCGCGACCGAGTCGAGCGCCCCGGCGGCCGCCTCGCTCGCGATCGCGTACGGCCTCCTCGCCCGCACCACGGAGTCGCCGGACTGGGCGCCACTGGAACGACGACTCGAAGACGACGACGACCTCGTGCGCGCAGCGACGCGGATCGCGCTCCTCGATCACCGCGACGACGGCGCGGAGTCGGAGGCGCTCCTGTTGCACGGCCTCATCGAAGACGCCGAGTTCACATGGTGCGACGGCTCGGCGGACCAGCTGACGTTCCTCCGCCTGCTCGCCGTGCGCGGCGAGGACGCAGCAGTCGAAGCCATGCGTCGCCGCGTCGCGGAGCACGTCGACCACCCGCGCGCCGGATGGTGGGCGTTCTGGGCATTGGAGCGACGCTTCGAACCCGCGGCCGAGCTCATCGTCGCCAGCGATCTCGACGACGCCCAGCGTGACCTGCTCGCCGCCATCTCGGAACGCGAGCTCGACACCCACTTCGTGCGGTTCGGTGTCCCCGACTCCGTCGCCGTGCGTCGACGGTGGCTCGGGCTCGATCCTCCGACACCGATCGACGCGCCGATGGAAGTCGACGGCGCGACGGTCCCCGCGTGGCAGGCGCGCCTGAAGCTGGGGCTGTCCGACTGGGTCATCGCCGTGCGGGATCAACTCGCGCCGGCCGTGCGGTTGGGCGTGGTCGCCGAGACGTTCGACGGTGTCCATCGCCCGGTCGAGCTGCCCGAGCTCGAGGACGCCGTGCGCACGACGCCCTCGGTGCGTCGGCTCGCGTGGGCCGAGGCGTTCCTCGACCGGTTCTTCGAAGCGTCGACGCGCGAGGACGTCGAGTCGCAGCGATGGGTCCAGAGCATGCGTCGCGTCGCGTGCTCTGCGCTCGGCGTCGTCGCCGATCACCTGCCCGACGGCGAGTCGCTCGACGCGTCGAGGCTCGCCGCCTTCACGCTTCACGGGACCGAGACGGCGCGTCACAACGTCGCGAAGGTGATGCCCGAGGCGTGGGTCGAGGCCCATGTGCTGAAGGCGATGAACGACCACCCGCGCCGCACCGATCTGTCGCTCCAACGGATCGCGCCGATCGTCGAGTACGCGCAGACCCCGACCGTGCTCGAACGCCTCGCGAAGATCCTCGCGGAGGTCACCGGCCCGTACGCGATCAAACGCGCCAAGGTGTGGCTCGTCCCGGCCGCGGATCGCCACGACGCCATCGCCGCGATCCTCCCGGACGACTGGCGCTGACCCCTCAGCAGAACCGGACGGTGCCCACGCCGAAGAGCTGCTCGACCCGATCGACCACTTCGTCCGTCGGCGCGAGCATGAAGCTCGCGGGCAGCCTCATCTCCACGTCAGCGGTCTTGTCGAGGTGCACGATGATCTTCACCGAGCAGGTGCCGCGGTGCTCCGTGAGGATCGACTTGAGCTCCACCAAGGTGCGGTCGTCGAAGCGCTTCTCGTCCGCGGTCACGACGATCGAACGGGTGCGCTCCTCACGCGCGTCCGAGACGCGACGCGCCTCCATGCAGCGGACCCGGAGGCGCTGGTTGCCGTCATCGTCGGAGCCCATCGAGACGAACGCCTTCACGAGCAGCGGCGCCTCCGACTTGAGCGTCTCCTCGAACTGCGCGAACACCTTCGCGCTCGCCGCCATCTCTACGGCGCCCGTCAGATCTTCCACGGTGATGAACGCCATGCGGCCCGAGCCGTCGCGCAGGGGGCGCTCGCGCAGCGCGGTCACGACGCAACCCATGACGACCTCGGCCCGGTTCCCCTTCTTCTCGAGCTGCGAGATCGTCGCGTTGGAGAACCGACGCATGTCGTCCTGATAGCGGTCGAGCGGGTGCCCCGTGATGTAGAAGCTGATCGCCTGCTTCTCGAGCTTCAGACGCTCCAGCTCGGGCCACTCGCGGATCGTGTCGTCGTAGACCTCGCGCGGCTTGATCGCCGCGGCGAGCTCCGGGGAGCCGAACAAGGACTCCTGCCCCGCCGCCTGCGCGCGCTGCGTGGACTTCGCGGCTTCGATCGCCCCGTCCAACGCGGAGAAGAGCTGCGCGCGCGGTCGCTCGAAGCAGTCGAACGCGCCCGACTTCACCAACGTCTCGAGCGTCTTCTTGTTGAGCTGCTTCAGCGGGACCCGCTCGCAGAAGTCGTAGAGCGAAGAGAACGCACCGCGTTCGTCGCGGGCGTCGAGGATCGAGGACAGCGCCGCCCCACCGAGCCCCTTGATCGCGGAGAGCCCGAAACGAATGCGCCCGTCCGGCACCGAGAACGAGCGCTCCGACTCGTTCACCGTCGGCGGCAGCACCTCGATGCCCATCGACTTCGCGTCCGCGATGTACTTGACGATGTTGTCGGTGTTGTTGACCTCGGTCGACAACAGCGCCGCCATGAACTCCACCGGGTAGTAAGCCTTGAGGTAGGCCGTGTGGTACGTGATCAGCGCGTACGCGGCGGAGTGTGACTTGTTGAAGCCGTACCCCGCGAACTTCTCCATCAGGTCGAAGACGCCCTTGGCCTCGTCCTCGGGGATGCCGCGTTCCACACACCCGTCGGTGAACTTCACGCGCTCCTTGGCCATGACCTCGACCTTCTTCTTACCCATCGCGCGGCGGAGGAGATCCGCGCCGCCGAGTGAGTAGCCGGCCATGACCTGCGCCGCCTGCATCACCTGCTCCTGGTAGACGAAGCCGCCGTACGTCGGCTTGAGGATCCCCTCCAGCAACGGGTGCGGATACTTCACCTTCCGACGGCCGTTCTTGCACTCGACGAAGTCGTCGACCATGCCCGTCTGAAGCGGGCCGGGGCGGTAGAGCGCCACCGCCGCGACGATGTCTTCGAAGCAGTCGGCCTTCAGTCGTTTGAGCAGCTCCTGGAACCCGGTCGACTCGAGCTGGAAGACGCCGAGGGTCTCGCCCTTGCCGATCAGCTTGAAGACCGCCGGATCGTCGAGCGGCAGCAGGCTACAGCGCAGCGTGAGGTCGATGCCCTCGTCCCGCACCTTCAGACGATCCACGTACGCCGTGCCGTCGTTCACCGCGGCGGTGAGCGCTTCCTTCGTCTCCAGGGTCTTCCGGACGTGCGGGTGTTTCCAGAGCGCCGCGATGTCCTTCTCGTTCAGCTCCTTCTCGAGCCGCACGTTGGTGTGGCGCTCGGCGTGATAGATGACGTCGAGGGTCTTGAGGCCGAGGAAGTCGAACTTCACCAGGCCCGCGTCCTCGACGTCCGTCATCGAGAACTGCGTGACGAGCTCGTCGTCGTTGCCGCGGAAGATCGGCACGACCTCCCACAGGTTGGAGTCCGCGATCACGATTCCCGCGGCGTGCATGCCCGCTTGCCGGTACAGGCCCTCGAGCTTGCGCGCGATCTCGACGACCTCCTTGTAGACCTCGCTCTCCTCGGTGAGCTGGCGCAGCTTCGGCTCCAGCTCGATCGCCTTCTCCAGGGTGATCGGCTTCGTGTTGCCCTTCTTGTCCTTGTACGTGTTGGGCAGCAGCTTCGTGAGCGCGTTGACCTCCGCGAACGGGACCTCCAGGCACCGCGCGACGTCCTTGATCACCGACTTCGCCTTCATCTGCGCGAACGTCGCGATCTGCCCGACCTGCGTCGCGCCGTACTTGTCCGTGACGTAGTCGATCACTTCGCCGCGCCGCTCCTGACAGAAGTCGACATCGAAGTCGGGCATCGACACACGCTCCGGATTCAGGAAGCGTTCGAACAGCAAGTTGTACGGGAGGGGATCCAGATCCGTGATGCGCAGGCAGTACGCGACGAGCGACCCCGCGCCCGAGCCACGCCCCGGCCCCACCGGGATGTCGTGTTGCTTCGCCCAGTTGATGAAGTCCGCGACGATCAGGAAGTAGCCGGGGAACTTCATGCCGACGATGATGTCGAGCTCCTCCTTCAGGCGCGCCTTGTACAGGTCACGATCGACCGCGTACGTCATCTCCTTGAAGCGCTCTTCCAGCCCCTTGTACGAGCGGTCGATCAGGTGGGACGTGAGGTCCGAGCCGTCCTCGGGGACGAACGTCGGCAACATCGGGTTGCCGAGGTTGAGCTCCAGCTCGATTAGCTCCGTGATGCGCCGCGTGTTGTCGACGGCCTCGGGGACGTCGCGGAACAGCGAGCGCATCTCCTCGGGCGAGCGGATGTAGAGGGCGTCCGTCTTGCGCTGAAAGCGCGTCGGGTCGTTGCGCGACTTGCCGTACTGAATCGCCATCAGCACGTCGTGCGCGGCGGCGTCGTCGCGCATCTTGTAGTGGCAGTTGTTCGTCGCGATGAGCGGCACCTCGCAGTCGCGCGCGAGCTGCTTGAGGTGGTCGTTGGCCATCCGCTGATCCGGGAGCCCGGTGTCCTGCAGCTCGAGGAAGAACGCCTCGGGATCGAAGATCGACTTGAACTCGAGTGTCGCTTCGCGCGCACGATCGAGATCACCCCGCATCGCCGAGCCGGCGATCTCTCCGCCGAGGCACCCGGACAACCCGATCAACCCGCGTGACCGCTCGCGGAGGATGTCCTTGTCGATGCGCGGCTTGTAATAGAAGCCCTCCTGGTACCCCATCGACACGAGGTACATGAGGTTCGAGTACCCTTCGCGATTCTTGGCGAGCAGCACGAGGTGGGTGTTGCGGCCCTTCGTTCGATCGAGGCGCCCCTTCTCCGCGACCCACATCTCGCAGCCGAGGATCGGCTTGATGCCCGCGCCCTTCGCGCGTCGGTAGAAGTCGATCGCGCCGAAGAGGTTCCCGTGCTCCGTGATGGCGCACGCATCCATCCCGAGCTCGGCGATCCGCGGCACGAGCTCCTTCATGTGGATGGCGCCGTCCAGGAAGCTGTACTGGGTGTGCAGGTGGAGGTGCGTGAAGTCCGCCACGGCCGAATCAGACAGCACAACGGCCCGGCCGGATCAACCGGAGCCCGTTAAACCTGCGTTCTCAGCCCGTTCGTGTGCGGCCGGCGCGCCTTCGGTTCTTCGCCGGCGCCGGGTCCGCGTAGGGGGGGCGCCAAGTCGGCGGCGGGCCGGCCCAGCCGAACACCGCGAGGTTCACACGCCCGCTCTCGGTGAAGACGATCCCTTCCTTTTCGAGGAGCTTGCGCTGCCGCGTCGGGCGCTCGATGTCGCCGCGCGCGGAGATGCGACCCGAGGCGTTGATCACCCGCTGCCACGGGACGACCTTCGCGCGCTTTCGGTCGAGGTGCTTCAGGGCGCGACCGACCGCGCGCGCGTAGCGCGGCGAGACCACGTAGGTGGCGACCTGTCCGTACGTCGCGACCTGCCCCTTCGGGATCATCTGCGTCACGGTGTAGACGGCCTCGATGAAACGGTCGTCGAGCTGAACCACCCGTACGTTGAATGACGAAGCGCCAACTTTCGCAAGCGTGCGGTAGACTCTTCGCGTGCGCCGCGTCCTCCCGTTTGCCTTGGCCCTCGCCGCGTGCACCGGAGAGTCCGGCGGGCTGACGCGCGTCGCGGGGAGCGGATACTTCGACCCGCCCAGCATCGACTTCG
Source organism: Deltaproteobacteria bacterium (assembly GCA_040218735.1). Taxonomy (GTDB): domain Bacteria; phylum Myxococcota; class Kuafuiibacteriia; order Kuafuiibacteriales; family Kuafuiibacteriaceae; genus JAUHYN01. Next base: position 69,352 of record JAVJQW010000023.1, read on the forward strand.
GCGCGCAGCCGATCGGCGACGTCGCACGAATCCCCGTGCGCTTCACGAACTCGAGCGGCACCGGGTTTCAGGTGCTCGACGTGCAGTACGAGCCCCCCGCCGACGGCTTCGGCCTCCGCCTCGAAGGCGGCGGGTCGTTGCGCAACTCGATCGTCGGACGCGGCGCGTCGGTCGCGCTGGAGGCGACGTTCGGTCCGGACCGCGAGGGCCCGGTCGAAGTCATGGCGCTCGTACAAACCGAGGACCTGGAGATCCCGCTCGAGCTCGCCGGCGTCGGCCAGCGCGTCGAGCCCGCGGTGCTCGTCGCGAACCCGACGACGGTCGACTTCGGCGAGGTCGCGGTGGGCGGGCGGGCCACCCAGCCGCTCACGCTGACCAACGGCGGCGAGCGCGCCGGACGGTTCGCGCGCGCCATCGGCCGCGCCCCCTTCGACGCCTCGCTCGAGAGCGGCGCAGCGATCCCCGCGACCGATCTCGAGCCCGGCGACACGATCGCCGCGGAGGTCGGCTTCGCCCCGCTGAACGTCGGCGCGTACGACGAGGTCGTGCGCTTCCTGCTCGACGGCGGCGACCAGACCGTCGTCCAGGTCCGCGGCACGGCGGTCGCGGCCGGCACGTTGAGCTGCGCGGTGACGAGCTTCGCGTTCGGCCCGGTCGAGCGCGGCGACGAGGCGCGCATCCCGGTGACCTGCACGGCGACCGGCGCGTATCGCGTGGGGAGCATCGTCTCCGACTCCGGCGAGATCGTCGTCGCCTCGGTGACACCGGCGATCGGGAGCAGCGTGACGACGCTGCAGTTCGAGCTGGTGTTTCGGGCGCGCGGCGTCGCGCACGCGGTGGAGGCCGACATCACGATCACCGCGACGCACGGCGAACAAACCGTCCTCTCCGTCACCGCGGAGGTCGTCGACCTCCCGGCGTCGGAGGTCGACCTCGTGGCTGCGATCGACTGGGTCGCGTCGGCGGACATCGATCTGCACCTGGTCCGGCAAGGTGGCCTGCCGTTCATGCAGGAGAACGACTGCCACTTCGAAGCGCCCACGATCGACTGGAACACCCTCGGCGAGGACGCCGACGATCCGTTCTTGAGCCGGGACGTGACCAACGGTCCGGCCGAGGAGCAGATCTCGATGGAGAACGGCTCGACGGGGGTCTACGACGTGTTCGTTTTCCTGAACGACGGCGCGCAGCTCGTCGCCGTCGACGCCGAGATCCTGCTGCGAAATCAGGCGCCGATCCCGCTCTCGCGCACGCTCGATGGGTGCGGCGTGATGTGGCACGTCGGGACGATCCGACACGACTTGGGGCCTCCGCGCTTCGAGGTCGCGGACACCGTGTCGACCAACTACATGGCCTTCGCCGACTGCGCGAACTGAATTCGGCTCGTTTTTTCGGGCGGGATGGCGTTAACGTCCGCGCCGACGTGCTGGGGCTCCTCCTCATCGGGGCGACCGTCGGGGTCAGCGTGGACGAGGTCCGCGACGTCGAGCCGGCCGTCACGGACCGGATCGTCGAGACGCTCGCACGCCACATCAGCGCGCACAGCGGACGCGCCGTGGTTCGCGACACCATGCTGTGGAGCTCGTGCACGCGCGACGACCGTTGCATCGACGCGGTGCGCAGCCGCACCAAGACCGACGACATCGCGTTCGTGCAGATCTTCGGCGGCGTGCGGCGGGTGCGCGTGCGCGTCGATCACATCGAGGGCAACGGACGGCTACGCTCCGCACGCGCGACGCTCCCCCTCGGCGAGGACTTCGGGCCTCCGCTGCTGGAGGTCGTGCGCCGCACGTTCGATCCGGGCGTCGCACCGCCGCCCCCGCCTCCGCCCGTCGTCACGGCGCCCCCTCCCGAGCGCACCACGTGGCCGATCTGGTTGGCGGCCGGGGTGACCGTCGCGGCGAGCGGCGCCGCGATCGGGTTCGGGGTCAGCGCCAACAGCGCCTCGTCCGAGCTCAACGGACGCATCACCCGCCCGGCGGAGTACGACGCGCTGAGCGACCGAGCCGGTACCCACGGCACGATCTCGAACGTCGCGTGGATCTCCGCCGCCGTCGCCGCAGGCGCGACGCTGACCCTACTCGTCTTGGAGCTCGCCAATCCCGACGTTGCACCCGAGCGGGTGGGCGTCGAACTCGGCGACGACAATCGTAACGGGCTTGGCTATCTCGAATAGAAGGACGCGGTTGCCGACGCGGATGACCTCGTCGATCTCGCTGTCCGCGATGCGGTCGAGCATGCAGTTGTCCAACCCCTCCACCCAGTAGCGGAAGAAACCCACCGTCGCTCCGAGGACGATCCCGTAATCGAAGTCGTAGATCCACGGTGTCCTGCGCCCGACGTCGGCCTGCAACGCGATGGCCCAAGTGTCACGGTCGACCTGTCGGACGATCCCGCCGCTCTTGGTCGAAGCCACGAGCCCGTAGCGACGCGTCGGGGTGAAGGCGATCGGGGGACCGAGCGGCCCCTCACCGACCGGCGTCGAGGACGGGACACCATCCACGATGCGGTAGACGAACGCGCGACTGTCCATCCCGACGTAGGTCGCCCCTTCCTCGCGAACGTGATGAACGTCCGCGGAGAGCAGGCGCCCGATCGACGGGATGGGGTCCTCCTGAAAGAGCTCGCGCCACGTGCCGCCGACGTAGTGGTACATCGTCGCGCTCGACGTGAGCGTCCACAGCTCGAGGTCGTCGCCCGCCCCCACGCCGTCGGCCCACACGCGGCGCTGCGTGTCCCAGGGCCCGTTGCGGTCGGTCACCTGATACTGCATCTGCCCGTCGAGGTACCCGAACGCCCCGTTGCGACGCATCAACCACACGACGCCGTCGTCATCGATGTGCCCGCCGATGAACCGCGTGGGCGACTCGACCACCTTCGTCAGCGTGTACGAATCGAGGTCGAGCGCGTAGCCGTCACCGTTGCCCACGAAGACGAGCGGCGGACGGTTCGGAGGCTGGAGCACGAACTGAACGGAGTGCGTCGCGGTCGTCGTGTGGCGGGTGATCGTTCGGTCGTACGCGAGGCACGCGTCGTAGCCGTTCCCGAGCGCGGGGCGCGTGTACGCGGTGGTGTCTTCGACGACCTCGAAGTCGATCGTCTCCCCGGTCCACGCCCCCTCCGCCGCCCACGCCGGCTGCGGCATCTCCAAGACGGGTGAAGGCGCGACCTGCAGGACGTCATCGTCCGCGGGGACCTCGGCGAGCTCGTAACACGTCGACAGCTGCGCGTCGGTGAACCCGACGAGGCGCTCGCGAACCCCGTCGGGCTGCACGGCGATCGGCTCGGAGAAGGGGTTCGTCTCGCCGCGCGGGAACAGCGCCGATGCGCGGACCATCGCGCCGGTGTCGTCCAACGTCACGAGCGCGACCTGCGTGACGTCGTCGGGCGGCGCGGGCGCACGGCCGGCGCCTTCGATGTCGTAGGAGCACGCGGCGAGCCCCGCGGCGAGCACGACGAACCGCTTCACGGCGCGGACCTCTCCAGGCGCTTCGTCTCGCGCTCGAGCGTCGTCAACGCGTCGAGGGTGTCCTGCGCCTCGGGGGCCTTCGTCACCTTCTCGCTCAACGCGAGGTAACGATCCTCGAGCCGTCCGAAGTCGGCCTCGGACAGCTGGTCGACGAGCTTCGACAAACGACGACGCACCACGCGGAGCCGCTGCTCGGACGAGAGCTTCGGCGTCGGCGGTGCCGGGGGCGCGGTCGTCGTCCGCTTCATCGTCGTGCGCCGCTTCGTCGGGCGGACGACACGACGCGGCGGCGGCGCCGGATCCGGTTCGTCGGGCTCCGCGACCTCGGGGGTCTCCACCGGGACCACGCCGGGCCGCACCGCGACCTGCGGCCGAGGCTTCGGCGGCGTGATCGGAGCGATGCGCGTGGGGGCGGAAGGCTCCCCGACGAACAGACTCACACCCACCGCGACCAAGGCCGTCACCACCACGAACATGAGCACGAGCATCGACAGCGGCCAAGGTCGCGCTTCCTTGACCTGCGCGATCACGACCGGAGCGGTCGACGACGGGGTCAGGGAGGGGGTGAGCACCGGCGTTGGATCCTGCACCAGCGCGGTCGGATCCATCGAGGCGGCGACGGTCGCCCCGTCGAGGCTTTCGAGCGGGAGCGCGATCGTCTCGTCGATCGCGGAGAGCATCTGCAGCACCTCCGCCGCCGACGCCGGCCGATCTTCCGGGCGCTTCTGCAGCAGCGTCGTCGCGATCTCGCCGAGCGGCCCATAGCCCGAGAGGTCGGGCGGTGGCTTCTTCACGTGCGCGCGGAGCACGTCGATCAGCGAACCCGAGAACGGCGGCTTGCCGGTGAGCATGTAACAGATGATCGCGCCGAGCGCGTACAGGTCGACACCAGGGCCCTGCTCGACCGACGTCACGACCTGCTCGGGCGCCATGTAGTTGGGCGTCCCGGTGAGGCCGTCGCCGGTGAGACGCGTGCGCATCTCCTCGCCCTCGTAGGCGCGCGCGATCCCGAAGTCGAGGATGCGAACGAGCTCCCCCTTCGGCGTCCGCGAGATGATCATGTTCAGCGGCTTCAGGTCGCGGTGGATCAGGCTCGCCTCGTGCGCCGCCGTGAGGGCGCTTGCAATCTGGGTTGCAAAACGTAGCGCGCGACTCGGGAGCAACGATCCCTCGCGCACCACGATGTCCCGCATCGTCTCGCCGTCGATGAACGGCATCACGATGTACGGCGCTCCGTCGACCATCCCCGAGTCGACGCCGCTGACGATGTTCGGGTGACGCAGGCTCATCAGGATGCGCGCCTCCCGCTGGAAGCGCTTCTTCACCACCGTGTTGGCGCGTGACTTCGCGACCTTCACCGCGAGTGTGCCGTCGCGCTCGGGGTGTCGCGCCCGGTAGACGTCCGCGAGCCCACCGTCACCGATGCGCGACTCCAACACGTACTCCCCGGCGAGCGTACCCGTCCGATCGAGCGCCGGTTCGTCCGGCGCCGCCTCGTCGAGCGTCGTCGAGTCGTCGAGTCGGTCCGTCATCTCATTCCTTGGGAACGATCCGCATGCCTTCCAGTTGTACTCCGTACGTCTCGATTGCTGCCGTGAGCCGTTTGTCCCGCTCGGAGCTCACATCGACGAGTGACCATACGCGTACCGACGCGTCCTGCGCGACCGACACCAGGACCAAACCATCCTCCGCGAACGCGAGGTCCTCGATCCCCGCCGCGTGCGCGTCGCGGATCCGCGCGACCGGTGCATGCCGCGCTGCGTCCCAGACGATGAGCGTGCGGTCCTCCCCACCGCTCGCGACGTACCGACCGTCCGCCGACACCGCGAGCGCCTTCGCGCGGCCGTCGTGGGCGCGCTGGTCCGCGACCGCGCGCCCGGTCTTTCGATCGTAGAACCGAACGTGCCCGTCGCGCCCCGCCGAGACGAGCACCGTGTCGCCCGCGCCGACCGCGAGGACCCCGCCTTCGTGTTGCCCGAGGCGCGTGGGCTGCGCGCCCCGACCGACCGCGAGTCGCTGCACCACGCCGTCGAAGCCGCCGGTCACGACGTGTTCGCCGTCGGGCGTGAACGCCAGCGCGTCGACCGAGCCGTCGTGCACGCGGACGACCTCGTCCTCGGCGTCACCTTCGACGCGGCGGAGGTGCACGAACCCGTCCGCCGACCCCGCGGCGATCTGCTTCGCGTCGCGTGAGAACGCGACGACGCCGACGGGAGCTCCGGAGGTCCGAAGGGTCCCGACGCCACCGTTCAGGTCGCGCACGACGATCGTGTTCTCGGTGAAGCCGGCGAGGTGCTCGCCGTCCTCCGCGAGCGCGACGCCGCGATCTTCGTCCACCGGGAGTCGACGCCGGACCTTTCTTTCGAGGAGATCCCAAACCACGATCTCCCGGTCCGTCGCGACGGTGAGCCCCTCCGCTCCGCCGACGAAGCGCACCGCGGCGCCCTCCCCCGGGAGGTCGAAGATCTGCGCGCGGCGCTCCTCGTCGGGCCTCGCCTCGAAGCGCCGGACGGCGCGATCGTCTCCCGCGGCGAACATCGCGCCGTCGACGGAGAGCACGTCGCGCACCTTCCTCGCGGAGACGATCGTCCGCCCCTCGAGCGCGGCCTTCTCGACATCGTAGCGTTCGATCTCTCCGTCGTCGTTCCCCGCGAGGAGCCAACGACCGTCCGCCGAGAACACGAGCGAAGTGATCTCCTCGACCCCGCGTGGGAGGCGGGCGAGGTGGAGCATCGACTTGGGATCCCAGAGCACCAACGAGCGGTCGCGCCCCGCGCTCGCGAAGAGCTCTCCGCTCGGTGAGAACGCCACCGCCGTCACCGCACGATCGTGCGCGGACTCGTTGGTGACGAACTCCCCGTCGTAGACCGAGAGGCCGCCGTCGTCGTCGCCGATCACGAGGCGCCGGCCGAACACGTCGAGCGACGTGAGCGCGACGTCGCGCGCGAAACGAACGCCGAGCGGTCGCAGCTCGTCCGCGAACCACGCGCGCACCGCACCGTCCGCGCCCGCGGTGTAGACCTCAGCGCCGTCGCGCGAGAAGCGCACCGCGCGGACCCCGCCGGGATGCGCGAACGCCTGCGCCGTGACCTTGCGCTGCGCGCGCGACAGCAGCCACAGCCGACCGCCGTCGTCGCCCGCGACGACCCACGTCCCCGCAGGGGACATCGCGAGCGCGGTGATCCAGCCCCCCTTCGTCTCGATGCGCCCCACCGGATCGCCGGTCTTCCGCGACAGCAGCTCCACGCCGAAGCTCGTGCCACACGCGACCTCGTCGAGGTCCGGCACCGAGTCCAGATCGAGGCAGCCGGCGAACGTCCGTGCGCTCCATTCGAGGCGCGGGCGGAACCGGCCTTCGGCGTCGGCGAGTAGACCGCGCGCGTCGGCGTGCTCCTCGTGGCGCAACGCGGCGGCGGCCTCCAACGTGACACCGACCCAGCTCTTCTGCGCCGCGAGGACGCGCGCCTTCTCCACGTACGCGTCGGCGAGGTTGGCGAGGCTGCGTTTCTCCGCCGCGAGCGCGCGGTCGCGTTCGTCGAGCACCGAGAAGTACGCCCCTACGCCGAGCACGACGAGCAGCACCACGCCGACCAGCGACGCAAACACCGCGGGCCGGTTGCGATCGAGGAAGCGGCGAACGAGCTCCAGGCTCGAGTAGTCGTACGCGTCCACCTTGGAGCCGGAGCGGTACGCTTCGATCTCGTCGGCGAGCTCCTTCGCGCTCTGGTAACGATCGGTCGGGTCCTTCGCGAGCGCGCGCTCCACCACCGCGGCGAGCTCCGCGGGGGCCTCGGGCGCGACCTCGCGGATCGGCGGCGTGTCCCCGCGCGCGACGTTCATCAACACCATCGCGAGGTTGTTGCCGGTGATCGGGAGCTTGCCGGTGAGGAGCTGGAACAGGACGACGCCGAGGCTCCAGACGTCGGAGCGTTCGTCGATGTCGTCGATGCGCCCCTCCGCCTGCTCCGGGCTCATGTACGCCGGCGTCCCGAACGCGGCGCCCGGGAGGGTCTCGGCGGCGGAGCTCTGCTCCTGTAGCAGCTCGATCTCGCGCACGAGCTCGCGCCCGCGGATGTCGGCCTTGCCGCGGACCTTGGCGACGCCCCAGTCGAGCACCATCGTCTCGCCGAACTCACCGATCATCACATTGTCGGGTTTGATGTCGCGGTGGATGACGCCGCGGCTGTGCGCGTACGCGATGGCCTGACAGAGGTCGACGAAGTGACCGAGGAGCGCGAGGCGCTCCGACAGATCCATGGCGTCGTGCAGCGCGCTCTTGAGCGTGCGCCCGCGGACGAGGCGCATCGTGTAGTAGAGCGTCCCGTCCTCGCGTCGGCCCAGCTCGTACACCGGGACGATGTTGGGGTGCTCGATCTGCGCCGTGACGCGCGCCTCGCGCATGAAGCGCGCGACCATCTCGGAGGTGGAGCCCGTCGCCGGGGTCCCGGCCGCGGTCTTCGTGCCCTTCGTGAGGAGCTCCTTCACCGCGACCTCGCGCCCGAGGTGACGATCGAACGCGGAGCGCACGACGCCGAGGCCTCCGCGACCGACCTCCGCGTCACGGCGGTAGCGACCGAGCTGCTCCTGCGTGACACCCTCCGCGGTCGGGCTGGACGGGACGCGCTCCTCGATCGGGCGTCCCCGCGACGGGAGCGTCTCGGCGATCATCGACGGCGCGGCGCCCATGCGCAGGAGGGTGTCCTCGAGGCCGGTCTCCTCCGGTTCGTGCGCGAGCGTGCCGACGACGATCTCTTCGAGCGCCCGACGCTGCGTGGGAGAGAGGAGGCCGTCGGCTTCGAGGCGATCAGCAAGTGTCAGCTCACCGGTGGTCATCGTGTCGGCGACGGCCGCGACGGCGGACGGATCCGCGAGCCCGAGCTGGACGGTGAGCACCCCGAACAGGACGTCGTGGTCGCTTCGCCCCACGGGCGGGAGCATAGGCCGGATCCGGTTTCAGGTCCCCCCCAACGTGTGGACCCGACGTTCACGCTGTGGACGCGAGACCACGTGTTCGAAAGATCGCGCGTTGTAGACCCTACGGGCCACCGGTACACGCGATCGACATGAAGACGCGATGGTGTACGGCGCTGTTCCTGCTCGCGGCCTGTGTCCCGGACGGACACGACGGGAGCGCGGCGCTCTCGGTCGAGGACGCGCCGCCGGCGTTCTTCGCGCAGGACGACGCGCTGCTCGAAGCGCTCTCCGCGCCGGATGAAGAGGGCTGGCGCGACAGCCCCGTCATCGAGGCGACGAACCTCTTCTCACGCGCGGGCGTACGTTTCGACGCCGACCTGGGCGCGGGGATCGAGATCCGCGCGTCGGTCGACGGCGAGATGTTCACGGCGTGGCGGCCCGCGGCGATCACGTTCGTCGAGTCGAACGCGCACAACGCCCAGGCGGACTTCGAAGGTGAGTACACGTTCGTGCAACTTCGCTTGCGCTTCGACGAAGAACACCCGGTGACGTTCCTCGCGGTCGACACCGTGGTGCCGATGGCGATCGTCGAAGACGAGGCCGACTTCGAGACGACCTCGTCGGGGCTCGCGACCGACGGCGTCGCCGTTTCCCGGTCGGCGTGGGGCGCGCGGGCGAGCCGCTGCACGTCGCGGCACACGCCGAACCGCATCTCCGTGCACCACACCGTCACGCCGAACAACGACAGCGCTTCGATGCCGGCGCGCGTGCGCCAGATCCAGGCGTACCACATGGACGTGCGCGGCTGGTGCGACGTCGGCTACCACTTCCTCGTCGGGCAGGACGGGCGTGTGTACCAGGGCCGCCCCGAGAACCGCATCGGCGCGCACGTCGCGGGCGCGAACACGAACAACGCGGGCGTGAGCTTCGTCGGCAACTTCGAGACGACGGTGCCGAGCGCCGCGATGATGAGCGCCGGCGCGCGGATCCTCGCGTCGCTCTCGCGCACCTACGGCATCGCGCTGAACCGCACGCGCGTGCGCGGCCACCGCGAGCAGGGGCAGACCGCTTGCCCCGGCCAGCACCTCTTCGCGCGCCTCGGCACGCTCGTGAACCTCGCCGCCGGCGTGAACGCGCCGCCGCCCGCGCCGCCTCCTCCGCCGCCGAGCGGGCCGACGGCGTCGTGCGGGCGCGTGTCGTCGAACCAGCTCCTCGCGCGCGGGCAGAGCATGCCGTCTTGCAACGGTCGCTACCGGCTCGTGCACCAGGGCGACGGCAACGTCGTCCTCTACAACACGTACTCCGGCGTCGCGGTGTGGTCGACGGGGACGCACGGGCGCGCCACTTCGGCGTTCGTGATGCAGAGCGACGGCAACCTCGTCCTCTACAACGGGTCACGCGCGCTGTGGGCGAGCGGGACGAACCGCGGCGGTTCCTTCCTGGCGGTGCAGGACGACGGCAACGTCGTGATCTACGCACCCGGCGCGGTCGCGGTGTGGTCGACCGGGACGGTCGGAGCGGGCGGAGCCCCGCCGCCTCCGCCGCCACCTCCTCCGCCGCCGCCGCCGCCGACCTCGTGCGGGCGTCTGGCGTCCGGCGCCGCGCTCTCCCCGGGACAGAGCGTTCGTTCGTGCGGAGGGCGCTTCCTCTTCGCGCACCAGACCGACGGCAACGTCGTCCTCTACGACGGCGGCCGCGCGTTGTGGTCGACCGGAACCCACGGCCGCTCGACCCGCACGCTCGCGATGCAGGGCGACGGCAACCTCGTGCTCTACGCGCCGTCGAACGCCGCGATGTTCTCGACCGGCACGCACGGCCACGGCGGCGCGTGGCTCGCGGTGCAGGACGACGGCAACGTGGTCGTGTACGCCGCGAACAACCGCCCCCTGTGGGCGACGAACACGGTGCGTTGAGCTCTCGAAGCCTCCGGCGCTCAGCGACGATCCACCCACGTCCGTAGCGACGCCGCGTACGGGCCGTTCGGCGCACGGTCGAGGTAACGATACGCCCACCGCGCCGCGCGCTCGCGGTGTCCGCCGCGCCGGTAACTCTCGGCGGCCCGCGCCATCGCGACGTCCTCCCCCCCATCGCCGAGGCCGAGCTCCAGCGCGAGCTCGAACGCGTCTCCGGCGGCGACGTAGTCGGCGAGCTCGTCGAAGAGGATGCGCCCCGCGCTGAACGCCGCCGAAGACGCCCGCTCGCGCGACAACGTCATTCGCGCCCCGCGCAGGTAGAGCTTCGCCGCGAGGCGAAAGTCACCGCGCTCCCGCGCCGCGTCAGCGAGGTCGAGCTCGGTGCGACCCGGCGCTTCCGAATCCTCGCCCATCGCCAAGCGCGGCGCGCCGCCGGGCACGTCAGCGTCGGTCTCCTCCGGCGAGGGCCCGCCCGAGAGGGAGGCCGCGGGCGAGGTGCCCAGGGGGCGCGGCGGAGCCGCGGCGCCGGCCAAAGACGTGACGGGCGCTTCGCCCCTCGGTTCGACGCGCGCGCCCTGGGGCGGACCTGCGATCCGCGGCACCTCGGCCTGCGCCTCGGCGACCTCCTCGGTCGCCGGCGCGGTAACGACCAGCCGCCCGCCGGCGAGCAGCCGCAGCGCGCCGGGATCGTACTTGCGGTAGACGACGGCTTCGCCGCGCTCCAGCTCGATCGTCAGCGCGTCATCGGTGTGCGTCACGGAGAAGCGCGAACCGACGATCTCGATCCGCGCGAGCTCGCTATCGAGCACCCACGGCTCCCCCGGCGCTGCGTCGACCGTTACCCGCCCGGACCTCAGCGCAAAGCGCGCGCGCCCCTGCGCGTCCTCGACCGGCGTGAGCAAGCCATCTTGCAGCTCCACCACCGACCCGTCCGCGAACCGTTGGTGCGTCGAGCCTTCGAGCTGCGCGACCGCGTGTCCTTCGACCGTCCGCGGCGGGACGCGCGCGCGGCCGAGCGCCCACGCCGCGATCCACACCACAGCGACGACGGCGGCGTACGAGGCCCACCGACGTCGACGCACACGCGCCGCCCGACGCACGGACATCAACGCGAGCGTCCCCTGCCACATGCGCTCGACGTCGTTCGGGCGCAGCTCGTGATCCGGCGCTCTCATCGTGTCCTCCGATCCAACGCACCGACCGCCGACCGCACGTACCGCTTCACCGACGCGACGGACACCTCCATCGCGGCGGCGACCTCGGCGATCTGCAGGCCGTCGACGAACCGCAGCGTCCACGCGATGCGCTGCTTCGCCGGCAGCCGCTCCACGCGACGTGCGACCCACGTCAGCTCCGCCGCGCGCTCCGGGCTGATGTCCGGACTGATCAAACTCTCGAGGGGGAGATCAATCTCCTCGACCGGGCGCCCGACGATCTGCAGGAACAGGCGCCGCCGGTGGAAGCGCCGAAGCCGGTTGATCGCGATGCGCAGCACCCACGGCTTGAACGCGGAGTGATCCTCCAGCGTCGGCAACTTCTCGAGCGCGATCGCGAAGGCCTCCTGGACGATGTCCTCGGTCTCCTCGCGACGACCGCTGATCCTCGAAATCGTCCGGTGGATCGACGTCGCGTGCCGCCGGAAGAGCGCGGCCTGGGCGGCCCGCTCGCCGTCCTTCGCACACGCGACGAGCTCGGCGTCGGAGCGCGGACCGTTGGCCTTCGCGGCCCCTTCGACTCCGCTCGCTCTTCGTCCTCGTGCTCACGTTCGCAGGCTGCGGTTCCGCGGAGGTGATCGCCCTCGAGGCCCCCTCGCCTGACGGGGACGTCCTCGCCCCGTACGATGGAGGCCCGCGCGACGCCGGGCCGCGCGACGCCGGGCCCTGCTACGACTGGGCGTCGGTGCAGCCCATCTTCGCGGACGCCTGCGCGACGCTGTGCCACACGAACCCGCCGCGGTTCTCGGCGCCGATCGCGCTCGTGACATACGCCGACTTCCAGCACATCACGCACGGCGATCGCGTTTACGAGCGCGTCGCGTTCCGAATCACCGCGCCGTCCGGCCGGATGCCGCCGTCTTCCCATCGGCGGCAGCTCACACCGAACGAGATCGAGCGCATCGAGCTGTGGGTCGCGGCGGACGCCCCGTTCGACTGCTTGGACTGACCTACGGACGTCCGGACCTACGGGCGTCGGGTCTTACGGGCGTCCGGTCGGGATGATCCGCGGCGCGGGCGTCCGCGGCGCCGGGCGCACGCTCACGTTCCCGCGGTTGATCACCCCTCGCCTCGGCGTGGGTGAGAACGCCGGGCGCGTGCCGACCTGCCCGGGCACCCAGCCCCAGCCATTCCAGCCCCAGTTGAACCCACCGAAGAAGCGCAGCGACTCACGCTCCTTCGCGGCCTCCTCGGCGGCGCGCTTCGCGGCCTCCGCCCTTTCGGCGGCGCGCTCGGCGCGTTCGGCGGCCTCACGGGTCTCGCGGGCTTCGCGGCGCGCCGCGAGCTTCTCGTCCCGCGCCGCGGCTTCGTCGCGCGTGACCCACTCGCCGCCGTAGTTCACGTGGCCCGTCGCGCGCAGGTAGGCGGTCTCGTCGAGCCACTGGCCTTCGTGCTGGCGGTGGCCGAGCGCTCGGTGCGCCTCGTCGAGGTTCGGCGACAGCCGGAGCGCCTGGCGGTAGAGGCTCCGCGCGCCGCCCGATAGCCCCTTCGAGCTCGCCCACCGCGCGAGCGCGAGGGTGCCTTGGAGATCGTTCGCCGAGAGCGCGGCGCGGCGCTGCTCGAGCTCGTGCAGCGGGGTCGCCTGGCGCTCGATCGTCTTCACCGCGGAGCGATCGAACCCGACCGTGCCGATCGCCATGCGCACTTCGACGGTGTCGCCCTGCTCGGTCACGACCCCCTCGAAGCGCTGGCCGTCCTCCAGCACGACGACGTCCGCGAAGGCCGTCGAGGGGACGAGAGCCAGAGCCAGAACCCAGATGCGCATGGCCTCACCATGCGGGGTGGGGCGCGCTCCGATCAACCGTCGGCGCTAACTGTCAGGGACGGTGGCCGTGAACGTCACGAGCTGTCCCGGATCGATGCCCAGGGACTTGGCGAGGCCTCCGTTGATCTCCAGGACGAACTGGCTGTCCCCGGGCACGCTCCGGCGCAGCGTGGTGTTCGGCTCCGCCTCGTCGACGATGCCGAGGATCCGGCGGTCGGCGCGGATGAAGATCATGTCGAGGGAGATGGGGGTGTCCTTCATCCAGAAGGCGCGCGGCTCTTCGTCGGGGAAGACGAACAACATGCCGTGGTCGGGCTCCAGGTGCGCTCGGCCCATCAAACCGACCTGACGTTCGCGCGTCGTGTCCGCGACCTCGGCGAGGAAGGTCACGGGGTCGGGCGCAGCGACGGTCACCTCGATGCGGTCCCGACCGTCGTCCTCGGTGCCGGCGCACGCCGTGAGGAGCAACGCGACGACCCAAGCGTGACCCAGGCCACATGTCCGTTCTGCGGACATCTCCCTCCATTCTATCACCGACCTCGGCCCGCTAAGATTTTATGCGCGGTGTTCGCGTCCACCAAATCGCTCGGGCGTTACACGTTACTCGAACAGATCGCGCGCGGCGGGATGGCGCAGGTCTTTCTTGCGCAGCGAGACGGCGCCGCGACGCCGTGTGTGCTCAAGCAGCTGCACGTCGAGCTCGAAGACAACCCCACCGCCGGCAAACGTTTTCAGCGCGAAGCGAACATCGCTTCGCGCCTTCGACACACCAACATCGCCTCGGTGATCAGCGCCGGCATCGAGGACGGCACGTTTTGCATCGGCATGGAGCTCATCGCCGGGCAGACCGTCGAGGCGCTGGTGGTCGAGCTCGCGCGACGCAACGAACGCGTCCCGGCCGACGTCACGATCCGCATCCTCCTCGAAGTCCTCGACGGCGCGGCCTACGCGCACGCGCTCACCGACGAGGACGGGACCGCGCTCAACATCGTGCACCGCGACCTGTCGCCGCGAAACATCATGGTCGCGTTCGACGGGGCGGTGAAGATCATCGACTTCGGCGTCGCGCGCGGGCGCATCGACGCGTTCCAAACGGCACCCGGCATGATGGTCGGTACGTTACGCTACATGTCGCCCGAGCAGGCGATGGCCGAGGGCGTGGATCGGCGCAGCGACCTGTACACCCTCGGCGTCGTGCTCCACGAGATGTTGTCGGGGGCGCCGGCGATCACCAACACCCGGGCGGTCGACGTCCTCAACCGCGTCATCGCGGAGCCCCTCCCGCCGCTGAGTGAGGTCGCGCCGCACGTCCCGGCCGCGGTGGGGGACGTCGTCGCGAAGGCCACCGCCAAGAACCCGGACGACCGGTTCGCCGACGCGGATCAGATGCGCGCCGCGCTCGCTGCGGCGTTCGACGCGCCGGCGGACGACGCCGCGCTCGGCGCGCTCGTGCGACGGCTGTTCCCCGAGCACGTGAAACGAACGCAAGGGTGGGCCGACGAGGCGCGCGCGTCGGCGCGGATGTCGGACGCGCTCGAACACGACACACTCACGGAGGCGACGGCCCCTTCGCTCAACCACGAGACCCTCCCCATGATCACGCCGCCGCCGCGCGTGGAGTCGGTGCGCAACCGTCGGACGAGCACGCCGCGGATCGAGCGGCGGTCGAGCACGCCGAAGATCGCGGACCTCGGATCCGATCCGCCGCCGCGGGGGACCTCGAAGGGCCCGTCGCTCCCGACGCCCGTCCCGGACCCTGCGTCGGGTCCGCCGTCGAACGCGATCACCGTCTCGGATGCGCCGACGCCGCGGGGCGTGAGTCGAGTCCGACCGACGAGTCGCCTCGACGCGAGCTCCGATGCGCGGATCCGAGCTCTGGAGAAGGAGGTCCACCGGTGGCGCAACGCGTTCGTGCTGCTGCTCCTCGTCGTGACGGGCGCGCTCAGTGTGCTCGCGTGGATCGTCTCCAGGTCGTAGTCCATCGTCGGTTGACGTCGCGAACCCCGAAAACGTACCCGGCGAGGCGATGAAGATCTTCGTCACGGGAGGCCACGGGTTCATCGGATCGCGCGTCGTCGAGCGGCTGCTCGAAGGCGGGCACGAGGTCCGGTGCCTGGTCCGCGAGAGCAGCAAGACCCACCGCATCGACCACCTCGAATGGGAGCGGCACGTCGGCGATGTCCGCGATCGCGCTTCGCTCGAGGCGGGGATGCAGGGCACCGAGGCGGTCATCCACCTCGCGAGTGTTTCGTCGTGGGCGGACATGCGGTCGTCGGTCCTCGAAGACGTCGTGCAGACCGGGACGGAGAACGTCGTCGAGGCCGCGAAGTCGAGCGGCGTGAAGCGCGTGGTGTTCGTGTCGTCGTCGATGGCGGTCAACGCGACGCCGACGCCGATCGTCTTCGACGAGGCGTCGGCCTTCGAGCTCACGGATCCCAAGTACCGCTACCCGCTCGCGAAGCACCGCGCGGAGAAGCGCGCGCTCGAGGTGGCGGGGGACGACGTCGAGCTCGTCATCGTGAACCCCGCGGAGGTCTACGGCCCGAACGACGACGCGATGGTCACCGCGGGGAACCTGCGCGACGCGCTGAACGACTGGCCGGCGCTCGCGTGCACGGGCGGCTCCGCGATCACCCACGTGGACGACGTCGCGGACGGCATGGTGCGTGCGCTCGAGAAGGGCCGGCACGGCGAGCGTTACATCCTCGGCGGCGACAACCTGCACGTCGAAGAGCTCATCCGCCTCACGCTCGAGATCGCCGCCCAGAAGAAGCCGGTCATGAAGCTACCCAACGGCCTGCTCAAGGTCGCGATCGGTGCGCTCGACAAGCTGGGCCTGCCCTCCCCGGTCGAGCCGGAGGTCGTCACCTACGCGACGCTCTACTGGTTCATGGACAGCACGAAGGCGAAGAACGAGCTGGGCTACGCGCCGCGCCCGGCGCGCGAGGTCCTCGAGCCGACGATCGCGTGGCTGTACGACAACGGCCACATCAAGACGCCACGCGCCGCGGACGCGGCGACGGCGTAGAGCCGAGGCTACGGCCACCGACGCCTCAGGGAAGAACACCACCACTGTCTGCATACGAATCCGCGGTGCAGGTCCGACGCAAATCGCACGGGCCGTGCCATGCTGACGTCGAGCGATGAACGTCGTGGCTCTCGTCTTCCTGATCGTGTCGACCGGCGCGCTGATCGCGGCCGTGTCGGTCGCCGTTTGGCTTCAACGCCTGGGCGGAAACCGCCTGCTCCTCGCAGCCCCCTTCGGGGTGCTCGGGCTCGCCGCGCTGGCCGCGTTGTTCCTCGATCCGGACGTGGCCTTCGGCGTCTGGGCGACCCGTCCGGGGTTGATGCTCCACGCGAGCGACGCCGCGATCGTCTGGACGCTCATGCTCTCGCTGACGGGTTTTGGCTACCTGCTGCGGCCGCGCGACGTCACGGTGCGCACGCCCGCGTGGTCCGACCGCTCGGACGTCACGCCGAGCCGCATGTAGCGCTCCACCGGCTAGACCCAGCTGGTGATCACTCGCGGCACCTCCTAGTCTCGGCGACACGATGGCCGAGACCACCGCGATTCGAATCCACGAGACGGGCGGGCCCGAAGCGCTGCGCGTCGAGACGATCGAAGTCGGCGCGCCGGGCGCAGGTGAAGCGCAGATCCGGCACACCGCGATCGGCGTGAACTTCATCGACACCTACCACCGCAGCGGCCTGTATCCGCTCCCGCGCATGCCGCACGGGCTCGGGCAGGAGGCCGCGGGCGTCGTGGAGGCGGTTGGCGAGGGGGTCACGGAGGTCGCGGTCGGCGATCGCGTCACGTACTTCGGCGGAGGCCCGGGCTCGTACTGCGGCCTGCGCAACGTGAAGTCACACCTGCTCATCCAGCTCCCGGACGCCGTGTCCGACGAGGTCGCGGCGGCTTCGCTGCTGAAGGGGATGACGGTGGAGTATCTCGTCCGCCGGACCTTCCCGCTGCAACGCGGTCAGACGGTGTTGTGGCACGCGGCGGCGGGGGGCGTCGGTCTCATCGCCTGTCAGTGGCTGCGGCACCTCGGTGTCGAGATGATCGGCACCGTGAGCTCCGACGAGAAGGCGGCGCTCGCCGCGGAGAACGGGTGCACCCACCCGATCGTCTACACGCGCGAAGACTTCGTCGAACGCACGAAGGCGATCACCGACGGCGCGGGCGTCCCGGTGGTCTACGACTCGGTCGGGCGCGACACGTTCGAGCGTTCGCTGAAGTGCCTCGCGCGGCGCGGAACGTTCGTGGGCTTCGGGAACGCGTCCGGCAAACCGGACCTGTTCGACCTCGCGAAGCTCGCCCAGGGCGGCTCGCTGTACGCGACCCGGCCGACGTTGTTCGACTACGTCGCCACGCGCGAGGAGCTGCTCGAATCGTCCGGCGCCCTGTTCGACGTCATCGCGAGCGGCGCCGTGAAGATCGACATCCGGCAGCGCTTCCCCCTCGCCGAGGCCGCGGAAGCGCACCGCGCGCTGGAGTCGAGGGCGACGACGGGGTCGACTGTGTTGGTTCCGTAGCGGTTCAGGACTTCCAGAGGCGTCTGGACGCGATCGCTGCGCCCTCGGCGACGGCGGCGAGCTTGCCCCAAACGATCTCCGGTTCGACGGCGGCCTGTCCGACCCACGTGCCGAAGCCGCAGTCACTCCCGGCCATCACACGCTCGCGCCCGACGCGGGTGGCGTAGCGCTCGATGCGCTGGGCGATGAGCTCGGGGTGCTCGATGAAGTTCGACTTCGACTCGATGACGCCGGGGATGAGGACGAAGTCGTCGGGGAGCGCGACGTCGTCGAACACGACGTACTCGTGGGCGTGTCGCGGGTTCGCGGCTTCGAACGCGATGCCGGAGACCTTCGCGCGGAAGACGACGTCGAGGATGTCGCGGATCGGCACGTCGCAGTGGTGCGGTCCGTCGTAGTTGCCCCAGCACAGGTGAATGCGCGCTTGCTCGCGCGGGACGTCCTGCAGCGCGTGGTTCAACGCGTCGACGTGCATCGCGACGCGGCTCTTGAAGTCCGGGAGATCGAGCTCGCGGTACATCATGTGGCGACCCATCGCGAGGTCGGGGCAGTCGACCTGCACCATGAGGCCGGCCTTCGCGATCGCCTCGTACTCGAACCGCATCGCGTCCGCGACCGCGAACAAGTAGCGCTCGAAGTCGCCGTAGTACTGGTCGTGGAAGAAGAGCGTCACCACGCCGGGCGACGCCGCGGTGAGGAACTGGCCCGCCGCGCCACAGTCCTCGGAGGCAGCCTGCAGGTTGGCGATGTCCGCGTAGACCGAGTCGTGGTCGGCGACGGTGACTTCACCGTCGCAGCCGGGGGTCTTGCGGCGTGAACGACCAGGATCGCCGAACACACGCTGCGCCATCGTCGGGTACTCGACGAGGTCCTGGTACGGCACCGGCACGCTCTCCCCGCCGAAGCCCGTGAGACGATCCTTGATGTACGTCGCGTAGCTCGGCTTCGACATCTCGCCGTCGTTGACGATGTCGATCCCGGCCTTGCGTTGCTTCGCGACGATCTCTCGCACGGCGTCGCGGATGTCCGTGGCGAGGCGACCGCGGTCGACCGGCACACCCTCCTCCTTCGCGAACATCGTGCGAATGAGATCCTCGGGGCGAGGCAGGCTGCCGGTGTGAGTCGTGAGGATGCGGTCTTGGCTCAGGATCATGCGTTGGGTCTCTCTGTAACGTTGCCGTGCAAGCTAGGTTGCGGCGCTCCCTCGACGATCGGGAGACAGTCTTCCGGCAGGGTGTCGGTGAATTCGTGTCCGCGCGCTTCGAGCTCCGTGAGGAAGCCGTCGAGGCGCTGCATGGCGTCCGGGAGGATGTCGTGCAGGACGACGACGGTGTGGGCTTGGCGGTCGGCGTCGGCGAGCGCGTTCGCAACCCAGCCTTCGGCGTCGAGCCAGTCGCCCGGCACCGAATTCCACAGCGCGCACGTGTAACCGCCGGCCCGGAGGAACTCGACGCTCGCCCCGGAGAAGAGGTGCGGCCCGAGCTTCCCGCCCCCGCCGAACGGACGGAACCACCGGGGCCCCGTCCATACACGATCGAGGAGCGCCTCGGTCCGACCGAGCTCCAGGGCGACGTGGTCTTCGCGCGCGTCGTCGCCGAGCGGCGTCTCGTGGCTGTACGAGTGATTGCCGAGGACGTGGCCGGCATCCCGAATCTGCCGCGCGAGGTCGAGCCCGCCCGGCGCGTCGAGGCACTTGCCGCAGACGAAGAACATCGCGGACGCGCGGTGACGCGCGAGCACGTCGAGGACGTGCGGCGTCACCGCGGGATCCGGTCCGTTGTCGAAGGTGAGGGTGACTCGGCCCATGGACGGGTCAGGACGCCTCGGTGCGGAGCTTGCGGAACTTGTTGTTCGCTTCGGTCACGCCGGCCAGCCACTTCTTCAGATCTTCGTGCGCCGTCTGCGCGGCGGCTTCGAGGACCTCCTCGGACTTGTCGACGCGCGAGGTGAGCTCGACCTGCATCCCGTTCGGGTCGTGCATGTACACGGAGTAGCAGTAGCCGTGATCGATCAGCATGCAGTCGACGCCAGCCGCTTCGACCTTCTCCTTGAACTTCAGGACGTCGTCCTTGGTGTCGACCTCGAGCGCGACGTGGTGGTCGAAGGGATCCTGATTCCCCTGGATGGCCGTCTCCTTGTAGAGGCCCTCCTGGAACTGGAAGAACGCGAGCGCGTTGCCATCGCCGAGCTCGAAGAACGCGTGCATATAGTTCGACGGCTTCTCCGTGACGGGGTCCGTCGTCTCCACGAAGACACCGATCAGCGGCATGCCGAGGAGGTCCTCCCAGAACTTGCGGGTCGCCTCCATGTCGTTGGTGCGGAACGCGTGGTGATGGACGCAGCGGATCGGGTTGCTGGAGCGACGCTGCTCGGTTGTCTTGGAAATCGGCTTCGAAAGCATGAGTTGGTCTCCTAGTTCTCTTCGAAAAGTCAGGCGTGGTTCGCCGCGGCGGCGGCGACGGGTTGGTGGCCTTCGACGACCTCGTCGACGACCGGGTTGGACATCTCCCCGACGCCCTCGATCGCGACACGGCACGTCTCCCCCGCGCGCATGTAGCGCGGCGGGTTCCGCGCGTGGCCGATGCCGGAAGGCGTACCCATCGCGATGACGTCTCCGGGCTCGAGCACGAGCGCCTCGGACAACAGCGCGACGGTCTTGGCGACACCGAACACCATCTTGCCGGTGTCGCCGTCCTGCATGAGCTCGTCGTCGACGTGGGTCGTCATGCGGAGCCCGGCGGCGCCCGGGGGGAGCTCGTCGGGCGTGACGAGATCGGGTCCGAGCGCTCCGGTGCCGTGGAAGTTCTTGCCGATCGTCCACTGCGGCGTGCGGGTCTGGTAGTCGCGGATCGAGCCGTCGTTGAACACGGCGTAGCCGGCGACGTGATCGAGCGCGTCGGCTTCTGCGATGCGTCGGCCACCGCGCCCGATGACCACGGCGAGCTCGACCTCGAAGTCGAGTTTGTCGGACTCGGGGGGACGAAGCATGGGCTCGCCGTGTCCGATGAGCGACGAGGCGACGCGCGCGAACATCGCGGGGTAGTCGGGCACCGGAAGGCCGGCCTCCGCGGCGTGGTCGACGTCGTTGAGGCCGAGGCAGATGAACTTCGGCGGGCTCGGCACGAGCGGGCGGAAACCGAAGCCGGCGCCGACCGGGGCGGCGGACGACAGCGCGGCCGCGGCGCGCGCGCGCCAGTCTTGGCCGCCCGCGATGAGCTGTCCGACGTCGGTGCCGAGGCCGGGGTCGACCGCGGTCAGGTCGACGTACGCGCCGTCGGCGCGGCGCGCGGCGAGTCGGGGTCCTTGGGGAGTTCGTAGGGAGCTGAGGCGCATCGTGGGTGCTTTCCGATAAAATGTCGGCAAAAATACGAATTGACGACGAAACCGTAGAGCCGTACTTTCGCACTGTCAACCGACCATGCCGCCGAACGCCGACGACGCCCGCACCGACGCCACCGTCGTGACCCGCCGACTCCGCGCGGAGATCGTGGAGGGGGTGGTCCCCCCGGGGTCGAAGCTGAAGCTCGTCCCCCTCGCGCAGCGCTACCAAGTCGGACGTGGCCCGCTCCGCGAGGCCGCCTGTCGGCTCGCGGCGGAGGGGTTGGTGCTGATCGAGGACCAGCGCGGTTTCCGCGTCGCCCCCATCTCCCGCACGGACCTCATCGACGTGACGCGCACCCGCCAGCGGATCGAGGCGCTCGCGCTCCGTGACGCGATCCTACACGGCGACGACGAGTGGGAGGGCAAGGTCCTGGCCGCGCTCCACGTGCTGGAGCGCGTGTCCTCGCCGGACGCTTCGGAGGCGCGCCGCGCCCAGTTCCAAGAGCGGCACCAGGCGTTCCACGACATCCTTTGCGCACCCGGGCCGTCCGCCTACATCCGGCAGTTCCGCGACACCCTCTACGCGCACAGCGAGCGCTACCGTTGCCTCGCGGCCGACCGCTACATCCAGCAGATCACGCACCGCGACATCGCGGCCGAGCACGAAGCCCTCGCTCGCGCCGCGCTCGACCGCGACGCGGACCTGGCGTGCCGACGCCTCGAGAACCACCTCGAGCGCACCCTGGAGACGCTGCTCGACGGCTACCCGATCCTCTTCGGCGAGGCCGAGGGCGCCGCCTGAGGCGCAGCTCGGAATTTTGTCGACAAAATATTGGTTTGCCGACACGACGCTTGAGTGCGGACGACGTTGGTGGGAGGCTCCGTCCGTCCCTCATGAGACGACCGTTCCGGGAGAACGATTCCAAAATGAAGAAGCAGATCAAGACACAGCTCACCACCCTCGCCCTCGCAAGCGGACTCGCGTTCGCTACCGTCGCCGCGCCGAACGCCGCGACCGCCGCCGAGTTCGACATCGATTCGGGCCACACGTTCGTGGTCTTCAACGTCGGACACTTCGGCGTCGGCAAGGCCTACGGCATGTTCCTCAAGACGACGGGGAGCTTCGACACCTCGGCCAACAAACTCGACGTCACCATCGACGCCAACAGCGTCTTCACCGGCGACAAGAAGCGGGACGACCACCTCAAGGGCCCCGACTTCTTCAACGCGAAGCAGTTCCCGAAGATCACCTTCAAGAGCAAGAAGGTCGCCGCGAAGGGCAACAAGCTCACGATCACCGGCGACCTCAGCATCAAGGGCAAGACCCAGAGCGTCACGTTCGAGATGACGAAGATCGGCGAAGGCAAGGATCCCTTCGGCAACATCCGCGCGGGCTACGAAGGCAAGCTGACGATCAACCGAATGGACTTCGGCATGAACTACATGCCGGACGGCCTCTCGAAGGACGTCACCCTCGCGCTCGCCGTCGAGGGCATCAAGAAGAAGTAGACCGATGCTCCTCGCGCTCGTCCTCTCCGTCGTCGCGCCCGCGGTCGTCGCGGTCGTGCTCCTCGCGGTCGGTCACCGACCTTGGGGAGAGATGAAGGACGGGCGCTGGTCCCTCGCGCTCGCGATCCCCGCCTGCGCGTTCGCCGCCTACTTCGCCGTGCGCGGCGCCCCCGCCTTCCCGCCGACGGACGCCGGCGTCTGGCCTCTCTGGATCGGCATCCTCGCCGCGGCCCTCGCCATCCTCGAGTCGAAGGTCGAGTTACCCCGCGTCGCACGCGGCGTGGCGTGGCTCGCACTCGCGTTCGTCACCGCGTACCTCGTTTCGCGTCCACGCATCGAGTTCGCGTGGGACACCGGCGGCACCGTCGCGTGGCTCTTCGGCGCGACGCTCGCGATCGCGGTCGTGTGGGTCGCGCTCGAGGTTCGCGCGGAGCGCGTCACGGGCTCCGCCGTCCCCCTCGCAATGACAATCTGGGGCGCCAGCGTCGCGACGGTGCTCGGCCTCTCCGGCACGGCGCTCCTCGCGCAGACCGCGGGCGGCGTCGCTGCGGCGCTCGGCGTCGCGACCGCGCTCGGCGTGTGGCGCCAGTCGCTCCCCGTCGCGCGCGCGATCGTCGGACCGAGCGTGATCGTGCTGGGCGGTCTGTTACTCGGCGGCGTGCACTACGCCGACGTCGGCTTCGCGAGCGTCGGCCTCGTCGTATTCGGCGCCGTGCTCGTCGGGCTACTCTCCTTGCCCGCGCTCTCCACGGCGGGCCTCCGCACCACCGCCACGCTGGGTATCGTCGTTCTCATCGCGAGCGGCGCCGCGGTCATGACCACGGTGTGGCCCGCAGACGACGCGGCTGCAGATTCAGCATCCACTGAAGCGAACGACGACTCGGACTACGGCTACGGATACGACTGAGTCCGAAGCTGCTCCGACATTGTCCGTCCCATGTCGCCGACGTAGGCGCGGCGCCGCGTTGCTGCCGCCCAAGGCCCACGCTAGACCCGAACGACGTGGACACGGGAGCGGGCCTGCACCTCACCAAGATGATGCACGAAGTCGTGCGCGAAGATCCCTCGCGCCCACGACTCATCGACGCGACGAGCGGACGTGCGATCAGCGGCGACGCGCTGTACCAGACGAGCGCGCGCTTCGCGTCGTTGCTCGTGCAGCGCGGGCTCGCCGTCGGCTCCCGCGTGCTCACCTTGCTCCCCGACGGTGTGGATCTCGTCGCGGTGTACGCCGGCATCTGGCAGGCGGGCGGCGTCCTCGTTCCGCAGCACCCGAACACCCCCGCCGCGCAGCTCACCGAGATGTTCCGGCTCGTCGCTCCGCGTGTGGTCGTCACCTCTCCCGAGGGTGCGGAGCGCGTGCGCGCGGCCGCCGAGGACGCGCACTTCGAGATCATCGTCCTCACCCCGCCCGACGCCACGCCCGCGCACCCCACACCCGACGAACGGACGCCGGTGCTCGGTGACTTCTTCGCGCTCATCGAGGACGAGCGTCCCCTCGAGACCTACCACGGTGGCGGTGACCTCCTCGCGATCATCGGATTCACCAGCGGATCGACCGGCACGCCGAAGGGCGTCGTTCACGCGCACGACTCGTTGGGGGCCGCGCAATACTACTTGCGCGACCGCAAGCCGGTGCGAACCGTCTGGGGCTTCCCGCTCGACAGCGTCGGCGGCACCTCGTTGCTCCTGAGTCAGCTCCACACGGGGTACACGATCTGCTTCCCGAAGAGCCTCAACCCGGTCGACATCCTCGACGCGATCCAGGGCCACCGCTGCAACGTCATCTTCACCGGCCCGACGGTGCTCTCCGCGATCATCGCGTTCCGCGACGTGGATCGTTACGACCTGTCGACGATGCACCGCTGGGAGTACGCGGGCGGACCGCTCGGCGATCAGCTCGCGCGCGAGCTCGTCTCGGGCAAGCTCCCCGGACGACTCCACTGCACCTACGGCCTGTCGGAGCTGGTCATCCTGACGCGGACCATCGACAGCGAGCCGCTGAAGATCGGCAGCATCGGCCGCCCGTACGGCGAAGGCACCGCCGTGCGCATCGTGAAGACCGACGGCACGGAGGCCGGCGTCGACGAAGTCGGCGAGCTGCTCGCGCAGGGCCCCTCGCTCTTCCGCGGCTACTACCAACGCCCCGACGAGACCGCCGAGATCATCCAGAACAACTGGCTGCACTCCGGCGACCTGGTCCGGCGCGACGCGGACGGCGACATCTTCATCGTTGGCCGCATCAAGGACCTGATCATCCGCGGCGGAAAGAACGTCGTCCCCAGCGACGTCGAAGCCGTCGTGCGGAGGCACCCCGCGGTCCTCGACGTCGCGGTGGTGGGCGTCGAGAACGAGCTCTTGGGCGAAGAGGTCGTCGCGTTCACCGTCCTCAGGCCCGAGACCGAGGACGCCGAAAAGACCGTCGCCGAGATCGACGCGCTCTGCGAGGCCGACCTTCACCCCGGCCAACGCCCCCGCGTTCGCCTCCTCGACGAGCTCCCCTCGAACGATCGCAACAAGGTCGACAAGTTCGCGCTCAAACGGCTCGGACGTGACGGCTTCGACGCCGGCGAAGAAACCGAGCTCACCGCGACGATCCGCAAGGCGCCGGCCAAGACTCAGCTCGGCCTCGTCACGCGCGAGGTCCGCCAACTCATCGCGGAGCACCTCGAAGAACCCGAGTCGTCGATCCGTGAAGAGGCGCTCCTGACCGAGCTGGGGATGGAGTCACGGCACGCCGTGGAGCTCAGCCAACACCTCGGCGCGCGCTTTGGTCTCCGCGTCAACGCGACGTTTGTCTTCAACCACCCCACCGTCCACGCGATCTCCACGGAGCTCACGGAGCGCATCACGTCGTCCGCGCGCGTGAAGAAGGCAGCGAAACAAACCGAAGGGCTCGACGACGATCCCGTCGTCGTGGTCGGCCTCGGCGTGCGCCTCCCCGGCGGCATCGAAAACGAAGACGACTTCTGGCTCGCGCTCCAGACCGCCTCCGATCTGCGGTCGCCGTTCCCCGAGGATCGTTACGACGTCGCCGCCCTCACCGCGCCCGAGTCCGCGAACGTCGCGACCCGCGGCGGCTTCATCGACGACATCCAAGAGTTCGACGCCGGACTGTTCCGCATCAGCCCGATCGAAGCGGCCGCGATGGACCCCAACCAACGCCTGCTCCTCGAGACCTGCTGGGCCGCGCTCGAGAACGCCGGCATCGCCCCCGAGCGCCTCGCCGGGACCCGCTCCGGCGCGTTGTTCGGCATCGGCAACCCCGACTTCCTGATGGACTTCCTCCCCTCCCCCGCGTTCGCGGGCGGCATCGGCGGCATGCACTCGGTCGCCGTGGGACGCATCAGCTTCGTGCTCGGGCTTCGTGGCCTCAGCTTCGCGCTCGACACCGCGTGTTCGTCGGGCCTCGTTGCATGCCACCTTGCGGCGCGCGCGATCCGGAGCGGCGATCTCGACCTCGCGCTCGTCGGCGGCGTGAACGTCGCGCTCTCCGATCTCCCGTGGCTCAACCTATCGGCGATGGGTGCGCTCAGCCCGACGAGCCAGTGCCACACCTTCGACGCGTCGGCGGACGGGTACGCGCGCGGCGAGGGCTGCGGCGTCCTCGTATTGATGCGTCGCTCGAAGGCGATCCGCGACGGCCACACCATCCGCGCCGTCGTGTCCGGCTCCGCGGTCAACCACGACGGCTTCTCCACCGCGATCACCGCGCCCAACGGCACCGCGCAGCAGGAGCTGATCGTCGAAGCGCTCACGGACGCCGGCCTCGAACCGAGCGACGTCGGCTACGTCGAAGCCCACGGCACCGGGACCCCGCTCGGCGACCCCATCGAGATCGCGGCGATCACGAAGGTCCTCGCCGGGCACTACCGACAGACCGAGCCCCTCCGCATCACCTCGGTGAAGACGAACATCGGCCACCTCGAGATGGCCGCCGGAGCGATCGGCCTGATTCGCATCGTGCTGTCCGTCGAGCGCGCGGAGATCACACCGAACGTCGGACTCACGCAGCTCAACCCGCACATCGAAGCGGCGAACGCCGCTGTCACCTTCCCGGTGCGCTCCATACCTTGGACCGCACCGCGGCGCGTCGCGGGCGTGAGCTCGTTCGGATTCAGCGGAACGAACGGCCACGTCATCGTCGAGTCCACGCCGGAGGAGCTCATCGAACGCAGCGACGTCCGCTCGCCGTGGGAGACCTGCTTCGTCCCGATCTCCGCGCCGACCGACTCCGGCCTGCGCGCCCTCGCGGGGCGCCTCGGCGAGCACCTCGAAACGCACCCCTCGACGCGCCTCCCGGACTTCATGTTCACGATCGGCGCGGGGCGAAGCCACGGCTTCCGACACCGCGCCGCTATCCGCGCGAAGGATCGCGAAGAGCTCACCCACGCGCTCGCGACGCTCGCCGACGGCGAGGAACACAAGACGGTCCTGCGTGGGCACGGTCCCGGCCAACGCCCCGGGAAGGTCGCGCTGATGTTCACCGGGCAAGGCGCCCAGTACGTGTCGATGGGGCGCGAGCTCTACGCCAAGAACGCCGTGTTCCGGCGCGCGCTCGACGCGTGCCAGGAAGCGGGCCGCCCGTTCCTCGACCGACCGCTCCTCGACGTCATGCACGGCGAAGGCGACGGCCCGATCGCCGAGACCGAGTGGACCCAACCCACCGCCTTCGCGGTGAGTTACGCGCTCGCCGAGTTGTGGCGCTCGGTCGGCGTCGAACCCGAGGCGGTCATCGGCCACAGCATCGGTGAGTACGTCGCCGCCTGCCGCGCCGACGTCATGGATCTCGAGAGCGCGATGCGCTTGGTCGCCGCGCGCGGACAACTCATGCAGCGCCTCCCCGCGGGCGGCGCGATGGCGTCCATCTCCGACGCACCCGACGTCGTCGCGCAGACGATCCGCGACACCAACAGCGCCGCCGTCATCGCCGGTTACAACGGCCCACGATCCACCGTCGTGTCGGGCCCCGAAGCCGCCGTGGACGCGCTCGTCGAAGCGCTCACCTCCAGGTCCGTGAAGGCGACCAAGCTGAAGGTCTCGCACGCGTTCCACTCCCCCTTGATGGAGCCGATGCTCGACGCGTTCCGCGAGGTCGCCGACCAGGTCCGCTTCCGCCCCGCGTCGATCCCCGTTGCGTCGAACGTCACCGGGCGCCTCTACGAGACCGGGTGGGCGCCCGACGCCAAGTACTGGGTCGACCACATCCGCTCCGCGGTTCGTTTCCAGCCCGGGCTCGAGGCGCTCTACGCCGACGGCGCGCGCATCTTCGTGGAAGCGGGCCCGCACCCCGTGCTCCTCGGCCTGGGGCGCTCGTTCATCGAAGACGCCGCGTGTGTATGGTCGCCGTCCCTCCGCCGCAGCGCCGGCGAAGAACGCACGTTCCTGCAGAGCGCCGCGGAGCTGTACGCCGCAGGCGTCGAGCTCGACTTCGAGCAGCTCCTCGCCGGCGACGGCGTGCGCCGCATCCCCCTGCCCTCGTACCCGTTCGAGCGCAAATACTACTGGCCGAAGGTCGACGCGAAGGCCGCGTCGAGCGGGGGACGACCGATCCAGCACCCGCTCGTCGTCGAAGCCAGCGACGCACCGCCGCTCGGGATGCGCTGCCGCATCGATCTCGCCTCGGAGCACACCGCGTACCTCGAGGACCACCAGGTGCACGACGTCCCGGTCTTCCCGGCGACGGGCTACGTCGAGGCGGCGATCGCCGCCGTGGGTGCAGTATTCGAGAGCGACGTGCGCCAGCTCGAGGACGTCGAGCTGATGCACCCGCTGCGAATCGCCGACGACAAAGAGGTCTACGTGATCGTGTCGACCGAGTCCGCGGACCGCCCCGCGTTCTCCGTCGTGTCCGGCGTAAAGGCGGACCGCAAGCAGTGGACGACACACTGTCGCGGCGTCGCCGTCCTCACACCGCCGAACGAACCGGAGCGCGCGCGCCTGTCGCGGCTGCGCGAGCCGATGGTCCACGACGTCGATCCCGACGCGCTCTACGGCTTCCTCGACGCGATGGGGCTCGACTACCAAGCCGCGTTCCAGAACGTGACCGAGCTCGGCCGCGCCGCCGACGGGCGCCAGTCCCTCGGGCGCGTCAAACTCTCGCAGAGCGAAGCCGTCGATGCGAAGGACTACGCGGTGCACCCGGCGCTCCTCGACGCCGCCCTGCACTGCCTCGCGACACCGACCGACGAAGCGAGCCCGGACGCCGAGATGCCGGTGCGCATCGACCGACTCGTCGTCCACCGCGGCGGCGAGCGTGAAGCGTGGGTCCACACCCAACGACGCGACGACGACGCGATGAACGTGACGTTGATCGATCCGGACGGCGAGATCATCGCGGAGCTGACCGGGCTGCACACCGCGACGGTGAGTCGCGCGCTGCTCGAGAAGATGGTCGGCGCCGAGAAACCCGAAATGATCTACGCGCCGACCTGGCAGGAGACGCAGGCGGGTGAGTCCAAGGATCGACGCTGGATCGTGATCGGCGACGCGGCCTACGCGAACGAGCTCGGGGCGAAGGCCGTGTCGGTCGACGACGGCTTCGCGGCGCTCGACGCCGCGTTGGAAGACGTGGACGGTGTGCTCGATCTTCGTGCGCTCGGTCTGACGGATGCAGACGCGCCACCGCCGTCCGTCCTCGCCGCGAACGTCGCGCGACTCGAGCTCGTCAAACACCTCCTCGAACGAAACGAGAAGCTCCACCTCGTCCTCGCGACGCGCGGAGCGACGCGCATCGAGAGCGGGGAGCGCGTCCTTCCGTTGCAAGCTGCCTTGCTCGGACAGGCGCGGACGATGATCGGTGAAGCCGTCGGCGTAGCCGTGTCCGCGATCGACCTCGAAGACGCCGAGCTCTCCCCCGCGCAGGCCGTCGAACAGCTACGGCGCGCGCTGACGGTGACCGAGCCCGAGGTCGCGTGTCGACAGGATCGTCTCTACGTCCCGCGCGTCGACAAGTGGACTAAGCAACGTGCGTTGACGATCCCCGAGGGGGAGTCGTTCGAGCTCGTCACGCGCGCCGCGGGCATCCTCGAGAACCTGGAGCTCGTCGAGCGCGAGCGTCGCGCTCCGAAGGACGACGAAGTCGAGCTTGAGGTTACCGCGGTCGGGCTCAACTTCCGCGACGTCATGAACGCGATGGGCGCCTACCCCGGCGGCGTCGAGCCAATCGGCTCGGAGTGCGCCGGCGTCGTGACCGCGGTGGGATCCGCGGTGAAGTCGGTGAAGGTCGGCGACGCGATCGTCTGCCTCGTCGCGGACGGCGCGTTCCGCCGCTACGCGATCGCCCAGGAGACCTTCGTGGCTCCGGTGCGCGCGCCTGTGGCGCTGACGGGGGCGGTGACGCTCCCGATCACGATGATGACGGCGCTCCACGGCTTGGAGACCTTGGCCGACCTGAAGCCGGGTGAAGTCGCGCTGATTCACGCGGGCGCCGGTGGTGTCGGCCTCGCCGCAATCCAGCTTGCGCTGCGAACGAAGGCGAAGATCATCGCGACCGCGGGGAGCCCGCGCAAACGCGACTACCTGCGGCGCCTCGGCGTCGAGCACGTGTTCGACTCGCGGAGCCTCTCTTTCGCGGATGACGTTCGTGCGCTCGTCGGCGAGCGCGGCGTCGACCTCGTCCTGAACTCACTCGCCGGTGAGTTCATCGACGCGAGCCTCGCCCTCCTCCGCGAAGGCGGACGCTTCGTGGAGATCGGCAAGGTGCGCGTGCTGAAGCCGGACGAGGTCCCGGCGGGGGTGCGTTACTTCCACTTCGACACCGGCCTCGAGTGCCTCGAGAAGCCGGGGCTGTTCGCCGAGATGTGGGCGACCATCGAGTCGCGCATCGCGGAGGGCTCGGTACGCCCGCTCGCGCACGAGACGTACCGCCTCGAAGCGACCGTCGACGCGTTCCGCACGATGGCGCGCGGCGCCCACGTCGGGAAGAACGTCATCGTCGTCGACCCGGACTACGAGGTCGGCCCGCGCGAAGACGGCACCTACCTGGTCACCGGCGGAACCGGAGCGCTCGGACTGACCTGTGCGGCGTGGCTCCTCGAACGCGGAGCCGGGCACGTCGTGCTCATGAGCCGGCGCGGCGTCACCCCCGAGACCGAGGCCGCCGTGCGCGACCTCGACCCGGACGGCCGCCGCGTCTCGGTGGTTCGCGGCGACACGTCGAGCGCCGACGACGTCACGCAGCTCGTCGCGGGGATCGAGAAACGGCACCCGCCGCTGCGCGGTGTGCTGCACGCCGCCGGGCTCCTCCGCGACGGCATGGCCGCGTCGCAAGACGAGGGGACCTTCGCGGCGGTCTTCGCACCCAAGGTCGACGGGACGTTCCACCTCGGGCGCGCCACCGAGTCGTGTGACCTCGACTTCTTCGTCGTGTTCTCGAGCATCGCGGCGCGCTTCGGAAACCCGGGGCAGAGCAACTACGCCGCCGCAAACGCGTACATGGACGGCTGGGTCGCGCAGGCCCGCGAAGCCGGCCGCGCCGCGCAGACGATCGCGTGGGGTCCGTGGGGTGAGATCGGCATGGCCGCCGACGAAGCGGCCCTCCGCGGCCTCACCGCGGCGGGCCTCGTCCCGATCGCTCCCGCCGATGGCGTCGCCGCGCTCGCGCAGCTGATCCGCGGCGGCCGCGAGGCCTCCGTCGTCCTCGGCGTCGACTGGTCCAAGTTCGTCGACGGCCCGCTCGGCGCGCTGCCGGTGTGGTCGAAGCTTACGGCGACACGACAGAAGAAGACGTCCGCGCGCGCGAAGGACGGCGCGCTCGACGCCGCGCGCGCCGCGAGCGGCGAGGCGCGGCAAGCCGCCGTCGTCGACTTCCTCCGCGACCAGGTGCGCTCGCTCCTCGGCGCCGAGGACGACTACACGATCGACGAGGCGGCCGAGCTGCGCGACGTCGGTGTCGACTCGCTCATGGCCACCGAGCTGAGGAACCGCCTGTCGACCGCGGTCGGCGCGTCGCTGCCCGGCGCGGCCATGATGGAGCACCCGACGCTCGGCGGCCTCGCCGGATACCTCGGCGGCATGCTCGGCGAGGGGCACAGCGAAGAGCCTCGGTCCCAAGCCCCTCAGCCCGAGGCACCGACCGCGACGGCAGCGCTGCAGGTGGACATCGTCGACCTCACCGCCCCCGCCGCACCGCTGTTCTGTTTCCCGCCCGCGGGCGCCGACGCGGCCGTGTTCACGCCGCTCGCTGCGCGGCTGAAACCGTGGCGCATCGCCGTCGTGGAGGCCGCGACCTCCGCGTCGAACGAGGCCCCGACCTCGCTCGACGCGCTCGTCGCCGCCGCGATCGGAGCGGTGCGCGCCGTGCAGCCGCGAGGTCCGTACCGTTTGTTCGGCCACTCCTTCGGCGGGATGATCGCGCAGGAGGTCGCCGCCGCGCTCGAACGTGACGGCGACGAGGTCGCGTTCCTCTGGAAACTCGAAGCGCCGGTGAGTTTCTCGGACGACCCGCTGCGCGAGGTTGGACAGGCGCGAGCGACGAGTGGCTTCGCGCAGCGCGTCGGGGTCGCGGCGGCGGACCTCGACGGCGTCTTCCGCGAGATGGGCGCGTTCGCCGTGGCCTTCGACGCCATGGTCTTCGACAGGCTCACGACCATGAGCCCCGAGACGTTCCAGCGAATGTTCCCGCGCGTGCGTGACCTCGAAGGCGACGACTTCACCCGCGAGCTCGCCCGGTGGACTCACGAAGAAGGCTGGCTCCCCGCTGCGCTCTCGCCCGACGTTTGTGTCGACCGGGTCCGCAAGGTCCGCCAGACACTCGCGTGGGTCGCGGGCTACCGGCCGTCGTCGGTGAACGCACGACAAGTCACGGGGCGCGCGACGGTCGGCGCACCGTTCGGTACCGGCGACTGGAGCGACTACGCCACCGGCGCCTTCGAACAGATCGACGTCGAGGGCGACCACATCTCCTGCGTCATGTCGCCGGGGATCGACGCCGTCGCCCGCAGCCTCGACGCGCTGCTGCGCGAGGCAGGAGTTTGACGATGGGACGCACCAACCGCTTTCAATTCTGGCTCAACGGCGACCCGCCCAAGAGCCTCGGCACCACCGCCAACGGTGACGTCGAACGCCCGGCGCACGATCGGTGGATGGCGCGCCCCCTCGACCGCCAGCTCGAAGACGAGCAGCTCACAGCGCTCGTCCCGGCGATCGTCGAAGGCGACTTCCCCGGCCTGTCGCTCTCCGGCTTCCGGCGCCTCACCTCGGGAGCGGTCGAAGCCCTCGCGCCGTGCACTCGACTCCGGCACCTCGACCTCTCGGGCACGAAGGTCGACGACGGCGCGGCGCCCGCGCTCGCCGCGCTCGACAACCTCGCGACACTCACCCTCGCGGGCACACGCGTTGGTCTCGAAACCGCGCGCGCCGTCGCGCGGCTCCCGAAGCTCGAGGCCCTCGACCTCGGCTGGACGCGCGTCCCCGAGGCCGGGATCGTCGAGCTCGCGGGGTGTTCGTCGCTGACGTCGCTCCGACTCTGCGGCCTCTCGGTGCGCGCCGACGCGATGAAGGTGATCGCATCGCTCCCCGCGCTCCGTTCGCTCGACCTCCAGGAGGCGCGCTTCGACGACCTCTCCGCGCTCAGCGCGTGCACGCAGCTCGAATCGCTGTCGATCGGCTACACCAGCGTCGATGACGACGCGGTCGAAGGCCTCGCGAAGCTCACCGGCCTCCGCACGCTCATGGTGCGCGCGACGCGGTTGACCGACGCGGCCTTGGATCGACTGAGCCGAGCGCTCCCCGCGCTCGGTGCGAAGAACGCGGCGGGGCTCCAGCGCTGATCAGAACCAAGCGTGGAGTTGAACGAGGGTCTCGTTGTTGAAGGCCTTCGCGACCTCGTCGTTGAAACGCACCTGCGCGATCACTTCGATCGACGTGAACGGGTGCGCGACGATGCCCACGGTGTATCGATGGATGTGGTCGTCGGCGTTCGAGATGTCCGGGTCCATCCAGTCGTAGCGCATCTGGAGGAACAGCCCCTCCACCACCAGGAAGTCCACCTCATGGAACGAAGTCAGCGAGGTCTTCGACCCCGCCGCGTCGTCCGTGGTGTGTCTCAGATCGTACTCACCGAGATAGACGACCGGCGCGACCCCGACGGGTGACCACGGATGCCTGGCCTCGTGTAAGTTCAGCGCCCAGTTCGCGCCGACCCACAGGTCACTCCTCCCGTCGCGCGACTCGAACATGAACGAACCTCCGGCTTGCCACCACAAGTCACGATAACCGGCGGTGAGCGCGGTCCCGAAGCCGTTGTCGAAGTCGAGCACGGAGAAGCGCTCCGTCCCCGTCCTCGACCGAGTCACCGGTGGCCCGGGTATGAACAGCGAGGCGTTTGCGTAGAGGTAGTTGGGATTGAGCCCGACCTCGAACCCGGTGACTTGCCGTTCGTTGTCGAAGGTTTGGTTCTGCCGAATGAAGGCCGTGTGATCGTCGAGCCTCCACCCGAACGCCGGGAGGAACTGACCGAGCTTTCCGTAGAGTTGATACGGCAAGTTGTCGAACAGCGCCCAGTACTCACGAACGAACGCGCGATCCACGAACCCATCGAACTCTTCGGACCGGCTCCCGAGGAACCCACCGTTGACCAGGAACGTCAGCCGCCCGCCCGTCGGGTCACCCGGGTTGTACGGTGACGCCGCGAGGTAGAGGTCGGTCTGCATCGGGAAGAACGCGTTATCGGCATCCTCGGGGAAGTAACCCATCACCCGGACGTCGAAGCCGACCCGGAAGTACGGCGTCGGATCCATGCCCGCGTAGCGCGCGGCGCTCAGCGGACCGGGCGGCTCCGAGTGCGGGGGGACCTCCGCGGTGACGTCCTCGTCTTCTCCGGGCATCGACGCCGGGCGCGACGACGGCGCGTTCGGCTGCCAGTCGTCCGTCGGACGCGGACCGAACATCGCGAGGATCTCACGCCCGTAGAAGACACCAGCGGTGTTCCGCATCCCGCCGCCCGTGGGGTTCACGTGGCACGTGCTGCAGTTCAGGCTGCACTTCCGCTCCGGGAGCTCCGGGTTCTTCCAGTCGAACGGCTCGACGTGGCAGTTGTCGCACTGTCGCGCGGACAGCGCCGCGAACTGGGGCAACGCAAACGCCGTGGACGGAAGCGCGAGCGCGACGACGACGAGGAGGAGGGGCAGACGACGAATCATGGTGCGTCCTCCGTGATCCGGGGCGCGCCGGCGGCGATCCACGCGCCGAGGATCGCCTTCTCCTCCGGCGTCAGCGGCGTGACGGACGAGGGGGGCATCGAGCTCGCGTCGACGGCGCGCGCCTGAATGCGATCGAGCTTCTCCAGCGCGCCGTCCAGGCCCCCGTCGTCGAGGTCGGCGACCGTGTACTTGTCGAGCCGGAACCCGCTCGGCGCGAAGTTCTCCGGCGGGTCGGTGTGGCAGTACGCGCATCGCTGCGCGAGGATGCCTTCGACCTCGTTGTCCCAGCTCGGCGCCACCTCGATGGGCTCCGGAGCGCTCCCGAAGCCCGGACACCCCGCGAGCAGCAACATGAAAACGCCGAGGATCGGCGCGTAGCTCCGCTTCGACACGTCTCGTCCCCCTACCGTCTATCGGATCCGAACACCAGGCAGAGGGGGTGACGGATGCGTTTGCACGGACCACAATCCGGCGCCGTGCCCGA
The DNA here is from genome assembly GCA_040218735.1 of Deltaproteobacteria bacterium. Taxonomy (GTDB): domain Bacteria; phylum Myxococcota; class Kuafuiibacteriia; order Kuafuiibacteriales; family Kuafuiibacteriaceae; genus JAUHYN01. Next base: position 104,620 of record JAVJQW010000023.1, read on the forward strand.
GGTCGGTCCCGTCCACCACGTCGCCGTGAAGACGAAGCGCGTCGAAGCGCTCACATCGTTCTACCGGGACGTGCTGGGTCTCGCGGAGAACACGCGCCACGAGGACGAGCGCGGGCTCCGCAGTGTCTGGCTCGATGCCCACGGCACCACGCTGATGATCGAACGCAGCGACACCGACGGCCACCGACCGCACTTCGCCGCCGACCCGCCTGGCCTCCACCTCCTCGCGTTCGAGATCCCCGCGGACGCCCATGACGCCTGGCGCGATCACCTCGCGGCCCACGAGGTCGCGGTCGTGCATACCAGCCCCTTCACGCTCTACGTTACGGACCCCGACGGGAATCGGATCGGCCTCTCCTCGCACCCGGAGCGGCGACAACCGTGAGCTCGGTCGGCCACCTGCTCGACGCCACGAAACGCACGGCCGTCCGCGCGACGTTCGCCGCCCACGTGATCGTCGCGGTCGTCCTCGCGTTCGTCCCGCTCTTCGACGCGCTCGGCTTCGAGCGAGCGTTCGTCTCCGGGCTCCTCACGGCGCTGACGAGCCCGATCGTCGCGAGCTCACTGCTACGACGCGCGCGCGACCGTGGCGGCGAAGACCCGGCGCGGGTGTTCTTCCACGCGCTGCTCGTCAACGCGTTCATGCTGCTCCCCACCGTCGTCGCGGGGTACCTCGTGGAGTGGGTCGCCCAGCCCTGTGACCCCGAGGAGGGCCTGGCGTTCGTCGTCCTCGTCGCGGGCGGGAACGCCGTGATGGGCACGGCGCTCGGCGTCGCCGGCGGCGCGCTCGCCTACCGACGCGGCGTTCCCTTCCTCGCGATCACCGCAACCCTACTTGCGTTCCTCTTCGCCGCGCTGTCGCGGCTCTACGATCAACCGCAGATCTTCGTGTACAGCGCTCCGTTCGGATACTGGCCGGGCTCGATCTACGACGAGGAGCTCGCCGTCGATCCGAGGCTCGTGGGTTTCCGCGTCTACTCCACACTCCTCGCCTTCACGATCCTCGCGACGGCCCGGCTCTTCATCGATCGTCGAACCCTCCTCGTCACGACGCAGCGGCTCCCGCTCCTCACGCTGCTCGGCGCGGTCACGCTGGGTGTGCTGACCTACCGCGCACACGACGCGGGTGATGCGCTCGGGTTCGATCTCGACCGGCGCTCGATCGAGCAACGCCTCTCCCACGTGGAACGGACGGAGCACTTCGTCATCCACATCGACCCGACCGTCACGAGCACGCAGGCCCGACTCATTCGCGAGGACCACGAGTTCCGGTACGCGCAGCTCGAGACGTTCTTCGGCGGCGGGCCCGACGGAAAGATCAAGAGCTTCGTCTACCGCGACACCCAGCAGAAGGCGGCGTTGATGGGCGCGGGGCGGACCCAAGTGGCGCGGCCGTGGGAGCGCGAGATCCACCTCAACGGGTTCGACTTCCCGCACGGCGTCGTCAAACACGAGCTCGCCCACGTCTTCGCCGGGCGCATCGCGAGTGGGCCCTTCAAGGTGCCGACCACCAGCGTCGTCTTCGTGAACATCGGCATCGTGGAGGGCATCGCCGTCGCCGCCGACTGGCGCGTGAACGAGCTGACCGTGCACGGGTGGACCCGCGCGATGAAGGAGCTCGACCTGCTCCCGGATCTCCGTCGCGGCCTCGACGTCGCCGGGTTCTGGTCGCTGTCGTCCTCGCGCGCGTACACGGCGGCGGGGTCGTTCGTCCGCTACCTCGTCGACACGTACGGCATGGAGAAGTTCGCGGTGCTCTACCGCGACAACGACTTCGACCGGGCCTACGGCCGCTCCCTCGACGCGCTCGTCACGGAGTGGGAAGGCTTCGTCGAACAGCTCCCCCTGTCACCCGACGATCTGCTGATCGCGGAGCACCGCTTTCGACGACCGAGCATCTTCCAGAAGGTCTGCGCGCACCGCGCCGCGAACCTCGCCAGCTCCGGTTACGCGAAGCTCGGCTCGGGCGACGTCGACGGCGGCATCGAAGATCTGGAAGCGCTCGTGCGCTACGCGCCGGGGAGCACGCGACCGCTCCTCGCGATCAGCGCCGCGCTCGCGACGAAGTCACGTCTCGACGAGGCCGAAGCCTACGCGCAGCGCGCGCTCGACGCGGAGGGCACCACCGAGAAGTCGCGCGCCCAGGCGAAGGAGACCCTCGGAGCGCTCGCCTGGCGCAGGGGTCGGATCGAGGACGCGCGCGGGCGGTTCGAAGAGGTCCTCCGCCTCCACCTGTCGACCCCGTCGGATCGACTCCAGGCCGCGCGCCTGCACGCGCTCGAACGACCGCCCGATGTGCAAGCTGTCTTGCGCGACTACTTGACCCAAGGCCTATCGCCGGCCGCCGCGCTGGTGCGGCTCGGGGCGTTGGTCCGTTTGTACCCGGACGACCCTCTGGCGGCGTACCTGTACACCCGCGCGTTGGAGAACGCGGACCTGCACGAGGAGGCGCTGGCGCAGATCGAGTCGGTCGGGCCGGATCTCGCGCCGCCCCTCGCGGTCGAAGCGCGGCTGACCCGGGGGCGGCTCTTGTTCGGGACCGGGCGCTTCGAGGCGGCCCAGAGCGCCTTCGATGCGGTCGCGGCGGACGCCGAGAGCCCCGGCATCGCTCAGATGGCTCGGGACTGGTCCGCGCGCAGTCGGTTCGCCCGGGGGGACCCGGAATAGAAGTCGACAGGATGGCGTTTGGGCGTTAGTGGTACCCACGATGAAGCGGTGGTCGATCCTGGCTTCCTTCGCCCTCCTGAGCGCCTGCGCGCACGCGAAGATTCCGCGCACGAACATCGACGACACCGAAGCCAACCGCGAGATCATCGCCTTGGTGGAGCGCTACCACGAGGCGCTCGAGTCGCTCGACGCGGACGCCGTGCTCTCGATGGTGAGCCCGAGGTTCTACGAGGACAACGGCAACACCAACGACGCGGACGACTACGACTACAACGGCCTCAAGATGCAGTTGGTCGAAGACTTCAAGCGGACGCGCGCGCTGCAGCTCGACGTTCGTGTCGACGCGGTCGAGGTCAAGGAGAGCGAGGCGTACGCCGAGCTGTACTACCGAATCCGCGCGCAGAACGAGTACCCGTCCGGCGTAAAGTGGGAGACGGGTAGCGACCGCACCCGGCTCCGCTTCGAGCGCGCCGACGGCAAGTGGCTCATCGTCGCCGGCCTCTGAAACATCCCAGTGCGTTTCGTTCGAGTCCGCTCGCGGGCTCGCCGGAGAGCTCCACGTCCTCGCCGCGCACGCCCGCGACGCACACGGGCGCCCTGGGGCGCCGCAGAAGCTGCGGGCCCCGGTTGATTTTGAGAACTACTATCAAACTCGTTTACTGAGCAACCCCGATCTCGTTGACTTGGGCCCGGCCGCGCACCCGGCGGGCCACACGAGGGATCATGATCATCCAGTTGCTCGCGCTGACGCTTACGATGACTTCCGCACCGGGAGCGGGGCGCCCCGAGGCCGCGCTCGAAGCGCTCCGCGCCGCCAATACCGTCCGGTCTGAAGACGCCCAAGAAGCCGCGGCCCACCAACGTGAAGCGGCGGAGCTCGAGCTGCTCAGGACAACCCTCGAACAAGAGGCCGAGCGTCTTCGCTCCGAGCGCCGCCGACGCGCAGAACGAATCGCGACGCTCGAAGCACGCCGGTCCGCGCTCGAACCAAAGCAAGACGGGGCGGGCGCGCTCCGAAGGCTGCTCATCGCCCAGGCCGAGCGACTCGAAGCGGCGCTGGACCGCATGGCCCGCGCGACCTTTCCCGGCGTCGTCCCCGAGCAGCGACGCGCCGTCGGCGCCGTCGCACGGTTCGAAGCCGCCTCCGCCCGCCTCGACGCCGCGGAGCGCAACGCGACGCGCGCCGGCGTCGAGATCGCGACTGGTCAGCTCGAAGGTAACGACCGGTCGGTCGAGCTCCTTCGCCTCGGCGGCGTCGCGGGTTGGTGGCGCGGGCTCGACGGCGACCAGGTCGGCATCGCCAAGATGGTCGACGGCCGACTCGTCCTGGGCGTCGTCACGGGACCGGACGCCGAAGCCATTCGCCGCGCGATGACGGTCGCGAAGGGGCGCGCCACGCCTCAGCTCGTGCTGCTCCCCTTCGACCACGCGAGGACGCCGTGATGCGCAGCGCGATGTTGCTCCTCCTGCTCCTCGTCCCCAACCTCGCGACCGCCGACGTGTTCGGCGAAGCCAAGAAGCGACAGACGGAAGCCGAGCGCCGACTCGCCGCGAACCGCCAGACACGCGCGGACCAACGCGCCGAAACCCAGCGGCGACTGACCGCGGCCTACGACGCCATCGCGGAGCAGCGACGCGCCATCGAAGCACTCGAAGCGCGCGAGAAGAACCTCGCGGACGAGCTCGTCGAGCTGGAGCGCAGCGCGACGCGCGCCGACCGCGAAGCCGCGCGCATCCGACGCGTCCTCGAGATCGCGGCGCGCCGAACGATGGAGGACGAAGCGGACATCGCGGCGGGCCTCGACCAACGGCTCGGCGCGCTCGAGTCGACACTCGTCTTCAGACGCGAACAGACCGAGGTCATCGATCGTAGCGGCGCGTCGGTCACGGCGACCGTCCTGCGCGCCGGCGGCGCCGTCTACGCGGTCGGGGCACCCGAGGCGACGGGCCTCGTCACCCAGGAGGGCGGTCGACTCCTCGTCACCGGTCCGGACCTCGACCAAGCCACGCGCGCTGCGCTGGCGGACGCCGCCGCGGGACGAGGCGCGAAGCTCCCGATCGACTTCGGCGGTTCGATGTCGAAGCGGCGCACCCGCCCGAAGACGATCGCGACCTGGCTCGAAGACGGCGGCCCGTTCGTCATCCCGATCCTCTTGGTCGGGCTGCTCGGCCTGATGCTCCTCGTCGAGCGCCTGGTCTACCTGTTCGCGCGTCGCCCGAGCCCAACACTGCTCGGGCGGGTCATCAGCCACCTCGAAGCCGGTCGCGTCGAAGCAGCGCGCGAGGCCGTCGGCACACCGCAGTGCGACCTCGACCGTGTCGTCGCCGTCGCCGTGGACGGCTTCGGCCGCGAACGCGCGCAGCGCGAAGCGGACCTGGAGACCGCGCTCCTCGCGGAGGAGCCGCGGCTGGAGCGCTCGCTCGCGCTCATCGCCGCGACGGCGGCCGTCGCCCCCCTCCTCGGGCTGCTCGGGACGGTGACGGGGATGATCACGACCTTCGAGGTGATCACGGTCTTCGGCACCGGCAACCCGCGCCTGCTCTCGGGCGGCATCTCGGTCGCGCTGATCACGACGCAGCTCGGGCTCATGGTCGCGATACCGCTCGTGCTGGGGCACGCGTTCGTGAGTCGTGCGGTCGAGCGACGACAGGCGTTGCTCGAAGAGGCGCGCAGCGCGCTGCTCGGTGAGGACCCGTCGTGATCGATCGCGCCATGACCTGGTTCGAGGGGGGCGGCCCGATCATGGTGATGATCCTCGCCGTGGGCCTCGTCCTGTACGCGGTGCTCACGGAGCGAATCTTCGCGCTCTACTTCGCGACGCCCGAGACCGCCGACGATCGCAGGAAGAGCCTCCTCATCGTCCGCGCCCTCGTCGCCGCGGCGCCGCTCCTCGGGTTGCTCGGCACCGTGTCCGGGATGATCGACAGCTTCGACGGCCTCGTCGGCGGCGGGCAGATCAACAGCATCGGTCGCGGCATCGGCTACGCGCTGCGCACGACACAGTACGGCCTCGCGATCGCCGCGCCCGGGGTGATCCTGGAGCGGATCATCTCGCGCCGCAGCGCGCGCCTGGAGGTCGCGGCGCGATGAGACGTGTGCTCGGCGGGAAGAAGGAGCGCCGCGGCGCCGGGGTCGACATGGCCCCGCTGATCGACATGGTGTTCATCCTCCTGATCTTCTTCATGGTCACGACGAGCTTCGTGCAGGAGACGGGGGTCGACATCTCGCGCCCCGAGAGCGCGACCGCGACCTCGATCGAGCAGGGCTTCGTCCCCATCACCATCGACGCCTCGGGCGCCGTCCACGTCGCCGGCCGCGCGATCCCCGCCGACTCCGTGCGCGGCGTCCGCACCGCCCTCGAAGACAGCGGCAAACGCCGCATCGTGATCCAGGCCGACAAGGACGTCCGCACCCAGCTCCTCCTCACGGTGCTCGACACCTGCAGGATCGCCGGCGCCGAGCAGGTCGACGTCGCAGCCATCCGGGACGGTTCGTGATGAAGAGCCTGTTCGCCGCCGCGCTGAGCGTCGCTCTCAACGGAGGGATCGTCGTCGCACTCGCCAACGCGAGCGGCTCGGCGACGGACCGCGAAGCGCCGCCCCGCCCGGTCACCCTCTCGACGATCGAGCCCCCGCCGCCACCGCCGCCGCCCGTCGAGCGCGACACTGCGGCCCCCTCCACCGCGATCCCGCTCCCGACCGCCGGGAAGCCGCCGCCGCTGGAGCTGCCGCCGATGGCGTCGGGCTCCGAAGGCATCGCGCTCGAGATGGCGAGCGGCGCTCAGTTCGACTGGGGGATGGGGTTCGAGCTCCCGAAGTACTCGGCGGAGGCCCTCGCGGCGGAGTCCGAAGGCGACCTCGGCCGCGAGCCCCCCGTCGCCGTGTTCCAGCCGGATCTGGAGCGTCACTACCCGCGCAACGCGATGCAGGCCCGGGTCGAAGGGCGCACGGTGGTGCAGATGAAGATCGACGCGCGCGGGCGCGTCACCCAGGTCATCGTCCTGAAGAGCGAGCCGAAGGGTGTCTTCGAACGCGCCGCCGCGAGCGCCGCACGTGAGATTCGCTTCCAGCCCGCGAAGAAGAACGGCCGACCGATCGTATCGAGGGTGAAGTTGGAGTTTGTGTGGACACTCGACAAGTGAAACGAAGCCTGCTGTCGGCCGCCCTCACGTTGTGTTGCGTCGCGGCCCCGGTCGTGGCGCGCGCCGACGACGAAGCCGAACCGCGCGAGGTCCCGGAGGCGCTGCTCCTGTACCTCTCGGCCGCGGAGAAGTCGCTCGCCGCCAACAAACCGAAGGAGGCGCTGGCTTATCTGCTGAAATACGACGGCGAGGACGACGCCCTCCGTCAGCTGCTGATCGGCCACGCGCGCTACGCGCTGCGCGACTACCGGCGAGCGGAGGGTGCGTACAAGAAGGCGCTCGACCTGGACGGAGCGCTCAAACCCGCCGCCCTCGGGCTCGCGCGTTCCTACGTCGAGCGTCAGGTGTGGCCGGCGGCGGCCGAGGTGCTCGGGAAACACGTCGACGTCGGCGCCGACCCGGCGCCGTACGTCGGGCTCTACGCGCGCGTCGCGTACGAGATGGGTGACCACCGACTCGCGACCGTGTTGATCGAACGCGGCATCGTTCGGTTCCCGAGCGATCAGATCTTCCGCCGCCTCGATGTGGCGCTCCAGATCGAACGCCGCGACTGGCCGCGGGCCTACGAAGGCGCGATGGATCTGTTGCGCAAGAGCCCGAACGACGGCACGGCGTGGCGACAGCTCGCCGCGGCGAGCCAACGCGACGGCCGCGACGGCGTCGACGAGCTCGCGACGCTCGAAGCCGCCACGATCGCCAATCCGAAGGACGAAGCGCTCCTCCGGCAGCACCTCTTCGCGCAGTACGCCGCCGGTCACTTCGACCACGCGCTGACCTCGGTGGGGCGCCTGATCAAAAACGCGGACGTGAGGACGCTCGAGCTCGCGGTGCGGATCGCGGACGCCGCCGGCGAGACCAAGCGTGGCCGCGAGTGGCTCGCGCGCATCGCAGCGAAGGATCGAAGCCGAACGGTGGAGCTGCTCGACGCACGCCTCTCCGCACGCGACGGCGACCCGGCGCAGGCGCAGCAAGCGCTCGAACGCCTCATTCAGCGCGGTGACGCCGACACGCGCGTGCTGCTCTGGGCCGGACAGATCGCGGAGTCGGCCGGAGACCTCGCGAAGGCCGAGGCGCGCTTCAGCCAAGCGCGCGACGTCGGTGGGCCGGACGTCGGCGTGGCCACGATGCACCTCGCTCGGCTCTACCACCGGCTCGAGCAATCGGACCGGGCGCTCGAGCTCCTCGCGACCTACCTCGCGGCGTACCCCGGTGACACCGCCGCGCGGCGACTGCTCGGCGCGCTTCGAACGCGCTGACCGCGCCCGCGTCAACCGAAGATACGTTCGACGAGCGCCTCGGCGCCGCCGTCGGCGAGCGCCTCCAGGCGCGCCGTGTAGTGGCGGTAGTCCTTGTACACGCGACGCGACGCGGGGAGACGCTTCAGCTCGAAGTCGACGATGCGCGTGATCGCGAAGCGCGCCGCGGCGAGCCGCAGCTCGTGGGGGAGCGCTCGGCGCTCGGCCTTCGTCAACGGGCGCGTGCGATCGTAGGCCTCGAGGAACGCGCGCACGCGTCCGAGGTGGAAGCGCCCGGCCGGGCCGCCCATCTGTTTGGTGGTCGGTTGCCAGCACCAGTCGTTGAGCGTGACCGCGACGTCCCAGACGAGGCGCTCGGTCGACGCCATCTCGAAGTCGATGCACCCGACGAGGTCGTCGTCGCGGAACTTCGCGTTGTCGATGAACAGGTCGCCGTGCACGGTTCCGACGGGGAGGTCGTCCAGCCGGCGCTTCTTCTGGCGGGTGATCTCGGCGGTGAGCGCGGTGACGTCGTCCGTGAAGCGCTTCGCGAGGCGCTTCTTCTGGAGTGCGCGCTGGATGCGGCGCATCTTGGCGTCGAGCGAAGCGAGGTTGAACTCGTTGTGGCGCGTCCGCACGAAGGTCTTGGTCGACGTGTGGAGCGCGCCCGCGTAGCGGCCAATCTTCGTGACGTGGCGCGGCCGCACTTCGAAGACCCCGAGCTCACGCCCCGGCATGTACTCGAAGAGCGAGACGTAACGACCGCGCGAAGCCCACGGCGTGAACGTCCCGCGCGCGACGTTCTTGATGAGTCGAGGGACCGCGACCCCTTGGCGATCGAGGTGAAGGAGGAGCTCCTTCTCGTAGATCATGTCGTCGACGCGTTTCTTCTCCGTGATGCGGAGGAAGTAGCGGCGACCGTTCACCTGCACCCAGTACGACGTGTTGATCGATCCTTCGGCGATGCCGCCGAAGTCCTCGAGGTCATCGAGGTGATAGAGAGACAAGATCGATCGGATCTGGTCTCGGTCTAGAACGACGTGCACGGCCACGGCTGGTCGTCCGACTGTAGCGCTCGCAACCGCGCGGGTCGACAACGCGCGCTCGCGTGAGGATTGGGGTATGCTCGTCGGCGTGGCGGACCTGCGTCTCGGTGCTCTCCTCCTGAAGGCGCAAATCTTGTCCCCCGCTCAGCTTCAGGAGGCGGAGGCGGAGCAGATCAGGACCGGGGTTCGGCTCGGCCAGATCGTCGTGGAGCGCGGGTGGGTGCGGGAGCGCTCGTTCTACGACGCGCTCGCGAAGGCGGCGCGTATCCGGCGCCTCGATCTCGCAACCGTCCGTACGGACAGGCGGGCCATCCGCGCCGTCGATTCGATCTGGGCGCTCGACCACGGGATGGTGCCGCTGTTCGTGGACGGGGCACAGCGCACGCTGGAGGTCGCCGTCACGGATCCGACCGTGCGGGAGCCGCTCGTCGAGTTGGAGCAAAAGACCGGCCTCGCGGTCGTCCCCATCCTGGGAAGCGAAGGGGAGATCGGCCAGCTGATCCGACACCAGTTCTTCGAGGAGCCGCTCGACGGTCGCCCGGAGGCGTTGTCCGAGGCCCCCACGGAGGGCCGCCCCGCCGCCCAACCGCCGCAGAGCCCCCGCCTTCGCTCACCCCACGAGGCGGAGGCCGGTGCGCCGGCGTGGGGCAACCCGCCGAGTCACCCCACCCAGCCCCCCGCGTGGGGCAACCCGTCCACGCAGCCGGGTCCCGCGCAGGCCGCGCAGCAGGCGCCGAACTGGGGCAACCCGTCCACGCTCGCCGGCACGAAGGCCGTGCCGGGTGCACCGTCTTGGGGCAACCCACCGACGGCTTCGGGCGCGCGTGACGCTCAGGACGCCGAGCTCCTCAACCAGCTCCGGCCGGTGTTCGAGGGGCACCAGGAGAACGCGCGCATCCTGCAGGCGGTGTTCGAGCTGTGTGTTCGTCGCGGGGTGATCACGCGCGAGGAGTACCTCCGCCGACTCGCCGCCGCGGATGACTGACGCGCCCTCCCCTGCTAAGCCGGCGCGGTGGTCGTCGCCTTCCAGCAGCTCGTCGGACAAGACGAAGCGACGCGACGGCTGACGGCGCTCGCGAGCTCCGGTCGAGTCCCGCACGCGCTGCTGTTCATCGGTCAGAACAGCGTCGGCAAACGCACCGCCGCGCGCATCCTCGCGCAGGTGTTGCTGTGTACGGGAGATCGATCGCCGGGGACGGCGTGTGGTGTGTGCCCGGGTTGTCAGAAGTTCGAAGGTGGCAACCACGGCGACTACACCGAGGTCGCGACCGAGGAGCGCAACCTGAAGATCGCCGCGATCCGCGACGCGACCCGACAGCTCGCGCTGCGCCCCGTCGAAGGCGGCAAGAAGGTGCTGCTGATCGACGACGCCGAGAAGATGGTGTGGCAGGCGCAGAACGCGCTCCTCAAGACGCTCGAAGAGCCTCCGGGCGACGCGCACCTCATCCTCGTGACGTCACGCCTTCGTTCGATCCTCCCGACGGTCGTCTCGCGGTGTCAGCGGATCGCGTTCAAGCCGATCCCCACCGAGCGCGTGGCGCAGATGGTCGCGGAGCGCCTCGGGGTCGACGAGCGGCAAGCCATGTTGCTCGCGGCGCTCGCGTCGGGATCCCTCGGGCGTGCGGTCGAGCTCGATCCGACGGAGGTCATCGAGCGGCGCGACCAGGTCGCGGAGCTGGACGAGAAGCTGGAGCCGAACCGCGCGAAGAGCGCGATCGAAGCGCTGGAGGGAGCGTCGACGATCGCGAGCGACCGCGCCGAGCTCCTCGCGTGCCTGCCGGTGCTCGAGACGTGGCTGCACGACCAGATGTTGATCGCCGCGGGGCCGCGCGGTCGGAGCGTGGCGAACCTGGACCGCGAGGCGGATCTGGTGCGCCTCGCCGAGCGGCGCGGGTTGCCGCGGATCCTGCGCAGGCTCGACACGGTGCTGGAGGCACGGCGCCAGCTGGAGCTCCCGTACAACTTCAACCCGCTGATGATCGCGGAGCAGATGTGCCTGCAGCTCGCGGGGCACGTGCCATTCGAGGTCGCCGACCGGCAGGCGTTGTGACACTCTCCCGCGGTCATGAGCGATCGCACCATCGTCACCGCGGCGCTCCCGTACGCGAACGGGAGCATCCACATCGGGCACCTCGTCGAGTACACGATGACCGACGTGTACGTGCGGGCGCTTCGCCTCTCCGGTGAAGACGCGTACTACATCTGCGCGGACGACACGCACGGAACCCCCATCGAGCTCAACGCACGCAAGGCGGGTGTCACGCCGGAGGAGTTCGTGGCGCGGTTTGCGGAGGAGCACGTCCGCGATCTCGAAGCGTTCGGGATCGAGTTTGCGAGCTTCTATTCGACCAACGCCCCCGAGAACAAGAAGTGGGCGGAGGAGATCTACGGGAAGCTGAAGGACGGTGGGTACGTCGAGAAGCGGACGCTGAAGCAGCTCTACGACGAGGAGGCGAAGCGGTTCCTCCCCGATCGTTTCGTGAAGGGCACGTGCCCGAACTGCAAGACGCCGGACCAGTACGGGGACGTGTGTGAGTCGTGCAAGAAGACGTACGACCCGACGGATCTGATCGACCCGTATAGCGTGATCACCAAGACGACGCCGGTGCTGAAGGACTCGGAGCACCTGTTCGTCTCACTCGCGAAGTTCGAGGACTTCCTCCGGACGTGGTCGTCGACCGAGGGGCGCCTCCAGCCGGACGTGAAGAAGTTCATCGACACGTGGTTGGAGGGGGGCCTCGCGGACTGGTGCATCTCGCGAGACGCGCCGTACTTCGGGTTCGAGATCCCCGGCGAGCCGGGCAAGTACTTCTACGTGTGGTTGGACGCGCCGGTCGGGTACATCTCCTCGACGGAGAACTGGGCGAACACCAGCGGTCAGCCGGCGGCGGTCGACGAGGTGTGGCGGGAGAAGAAGGGGCGTGTCGTCCACGTCATCGGGAAGGACATCATCTACTTCCACACGCTCTTCTGGCCCGCGATGTTGCAGGCGGCCGGGCTGAAGACACCGGACCAAGTGCACGTGCACGGCATGTTGATGGTCGACGGCGTGAAGATGTCGAAGTCGCGCGGCACGTTCATCAACGCGGCGACGTACCTGGAGCACCTCGATGCGATCTATCTTCGTTACTACTTCGCGTCGAAGATCGGCGCGTCGAGTGACGACATCGATCTGAACCTCGAGGAGTTCGTGAACCGCGTGAATGCGGAGCTCGTGAACACCCTCGCGAACCTGGTGTCGCGCGGGGCTTCGTTCCTCGTGAACAAACTCGGCGGCAAGTACGGGAAGCTCCCGGCGGATGCGGGTCCGCACGTCGAAGAGGTGAAGCGGCTCCTCGGTGAGGCGGAGGCGGCGTACAAGGCGTTCGATCTCGCGCGCGGCGTGCGCGCGGGTGTCGAGATCGCGGTGCTCGGCAACAAACTCTTCCAGGACGGCGCGCCGTGGAAGCTCATCAAGGAGGACGAGGCGAAGACGCTGGAGCTCGTCACGCTGTGCCTCAACATCGCGCGGGCGGCGACGGTCGCCGTCGCGCCAGCGGTGCCGATGTTCGCGGACAAGGTGTACGGGGTGCTCGGGCTCGAGGGCGCGCCGAAGTCGTTCGCGGAGGGGGCGAGCTTCGATCTGGTGGAGCGCGCGGCGGGGACGCCGGAGCGCCTCGTGGATCGCATCGACCTGAAGACGGTGAACAAGATCGTGGATGCGTCGAAGGTCGAGGAGGCGCCGAAGGGTCCGGTGCTCCGCGAGGGCGTGGAGCCGATCGCCGAGGAGATCACGATCGACGACTTCATGAAGATCGATCTGCGCGTCGGGTTGGTGCAGAACGCCGAGCACGTCGAGGGCGCGAAGAAGCTGCTGCGCCTGACCATCGACGTCGGCGAGGATCGGCCGCGCAACGTCTTCGCGGGGATCCGCGAGGCGTACGAGCCCGAAGAGCTCATCGGGAAGAAGGTCGCCGTCGTCGCGAACCTCGCGCCGCGCAAGATGAAGTTCGGGATGAGCGAGGGCATGGTCATCGCGGCGGGGCCCGGCAAGAAGGAGATCTGGGTGTTGAACGTGCCGGACGACGCGCCGCCCGGATCGCGCATCCGCTAGTGGCCGAAGAGGCACCCATCGCGGAGCGCGTCCGCAGCGGTTCGGCCGAAGCCCGCCTCGAGGCGCTCCTCGCGGCGATGGAGCAACCGCCCGACGAAGCGCTCGTCGCGGCGGTGACCGCCACCCTCGACGACGAACACCCCGGGCTCCGACAGGCGGCGCTCGAAGCGGTCGGTCGCTTCGCGACGTTCGGGGGCCACACGTTCGAGCTCGCGGTCCTCGAACGCGCGGTGCAGCTCACGATGGACGACAGCGCGCGCGTGCGCGCCGAGGCGGCGTCGACACTCGCGCAGCTTCACGACGATTTGGACCACGCGCCTCGCCTCCAAGCGCTCCGGCGACTGCTGCGCGACGACGAGCCTGGCGTCCGACAGGAAGCCGCCGCTGCGCTCGGCGATCTGCGCGATGCGGAGGCAGCGGATGCGCTCGCAGAGCGACTGGAGGACTCCGACGCGGGCGTGCGCTTCGAGGCCGCGTTTGCGCTGGCGGGGCTCCGCGACGCACGCGCCCGACCGCACCTCGAGGGCGCGCTTCGCCAGACGCGGGTTCGACTCGACGCGATGAAGGCGTTGGGGATGCTCGGCGACGAAGCTTCGATCGATCCTCTCGAGCGATTCGCGTCGCGGTGGTTCCTGGGCTGGGCGGATCGCCTGACGGCGTACGCAACGCTCTACCGGCTGGGGCGCCGTGGCTACGCCGAGAAGATCCTCGCGCGGACGTCATCGCGCAACGTCCAGGAGCGCACGTACGCGGTCGCGCTGATCGGATCGCACACGATCGAAGAGGGCGCGACGTTGTTGGTCACGTTGGCCGAGGACCCGGCGGCGCCCCTACGCGAGACGGCGATCGATGCGCTCGGCGCTCTGGGTCGCGAGGAGCACGCCGGCGTCCTGGAGCGGATCGCCCGAGACGACTCCGCCGATCCCACGACCCGACGCGTCGCACAGGACGCGCTACTGAAGCTGAGCTAGCGGCGACGCCGCAGGAAGATCGGCGCGAGCAACAACACCACCCACAGACCACCGCGGTCCTGCGCCGTGGCGTTGCACCCGCAGCCGCCGTCGTCGTCTCGTGTGCCGATCATGCCCCCGCCGTCCGGGCTGACGCCCGCGTCGGGCTCGTCGCCGGCGACCATCAAGATCACCGAGTCGCTCTCGTCGCCGGGTCCGGCTTCGTCGCTGTCGCTGGTGACGGAGCCCGAGAACGTGAGCGCGCCCGACGCGTCGTCGTCGACGGTGAAGTCGAAGCGCACAGGTCGGTTGCGGTCGGGGTTGAGCAGCCCGATCGTGCACGTGTCGGTGGCCGACGGATCTTCGAAGCAGCCGCGGGACTCCACGATCGTGACGCCGTCCGGCAGCGTCACCGCGACGACGACGTTGGTGGCGGCGCCCGGCCCGGCGTTGGCCGGCGTCAGCGTGAGCGTGCCGGTGTCGCCGGGCTCGGCCTCGGTCGCGTCGAGCTCGGCGACGAGCGACAGATCGACGTCCGTCGGCGGCAAGACCTGAAGCGTCACCGTACCGCTGTCGTTGGTCGTGTCGTTTCCGTCGCTCGACGTCGTGGCGACGACACTCACCGTCACCTCGGTGTCCGTCGCGACCTCGCCGCCGACGAGGACCAACGTGACGTCGGTCGCGACCGATGCGCTGACCGTGCCGAGCTCGCAGCGCGGCGCGCCGTTCGGATCGTTGTCACAACCCGCGGTGTTCATCAGGGTGAGCTCGTCGGGGAGCGTGAACGTCGCGACGACGTCGGCGGCGTCGGCCGGACCGGCTTCGACGCGGAGGTTGAACGTGGCGGCGTCGCCGGTCTCGACCGCGGCCGGGCCGGTGAGCGTCACGACGACGTCGGAGCGGATCGTCGGCGTCAGCGTCATCGTGTTCGTATTGCTCCCGGGGAGCGGGTCGACGGCGTCCGCACTCGCGGTGAGCCGCGTCGTGAAGTCGGCCGTCGCTGATCCCGCGACCATGCCCGTGAACTCGATGCGGCTCCGTTCGCCGGGGAGCATCGTGCCGAGGCCGCAGGTCGGTGCGCCCGCCGGGTCCTCGTTACAACCCACCGTCGTGACCATCGTGAGCTCGGGCGGCGCGTTCAGCGCGACGCTGACGTTCGTCGCGTCCGAGGGCCCGTTGTTCGTCACGAGCACCTCGAAGGTGACCGGACCGCCGGAGACCACCTCTTCGCGCGGCGGCACGATCCCCAGGAGCAAGTCGGATTGCGGAACGAGAGGGATCGTCCCGCCCGCGGTGTCGTTGCCCGCGTTGCCGTCCGTGTCGTTGCTCACGACGACGACGTTGAAGCTCGGGCTCCCCGTCGCACCGGAGGGGACGTCGTCGGTGATCGTGAACTGCGTCGAGCTCCCGGCCGCCGACGGCGCGTTGGCCAACGTGCAGGTCGGGACGCCCTGCGGGTCCTCGACACAGCCGCTCGTCACGGGGGACGTGAGCTCGGAGGGGAGCGTCGTCGTCACGACGCCGCCGCTCGACGCGGACGGGCCTTGGTTGGTGACGACGACCGTGAACACCACCGGGTCGCCGCCCGGGACGATCGTCGAAGGCGCGCTGCTCACCGCGATGGAGAGATCCGAGATGAGCTCGATGAACCGCGTGATGCTCCCGGTGTCGTTGCCGGGGACGGACTCGGGGGAGTCGGACTGCGCCGTGCCCGAGAGCGTCACGGTTCCGGTGGTGTCGTCGTTGGTCGTGGCCACCACCGTCACGGTCTGGGAGCCCCCCGCCGGGATGTTGCCGAGCGAACAGCTCGGGACGCCGGCGGGATCCTCGGCGCAGCCGGTGGTCGTCGCGCCGGTGAAGAGCGGATCGAGCGGGAGCGCGAGCGTCGTGTTGACGGCCTCGCCGGGGCCGGCGTTGGTGACGATGACGTCGTAGCTCAGCGGCAAGCCACCTTGCGCGCTGGTCGACGACGTGACCTGCACCGAGAGATCGACCGGCTCCACGACGGGCACCATCACCGTCGCGCCGTTGTTGGTTCCGTCGGGGTCGGTCTCGGTCGTCGTCGCGTCGATGTTGAACGCGAGGAGCGCGGGGCCCGCGTAGTTGGCGGGGACGGCGTAGGTCGAGTCGATCGTCGCGGTGGTGTTCCCGTCCATGTTGCCGAGCGCGCAGGGGAACGGCGTGTTGCACCCGCCGGTGTTCGATACGAAGTTGAGCCCGGCGGGCGGCGTCGCGGTGACGTTGACGGAGGTCGCGATGTCCGGCCCGAGGTTGTCGATCTGCGAGGACAGCGTGACGGTGCCGCCGCGGAAGGTCGTGGGGGGACCGACCGCCGTGACCTGGAGGTCCGCCATACAGGCGTTCGGGTCCACGTCGACGACCACGGAGGTGCGCTCGTCGGCGCACCCCTCTGTTCCGAGCTGCCAGTCGAAGAACCAGTAGTAGTAGGTGTTGGTGGTGTTGAAGGTCTGGCCGGTGATGACCAGGTTCCCGTCGGTCGAAGTCATCGGGTAGGTCACGCCGGAGTTGATGCGGAAGACGGTGGGCACGGTCCCGAGGAGATCGAGCACGTACCCCGTGCCCGGCGGGATGGTGAAGTTGAGCGGAATCGTCACGGCGCCCGCGGCCGGCGCGACCGCGTTCGCAGTCTGGAGGACGGTGCCGCCCTGCGGGACGCGGTCGCTCAACAACCGGACGACGACGTTGCCGGCGCCGTTGGTGTAGATCGTCACCGACGTGAGCGTGACGGTGTTGATGACGTTGAAGATCAACCCGTAGGGATCCGTGGATCGAAGATCCGGCGACAGGTATGCGCCCGTGCCCGCCGACATGTTGGGCAACCCGACCGTCGCGATGTTGTTGAGGCGTTCGACGTAGTACGTCGACATCGCCGTCAACGCGGGCGTCGTGAAGCTCGCCCCCATCGCGACCGCGGCGCCGCCGGTCGCGACGTTGAACCACGCGTACGCCGACGAGGGTTCGGGCCCGACCTGGATGGTGGCGGTCGTGCCGGGGCAGACCGCCGGCATGGCCACGATCGGGACGCGCCCGGGACTGATCGGGATCGACACGGCGACGTTGTCGTTCGCGGGGTTCGTGTCGTTGGGGAGCGCCGTGGTGACGTCGATGCCGACCGTGCCGCCGTTGAAGGTGTCGATCGGACCGATCGTCGCGTCGAGCGTGCCGTTGGCCGGGACGGGCCCGGCGACGGTCGCCGAGAGCATCGCCGGTGTCGCGCCGGTGATCACGGCGCTCACCGGGACGTTCGTGATCGCGGACTGCGTCGGGTTGGTCAGCGTGACGACGACGTCCTGCTGCGAAACACCGCACGCGTCGGGCGCGGGCATGGCCACGCCGCTGACCCCGATGTCCTGAGCGTAAGTTTCGAGCGGCAGTGCGAAGACGAGCGCCGCGAATCCGAGGAGGGGAGAAGTCCGCATGGCGGACAGCATAAGGGGGAACGTGAGCGCACGACACGGGGCGGCGGTGCGCACATGTGGGAGGTGATCGCTCAGTCGATCGCGAAGCAGTAGATGCGACCGATCGCGAGCGTGCCCGCGAGGCTCGTCTCGTCGCAGCCGATCGTGGGGTGCGCGTCGTTCCACGTCCCCTGGTTCTTCGGCGAGTCCGTGTCCTCGTGACCGACCCACGCGGTGTCGTTCGGTGAGCTCGACGTCCAGTCCGCGCAGGTCTGCGGCGGGTCGGTCTTGTCCGACGCGCCGACGAGCCGGCCACCGCTGTCGGAGCCGGTGAAGATGTCGTGCGCGCGATCGAACAGCGTGGCGTTCGGGTTGATCGCGTCGACCTCGAATCCACACGCCGACTTCATGAGCGGCGCCGCGATCCCGGTGCCGCCGTTTTCGTGGTGGATGAACGCGAGGTCACCCACGGACGTGCCGTCGTAGTTGAACCAGGGGCCCGCGCCGATGCGATCCCGCGCGTCGACGCGCCCGAACGTCGGGTCCGCGAGCGCCGAGAGGTACGCGCGCCACGTGCGCCCACCCGCGCCGGCCGCGGAGGCCGCCGCCTGACAGATCGCGTCGGCGCCGGCGAGGCCGCCGAGGTTGCCGCCCATCGGGCCGCTCCCCTGCTCCGTCATGAAGAACGACATGTTCGCGGCGGGTGTGCACTCCCGCATCTCGCCGCCGTCGCGCGGGCCGCCGTCGCGGAAGCCGGCGTCGCGAACGCCGCCGTCGCGGAAGCCGGCGTCGCGCACGCCGCCGTCGCGCGGGGGCGGCGTCTCGGTGGAGAAGCAGTAGATGCGACCGATCGCGAGCGTCTCGCCGAGGCTCGTCTCGTCGCAGCCGGTCGTCGGGTGCGCGTCGTTCCAGGCGCCGGTGTTCGTCGGGTTGTCGGTGTCCTCGTGGCCGACCCACGCGGTGTCACTCGCCGCGCTCGACGTCCAGTCGGCGCAGGTCTGCGGCGGATCGTCGGGGCCGTTGCCGCCGACGAGCCCACCCGACACGTCGGTGCCGGTGAAGATGTCGTGCGCGCGGTTGAACAACGTCGCGTTCGGGTTCTCGGCGTCGATCTGATAGCCGTCTTCGGCGAACATCAGCTCGCCGCGGATGCCGCCGTTGTGGATGGAGGCGCCGTCGCCGATCTGCTCGCCGCAGTAGTTGAACCACGGTCCCTGCCCGATGCGATCGCGTGCGTCGATGCGGCCGAAGGTGGGGTCGTCGAGCGCCGAAAGGTACGCGACCCATCCGCCTCGTGTGCTGCCGGCCGCGCTGGCTGCGGCCGCGCATATCGCGTCGGCGCCGGCGAGGCCGCCGAAGTCACCGCTGCGGTTGCCTTCGCGCGTGAAGAAGAACGTCATGTTCGGCGACTGCTGCGAGCAGTCGACGCCGGGCCCCGCGTCGCGCGGACCGCCGTCGCGCCCGGGCGGGCCCGCGTCGCGTTCCGGAAAACCGCCCGCGCTTCCGCAGGCGACGAGCAGTGCTGAGGAGGAGAGCAGGAAGAGGTGTCGTCGCACTGAAAGGATCATAGCCCATCGCGCCACCAGGCGGCGACGCGGTCTGCGACGTGCGCGTGACTCGGCGCACTCGGGTGGAAATCACCCGGGATGTACCAGGTCTCCCAACCCTCGGGGGGATCGTCGCGACCGGGGCGAATCAGGTCGATGTCGAGGTCGGCGAGCGGGTCGTTGGCGCACAGCGCGGGGGTGCCGCGGATCGCCCAGTCGACGACGGCGAAGCGGGCATCGCGCGCTTCGGCCTCGCGCTGCATCTCGGTGATGAGCGCGCGCGTGAGCTTCGGGGTCGGCGGCGGGCCGCGGTGGGTTCGGACGAGGCGAACGTAGGCCCACAGGTGTGAGTAGCTCCGGTCGGCGCTGCGGACGGGCCGGTGCACTTGTTTGACACCGTCGGGGCTCAGCGCGAACGCGGGCTTGGTGCCGGGGAAGCGACGCTCCGGCATCCACAGGCGACGGTCTTCGTTGGCGTTGCGACGGATGTGATCACACACGAAGCCGTACACGACGGCGCGTGTGTCGAACCGATCGGCGAAACGACGGAGCTGCACGAGCGCCTGGTCGGTGCCGAAGCCCTGGACCGCGACGTTCACGATCTGCAGATCGAGGCGCCGCTCGAGCTGGCCCGCGATCGATGCTTCGTAGGAGACACCGTGTCCGAACATGAACGAGCCGCCGATCAGCAGCATCGTCGGGCGCTTCGGATCGAGCGCGGTCGTCGCCGTAGGGACGCGGATGCCCGCGGCGTCGAAGTACATCGTGACCTCGACCCCCGCGTCGCCGAAGGCGAGCGTCGCCGAGTTGTCGGGGACGTAGGACCAGCCGGTCGCGTCGTCGAACTGGGCGATCGTCTCTTCGTCCGCGGCGAGCACGCCCTTGAACGGGCGGCCCGTCACGCGGAGCGCCACTTCGAAGACGAGGGCGCCCAACGCGAACGTCAAGATGACGATCGCCGCCGAAGCAAGAGCGGCTCGGGCACGGCCCACCGCGGATCTGTTTGCCGCCGATCGAGCCGGCGTGCAACCGGGCTCAGCTCACGCCGACCTGGGCGTCCGAGAGCTTCGCGTACACGTCGGCTCCGATGCGGTCCTTGACCTCGGCGATGTTGCGCCAGTTGCCGGCGAGCTCGTGCGGCGTGCGCTCGTGCTCCGCGTGCAGGACGGCCGACAGGTCGCGGTAACCGATCCCGTCCGGGTAGTTGTGTCGCTCGAGGAGCGCGTCGAAGACCCGGTCGTCGTACCAGCCGTTGTCGTACTCGAGCGAGGCTGCCGTGAAGAGGAGCGCCATCGTTTTGCGTTCCGCCGGGTCGAGGCCCCGGACGCGGCGGTTCGTCGACTGCGCCATCACGGCGTTGATGAACTCGTAGTGCAGCTCGGCGCGGAACGCCTCGATGCTCGCGTGGGAGAAGTGCGGGTTGAACGCAAACGTCCACGCGCCGGCGCGGTCCTTCGCGATCTTCACCATTGGATCGTCGGGACCGAGGTTCTCCGAGAAGCCGTTCGAGGTGAGCGTCCGGACCTGGTAGCCGCCGTGGGTGATCGGGTTGTAACGACCGAACGTGTCGAGCGACTGCACCGCCGCGAAGAGCTTCGTCCCGTCGAGGCGATCGACCGGCACCGAGGGCGCCTTGGGACGGAACTCGTTACGGACGTCTTCCTCCGCCTTGATGCGACCGCCGTCCCAGACCGCCTGACCGCCGTCGGGGACGCCGTTGGCGTCGAGGTCCCAGAGCATGAGCTGCTCGAGGCGACCGGGGTTCGTGTAGTTGATGTCGACCGTGTGGCTCCACGAATCGGTCGCGCGGTCGAGCGCCTTGCCGATGCTGTCCGTGCCCGTCCACGGCTTCAGCTTCACCATCGCGTCCATCATGCCGGTCATCAGCATCATGTTCTCGGAGTAGTTCATGACCTTCGGACCGCCGTCGCGGTTGTAGTTGAAGTAGGTCGACTCGTACGTGTTGATCAGCTGCGCCGACTGCGGGTTCGGGTAGCGGTTGCGGATCATGAACGAGCGGTCGGTGGTGGCGCACGCGCCGATCGAGAGGATTTTGCTCCCCACCATCTCCGGTGCGTTGGCGATGCTGTTCTCGATGTTGCGGCCGAGGTTCGAGTGGCCGTCGTACTGGATGACGTCGATGTCCGGATCGTCCGCGGCCTGGAACATGTTTCGGCCGTTCATCGGCGCGACGTAGACCTTGACCTGCTTGCAGATCGCGTCGGCGTCGCCCTGGTTCACGTCCTTCACGAACATCGCGTAGCCGCGTTTGTCGGAGGTCGCCTCGCGGAAGCCGTGTTTCTCGACGAGCATCTTCTTCGAGCCGACGTGGATGAGGTCGTCCTCCTCGTGACCGCACATCAGCACGAAGTTGAGCGAATTCTTCGCCGCCTGCGGCTGCCCGTTGGCGTCGTAGGAGATCTGGAAGATCGAGTCGTAGTCCGGCGTCTCGGGCGCCACCAACGGGACGAGCTCCTTCTCGAAGCGCGTCTTGTCGGCCGGCTCGAGCTGGTCCTTGCCCTGGTTGAGGCCCGACACGAGGATGCTGCGCACGTCGAAGTACGGGCTCGTCTTGACGAGGTCCGCCGTGAAGTCGAACGCGGCGCGCTTCGTCGCGGCGTCACCGACCGTCGCGAGGCGACGACCGAGCGCACCGGCGCCGGCGTAGAGCGCCTTCTTCTTGGCCTCGCCGTACGTCTGCGCGGACTGCGTCGAGCCGCGGGTCGACACGTCGATCTTCCAGTTGTTGAGCGTGCCGACGTCCTGGCCGGCCTGGTCGATGATGCGGATGCGCCAACGGCCGTTGACCTCTTTGCCTTCGAGCGCGCGCATCTGCGTGTCGTCGAGCGTGAACGTCTTCTTGATGTCGTCGGAGCTCCCGCCGCCGCGCGCGTGGAGCTGCACCGCGCTGCGGTCCGGCGCGACGAGCTCGACCGTGAGGTCGCCGACGTAGGTGTGCGAGATGTCGAGGTCGACCTTGATGTCGGCGAGGCGGCCGCTCGCGTCGATCTCGATCGCGTCGCTGACCCAGCCGCCGTTGTCCGGGATGGAGAGGTTCGGCGCGCTCGCTTTCGTCTCGGACTGACCCGGGAGCTGAACCGTGAGGACCTCGGTCTTCAGGTTGTCGAGCGCAGCGAGGAGGTGCGTGCGCGTGTCCGCCGGGAGGTCCGCGATCGGGTCGCCGCCGAGCTTCGTCAGCGCGAGCGCGAGCTGGTGGACGTTGTCGATCTTCACCGACGGATCCGACGGCGGGTCCTGGTTCGGGTGCGTGAGGATGTCGCCGCTCGGCGTGACGTAGAACGGCTCGACCGCGTTGTTCTGGAGGAGCTGATAACTACCGGCGCGTGAGACGAGCGCATCGAGTGTCTTCAGTCCCGCGGCGGCGTCCGCGCGCGAGATGCCGTTCGCGGCGAGGCGGTCGGCGAGCGCGTCCATGCCCTGCGACTGGAGCGCGGCGTAGACGTCGGCGATGCTGCCGCTGCCGATCCGTTTGGCGGCGGCCTCGAAGCCGGCCTCCAGTCCGTCGAGCGCCGCGACGCCGAGCTGGCTCCGGGAGACGGGGTCGTTCGGGACGGTGATGTTGCGATCGAAGACGTTCGACTTGAGGGCCAGATTCGGCATGAGGGGTTTATCGGCGAGAAGCCCCTACAGTTGCGCCGGATGTAGACGCGAATCGCGTCGGATGACTCAGTCGTCGGAGAGCGTGGGGATCGGCGAAATCGTTGATGTTTTCACCCGCGAGTGGCCGCTCGGGCACTGCGCCATCGCCTGCTGGTAACGCGCCCGACACATCTGCTGCTCGTCGGAGGTCTCGAGCAGCTCCGACTCGGGGTCACCGGTAGGCTGGAAGGGCTGCTGCTGACACATCCTGTACGCCTCGTCGGCGCGCTGCGCGCAGGTCTGGTTCGTGGCGCAGCCGGCGAGACCGGCGAACAGCAGCAGGGCGAGCCATCGCATCGGGCCGGACTGTAGGGGACGTTTTGGGTCGAGTCACGGACCGGAACCGAAAACCCTCCGCGGCACGATGGGAGAGCACCCGACCCCGGTCCGAGACTCTTGGGTCGAACCGTGATTCGTTAGTTCGGTCCGACGTAAGAGCACGGTGGGTACCGCGGAACATCACTCGGGTTTCGGGGCGGATGACGACAACTGGTGAGGGCCGCGGCAACGAGTTGTCACCCCAAACGGTTGACGAACTGTCACCCGGGGCTTTGGCATCCGCCGCGATGACCGGCGCCTTCTTCGACACGCACGCGCACATCGACGGCCCCGAGTTCGACGAGGACCGCGACGCCGTCATCGGCCGCGCGCGCGAGGCTGGGCTGACGCACATGGTTCTGATCGGCGCGAGCGACGGGTTCGACAGCAACCCGCGCGCGGTCGCGCTCGCAGAGCAACATGACGACATGTTCGCGACGGTCGGCCTGCACCCGCACGACGCGAAGCTCGTGAACGACGACACGCTCGCGAAGCTCGAGGCGATGGCGTCGAAGGACAAGGTCGTCGCGATCGGCGAGACCGGGCTCGACTACTACTACGACCAGTCCCCGCGCGATGTGCAGCGCGACGCGTTCCGCAAGTTCCTTCGGATGAGCCACGCGACGAAGAAGCCGTGCGTCGTCCACACGCGCGACGCCGAGGACGACACGATCGAGATCCTGCGAAGCGAAGACGCTGCGGGGTGCGGCGGCGTCATCCACTGCTTCACCGGCACGCAAAAGCTCGCCGACGCGGCGATCGACCTCGGCTGGTACATCTCGTTCTCCGGCGTCCTCACCTTCCGAAACGCCGACCCCCTCCGAGCGATCGCCAAGGACCTCCCGAAGGACCGCGTCCTCGTCGAGACCGACTGCCCCTACCTCACCCCCGTGCCGCACCGCGGGAAACGCAACGAGCCGTCGTTCGTCGTGCACACCGCGGCGTGCCTCGCGGACCTGTGGGACGTCGACGCCGAAGAGGTTCGGCGCATCACGGGTGAGAACGCGCTCAGGTTCTTCGCGCTGAGCTGACCGCGGCGCGGAGCGCCGAGCTCGTCGGGAAGTCGAGCGCGTCGAGCGTGGCGCGATGGGTCTTCTTGCCCGGCTTGTCCATCGTCATCTGCACGCTGCACGCGCCTTCGCCCGCGCCCCAGTC
Organism: Deltaproteobacteria bacterium; assembly: GCA_040218735.1. Taxonomy (GTDB): domain Bacteria; phylum Myxococcota; class Kuafuiibacteriia; order Kuafuiibacteriales; family Kuafuiibacteriaceae; genus JAUHYN01. The sequence goes on from JAVJQW010000023.1 coordinate 128,852, forward strand.
GAAGACCAGCCGCACCGTCTCCTCACGCGTCTTCTTCGTGATGACGAACCCATCGGGCTTGGCCTCGAAGCGGGCGTCGCCCGGGGCGTAGCGCCAGCCGGCGAGCTCGCGCGCGTGTTCGAGGACGCGGTCGGCGGGCACGCCATGTTTGGCGACGGCGTTGTGGACCGCCTTCGCGCGCGCCTGCGGGGTCGGCGCGTCAGAGCGCGCGAGGACAGCGTCGACCGGCACCCCCGCCCACTGAGCGAGCGCGAGGCGGACGGCCGGGCTCGAGGTCAGCGGTTCGTAACCCCCACCGAACCCGCGGCCGTCGAGGTCCCAGACTTTCTTCGGAGCCTCGGCGTCGAAGAACGTGACGTCGACCTTCTTCGGCGACGCCGTATCGAAGAGCTCGAACACCGGCTCGCCGTCCTCGATGCGGGTCGGCGCGATGTCGCGCCGGCCGAGCCCGGTGTCGATGCGGACGCGGTAACGATCGAGATCTCCCAACCCGAGGTGGTCACCGCCGAGGCGGACACGCCAACCGTGTTTCGTGCCGTTGGAGATCTCCTCGATGCGCGCGCCGCGCTCGTCGATCGTCGCGAGTGTCACGAAGCCGTCCGCGTCGGGTGTGACGTCGCCGCGCTGCAACCGGTCGACCACCGCCGACGCGCTCCCTTCGCCGCGCCGCAACCCCTGCCGCGCGTACGCTTGGACGTCCGCGCGGAACCGCGTCCTGCTGATCTTGCCCTTCGCGACCTTGTCGATCTGCGCGTCGCGCCAGCGGTTGAGCGTCGTCGCGTACAGGTGCGGGCACGGCCGGTTGATCCGCTCCGCGAGATCCGCGACCGCCTCGCGTTTCACGTCCGGCGCGTCCTTCAGCGCAACCTCGAGCAGCGGCGCCGCCGCGTCGATCAACTGCTGGGCGACGGCTTCGTCCCGCGCGGCGTCGGGCACGAGCGGCTTCATCGCAGCGGCGAGCGCGCGTGCATCGCCGCCGACCCTGACCAACGCCGCGAGCCCCGCGAACAGATCGTAGCGCGCCGGGTTCTCGACCTTCAGGCGATCGATCGAATGCACCGCACCCGGCTCCGCCGTCTCGCCGATCTCTCGCGCGAGCTTTCCGAACGCGACCGCAGCCTCGCGGTTCGAACGCATCACCGTGTCGACCTCCGACGCGCTCAGCCCGATGTGAAGCAACGCGTTCTCGGCCATCCGCCGCTCGAAGGGTCCGACGATCGCCTTGTGCTGGAGCTTCCGGTCCGACCACTGCGCGAGGTTCTTGCGCTCCTCGCGCGTCGCGGCGCGCGAGAAGAACGAGAAGTACGTGTCGACGACCTGCTCGAAGATCTGCTCGGGCTCCTTCGAGAAGCCGAGCGACACGTGTGAGTTGCCCTGGTGCGGGTGGGTGCGGTCCTGCGCCTGGATCGTCCCGTGATCGATCGACTGGAGGAACGCGATGTTGTCGTACGTCGGCGAGCCCTGCGGCGTGCGCATCCAGTAGCGGTCCGCCACCTCGATCGCCTTCTTCTTGTTGAGGTGCGCGAACAAACCTTGGAGCGACAGCGGCTGCGGCCTCCCGAGCTGCAAGCGAACTTGCTCACCGACGTCGAGCAAGAAATCCCGAACGCCGCCACGCCCCGTCGACGTGAGCTCGAGCAGGTGCGCCGCGCGGTCGAAGCGCCCGCACTCCACGAGGTACCCCGCCGTGCGCTCCGTCCACTTCCCGCTGCTGGTCTGACGATACCGAAAGCGCTCCTTCGTCCCGGCCACGGCCACCGACCGCGGGCTCTCGATGCCGTTGAGGTGATCCGTGAGCTGGTGAATCGCGTCGTGGACCGCCTGGCCGACGTCCATGCGCCCGTGACCGTGCGCGTCCTCCTCGGTCTGCCCGAGCGGCGCGGCCCCCGTCGCGATGCCCTTCACGCGCAGGAGCGCGGAGGTCTTCTGGCCGCCGCGCTGCGAGACCAACGGCCGCCCGACGACGCCCGCGCGACCATCGCCCTTCACGATGTCGAGCTGATCCGCGTACCGCGTCGCCATCACCTGCCGCGACGACGCCTCGTCCGGCTTCGCGCGGCGGAGGATCGTGTTGCTCGCGAGCGCCGCCTCCTGCTCCGGGGTGAGGAGGCCGTACTTGCCGACGTCGAACCCGTGCTCCGCGAGCACGAGCGGATCCACGAACCACAGCTCGGCGCCGTCGTCCGGCACCGCGTCGACGGGGATGACGAGGTGCTCCGCGACGTCCGCGTCGAACCGGTCCGGGAGGAGCGGCCCGTCCCACAGCTCGTCGATCGCGGCGCGCTTCGGCGCGCTGCCCCAGTACGACTCCGCGTCCCCGCGCGGCGCCGCATCGACCGGCGGCTTCACGCCGCCGCGCGGGACCTTCACCACGGGGACCTCATCGGCGTGCCCAGCTTGGAACGGGGCGCGGACCGCTGGCAATCACGAGAATGCGCAGGTGGCCCGGCGTGGCCTGAGACATTCGCGCGGTCGGCGCGGTGGTTTCGCCCCGAAAACCCGCAACGAAATCAGCTGTCTGCCGAAACTCAGCTTGTCCGCCATGACGACCCCGGCCAAGCCTCCCGCGAGCATCGAAACGCTCTTCGAGGAGCTCCTCGCCCCCGACGCGGCCGGTGAGAGCCGCTGCACGCGCCGCGAGCTCGAGGACGTCATGGCGGTGATCTTCCTGAAGAGCCACCAACGCACGCCGATGTCGTCGGCGAACGGCGACGCCTTCATCGGCGCGTTCTTCACCCGCGTGGGGCTCCAGAGCGAGGACCAGCTCGACCAGCTCGATGAGCTCATCCGAGACTACTTCGTCGCCCACCCGCTTCGACAAGACGTGCTCGAAGACGTGCTCGAGGTGATGCGGCCCGCCGCCTCCCTTCGGAACGTCCGCGCCGGATACGCGATCGGCGGCGCGTTCTGATGTCGAAGATCCTGCCCTCCGTCGCTGCGGCCCAGCGCTACCGCGAGCAGACCGTGGACTGGGACGGCCTCGCCAGCGCAGTCCACCGCGCGCGCGGCCGGGCCGGCGTCGAACCCGGAAAGCCGGGCGTGGTGGAGTTTCAGCAGGGACGCGCCGCGGCGATCGAGCAAACCTACTTCAAGGAGAGCGGGCTCTTTCAGTCACGAATCGCGTATGCGATCTCCAACCCGGCCGTCGACGTCGACGTCCTGGTCGAAGACCTGAAGGCGACCCTCGCGCCATCACTGGTCGAGGCGTCGAACAGCACGAAGCCGGGCGCCATCCAGAACGTGACCGTCCTCGGCGGAGGGCCGGGCGGGCTCGCCGCAGCGATCGCGTTGAAGAACATGGGCCTCGACGTAACGCTCGTGGAGCGCAAGCCGATCGCCGAGCGGCGCGTCTTCCCCATCTTCAACTCGCGCATCAACCTCTTCAACGACCTCGAGGCGCTCGGCGTCTACGGCTCCGTGATGGAGCAGTCGAGCTACACCGAGCACGTCGTGTTCCGAAACATGATCGCCGGCTACGAAGCCAGCCTGGAGCCGCTCCACGCAGCACGAGGCCAGGGGCACTTGACCGGCCCCGAGCTCACGGAGCTCGCCAAGGAAGGGACACCCCCGAAGATCGTCTTCGACGGCGACTTCAACAACCTGCAGGATCCGATCAGCCGACCGAGTCGTGCGCAGATCGCGTACGGGGACATGGTGCACGGGCTCGCAGAGCGCGCGCAGGAGCTGGGTATCCACATCGTCGACGAGGCGCTCGCCGACGTCGTCCCGAACGACGCCGGCAAATACGACGTCGTCGCGACGCGCAAGGACGGAACGAAGGTCGCGCTCGGCACTCCGGATCGAATCGTCGTCGCCCCCGGCAACCTGAAGCACTTGGGGCCGCTCGCGAACGAGTTCACGCACCTGAAGGAGTCCGCGCTTCGGAAGTTCTGCGCCGGGCTCGCGAACATCGCCGTGGGCAGCGTTCAGCGCCGCGTGATCAAGCAGGTCGGGGACGACACGCTGCGAACGGTCGTCGTCGGCCACGGACAGCGTTCCGCGGCGTGGATGCTGACACAGCTCCCCGAAGGCTGGTCCGGGGACGAGGCGGACCTCGCTCGCTACTGGAAGAACGAAGTCGGCGAGGCGCTCGCGCCGGAGCACGCCGCGCAGCTCTCGGACGACAGCATCGAGTTCGTCTCGCCGAAGCCCTTCGACGTCCAGCTCACGCGGCTCCGCAACATGTCGGCGAACAACCAGGTCCTCGCGATCGGCGACGCCGCGCACAAGGCGCACTTCCTCACCAGCTACGGCGTTCACCTGGCCGTGGGTGGGGACATCCAGGCGCTCCAGGCGCACGTCGAGGCGTCGAACGCCTACGGGGAGGACGTCGGGTTCTGGGAGTTCGACCGCATCATGCAGGAGAACGCAGCCGTGTGGTGTGGCGGGAGCCTCGACGAGTTCGAACACGACGACACGCCGTGGAACCTGCGCGCGCTGACGTTCGACGACCGACAGGCACGCCCCGGCCGCTTCGCGCGCAAACCGCTCTGACGCGCATCACTCCAGCACGAAGTCGAGGATTCGCGGTCGCCAGGTCTTCTCGATCTTCGAGAAGGACGTGGCCGGTCCGGTGAGGACGAAGTGTGTCAGGACGCCGTCGTCCACGCGCAGCAGGTGTTGCTGATGCAGCGTCAGGTGCTCGTCCACGCGAAGCGCGACGGTCGCGCTCACGCCGGACTGGCCGTCAGAGAACTTCACTTCGGCCTGCCCGAGGAGCTCACACGTCGGTCCGCGCGAGCGCGCCATGTCCACGACGTGGCTGAGCGCCTCCAGCGCGGAGTCCTTGGACGCGTGGCGGCTGTACACGAGGCTGACGTCGGGGCTCGGTTTGACCTTGCTGCCCGTCGGGAGCTTGGCGGTGGGGGACGGCGCCTTGATGGTGACCACGACCTCGCTGCGACACCCGTCGGGAACCGAGAGGTGACCGGGTTTGACGACTTCGCCCATCGCTTGGACCTAGCTCTGATTTCTCCTGGGGACAAACGTCCACGGGGCGGCCCATTCGGGCACAACGATCCGCCGTCATTCGGCGATAACCTGAGCACTCTGTACCGGAGTAACACGCCATGACGATCAGCAAGACCCCACCCCCGCTCCCCAAGATGCTCGAAAACGGCGCACTGGTCGCGTCCGAAAAAGAGTGTCCGTGGTGGCCCGAACCGCTGCACGTTGCTCACGCCGTCGAGGTCATCGAGGGCCGCACCGTGCACCGTGGGTCGAACCACCGCCCGGGCGAGCAGGGCGTCAACCAACTCAACTCGGAGTGGGTCGGTGGCGCGCGCAATCACCTCCTCAACTACGTCATCCCGTTCAGCTCGGGCTCCCACTCCACGAATCGCAGCGCGTCGCACGGCAACACCGGCCTGGTCTCCGCTGCGCTCACGCGTCTTCGCGACGATCAGGTGGTGCACCAATCCCTTCCGCTGACGGAGGCGATGGAGGACGGACTCGCACGCGACCAGCGCGACGTCATGGCGGCGGTCGCGCTCCTCGTCGCCGTCGACGAGCGCACGCGGACCACGACGTTCTACCCGGACACGTTCGAGAAGGCGGACCCGAAGGTCGACGTCGCCAAGATCGAGAAACCGGCCGCAAATTAGCGTCGGATCGACCGAGACCGCCTCACCGCACGGGCGCGAAGAACCGAAGCGTGGGTTCGCGCGACGCATTGCACACGACCGCGAGCTCCGTCGCGCCGTCGCCGTCGAAGTCCCCCGCGGCAAAGTCCTCCAGCGGCGTACAGTTGTCGCTGCGCGCCACGTTGCAGTCCTCGACGACGACGCCGCGTTCGACCTCGCCGAGCGCCGCGTTGCTCGCGCCGAGCCAGACGTGGATCTCGCCGCTCGCGCGGTAGAGCACCGCCGCGTCGAGGTGACGATCGGCGTTGAAGTCCCCGAGCTGGACGCGCTGCGGATCCACGGGCAGCGCCCTCCCCTCGAAGGCCCGCGGGGAGAGTTGCAGCCCATCTTCGCTCGAGTCACGCGCGGAACCGTACAGGACGCGAATCACCCCCGGGTCGTCCGGGCCGCTCCCGCCGACGTTGAGCTCTGCGACCGAGAAGACGTCGTCGTAGGTGTTGCAGCTCGGGTCGCCGAGGGCGCAGGAGAACGCACCGCTCGCCAAGTCGCGCACGGACATCGCGTCACCGAGCGGCTCGGTGCCGCCGCACTGTAGCGACGAGCGACCGTTGGCGAGGCGACGCCCGTACTTCAGGACGCTCCCCCCGAGACCGCCGATGAAGAGATCCGGCACCGTCGGGTTCGGCGCGTCGCCCCCGAACGCACCAAGCGCGATCGCGCGCGGCTCCGCGCCGTAGCGTCCGCACTCACACGTATCGAGACCAAAGAGCGCGCCCGGCGCCGCGCGCGACGTCAGGTGGAGCAACACCTCCGGCCCGGACTCGGACGCGACGGTGAGATCCGCGAGGCCGTCATCGTCACGGTCGCGCGCGACGATGTCGACGCGCGTCCTGAAGCGGACCGCGTCGATCTCACACACGCACCCCGCCGGTCCCGGACACATCGCAGCGGTCGCGTCCTCTTCGACGCAGACACCCTCGTAGCAGATCTCCCCCGACGCACACGCGCCGGGATCACAGGCCGCGTTCGAACCACAGAACCAACCCGAGCAAAGCGTCGGGAGCGCACCCGTCGCGCCGTCGTGCGGAACCAACGTGCCGTCCACGAGCTCGAAGACGTAGACGCGGAGCGTCGAGTCCTCGGCGTCGCGCCCCGTCGTGGCGACGGCGACCATCGGACGCGCCGCGGGGCGACCGACCGCGGTGGCTTCTTCGTAGTGGAAGCCGTGCACCGCCACTGCGGTCCGATCCGGGAGCGCCTGCACGATCGGCTGCGCACGCGCGGGGTGCCACAGCTCCAGACGTGCGCTGATCGTGTCGTCGCGGACGATGGCGACCTGGTCACAAGCGTCGACATCGCCCGCGGCGCACGCAGCCGGATCCCCAGGGAGGACGCTCGACGACGCGGGCGTGAACCCATCGCCCAGCGGGACGTCCGACGTACACGCGAACGACTCGATCGAATCCACGCACGTCATCGCGTACTCGACAGGGGGCGTGGTCCGACCGAGCACCTGCGCGGTGACGTGCACTTCGCTCTCGCAAGCGTCGAGATCGATCGGGGCCTCGGCGCGCCCTTGGCCGTCGGTGAGCACGATCTGCCGGAGCGGGCCCGCCGCGCCATTCGCCTGTTCCACGGTGAAGAGGATCGGGACGTTCGAGAGATCGTCGCACTCCACGATCGACTGCTCGCAGCTGAAGCAACCGCTCATGCCCCCGGGCTGATCTTCGCAGCGCAACGCCGACAAACAGACGGCGGGTCCCGGCGCGAGGCGTTGGTTCTTCGCGCCGGCGAGGGTGCCGCGCCCGTCGCACGGCGCAAGGACGAACGCGTCCGGCGCGACGGGTTCGAGGTTCACGACCCGCACTGCGTCCTGAGGATCGGAGAGGAGCTGACACGCATCCTTCACCGCGCGGTCGAGTTGGCCATTCAGGTGCGAAGCCTCCTTCGTCCGCAGACACAACGTCCCCGCGAGGAGCGTCGCGGTGACATTCGAAGCCCGCGCGTCGGGCCTGCGTGCGTCTCCGCGCGCCTCGACGTAGAGCATCGTCGCGCCCCACGGGTTGTTCGGGTTCGTCTCGTCCGGCTTGCCGAGCTCCAGGTTCCACTTCGCGTCTTCGAACGGATACGGCTGTCGGTTCCGGAAGCGCAGCACGGTGTCGAGGTTCGGTGACGTCTCGATCGTCTCGGGGTCGATGTGGCGCACCGGCGGGAAGACGCCGACCGACCGCCCCTCGACGAACTTGGGCACCGACGCGCCCTCCACGATCTTCAGCGGGACGAACGCGGTCACCGCGATCTCCGAGGTCGCCGCGGTCGCCGCCTCCGAGGGGAAGGTGATCGACAGCTCACCTTCGACGTCGCTGCACGCGACCCAGAACATGGCGAAGATCACGACGGCGCTCTGAGCTCGCACGACCCGAATTCTAGAGTCGACGACAGGGGCGGTCACGCCCCGTCATCCCACCACGTCGCGAAGAGATGATTCCGTGCTTGACGCAAACACCGTGAACGGCGGGAGGAGCACGAGCTCCTGCGCCGCGGTCGAGGCGCGCCTCGGTTGCCGCTGGAGACGGTGCGTGCTGATCTGCTCGGACATGGAATCGATCAACCCCGCGACCGGGAAGACTATCCAGACCTATCCCGTGATGAGCGACGACGAGGTCAACCGCCGCGTCGCCGCCGCCCAAAGCGCGCAGCGCGTGTGGCGCACCACCACCCTCGCCGAACGCACGAAGCTCCTGACTCGGCTGGGCGAGACGCTGAAGGCCAACCGCGATCGCTTCGCGGATCTCATGGCCGCCGAGATGGGTAAGCCGCGCGCGCAAGGGCTCGCGGAGGTCGACAAGTGCGCGCTCGCTTGTGACTACTACGCCGAGAAGGCCGACGAGCTGCTCGCGCCCGAGGCCATCAGCTCCGACGCTTCGCTGTCGAAGGTGAGCTTCCAACCCATCGGGACGATCCTGTCGATCATGCCGTGGAACTTTCCGTTCTGGCAGTTCATGCGTTTCGCCGCGCCCGCGCTCGCCGCTGGCAACGCGATCGTCCTGAAACACGCGTCCCGCGTGAGCGGATGCGCGCTCGCGATCGAAGACACGGTGAAGCAGGCCGGCTTCCCGGAAGACATCGTGCGCACGCTCCTCATCCCCGGCGCGAGGGCGGAGAAACTCATCGCGGATCCGCGCATCGCGATGGTGACGTTCACCGGAAGCTCCGACGTCGGCAAACGCATCGGCGCCGCCGCGGGCGGCGCGCTCAAGAAGTGTGTGCTCGAGCTCGGCGGGAGCGATCCCTATGTCGTCCTGTCCGACGCCGACCTCGACAACGCCGCCGACGCCTGCGCGACGAGCCGCCTGATCAACAACGGTCAGAGCTGCATCGGCGCGAAGCGTTTCATCGTCGTCGCCGAGCATCGCGCTGCGTTCGAAGAGCGCGTCGCCGCGAAGCTCGCCGCCGCCACGATGGGTGATCCGATGAACGACGACACGAAGCTCGGCCCGCTCGTCGGCGTCCCGGCGCGCGACGAGCTGCACGCGCAAGTCACGAAGAGCGTCGAGGCCGGCGCACGCATCGTCGTCGGCGGCGAGGTCCCCGACCGCGATGGCGCGTGGTACCCCGCGACGCTCCTCGCCGATGTGAAGCCCGGGATGCCCGCGTACCACGAAGAGCTGTTCGGCCCGGTCGCCGCGCTGATCGAAGCGAAGGACGACGCCGACGCGCTCCGCATCGCGAACGACACCCCGTTCGGCCTCGGGGCCGCGGTCTTCACGAAGGACACGACCCGAGGCGAGAAGATCGCCGAGTACGACCTCGACGCCGGCTGCTGCTTCGTGAATACGTTCGTCCGCTCCGACCCGCGGCTCCCGTTCGGCGGCGTGAAGGAGTCCGGATTCGGGCGCGAGCTGGGCCCCTACGGCATCAAGGAGCTCGTGAACATCAAGACGGTCTACGTGGCCTGATCCGGCGCGACGGGAAGATAGGTGCGGAGGCCGAGCTCGAGGGGGGACCGACCCAGCCCCCGCACCGATTGGGACGGGCTCCAGCCTACGGGTCTCGGCCTGGGATTCAAGGTGAGAACACGTCGGTGCAATGGCGGGGACGTGCGCAAGCCCGTCAGCGCAGGATCCAGTCCCGCGGTGAGAGGCCGTCGCGCGCCGCTGCGAGGTCCGTGTTCGGATCCACGAGGGGCGCACTCGGGCGCCCGTGCGTCGACACGTACGCCTCCGCCCGCACCTCGACGCCCGTGAGCCCACGTGCGGTGAAGTCGTCGCGGATGTGCCGCGCGAGCTGACGGATCATGTCGGGTTCGGTCGCGAACATCTTCGTCTGGATCTCGGAGAGGTAGTCGCGCGGGTAGGCTTCCCAACGTCGGCCGGTGTCATCGGTGACGTGAAAGACGACGAACCCCGCCTTCTCCTTGAGCATGACTCGCCACGCGAAGCGGCTCGCCTCCTCGGTGCGCCCGGCGTCGCCCGGGTAGAGGTGGTGGCGGAGCGGCATCAGGACCTGCACGGCGAAGTACACCCCGAGCAACGTGACGGGCACACGCGCTCGAGTGTCGCGACGCACCGGTGGCTTCACGCGACGCGGCCAGCTCGGCGCGAAGAACAGCGTCGCGTTCACCATCATGAGCCACGGGAAGAGGCCGAGGTTGAACATCGCGATCGTGAGGACGTGGAACACGACGACGACCGCGAACGCGTAGGGCCGCGACCGACGCCACAACAACCAGCCGACGATCGTGAGATCGAAGAACGCCGCGCCCCAGCTCGCGACGTACGGCACCCAAGACCAAGCGAGCATCGGACCGATCACCGGGAGATCCGAGTTGGCCGCGAACCAGATCGTCAGCGGCTGCGCGTCGAACAACCACTCTGCGTCGAGCTTGGCGACACCCGCGAAGAAGTACACGAGCCCGACCTGCGCGCGCAGCGTCCACAACACCCACCCCGGGACCTCCGCGGGTCCATCGCGGCGCTTCAACGTGAAGGCGCGGTCGAGCGGGAGGAAGATGCCGAGGAACGCGATGAGGCTGACGAGGTAGTAGTGGTTCAGGTAGTTCGCCGCGTCGATCAGCTCGACGTACGTGAACAGCAGGAAGAACGCCGCCATCGCGACGCGGTAGTAGACGCCGGCCGCGACGAGCAGCGCCGCCACCGCCATCGCCGCGAACACCGCGTACATCCCGGCCGGTGGGAGCGGACGCACCCACGCGAAGCCGTAGTACGTGAAGTGCATCGACGGCTGGATGTAGAGCGCTTCGATCCAGCCGTTGAGCCAGAACCGAATCACCCCGGCGAACATCAGCAGCCCGAACGCAACGCGGTACAGGCCGATCGACGCGGCGTCGACGGCGGACTCGAGGCGCTGCAACATCGCCGGAGTCAGTCTCCGTCGTTGTCCGAGAACGTCGTCGTAACGCCGAGCTGGCTCGCGAGGTCCGCGGCGACCAGACGGAGCAGCGCGCGCAACGCGATGAACGCATCCTCCACGAGCGTGGGGCTGTCGACGATCGCCGAGGAGAGCGGCTCCGGCACCCGGTCCAACGCCGCGCGCGAGGCGGCGATCTGGCCGAGGATGCGCTGATCGAGCGTGGGGTTCGCGCCGGCGACCAGCGCCTCGATGCCGCCGCTCTCGTTCGATCCGTAGTCGCCGGTGTAGACCGCGGCGACGCCTTCGAGACCCGCGCGTACGTCGGCGAGCGCCGCGCCGCTGCGTCGGACTTCGATCGCGTCGAGCTGCGGCACGCCGCCGTCACGACGACCGAGCGGGAGCGCGAGCCGCTCGCCTTCGAGTAGCTGAAGGACCTCGATGACGGAGTTGACGAGATCGTCGACCGCCATCGACCCCTCCGCCGCGAACTCCGTGCGGTAGCCCTCGCCCTTCCAGGCGTCGGCGAGGCGATTCGACTGCGTGACGAGGTCGACCGCGAGCGCGTCGATGTAGAGGCAGCGTCGACTAGGCTCGGCGTCCCCGAGCTCCGACGCGACGTCACCTTCCCACAGCAGATACTCCAGCACCGGGAGGCCGCGCGCGGCGACGCCGAGGCCCGAGATGTACGTGGCGTCGATCGGTGCGTCGCCGTTCAGGACCTCGAGCAGATCGTCTTCGCGCAGCGGCAGGAACTCGACGGCGTTCTTGATGCGCAGGTCGCGCACGGGACCGAGCTCGTACGCCTCCGCGATCCTCCAGGGCCGGCGCACGTCCTTCCACGCGATGCGCGCGGCGTCGAGCGCGGTCGAGGTGCGGGTCTCGCAGAGCGTCGAGGTCGCGCGTTCGAGCTCCAACGCTTCGGCGGCGAGGTCGTCGTAGCTCGGGATGATGACGGCGTCCGCGAGCTCGAGGACGAGGGATTCACGATCGACGGAGGACTGCGTGACGGGATCCGAGCACCCCGCGACCAGGACGACGATGAGCGGCGCGAGCTTTCTCACAGCGACCCCAAGAAGGACACGATCGCGGCGCGGTCGTCGACACCGAGGTTGCGGAACACCTCCTTGGAAGTTTCCGCCTCGCCGCCGTGCCAGAGGATCGCCTCTTCGAACGTCGCCGCGCGCCCGTCGTGCAGCAGCTTGGTGTGGCGGTTCACGGTCTCGAGCAGGCCGATCCCCCACAGCGGCGGCGTGCGCCACTCGGTCCCCGACGCCATCGCCTCGGGGCGGTCGTCCGCGAGGCCCGGTCCCATGTCGTGGAGCAAGAGGTCCGAGTAGGGGTGGATCGTTTGGCCGGCGAGGACCGCGAAGTCGGCGTCTTCGTGGGTCGTCAGCGTCGCGACGTGGCAGGCCGCGCATCCTGCCTCGGTGAAGAGCGCTTCGCCGCGGAGGACCTGCGGGTCGTCGACGTCACGCCGCGCCGGGACCGCGAGGAGCCGACCGTAGTCGGTGACGTTGTCGAGGATGACGTCGAGGAGCTCCGGGTCTCCGCCGGAGATCGCATCGCTACACGGCGCCTGCGCGGCCGTGCACTCGCCGTCCGCGAAGAGCGACGACGTGATGCCGATGTCCCCGAGGAACGCGGCCGCCGACTGCTGGCGAATCGTCGGCTGCCCGCCCTTCCACCCGAAGCGTCCGAGCGCCATCGTGTCACGTTCACGATCGTAGGCGACGTTGGCGCGGCCCGAGATGCCGTCGCCGTCGGCGTCGTCCGGATCTTCGAGCGCGTAGATGTCTTCGGCCGGGACCGCTTCGAGCAACCCGAGCCCGTACACGACCGGCGCGACGCGTGGGCTCACGAGCACGTCGTCCGCGAGCGGGCCGTAGCCGAGCGCGTCGATCGTGAAGGTCGGCTTCTGCAGCGTGTACGCCGTCCCGTCTCCGTAGGTGCCGTCGGTCGTCTCGTACGCGACCACGGGTGTCCCCTCCGCGGGCACGCCGAGCACCGCGTACGGCTGGAGCTGTCCGCCGTACGTCGGCTCGGGTTCGCCGCTCGATACACTCAAGCGAAGGAGCATCGTCTCCATCGGCTCGCCGAGCGCGGGGGGCTGCCCGCGGCCGTCGCGGACGTGGCACTGCTCGCAGGAGCGTGCGTTGAACAGCGGCCCGAGGCCGTCGCGCGTTTCGGTGGAAGCGGGCGCGGTCACCCACGGGTCGCGGAAGAGTGCACGCCCTTTGAAGAACGTGCGCTCCGCGTCGCGTTCGAGGCCGGGTGCGTTGCGTGAGTAGGCGTCGGGCCCGTCGTCGAACACCGTGGCGGCCCCACCGGAGTAGGGATCCGCGGCGGCGGGCGCAGCGGGTTCTTCACCGCTGCACGCGCCGACGAGCAGGAGGAGCCCGAGCGCCCGTCGCATCCCGACTACTCCGGCAGCTCGACGCTGATGTTGCCGAGGCCCAGCGCCGGACCGATCTCGGCGATCTTGTCGCCCTGGTCGAAGAGCAGGTTCACGGCGTCGCTGACCTTCGTCCAATCGGCCGAATCGCGCGTGACGATCGCCTGATCGAACGGCACCGGGATCCCGTCCACCGCGGCCTGGGTGGCCGACAGCGCCGCGTCGAGATCCGCCCCGAGCGTCGCGTCCGCCTCCGTCACGAGGTCGAGGATGCTCGCCCCCGACGTGCCCGCCCAGTTGCCGCGCAGCACGTTGTCGACGCCCATCGCGTTCATCTGAATGTCGACGTGGGTGTTGTCGCTGAAGCACGAGTGCTCGTCCTCCTGGTCGTTGGTGTCGAGCGCGACGTCCATCCGCTCGGCCGCCAGCTCACCCTTGCTCAGGATACCCACGGCGCCAATGATCTTCTTGAGGCTCTCGTCCGGGTCCGCGGCCTCGAAGTCCGCGCGGTAGTTCGCAGCGTCGGGGGCCCATGCGTCGACCATGGCCGTGAGGTCGTCGATCAGCAGCTCGGTGACCGCGACGAGGTACTGGCCGCGGCGATCGCCGTTCGGCGCGGTGGCGTTCGCGTCGGTGAGGAAGTCGGTGTACGCGCGCTGCCCAGGGCCGTTGGCGTTGCGGTCCTGCCCCCAGAGGAGGAACTCGATCGCGTGGTACCCGGTGGACACCGCCGCCTCCGCGTCGAAGGCGCCGCCGTCGCGCATCACGACGTCACCCTCGCCGCCCTCGTTCAGCGAGGAGAGGCGCGCCTTGCTGATGTCGATGCTCGTGTCGTTGACGATGCCCGCGAGCGTGGAGCCTTCGACGTAGTCGATGTACGCCTCGTCGAGCGGCCACGCGTTGAGCTGGCCCTCGGGGCCGTCCGTCGGGTTGTCGATCGGGCCGTCGTAGAAGCGGTAGGCCTCGGTCTGACCGTACGGGACGCGGGCGTCGAGCCACGCCTGCTTCGCGGCCATGTGCGTGGCCTCGCTCGGCGCGGCGACGAACGCGTCGATCGCGACCTTCATCGCCTGTGCGGTCGTGAGCGACGCCGAGTAGGAGGTGTGCACCACCTCCGCGTAGCGTGCGATGACCGCCTGGCGCGACGTGCCGACGTTGTCGTCGTCGTCGTCCCCGCCGCTGCAGGCGACGAGCGTGAGGGGGAGGATGTAGAGGAGCTTCTTTTGCAGCATGGAGTTTCTTCCTTCTTCAGAACATGAAGCCCGCGCCCACGTTGAGGACGGTCTCCGTGTGGCCCATTCCCTTTTGGAAGCGGACCACCGCGTCGGACTTCAAGATGACTTGGAGGATCGGCCGGTACGAGAGGCCGACCACGAGATCGGTGCGGGCGAGCGCGGCGTCGGCCGCGGTTTTGTCGCGCCCTTCGAGCTTCGCCATGGTGTCGTAGTGCTCGACCCGCGCGAACGGGAGGATCTGGTGCTCGGTGTCCACGAGGGAGAGCACGTCGTAGGCGATCTCGCCGTACGCGCCGTAGGCCAACGACGCGACGTCGGGGCCCACGAAGTTGCCCGCCGCATCGACCGCGGTGCGCAGCTCGGCGGTGTCACCGATGGTGAACGCCGCCGCGACGACGCGCGCTTCGATGCCCTTGTAGCGGGTGCGTCCGTCGACCGCGAAGCCGAGGACGGGGACGCCGATGTCGAGCGCGTTGCCGTCGATGTCGAACAGGTCGGGCGCGTTGGGGCCGGCCTGGCCGTAGTACCCGGCCGCACCGAACACCGTGCCGAGGATCGGCTCGTACTCGACGCGCGCCGTGACCGCCGGTGAGGACGCGCGCGCGAGGACGAAGTCCTGTCGACCGCCCGCGACCGCGCGGTTGCGTTCGAAGCCGAGCGGGTTGAAGCCGGTCGTGAGGTACACCTCGTAGTCGAGGCCCTCGGCGAGCGAGCCGAACAGGCCGACACCACCCTCGCGCCAGGTCGACGGGATGATGTTGCGTTCGACGGCCGGTCGGTCGACGCCGTGGAAGACCGTGGGCTCGTGCCACTGGTTGATGAAACCCATCGGCATCAGGACCATGCCGAGCCGCACGTTGATGGCGTCGGTGAGGAGGAACTCGAGCGTCGCCTGTTCGAAGCCCGCGTAACCCGGGAGATCGGCGCCGCCGGCGAGCGCGTGTTCGACTTCGAGCTCGGCGTAGAAACGGATCCAGTCCGTGAAGCGGTGCGCGACGAAGAGGATGATGCGACGCAGGTCGGCGACGCCGTCCGGGTCCTCTTGGTTCGCGAGGATCGATTGGTAGTAGACGATCTCGCCGTAGCCACCGATCGCGGTGTTGGCGGCGATGGCAAAACGGTACGCGCGGAGGCCGCGGGTCAGGTCACGGCGGAGGCGCTCGATCTCCTCCTGCTCGGAGGTCATCACCGACGAGCCGTCCGGTTTGGCGTCGGCGACGGTCTCGGGCTCCTCGTCCGGGAGCTCGATGATCGGGCCGTCCTCCTCCCCTTCGGAGGTGAGCGCTGCCGTCGCCGTGTCGACGGTCTGCGCCCCCGCGGTGCTCGTCGCCACGAGCGCGGCCAGGATCCATCCCTCCCACATGTGCCGGTTCGCTGTTAATGATTCTGAGAATCATTTGCAACTTATTTTCCCCGTAGGTCGGCGGGTCCTGCGCGGATCCTCGATTGAATTCAGTGGGTTGTATCGTCTACAGCAGGTCGCGGAGCGCCGAGAGCTCCCCGGCGACGAGCTGAGGGAGGCGTTCGGGGGGCTGTCCGAACCGGTTGACCCAGTACACCGTCAGCCCCGCCGTCGAGGCGCCCGCGGCGTCCCAGGCGTTCGCGGTGCAGAACGCGACCTTGGACTTTTCGACGCCGAAGCGCTCGCCCGGGAGATCGTAGACGGGCGGGTCCGGCTTGTACGTCGCGATCGGATCGACGGAGAGGATCGCGTCGAGCCGTTCGGTCAGTCCGGCGTGGGCGGCGGCCGTCTCGAGCATCGCCGGCGATCCATTCGATAGAATCGCGGTACGCACGCCCTGGGCCTTCAGCGCATCGAGCACCTCGGGCACCTCGTCGTACGCATCGATCCGTTCGTAGAGTGACAACAGCTCGTCACGCAGCGAGGGGTCGTCGATCTTCACCGCCGCCATCGCGTAGTCGAGCGCCTCGGACGTCACGGTCCAAAAGTCCACGTACCGCTTCATCAGCGCGCGCAGCCAAGTGTACTCGAGCTGCTTCGTCCGCCAGATCGCCGACAGCGCGTCGGCGTGCTCGCCCAGCTTCGGCGCGAGCTTTCGCGCCGCGGAGTGCACGTCGAACAACGTCCCGTAGGCGTCGAACGCGACGACCTCGATCCCCTCTTTCATTCGGACTCCTTCAACGCATCCACGAGCGTCGTCCACGCGAGCGTCGCGCAGCGGGTGCGGCTCGGGAACGCACGCACGCCGAGCAGATCGGCGAGCGCTTCGTCGTCCTCGGTGTTGCCGCGCGCGAGGAGCGTCGTGAGGCGCTCGGCGAGCGCGCGCGCTTCGTGGGGTGAGCGGCCGTCGACGAGCGTCGTCATCTTCGACGCCGACGCCTTGGCGATCGCGCACCCCCGGGACTCGAACGCCACGCGCACGATGCTGTCGCCCTCCACCTTCAGATCCACGTCGACCCGATCTCCGCACAGCGGGTTGGAACCGCGCGCGGAGTGCGTCGGATCTTCGAGGCGCCCCTCGTTGCGCGGGGCCTTCTCGTGTTCGAGCACCCAGGCCCGGTACAGCGCGCGTGCGTCCGTCATCCGAAGATCCCTCGCACGTCGTCCAACCCGGCGACGAGCCGATCGATCTCTTCCGCCGCGTTGTACATCGCGACGGAGAGCCGCACGGTCGCGGGCACACCGAAGTGCTCCATCACCGGCTGCGTGCAGTGATGACCGGCGCGCACCGCGACGCCGTGGGTGTCGAGGATCGTCCCGACGTCGTGCGGGTGCACCCCCTCCACCGCGAACGACACCACGCCGGAGCGCTCCTTCGGAGTCCCGATCAACCGCACGCGCGACGACAGCTGCTCCACCGCGTAGTCGAGGAGCGCACGTTCGTGGTTCGCGACCGCGACGAGGTCGGCGGCTTCGAGGAAGTCCATCGCAGCGGCGAGCCCGACCGCGCCCGCGACGTTCGGCGTACCGGCCTCGAAGCGGTGCGGCACGTCGTTGAACGTCGTCTCGTCGAACGACACGGTGAGCACCATGTCGCCGCCGAATTGCCACGGCGGCAACGCTTCGAGGTCACGGCCGTAGAGGGCGCCGATCCCCATCGGCCCGTACATCTTGTGCCCGGACAACGCATAGAAGTCGCAGCCGAGCGCCGAGACGTCGACCGGGCCGTGCGCGAGTCGCTGCGCGCCGTCGACCACGGTCACCGCGCCGACCTCACGCGCCGCCGCGATGAGCGTCGCGATGTCGTTCACCGAACCGAGGCTGTTCGACACGTGGTTCATCGCGACGATCTTCGTGTTCGGACCAAGCAACGAAGGGATGGCATCGAGCCGCCAGTCTCCCGCGTCGTCGATCGGGAGCACGCGAAGCGTCGCGCCGGTGCGCAGGCAGAGCTGCTGCCAAGGGACGAGGTTCGAGTGGTGCTCGAGCTCGGTAACGAGCACTTCGTCGCCGGGGCCGACCTTCGACCCGTACGCGACGAGGTTGATCGCCTCCGTCGTCCCGCGCGTGAACACGATCTCGGCGGCGTCCTTCGCGCCGAGGTACCGCGCCACCCGCGCGCGCGCGCCCTCGTACGCCTCCGTCGCCTCGACGCTCAGCGTGTGCACGCCGCGGTGCACGTTGGCGTTCGAGGTCCGGTAGTACCTGTCGACCGCGTCCAGCACCGCGCGCGGCTTCTGGGTGGTGCTCGCGTTGTCGAGGTAGGCGACGGGCTTGCCCTCGACCGTGCGCTTGCAGATGGGAAACTCGTCCTCGAGCACCGCGCCGAACGTAGCGCGCCGCGGACGTTCCGTCGAACGGCGACGTCGGCTCTAGCGCGATTGACGTGGGGCAGTTCCGCGGCTCTTGTACGCCCGTGGAGCTCACCGCCGAAGAGGAAGGGATAGCGCGTAGTCGAGGCGTCGCAGTGTTCGCGGATCGCTTGATCCTCGAGGGCGACCCGGCCCGCCTCGAGCTCGCCGAGCGCCTCCGCGCCGTCGCCGACCACCTCGATCAGCGCTTCAAAAGCCGTTGGTGAGCGATGGACACCGCGAGCGAAGCGCGCGACCTGAGACGACTCAGCGGAGCCCCGCCTTCCGCATCCTCGCGACCGTCGCGTCACTGCAACGCACCTTGTGGGAAGCGCCACGTAGTCGCTTGGCCTCTTCGAGCGGCGTGTGACCGCGGGAGTCCTTCACCGCTTTCGCGCCGGCCTCCAGCAGGACCTCGACAACCGCGGCGTCGCAGCTTCGCGCGGCCTCGTGCAACGGCGTCGTCGACACGGACACGGGCGCCCGAAACGTTCGGTTCACATCCGCACCCGCCGCGACCAGCGCGCGGACGACCCGTAACTCCTTCGTCCCCGCCGCGTGAAGGAGCGGCGACTCGACGTCATCCTGCTCCGTCTCGACCGGGGCGCCCGCCGCCAGCAGCAGCTCCACCGCGCGCGCGTGACCGAACGCCGCGGCGAGGTCGAGCGGCGTGAGGCCGTTGGTGTCACGCACCGCGAACTCCGGCTCTCGGGCGAGGAGGAGCGCCAGCACCTCGGCGCGCCCCTGCGCCGCCGCAAGGCCCACCGGCGTCTGCTTCGTCAGCTCGTCCTGGGCGTTCACGTCGGCGCCCGCGGCGAGCAACCGCCGGACGATCGCGATGTCGCCCGTCACGGCGCCGGACAGCGGCGTCTCGCCGTAGAGCGTGCCACGGTCCACCGGGACGTCTGCCGCCAGGAGCCGCTCCACCACCTTCGTGTGCCCTCCGACCGACGCGAGGAACAGCGGCGTTGCACCGGAGCGGCCCTTCGACACCTCGACTTTCGTGTGCGCGAGCGGATCCGCGTGCGCGTCCAGCAACGCCGACACGACGGCCTCGTGTCCAAGCCGAGCGGCCGCCAGGAGCGGCGTGATGCACCCTTCGATCCGCACGTCGGGATCGGCGCCGCGCTCCAGCATCGCGATCACCCGAGCTTCGTCGCCGCTCCGCGCGGCCTCTACGAGCTCGACCGCCTGGACATTCGGTGCACACGGCCCCCACGCGTCACCGCCTTCGCACCGAGCGCTACCAAAAGACTCGAGCTGCGCGCCTTCCGCATACGAACTGCACGACAGGCACGGCTTTCGAGCGTCCGGCTCGCAGACATCCTCCTTGCACGCGACGACGGCGAGGCAAAGCGCGACCGCGCGAAGTCGATATCGGATGCGCGGGCAACCAAGCCCTTGTCCGCGCTCGCGCGCATCTTCGGTCGATGCATGTTCGACGCGATCCGGCGACGGGTCGATGCGGGCGGTGGTGCGCACCCCGGAGCGATCGTCGTGGGGCAGAGATTCTCCAAGACCCTCGCGCCCTTTCCTCACCTTCACGTCCTCGCCTTGGACGGAGCGTACGTCGAGGTCGGCGACGAGGTCGACTTCCGCGTCGATCCCGGACCGACACCCGACGATATCCTCGGTCTCGGCCGTAGCGGTCTCGCGCCATCCCGCGGTTATCTCGAGGAGGACGACCAGAACGAGGAGACCTCGACGGCTGGTTCGCCCCCGCCGCCTACGACCGCTCGAGCACCGCGCCGAACCGTAGCGCGGCGCGGACGTTCCGTCGAACGTCCGCGTCGGCTAGCCTGCGTGCGGTGAAGTTCGGGCCCATCGCGGTGGAGGACGCCGAGGGTACCTACCTCGGGCACACCCATCGCCTCCCCGACGGCGCGCTCAAGAAGGGGCGCCGGCTCACCGCGGACGACGTGCAGCGGCTCGTGCGCGCGGGGATCACGACGGTCGTCGTCGCGCGACTCGACAAAGACGACGTGCACGAAGACGACGCCGCCGCCTCCGTCGCCGCGCGGGTGTGCGGTGGACACGTGCGCATCGCAGAAGCGACGACCGGCCGCGCGAACCTGTTCGCCGAGCGGCGCGGTGTCTTCGTCGTGGACCGCGCCGGGGTCGACGCGCTCAACACGATCGATCCGGCGATCACGTTTGCGACGATCGAACCCGACCGCATCGTGGAGGCGGGGGACCTGGTCGCGACCGTGAAGATCATCCCGCTCGGTGTTCCTCGGTCGTCGATCGCAGAAGCCGAACGCACCGCCGCGCTGATCTCCATCGCACCGCTCGAAACACGACGGGCCGGACTCGTCCTCACCACGCTCCCCGGCGTGAAGGACCAACAGCTCACACGCGCCGAGCAGAGTCAGCGGCAGCGACTCGCGGCGCTCGGGTCCGCGCTGACCCACGTGGAGCGCGTCCCGCACGACGAAGGCGCGGTCGCCGCGGCCATCCAACGCTTGGACGCCGCTGGCTGTGATCCAATTCTGCTGCTCGGCGCTTCGGCGATCACGGATCCGCAAGATGTCTTGCCGTCCGCGATCCGCAGCGCGGGCGGAGAGGTCCGCCACGTCGGGATGCCGGTCGACCCCGGCAACCTGCTCGTGCTCGGCACGTTCGAGACGCGCACGGTGATCGGCGTGCCGGGCTGCGCGCGATCGCTCGCGCGCAGCGGCTTCGACCGCGTGCTGGAGCGAACGGTCGCGGGCATCACGATCGCGCCACGCGATATCATGGGTATGGGCGTGGGAGGGCTCATGAAGGACATCGACGCACGACCTCACCCTCGCCAGACCGACTCGACCAAACCGTCGTACCAAATCGGCGCCGTGGTGCTCGCCGCCGGACAGTCACGGCGGATGGGCGCGCAGAACAAACTCCTCGCAGAGGTGGGTGGACAGCCGATGGTGCGCCGCGCAGTGACGACGCTCGTCGCCGCGAACGTCGCGCCGATCGTCGTGGTCGTCGGACACGAAGCGGACCGTGTTCGCGCGGCGCTGTCCGAGCTCGATGTCGACTTCGCCGACAACCCGAGTTTCGCCGACGGCCTCAGCACTTCGATTCGCACCGGCGCGGCGGCGCTCGAAGGTCGCGTGGACGGCGCGCTGTTCATGTTGTCCGACATGCCGTGGGTGACGGACGCACACCTCAGGTCGCTGATCGAGGCGTTCGATCCCGAGGCGGGACACACGATCTGCGTCCCGACGCACGCCGGTCGGCGCGGCAATCCCATCCTTTGGGCGGCGCGCCACTTCCACGACATGCAGCGACTCACCGGTGACGTCGGCGCGCGTCCGCTGCTCGCGGAGCACGCCGCGCAGATCGCGGAAGTCGAAGTGGACGATCGGGGTGTGCACTTCGACGTCGACACGCCGCAGGCCCTCGCCGAGCTCGACGACCCCACGGCCTGAGACACAGCGCGTCATGCGTCCAAAACCCACTCGGGTCGGGTGGTGCCTATCTCTGCCCTCCCCTATCCTCGCGGCCCCGTCCCGGGGGGGACAGAGGCCGAAAGAAGGTTTGCGAATGCAAGTAACGATGACCGTGAACAACAAATCGATCACACGCGACGTCGAGCCGCGGATGCTGTTGGTCGAACTCATCCGCCAAGAGCTCGCGCTGACGGGGACGCACGTGGGCTGCGATACGAGTCAGTGCGGTGCGTGCACCGTCATGGTCGACGACAAATCCATCAAGAGCTGCACGATGCTCGCCGTCGAGGCCGACGGCCGCAGCGTGAAGACGATCGAATCGCTCGAAACGAACGGCGAGCTGCACCCGATGCAGGCTGCGTTCAAGGAGTGCCACGGGCTGCAGTGCGGCTTCTGCACACCAGGGATGGTGATGAGCACCGTCGACCTCCTGCAGAACAACGCCAACCCGAGCGAAGGCGAAATCCGAGAGTGGCTCGAGGGCAACATCTGCCGGTGCACCGGCTACCACAACATCGTGAAGGCCGTTCAGCACTGCGCTGGCGGTTCGAAGGGGGCGTGACATGGGTGCCATTGGACAGCCAATCAAGCGCAAGGAAGACCATCGCTTCCTGACCGGCCGCGGCCGCTACACCGACGACATCGTTCGTCCGAACCAGGCGTACGCGCACTTCGTTCGGTCGCCGTACGCACACGCGAAGATCAACGCGATCGACACCGCCGACGCGGCCGAGGCCGAAGGCGTCATCGCGATCTACACGGGCAAGGATCTGGAGGGGATCGGCGGCATTCCGTGCGGCTGGCAGATCCACAACAAGGACGGGAGCCCGATGGCCGAGCCGGCGCACCCGGCGCTGGTGAGCGACAAGGTTCGCTACGTCGGTGACATGGTCGCGATCGTCGTCGCGGAGACGAAGGTGCAGGCGAAGGCCGCCGCGCAGCTCGTCGCCGTCGACTACGACCCGATCGACGCGGTCGGGAGCATCGGCGCCGCGATCGCCGAGGGCGCCGCGCAGGTGCACGACGACGTGGCGAACAACCGCTGCTTCGACTGGCACCTCGGTGAGAAGGACCCGGTCGACGCGGCGTTCGCGAAGGCGGACCACGTCGTCGAGATGGACGTCGTCAACAACCGCCTCATCCCGAACGCGATGGAGCCTCGCGCGGCGATCGCCGAGTACGACGTGTCGTCGGACATGACCACGCTGTGGACGACGTCGCAGAACCCGCACCTCATTCGACTGCTGCTCGGTGCGTTCGTGCTGTCGATCCCGGAGCACAAGCTCCGCGTGATCGCGCCGGACGTCGGCGGTGGGTTCGGCTCGAAGATCTACCTGTACGCCGAGGAGACGGTCGTCACCTGGGCGGCGCGCAAGCTCGGTCGTGCGGTGAAGTGGACGGCCGATCGTACGGAGGCCTTCCAGGCCGACGCACACGGGCGTGACCAGGTCGGCCACGCGCGGCTCGCGCTCGACAAGGACGGCAAGTTCCTCGGGCTGCACATCAAGAACAAGGCGAACATGGGCGCCTACCTGTCGACGTTCGCGCCGGCGGTTCCGACGTACCTGCACGGCACGCTGTTCGCGGGGGTCTACACGACGCCGGCGATCTACGTGGAGGTCGAGGCGGTGTTCACGAACACCGCGCCGGTCGACGCGTACCGCGGCGCCGGGCGTCCCGAGGCGACCTACCAGCTCGAGCGACTCGTCGACAAAGCGGCGGATCAGCTCGGCATCGATCGCATCGAGATTCGCCGGAAGAACATGATCCAGAAGGACCAGTTCCCGTACCAGACGCCGGTCGCGCTCGAGTACGACACGGGTGACTTCGTGGCGTGTCTGGATCTGGCGCTGAAGGAGGCCGACTGGGCCGGGTTCGAGGCGCGTCGCGCCGAGGCGAAGTCGCGCGGCAAGCTGCGCGGCATCGGCTGCTCGACCTACCTCGAAGCGTGCGGCATCGCGCCGTCCGCGCTCGCGGGTGCGCTCGGCGCGCGCGCGGGTCTGTACGAGTCGGGTTCGATTCGTGTCCACCCGACGGGCTCCGTCACGGTGTTCACGGGCACCCACTCACACGGTCAGGGTCACGAGACGGCGTTCGCGCAGCTCGTCGCGGATCACTTCGGCGTGGACGTCGACGCAGTCGACATCCAGCACGGTGACTCGGCGCAGACGGCCTTCGGTATGGGGACCTACGGTTCGCGTTCGTTGGCGGTCGGCGGCTCGGCGATCGTGCAGGCGGCGGACAAGGTCATCGCGAAGGGCAAGAAGATCGCGGCGCACCTGCTGGAGGCTTCCGAGGCGGACATCGAGTTCGCGGACGGCAAGTTCACCGTGAAGGGCACCGACCGGGAGAAGACGTTCGGCGAGATCGCGCTGGCGGCGTACGTGCCGCACAACTACCCGATCGAAGAGGTGGAGCCGGGGCTCGAGGAGACGGCGTTCTACGACCCGAAGAACTTCACGTTCCCGGGTGGCTGCCACATCTGCGAGCTCGAGGTGGACCCGGAGACGGGCACCATCGAGGTCTGCAACATCGTCGTCACGGATGACGTCGGCCGCATCATCAACCCGATGATCGTCGAAGGTCAGATCCACGGCGGCGTGGCGCAGGGCATCGGCCAGGCGCTGCTCGAAGGCTGTGTCTACGACGAAGACGGTCAGCTGCTGACCGGTTCCTACATGAACTACACGATGCCGCGCGCGGCGGACTTGCCGATGATGAAGGTCGGCAACCACGTCACGCACTGCACGCACAACCCCGTCGGCGCGAAGGGCGTCGGCGAGGTCGGCTCGATCGGCGTGACGCCGGCGGTGATCAACGCCGTCGTCGACGCACTCAAGCCGGTGGGCGTGAAGGACATCGAGATGCCGGCGACGCCCCAGCGCGTTTGGCAGGCGATTCAGTCGGCGCAGGGCTGAGGGAGGAACTTAGGTCATGCAGAATTTCGAGTTTCATCGGCCCAAGACCGTCGAGGAGGCGGTCGCGGCGCTCAAGAAGACGGACGGCGACGGGAAGCTCCTCGCGGGCGGCCAGAGCCTCATCCCGGTGCTGAAGCACGAGCTGGCGATGCCGTCGGCGTTGATCTCCCTCGCCGACATCGGTGGGTTGGATCAGATCGCGGCGGAGGGCGACGCGGTCGTCATCGGCGCGAAGTGCACGCACGCCGAGGTCGCGGCGTCGGACGTGGTGCAGGGCGCCATCCCGGCGCTCGCGAAGCTGGCGTCGCACATCGGTGACCCGCAGGTTCGTCACCGCGGTACGCTCGGCGGCTCCGTGGCGCACGCGGATCCGGCGGCGGACTACCCGGCGGCGGTGCTCGCGCTCGGCGCGACGATCAAGACGGACCGTCGGGAGATCAAGGCGGACGACTTCTTCACCGGCTTCTTCGAGACGCCGCTGGAGGACGACGAGATCGTCACGGGCGTGAGCTTCCCGAAGGCGGAGAAGTCGGCGTACGCGAAGTTCGCGAGCCCGGCATCGAAGTACGCGATCGTCGGGGTGTTCGTGGCGAAGACGAGCGGCGGCGTGCGGGTCGCGGTGACGGGTGCGGGTCCGAAGGTGTTCCGCGTGACGGAAATGGAGACAGCGCTCGACGCGAACTTCAGCTCCGACGCGATCAAGGACATCAAGGTCTCGGCGGACGACCTCAACGGTGACGTCGAGGCGAACGCGGAGTACCGCGCGCACCTCGTGACCGTGATGGCGCGCCGCGCGGTGGACGCAGCGAACGGATGAAGTCGGTCGACGCCGTCGCCGAGCTGCTGGCCGGCGGTTCCTACATCGCAGACCGCAGTCTGGCGACGGCGCTCTTCCTCTCCCTCTCCCTCGAGCGCCCGCTGTTCCTCGAAGGGGACGCGGGCGTCGGCAAGACGGAGGTGGCGAAGGTGCTGGCGTCCCAGCTGGGGCGCCGGCTCATCCGCCTGCAGTGTTACGAGGGCCTCGACGTCGCGTCCGCGGTGTACGAGTGGAGCTACACCGAACAGATGATGGCGATCCGCCTGGCCGAGGCTTCGGGCGGCGTGGATCGCGACGCGCTCGCGAAGGACATCTACGACGCGCGCTATCTTCTGGAGCGCCCGCTCTTGCAGGCGCTGCGGCCGCAGGACGGCGGACCGCCGGTGTTGCTCATCGACGAGCTCGACCGCACCGACGAGCCGTTCGAGGCGTTCCTCCTGGAGCTGCTGTCGGACTTCCAAGTGACGATCCCCGAGCTGGGGACGATCGAAGCGGCGGCACGGCCGATCGTGATCATCACGTCGAACCGCACGCGCGAGATTCACGACGCGCTGAAGCGTC
This sequence comes from Deltaproteobacteria bacterium, assembly GCA_040218735.1. Classification (GTDB taxonomy): domain Bacteria; phylum Myxococcota; class Kuafuiibacteriia; order Kuafuiibacteriales; family Kuafuiibacteriaceae; genus JAUHYN01. The sequence goes on from JAVJQW010000023.1 coordinate 154,917, forward strand.
GCTGCTTCTATCACTGGATCGGCTACCCGGACGCCGCGCGGGAGAAGATGATCCTCCGGGCGAAGGTCCCCGAGGCTTCGGAGGCGTTGGTGGATCAGGTGGTGGGCGTGGTGCAGAAGCTCCGCGCCGACGACCTGTTCAAACCGCCGGGGGTCGCGGAGTCGCTCGACTGGACGCAGGCGCTCATCTCGTTGAACGAGACCGAGCTGTCGCCCGCGACGATCGACGCGACGCTCGGCGTGGTCCTCAAGTACCAGGACGACATCGAGAAGATCCGCGGCGCGCGCGCGGCGCAGATCGCCGCCGAGCTCGACGAAGCCTCTTAGGGGGTCGCCATCAGCGACAAGCTCACCGAGAACGTCATGCACTTCGGGCGCCTGCTCCGGCGCGCCGGTCTGCCCGTCGGCCCCGCGCAGGTGTGCGACGCGGTGGAGGCGGTGTCGGTCGTGAACGTGCACGACCGCTCGCAGTTCTACTGGGCGTTGGCGGCGGTGTTCGTGAAGCGGCGCGAGCACCTGGAGCTGTTCGCGGAGGCGTTCGCCACCTACTGGAAGGATCCGTGGGGCGCGGACCAGCTCCTGTCGATGATGCTCGACAAGGCGCAGCGTGAGACGACCAAGCCGCAGACCAAGCGCAGGATCCAGGAGGCGTGGAGCGCGCCGGTGCCGGTCAAGACGCGGCCGCGGCAAGAAGACTTGCAAGAGGAGCGCGTCGACACCGTCGTGACGTTCGCGGCGGACGAGGTGCTGCGCACGAAGGACTTCGAGCAGATGACCGCCGAGGAGATCACAAAGGCGAAGCTCCTCATCCAGCGGATGCGTTTCGACGTCGCCGATCTACTGACGCGACGGCGGAAGACGAGTCACCGCGGGCCGATCGATCTGCGGCGCACGATGAAGCAGAACGTGCGAAGCGGCGGCGACCTCATGCCGCTGTCGTTCTACGAACGCAGAAAGCGCCCGCCGACGCTGGTCATCCTCTGCGACATCTCGGGCTCGATGGAGCGCTACAGCCGGATGTTCCTCCACTTCATGCACGTCCTCACGAACCACCGCGACCGCGTGCACGCGTTCACCTTCGGGACGCGCCTGTCGAACGTGACCCGAACCCTCGAACACAAGGACGTGGACATCGCGCTCGAGAAGCTCGGCCAAGAGGTCGTCGACTGGTCCGGCGGCACGCGCATTCGTTCGGCGCTGAGTGAGTTCAACAAGAAGTGGTCGCGACGGGTCCTGGGCCAGGGCGCGATCGTCCTGCTCGTGACGGACGGTCTCGACCGGGACCTGGAGTCGGGCTTGGACTTCGAGGTCCAGCGCCTGAGACGCTCATGCCGGCGGCTGATCTGGCTGAACCCCCTCCTCCGCTTCGACGGCTTTCAGCCCCTGGCCTCCGGGGTGAAGGTGCTGTTCCGCCACGCCCACGAGCACCGCCCCGTGCACGACCTCGCGAGCCTCGAGAGCTTGGTGCGGGCGCTCGCGACCCCTGGTCGACCGACCGCTTGACGCACCGGGTTCGTTCGCGCACGGTGCGCGAGTGCATAGTACAACTCAATACTCTGCACCCGTGCTCCTCGCCGGGCTTATCGCGTGCGGGGCGCCCACGCTGCACGAGGTCGGGCCGGATCCGGACGCCGGGCCGGCGCCCGTCGTGCGCGACGGCGGCACCGAAGCGCCCCGGGACGGGGGCACCGCGCCGGACGCTGGCGAAGAACCGCCGCGGGACGCGGGCACCACCCCACCGCGCGACGGCGGGACCGAGGCGCCCCGCGACGGTGGCGTCGAGCCGCCCCGCGACGGCGGCGTGCCGCTCGGGCTGCTCTGCTTCTCGGACATCTGGGATCCGAACGTCGGCGGCCCCGACTACGATCAGTTCGCGCCGACCTACGCGTCGCACTGCTTCGGCACCAACCACCAGGACATCACGGGGATCGAGCGCGTCGTGTTCGTGGGTGACTCCGTCACGGTGGGCACGCCGCCGACGCCGTACGAGGAGTACTACCGCGGCGTCCTCGCGGACCGCCTCGCGCAGCACTTCAACCTCGAAGCACCGAGCGACGCGTGGAAACGCGCGAGCCTCATCAACGGGACTTCACTGGTTCAAGACTCGGGCGACTTCGCGAGCTGCGCAAAGTGGGGCGCGCGCACCGACGACCTCATCGAGGACAACAGCCAACTCGAGGACTGCCTCCCGGCCGAAGAGCGAAACAAACGCACGCTCGTGATCATGACGATCGGTGGCAACGACATCGCGTCGATCACCAAGAACGGGGCGCCCTCCGGCGGTCACACGCTCGCCGAGGTCACGATGCAGACCCAGGAGTTCGTCGCGAAGCTCGAAGACGCCGTCGCCTGGGTGAAGGACCCCGCCAACTTTCCGAACGGCGCCGACCTCGTCTTCGCGAACATGTTCGAGTTCACGGACGCCACCGGTGACGTCGGCTCCTGCCCCGCCGCCGGCGTCGCGGGCTTCGACGAGCCGTGGGCGGATCCGCAGGCGCTCGAGGACCTCGTGGTGTGGGCCAACGAGGAGTACATGCGCATCGCCGTCGACCACGGCGCCGACCTCATCTTCATGCTCGAGCACTTCTGCGGCCACGGCTTCCACCACGACGACCCGATGAACCGCTGCTACCGCGGCCCGACGTCCGAGCGCTGGTTCGACGTCAGCTGCATCCACCCGAACCCGACCGGCCACGACGTCATCGCCGACATGTTCATGGCGGTCGTCGACGAGTAACCAAGACTCACTGCAACAAACGGAGGATCCCGTTGGCGCCGACCAGATACACGTCGCCGCCGAAACGATGCACGGTGCGCAGCCCGTCGAGCTCACTCGCGAACGGCCCGGTGTCGAGGAGGACTTTGGCCACGCGGCCGTCCGGTCCGAGCTCGACCAGCTCCGAGCGCCCCGCGGTCCACGCGAACACACCCGATTCCGACGCCGCCACGACCGTGACGTCCGAGAGAGACTCCGGCGCCCCGCCCGCCACGGGGACCCGGAAGTACCCGCCGCCGTTCGCGCGATAGTAGGCGTACCCGCCCGCGACCCCCACGACGAAGCCCTGCGTGGATACGAGCTCTTGCCGCGCACCCGTGCGGACGTTCGACTTCGCGACGAAGCGCCCATTCACGGGGGACCACACCACCTCGTCACCGACGACCACCAGTCCGTCGGTTTGGAACAGCTGGTCTTCGAAGAGCGACGCCGGGCTCCCGTCGAGGGGAACGCGGTAGAGCCCCGTCGTGACGATGCTGTCGTAGTCGACGAGGTTGCAGACCAAGCTGTCCGCGTGGCCCGCGAGCGCCTGGCACCAGACGCTCGACGAGCTCGGCCCCGCGCCGCCGACCTGGCGGGGGACGTCGCGCCAGGCGGTCAACAGCCCGTCGGCCGGCCCGCGCAGCAACATCCCGCTCGCGAGCGCGGCGTAGACCTGCCCCCCGGCGACCGCGAGCCCGTCCAGGTAGTCACCGTCGAAGTCCCGGTACGCGATGCGCGTCGAGCTCGACGCGAGGTCGACCGCCCAGACCGTCGCGGCGCCGCTGTCTCGGCCATCGCGGGCGACATACACCGTCCCGCCCGCCGCCACCGCGAGGCCCGCCGGTCCGAACTCCGCGACGGGTCCCTCGATGCAGACGATCCCCGCCCCCGAGCACACCGCGCCTCCCGGACACGTCCCGCACGACACACCCTGAACGCTCCCGCACACGCGGCCGGTGCCGGCGCAGACGTCGACGCAGAGCCCGTCGGTGCATGCGCTCTGGGCTGGGCAGTCCTCGTTCCGCACACACTCGACACACCCGCCGCCCGCAAACGACTCGGGCCACGCGGGGGGCAACGCGTCACCGCAGACCATGTTCAGGTCAGTGCAGTCGAGGCTGCTGTCGCACGCGCGCGTCGCGACGCACGAACCGCCGATACACGGGAGCTCGTTGCACTCCGCGGCGGAGTTACACGCGGCGCACCGCCCCGCCCCGCGATCGCAGACGAGGCCCGCGCTCGTGCACTCGAGGTCGCTCTGACACGGCGTCGCCGACGCACACACGCCTTCGTCGCAGATGGAGTCGATCGGACAGTCCGAGGTCACGCGACACTCGACGCACGCACCGCGGATTCGATCGCACACACCTTGCGCGCAGTCGGCGCCGGTCTGGCAGGGCGTGGGTTGGACGACGACGCCGCCGTCGGCCTGGGCGCCGGCGTCGCGCGGCGTGCCGGTCGGCGCCACGTCGATGCGTCGTTCGGAGGAGCACGCCGCGGCGAAGCCGATCAGCGTGAAGAGGAGAACGCGAGGGAGGTGCGTCATGCGTCGGGGATCGCACGACGGGGGTGATGGAGGCGAGCCTTGACTCGCCCCCATCGAAACAGCCGTGGGTCTAAAGGCCGAGCTCGCTCTTGAGCGCGTCGACGCGGTCCGTCTTCTCCCACGAGAACTCCGGGTTGCCGAAGTGCCCGTAGGCGGCGGTGCGCGCGAAGACCGGCTTCTTGAGGTCGAGCGTCGAGATGATGCCCTTCGGGGTCATGTCGAAGAGCTTGTTGATCGCGTCGGAGATCTTCTGCTCGTCGACGTTCGCCGTGCCGAAGCAATCGACGTGGACCGAGACCGGGTCCACGACGCCGATCGCGTAGGCGAGCTGCACTTCGCAGCGCGACGCCGCGCCCGAGGCCACAACGTTCTTCGCGATGTAGCGCGACATGTACGCGGCCGAGCGGTCGACCTTGCTCGGGTCCTTGCCGGAGAACGCGCCGCCGCCGTGGCGGCCCATGCCACCGTACGTGTCGACGATGATCTTGCGCCCGGTGAGCCCCGCGTCGCCGTGGGGCCCGCCCACCACGAACCGGCCCGTGGGGTTGATGTGGTACTTCACGTCCTTCGCGAGGTGCTCGGCCGGGATGGTCTTCTTGATGACCTCCTCGATGATGCCCTCGTGAATCTGCGCGTTCTCGGCGTCCTCGGCGTGCTGCGAGGAGATGACGACGGTCGTGACCTCCTTCGGCTTGCCGTTCTCGTAACGCACCGTGACCTGGCCCTTACCGTCGGGGCGAAGGAAGGGGAGCGTGCCGTTCTTCCGAACGTTCGTGAGCTGGCGCATCAGCCGGTGCGAGTAGTCGATCGGCATCGGCATCAGCTCCGGCGTCTCGTCGACGGCGAAGCCGAACATCATGCCCTGATCGCCCGCGCCGTCGCGGTCGACGCCCATCGCGATGTCCGGGGACTGCTTGTTGATGGCGTTCAGGACGGCGCAGGACTTGTAATCGAAGCCCATGGCGGAGTCGTCGTAGCCGATCTTCTCGACGACGCCGCGGACGAGATCCTGCACGTCGACGTAGGTCTTGGACGTGACTTCACCGCCGACGATGACGATTCCGGTCATGCACATCGTCTCGACGGCCACGCGGGAATGGGGGTCGCCGGCCAGCAGGGCGTCGAGGATGGTGTCGGACACCTGGTCGCTGACCTTGTCGGGGTGGCCCTCATTTACGGATTCTGAGGTGAAGACGAAGTCTTTGAGGCTCATGTTTGCGGATCTCCTTCGGTTCTCGCGCTTCTTCGATGTTGCGAGCAGCGGGCGTATCAACGCCGCCAGCCATCGTCAACTGCAGCAGTCGCGCGCTTGCGGCCGGGTCTAACCCCACGCTACATTTCGAAACGGTGCCACCACCGAGCGCCGCTGAAACAAAACGCTCCGTCTGTCGTGCGTTGACCAACGTCGTCAAGGCGAGCCGCCTGAGCGGATCGATCGATCCCAAGTCGTTCTTCATGATGGTGAACACCAACTTTGGTGTTCTGCATCGAGGAGGGACGGTGGATCTTCGGCCGTTATGGGACGCGCTCGCCGCGAGTCACCCGGCGACGTCCCTGTACGGCCTGTTCCTCAAGTTCGCGGAATCCATGGAGCACCTCGGGTACGCCGTGGAGCTTCCGCCTCAGGTCGAAGCGCTCGACGACGCCAGCCGCGCGAGCGCGTTCCAAACGTTCTCCGAGCACGGGTCGCAAGCGGACATCGTATTCGGTGACTCGGGCTCGTTCGAGAGCCTGGACGCGCTGGTCGACAACCAGGTGCAGGAGCTGAACCTCGCGACCGGTGACCTCAAGCCGTTCATCCCGGACGAGACCCGGCGCCAGATTACGCAGTACGTCGTGTACGCCGTGAAGGCCGCGCCCGTCGGGAAGCTCGTCGACGCACACCAGCTCGCCTACCTCGTCGACACGAACTTCGAAGACCTCTTCGACGGCCAGCACTTCGACTTCAACCCCGTCCTCCAGGGCATGCGGGAGCTCGGCGAGTTCAAGGACGACGACGTGTACGTCGCCATCATTCGACTCGAGCAAAAGCTGCACGGGATGGGCTTCGAGCTCGCGCCCGTCACGCTCAACGTCGATCCGGCGCACGCCGAGGCGCTCCTGAAGGAAGCCGAAGCCCGAGAGCGCCAGGCCGCGCAGGAGGCCGCGAACGCGGTCGCCCAGACCCGCGCGACGTCGGTCTCGCAGGTCCCCGAGATCGGCGAGCCGGTCAAGGAGGAGACGAGCGACAAACAGACCCGCAAGGATCGCTCGCTCGCCAAGTACGGCATCAAGAAGAACCGCTCGAAGCGCGCGCAGATGATCCGCTACGCGGTGCTCGGCGTCGCGGCCGTCGGCGTGCTCGTGTTCGGCGTCGTCACCTGGCCGAACCGCTCCGTGGATCCAAACGAGTTCTCCACGACCATCCCGCTCGCGGAAGCCAAGATCCGAGCGAACGGGCTGTACGGAAAGCTGAACGACACCGCGTGGTGGAAGCTCAGCACCCAGGAACGCACCGCCCGCATCGCGTCCTTCACGACCTACGTGCAAAAGCGCGGCATCGACCGCGACCTGCAGATCCGCGATCAGCAGGATCGGGTGGTGGTGAGCGCCACCCGCGACGGTCGAATCGTCGCCGCGAAGTTCTTCGAGTTCGGGACCCGCGACGGCACCATCCCCGAAGAGGTCCGCGAGAAGTTGAAGCAGACGATCCCGGACGACGCGCAGAAGGTCGTCGAAAAGAACTGAATGCCGGGCGGCCCGAAGCGATGAGCGCCCCCACCCGCGCCGCGTTGGACTCGAAGCGCTTCGGCGTGGAGGTGTTCCGCAGCCACGTCGAGGACGCGGACGACGCAACCGCCGCGATCGCTTGCGACGCGGACCTCGTCATCACCCGCGTCCGCACCCACGACGTCGGACTCGTGCAGCGCCTCGAAGGCGCCGGCTTCTTCCTCACCGACACGCTCGTCTACTTTCGTGGAGAGACCGCGTCGTTCGCGGCGCCCGGCTCCGTCGACGGCCTCCAGATTCGCGAGGTGCACGCGAAGGAACGCGCCCAGCTCGAAGACGTGTCGCGAGGCGCCTTCGCCGACTTCTTCGGGCACTACCACACCGATCCTCGCATCGACGCGGCGGTCGCGACGGAGGGCTACGTCGAGTGGTCGTGCTCGGCGCTCGACTGGACGGATGGCTTCGTCCTCGGCGCGTTCGACGACGAAGTGCTCACCGGGTTCGCCACCGTGAAGATCGACGACGAGGCGGGGGAGATCGTCCTCAACGGCGTCGCGCCCAACTACCAGCGACGCGGAATCTACGGCGCGCTCGTGCAGACCATCGGACACCGGCTCCGCGCGCGCGGCACGAATCGAATCTTCTCGTCGACGCAGATCCAGAACCTGGGACCACAGAAGACCTGGGCACGCGCGGGGCTGCTCCCCGCCGAGTCCTGGTACACTTTTCACCGCTGGCCGTGAGGCCTCACAGCCCGTGCTCGGCGAGGCAGGCTTCGACGTCGCGCGCCGTCGGTAGGCCGCACGCTTCGAGCACCGCGGCGCGACACACCGACGCATCCACGCTCCGCAGCGCGCGCTTCACCAGCGGTATCGAGCCGCCGGTCATCGAGAGGCGCTCGAACCCGAGCCCGATGAGGAGCGGCGCTCGATTCGGGTCCCCGGCGATCTCTCCGCAGAGCGTCACCGGCTTCTTCGCCGCGCGCGCCGACGCCACGATGTTGGCGAGGATCCGCAACACCGCGGGGTGCGTGACGCCGTAGCGCGCGTTGAGCTCGTCATCGCTCCGGTCCGCGGCGAGGACGAACTGCAGCAGGTCGTTCGTGCCGACGGAGATGAAGTCGACCTCGTGCAGCAGGTGGTCGACGATCATCGCGGCGGCCGGGGTCTCGATCATCACCCCCACGGGCACCGGCTGCGCCAGTGGACCATCGCGCGCTTCCACGCGCGCGCGTGCCTCCTCGATCAAGCGGCGCGCGTGGCGCACTTCGTCGACGGAGGTCACGAAGGGCAGCAACAACTTCACCGGGCCGTAGCGGCTCGCAGCGAGGATGCCTTCGAGCTGCTCGCCGAAGACGTCGGGATCGGCGAGGCTCCGCCGGATCGCGCGCTGGCCGAGCATCTCGTTCGCGGTCTGAATCGCGTTCACGTCGGCGAAGCTCTTGTCGCCGCCTTCGTCGAAGGTGCGGATCGTGACCTCGAGCCCGCCCATCGCCTCGATGACCCGCCGGTAGACGCGCGTGTGCGCCTCGGCGCCGTTCAGATCCGGCTCCTCGATGCGCAGGAACTCGGTGCGGTACAGCCCGATCCCCTCCGCGCCCTTCTCGAGCAGCGGCTGGACCTCGGGGGACACCTCGACGTTGCCGAGCAGGGTCACGCGCTGGCCATCGCGGGTCTGGGCGAGGGTGTCGCGATCCGCGAGGAGGACCTCGGCTTCTTCCCGCCGACGACGCGCGAGCGCTTCGTACGCCGCCGTGGTTTCGACGGAGGGCCGCAACACGACTTCGCCGCGCTCGCCGTCGACGATCAGCTCGTCGCCACTCCCGGCGTGGCGCATGATGCCTTCGGTGCTCAGCACACACGGGACGTCCAGCGCGCGCGCGAGGATCGCGGTGTGTGAAGTCCGCCCGCCGTGCTCGGTGACGAACGCGAGCGCCGCGAACTTGGCGAGCGCGACGGTGTCCGCGGGCGACAGATCGTAGGCGACGATGATGGCGTCGTCGGAGACGTGGTCGAGCAGGTCCGTCGCCTCGCCGACGAGGTTGCGCAGCACACGATCCCCGACGATGTCGACGTCGCTCCGCCGCTCGCGGAAGTAGTCCTCCTCGAGCCGCTCGAAGAGCCCCTTGATCTGCGCGACGGTGTCCTTGAGCGCCCACTCCGCGTTCTGGCCGTCGTCGAGGATGCGCTGGATCGTCGTGTCGCGGAGGGCGGCGTCGCGCAGGATCATCCCGTGCGCGGAGAGCAAGGCTTCGACCTGCGACAGCCCGCTCTTCGACGCGCGCTGCTCGAGCTCTTCGAGCTGCCGCATCGACGCTCCGACCGCGCGCTCGAAGCGCTCCTTCTCACGTTCGCGGTCGCCGTGCGCGACGTGATAGTGCGGCACGGTCACCCGGCGACGATCCACGAGGTGGACGCGTCCGAACGCGATCCCTGAGCACACCCCGACGCCCCGAAAGGTCCGCGTCAGGCTCACGCGGTCCCCTCGTCGAAGCCGGAGGCGAACAGCGCCGCGATGCGCTCGTACGACGCGCGGGCGTCCGGTCCGCTCACCACGATGTCGAGCACGGCACCCCGCGCGGCCCCGAGGGTCGTGAGACCGAGGAGGCTCTTCGCGTTCACCATCTGCCCGTCGCGTCCGACCTCGATGTCCGCGGCCAAGCTCCCCGCGAGCCGTGCGAAGACGTGCGCCGCGCGCAGGTGCAGCCCGCGCTCGTTCACGACCTCGAGCTGACCGCGCACGGTCTCACCGTCCTCGACCGGCGGGGACGACGCGGCGGCGGGTGCGGAGGGCTCGGATCCCAGCGGCTCGCCGTGGGCGTTCTTGCGATCGTCGTCGGGGAGGGGCTGCACCACGACCCGGACGCCGCGTCCCTCGATCGCGGTGATCACGGCGTAGTCCGACTCGCCGAGGTGCACCGACGGGTGCACTTCGCCGCGGCCCGGTGCACTCGGGACGTGCCCGATGTTGAGCTCGTCGAACAGCAGCCCGAACCGCAACGCAGCGAGCGCCGAATCGAGCGACGAGAACAACACGATCGCGGGGCGGTCCAACACGATGCTCTTCATCGCCGCGGCGACCTTCGTCTCGCTCGTGAAGCAGACCTCCACCGCGTCCATCGCGGACATCTCCAGGATGGTCCGCTGCCGATCGTTCTTCTCGACCCGCTCGTCGGCGATGATGATCCACTCTGCGCCGAGCGCCGGGACCCATGCGTTCATCAGCGTCGCGTGAACGAGCCGCGGATCCACGCGGAAGAGAATGGTCCGCGCCTCAGGCATCCTGCTCACGCTCCTTCAGCAGCTCACTCGCGACGATGACGTTGCGCTGCCCGTAGAACTTGAGGAGCTGCGCGAGCGACGACAGGTCCGTCGACGTCGCGATCGCCGACGACAGCTTGAGCAGCATCGGCAAGTTGCACCCGGTCACGACTTCGATGCGTTGGTCGCCGACCATCCGCAGCGCGACGTTGGATGCGGTCCCGCCGAACATGTCGGCGAGGATGAGCACGCCGTCCCCGGCGTCGACCCGAACGACCGCGGCGCGGATGCGCTCCTCGACCTCGTTCAGCGGCTCATGACGCGAGATCGCGAGCGCCTCGGCGGACGGAAAGGGGCCGACGATCTCCCCCGCGGTGCCGAGCAGCGCTTCCGCGAGCTGCCCGTGGCTGACGACCAACAGACCGATCAAGAACTGCGGATTCTACCCGATCTTCGGGCGGCCCTAGCGTGAAACGTCACGATGGCGGACGTGCACGCGACGCCCCCCCTCCGCGAGGTATTCTGCGACCCGCTCGGCGATCGCGACGGACCGGTGGCGGCCCCCCGTACAGCCGATCGCGACCGTCACGTATGCCTTCCCCTCCTTTTCGTAGCGAGGGAGGAGGAAGTCGACCATCGGCAGGAGCCGCTCCAGAAAGGCCACCGTATCCTCGTTCGTGAGGACGAACTTCGAGACCTCCGGGTCCTTCCCGGACTGCTCGCGGAGCCCCTCGACGAAGTAAGGGTTGGGGAGGAACCGGACGTCGAAGACCAGGTTGGCGTCCGAGGGGGTGCCGTACTTGAAACCGAACGACGTCACCGTCACGGAGAGCTGCGCCATCCGCTCCGACCCGCCGAAGGCGTGTTGGATCGTCCGTCGCAGGTCGTGCACGGACATCTCGGTCGTATCGATCGTCGTGGTCGCGGCCTGCGCGAGCGCCCCGAGGAGCTGGCGCTCCGCGGCGATGCCGGTCTCGACCGAACCGTCGATCGACAGCGGGTGTCGCCGACGTGTCTCCGAGAACCGACGCTCGAGCGCGGCGTCCGAGGCCTCGAGGAACACGAGGTCGACGTCGTGGCCCCCGGCGCGCGTCACCTCCAGCGCCCTCGGCACACTCGCGAGCGCGTGGCCCTCGTCGGTGGCGCCCGCCGTGCGCGAGTCGACGACGAGCGCGACCTTCGACAGCTCGCGGTCCGCCGACGAGAACAGCTCGACCAACCCGTCGAGCAGGCGGATGGGGAGGTTGTCGATCGCGTAGTAACCGACATCCTCCAACGCACGGAGCGCGTTGGTCTTGCCGCTCCCGCTCATCCCCGTGATGACGACGATCTGCATCTACTCGACCTCGTCTTCCAGGTGGTCCGTCGCATCGAAGATCGCCTCGGCGACCTGCCCCAGCACCGGCGGTGAAGTCGGCTCCGACTCCAGCGCTTCCATGATCCTCAGGTTGAGCTGCTGGGGTGCGTTGTGCCCGCGCATGAGCAGCAGCAGGTTGCGGGCGGCGACCTCCACGATGTTCGCGACGTTGCGTCCCGGTTGGACGGGAATCAAGAGCGACCGGACCTGGATGCCCAAGATGTCATACGTGCGCTCGTCGAGGCCCGTCCGATCGTAGGTCGTGCCTTGGGTCCAGGCCTCGAGCTCGACGTGGAGCTCGATGCGTTTGTGATCGCGCGTCGCGACCACGCCGTACAGCTCGGCGACGTTCAGGATGCCCAAACCGCGGACCTCGATCAGGTGTTGGATCAACGCGGACGCCTGGCCGACCAGGTCCTCGCCGCGACGTCGGATCTCCACGACGTCGTCCGCGACGAGTCTGTAGCCGCGCGACACGAGGTCGAGCGCGCACTCACTCTTGCCGATCCCCGACTTGCCGGTGATCAAGACGCCGACGCCGTTCACGTCGACGAGCACGCCGTGCACCGAGCAGCGCGGTGACAGCATGTCGTCGAGGTAGCTGAGGATCTTTCGGATGGCCTCCGACGAGGTCATCTGTGTGACGAACAGCGGCGTCGCCCGCCGCTCGCAGGCACGGATCAGGAGGTCGGGCAGGTGTAGGCCCTTCGTGACGACGACGCAGGCGAGGTCGAGCGCGAGGAAACCTTCGATCGCCAGCGCCGACGCGGCCTGGTCGAGCGTCGCGAGATAGGACAGCTCCGTCTCGCCGAGGATCTGCACGCGATCGCTGTGGACGAACGACGTGAACCCCGCGAGCGCGAGCCCCGGTTTCTGGATGCGCGCGCTCTTGAGGTGCCGGTGCATCCCGAAGCCGCCGGCGACCAGCTCCAACCCGATCGGCCCGGACGCGTGCTCGTAGAAGTCGCGGACGCTGATCTCGACCATCGCCGGGACGCCTCTCACGACAGGGTTGCATCCTTGTCGACCAGGAGGGTCCACATCGTCTCGGGCCCGTCGGCCACCAGCAGCGCGTCACGGAGCGCGGTGTCCTTGAACAACCGCGACATCCGCGCGAGGGCCTTGAGGTGCAGCCCCGACCCCACCCCTTCGGGCGCGAGGATCGTCATGAAGAGGAACGTGGGTTTTTTGTCGAGCGCGCCGAACTCGACCCCTTCCCGACTGCGGCCAAAACACGCGACGGGCTGGTCGAGGCGCTCCAGCCGGGCGTGCGGGATCGCGATCTGCGGGGAGACCCCGGTCGAGGCGATGCGCTCGCGCTCGATCAGGTAGCGGTGCGCGAGGTCGCGATCGACCTGGGGGACGTGCTTGGCGATATGGGTCACCAGCTCGCCGAGGACCTCGTCACGCGTACGTGCGCCGAGCTCCGCGACGATGAGATCCTTCGACATCATGTCGACGACCCGCATCGCTTCGCGACCCTACTGAAATCCTTGGATCGCGTCCAAGGAAGATTTCGAAGCACACGCCTACGCGGCGTGCGCTTCGATCAGGCCGTATTGGCCGTCGGGCAGTCGGTACACCACGTTCACGTGGTGACTGATCGCGTTCGTGAAAACCAGGAAGTCGGAGTTGAGGAGGTCCATCTTCATGACCGCCTCGTCGACGTTCATCTCCTTGGCGACGATCGTCTCCTGCCGAACGATCTGCGGGATCTCGACCTGCTCGTCCTTCTCCTCGACCGCGAGCACCTGGTGCGGCAGCTCGCGTCCGATGGACGACGACTCGCGGTGGCTCTTGATCTTCTCGCGGTAGCGCTTGACCTGCCGGACGATGCGCTCCACCGCCGCGTCGATCGAAGCGTACATGTCCTCGGACTTGTCGATGCCGCGCATGCGCAGCGACCCGTCCGTCAGCAGCTCGATGTGCGCGACGTGAAGATGTTTCTCGACGCTGAGCACGACCTGCGCTTCGCCTCCCCGGTCGATCAACTTCGTGATCTTGTCGACCTTCTCCTCCGCGTACTCCCGAATCGGGTCGCTGGCTTTCATGTGGCGAAACGTCACCGAACACTTCATGCGGTCGAGTCCCCTTCTTTCGTTGCTAAAGGATCTTCTTCCTCTTGGACGAAGACAAGATCCCCATGGCCTCACGATACTTGGCCACCGTGCGCCGCGCGATCTGGATGTCCTCCTTCTTGAGGAGGTCCACGATCGCCTGATCCGAATACGGACGCTTCGAATTCTCGGCGTCGATGATCTGTTTGATGCGGTGCTTCACGGACGTGCTCGCGACGTCGTCGCCGTCCGATCGCCCGATCGAGCTGTTGAAGAAGTACTTCAGCTCGAAGATGCCCTGCGGCGTGTGCACGTACTTGTTCGACGTGACGCGCGAGATCGTGGACTCGTGCATCCCGATGTCCTCGGCGACGTCGCGCAAAATCAGCGGCTTGAGGTGCTCGATCCCCTTCTCGAAGAAGTCCTTCTGGAACTTCAGGATCGACTCCATGACCTTGTAGATCGTGCGCTGCCGCTGGTGAATCGAGCGGATCAGCCACTGCGCCGACCGCAACTTCTCCTGCACGTACGACTTCGCCTCGCCGTTCATGCCGTTGCTCAGCGCGGCCTTGTAGTACTTCGACACACGCAGCATCGGGAGCCCGTCCTCGTTCTGCACGATGACGAACTCGTCCCCGACCTTGTGTACGTAGATGTCGGGCGTGATGTAGATGCCGTCCTGCCCGCCGAAGTTGCGCGCCGGGCGCGGGTCGAGCTTCTGGATGATCTTGAGGGCGACGCCGACCTCTTCCAGCTCGATCTCTTCCTTCTTCGCGATGTTGTTGAAGTTCCGCTTCTCGAGCTCCGGCAGGTAGACGGAGACCATCTTCTCCGCGAGCTTGTTCTTGTTGCCGATGTTCTCGAGCTGAATCATCAGGCACTCGGTCAGGTCGCGCGCCGCCACCCCGACCGGGTCGAACTTCTGGACCGCCTGCAGCACGCGCTCGACGTGGTCGACACTCACCTCCAGGCGAATCGCGATGTCCTCACACGGCCGCTCCCCGACCAAAAAGCCGTTGTCGTCCAGCGCGCCGATGATCTGCATCGCGATCGACCGGTCGGAGTCGACCATGTTGGCCAGGTTCAGCTGCCAGACCAGATGGTCGTACAGCGTCGCCTCCGTCGAGACCGTCTGCTCGATGGTGGGCATGTCCTCGGCGTCGCGCCGGATGGACGGCCCGGCCGGAGGCGCCGAGTTGTACTGCTCGAGCCACTGCTGCCAGTCGATGTCGTCCGCGTTGGATTCGTCCCCGCCGACCTCCTTGGTCTTCTCGGGGGTCGTCTGAGGGGTCTCGTCCCGGGGGTCGCTGCCCGTGATCTTGGCTTCCTGCTCCACCGCGTCCCGCTCGGGGCGAAGCTCCTCCTCGAGCGCCGGATTCTGCTCCAGTTCCGCGTGGATGGCGTCGACCAGCTCCATCCGGGACAGCTGAAGCAGGCGGATGGCCTGCTGCAGCTGCGGCGTCATCACGAGCTGCTGCTGGAGCTTCAGATTCAGTGACTGTTTGAGCTCGAGCAACATCGGTGACGACAAGAGATAGCACGTCACGAATCCTCGATAAAGCGATCGGAGGAAAGTTGGCCCGTTTCTTGACGGGGCCTTGACATCAGAGCCGGAAGTCGTCCCCGAGATATTGGGCGCGCGCCGCTTCGCTGTTGGCGATCGCTTCCTTCGTCCCGTGCTCGAGCACCCGCCCCGTCACCAGGATGTACGCGCGCGTGCAGATGCCGAGCGTCTCACGCACGTTGTGGTCGGTGATCAGTACACCGATCCCCCGCTCCGTGAGGCGGGCGATCGAACCCTGCAGATCGGCGACCGCGATCGGGTCGATCCCGGCGAACGGCTCGTCGAGCAGCACGAACTTCGGATCCATCGCCAGGCATCGGGCGATCTCCAGCCGCCGCCGCTCACCGCCGGAGAGCTGCTCGCCGAGGCTGTCCTTCACGTGGCGGATCTCCATCTCGTCGATCAACGCCTCTGCGCGCGCGTGGCGCTCGCTTCGATTCAGCGTCGTCAGCTCCAGCACCGCGAGCAAGTTGTCCTGCACGCTCATCCGCCGGAACACCGAGGCCTCCTGGGGCAGGTACCCCAGGCCGCGCCGCGCACGTTCGTGGATCGGGAGCCGCGTCAGCTCGACGCCGCCGAGCCGCACCGCGCCTGCCTCCGGGCGCACCAGCCCCACGACCATGTTGAACGAGGTCGTCTTCCCCGCCCCGTTCGGACCGAGCAGCCCCACGACCTCGCCGCGGTTCACCTCGAAGGACACCCGGTCCACCACCCGCCGCGCGCGGTAGGACTTCACGAGCTCGTGCGCGACGAGCCCCTCCGACGCCTCGCTCATGGGCGCGGCTCGGGCGGACACGCCCGCAGGGACGGGGCCTTCTTCCCCTTCGGCTCGAACGAGAAGCGGCTCCCCTTCCCCTCCACGGAGAGCTTGTCGCGGCCGATGTCGTAGACGATTCGGTCGCCCGAGAGCATCGCGTCCGGGGCGTAGACCTTCGCCTTGCCGAAGAGCGTCACGGCGTCGCGCTCGGCCACGAACACCGCGACGTCCGCGCGGGCCATCGTGCCGTCGGGCCGGACGATCACCACGTCGCCGCGGCAGGTGACGCGCTCGATGCGCTGCTCCGAGTACTTGGCCTCGGCTTCGTCGCAGCAGACGACGACGTCTTCGCGCTCGATCACCACGTCGCCGCGCGCACGCCCGACCTTCTTCTCGAGGTCGATCTCCAGCCCGCCGGTCGACCGCATCTGGACCGGACGGTCGTCGGCGAGGCGCTGCGCCGGGGCGGCCAACGTGAACAGCACCCCGAGCAGGAGCCAGCGCGACACGCCGGCATCGCACCGCCGATGGCCGTCTCGGTCAACTATCGCAGAACAGGTAGTGCCAGCAGCCGTCGATCTCGCCGTCGGTCCACGCGCCGCCGCCGTAGCGGACGCGGTACTTCACAGGGCTGTTGGAGGGCTCGTCGAAGTCGCGCTCGGGGGCGTTGTCGACGGTCGGCCCGCACCCCGCAAACGGGGCGGCACTCGCGGCGTAGTCGGCGTGCGGCAACGCGAGGTGGAAGGAGTCGCACGCGTTGTGGTGGTTCCAACGGTAGTTCATCACCGCCTCCACCTCGGCCTCCGAGGTGAAGACGTGGGGTACGCGGTCGGCCGGGTCGAGCGCCGCGTTGTCGTCTTCCACGGTGAGGCGGACGAACCGGTAGCCCTCGGTGTGCCCGCCTCCGAGGAAGAAGCAACCCTGGACCTCGAAACGCGCGGTGCCGAGCTCGAACGTCTCCACACGCGACCACTGGGTGAGGGGGCAGAAGAGGTCCTCGAGGACGTCCCCGGCGCCGAAACGTCCGACCGTCACGACTGGCGTGTCGTAGTCGATGGTGTCCGCGGTGACCTCGCCGCGAACCGCCGCCACGAAGTCCTCGTCCCCGTCGAGGACGAGGCCACCCACGCCGAGGACCCGGATGTGCAAGCTGGATTGCACGCCGCCCATCGCGTCCGCGAGGCCCTCCACGACGAACAGCTCCGAGGGCATCCGCACCTCGGTCACCTCGCCGAGCGGCGTCGTCACCAGGCGCTCGGTCGGTGAGGACACCGTGTCGTCGACGATCCAGTGTCTGGTGAGGCCGTAGTACAGCCCACCCCAGAGGATGCTCGCGACGCGGGGCGCGCCCCCCGTCGGGCTGCACACCTCGATGCGGACCAACGAGAGCTGATCCACCTCGGCGGACACGACGTTCGTGGCGGCGGGGAGCTCAGGGAGGCTCAGGTCCATCTCGTGGGGGACCGGCGACACCTCGAACAGCGAGTACATCGAACGCGCCGCGCCATCGTCGCAGGACGTCGGGACGCCGGCGTCGGTTGGGGCGCCGCCGTCGGCCGGGGCGCCGCCGTCGCGCACGCCACCGTCGGGGGCGTTCACACCGCCGTCACGGGCGGGGACCTCGGGGGACGCGGCGCCGCAGGCCACGAGGCAGGGGACGAGGAGGAGGGAGCCGAAACGCACGGGACCGACGACCGCAAACCCCGGACCACCGCGCCTGCGTCCGGATTCGGCCGCCCGATCTCGAAAATCCAAGCCCGCAAGGCACTTCGGCCCCGATCGCAATGAATTGCACGCGACGGCGCCGAATCCCCACCTCGACCGGATCGGAACGGGTGGTGCACAATGGGGCAGCGATGCGGCGTCGGCGCACCCCCCGGTCCTCCGAAGGTGGCTTCGCGCTGCTCGTCGTCGTCATCCTGCTCGCGCTGATGACCGCCGCGACGGCCCTCTCGCTCGACAACGCGGTGGCCTCGCTCCGGACCCACGCCGGGGCCCGCGCCTCCGAGATGATCAAGTCGGCCGCCGACTACGGCGTCTCGGAGGCCATCGCCCAGCTGCAGGTCGACGACGTCGAGGTCATCACCAACCCGCTCGTGTACCCGGGCATCGCGCCCGCCAACAGCTTCGACATCTTCAACGGCGGCGGCGAGGCCGTCTCGCCGACCTCCTACTTCCCCCTGCCGGGCCAACCGGCGCTGACCTATCCGCCCGCGATGGTGCCGCAGCACCCGATGGAGGGCGACTACGGCGTCCGCGTCGGCCTGCGCACCGCCCAGCGTGCACGCGCGCCGGCGGGCGAAGACGTACGCTCGGCCTACGGACAGGTCGTCGAGCTCCAGGTCGAGGTGCAGTCGGTCGCCCCGGGCGTGCCACCCGTGCAGGAGCGCGTGAGCGTCGGCATCGTCATCCCGCGCAAGGTCGCCAACTCGAAGTAACGCGCGTCAGCGCTTCCACCGCGCGTGGAACCACACCCACTCCGCCGGCGATGCGCGGATCGCATCTTCGATCCGCTTCGTGAGCGCCGCGGTCACCGCCTCCACGCGCTCGGCCTTGTCCCCCGACTCGGGCGCGTCGAAGCGCTCGAGGCGAACCTCGTGTCCGGCGCCGTCCGGACGGCGGCGAATGAACCCCGTGACGATCGGCGCGTTCCGCCGGAGCGCGAGCTCTGCGGCGGCGACGGGCGTCGACGCGGGCGCGCCGAAGAACGGTACGTGGATCGACGGCACCTTGGTGTCCTGATCCAACAGCACGCCGAGCAGCGCGCCGCGTTTCATCGCCGAGAGCATGTCGCGCGCCGCGCGCGGATCGCCGCGGTTGATCGTCGCCAACCCGCCGCGCCGCCGACGCTCCACGATCCACGCGCCGAGGAACGGGTTCGGCGCGCCGCGCGCGAGCGTGACTGCGTCGAAACCTTCCAGCGCGACACGCTGCGCGAGCAGCTCCCAGTTCCCGACGTGGCCCGTCACGAAGATGACCCCGCGCCCCGGCTCGCTCGCCGCCTGGAGGATGCGACGATCCTCCTCCCCGAGCGCGACGTAGTCCGCGAGCCGCGTCGACAACCGAGGTTGCTGCGCGATCTCCGCGGCGATCATGCCGGCGTTCTCGTAGACGGCGACGGAGAGCCGACGCGCCTCCGCCTCCGACACGCCGAGCCGCTCCACCAGCTGCCGCTCCGCGCGACGTCGCCCCTCGCCGTCGAAGCGGCGTGCGACGCGCCCGAGCGAACGTCCCAGCGCGAGCGCCCAACGGATCGGCAGCAACGCGATCAAGCCGGCACCGAGGCGCGCGAGCTGGAACACGAGCCAACGCTTCGCGCGTTTCCTCGCTCGACGACCGGCTCGCCCCACAGCGCGCGACTACATCAGCTGTCGACGAGCCGTCGAGGCTCGCTCAACGACAGCTGCGGTCCGCCTCGCACGCGGCTCGTGTGCTGTAGGTATCGCCGCAGTCTCCGCTGCACGCGCAGCTGCAGTTCGACTCCACGCACGCCGTACCGTTCAAGTACCAAGCCGTGATCGGGCAGCAGGACGCGACGGAGAAGGAGACCTGCTTGGCGCTGCAGCTGGCGGGCGCCGCGCAACTCGGTGGCGGCCGTCACCGTCGGCGATCGAACAGCCCGTCGAGGCTCGGGCGCTGCACGACCTCCGAGTCACGGTCGAACCCCAGGATGCTCGCTTCGCGGTCGCGGCGCTGCTGCGGCGCGTCGGCGAGCTCCGCGAGGGCGCGGCGTTCGCCTTCGGAGAGCTTCGTCACCACCGCGACGCCGCGAACGCTCGCGTCGGCGTAGACCCCCACGACCGTGGAGGCGACCGACACCGCGCGACGGTCCGTCGGCGACACGATCGTCACCCACAGGCTGGTCTCCAGCGGCACCTGCATCGTGGTCTCGATCAGCAGCTCCCGCCCCGCGAGGATGTCTTCCGCGAGCGCGCGCAGCTCCTTCGGATCCGGGACCGCCACGCGCAGCTCGGGCGAGGCCGCTTTCACGCGACGGCGCCCGCCCGCGTTGGAGCTCGGCCTCCGTGGCGCGGGTTCACGCGGGCGACGCTCGAGCTCCAGGACGAACTGCGTCCACGACGCCTTGGCCTCCGGCTCCAGCACGATGAAGCGCAGCCCGAGCCCGCAGTGTCCGCCGTCCGGATCGGTGCGGTGCACGCCCATTCCCGAGACGCGGATCGGTGCACGCCGGTTCGGGAGCACGAGCTCGACCTGCACCAGGCGGAGCAACGGAGGCGCCACGTCGGCGGTGAGGAACATGCCGTCGAACGACACGTTGCGCACCACGGCCTGGAGCGCCTCTGCGCCCAGCCACATCGTGGCCGACAGCTCGACTTCGTAGCGGGCGGATCGGCGGCGCTCCTTCACGGGTTCGACTCTACAGTTCGGAGCGCCGAGGCGGGACTAGAGGGCAGCGCGTCAGTTCGGGACGTTCGTCGTCCAGCCGACGGTCCAGTCGTTCGCCGGATCGATCGCGCCCCGGTACGTGACCTGCTCGAAGAACGTGTCCGCCGGGACGACGGCGCCCGACATCGCGGGGGATCCCGCCGACGGCTTGAAGTCCGGCGACGCGATGTCGAACGGCGCCCCGAGCATCACCGGCTCGAACGAGTTGCCGGCGTTGGTCTCGAGGAACGTCCGCACCGTGATCGGGTCCTCGGCCTCCTCCTCAGTGACGGTCACGCAGTCGAAGACCGAGTGCTCGACGACGAGCGTCCCCGTCAGCGTGCTCCCGTTGACGCCGTGCGCCCAGGTCTCCGGGTGGTCGATGTCGACGCAGGCGTCGTTCCACCCGAGCACCAACGCGTTGGCGATGTAGGCTCCGGTGCCTTCACGGATCAACATGCCGTAGTCGGACGCATCCGATGCCGGGCTGCCGATCAGCGTGAGGTTCGACAGCGTCGGGTTCGAACGCGGCAGGTTGTCGCGCTGGTCTTCCTTGTTGTCGGCCTCGATGCCGTTGTCGCCGATGCCTTCGATCTGCTGCGACACGAAGAACTGCCCGCGCCCCGTCCAGCCCTCGGTCCAGTCGAGGTTGTCGTCGTCGGCCCCCGTCACCATCACGTGTTTGAAGTCGACGGTCCCGCCGAAGAACTCGATGCCGTCGTCCTGGCCGCGGTGGATCTGGATGTAGTCGAGCACCGTGTTGCGCCCCACGCCCTGCAGCGCGAGCCCGTTGAGCTCGTTGTCGGGGCTCAGCAGCTTGCCGGCGAACTCGATGCGCACGTAGCGGAGCACGCCGCTGTTGTCGTCGGGATCGTCGCCGCCGTAGAAGCCGGTGCCACCTTCACCGAACGCCTCACACGGCGGCGTCTCGCACTGGAGGTTGATCGGCGCGTTGCCGTTGATGATCACGCCGCCCCAGTCCCCGGTCGCCCGCGAGCCCGGGTTCCGCGAAGACGTGAACACGATCGGCGCGTCGCGCGTTCCGTCGGCGACGATGCGAGAGCCCCGCTTGATCACCAGGACCCCCGTGGTCTCGGCTTCACCGAGGACGGTCGTGCCCGGGTCGATCGTCAACGTGGTCAGGTCGGTCCCGTTGCCCACGAACACCGTGCCGCGCAGCAACCAACGCTGGTTCGCGGTCAGGCGTGTGTCCTCGGTCAGCGTGCCGGTGAGGATGCAGACGCCGCCCTCGCAGGTCTCCATCGGCGGCGGCATCGGGTTGCCGGGCTCGCCGAGGTCGAACGGCTCGGGGCGGCAGGCGTCGTCGAGCTGCGTCGCCCAGATCTTGTCGGTCGCCTGACGCTGGCTCGCGCTGAAGGCGTACGTCGTGCCGATGCCGAGATCGATGTCGTCCATCGACTCGAACGTGTTCACGAGATCCTCGGTCGCGATCGCCGGCCCGTTGCGCAGCAGGCCTTCGACGAACAGGCGCGCGACGACGTAACCCTCGAGGCTCACGAAGCCCGGGCGGAGGTTCGGATCGAACGCGGTGAGGTGGTCGCGGTACTGAATCAGCCCCGACGCGTTCGACGAGAAGTCCGGCACCACCTGCGTGATCAACACGGACTCGCAGAAGCGCTTGTCACCCGCGAGCGTCTGGTAGGTGCCGAAGCTCTCGAGCTCGTCGGACAGCTCGTCCGGGCCGCTCGCCGAGAACGCGACGAACACGATCTCGTCGACGGTCAGGATCTCGCCGACCTCCTGCGGGGTCAGGTCGTACTCGAGGCCGGGCGAGGTGCCGCGCTTGATCCGGAACAGCTCGTCGAGCAGCTCTCGCACGAACGCCGCCGCCGGACGCGCGTGCGCGTTGAGGAAAATCGACGCCACGACGCTACCGTCGGCGGAGCGCACGCGGTTGCCGTCACCGAGCCAGCGCAGGAAGACTCCGACCGCCGACTCGACGTTCTGCGTCCCGCGCATGTACGTGCCCACCGGGACGTCCGCGGCTTCGATGCCACCGAACTGACGCAGCGAAGTCGCGACCGCGTTCAGACCCGACTGCCCGAACGTCGTCGGTACGCCGTCCGTGCCGGCCGCCTCCACGAACACACCGACGTTCGCGGCGGGGACCGGCGGGTTACGCACCGTCGTCACGAAGCCGACGCCGCGAGTCATCTCGTCCTGCACCGAAGCGCGCACGTTGAACACGTAGCGGTCGGGTGGATCCTGACGGAGCGCCCCGTCCCCTGAGAGCGGCCCGAATAGGATCCGCTGCGACTGGTTCGCGACCTCCGCCATCACGCCGGCCGTGTTCGTGCCCACGCCGCCGACGTAGGCGAGCACGCCTTCGCCGCTCGACATCGACTCCATGTTGGAGCGCGCGGTCGTCGGATCGTCCCCGTCGTCGAGCGCGACGAGCTCGATCTGCCGGCCGTCGACGCCGCCGTTTTTGTTCACGAAGTCGAAGTAGGCCTCGATGCCTTCCTGCATCGGCGCACCGAGCCCCGCCGGGCCGGTAGTGAGCGGCCCCGTCATGCCGACGCGGATGCGCTCCGCGGTCACGCCGGGCTCGCTGCTCTCGGGGCGAACACACGCGCCGCGGCGCGTGCTGCATACGAAGTCGGCGGGGCAGTCGGACTGCGCGGCGCAGCTGAAGAGCACGTCGTCGAGCGACGGCGCCGTACACGAAGAGAGGAGAAATGCGGCGCCCGCAGCGCCGACCCAGTTTTCGAGCCGCATCAGAAACGACCTCCCACGACCAACGCGCCGCCATCCTTACCGGGCGCGACGGAGACGGCGACGTCATCGTCACCACCGCTCAACAGCGCCCAGACCGCGCCGCCCGCAGCGGCGACCACGCCGCCCGCGATCAGCGCGGTGCCGATCGTCTTCTTCGACTCGCCGGAGTCGGCCAGCTCTTCGGCTTCGACGCGCGTCAGCGGCGCAACGCCGTTCATCGCGTTGGACTTCGCGTCGGCGATCTTCCCGTGGTCGGAGGCGCCGAGCCCGAAGAAGACGGCGCCCGTCCCCACCAGCGCGACGCCGATGCCGCCGACCACCCACGGCAGCACGCCGGGGCCCTCGGACTTCTTGGGGTTCGTCGTCACCGTGACCGGAGCTCCGGTGCCCCCTGGTGCGGGCGCGGGTGAAAGCTCCGCGTCGGACGGCGCGACCTTGCTCTTCAGCTTGGCGGTCCGGAGCATCGACGCGCGCTCGGTGGCCTTCGCGCGTGTGGAGGCGGTCGCCTCTGACGAAGCCGCGCACTTCTCGTAGGCGACCATCGCGCCGTCGAGATCACCCGACGCTTCCTTCGCCTTACCGATGTTGAACAGCAGGTTCGGCTCGGGGAACAGCCGGTAGGCCTCCTCGAACTTCTCGACCGCCGCCGTGTACTTCTGCGCGCGGTAGAGCGCCACGCCCTCCGCGTAGAGCGCCTCGACCTGCGAAGCCGTATCGCCTTGCGCCCGCGCGCTCGTCGCGGGGACCGCCATCGCCAGTAGGAGTAAGAGTTTCGGTATCAGGTGCCGCATCGTGTGTTTCTTCAGTCCTCGAGCGTGCCCACGTTCGGTCGTGTCTCGTCGATCGTCCCAATCCTGGGTTTGTCGTCGTCGAGCACGTCCAACTGGGGACGGGTGTCTTCGATGATTTCGAGCTTGGGGGCGGGGGCCGCCGCCGGCGGCGCTTCCTCGACCTCGGGTTCTTCTTCTTGTTCGGTCACTTCCGCGACCGCCTCGTCTTCGACGGGCGCGCGTCGCCGACGAACCCGACGACGGCGGACCTTCCGCTTGGGCGCGGCTTCGACCTCCTCAGTGCTCGACGGCTCGACGGTCTCTGCGTCGTCGGCCATCTCCGCGTCCTCCGCGTCCGGCGCCTCGGGCACGGGCGCCTCGGAGGGCTCGGGCGCGTCGAGCCCCGCGACCTTGGCGCTCGGCTCGGGGTCGTCGACCACGGTCGGCGCGGCGACCGGCGCTGCCTCTTCGCGAACCTCCGTCGCGGGCCACATCCACCACACCCCGAACAGCAGCAGCGCCGCGGCCGCCGCCATCCAGATCCACGCGCCCCCCTTCTTGCGCTCCTCTTCCTCGTCGAAGGGGAGCGGCGCCGGGTGCTCGAGCCCGCGCCCGCCCGCCAGGGGGGAAGCGGGCGAGGTGCCCAGGGGGCGCGGCGAAGCCGCGGCGCCGGCCGGGTGCTCGAGGGGCTCGGCCTGGGCCGCCGGCGCGTTCGCGAACGGCTCCGCCGGATCGATCCGCGTCGCCTCGACGCGCTCCACGACGGTCTTCTCCGTGCCCTCACCCGTCGGCGCCGGAACGGGCGCGCTGGTCTCCTCGGGCGACGCCTCCAACGGCTGCGTCGGAACCGGCGGCTCCGGGGTCTCGGACTCCGCCTGCAGGCGAATCAGCAGATGGTCGGTGCGCCCTTCGATCGTCCGCGGAACGTTCTCGCGCGACGGCGAAGTGTGAATCCGCCCGCTCCGCCCGTGCATGATCTCACGCAGCGCCACGAGCCCGGTGTGCTCACCGAGCTCGGCGTGCACGACCTCGCCGCGTTGTACGTGCACGATGCCGTGCGTCCCGACGTGCACGGTGATCGAGCTGCGCGCGAGCGAGAACGCCTGGAGGATGTCCGGCAACGTCAGGCCGTGGATGTTGCCGTGGTACCCGTCGAGGCAGTCGGTCGCCTTCTCGATCGCCTGCTGCAAATCCTTCGGCGTGAACGGCTTCGTCAGCACGTCGACCGCGCCCATCGCGATCGCCGCCTTGTAGTCCTGCGCCGTCGCGTACGCGCTCATGAGCAGCGTGCGTGTGTGCGGCGATGCGCCACGCGCGAGATCGATCAGCTCGATGCCGTCCTTGCCGGTCATCCGCAGGTCGGTCAGCAGGATGTCGATGTTCTCCGAGAACAGAACCTCGAGGGCGCTCTTCGCCGAGTACACGGGCGTCGCCTCGTGACCGAGGCGCGCGAGCTCGTCCACCACCGCGCGACAGAGGCGCGCGTCGTCGTCGACCACCAGGATATTCACAGCGCAGCGTCCTCCAGCAGGAACATGCGGTCGGCGCCGCAAAGGAGCCGAACCTCGAAACAGGTGCCGGGGTCAGGAGTCTCTCGCAGTCGCAGGTCACCGCCCAGCTGACGCGCCGCTTGCCTCGCGAGGCCGAGCCCCATCCCCATCCCGTCGACCTTGGTCGAGAAGAACGGATCGAAGATGCGCTCGCGCGTCTGCTGGTCGATGCCCGGGCCGTCGTCCATCACGAGGATGTTGTGGCCCTCGCCGTCCACGAGCCGCGAGCGCCCCGCGGTCACGACCTTGATCGTGACGGGGTCCGGCGTGCTGTGGACGGCGTTCGAGAAGAGGTTGATGAAGATGTGCTCGACCGTGAGCGGCGTGCCACGCACGGTCGCGGCCGGGTCGACGTCGATGCGCAGTTGGTTGTGATCGCCGCGGAAGAGCGGGCGCAGGATCTCACCGACCCGATCGAGGAGCTGCGCGAGCGGGATGTCGACGACGTCGGTCGCCGAAGCCGAGCGCACGATCGCGTCGACGGAGCGCTGCTGCAGCTCACACGAGGTCGCGATCTCGTCGAGGAGATCTTCGATCTCCTCGGTGCGGAGCTCCTTCCAGCGATTGCGGAGGACACCGACGTTGAACGTGAGCGTCGACAGCGGCGAGCGCATGTCGTGTGCGGCGCTGGAAACGATGCGCGCAAAGAGCGCCTGCGTGCTCTGGTAGATCTGCGCCGACGCGGAGAGATCGGCGCCCGGCGGATCCACCACGACCATCACGTGCTCCGAGTCGTAGTCGTAATGAAGGAAACTGATCGGTCCGGATGGCGTGAGCCAGTCGACGGTCGCGTTCTGCCGGCTGTTGATCAGCTCCGTCCAAAGCGGCGGCGGGAATCGGAGGACGCTGTCCTTTTCGACGATGCGCGCTTGTTCGAGGCGCGCCATCGCGGGCGGAGCGATCGACACAACGACACCGTCACGTGTCACGAGCGCAAACCTGCCGGTGGCCTGAGAGAGTTCCAATGTGCCGCTTCTCACGCGCCAGCACCCCCGGGCCTGGCGACTCCCCGCTCCGTCGTTCCCCCAGCGACGCGCGAGACGTTGCGAATATGTGACGGAAAGGGCGCGGTGTCGACATATCGACGCCCTCGCATCACTCTGAAACGTCGACCGAGTGTGGACTGCGCGAAAGATCGGGGGATTCTCACGGCGGGCGCACGCGTACCTCGGTGGTGATGTGGGACGCAGACCTCCACACTTCCGCTTGGGCGTGCTCCGCGCGTTGCACTAAGGTTGTGCGCGATGCTTCGGCGCGCTTCGTCGACCTGCTGCCTCTTGTTCGTCCTCGCCTGCGGCGAGGAGCCGGCTCGCTACCCCGCGAGTGACCCGGGCTCCAACGGGTCGCAAGCGACGGTGACCGTCGAGTTCGAATATCACGCTGCCACCGCGCGCGACGTCGAGGTCACGAGCCGCGCCGTCGAGTGTGCGGCGCTAGTGGGCCCGACGCACATCCACACCTCCTGGAACGACTACGAGGCCAAGCCGCTGTTCAAGGCCGGCGAGGAGCTGTGGAAGATCACGTACGAAGACGTCCCCGTCGGACAGCTGCGCATCCGCGTCAGTGACGCCAACGTCTGCGACGAAAACGCGACGGGCGCCGTCACCGCGCACGCCGTCTACGCCAACGGCGTGTTGCTCACCGGACGCGTCGACACGCCGGGCAACGGAATCGAACCCGGATTCAAGATGAGGACCGACGCCCAGGGCAACGTCACCCCCTGACGCGCGCTACGCTTCGTAGGCTTCTTCGCCGCCCTCGGCTTCGCCCTCGCCGCCCTCGTCGTCGCCCCAGAAACAGAACGCGAACTTGAGGTACTTCGGGTTGATCTTCCCGCGCGCCGCGAGCCGTTCCACCCGCAGCAGCACGAGGTCCTGCAGGCGGCGCAGCTTCGCGTCGTCGAGGTCGTCGTTTTCGTTGAGGCGGTAGACGTACTGCTTGAGGAGCTTGCCGTGCATCCGCGGGATGCGCTGCGCGAGCTGCTGGACGAAGTGCGGTCGTTCTCCGCGACACGACTGCGCCAACCGGAACAGCCCCGCCTTCTGGAAGAGCTCGCGTTGGAAGCGCTCCTGCGCGTCCGGCGTGTCGGGGCGCGGCTCGGCCTTGAGCCCGAGCACCATCCGCGACAGGAACTCGTTCGCCTCGTTGATGTCCATCGCGTCGCGTTCCTCGGTCTCCTTGACCGCCGCGATCAGCTCCTCGGACGCCTGGCGCGTGAGCTTGCTCCCCAGCTCTGCGAGCGAACGTCGCCCCATCGTCGAGAACGCGGCCGCGAGCTGGTCGATCCCCATCGCGCGCACGAGCTGGACGAGCTCCCGCGCGTCGAACAGCGCGATGTCCTTGAAGTAGAAGTTCGTCGGCTCACTCGGCGGCTGCGGCATCGAAGCGAACTTCGATTCGAACTTCTGCCGCACCAGCCGCATGACCTCGAGCCGCGTCCCCTTCAGGTCTTCCTTGCTCGGGACCTTCTGCCGCACCTTGGTCGGTAGCTGCGACAGGATGCGGCTCCGCGCTCCGGACGACAGCTGCGCGAGGATGATGCCGATCGTGAGCGGCTGCTCGCCCTTCACCGCCTGCAGCAACCACGAAGGATCGATCTGCTCGAGCCCCGCGAGCCCCGCGAACTGGATCAACCGACGCATCTCGCGCACCACCGCCGCGACGCGGTGATCCGGCTCGAGCTCGAGGAGCGCTTCGGCGCGGTCTTGGATGAGGAAGGCGTCGTCGTCGCCGAGCAGCTCGAGGAGCGGCAAGTCCTCCTGCCCCCCCTGCGTGAAGATGGTCGCGAGGAGCATCGTGTTCCGCGGGTTGAGCGGATAGAACAGGTTCGCGGAAGCTCCGAGACCCGGCGAGACCATCGCTTACTTCCGGTGCTGCTGGAACTGCGCGGTGAGGCGCGTGAGGTCCTTGCGGTAGCGCATCGCGCGGAGCACCGCGATCACCGCCATGCCGGCGAGCACACCCGCCACGACGATCGCGCCGAGCAGCAGGTTAATGACCTTCCTCTTGTTGCCCTCGCACAGCGTGATGCCGATGACCGACTCCTTCTTGCAGTGCGTGCGCGGGTTCGGAGGCGGGGGGTTCGGGTTGTTCGGATCGCGCGTCTTGACGACCGATTCGTTGGACCGCGGCGTGAGCATCACGCTCACTTCACCCGACTTGATCTCCGGCACCGCGGCGTACGCGAAGCGCTGCACGTCCTCCTGCGTGAACGGGGGCGCACCCGCGTCATCCGGCTGGAACACCACGATCACCGACGCCTTCGGGCGCGGCGGCTCCGCCGTCGGGTCGCGCAGCGGGTTGTCGATCGGGATGCTGACCACCGCCTTCACGTCGACGACGCGCGGCAGGTCGCGCAGGGCGTTGATGATGTCGCCGCGGATCGCGACCTGCTTCTTCAGGAGCTGCTGCTCGGGCGTGGGGATCATGCCGCCTTCGAGCAGATCCGCCGACTCCGTCGCCGGTTTGTCCGGCAGGTTGAACTCGCTGAGGATCGACAGTGCCCCGTGGGAGTCCGTCTCGGGGACCATCACGTTGAACGCGAGCTCACGCGAGTCCTCGTCCTTGAGCTTCACGGCCTCGACCCCGCGGTCCTTCAGGATCTTCACGATCCGGTTGGCCTGCCGCTCGGTCTGTTGGTGGGCGATCGTCTCCTGCGCACAGGCCATACCGGTCAGCGCGAGGGCCAAGATCAGGACACGCCACATCGGAAGACAAGAGGTACCACGGCCGTTCGGCCCCGAGCAAAAACCGTTCAATTACCGCCCCCTCCCGTCAGTGCCCCACCGGCTATCGTCAGCAACGTCTTGAGGTCTTCATCGTTGAACCGGACCCCGAGGCCCAGGAAGTAGTCGATCGTGCCCGGGTTCAGCGGGTCGTCGACGCCGCCGTGCGCGTAGACGTGCGGCACGACCTCGAACAGCGCGAGCGCCTTGGTCCGCGGGAAGCGGGCCTCCTCGCCGAACCGGTTGACGTCCAAGAGGATCTCCAGCCGGTCGTCGAAGAAGTGCATGTTGGCGCCGATGCCGCCGGTGCCTTCGATGATCCCGAACCGCAGCGACAGCCAGTAGTACCGCTTCGCGAACTGCAGCGAGAAGTTGAGCCCGTCGCGCGTGGTCGTCCGACGCTCGCGGTACTGGAACGCACGCCCCAGCTCCGGCGAGGTGGTCTGCACGTCCTCGATGACCGTGTCGCGCACGCCGCGTGGATCGTCGACGACCTCGAAGATGTACGACTTGTCCTCGCGGGGCGACAGGACGAACTGCACGTAGTTCTTCGTCGACGCGGTGCGGAACTGGTACTCGCTGCGGAGGTTCACCCAGGTCTGCAGCCGAGAGATGCCGCCCACGAGCGAGTTCACGCCCTCCGCGGCTTCGTTGATGTTCTGGTAGATGCCCTCATCGTTGACGAGCTTGCCGACGGTGCCCTCGCCTTCGTCGATCTTCGCGGTGATCGAGGCGATGTTCTCCAGCGACCGGTTCATCGTCTCGAGCGTCTGCTTGAGCGACTTCACGGAGTCCTTGATCTCTTCCTTGTTCTGACCCGCGACGATGGTCTCGATCTGCTCCGACGTCCGCCGCACCGACTCCGCGATCGCGCGGGTGTCGCGGACGATCGCCTCCACGTCGCGTTCCTTGCCGCGCGAGATCGAAGACAGGTCCGCGGTGAACGACTCGATGTTCGCGAGGATCTTGTCGAGCTTCTCGGTGTTGTCGCCGATGTTCATCGACACCTCTTCCAACACCTTGCGCGCGGCCGCCGCCGACCCCTGCACGTCGAGAACGATCTGTTCGAGCGGCGCCGGCTCCCCCGGCCTGCCCTTCACGAGCTTGCCGATCGACTCCGACATCTCGCGGACCTCCATCACGATGGCGTCCACGTTCGACAGCGACTTCACGTTCTTGATCTCGCCGCCGTTCTGGAGGCGCGCGGTCGACGGAGAGCCCGGCTCGACGGCGAGCTTGTAGTCACCGAGCAGCGAGATCGCGACCTTCTCGATCGACGCGTCGTCGTAGAGCTGGACCTCCTCGTCGATCTCCAGCGTCACCTGCGCCTTCCCGTCGACGAGCTTGATCTCCTTGATGCGCCCGATGTCGATGCCGGCGATCTGCACCGGCGACTTCTCCTCGAGCCCGAGCACGTCGTCGAAGTTCGCGCTCACCTCGTACGCGTCCGCGCTGCCGAGGCTGCGCGTCGAAACGACCTGCATGAACGCGCCGAACGCCACGAACGACCCCGCGACGAGCAACCCCACCTTGAACGGGGTCAGGACCTTGGTTGCGCCGTCCGCCATTCAGTTCTTCCTGAACCAGGTCCCCAGGAACTGCTGCACGAACTCGTGGTCCGCGGCCTTCACCTTGTCCGGCGCGCCGTACGCCACGATCTCCCCGTTGTAGAGGAACGCGATCCGGTCCGCGATGTTGAAGGACGAGGCGATGTCGTGGCTGATGACGACACTCGTCACCTTCAGCTTGTCCTTCGCGCGTTTGATCATCTCGTCCACGTAGTCCGTCGTGATCGGATCGAGGCCCGTCGTCGGCTCGTCGTACAGCACGATCTTCGGGTCCATGATGATGGCACGAGCCAGACCGACACGTTTGCGCATACCACCCGACAAATCGGCGGGGAACTTGTCTTCGATGCCCTCCAGACCGAACAGCGCGAGCTTCTCGGCCACCAGCTCGCGGACCTGCGCGTCCGTCAGGTCCTTGCGGTGCTCCCGCAGCGGGAACGCGACGTTGTCGAGCACGTTCATCGAGTCGAACAGCGCCGCCCACTGGAAAACCATGCCGAACTTCGCGCGCATCCGCGTGAGGTCCTCGCCCTCGAGCTTGGAGACATCCTCACCGTCGACGACGACCTTCCCCTCGTCGGGGTGCAGCAGGCCGATCAGGTGCTTCATCAGGACGGACTTGCCGCTCCCGGAACCACCGAGGATCACCGTCGTCGTCCCTACGGGGAAGTCGAGCGAGATGCCGCGCAGGACGTGGTTCCTCCCGAAGCTCTTGTGAACGTTCGTGGTCTGGATGATCGCCTCGTCGCTCATCAGTCCCACACCACCAGCAAGAAGCTCGTGAGCACGTAGTCGAGCACGAGGATCATCACCGACCCCGCGACCACGGTGCGCGTCGCCGCGAGCCCGACACCGCGTGAGCCGCCGCTCGCGTTCATGCCCTTCTGACAGGCGATCAGCGCGATCGCGAAGCCGAACACCGCCGACTTCATCAGCCCGCCCGCCAGATCCGTGAACTCCACGATCTGGTGGATGCGGCCCATGAACGTGCCCTCGTTGATGCCGGCCTGGAACACCGAGACGATGTACGCGCCCACGAAGCCGACCGCGTTGAAGAGCATCGTGAGCATCGGCATCATCAGCGTCATCGCGAGCACGCGGGGGACGACGAGGTACTGAACGGGCGACACCGCCATCGTCGACAGCGCGTCGATCTGCTCGGTGACGCGCATCGTGCCGAGCTCGGTCGCGATCGCGGACCCGGCGCGCCCCGTGACCATCAACCCGGTGAGCACCGGCGCCAGCTCGCGGCACAGGGAGATGACGACCGTCGCGCCGACCAGCGACTCGGCGGAGAACTTCGCGAACGCAAACGAGGACTGGAGCGCGAAGACCAGGCCGGTGAACAGACCGGTCAGCAGGACGATGAACAGCGAGCCGACCCCGATGAACTCACACTGGGTGAGGAACAGCCCGATGCGGAACGGGGGCCGGAACATCCAGCTGACGCTCTGAAAGAAGAGCATCGCCGTCTCGCCGATCTCGGTGAAGCTCTCGATCACGACCGTGCCGAGGCTCTCGAAGGGCGACCGGAGGACCTGCACGACCGCGGACGGCTTGTCTTCGGCCGACTCCGACGTCACGGGCCGGAGGCTAGCGAGTGGCGCGCAGCAAAGCCAGCTATCGACGGGACTGGCTGAGGTGGCCGGTTTGCCGCTAGGATCCCGCCCGGCTTGGCGGACAAGGACGGCAGCGCGGATCGAATCATCGGGATCGACCTCGGGATGACCTCCGTCATCACGGCGTTCGTGCCCGGACCAGGCCAGCCGCCGACGGTGATCCCGGCGGAGAAGGGGTTGCCCACCCTCGCCTCGGTGGTGGCCTTCAAGGACGGCGGCCGCCCCGTCGTGGGCCGCTCCGCCCACGACATGCTCACGACGGCCCCTTCCCAGACCGTCACCGGCATCAAGCGCCTCCTCGGGCGCAAGGCGAAGTCACAGGCGGTACGGGATCTCGACGCGCGGGTGGGCTTCGAGATCATCGAGACCAAGGGCGGCGACGCGGCGGTGAAGATCGCGGACCGGGAGATCCGGGTGCCGGAGGTCGCGGGCATCCTGCTCGACCAGGCGCGGCGCTTCGCCGAGAAGCACCTCGAGGACCAGGTCCGGCAGTGTGTGATCGCGGTCCCAGCCTACTTCAACGACGTGCAGAAGGCCGCGGTCCGCGAGGCGGGTGAGCTCGCGGGGCTGAAGGTCCGCAAGCTGGTCCACGAGCCGACGGCCGTCGCGCTCGCGTACGGCTACAACAAGGGCGGGGACGCGCGGATCGTCATCGTCGACATGGGCGGCATCCGGCTGGACGTGTCGGTCATGGAGATCGCCGGCAACGTGTTCGACGTCGTCGCGACCGGCGGCGATCCGTACCTCGGCGGCGCGAACATCGACGCGCGCATCGCCGAGTGGATCCTGCAGAACATCAAGAAGAAACACGGGCGCGACCTCACGCAGGAGCCGCGCCTGCTGCAGAAGGTCCGCACTGCGGCGGAACAGGCGAAGCGGGAGCTGTCGCGCTGCAAGGCGGTGGACCTGCAGATCCCGCTGTCGGTCGGGACGAAGACCTCGAAGGCGAAGCTCGGTCTGCTGCGCCTGCACCTGTCGACGCTCGAGGAGCTCGGTCAGGACATCGTCAAACGCGTGCTCGACACCGTGAAGCGCACGCTGATGGAGCGCGGGCTCAAGGTGAGCGACGTCGACGACGTCATCCTCGTCGGCGGCGCCACGCGGATGCCGCTCCTCAAGAAGAGCGTCGAAGGGCTCTTCAACAAGGAGGCGCGCGCGAGCTTGCCGCCGGAGGAGGTCGTATCACTCGGCGCGGCGTTGCTCGCGGACAGCCTGCGGCGTGACCGGCAGATCAACCTCGACGTCGTCGAAGAGTCGATCGGCATCGCCCTCGCCGACGGCCGCTACATGCGCATCATCGACAAGGACAGCAAGCTCCCCATCACGCGCCGCGTGATGATCCCGACGGTGCGCGACAACCAGAAGTCGCTCGAGCTCGACCTGTTCGAGGGCGACGAGGACGACATCATCGAGACCGAGTACCTCGGCACGGTCGTCTACCAGGAGATCGGCGACGCGAAGGCCGGCGAGGCAAAGGTCATCGTCGACATGGCGCTCGACCAGGAGCGGGTGTTGAAGATCAGCTCACCGGAGGAAGGGCGCGAAGGGGAGTCGTTTGTGTTCCACACGAAGGGCCACAAGAAACGGGCGAAGCGGAAGACGGTGAAGCCGTCGTTCGCGGTCGCCGAAGGTTCCCCGCGCACCTGAGTCCTGCGGATAGTCACCCCAAACCGGGGCTAATCCCGGTAGGGTCTGGGCGTGCGTCGCCTCGGTCCGATCCTCGCCCTCGTGCTGTGCGCGTGCCCCGACGCGGGCACCTCCGATCTCATCGGACAAGACGGTAGCGTTTGGCCACCGCCGGACGGCGGGCAGGTCGCGCCGCGACGCGACGGCGGATCTTCACGCCCGCGCGACGGTGGACGTCGCGACGCAGGCACCCACGACGCCGGCTCGCTGATGTGCCAGACCCCGCCCGACTGCGACGGCTGCGCCGACGACGGGGAGTGCTGTTACTTCTCACTCAACTGCCGGCCCGAGAGCCGGTGCAACGTGCCGGACGACCCGGCGTACGACCCGAGTCATCCGGACGACGTCTGCGTGCGGGGCTGCGCTTCGAACGCCGACTGCACGCCGGGGAGCTACTGCGACAGCACCGGCCGGTGCCTCCCGCGCCCCTGCCAAGGGCAACACCAGTGCGGCATACGTGAGCTCTGCGTCGGCGGCGAGTGCGTCCCAACCGGCAGCGTCCCGGAGGTCGTCGCGTGCGCAGTCGTCCCAACCCACGCCGTCACCACGACGGGACGACGGGTCCGCGCACCGGTCGTCGGATACGACGCATCCGGTCGAGGGGTTCCGTTCGCGGGCCTGATCTGGACCTCGAGCGATAGGATGGTCGCGTCGGTCGCGGCCGGCAGCTTGATCGAAGGCGGCGCGGTGGCCGGCACCGCGACCATCACCGTCACGCACGGAGCCGTCGTGTGCGACGGCGCGCTCCTCGTCACCAACCACGCGCCGCTCACCGGGCAACAGATCCGCGTCGTGGTGGTCGACGCGCGCACGGAGGCGCCGGTCGCGGGCGCAAACGTCACCCTCGTCGCGGGCGGCCCGACGGTCGCCTCGACCGACGCGCGGGGGGCGGCGATGTTCATACAGGGCATCGTGGCGCCCACGTCCGTGACCGTGTCCGCGCCCGGCTACGCGGTCGTCTCGGTCCTGGAGCCGCCGGTGGACGACCTCGTCGTCGCGCTCCCGCCGATCGCACAAACGTCGGCCGCCGGGTTCCGCGGCACGGTGGACGTGAGCGCGTCGCGCGCCTCGGACATGAAGGTGGCGTTGACGAGCGCCTCGCTGTCCTCGGACATGCTCACGTTGGGCCGGTTCCCCTTCGGCGGCGCGCCCGAGCCGATCCAGATCAACGCCCCCGAGCTCGGCTTCGACGGGATCTACTCGATGCCGGCCGGGCTCAGCATGGCGCTCGGCACCTCCGATCTCACCGGCGGACCGGATCGCTGCTACGGCATCCCGGTGCCGCCGGGTTCGGTGGGGTGCCACCTCGCACGAGGCCGCCACGGCGCCGGTGCGGGGTGGGCGCTCGGCGGGCAGCTTCGTCTCTCGCAGGTCACGGCGCTCGCGAACGAGCTGTCGGCGATCATGGAGGGCGAACCGGTGCCGCCGTCAGCGCTGCTCGCGATCGCGCGCCTCGGCTCGGGGCTGCGCCACGGGGTCGCGCCCTACGTGCCGTTCACGCCGACGCCCTACGTGCCGCGCGGCGTGAGTGTCGACTGCAGCGACCCCGACCTCGCCGACTACGCCGATGTCTGTCGCCCCGACTTCGGCGCCTGGCCCCGCTTCGACGTGGAAGCCGCGCAGCCGCAGAACGTCTACGCGACGATCGACGCCCCCGGGCTCCCGCTCACGAGCGGCACCGCCTGCGCCGACACCCTCACGCTCATGGCCGCGACGCGCCTCCCCGGCCGCGGCATCGTCCCGCTGGGCTTCGGCGTCGGCTTCGACACCCTCGACGAGACCGGCACGCCCGACTGCGTCGTCGAGGGCGCCGAGCAGCCGTTCGGCCCGACCTCACCACCGCTCGACGACGGGGAGATCGCGTTGATCTCCGCCACGCGCCACCACGGCCTCGAGGCCGGCGACCTCATGTTGATCGGGATCGCGCGCGACACGGACGGCGACCGCTATGGGCGCTCTGTCCGCAGACGGATCGTCGCTGACATCGGGAACCGCACGACCCTGAACGGGGTCCTCATGGCGCGTCCCGACGCCGAGCTGAGCGTGCCGAGCGCGAGGCTCGCGTTCATCACGAACGCCGGCCACCGGACGCGAACGGAGATCTTCGGCGACGGCTCGGCGTGGATCGTCTACGCCCCCGCGTTCCCGAAGGAGGTCACGCTCCCCGACGTCCCCGCCGGCCGCGCGGTGCTCGCCTCGATGCAGGGCGCGATCTTCGCGCAGATCGAAATGGAGCGGAACATCACCGAGCCCTTCGACCTCGCCGCACCGGTCCACGCACACCACACGATCGACTACGTGACCGCGTTCGCGACGAGCTCGTGCGTCCGCAACCCGGCCGACACCTGCGCCGCACCGTAGCCCTCGACGACTAACCGCGAAGCACCACGCGCCCGTCGTCGACGTCGACCTTCTTCGCGAGTGACTTCGCGGTGGTCTTCCCGTCCAAGATGACGAGGCCGGCCAACCGGTCGTGCTGCGCGTGGTTCGGATCGGCTTGCGCCGACGCGAGGCCTTCGGCGAAGGCGACGCGGCGCTTCTTCGCGATGACGTCGCCCGGCGCGTACGTCTTACCGAGCTTCGCATCGACCTCGGCGAGCACGGCCCCCACGGCGAAGTCGACGAAGTTCTGCTCCTCGGGGCCCTTCAACCACAGCGGGTGAGTCGGCCCGTCGACCTTCCACTTCTTCCCGTCCTTTTCGACCTTGCCGACCGTGTCCCCCGCGAGGCCGCGGTACGGATGATCTTCGAGCTCGGCGTACTGCGCGGGCGGGTGCGCCGCGACCGTCCCATCGCGCCGCGCGAGGTAGAGCTGCAGGTCCGGATCGTCGCTCTCGGCGAGCGCCGTCCAGAACGCAGCTTCGTCGAGGTGGGTGAGGTTCGCGACGACGTCGACGTCCACGTCGCGCTTCGCGCCGTGCAGTCGCGCGAGCGGGCCGGCCTTCTTCTTCAACATCGGCAGCTCGTGCGCGTAGAGCTGGTCCGCGAACCCGAGCAACATCTTGAGGCCGGCGGACTTGTGGTGACCGTCGAGGAGGACGACGAGCCCGCCCGGTCCGAGGACGACCGGCATCTTCTCGGCGTCGAGCAGCCGGAGCGCACGACCGAGGTCCTTCTTCACGTCGTTCTCCGCGAGCGCCTTCAACAGCTTCGGCACCTTCTCCCGCGCGCGCGTGAACGACAGCTGCGTCTGCCCGGGTCGCACGGCGAGGAACGGGACGCGGAGGGTGCTGCCCGGCTTCGCCTGGTGCAGGCGTTTGGCGAGCGCGTCGAGATCCACGAGGCCGGACTCGCCGGACGCGACGAGGGTGACGAGCTCGGGCGTGGTCATCGCGCCGAGGCGTGCGGTGAGCGCAGCGATCGACGGGTCGCCGCCGACGTCGGTGAGCGCGAGCGGCGGCGCGTCAGGCGCGAGGCGCGGCGCGGCGAGCGGCGCACGGCCCTGGATCCCGGCGGGTACGGGGATCGCCCCGCGCACCGGTCTGTCGAGGCTCGCCCGCACGGTAGGACGTCATCGGCGATCGGGTGCCGCGCGTCCGTGACGTGGAGGTGACAGCGGGACATTGTCACATTGCCCCACCCGCGCATTCGGGAGAGACCCGACCGAGACGACCTGCCTCAGCTTGGAGCCCTCGCCGCGCGGCGCGAGCGCTGGCACGCGCCCTGCGTAACGCGGAGGCATGAACACGAAACACATCCTCCTGTCCCTGTGCGTCCCGGCGACGATGATCGCCTGCTCCAGCAGCGCGACCCGCTCCGGCCCGAGCGCCACGCCGGTCCCGACCGAGCGCGCGGGCGACGGCCCCTCGCCGGTCGCCGACGGCTCGGGGACCCACGTGGGCGTCAAGAGCAACCGAACCGGCGACGCGGACGGCATCGAGAAGTGGACCAACATCAACTACTCCAAGAAGACGCCGATGACGGCGAGCCTCGTGCGCGTCGACGCCGAGACCGCGAAGGCGTGCAACCTCGGCGAGCAGGAGATCTACTTCGCGTACGACTCCGCAAACGTCGAAGGGTTCGCCGCGGACAAACTCTCCGCGATCGCGGACTGCCTGAAGAAAGACGACGGCATGATCGAGGTCATCGGCTACACCGACCCGCGCGGCAGTGACACGTACAACGAGGAGCTCGGCATGAGCCGCGCGCAGAGCGTCGCGAACGTCCTCGAGGCGAACGGCGTCCCTTCGAAGCGCCTCACGACGGACAGCAAGGGTGAGTCGGGCACGCTCGAGAACCCGGCCGGCTGGCCGATCGCTCGTCGCGTCGAGATCCGCGCGAACGGCGAAGCGTGATCACCGCGCGACGACGCTCACGATCTGATTTGTGTCTGCGCGCCAGGCCACGTTGACGGTTCGTTTCTCGTCGACCGCGTTCGCGACGCGGTCGACGAGCTCGATCGCGCCCGCGTCGATCCACAGCACGAGCGGCTCGCGACCGAACCGAACCTCGACGCGCCCGGCGTCGACGTCGGCGCGCATGCCGACGGCGCGGTCCTCGAAGTAGGACAGGTCGCTCATAACGATCGCTTCCCCGTCGCCAGGTCGGCGAGCGCCGCCAGCCCGATCCAACTCTCCGCGACGCTGTCCGCGTACGTCGAGTCGGACATCGCGAGCTCGTAACGGCGCGCCGGCTCCAGGAAGAACGTCGCGTACTGGTTGCGGTGGGAGAGGAACTGGTGCCCCCACTCCTCGAGGGTCATCGACGCGTCGGAGAACGTCGGGTCGACGATGCGGATCTGCACCTCGTCGCCCTCGCGCACGAACGCGACGGAAGCGACGTGGTACGTCCAGCTCTCCTCACTCCCCTTGGGCGTGAGGTACTCGCTGCCCATCAGCATCCCCTCTTGCGGATACACGAACATCTTCGCCGTCGCGACACCTTGCTCCCGCAACCGCTCGCAGATGTTCTGCGCGCGCGCGTAACACCCGGTCTTCAGATACGACCGGTGCAGCCGGCGATCGGCGTGCGCCGCCTTCGCGACGGCGTCGACCTCCGCGCGGGTCGCGATGCGCCCGTTCGGCTCCGTGGAGATCTCCTCGGCGCACCGCGTGAAGAGCAGGAGCCCGGGCACGATCGACTTCCCCGCCAACGGTGGCTCGCGATAGGCGCGGTCGATCGCTGCGAGCGAACCCTCGACGACCCACTTCGCCTCCTCATTCGATGAGAAGGGTGGTTCGAAGCTCTTCGGCGCCCCCGGCGCGGCGGGCAGCTCCGCGAGGCTCGCCGCGATGTTGTTCAGTCCAGCGATCATCGCCTGCGATCGACGCCGCAGCTCGGCGCGCGTGATCTTCGGGTGCGTCGGCTCCTCTTGGTGCCACAGCGCACCGCTGAGCTGCCGAGCGTCGGCGAGCACACGTCCGGTCTGCGCGTACAGGTCGTCGCGCGCCGCGTCGGGCGGTGCGTGGAGTTGGGCTTCGATCGTCTGGGTGAACTGTTGATTCGTCGCCTCGAACACCGCGCCGATCTGCGCCTGGACGGCGCGGACCTCGCTGACCGATGCGGAACGATCGTCGTGTGCGAAGAGCGCGAGCGGCGACGTGTGAACACCGTCGCCGAGCAGCGCCTGACGGTTGTGTTCGAGGAGCACCTCGACGCCGACGTTCATCGTCGCGCCGTCGTCGTGCCGCATCAGCACTCCGCCGTCCGCGGGGTGGCCTTCGACGCGCCAGCCCCCCTCGACGATCCCGTCGTCGGGGTTCGGCGCGTACAGCTCGACCCCCACCGGGATCAGCGCGGGGTTCGCGGCGAGCAGCACCTCGGTCGTCGCCGAGCGCACGCTGTCGCCCTTCGCGAGGAGCACCACCCCGCTGCGTTCGACGAAGCCCTCGATGCGATGACCGGGCACGCCGCCGTGCGCGACGCTCTGCCCGGCGGAGAAGATCTGGGAGGCGATGCTCTCGGCGAGCGGCGGTGCGCGCAGATCGAGTGGGGTCTGCGTCTCGATGACGTGGGCCTTCAGCGGCTCCGTCATCAGCTCGCCGTTGTAGTGCGCGAGGAGACCGGCTTCGTCGTCCCGCAACGAGCCGTCGTGCATTCGAACGCGCACCTGACCATCCGGGGTCAGCGCATGAATCGTGCCCTCCCCCGCGCCCGTCCGGACCCGCGCGCCGAACCGGAAGAACTGCGCGTAGTGCGAAGGCGGCGATGGCACGTGCGTTTTGACGGTCTCCCCGAGTACGGATCCGTCGAGGATCGCGAGGAGGTTCGCGACGGACGGCGCGCCCGACACCGCGGGGTGTTTCGCGAACCGCGCGAGCTCGGGGTGCGGCGGCCGAGTGACGAGCGCCTCGCGGAGCGCTTGGCGCTGCCCGTTCGTGAGCGTCGCGAGCTGGCGCTCGATCGTGTCGCGCTCGAGCGGACGAAGCCCGGGGCGCCCGCCGCGGAACGCTTCGATGCGTGGGCCGTAGCCGTGCGCGTCGACGAACGCGTGCACGAGCGCGGGGAGCCCCCGCATCGCGGCGCGGGCGCGCACGTGATCGTCACCGGTGGAGGGCGGCGCGTCCGGCGCGGCCGACACCGGTTTGGACTTCGCGACGGACGGCTCGGGAGGCGGTGGAACCGATCGCACCTTCGGCGCGCCCCACGGTTTCCACCACGGCATCTCGTTGGAGTGTGCCTATCGGCGCCGATGTGACACCTCCTGAAGCGCCGGGGAACCGAACGGTTCCCGCGCGGGGAACCCGACGGTTCCCTGCGGCCCCGCGAGGCGTGTCGAGCCCCGTGGCACACCGGTTGCTCTTCGGTCCGCGCATGAACCCGAACCGACTCCTCTGCCTCGCCCCGATGTTGATCCTGACCGCCGCGTGCGGCGCCGAGCCCTCCCCCGTCGTGGTCGGCAACATCTCGACCCAGACCATGCGCCAAGCGCTGAGCGCCGCGTCCCACGACGACGACGAAGGCTTCGAAGGGGACGCCCGCTTCCAGCTCGACATCGAGATCAACGGCGACCCACGCGCCGTCGCGCTCGACGTCGACGGCGCGTTCGCCGTCCAAGAGCTCCCGACCGGACAGCTTCACTTCGCGGTCGCGATCGAAGGCATCCGCGGCACCCTCGAGCTCGACGACGTGCAGCCCGGCGAGGTGATCGAGATCGGCGTGAGCGCCGCGCCCGGCGCGCTCGAGCTTCGCGTGGTCCGACGTGACGCGCAGCTCGCACCCGAGGACGCCCCCGTCACGCAGACCGGCGACATCGAGATCCACGGCAAGGACATCGTGCATCACCTCCCGCACGGACGCATCGAAGGCGACATCATCATCCACGGCCACGACGTCACGGTGGTCGGCCCCGACTACTACGAATGCCGCGAAGGCGGACGCACCGTCGTCGACGGTCGCCTCATCGTGCACGGCAAGGACGTCCGGGTGATCAACGTCGAGTTCCTCCGCGGCACGCAGATCCACGGGCACGACGTGAAGGTGTACGAGCCCTGCCGCCGCCGCTACGGACGCGACTGATCGGACGCGAGAGAGGAGCCACGCCGTGAAACGCATCGCCATCGTCGCCACGCTGCTCGCCGTCACCGGCGAAGCCGCCGCCCAGGAAGCCGTCGAGTACGGACCGCCCGCGCCCAAGCCGCGGACGCAGCGCAGCTGGGACGTCCTCGCCGGCGGCGTGCAGCGCGGTGACCTCGCGCACGCGACGTTCGGGTTCTCTCGCCTGCAGCTCGCTTACCACCGGGCCCTCACGGAGGACCTGACGGTCGGCGGCTCGGTCGCGTTCGACTACGCACACTGGGCGCCGGCCGACTCGTTCGGCTCCGCGTTCACCGTCGGCGCCCCGGTGCGCTGGTCGGCGTATCAGCGCGATCGCCTGAGCATCGGCCTGTACGGCGAGCCCGCGCTCTACCTCGGCTTCTCGCAGCCGCGCTTCTCGCAGTTCATCGCCGGGCTCGGACTCCACGTCGGTGGCAACGCGGGTTGGCGCCTCTACGAGTGGCTACAGGTCGGCGCCGGGCTCGACGTCCCGCTGCTCTTCGGTCTGCCGACGAACGGCCGCGACGCATTCGTCGCGA
Source organism: Deltaproteobacteria bacterium (assembly GCA_040218735.1). Lineage (GTDB taxonomy): Bacteria > Myxococcota > Kuafuiibacteriia > Kuafuiibacteriales > Kuafuiibacteriaceae > JAUHYN01. Next base: position 196,982 of record JAVJQW010000023.1, read on the forward strand.
TGCCCGTGCTCATCGGCCCCACCGCCGAGCTCTACCTCGGCGACGACTGGGCGCTCACGGGCGAAGCGAAGATCGGCCCGCACGTGGTGAGCGACGACTTCTTCGGGACACGCTTCGGCCTGCGCCTCGTCGCGGGGATCGCGCGACGGTTCCCTTGAGCTCACGAGGCCTCACGGCAGGCAGATGTCGAATTGTGTCGACGCCGATTCGGGCGCGTAGCCGACGCCCTCCGCGACGATGACGTTTTCGATGGGCTGCCCCGTCCAGCGGAGCCCCTCGAAGGTCCCGACCGTGCACCGACCGCACGCTTCGGCCGACACGGAGAGCGTGAGCACCGGCGTCGGCGCCGCGCTCGCGGCGAGGATGATCGGCTCGTGGAACGAGAGCTTCACGACGCTGATCGCCCCGTCCGCCACCGGCACCGAAGCGCTGTAACCCAGGTGACGAATCCCCGGCGGGTCGTCCCAGATCTCGGCGGCGATCGTGCCTTGGTTGGAGATCGCGTCGATCGTGCAGCCATCCGCCGCGAAACCCACCGACCACCCCTGGATGTCCGTCGTGGGGTGCTCGATGGCGACCTGAATCGTCGCCCGCATCGTCCCCCGCTTCTGCGGCTCCATCCACTTCCACGCGATCGGCGCGCAGGGTGCATTCTCCCAGTACTCGGAAACCGGATCACACGCACGGCTGTTGAAGCTTCCGCTCAACGGGTGCGCGCCCGTCGTCAGCCAGGACGTGATCGCGTGACTGTCGTCCGCCTCGACGCGCCCGTCACGATTGAAGTCCGCCGCGGGCTCACAGACCGGTGCGCGCCCCCCGCGATAGCGATGACTCTCGAGCGCGATCGCGTCGGCGACGTTGACGTGTCCGTCGCCGTTGATGTCACCGCGTTGAAGCTCTGCGTTGGGCGGAGCGCACGCTTGGGCGACCTCGATCGCGCCGGCGTCGCGCTCACCCGCCCCGCCGTCTCGTATCGAGCCGGCGTCGCGTTCTGCGCTCGGCGGCGAAGGTTCGTCGTCGGGGCAACCGGTCGTCGCGACAAAAACGATGATGGCGTAAGGTGCCAGTCGATGGGCGCGCATCATCCTCGTCAAAAGGTCTACTCGACATTCCGGACCGTCGGCAAGGTGCTCCTCGTCGTGACTTGCTTCGGCTGTCAGCCGCAGCGCGCGCTGGAAGTATCACCGCCCGCCGCGCCACGAACCCAGACCGAACGACTCGCGCTCCGGCAGTTTGCGTCACCCAACATCGGCGGCCTGATGAGTTACGAAGTACATCGCGTCGAGCTGAAGTCACACCCAGATCGAGAATTCTTGAGACAACCCATCCGTACACCGGGCAGGCGGGTGTGGAATCCGCCGTCGCCGGTGGGGGAGCTCACGTCGCCGATCGTCGGCGCACGTTTCGTTCAGGAAGGCGGCGAGGAGATTCAGGCGGCACTGGATGCGCTCCCTCCCGAGCGTCGCGCGCTCGGGCTCGCGGGCATCTCCGTCGAGCTGCTCCACTCCGGCGACGAAGCCACGCGGATCTGTCGGCCGGCGCACGTCGAATTCGAGCTGATGCACGGCGGCCAGATGTTCGAGGCCCGCTACGAAGCGAACTCCTACTTCCTGCACACGGAGCCGGTGGTGGAGCTCTACGCGCTGAGCTCGACCTGCACCGACGCGCTCCTCGCGACTTCGGGCGTGGTGGCTGACGCGATCGACAACGGCTGCGCCCACGCGGACCAGGCGGCCCACTTCGCGGTGGGGAGCCGGTGCCGCACGTGTCTGGAGATCGACGGCGACCACGGGCGCTGCGTCACCGAAGGTCAGTGCAGGACCGAGATGGCGCGCTCGGTGCTGGCGGACGTAGACGGCACTACGCAGTGGGTCGACGTCGTCCGCGCGCCGGTGCTGGCGTGCGCGCCGAGTTACATGGGTGAGCTGATCTACCTGACGCGTGACCTCGGCGACGACAACGAACCACCGGGGCCGTTCGACCACTCACTGATCGAGCAGCTGTGTTTCGAAGCGTGGGACGACAGGACGAACGCATTGGAGATGTTCTGCGTGAATCAGCCGCCGCAGTTCATGGGGATCATCAACTTCGCGATCGCGGATCTGTTGATCGGACGCGTCGAGTATATTCGTCGGCCCGGCGCGACGAACGAGCCGTATCATCACCGCCTCTACCTCTCCGGTCCGATGGAGATCGACGGCATGACCTTCGTCGGAACGCCGCTGTACCCCGGAGCGCTCGCGGAGGTCTCCCAGACGCCGGGGTGGGGGTACGAGCCCTATGGGTTCCGGCCCGACGGCGAGAGTCGCGCGCGTGACTATCTGGCGGTCATCGCGCTCAAGACGGCGACGACGATCGACGGCGTACCGATCGGAACCTACAACCACAACGTCTGCACCGACGCCGAGTGGAGGGGGCCCGACGCCATGGGCCGCTATCACTGCAAGCTCGACCCCGGCCCCGAGGGCCCGCCGGACCAAGAGGGTTGGGACTACGACTGGGCGGCGCAGCTCTACTCGGAGAACCCGTTCCGCCTCGACATCTTCCCGCTCGTCACCCTCGGCGCCACCGGCTACTACGACCCGAACATCCCCGGCGGCCACGTGCCGCACGTCCTCGGGACGTCGGTGCTCGCCAACCCGCTGTGGGACGATTGCGCGTGGCCGGAGCAGTTCGTCCCGGACGAGATTTCGAATCAGGACGGTGTTGGCTTCGACCCGTACACGTTCACGGGTCAGACGTACCGCTTCGGCAAGGACCCGAACCTCGACCTACGCGTCGTCCTGTCGACGAACTGGCGGCGTGGGTTCTGCTTCGAGAGCATCGACGGCTTGTAACTTCAGTACTGTTCCACGCGGTCCGCACGTACGCCGTAGGCCTGCGCCCGCGACTCCTGCGGGAACGGGAGCGCGTCGAGGTCCAGCCCGAGGCGCGGCGCGAAGTCCTTGATCTCCACGCGGCCGCCGTCGACGTTCGCGCCGAACAGGCGACGCACGTCGTTCATCACGGTCTTCTTCGCCTTGATCGCGTGCGGGTCGACGACGCCCGGTTCGACGAGCGCGATCGGGACCTTGGGATCGAAGCTGACGTTGTCGGCGAGGTCCCACGAGAAGTCGTCTTCGATGTCCTCCGCCGAATAGGTTCCGTGCGTCGCGGCGCGGTTGAACTTACCGACCACCGCCGCGGTGTCGGTGGACTTCACGCCGAACAACACGCCGTTGCCGAAGAACAGGTTCTTGCGGATCGCGATCTTCGGTCCGACGTTGTCGTCGTACCCAGGCATGATCGCGCCGCCGACGTTGTGCGCGAAGAGGTTCTCTTCGATGACGACCTCGGCCGCCGTGTACTTGTTGCCGATCTCCAACGCCGCGGGCTGCGCGGTCGAGGGGTCGGGGTTGTACGGCCAGTTCATGATGAAGCTATTGCCGTGCACGTGGTAGCGCTTCGGCATGTTGCGGCCGTTCGCCGACTTCACGATCCAAGCGAGGGTGTTGTTCATGATGAAGTTGTTGCGCACGACGACCTCCGCCGACGGCGACGCCGCGCGAATCAGCGGCTCGACGCCGCGCTGCGCAGCGTTCATGAACACGTTGTCCGCGACGACGAGGCGCTCCGTCTCCAGGTAACCGAACTTCAGAATCGGGAAGGTGCAGCTCGCCCCCCGCAACAGTGAGTTCGTCTTCGCGTCGTACTTGTTACCCGGCGCCACGTCGAACACGAACCCCGACAGGTACAGCTCGGCCAACGCGTGGTTGCGACCTTCGAAGCTGAGGAGGGGCGCGCTCCGCCCTTCGTTCGCGAGCAACACCGACGGCTGTGAGAAGGGCGCGCGATGCGAGAACTTGTCGTCGTATCCACCCAGGATGCGCAACTTGGCCTGCGGATTCTTCACCTCCGGGAACGACCACTGCCCGGTGCGCCCCTTCCCTTCGTACGTGCCCGCAGCGACCTTGATCTGCACGACACAAGCGCCGCACGCCCCGAGGTGCTCCACGGCGCGGCCGAACGCCTTGTGCAGCTTCCGCTCCGCCAGCACGGAGGTACCGTCCGCCATCGACTTCGCGGCGTCGTACGCCGCCGACCCCTTCGGCGCCACGAGGACCGTGAGATCCTTCGCCAACGCGCTCGACGACACGAGCACCGCCGCCACCCCAACCGTCCACTGATGAATACGCATTCGTACCTCCACCTCATGGGCATCGGCAGAATGCGCGTGAGCTTCAGCGCGCGCGTCACGGTGACACGACTCGTGACACACGCCGCGTGTCATCGAGGCCGCGGACATCACCGACGGACAGCGCACGCGCTTGGCACGCGCGGTGCTCAGGGGCAGCCGCGATGAGCAACTTGATTCCCCTCCTCGACCAGATCGTCAACGATGGCCGCGCCGCCGGCGTCGGGCACTTCACCCTCGAAGACAGCAGCCTCGGCGGACGGACGCTGACACTCAACGGGCGCAACGCGCTCAACTTCGGTTCGTGCAGCTACCTCGGTCTGGAGACGAACGAAGCGCTCGTCGAGGGCACCATCGACGCCGTCCGTCGCTACGGCACCCAGTTCTCGTCGTCGCGCGCGTACGCGTCCGTCACCCTCTACGGCGAGCTCGAAGAACGCCTCAGCGCGATGTTCGGTCGCCCCACGCTCGTCACCGCCAGCACCACCCTCGGGCACCTCGCGACGCTCCCCGTCCTCGTCGGCGACAACGACGCCGTCATCCTCGACCACCAGGTCCACGCGAGCATCCAGATGACCGTGCAGCAGCTCAAGGCACGCGGCATCCCGGCGACGATCGTCCGCCACAACGACCTCGACCACCTCGAGAAGACCATCCGTCAGCTCAAGCCGAAGCACGAAAAGATCTGGTACTTCGCCGACGGCGTCTACTCGATGTACGGCGACTCCGCGCCCCTCGCCGAGATCGAGCAGCTCCTCGATCGCCACGAGCAGCTCCACTTCTACGTCGACGACGCGCACGGCATGAGCTGGACGGGCACCCACGGCGTCGGCCACGTGCGCAGCCGCATGACGCATCACCCGCGCATGGTACAGGCGGTCTCGCTCAACAAGGCGTTCGCGGCCGGCGGCGGCGCGATCATCTTCCCCGACCAGGCCTCGGCGCAGCTCGTCCGCAACTGTGGCTCCACGCTCATCTTCTCCGGGCCCGTCCAACCGCCGATGCTCGGCGCCGCGATTGCGTCGGCGCGGCTGCACATGTCCGACGGGATCGTCGAGCACCAGGAGAAGCTCGCGCTTCGCGTCGCGCACATGAACAAGCGGCTGAACGAGGCCGGGCTCCCTCAGTACGCCGAGAACGACACCCCGCTGTTCTTCGTCGCGGCGGGGCTGCCGCACCTCGATTACGAGCTCGTGCGGCGAATGCTCGACGACGGCTTCTACATGAACGCCGCGGTGTTCCCGGCGGTCCCGATGAAGCGCGGCGGCCTCCGGTTCACGGTGACGAACCACCTCGAGCTCAGCGACATCGACGCGATGGTCGACACCATGGCGCGGCACTACGTCGAGGCGCTCGACGACGCGGGGGTGACCTTCGACGACGTCGCGCGCACGTTCAAGATCCCGCGCTTCGAAGTGCGGGGGCGCAAGGCGGCTCAGGTGGCAGAGCCCGCCGCGACGCTTTGGTGTGAGCGTGCGACGAGCGTCGATGCGTTCGACCCGCGTGACTGGGACGGACACGCTCGCGGCCACGGCAACTTCACCCACGCGGCGCTACGGCGAATCGAAGACGTCTTCGGCGGCAGCACACCCACGGCGGATCGCTGGCCGTTCCACTACCTCACCGTGCGCGACGAGGTCGGCAACGTCGTGCTGCGAACGTTCTACACGGCGGCGCGGATCAAGGACGACATGTTCGAGCCCGCGGAGGTCTCCCAGCAGGTCGAGGCGCAGCGCGCGGCGGACCCGAATCACCTCACTTCGATCGCCGTGATGTTGGGCTCGATGGCGACGAAGGGCGACCACCTGTACCTCGACCGCAAACACCCGGCGTGGCGCGACGCGATCACGATGCTGGTCGAGGAGATGGAGGCGGCGTCGGCGCGCTACGGTGCGACGCAGATCATGATCCGCGACTTCGTGGGCGAACGCGACGTCGCGCTCGAGAACGCGATGTTGTCCCTCGGCCTCGCGGTGGCCCACCTCCCGGACAACCACTCGATCGAATCCCTCGATTGGGAGGACCACGAAGCCTACGTGCAGTCGCTCGGTCGCCGGTACCGCTCCGACCTGCGGCGAGAGATCTTGAAGAACGCGGAGGCTTTCGAAGTGCGCACCGGGAAGATGACCGACGCCGAGCTGGAGCACGCCTTCGCGCTGTACCAGAGCGTTCACGCCCGAGCGTTCGAGCTCAACGTCTACGAGCTACCGTTCGAGCTCTTCCGCGCGATGCACGACGACGACGCGTACGACGTGCTCCGCCTGCACGTGAAGGGGGAGGACGAAGCTGTTGCGGTGATGTTCAGCCACTTCGAAGGCGACGACTACAACGCGATGTTCGTCGGCCTCGACGAGGACGCGATCGAACGCCTCGGCGCCTACAAACAGATCCTCTACCGCACCGTGATGCGCGCGAAGGAGCTCGGCGCCTCGCGCCTCGATCTCGCGTTCACCGCGAAGCTGGCGAAGCGCAAGGTAGGCGCGTCGCCGCAGCCGGCGCGTGCCTTCGTCCGGGTGGACGACCACTTCAACGCGGCGGTCATCGACGCGCTCCCGCGCGGCGCACGGGCGGCGTGATTAGAGTTGGACGGCGACCGCGGCGGGGTCGCCGTGGTGGAGCGCGGCTTCGAGGGCGTCCTCTTTTGTTGCGAACGTGACGGTCCGAGCCCCGGCGGGGTCCAGCTCGACGACGGCGAAGTCGACGAGCGCTCGAATCGGCGTCGTGTAGAGCTGCACCACGGTCGTCCCGCGCCGCGCGCCGGTGTTCACGACGGTGACGTGAACCTCGGCGCCGTCGCGCTCCGCCGCCTGAACCACGAACGTCGTGAAGCCGAGGCCGTACCCGAACGGATAGGCCGCTGCGCAACCGTCACGGTCGAGTCTCCGCTGCCCCCACCACCGGTCGTACCGAACGCGCCGGGCGGTGCGCTCGAACGGACCAAGATCTTCCTCACGCTCGGGGAACGCCACGGGCAGGCGGCCGGGTGAGCTCCGCCCGAGCAATACGTCGGCGATCGCGTGCCCGCCTTCCATGCCGGGGTACCAGGCGACGACGAGCGCGCGCGGCGTCTTGCGCCAGGGCATCACGACGGCGCCGCCGGTGATCACTACGACGACGGTGTTCGGGTTGGCCTTCGTGACACGCTCGATCAGCGCCTCTTGCTCCGCGGGGAGTCGGAGTGAGCGCCGGTCGCCGCCGCCGGGGTGCAGCCACCGGCCGACGGTGCGCACGACGCGACTCACGACGCGGCGCCCTAGCGCGGTGCGAATCGGGAGGCCAAGGTGGCCGATCATGTCAGGGTCGGTCTCGATGAACGCCTCGCCCTCTTCCTTCGCCGTGTAACCGACGACCACCACCGCGACGTCGTGATTCGCGGCGCCAGCGGCGTCGGTGAGACGAACCCTCGCGCCGGGGAGGGCCGCCTTCAGACCGTCGAGCACCGAGGCCGTCGACGGCGGACGCACGCGCGACGAGCCGATGTCTCCGGTGTTCGCGGTCTGGGCGAGGGGCCCGACGACCGCGATGGACTCCGCCGTAAGCGGGAGCAGCCCGTCGTTCTCGAGCAGGACACAACCCCGCGCCGCCGCGCGTCGCGCGAGCGCACGGTGCTCGGGGCCGGCGATCTCGACGGTCGGTGTGGGGCCGATCTTCGCTGCGTGTTGCAGCTGCGTCGCGAGGATTCGGCGCGCCGACCGCGCGATGTCTTCCGCAGGCAGCTTCGCCCGCGCGCGTTGCTGACGGAACGGCATCTCCACGTCGAGGCCCGCGGCGAGTGAACGCACCGGATCGCGAAGGCCCCACACGAAGTCGGAGATCACGACCCCCTCGAAGCCCCACCGCTCGCGCAGCACTTCGGTGAGGAGCCCGCGGTGCTCGCCGCACCACGTCCCGTTGACGCGGTTGTACGCGCTCATCACCGCGTCCGCGCCGGCTTCGATCACTCGCCGGAAGTGCGGAAGGTACACGTCGTGGAGCACGTCATCGTCGACCTCGACGTCCACGTAGAAACGCGCGTCCTCCATCGAGTTCAGCGCGAAGTGTTTCACACACGCCATCACGTTCTCGCGCACGCCGCGCGTGAGCGCAGCGCCCATCGCGCCGAGCAGCACCGGGTCCTCGCCGTAGCTCTCCTGCGCCCTCCCCCACGCCGGGTGCCGCGTCAGGTTCACACACACGCCGCCAAAGAAGTTCGCGCCCTGCGCCCGCGCCTCCGCGCCGATCGCTCGACCGACCTCCTCCTCCAGCGTCACGTCGAACGTCGCCGCGCGTGCGATCGGCACCGGGAAACACGTCGACGCCCCCATCACGACTCCGCGCGGTCCGTCGGTGAATCGAATCCCCGGGATGCCGAGCCGCTCCACCGCGCCCGCGACGATGGGTTCGACGTTGTACTGCTTCACCATCGACAGCAGCCCCGGCCAGACCGGGGTGTCGCCGTCGAGGAGCCACCTGCGTTCGCGCTCGGTGAGTTGTTCGAAGAGCTCGTCCGCGGCTTCGTCCGCAGACTTGTCGCCAGCCCGAACCGCCGCGAGCGCCGCGGCGAACGCGCTCACGCCTCGGACTCGCGGCGCCGCGCGAAGGAGATCGTCCACTTCCCGAAGCGCACGATCGCGCCGTAGACATCCTCGACCAGGCAGATCGTGGTCGGGAGCAGAACGGTGGTGAGGAACGTCGAGACCACGAGCCCACCCATCAGCACCACCGCGATCGAGTAGTAGTAGACGCCGCCCAGCGCGGGCTTCTGGATGACCATCGGAAGGAGCCCGAGCAGCGTCGTCGCGGCGGTCATGAGGATCGGCCGGAGGCGCTCGCGGCCTCCGCGCAACATGGCTTGCATGCGCTCCATGCCTTCGCGTCGGTACGTATTGATGTGCTCGACCATCACGATGCCGTTGTTCACGACGATGCCGATCAGGAGCAGCAGCCCGATCGCGGCCGGTTGGTCGAAGTCGGTGTCGTAGAGATACAGCGCCCAGATCGCGCCGCTCAACGCGAACGGCAGCGCAATCATCAATCCGATCGCCTGCAGCACGGACTCGAACAGCCCGGCCATCAACCCGAAGATCAACAGCAGCGCAAGGAGGAGGTTCACGAGGAACTCTTCGGACTTCTCCTTGCGCTCGGTTTGCCAGCGCCCGAACGTCCACGAGTACCCGTACGGGAACTTCATCGTGGACATCGCCTCCTTCACGCGCTCGGTGTGCTCCTCCTTCGTGCCCTCCTCGTAGCGCGCGCCGACCCACACACTCGTCATCCGCGCGTCGCGCTGGATGCGCTTCGGACCTTTGACGAGTGCGACCTTCGACACGGACGCGAGCGGCACGGCCTCGCCGTCTTCGCTGAGGAGGTTCAGGTTCTCGAGCTGCGCGACCGACTCCCGCTTCTGCTCGCCGAGGGCCAAACGCATCTCGCGCTCTTCGCCGTACGCGCGGTACCGCGGGAGGCGACGTCCCCGGAAGGTGAGCCCCACGACCTGCCCGGGCTGGCCGGGCGGCACGTCGTAGCGCGACATCAACGCGCGATCGAGCTGCACGTGGATTTCGTGCCCGCCCTCCTCGATCGAGGAGAACGAATCGACGAGCCCTTCGACCCCTTCCACCCTGGACCGCGCCTCGCGCGCGAGCTCCGCGAGCACCTCGGTGTCCTCGCCCACGAGCTGGAACGCGACGCGCTTCCCGCGGTCCGGTCGCCAGAAGTCGCGCTCCGCGGTGACCTCGAGCTTCACGCCCGCGATCTCCGGGAGGAGCTCACGCAGTCGTTCGCGGACGAGCTTGAGGCTGTCCTCGTTCGCCTCGCCCTCCTTCAGGTACACACGTGTCAGCGCGATGTCCGGAGCCCAGAAGCTGTAGACCGACCGTGCGAGTAGCTCGTCGTAGTGCGGCTCGAGCGCGGCCTCGACCTGGTCCACGACCTTCTCCTTGAGCTCCAAACTCAGCGGCTCGGAGATCTGGTAGTGAATCTGCGCGAACATGTCGGTCTGGCCCGCGTCGAAGTTCATGTCGACCTGCGTCCACGGCCAATACCCAGAGCCAAAGACCGCGAGCCCGATGATCGGCGTGAGCCACCAGTGTTTCAGGTTCGCCTCGAGGATGCGCTGGTATCGCGCCTCCAACCACAACATCAGCTTCCCGCGCGGGCGCGGCGCACGGCGGATGAAGTTCGACGACGCCATCGGGATGAGCGTCTGACTGATGAACAGCGAGGCGAGGAGCGTCACCGAAATCGTGACGGCGAGCTCCTGAAGGATGAGATTGAGTTGACTGGGTTTACTGAAAATCAGCGGGAGGAACACGATGACCGAAGTCATCGTCGCGGCGATCACCGCGACCGCGACCTGCTTCGTACCCACGAGGGAGGCTGTCTTGCGGTCTTCACCCATCTCCGCGTGGCGGAAGATGTTCTCCATGACCACCACGGCGTTGTCGACGAGCATGCCGACGCCGACGATCAACCCGAGCAACGTGAGCGTGTTGAGGCTCTTCCCCTGCACCCAGACCATCCCGCAGGTGACGAGCAGCGAGAACGGCACACACAACACCGCGACCATCGTGCTGCTCCACCGTCTCAGGAAGCCGAACAGGATCGCGGTCGCGAGGAGCGCGCCGATGATGCCGGTCCACGCGAGGTCGGCGAGGGTGTTCTTGATCTCCTTGGCCTGACTGAACCACACCAGGAACGTCACCCCCTCGAGCTCGGGGTCCGCCTTCATCTCCTCGATGCGCGCTTCGAGGGCCTCACCGACCTCGACGATGTTCGCCTGCGCCTCCGCGCTGACGCTGATGCCGACCGCGAAGTTGCCGTCGAGGTGGCGCCCGTACTCGAGCTCCGGCTCCTCGAACGTGACGTCCGCGATGTCCGAGAGCCGCAGCCCCTCTTCGCGGATCGGAAGCGCGGCGATCTGTTCGATGGACTGGAACGTCGCGACGGTGCGCACCGCGAGGCGACGGTCGCCCGTGGTGATCTTGCCGAGTGACTCGTCGAAGTTGGAACGCTGGAGGATCCGCTCGACGTCACGGACGTCGACCCCGTGGTGCGCGAGATCCGCCACGCGCAGATTCACACGCACCTCCTTCGGCTGCACGCCGTCGAGCCGTACCTGCGCGACCCCGGGCACGCGCTGGAGCGGGCGCACAATGCGGCGCTCCAGGAGGTCGTAGCTCTCGCTCAGGTTGAGCGGCGACGAGAGGCGGCCTTCGAGGATCGGCGTCTCGACCTCGCGCGCGTTCCAGTTGGGGCTGACGGTGATGTCACCGATGTCGTCGGGCAGCTCGCTCCGCGCGCGGTCCATGCGCTCCCAGACCTCGACGCGTGCGTGGCGCATGTCGACGGTCCAGTCGAAGTTGAGCCCGACCATGCCGCCTTCGCGGTCGGCGAAGGCCCACATGTGTTTGATGCCACGGACGGTCCCGAGCGCCTCTTCGACGGGGCGCAGAATCATGCGTTCGATCTGCTCCGGCGACGCGCTCGGGTAAGGGACACGCACGAAGATCTGCGGCTCCCGGATGTCGGGCATGAACGCGAGCGGGAGGCGGTACAAGGCCACCGCGCCGAGCACCGTCATGCTCAGGAGGAGCATCAACGTCGTGACGGGGCGTTTGACCGCCAGATCCGCGAGCGACCTCAAACGTCCTCCTCCACGCTCGACGGCACGAGCATGTACGTCGCCGGGATGACGACCAACGTGAGCAGCGTTCCGGCGAGCAACCCACCCGCGACGGTGATCGCGAGCGGCGCGCGCAGCTCGGCGCCTTCACCCCAACCCACCGCCATCGGGATGAGCGCGAGGATGGTGGTCATCGTGGTCATGAGGATCGGGCGCAGCCGAACGTGCCCGGCGCGCACGACCGCTTCGAGCTTGGTCAGACCTTCACGGCGGTAGCGGTTGATCGCGTCGATCAAGACGATCGCGTTGTTCACCACGATACCCACCAACATGATCGCGCCTATCAACACGATCACCGTGACCGTGGTGTTGGTAACGAGGAGGGTCGCCACCACGCCGATCAGCGCGAGCGGGATCGTGAACAGGACGATGAACGGGTGGATGAGTGACTCGAACGTCGAAGCCATCACCAGGTAGACGAGGAAAATCGCGAGCGCGACCGCGAACCGAAGGCTATTGAAACTCACCTCCATCTCGCGGTTCTGGCCGCCGATCTCCGAGGTCAGGCCGCGGTCTCCCATCGTCTCGAGTGTGTCCTCCACGGCGCGGACGGCGGCGCCGAGGCTGCGGCCTTCGAGGTTCGCGGTGATGAGCGCCGCGCGCTGCTGCTGGAGCCGGTGGATCTCGGCGGGACCACGCGCGGCGGAGACGGTCGCGATCGAGAGCAAGCGGATCTGCGCACCGTCCGGCCCCGGGAGCACCAGGCGTCGGACGTCCTCGACGGACTGACGGGTGGTCTCGTGGTTGAGGAGGCGAATGTCGATCTGCCGGTCGGCCTCCTTGAAGCGCGTCGGTACCGCGCCCTGTACGCGGCTCTTGAGTGTGTTCGACATCGTCGCGAGGTCGAGCCCCATCGCCGCGACGCGACGGCGGTCGAACACGACCTGGAGCTCGGGGTTGCCGGCTTCGAGCGAGGAGCGAACGTCGACGAACCCATCGAGCTCGGAGAGTCGCTCCGCGAGCTCGAGTGAGTACGCGCGGAGCGCTTCGAGGTTGTCACCGAACACCACGATCTCGATCGGCACTTGGAGCGAGAAGTAGGTCGGGTAACCGTGGCGAATCTCGGCGTCGGGGATGGTCGAGAAGCCCTTGCGCAACCTCGACGCGATCGCGTCCTCCGCGACGGTGTCACTTCGGTCCTTCACGACGATGTCGAGCTGCGCGAGGTTCTCGGCCTGGCTGTTCACGGAGACACCGCCCGAGACCTGCCGACTGCCGACGATCAGGAACTGTTTCTCGACGCCCTCTTCTTTGGCGACGAGCGCCTCCATCTGTTTGACGACGCGGTCCGTCGCGGCGAGCGAGGTGCCCTCCGGCATCTCGACGTCGTAGAAGAACTCACCGGAGGAGAGGCGCGGGATGAGCTCGGACTCCAGGTTGACCGCGGCGTAGAGCGAACCGGCGAAGAGCCCAGCGGCGACCAGGAGCACCACGATGCGCGCGCGTATCGCGCCGCGCAGGAGTTTGTCGTACGCGCGTGAAGCGCGCCCGAGCGTGGCGGCCGCTTCTTCGGGATCCGCCGAGAGCTTCGGCGGTTTGTTGGCGCCGCCACGCGCGCTGAGCATGGGGATGACGGTGATCGCGACGACGAGCGCCGCGATGAGGCTGATGGTGACCGTGACCGCCTGGTCTTCGAAGAGCTGCCCTGCGATGCCCTCGACGAAGACGATCGGGAGGAACACCGCGATCGTCGTGAGGGTGGAAGCGACGACCGCCGGGCCGACTTCGGTGGCGCCTTCTATCGCGGCCTCGCGCGCGGTCGCGCCCTCTTGGCGTCGTCGGTGGATCGACTCGAGCACCACGATCGCGCTGTCGACGAGCATGCCGACGCCGAGCGTCAGACCTCCGAGCGACATGATGTTGAGGCTGACGTCCATGCGGTACATCGCCATGAACGTCGCGACGACCGACAGCGGGATCGCGGTCGCGATGACGATGGTGCTCTTGATGTCGCGCAGGAAGAGGAGCAGCACGAGGATCGCCAGCGCACCGCCGATCAGCGTGGCGTCGCGAACCTCCTCGACGGCCTGCTCGATGTAGCGCGACTGATCGAACAGGACGGTGATTTCGTAACCCTCGGGGAGCTTCGTTCTCCACGTGTCGAGGCGCTCCTCGAGCGCACGCGCCGCGAACACGGTGTTGGCGTCGCCCTCCTTGAAGATGGCGACTTCGACGGACTCCTTCCCGTTGAAGCGCGTGATCTCCTCGCGCTCGCGCGCACCGCGGTAGACCTTGGCGACGTCGTTCAGTCGGACGATGCGTCCGTCGGTGTCGGAGATGATGAGCTCGGCGATCTCTTCGATGGAGTCGAGCTCGTTGACGGTGCGGATGAGAAACTCGCGGTCGGCGCCGCGGAGCGCGCCGCCCGGTACGTTCACGTTGGAAGCGCCGATCCTCTGCTCGACGGTCGCGAGCGGGATCTTCAACGCGGCGAGCTTTTCTTGGTCGATCTCGACGCGGATCTCTTCTTCGAGGCCGCCGCGAAGCTCGGCGGCGGCGATGCCCACGACGGTCTCGAGGTCGGGCTCGATGCGGCGCTCGGCGAAGTGGCGTATCTCGCGGAGGTCGGCGTTGCCGGTGATCGCGAGGCGGACGATGGGATCGAGCGACGGGTCGTAGCGCAGGACGATCGGATCGTCGGTGCCCTCCGGGAGGATGATGCGGTCGAGCTTCTCGCGGACGTCCATCGCGAGGCTGCTCATGTCGGAGCCCCACGCGAACTCCATGCTCACCTCCGAGACGCCGGGGCGCGAGACGGAGTGCATGCGTTCGAGCCCGCGCAGCACGCCGGCGGCCTCTTCGACCGGCCGCGTAACCATCGTCTCGACCTCCTGCGGCGCGGCGTCCTCGAACTCGGTGCGGATGGTGAGCGTGGGGTACGCGATGTCCGGGAACAGCTCGACGGAGAGGCGTTGGTAGCCGACGATGCCGAACGCCGTCACGGCGATGGCGAACATCGTCACGCTGACGCGACGACGGACGGCGAGCTCGATGAGTCCGCGCACGAGTTGTCAGCCTTCGAGGACTTTGATCGGCGCGCCGTCTTCGAGGGAGTGTTGGCCCTTCACGACGACCTTCTCCCCGGCGGCGACGCCCTTCTTCGCTTCGATGACGTCGTCTTCTTCGAAGCCGATCTCCAGCACGCGACGTTCGACGGCGTCGCCCTTCGCGACGTAGACGACGCGGTCCTGGCGTTCCTCGACGATGGCGATGCGCGGCACGAGCGTGGCGGTGTCGCGGCGTTCGGTGACGATGCGAACTTCGGCGAAGTCACCGGCGCGGGTCCCTTCGGGATATTCGGGGATCTCGATGGAGACCTTCACGGTGCCACTCGTGGGATCGATGACGGGGCTGACGAGGAAGATCTTTCCGATGAGCTCGGTCTTGTCGCTGTCGACGACGAGCTTCACGGCTTGGCCTTGTTTCAACCGCTTGAGCTCCTTCGCGGGGACGTAGACACGCGCGATGAGCGGCGTGAGATCGACGATGTCGAACAGCGGCGTTCCGTTGCTGACGGTGCGCCCGACGTCGACGGCGCGTGAGGTGAGTCGTCCGGCGAACGGGGCGCGCACGGTGGTGCGGGAGAGCTCGAGCCGCGCGATGTCTTCGGCGGCTTTGGCGGCGGCGAGTTGTTGTTTCGTGGTCGCGAGCTCCTCGGCGGGGGCGAGGTCCTTGGCGACGAGTTTCTGCAGGAGTTTGACTTGGTCGGCGAGGCGTTGGGTCTCGGCTTCGGCTTGCGCGACCTTCAGCCGGTACTCGTCGTTGTCGATGCGGAGGAGGACGGCGTTCTCTTTCACGAGGTCGCCTTCTTCGTGCTGGATGCGCTCCACGAGTCCGGCGACGCGCGCGAGCACACTCGCGGTCTTCTGCGGCTCGAGCGTCGCGGTCGCGACGTAGTACGCGGATATCGGCCCGGTCTTCACTTCGGAGAGCGCGACGGGCGCGGGGGGCCGCTTGGGTTTGTCGCCCTTCGGGGCGTCCTTGGCGGACACGGAGTCACACGCGAGCACCGCGAACGCGGCGATGAGGAGGAGGGGGCGCATGGGCGGGGGCATGATGCCCGATCGGCGCGAGGGTGCCCATGCATTCGTGGGGCGACAAAGTGCAGTGGATTCGCTGCGGTACATGGGTTCGGAGCGTGAAACGCGGCGTGCGGGCGAGATGTTCCGGTGGGCGTCGATGACGCAATGCGTACCGCGCGGTCTCGGTCCGGGGCGGGGGCTCGCGCGGGGAGCCCGTCGGCGGGTCGTTGGTCGCGGAGACGCGCGCCGCGCGCAGCGCGTCTTTCGCGGCGACGTGAGATCGGTCGCCACGACCACATAGTCACTCGCGCTCGCGCTCGCGACAGCGCCGGCGAAAGGACGATCCTCATGCAACGACTCCTTCGCGCGATCCTCGCGTTCATGATCCTCGGCGCGTCGGCGCGGGTGTACGCGTACGATCTCTACAACGAGGCCAACTGCAACCCGGGGCGAAAGTGGGGGACCGTCAACACCGTGAAGGTGCGGTTCCTCCAGGACAGCTTCACCGACTACATGTCGGACCGCGGCGTCTCGATCTCCTCGGCGGAGTACTGGGCGGCGTACTGGCCGATGATGGACGACATCTACGCGGTCATCGACGAGTACAACGCGATCACCGGCATCTCGTTGGAGTTGGAGTACGCGGGGTTGATCACGGGCGACGACAACCTCGATCCGTTCTCGACAGACGACTTCCAGAACCACTCGATCATCATCGGCTTCAGCGACGGCCCGAACACGAGCAACCTCGCGTGGTCGGTGCCGCATCCGGACGACGTCTGCACGAACACCGAGGCGCACGTTGCGTTCAAGAAGACATACACCTGGGTCTTCGGGCCGCCGGCGACGACGGACGTCGATGGGAAGTACTTCGACGGGGGCTACTCGTTCCGGAGCGTCCTGCTGCACGAGGTCGGGCACGCGGTGGGTTTGGCGCACCCACCGGATGAGTACGCGGTCATGGCGAACGGCACGAAGGCGTGGACGCGTGGCCCGGGTGAAGGGCCTCAGGTCGAGCTGCTGCCGGATGACTTGCGCGGCCTCGTCGCGTTGTACGGCAACGGCGGTGCGCGCAACTTCGACGTCTCCGTCACGAACACGTGGTTCCTCCCGCTCGGGCACCCGGACAACAACGCGAACGACGCGCTGCAGATCCAGAACTGCAAGGTCTCGGCACGCGCGAGCGCGTACGCGCCGCATGAAGACGAAGAGGTCTCCTGCGGCGTGGGGGCGACGAACGACGTCTGCCCAGGTGCGTACGTGCAGCTTCGCTACACGATCAACAATAAGTCGACGGAGACGCTCGACATGGTGGAGCAGGTCTGGTTCTCGCTCGACGACGACCTGGAGGTGAACGGCGCCGCGATGGACGCGAAGTCACCGGACGAGCGCAACTCCACGGTCAACGCAGAGTCGAGCGCCACCATGGGCCGAGTCTTCCGCGTCCCCGCGGGCACGCCGAACGGTCAGTACCGCGTGTTCGCGCGGGTAGTTCCGTACAGCACGACGGGCGTGAGCCGATGGCCCGACGACGAGGACAAGTGGAACAACAGCATCCTGGTGCGGAGCTTCATCGACGTGGACACCAACGCATGCCCGTAGGGTTCGCGGGCTTCAGCCGCCTCAAGTTGCTTGGGACCCGTAGTAGCGCCGAATCGCGTCTTCGACGTCCTGCTTCGATGCGATGAGGACTTCGATGTTGTAGCCGGTGTGGCTCCGAAGCGAATTCTGTCTAGCGAACGCTGGATGGTTGGAGTGCGTCGTCGAGCACCTCCAGGGCGGCGGGCCAGTTGTCCTCGTGTGCTTTGCACGCGGCCTCCGTGCTGAAACCCGAGTGGTGGAGTCTGAGGAGCGTGCCGTCCCCTCGGGGCTCGAGCTCGACCTCGATGACCGTCTCGTCGCCATAGGTTCCAGGTGCACCCGTCAGCCAAGTCATCTTGACGCGGCGGTCCTTCTCGAGCTCGAGGAAGCGTCCGTAGTGGGCGTGCCGCCCCCAGTCGTGTCGATTGTAGAAGAAGAACAGGCTCCCTACTTCGGGGGTCATGATCAACTCACCGGGTTGGGCGAACCACTTATCGAATCTACGGGTCCATGCGTCGTAAATGAGTGTGGCGGCGGTCTTCATCTCGCGCTCTACGGTCATGGAGAAGGGACGTGATGAGAGATCGGGGACGAAGGGTTCGAACATACTCACCTCGGATTCTTGGCTAGCTCCCGATTCGGAGATAGACCGCGGCCGCGCGGCTGCCGGCGATGACCCGCTCTCCGGCGTTGTCGTACTCACTCCGCGCTCCGCAGTAGACGTAGATCTTGGAGTCCGCGATGTAGGCCGAAGAGGGGCGACAGACCGAGCTGTTGATCGGTCCCAAGCACGTGGCGCCCGCGGGGCATTCGCCGCCTGCCGGGAGCGTATTGTCCGGGTCCCCGATTCCGCCGCAGATGAAGGTCGACAGCACCGGCGCGTCGGACGGCTGAAGCCCGGGCACGTTGAACTCAGCGTAGCGCTGGATGGAGACCTGGTTCGTCGCTGCGTATCGGGTCGACTGCTCGACCGAGCAATCTCCCAGCATGGCGCCCGAGCCCGACTGCGCCCCTGCGTCGTTGGCACCCGCGTCCGCGAGGAACGCGCCGGCGTCCATGAGCGCCTCGCCGATCGATCGGGAGCCGCACCCAGCTCCGACCGAGAGGCCCAGGGAGGACAACAGGACGGCGAGGATCTGCAGAGGCTTGCGAGGCATGGCGAGGATTCAACCACGGAACGATCGCCGCCGGTAAGCGAGTCGCTCCGCGCGCTCATGCGCAGACGCTTCGAATCTCGTGCTCGATGGCCCGAGCGGCCTCCTTCGCGTCGGTGTCGTTGGAAACGAAGCGCCCGAAGTCCTTCGTGCGCTGCTCCGCGAGCTCTTTCCATGCGCGTCGAACGTCGTCCGAGGAGGTCTGTCGGCCTCTCTGCTTCGCGCGCTCTATTGCGACGTCCAGCGGCGTCCAGACGACGAACACCGACAGCTCTGTTTCCGCGTGTATTTGGGAAGTGAATCGCGCGATGTCCGTGGGGTTGCGGAACACGTAGTCGACGAGCACGAGCTCCGCGCCCATCTCTAGGTATGCGCGCGAGAGCGCTCCTGCAGCGCGATACGTAGATCCTCCTCCGAGGACGGCGCGGGCATCGGCCGGAGCGAAACGACGAACTGCGTCGCCATCGATGTACACGGCCTCGGGAAAGGCCTCCCGGAGTCGTTGGCAGATGGTGGTCTTCCCGGCGCCTGGCGGCCCGGTGATTATCGCAATCTTACCGACCATGGCACTCCAGACCCCAGCGAGCAGATCCTACCTCAGGCCGCGGTTCGGCCATCGGTTCTACGTGGTGCTGTGGGACAGGCGGCGTCGGCTCCATGGTCGCGGTTACGATCGCTGAAGCGCGCCGCATACGACGAAGTAGATGCGTCGCTCATCGTCGACGATCCTCAGCGCGAGCGCCTTCGCGGTCATCTCGCAGCGCGTCGCGAGGTACGCGCGCTCGGTGTCGTTCGCGAGGCGGATGCTCTTTCCATCCCACCGCGCCGGGCACTCGACGTAGACGACGTCTTTGCAGAGCAGCTCGAACGTCGCGCCGGAGAAGAAGCCATCGTCGTCACCCTGGAGGACGAGGTCGGCATCTCGCCCCACCCACCGGAAGTCCATGGACTGTGGAAGCGTGTCGAGCATCGCGCGCGCGTCGTTCTCGAGCGCGGGGTCGAGCCCTGGCACGTTGGAATCCACCTCCCCGCGGGGAACGAAGCGCGGATCGTCGGGCCACACCCGTACAACGGCATAAGCGTCCGCCTCACGAGCGAGCTCCACCTCAACCAGCTCCCCCACTCTGAAGTCGTCGACCAAGGCGGCAGCCGCGTCGAAACGAAGGCTCGTCGCGCGCGGCGATGAGATCGTCCCGACCCCAAGTTCTCGATCCCACGACTCAATGACCCAACCCACAATTGCTCCTTGTGACATCGTGCAGCACCCTTCGCAGACATGTCCAACACCCGACGTTCAGCGGGGAGGCGATGTATCCGCGACCTTGAAGAATCGTTGGGGTCCATCAATTCGAATGCGGCTTGGGCGTCACGGCGAGTTGTGCGTCGCGATCAGTGTCCCGCGCGTCTGGGAGCTAGCTCAACCGCCACGGCGGGAGATGGAGTCTTCGAGCTGCGGCCGTACCCGGTACCACGCCACCGCGGCCAACGCGGCCGCTTCGGAGATCCTGGGCGCGTCGTTGGGCGGCCCGCGGCGGACTATGCCGGTCATGGCATCTCAGGCCGCTACCAGATGCCGAAACGTAAGGCTGATGCGGGCGCCTGTCCCGGGAGAGGGACGAATCCCATGCTGCCAGTCGGTCTGCACGCTCGCCTTCATGGCGAGAAGGGAGCCGGGCGCGAGTTGAATCGGCCACTCCGTGCCTCGGTCAGAACTTCGTCGAAACAGAAGTGAACGCGGGGCTCCGAGAGAGACGATGCTTGTGCTGGTGCCGGGCACCACTCCTTCCGCCGAGTCGGAGTGAAAGCCCATGCTCGACTCGCCGTCGTCATAGAGATTCGCAAGGCAGTTGTTGATGGTATGGCCGACGACGCGCTCGATATCGCATATGACCGGCTGGAGCAGTTCTGGAACTTCCGTAGTGGGATATGAGTTCCCTGAGTAGTTGTAGGCGCGTCCGAAGGACGCAGTCTTGCGCGCTCGCATGCGGTCGTTCCAGGCGAACGTCCGCATCGCTTCGGCAAAAAGGGCGGCCGGATCGGCGATGAACGCGGCCACGTACTCGACCTCGAGGTCCTCTGGGAGATTCATGCCGAGCTTCACCTGTGCACCCTGGTCCGCCAACGCTCACAATAAACTAAGGGAGCTAAGCCCCCCTCAGTCTTCATTTGTGCTCTTGGGTGTCCCGCACCAGCTCAGTCATGCGGCCAGGAGTGGCGCCAGGTCTGCCGACTCGACGGGCTTGGCCCCGAGTTTCTCAAGAAGAGTATTCAGTGGAGCGAGCTGCACAGCGGCCGGGTCGAGAATCTCGATACCAATCGGTGATCCATCCTCGGAGAAGTCGACAACAAGGGAGTCGTCGAAGCGCTCAACACGAGCGCTCCGCACGTCCCTTGCTCTTGGGAGATACAGATAGGCTGCGAATGCCTTGCCGCGTCGGAATGTAACTTCAAGATAGCAGCGCTTCATGACTAATCACTCATTGGGAAATGCGGTGACGATGACCAACAGCTCGACGTCCGGATCGGGTTCGACAATAACGGTCCAGAGTCGCTTGTCGTGGCGCGTGCCAACCGCCCAACGGCCAACGACCTTGTCTTCGTCCAGCTCGTTGGCATCGAACAGCATCTTCCTCAGGTCGACCTCCCCGAAGCCGCGGTCCTCCATCCGGCGCTCGACGTGCGGCGTCAGCTCGAGGTCCCAGTCCCACCACCCCGGCCAGTGCTGCTGTGCCTTGGTCCGCGTCACGCTCCATCACGTACCATACAGCTTGCATTCCCGCCGTCCCGGACGCCAGGGGTCTGTAAGACTCTGAAACCGCAAGCGAAACAGCGCGGCGCCTGGCCGGGCTCGCCTCTCGGCGCTGGTTCACCCAACGCCCTGGTGTTCAGCTGCGAAGCGCTCGCGCCGGCGGCGTTCGCGCGGGGCACGGTGCTCGGTGCCAGACCCTCCGGCGTTCGAGCGTAGCACGCGAGTGCTTCGTCAGACTGCAACATCTTGTTGGACGGCCACGCACACCTCGCTCACTCCAAGGTCTGCTTCCGTATGTACTCCGACATCGCTGCCGACATCCCTTCTGGAAGCTCAGAGTCGTCCTCGCTTAGATCGTATTGCGAGCCCGTTACCTTCGCACGCCATTTACCCTCGCTGTCTACCCCCCAAAGGAACGCCTTCGCGCTCTCGTTGGGCGCCACACCAAGGGACACGCCATGAGTTTCTGACCAATACTTCTGGGTACTCCGGCTTACAACCAGGCCTTGAGAGGAGAGCCTGTCTTCGATCAGTCTAGTTGTTTCGGCAATTTCTTGAGATACTTGCGAGAAAATATCGGCGGTCGATAGAGTTTCAAGAGACGTCGCTGGCAAGTCCCATGTGAAGACAATGAACCCAGCATGTGTCTCAATCGCCGGCGCAACGTTGAGCACCATCGCTGATTCGGCGTCGAGTTCATCAGACATGACTTCTTCGTCGCATGTCCATGCGGCGAGGATCTGAATCTCTCGCGAGGAAGGCCTAATTGGAGATGGAAGCGTGTCCGGGAAGTGCATTATCTCCGCGGTGGAGTGCGTGATTGCGTCCACTGATGGAAACACGTCATGGGACACAAGCCCCACCATGTGGCGCGCCTGAGTCGGGTCAACCACCCGAACGTCTTCGAGGGCCTGCAGTGCTTCGTGCACCCTTGCGAGTACTTTGCCTGTGTCGGGAATCAATTCTTCCATTGGATTCACCCGAAACGAGCGCGGGATCCGTCCATCAGCCAGGAGCGAGCCATCGAACCATGCGCACAAGTAGGCACTCTCGAATGTCCATGGCCAGCTCCGGTCCGGGGCTGGCACATCAGAGAAATGCCAGTGTTCGGGGTCCTCCTTGACCAACGCAAAGAGGGACCTGTTCCAGCCGAGCGCGGTCGCCTCCGCTTCGGATCGAAGCTGAGCCTGCAGTGTTAGACTCGGCCGTCCCACAATCTGGTAGCTTGCCAGAACATCCAGAGATGGCTCAAACAGGCGTATCGCGCCTCCTTCGCTAACTCGGGCGTCGCACGTGAAAGTCCAGTCGCCCGGGAGCTCAATGAAGAACTCGGCTTCGTCGACGGCAGGAGCGTTTGTAGACTTGACGAACGAGACAGGAGCCTGGTCGATCTGCGTCATCGCGCCGGCGCGTTCTCCTTCAAGTGACGAAATGATTGGTCGGCCAACACGCACCGTTATTCTTGGATATTCGCTGGCGACCCACTCTGCGACGGACCTGGCCACGCAAGCCATTAGCGTCGGCAACTCGAAAAGGTCAACATCACCAAGAAGAGATAGCTCCGTGCCGAAGATCTCCGGACCCTCACCTTCCTCTGCTGCGAGCGGCTCTGGGTACCTATACGGCTCGAATCGAGTGGTCGCAAGTGCGCCCGGCGAGAACACAACCGAAAGGCTCGGGAAGACGGCCTTGATGTCGGCGATCACGCTATCCAGGCTTAACTTGGAGCGCAACATGTAGGGCACGATCGGTAAGTCAGACGTGTGTTCGCGAACTAGGATCGGGAGGTTGAGGGCATTGCCAACTCGATCAACCGAGACGCCGTCGAACCACACGGATCTAAGGAGGGGATTCTGAAGAACCTGCCGCGCCAATTGGTCTCCGTCAATGAACCGAAGTTCAAAGTCAGGATAGTCGTTGATGTACTCGCGCTTGGCCTGCGGGGATACTTTCGCGTTTGTCACGAACAGTCCTCGTGCATAGCCCATTTTCAATAGGGCTAGCGGGAGTTCACCAAGTTCGGCACTTGAACAGGTCGCAGACGCCTTCCTGTGGTGTTTGCACTGGGCCACAACATCGCGACCATCGGGGGCGCTCGCGTGGACATCACGTCCACCGTCGCCAGGACCATCAGTGATCGTCACGCGCCTATGGCCGGATATCCAGAGCAAGTCGGCCGTGAGTCGAACGAGCTTGCTCGGGTCAAGGCTGTAGGTGAATCGCGTGAGATCCGTTTCGCCGGCAAGAGACATACCTTTGCGTCCTCATCAGAGCGCCGAAGTATCGGGGAGTGTAGCACTCGTTGGCTAAGGCGGCCACCTGGTCCGTCCAACGCTCACGTTCAGCTGCGGGGCGAAGCCCCGTCAGACTTGAGTGTGTTGTTTGGGCCGCCTTCCTGGGCTACGGCGGAGGCAGGCGAAAGTCTATTGCAAGCGCTTCGCAGACCTCGTTCAGCGCTTCCTCGGCGGGCTTCCATCCGCCGCAGCAGTCCGGACTCATTGCGATCGTCAGTGCGATGCATCGCGTAGAATCGACGAGGCGACGAAGTTGTTCTGCGAGAGTCTCGACGGCCTTCCTGTGCCAGAAGCGGGGATTGGAGTCGGCGGAATCCTGAAAGAAGAAGAGGTCGAGATCGAGGTTCACGATGAAGTCGCCGTGCTGAAGAACGCAGTAGCCCATCAGGTCGGGTACTTTCCATAGATCGATTTCGACGACGTCTACCTCAGGGAGGTCTTCCTTTCGGATGCTCCCGCACTTCTGCGTCACAAAGACGAGATTCTCCACGGTGTCTTCGTACTCATGGAGGTAGAGCGGCAGGTAGTTGTCCCAGCGTAGCACGCGACCGGAGCGTGGGTCCTCATTAGGAATGACCGAGTCGAGGAAGAACTGAATATCGCCAGTCCAGCGCCCCTTCAAGGCTGGCGACCACTCCGCGATTCGCGAACTGAGCATGTCGTAGTGCGCATCAAGGTGGAGAATGGAATGTGAGCCTCGCGTGTGTCGGGCCCAGCACCATGCAGCGGCCTGATGGTTGTCCATGATGTAGCGATTGCCATCGCTCCATAAGAAGCACTGCTTGTTCACGCCTGATTCACCCCGACCAAGAAAGGGGATATGCCACGTCGGTTGAGCCATCTCGCTTGCTTTGAAGAGGATAGCACGGGCTTCGGTCGGCCCAACGCTCACGCTAAGCTGCGGGGCGAAGCCCCGTCAGTCTTGAGCGTGTTGTTGGGCGGCACGGCGCATCGTTCATACGGGAAGTCGCTCGTTGGTTCGGAGCTAGTCGTCATCCGGAAAGATCCGCATTGCTGGCCCGCCATCGAGCCAGGTTCGTTCCAGTCGACAGAGGCGACCGACTGCGGCTTGGCGCCGAAGGAGGTGCTCTGCTTCCTTCCCGGAGAGGTCGGACCAGTCGTGTCTCACAAGTTTTCCGCTAACATTCTCGTCAAGCCATCGACGGAGTTCGAGCACCAGCGGTTCTGGGGCAACCCGGGTCGGTTGGCCACGCTCCAGGACGAACTCGATAAGCCAACGGCTCGGCGGGGGGACCCGTGTCTCACCATCGTGGTTTCGGAGGTCGCCTAGATTGGCATCACCGACTCGGACGGTGGCACTCTCAAGTGAGTCTGAGGCGTGCGCCAACTCGAACACGAATTGGGCAGGAACCCGCCACATGCGTCTCTCGTCAGCGCACCAAATCGCTCCCGTCGCGAGAACACTTCGGTCGCCGACTAACTCGAAGTGTTCGATCTCGAGTCCATCCTGCCAGTAGCCAGTAGTCTCTTCGTGGTCACGCCAATGGAGCCAGAGTAGTCGCAAGATCTCCGGCCTAAGCAGCGACGTGTCGGCCGGACTAACGTCGTTTCGGAACTGCCGCCAAACGGCTACGACCTGCGCTTCAAGTTGCGCAAAGTACTCTGGGTCGGCGTAGATCATCGCTGTACTTGTCCGCCCAACGCTACATGTTCGGCCTTGGAGATCCTCAGGCGTACCCGAGATATCACCGTCGGACATAACGCGTTCTGCGCCCGCGCCACCACCCCACGCGCATCACCACCAACCTCACGCCACCGACTCAGCAGCACCCGCCCCCACCATAGAAATAAGTACTCCCAGTCACGAACAGATCCCCCCGCCCCAGCGCCTCCAGCGCCCCGGCGGTCTTGTCACACACGTTCAGCGGCATGTCGCGCACCAGCGTATGCCCCTTCCCGTCGTCGAAGACCTCATCCTTCCCGAAGTAAGTCGCCGTCCGCCCCGTGAAAATACAAGCCCCGTCCTCCGGTACCGGGTCCTTGATCGCGCAAACCTCGATGCTCTCCAGCAACAAGTGCGCGTCCAACCCATACCGCTCCTTGTCCAGCAAGCGATAAGGCACCTTCGACCGGAGCTCGATCGTTCCGAACCCAGCCTTCACCATCGTCGCCAGGTACTCATCCAGGGTCACCGCGCCCGAGATGCACTCCGCGCGGAGGCGGTCGTCGGCTGCGAGGTGGTCCGGCATCGGGCGCGTCGCGACCGGGTCCGACATGATGAGTCGGCCGTGCGGCTTCAGGACGCGGTGCATCTCCGTGAGCGCCTTCAGGAGGTGCTCGCGCGTGAAGATGTTGAAGAGGCAGTTCTGCGCCGCCGTGTCGACCGAGCCCGACTCGATCGGCAGGTCCAGCGCGTTGCCGCGGCGAATGTCGACGAACTCAGGTGAGAACCAATCGTTCTCCAGCGCCGCCACCTCCAAGTTCGCACGCGCCTTGTCCATCATCTCGTCCACGGTATCCACCGCGATGACACTCGACGGGCGACGCGTGAAGTACGCGAACTGAAGCGCCTCCATCCCGCCGCCGACGCCGACGTACAGGACCGTCTGCTCCGGACCCAGGTCCTTCGCGTTCACCGTGGTGCCGCAGCCGTAGTTCATCTCGAGCATCTGCGTCGGGATGTTCAGGCCCGGCATGCGCCAGACCGGGGAGGTCGTGCAGCACAGCTTGGACATCGGCGCCTCGGCGGCCTCGCGGTAGAGGTCGTCGACAGCCGACAGATAATTTTCGTTCATGAGATCTCCTCAGTTGTCGGAACCGCCGCCGCCCGCGACTTCTCCGGCAAACTTTCGGGACAACAGGATCTCGCGGCCACGCATTTCCACGAAACCACGCTTCTGGAACTCGGACAGGACTCGACTCACCGTCTCACGGCTCGTCCCGATCATCGAAGCGATGTCCTGCTGCGTCGGACGCTCGCGGATGAGGATGCCCTCCTCCACCTCTTCGCCGTCCTTCTTCGCCAGGTCGATCATGATGTGCGCCACGCGCCCATACACGTCCAACGTCGCCAGGTTCCCGATGATCTCGTCCGCGCGACGCAGACGCCGCGACAGCTCGGCCATCACGTTCAACGCCGTCGCCGGACTCACCTTGATGTGCGCCGCGAACTGCTCACGCTTCAGGATGAGGACCGTCGAGTCCTCCAGCGCAATCACGTTCGCCGAACGCGGCAGGTCGTCCAACAACGACATCTCGCCGAAGAACTCACCCGCCTTCAACAGACCCAGGATCACCTCCCGACCGTTGTCGCCGTAGATCGAGACCTTCACCCGGCCCTTCGCGATGATGAACAGCGCGTCACCCGGCTCGTCCTGCGTGACGATGTGCGCGTCCTTCGTGACGTCGCGCGTCGACAAGATGCCGGCGATCCGGCTCAGCTCTTCGGCCTCGACCTCGTGGAAGAGGGACACCTTTTGCAGCAACTCGGTGTGATCGTTGGACATGTCAGCGCGGGTTATCCCAAGAGCCGACGGCCCCGTCAACGCCGGTGGGCGTAGTAGCGCTTCATCGTGTGGCGGAAGTCGCGCAAGGCCCCGGTGTCCTCGTGCGCCTCCTCCAAATCCGCGAACTCCTCCAACAACGCCCGCATCCGATCCGTCATCGCCTCCGGCGTCTGGACGACCAACCGAACCCGCTGATCCCCCGCCCCTCGACCGTCCGGACGCGGCAACCCCTTGCCCTGCAACCGAAACACCCGACCGTTCTGCGACCCCTCGGGCACCCGCATCCGCATCGGACCGTCCAACGTCGGGATCTCGATCGGACCCCCGAGCGCCGCCGTCGTCATCGACACCGGCACCTCCACCAACAGGTCCGCCCCATCACGCTCGAAGAACGGGTGCGGCCGCACCGTCACCACCACGATCAGATCACCCGTCGATCCGCCGCCACCACCGGAGCGCCCCATCCCCCGGAGCCGCAACCGCGTCCCCGTCGTAACGCCCGCCGGCACGTCGACCGTCACCGGCCGATCCACCTCCTCGACACCCGACCCCTCACACACGTCACACGCGTGCGCCGCGAGCTTGCCCGCACCATCGCAGTCGGGACACCGCCGCGTCGTGTCGAAGAAACCTTGCTGCTCGCGCACCGCCCCTCGACCACCGCACCGCTGACACAACACCGGCGCGCTCCCCGGCGCCGCACCGGTTCCACGACACGTCCGACACGACGCCTCACCCGGCACGTACACCACGTGCTCCGTGCCCTGCACCGCCTCCTCGAAGTCGATCTCGAGGTCGTACTTGAGATCGTCACCACGCTCCCGCGGCTCCGACCGCGGACGCGGCTGCACCCGCTCGCGCCGCTGACGCTGCTGATTCTTCTCCTTCCGCTGCTTCGCGCGCGACGTGCCGAACAACTCATCGAGCACGTCACCCGTCGCCTCCGTCTTCGCCTGCGGAATGCCGTGACCGCCGCCGCCGACCTCAGCCTGCCGATACGCGTCGTACTGCGCGCGCAGGTCCACGTCGCCCAAGACGCGGTAGGCCTCGGCGGCGTCCTTGAACTTGTCGGTCGCCGTCTCGTCGCCGGGGTTGCGGTCGGGGTGGTACTTCCGGGCGAGCCCGCGGTACGCCTGTTTGATCTCGGCGGGGCTCGCGTCGGTGCCGACGCCGAGGATCGCGTAGAAGTCGTCGCTCATCGACAGGAGCCGAAAGGCTACACCTCTTCCGTCGCGAATCGTACCGGCTCCGCCGACATCGCGGGGAGCTCCACGCCCGCCCGCTCCAACAGCTGCGGCGCCGCCCGCACGGAGAGTGTGTACCAGGTCGCCCGCAGGCGCGCCGTGTCTTCGGGGTCGAGCGTCGACAACGTCCCCGCCCGGCGCTTGCGCGCGACGAGGTCGTACGTGCAGATCGCCGCCGCCACCGAGATGTTGAGGCTCTCCACGAACCCCGTCATCGGGATCTTGAAGAGCCCGTCCGCCGCCTCCGCCGCCTCCCGCGTCAGCCCCGCGTGTTCGTTGCCGAAGACCAGCGCCACCTTGCGGTCGGTCGGGATCTCTTCGAGCGGCACCGTGTCGCCGTGGATGTCCGAAGCCCACACGGAGAACCCACGATCGCGGAGCGAACCGTACGCGACGGTCGGCGACGGGTGACGCTTCAGGTCGATCCACTTGTGCGACCCGATGCTCACCTTCCGCGACAACTTGAACTCCGACTCGCGCGGGACGACGTGCACCTCGAGCACACCGAACGCCTCCGCGGTGCGCAGGACCGCCGAAGCGTTGTGCTCACTCGCGACGTCCTCCAACACGAGCGCCACGTCGCGCGTCCGCGAAGCGAGCGCCTCCTCGATGCGCTCCTTGCGCGTCGCCGTGAGGTAACCGTCGAGCGTGGAGACGATTTGATCCGCCTCCTCGATCGTGAGGTCGGCGTACGTCTTCACGAGCTGCTTCGGCGTGGCCATCAGGCGAACAACACGTACCGGAAGATCACGAGGAACAGGACCGTGGCGTACAGACCGAGGTTCACGACGTCGAGCGTTCGCGCCTTCTTCCGCAGGGCATCGTCCGGCTCACGCCCGAGACGAATCAGGTTGAACATCCTGAGGTGCGCGACGACCAGCGCGCCGACGACGAACAACAGCTTGATGTGCAGCCAAGGACCGGCGCCGCTCGCCGCCGGGTCGAGCACGTGCGGCAACATCACGATCAACGCGATGCCCCCGAGGAGCGCGAGGAACGCGGCGGGCAGCTCGACCGCCGTGACGATCGCCGCCGCGGCCCGGTCGACGCCGGCCCGGTGCGCGGCCTCCTCGACCGACTGTCGCATCACGACCAGACCGGCGACACACGCGCCGATGGCCACCGTGAACCCGACGAAGTGCACGAGGCGCGCGAGAACGAATCCCCAGGACGTCATGGTTGGGCGGAGGTATGCCCGTTGTGGGGGTCCGAGGCCAGCCCTTGTCGGGGGATGTAGGGGTGTGACGCTCGCCCCCCATCGACATCGGGAGGACGAAACGCCCGCCTCACATCCCGCAGAGTAGAGATCGTGGCTGGTTCCATCTTCTCGACCCTTCATCGCCTCGCGCTGGGCCTCGGCCTCCTCGCGGGCCTCGGGCTCGTGGCCCCGGAGATCGCCTTCGCGGACCGCCCGACGGCGGGGCAGTGCAAGCGCAAGAAGCAGAAGAAGCGCAGGAAGGCGCGCCGAGCCCGCCGCGCACGCGCGCGCCGCGCGAAGGCGTTCAACGCCCGCACCATCAAGAAGCTCCAGCGCAAGGGCTACACCAACGACGAAATCGTCGAGAAGGCGCGCGCGGCGAACTACGTCGTGACGAAGAAGCAGAAGCGCCGCCTGAAGAAGATGCGCGTGCGCCGCTCGCTCATCGCCGCCCTCGCGACCCCCGCGCCCGCGAAGGCCGTCGCGCCTGCGAAGCCGCAGCCGATCGACCTCGACCGGACGATCGATCCGAACGAGATCGACTTCGACAGCGTCCCGCCGCCGGACGGCATGCCGACCGGCTACGCGGTGAAGCCGAAGCCCGCCGAGAAGAAGAAGCTCGACACTTCGCTGCGCCCGTCGGCGCCCTTCGTTCCGAAGAAGGCGGCGACGCAGGAGAAGAAACCCATCCGCAAGGTCCTCACGGCGTCGAACTGACCGCGTCGAACTGAGCAGGGACGGGTCACGACCGCGGCGGAACCCACCGCGGCCGTCGAGCCCATCGATCGCGCAGATCAGCCCCGCGCTTTCTCCGCCGCCTTGCGAACGCCGGGCGGGAGCTTCCGCTTCGGCATCTTCGAGGGCGTCCCGCACGGCTCCAACGAGACGTGCGCCGCCACGCGCAGCCGCTCGCCTCCGTCGGCTTCGACGATCTCCATGCTCACGACGTCGACCGCGCCGACGAGGAGCGTCACGTCGTCGGGGCACGTGTTCGCGCGCGTGATGAGCTCCATGAGCGCTGCGGTGCGCGCGCGGTTGTAGGGCTTCGGTCCGCGCGGGACGGACGCCTCCGCGATCTCGGGTGCGCCGAGCGCGCGACGCCGTTCGTCGACGGCGGCGGGGACGACTTGGTCGAGCTCCGCCCGGTACACCCGGTCCGAGACCTGCGTGATGCGAAGGTCCTCGCCCTCCGCGGCGGGTGGGCGCATGTCGATCGCCCGCCGTTCACCCTCGGTCTCGAGCTCGAAATCGACGGTGCTCGTGAGGAAACCCGCCGCGACGCGCGCTTCGAGCTCGGCCTGTTTGCTCCCCATCAACGAGCCGACGCCATAGCCGTGGGCGGTCACGACGCGACCCTCGGTCGCACAGCCCACCGCCGCGAAGGCGAACGTCGAGAGGAGCATGAACGGTGTTGTCTTCATGCACGTTCGTACTGACCTGGATTCGAGCGTGGCGATCGGTGGTCGCCCCCACGATCTGAGCGCTCCTTAACGCCCACTGGGGCTGTCCCACCTATCGGCACACAGCCTGGCCGCGGTCGACGACCACAGGATTCGCGCTTGATCGCAGCGGCGAGTTCGACGACACCTCATGCGCGATGACGACGCAGCCCTCGCGGACCCTCGACACCTTCGACAACCCGACGCCCGGGCGCGACTACGAGATCGCCTTCGACTGCCCGGAGTTCACGTGTGTCTGCCCGATGACCGGGCAACCCGACTTCGCGCGGATCCGCATCCACTACACCCCTGACCAGCGGTGCGTGGAGCTCAAGTCGCTCAAGCTCTACCTGTGGTCGTTCCGGGAGGAGGGTCACTTTCACGAGGCCGTGACGAACCAGATCCTCGACGACCTCGTCGCCGTGCTCTCGCCGCGCAAGATGACGGTCGTCGGGGAGTTCAACGTCCGCGGCGGCATCGCGACGACGGTCACCGCGACGCACGAGGCCTGACCGCGCCTGTATTCGTCGGGTCTACCTCCATACCCGACCTCCCACTCCCGGCCGCTTCCGAACCGCCTGGTTCTTGCTAACGTGGAGGACGGAGCGTGGGGGAGCTGCACGCCATCGCCCGGCCCGCCGGGTTGCCGAAGAAGATCGGCCGCTACCGGGTGCTCTGTGAGCTCGGCACGGGCTCGATGGCGTCGCTCTACCTCGGACGCGCCGGGGGCCTCGGCGGATTCGAACGACTGTTCGCGCTGAAGGTCGTGCACCCGCACCTGTGCCGCAAGCCAGCTTTCATCGACATGTTCCTCAACGAGGCGCGCATCGCCGCCTCCGTCCACCACCCGAACGTCGTGCCGGTCTACGAGATCGACGTCGACGACGGGCAGTACTTCCTCGCGATGGACTACGTGAGCGGCGAGACACTCGCGCTCCTGTTGCGCTCGACGTGGCACGCGCAGCGCGACCTCCCGATGCGCTTCGCCGCGCACATCGTCGCGTCCGCCGCCGAGGGCCTGCACGCCGCGCACGAGCTGACCGACGCGGAGGGTGCTTCGCGTAACGTCGTGCACCGCGACGTCGCGCCGCAGAACATCATGATCGGTTACGACGGGATCGTCCGCGTGACCGACTTCGGAATCGCGAAGGCGATGGACAGCGTCTCACAGACGAAACCCGGCGTGCTGAAGGGCACCGTCGCGTACATGTCGCCGGAGCAGGTTCGCGGACAGGAGCTCGACCGTCGTGTCGATGTGTTCGCGCTCGGCGTGCTGCTGTGGGAGGCGACGCTCGGGCTGCGGTTGTTCAAGGACAAGACGGAGCTGCGCACGGCGGGCCGCATCCTCCGCATGGCGCCGCCGCCGCCGACGTCGATGCACGACGACTACCCGGAGGCGCTCGAGCACATCGTCATGAAGGCGCTCGCGAAGGATCGCGACGAACGCTACCCGACGGCGCGCGCCCTCAGCGAGGACCTGTTCACGTACCTCGCCACCGAGGAGCGTGTGACGGCCTCCGAGATGGAGAAGTTCCTCGGTGAGGTCTTCTCGAAGCGCCTCGAGCAGCGCCGCGCGCTCGAACGCGACGCCGCCGAATCCGAGCCGCCCGAGAACCTCGGCGACCACCTCTCCGACGCGTCGCAGACGCTCGGCCTCGAACACTTCACGGCGCAGCAGGCGTTCGACGAGTTCGATCCCGACGAGCTGGAAGCCGAAGGCCTCAACGAGCTGGGCGCGGCGCTGCGTGAGAAGGCGGCGATCAGCGAGGAGCCCGAGAAGGCGTCGACGCTGCCGCGCAACATCGTGGAGAAGAACCACGCGACGACCTCGAAGATGCCGCTCCCGGCCTTCGACTCCGGGCCGAAGAAGGTGCTCACACCGAAGAGCATCCTCCCGTCCGGGCGCGTGAACGTGGAGGTCGCGCCGAAGGCCGAGGCCAAGAAGTCGATCCTGCCACGGAAGAAGAAGGACGACGATCCGTCCGAGGAGGCGCTCGGGAGCGCGATCGAGAAGGCGTTGGAGGTCGCGCCGATCGACGTCGCCGCCGACGCGCCGACGCTCGACGAGGAGCCCGTCGATGGCGCCGCGGAGCTCGACGCCAAAGCGTTCGTCGCGGTCGCCGAGGAGCTCCCGCTGGCGTCCGAGTCCGACGTCGTGCAGGCGGTCGTTCCGGCGGAGGGTGCCTTCGACGAGGACGCACCGGAAGCGATCCGCCTGAAGAGCGAGATCGACGCGCCCGCTGCCGAAGGTGACGACGTCGAGAACGCGCCGAGCGACGACCCCGCCGAAGCCGAGACGGAGACCGTCGCCGAGGCGGACCCGGAGGCGACGCCCGAAGAGGAAGCCGAGTCGACGGACGAGGAAACGACGAAGGAGGGCGCGGCGGAGGACACGCTGCCCTTCGCCGAGGCCACGCCCGCCGAGCTGGTGTTCCCGCCCGCGGCGGAGAAGTCCGGACCGGTACCGAAGTTCTCGCAGCGTGACGTGCAGACGGCGCTGATCCGCGACACCGGCCCCATTCCGCTGGCCCCCGTCGGCGTGTTCGACGAGCCGCCGGAGGACACGAAGCGGACCTCGACGCCGCTGCCCCCCGCGGAAGAGGACGACCCCGATCCTCCGCTGGTCAAGGCCGTCGAGCTCGACGCCGAGCCCGAGCTGGCCGAGCCCGACGATGCGTTCCAGTCGATCGCGGAGGAGGAGCGAAACGCCCGGCGCACGCGCGTCGTCGCGCTGGCGGTCGGCGCGGTGCTCTTGCTCGTGACGGTGTTTGCGTTGTGGCCCTCGGGGTCGGAGCCGGAGCCGGTGGTCGCTGCGTCCGAAGCCGCGCCGGCCGACGTGGAGCCCGAAGCGACGGCCAACCACGCCGAAGTCGAAGCGACGGCCGACAACGCCGAAGTCGAGGCGGCCGCCGAGCCGGAGGAGGACGACATCGCTCCCACGCCGGAGCCCGAGCTCGTCGCGCCACGACCGCTCGCGGCGTCGGCACCGCCCGCGCCTGCGGTCGTGTCGATTCGGGTCGAAGCGACGCCGCCGGGCGCCGAGGTCCTCTTCGACGGGCGGCCGTACACCGGCCCAGTCGAGCTGGACCGCTCTGAAGGTGAGCACGTGGTGCGCGTACAGGCGCCCGGTCACCGACCGCAGATGGTGATCGTGAACGCCGAAGAGGACCGCGTCGTACGTGTCGCGCTGGAGTCCGACGCACCCGAGCCGGTCGTGGAACGAAAGAAGAAGCGCCGACGTCGGCGCCGCACGACCACGACCAAAAAGAAGACGCGCAAGAAGACCGGGGCCATCCTCTTCGACGGAGACGACCTGTGAAGCACCTACTGTTCGCGCTCGTCGCGGCGGCGCTGTCCGCGGCTGCGCCCGCGTACGCCGAGGGCGACGAAGCGGCCGACCGCGAGCGCGCCCGCAAGCTGCTCGACGAAGGCAACAAACGCCTCGAGAGCGGCGACGCGGACGGCGCGATCGAGAAGTTCCAAGAGGCGCTGCGCGCGTACCGTAGCCCGAAGATCCACGTGAACCTCGCGGAGGCGCACCGCATCGCGGGCCGCCCCGCACAGGCGGTGCGACACTACGAGGTCTTCATGGCGCGCGGAACGTCGAAGCCCGGCGTCCTCCGCAAGATCGAAAAGCGCGCGCGCGAGCTCGAGTCTTCGATCGGACGCATCGAGCTCGCCGGCGAGCTCGACGGCGCGACCGTGAACGTCGGCGGCTGGCGTGCGCCGTGGCGCGCGGGTTGGCGCATCCCGGTCGACCCGGGCCGCCACCTCGTCGTGGTCTCGAAGGAAGGCCGCGCCGACTTCGAAACCCACGCGGAGGTCGCGGCGGGGCAGCTGAAGAAGCTCGACGTCGCGTTGTTGGCGAAGGAAGAGACGCCGCCGATCGACCTCGCGGCGCGGCCAACACCGCCGCCTTCGTCCGCAACCACCGCGACCATGAGCCCGGGCGACGACAAACCGCTCACCAAACAGTGGTGGTTCTGGGCCGGGGTCGGCGGCGCGATCGTCGCGGTCGTCGCGATCGGCCTCGTCGCCGGGAACACCGGCGGCGACGACCGACTCCCGATGGGTGACCTGAGCTCCAACACGTCCGACTGGGGGCGCCTGTGAGACGCTGCATTCCGTTCATCACGCTCGCGCTCGCCGGGTGCGCGGGGGACCTGTGTGAGTCCGAACCGACGGCCGTCGAAATGCAGGTCCGCACGAACGACGATCGCGTGCAGTCTCTCGTCGTGACGCTCGGCTACGGCGGCGCGCGGTACAGGCAGACGTTCGACGTCGCCCAGTTCATCGACGACGGCACCGTCACCCTCGCCATCAACCTCTCCGGCGCACCGTCGGAGGCCTTCGAGCTGACGGCGGACGTCACGGGCCACACGGCTTCCGGCGGCGGCGGCACGCAGGTCGTCGAGGCCAGCGAGACGATGACCGCGAGCGCCGACGCCTGCAACATCATCATCGTCGCGCTCGGCGACGGCAGCGTTCGCGACGGCGGCGGCGTCGAAGAGGACGCCGGGGTCGTCGATGGCGGGGACCGCGACGGCGGGTTCCGCGATGCGGGACCGGCGCGCGACGGCGGACCGCGTGACGCAGGACCGGACGGCGGACCGCGCGACGGTGGGCCCGAGCCCGACGCGGGCGACCGCGACGGCGGGGATCGCGATGGCGGCTTCGACCGCGACGGCGGAGAGCGCGACGGCGGGTTCGAACGCGACGGCGGTGAACGCGACGGCGGCGTGCCGCAGCCGCTCTGCCCGATGGTCGCCGACGCCGACACCGTGGCGCTGTACACCTTCGACGGTGACGCGGACGACGTCACCGGCAACCACGACGGCAACGCCGTGAGCATGAGCTACGCGGGGAGCATCGTCGGGTGCGGCCAGGCGCTCGACTTCGGCAACAGCGGCGGCGTCAACAGCTACGTCGTCATCGACGACGACCCCGCTTTCGACCTGAGCGAAGGCTCGATCGAAGCGTTGATCCGTCTGAACAGCGTCACGTCAAACCGTCCGCGGTTCTTCTTCTCGCGGAGCTCCGAGGGCAACGACGCCGGAGAGATCCGCATCGGCGTGGCCTGCGACGGAACCGTCGTCCTCGAGCGTGAGACCGGCTTCTCGACCGTGCGCCGCTGCTCGGCGAACCCGGTCCCGGCGAACCAGTTCGTGCACATCGGCGTGAACTTCGGGCCGGGCGGCCTCGAGCTGTACGTCGACGGTGACTCTTCGCTTCAGTTCGGGTTCGTCGGGTACCGCGGGTCCAACTGCAACGACAACGTCAACTGCGGCGGCATCACCAACGGCGGGATGGCCGGCAACAACGACCCCCTCGTCATCGGCGCGACCAGCGAGGACTCCTCGGCCGGCACCACGGACGACCTCGACGACCCGTTCCGCGGCGGACGCCTCGACGCGCTGCGCATCAGCTCCGCCCGCCGGAATTTCTGACGACGCGCTCGCGCGACTCGTGTTATGAATACGGCCCTCAGGAGGTCCGATTCCATGAACGACCAGAAGAACACCGTCGAAAACGACGCCACGCCGCAGCCGCTCGACGAGCGCCTCGCGGACGTCCTCGCGACCATCGACCAGGACGCCAACACGGACGCCGAGCGCTACCTGCGCCAGACCGAGGTCCCCGCCGGCGGCGAGTGAGCCGCGACGACCCCCTCCCGCCGAAGCGCCTCGCGGGGCTCGAAACCGAGTACGCGATTCGCTTCACCCCGGCGCACGAAGGCGCCGAGCTCCCCAGCAACGCGCTCATCTACACCGTGCTCATGCGCGCGGTGAACGTGCGCGTGAAGATGGTCGGCAAGAAACCCCTGAAGGAGGTCGTCGAAGGGACGTCCGACGGGCGGGTCTTCGTCGAAAACGGCGGTGCCTTCAACTACGAGGTGCTCTCCAAGGCCCCGGGCGGCGGGTTGTTGGAGGGCGCCACCCCCGAGTGCCGCACCGCCGGGCAGCTCGTCCTGTACCAGGCCGCGCAAGACCGCTTGCTCGAAGAGGCGCTGCCGCGCGCCGAACAGATGCTCGCGTTCCGGGGCTACGAGGGCAGCATCGGGCTGCTCAAGAACTGCCGCGACGGTTTCGACCACCTCTACGGAGCGCAAGAGAACTACGAGGTCGACGTCGCGACCGGGTGGCGCTTCCTGCTCTTCCGCGTCGCGTTTGTGCTGCTCGTCCCGTGGATCGTCGTCTGGGGCATCGGCGCGTGGCTGCTCCTCGTCGCCTGGCTGCTCGTCTTCTTCCTGATCGCGATCCCGACGCTGCTCGTCGTCGCTCTGCTCCTGTCCTGGACGGGGCGCCTCGAAACGACGGCGCCGTGGATCGCCGAGCTGTTCTCCGGCACCGCGCCGTTCGTTCGCGGTCGTGAATCGAAGCGCTGGCACCGCGTGCTGTACCTCGTCGAGGTCGGCGTTACGGAGGCCGCCGTCTTGCCGCTCGGCTGGCTGGCGCACGCGCTCTTCTTCGCGCCGCTTCGCCGCCGGGCGCTCGCGTTCTTCGCGTCCCGCGCGGTGTTCACGGGGGCCGGCTCCGTGCGACCCGACGGCACATTCCACCTGTCGGAGAAGGCGCTCGGCGTGTCTCGGATCGTGCGACGCTCGGTGTGGCCCGACGCGCGCGGCATCTTCGAGGCGAGCGCGCTCCTCAAGTCGCCCGGCAAACTCATCCGCTTCGACCTTCGTGGGTTCACGCGTGCGTTTCGAAAGCGCCAACGCGTGCAAGTGGGGTTGTCGGACTCGAACCTCGCGCAGACCGCCGAGCTGTTGAAAGTCGGCACCGCGCGCGTCGTGCTCGACCTCCTCGACGCGGGTGCGCTCGACGATGCACCTCGCCTCGCCGATCCGATTGCGGCGATGCACGCCATCACCTCCGACCCGACGCTGAAGACCGCCGTGCGCCTGAAGAACGGCGACACGATGACCGCGCTCGAGATCCAGCGCTTCTACCTGGCGCGCGCGGAGGAACACGCCGCGGCCTCGTCCGTCGCCGACCTCGAGACGAACGAGATCCTGCGCCTGTGGGGCGAAGCGCTCGACGCGCTCGAGACACACCCGGGCACCCTCGTCGGCCGCGTCGACTGGGTCACGAAGCGGTTCCTGTTGGAGCGTCACGAAGACGCGACGGTCCGCAAGAAGGTCGACCTCAAGTACCACGAGCTGGTCGACGGCTACTTCCGCCGGCTGGAAGCCGAAGGCGTCGCGCCGCGCGTGACCGCACCGGACGACGTCGAGCGCGCGATGCGGAACCCGCCCGACGATACGCCGGCCTTCGTGCGCTCGCGGTGGATTCGGCGGCTCAGCGACGCGACAGCTCCGGTGGAGGTCGACTGGGATTCGATTCGCATCGGCGGACGTGTGCGCGGTCGCGTCGTCCGCCTCGTCGATCCGCCGGAGGAGTGAGCGTCAGCCTTCGACCTGCGCGAGCACGACGATACGTTCGCGTTTCGACACGACGACGCCGCCGGGCCGCTCCACGGTCACCGCGAACAACGTCGGCTCGAACACCGGGAGCTTCGCGTCGATGGGGACGACGACGTCACCGTCGGCGCTGATGTCGAAGACCCCGCCGTCGACGGGGGTTGCGTCGCTGCGCGTCCCGTCGAAGATCCACAGCTGGTACTGATTCAACTTCGGGTCGTTCTTCGCGAGGCCCTTGAAGCGCATGTAGCCGGTCTGCGTCTTGGTGTTCCAGACGACGTCGCCCTCCGTCGACGGCGACAAGGCGTCCTTCGCCTTCGTCCACACCAGCTTCACGGCGTTGGGGTCCTTCATCATCTGCGCCCGAAGCTCGATCGCCGACGGCGCCGGCGGCTTGGGCCAGCCGATGATCACCGCGAGCAGGATCAGCGCCGCCGCCGCGACGACCCACCCGATCGCCGCGAGCGGCCGCGCGCGACGCGGCGGGCGCGCGCTCGGTCGACGCCGGCTCTCCTTCGGACGCTCCGCGCGCACCTGAACGGTCGCGGTGGCGAGCACGTCCGTAGACAGCTCGTCCATGACGCGATCCTTGAGCGCCTCGGGCATCGCCTCTTCGCGCTCCAGCAGCGCGACGGCCGTCGCGGCGGCCGCGAGCTCGAAGTCGTCGGCAGACCACCCTGCTTCGTGAGCGACGAGGCGCTCGAGCTCGACGCGCTCGTTCGAGCTCAGCGGGCGCTCCGTCTGCTCGGCGAGCAGCTCCATGAGACGTTCGGTGCTCATGTCCGCGTCTCCACCATGAGGAGGTCTTGGTCGCTGAGCAACGTGGCGCGGACGGCTTCGAGGCCGCGCTTCACGTGGGACTTCACGGTGCCGAGCGGGAGGTTTACGGCGTCGGCGATCTGTTGGTGCGAGAGGCCCTCCAGCATCGCGAGCCTCAGGACGCGCTGCCGGACCTCCGGTAGCTTCTCGATTGCACGCGCGGCGGCTTGCGCTTCGAGCGAGCGGTCCATCCGTTTGTGGTCGGAGGTGGCGCGGTCGGGGACGCGGTCGTCCGTCGCGAGGTCCTCCTTGCGACGCTCCGCGGCGCGGCGCCGGTCGATCAGGCGGCGACGCGCGATCATCGCGATGAACGTCGCTTCACTGGAGCGCGCGGGGTCATAGCGCTTCGCGGAGCCCATCAGATTCACGAAGATCTCCTGCACGGCGTCCTCGGCGTCGGCGCGCGAGGGCGACATCCGGAGCGCGAGCGACCACACCAGGCCGCCGTACAGATCCATGCAGATCCGTACGGCCGCGCGGTCTCCGTCCGCGATCCTGACGAGCAGTGGTGTCTCCACGGCGTGCAACTCGGGCGCTTACCCCTTTGTGGTGTTCGACGCAAAGGCGGCTCCGGATGCAGTACGTGTGAGATTTTTCTGCGGACCACATTTTTCTCCGGCGGGCCGCGAAAAATCTCGGTCACCGGGTCGTAACGCGGCACGCCAACGGCCCAGCGCTGAGGCCCCGGCACGCCGGTTGCGGTACCCTGGGGCATGGAAACCGTCAGGACGATCGTCGTCGGCATCGACTTCTCGGAGCTGTCTCGCGTCGCGTTCGAGGCGGGCGTCGCGCTCGTGGAGAGGCTGGGCGCCGAGCGCCTGCACCTCGTCCACGTGCTCAACGAACACACCTCGGTCGCCTACGCCTTCCCGGACGCGGAGGCGGTCGAGACCAATCAGGTCAAACGGCTGGAGGAGAAGCTCGCGGAGCTCCACGCCCCCGGCGTCGAGGTCACACGCGAGGTCCTCCGCGGCATCCCGGCGCGCGACATCGCCCGCGCGGCGAAGGCCGCCGGCGGCGACCTGATCATCGTCGCGAGCCAGGGCTACGGCGCGATTCGTCGGGCGTTGCTCGGTAGCGTCGCCGCCTCGCTCGTCCGTACGAGCGAGGTCCCGGTCCTGATCGTCGGCGCCGCGCGCAAACACGTGGCGTTCGAGGACGTGATGGCCGCGGTCGACCTTTCGCCGATCGGCGATAGGATCGTCGCCGCCGCCAAGCGCTTCGCCGCAGACGGTCGCGTCCACATCGTCAGCGCGGTTGAGCCGCCGCCGTTTGTCTCCGAGGCGCTCCCCGGACACTTCGGCGCCGTCGAGCAGGCCCGGTTGCGCACGGCGCAGCTGGAGCGGCTGCAGTCGCACGGCGACGTGGAGATCATCGACGGCCCGAGCCCGGCCGAAGCGATCCTCACCGCCGCCACCCAGGCGGGCGTCGACCTGCTGGTGATCGGCACGAGCGGCCACAGCGCGTGGCACCGTATGTTCGTCGGCTCGACCGCCACGCACGTCTTGGCCGACGCCACGTGCCCGGTGTTGGTGATCCCGTACGCCGGCGAAGCGTAGGCCCCCGGAGTCCGACCGAGCGCCCATCGCCCGACGCATCCCGGCTCGAATCCGCTATGGTCGTCAAACACGTGGGGACGCCGGGATGAGTATCCGTCGGATCGGCGACGACCGAGGCGCGGGGCGGCCCGTCCCGATTGCCATCGCCGTGCCCGGCGAAGCGTTGGTCGGGTGGACGGTACGCGAAGCGCTCCGAGAGCTCGGCCTCGGCGACCGGCTCGGCGACGACATCCACGTCGCACCCGACGGGACGGTGCGCCACCAAGACCTCGTCACGCGGTTGAGCTCGAACGAAGACGTCGTGGCGCTCTTCTCGGCCATTGACGAATCGATCGATCCGGACTTCGCGATGCAGGTGCTTCGTGACATCGAGATCACGCGCCAGGACAGGTTCGCCAACGACTACTTCCTCAACGGCGATGTCCTCGACGGGACGGGCGCGACGCAACGTACGCAGCGCAACTCACTCCCGGCGCACTACCTCAAGGGTCGCGCGTTTCAGCTGGCAAGGGCGCCGGGTCCCCGGGTCGAGCCGATCATCGCGGAGGGCCTCGCCGACGACGCCGAGGTCGCTGCGCTGCTCGCGAAGCTGAAGGGCGCGCTCCCCGGCCACCCGGCGGAGCACGCGCTCGAATCGCAGACGTTGATCTCGGTGCGTACGGCCAGCTCGGAGCGGAGCGTGCGCATCCCGGGGTCCGGCATGACGCTCAAGCTCCCGCTCCTGAAGAATCACACGGCGTACTGCGTTCGACCGATCCCGGAGGCACACCTGCAGGCGTGCCTCGACCAGAGCCAGGAGTTGGCGCGACGCTCCGAGACGCTGTCGAAGCACTTCGCGTTCCTCCCGGAGTTCGCGGGGCTGCCGGGCGACGAAGCGTCCGTGCTCGTCCGCTCCGAGCGCCCGTTCCCCCCGGCTCCCAAGGAGACGTGGGTCATCCGAGGTTACTCACTCACGTCGGTCGACCTTCACCACCCGACGCAGCCCCCCGCGCTCATCCGCATGGCGAGGGCCGCGCAGCGCGCCGGCCACGATCCCATCGCGTGGGCCCTGGAGCGGATCGTCCGTCCGCTGATCGAGGTCGGGCTCGACGTGCACGTCGACCTCCGCGCGCGCGGCTCGATCCACCGACAGAACCTCGGCATCGAGCTCGACGCCAACGGACCGACCGGCCGCTGGGTCGTCCAGGACCTGAGCGACCTCGAGCTGGATGCGAGCGTCGAGGCGAGCCGACACAGCTTCGGCGTCTTCGTCATCTCCCACCACCTCCGCACCTTCGACGCGGTGCTCCGCGAGTACTACCCGGACGAGACGGACCGGATCCTCGACGGCATCCAGCGCGAGCTCGCCGACGCCCTCGCCGCGCGCTCCGCGCAGCTCGACGCCGAGGACATGGGCCCCTTCCGGAAGATCCGCGACCTCGCCGCGCAGCGAAAGTACAAGTGGATCCGAAACGACGAAGTCGACGCCGCGCGCACGAAGATGCGCGAGCGACAGCAGGCGAAGATCGAGCGCATCACGCGCCTGCTCGGCCCTCGATCGAAGCGATGATCCCCCGATCACAACGCCCCGAGAACGTGACGGGGATCAACGCTTCGACCGCCCGCGACCGCCGCGCGGCGTTCGGCGTCGCGAATTGATCTTTTTTTCGTCCCCGCTGCATCCAATCACCCGCGCCCCACGAAGGCATGGGCATGACCACACGCATCATCGCCCCCCTCGCCCTCTCTCTACTCTTCGCCTGCTCCAGCTCGAACGTCACCGACGCCCCGCCGGACGCGCGCCGCACCTCCCTCGTCGCGCTCACGCACCTCGCGCCGAACATCGCGCCCGTCGACGTGTTCCTCGTCGGTGACGACGCACCCGTCGCGCGCGGGCTCGCGTACGGCGCGCCGAGCGCCGTCGTGCCCGTCCCGCCCGGGCGCATCTCGTTCGACGTGGTCCAGTCCGGACAGCGCCTCCGCACGATCGACATGAACGTCGAGACCGCGCGCGCCTATACCGCCGTCGTGCTCGGCGACCGCAACGTCGTCCTCGAGGACGCCAGCACGAACGGCACCGGCCTCCGCCTCGTGCACGCCGCGCCGAGCGTCGGTGACATCGACGTCTGGGACCTCGACGCCGGCTCGATGATCGTCGAACGCCTCGCCTTTGGTACGGCGAGCCCGGCCACCGAGATCCCCGTTCGTTCGCGTCGCTTCGGAATCGACGTCGACGCCGACGCCGTCGCCGACCTCGTCTACGACCTCGCCGAGCTCCCCACCGGCCAGCTCGTCGACCTTTACGCCGTCGAAGAGGAAGGCACCGTCGTCCTCCGCTCGTACCTGTCGTCCGGCAGCCAGACGATGATGCCCGAGCCCGAGCCCGTCGCGAACGGTGAGATCCGCGTGCTGCACCTCTCGCCCGACGCGCCGAACGTCGACGTCTTCGCGAACGGCGCGCTCGGCGTCGAGAACCTCGAGTTCACCCGCGGCACCGCGTTCATCGAGCTGCCGCCCGACGACTACACCTTCGACGTCACCGCGACCGGTCAGACCGACGCCGTCATCAGCGCCGAGCTCGCCCTCGCCTCCGACACCGCGTTCACCGCCGTCGCATTCGACAGCGTCGCCAACCTCCAGCTCCTCGTACTCCCCGAAGATCGCTCGCCCGTCACCAACGGCGCCCGCATCCGCGTCGTCCACGCCGCGGTCGGCGTCGGTGAAGTCGACGTCCTGAACGCGGACGACAACAGCATCCTCCTCGACGACGTCGGCTTCGGCGCCGCCACCGCGCAGTTCGAAGCGCCCGCCGGCGTGCACGCGTTCGGCCTCGACCTCGACGACGACGCCAACCCCGAGCTGATCTTCGACCTCCCCGAGCTGCCGAACGGCGCCTCCGCGAACATCTTCGCCGTGACCGACGAAGTCGGCGCGTTCCTCCTCGTGCAGCTCTCCGACGGCACCACCATCCCGGTCCGCCCGCGCCACGTCGAGCCGACCGCCGTCGCGAACGCCCGCGCCATTCACCTGTCGCCCGACGCGCCCGCCGTGAACGTCTACGCAAACGGCGACGCCGTCACGACGCTCGAGTTCCAAGAGGGCACCGGCTACGTCGAGCTCCCCGCGGGTGACAACGACATCGCGGTCTCCACCGGCGCGCTCGCCGACGCGTTCCTCGGCCCGCTCACGCTCGACCTCGCCGAGGACGACAACTACACCGTCGCGGTGTTCGGCGCGGCCGCGATGCCCGACGCGCTCGTGCTCACCGACGACCTCTCCGAGCCCGCCGCCGGCAACATCCGCATCCGCGCGATCCACACCGCGGTCGGCGTGGGCGAGGTCAACATCATCACCGGCGGCGCGCCGCTGTACGAAGACGTCCCGTTCGGCGCCGCGGGCGATGCGCTCGAGGTCCCGGCCGGCGCGTACATCATCGGCCTCGACGTGAACGACGACCACCACCCCGACGTGAGCTTCGCGCTCCCGAACCTCGCCGCCGGCACGATCGCCAACGTGTTCGCGACGAGCGACGGACACGGCACGGTGTTCCTCCTCGCGCAGCTCGCCGACGGCACTATCGTTCGCGTGGACGCCCAGCACTGATTCGCGCTTAACTCGCGGGCGAAGTGGGCATCGCGTTCTTCGACTTCGACAAGACGCTGATCCGGAAGAACTCCGGCGGCCTTTGGCTGGTCGACGAGCTTCGTCGCGGCGCCATCGGCTGGTTCGACTTCGCCCGCGCCGGCGTCTGGCTCGCCCGCTACAGCGTCGGCTTCGTGGACCTCGAAGCCGGCCTCCGCCTCGCCATCCGAAGCCTGGAAGGCACCCGCGAGGACGACCTCCGCCAACGCGTCGAGGACTTCTACGCCGCCCGCGTGAAGCACCTCTACCGCCCCGGCGGCACCGCGGCGCTGCAACGCCACCGCGAAAACGGCGACCGCATCGTCCTCCTCACCTCGGCGTCGAACTACCTCTCCCAGATCGTCCAACGCGAGCTGGCGCTCGACGGCTTCCTCGCCAACCGCTTCTCGGTC
The DNA here is from genome assembly GCA_040218735.1 of Deltaproteobacteria bacterium. Lineage (GTDB taxonomy): Bacteria > Myxococcota > Kuafuiibacteriia > Kuafuiibacteriales > Kuafuiibacteriaceae > JAUHYN01. The sequence goes on from JAVJQW010000023.1 coordinate 241,778, forward strand.
GGCGCCGACGGCGTCTTCACCGGCGAACCCGACGGCGAGCTCTGCTACGGCCCCGGCAAGCTCTGGCACGCGAACGCGTACGCCGAAGAACACGGCGTCGCCCTCGCCGACTGCGCCTTCTACACCGACTCGATGGCCGACCTCCCGGTCCTCGAAGCGGTCGGCGTCCCGGTCGCGGTGAACCCGGATCCTCGGCTGCGCCGCCACGCGCTGGGGCGCGGGTGGTCGGTAGAGGATTGGGGTTAGTCGGGCTTCACCGGCGTGTACGGCTTCTCGAGGAGCGTCACGAAGGTGTCGCCCGTCCCCGAGGGGTGCTTCGCTTCTCCGCGATCCAGGCGCGCGCGGCGCTTCGCCCAGCCGGCTTGGTCGATTCGGTAGAACGTGTAGTCGTGGCCGTTTTCGGACCACGAATCGAACGGCTGGTAGCCGAGGCGGCGCACCACGGCGTCGGCGGCGCGGTTGTCGGAGCGCGTTCGCCAGCCGACGGCCTCCACGCGGAGGTGCTCGAAGACGTAGTGCGCCATCGCGTCGGTGGCGTTGAGGGCGGAGAAGGCGTCGCGGTCCTCCGGGTCGGCGATGACGTAGCCGAACTCCCAGAAGTCGAACGTGCCCTTCGGCGGATAGAACACCGCGAAGCCGATCCGTTTGTCGTCGCTCACTCGCTTCAGTAGACCGACCACCAGGTTGCCCTCGCGGTACGAGCGCATGATGCGGAGACGACCGGGCCCCGGCAGGCCGAACATCTGCCAGACCTCCTCGCGATCGTAGAGCTCGAAGATCCACGTGAGATCGTCGCCCTCGGGCGGGATGCAGTAGATCGTCCGCCGCTGGATTCCGTACTCCATGCGCGTGGACCGATCCTCGGGCTAGAGCCGACTCGATTCAAGCCGCGCCCCCGGGCGTGTATGCTCCGGTCTGATGCGGGCATGTCCCGATTGCCTGGCGGTCTTCCTGGCCGATCCAGAGTTCTGCAGCTTCGACGGGACGAAGCTGCGATCCGGCGACGACGCCCTGAAGGGCAGCGAGCTGGCCGGGCACCGCATCGACGCCCTCCTCGGCCTCGGCGGCACCGGGTGTGTCTTCTCCGGCACCCGCATCGAAGACGGGCAACGCGTCGCGATCAAGGTGCTGTTCGGCGAGATGGCGTCGGACAAGAGCATCGCCCAACGCTTCGAGCGCGAAGCGAAGGCGATGAGCTCCATTTCCCACCGCAACGTCGTGGCGATCCACGACTTCGGCACGCTGAAGAACGGCCTCGTGTACCTCATCATGGAGCTACTCGACGGCATCACCCTGCGCGAACGCATCGAACAGAGCGCCCCCCTCACCAGCGACCACGCGGGACGCATCCTCGAAGAGCTCACGTCCGGCCTCGCCGAAGCCCACCGCCTCGGCTACGTGCACCGCGACCTCAAACCCGGCAACGTGATCCTCACCGGGCCGTTCGGGAAGGAGCAGGTCAAGATCCTCGACTTCGGGATCGTCGCCAGCCTCCGCGAAGGCAAGGACAAGGAGCGCCTCACCAAGACCGGCTACATCATCGGGACCCCGACCTACATGGCCCCGGAGCAGGTCGACCCCAGCGCCATCACCCCCCAGATCGACGTGTACGCGCTCGGTGTCATCCTCTACGAGATGCTCACCGGAGATGCTCCATTCAATGGAACGCTCGAGCAAATCCTCGTCGCGAAGATGACCACCGAGCCGAAACCCATCCCGGACAGCGGCCTCCTCGGCGAGCTCGTCCTGCGGATGCTCGCGATGGAACCCGAGGACCGCCCGCCGAGCGCGCTGCACGTGAGCGCCGAGCTGTCCCGCCTCAGCCTCCTCACCGACGACCCCGCCACCGTCCGCGCCGACGCCCCGCAGCTCGGCCTGTGGACACCACCCGAGGAGGACGGCGGCGTCCGCATCATCGACCGGACCGACGAAAACGACGTCGTCGTGGTGCCGGTCGATGAGGGCGAACGCCCGAGCGACCCGTGGGTGTCGGACACCCGCCGCGTCGACGTCGTCGACGCCACGCTCCTGGAGTTCTCGGACGTCTCGACCCGCGAGAGCTTCGGTCAGCGGTCCGACACCGTGATCGAAGGCGTCGACCACAACGACACGTTCGAGGGGATCCCGGGCGGCTCCCAGATCCCCGAGTCGCTGGAGGCGGACACCGGGGAAGACGACGCGCCGGAGAACATCCCGACGCGTATCACCGAGCGACCGGAGGAGCTCGTCTTCCCGTACAAGACCGACGAGAACGAGACCGAGGATACCCCCGGTCTGAACGAGGCGACGTTCGACGAGCAGCACCCACCCTTCACGCCGACCGACGACGCCGGGGACGCCGACACCGCGCTCGACATGCGGATCGACCACCTCCTCGACGGCATCGCGCCGCGCGTCGAGGCGGTCGAAGAGCCGCGCAGCAAGACCGGCACGGCGCTCCTGGACGACATGCCGCCGATCGTCACGCCGGTCGCTTCGATCTCCTCGTCCGAGAAGGTGCCCCGGCAAATCACCGCACCGTTGGACCAGAGCACGCGGCGCTCGAGTCGCGTCTTCTGGGTGGGGATCGTGCTCGCCGTCCTGCTCGGCGTCGCGGCCGCGATGGTGATTATCATGGTGACGAACGAGACGGTGTTGGTCGACGCGCGTCCGGACGACCCCTGATCCTTCGTCTCAGGCCGAGGCGGGCACGCAAGAGATCGCGCACGCAGGGCACCGAACGAGACAGGCGAACCCGGGCGCGTGCCTCGGTTGGGTGCGTTGCTCATGCTCCCGGAATCCGCGCCGATCGGAGGTTTCGTCAACGTGAAGAACGCAGCCTCATCCCTGACCATCAGCGCCGTCATCGTCGTCGGCCCCCACCGCTTCCGCGGCGTCCTCAACGAGCTCGAACACCGGGGCTGTATCGTCGACCTGATCGACGACATCACGATCGAGGTGCCCCTCGACACCCCCGTGTACATCGAGCTCCCGTCGATCGACGGCGCACGGATCACCGGGCGACTGCGCCGCCGCGTGGGCTCACGCGTGACGATCGACGTCACGCGGAACAACAACGAACAACAGCGCTACTTCCCGCGCGTAACCGGCGGCATGTCGGTCGAATACCGGCTCGTTCCGAACTCGATGACCGACGCACTCGGACGCTCGTGGCTCCGCGGGTTGTCGGTCGCGGACGACGGCGAGTGGTACGCCCCCTCCGGGGAGGTCGAGTTCAGCGCCTCCGGCCTCCGGTGTGAAGACGGCGTGGGCTGCGCCGTGGGTGACCTGGTGCTCCTCGCGCTCCACCCGAACAACAGGAACATCCCGATCCGCGCGACCGCGCGTGTCGTGCGCACGCTGCTCGACTCGGAACGCGCGATCGCCGTGGAGTTCGTCGACATCCGGACGCAGGACCTCGAGGTCCTCGCGCGACACACCTACGACCAACAGGTCGCGACGCTGGACGACTGATTCATCGACAGACGCCTTCGCCGCCGTAACACAGCTCGCTCCGTTCGAACGTACCCGTCGCCACGAGCACCCCGGCCGTCGCGCCGGCCGCGACGACCCCGACCCCCGCCCAGAACCACCACCGCGCGAAGATCGGCGGCGTCTTCTCCAACGCCACGGTGACTTCGCGCCGCGCGCCCGCGGTGAGATCGAGCTGCGCCTCGTAAGGCTCGTAGCCGTCGGCGTCGATCCGCAGCACGTGTGAGCCGACCGCTACGCCCCGCGCCGCGTCCGTCGCGGCGCTCGCCCCCAGGCGGATGGTCGCGTGGCGTGGCGTCACGTCGAAGAACACGTCCGCCCCGAGGGTGTGTCCCGCGGTCGACAGCCCCTCCTGAACCAACGTCCGCAGGACGGCGAGCAGGTCCTCCCCCTCCGCGTACTTCGACGCGCGCACCGTCGACGCCTCCGTGTCGAACACCTCCGCGGTGACGAGCGGCGGCGTGGTCGCGCGATTCACGATCGCAAACACGACGCGCGCGATCCCCGTCCCGCGGAGACGATCCGAGAGGCACTCGACCTTCGGTCCGCATGCACGCAGCGCCGAGTCGGGCGCGGAGACCGTCGAGCGCGCGCGCACTTGGAGATCCGAGAACTGGCGCGCCGCGTCCTCCGCGGCGCGGGCGACGTCGGTGCGCGACGGACCCTCCGGCGTATCCGGGCCAGCGGTTCGCGTGATCACCAACGTGTCGACCGGCGCAACCGCAGCGGTAATCACGAGGGCCCACCACACGACGGGGGATCATACCTGCTAGAGTCGCGCACAGTGACCCCGATTCAGTTCGGCGCCTACATGCTCCTGGAGCGCCTTGGGGCGGGCACGCAGGGAGACGTCTTCCTCGCGCGGCGCGCCGACCGGGACGGTCCGGTGGTGGTCATCAAGCGCATCGCGGTGGTCGGAATCCAGGACGACATGCTGGAGCGACGCTTCCGTCACGAGGCGGCGATGGCGACCGCGATCGAATCCCCGCACGTCGTCCGGGTCCTCGACTGCGGACGGGTCGGCGATCGGCTCTACACCGTCATGGAGTACGTGGCGGGGACGCCGCTATCGAACGTAGTCAAGGAGCTGAAGCGCATCGGCGAGTACGCGTCACTCGAATCCGTCGTCGACGTCGTCTGCGACGTGCTCGCCGGGCTGCACGCGCTCCACACCGCGACCGACATGGAGGGCACCCCGCTCGGCTTCGTGCACCGTGACATCGCGCCGAAGAACCTCGTCCTCGGCGAAGACGGTCGAACGAAGGTCCTCGACCTGGGCCTCGGCCGTTCGGGGATGCGCGACTGGCGCACCGCGCAGGGCATCATCCTCGGCTCGCCGGGGTACATGGCGCCCGAGCAGGCGGTCGCGGACCCCGTCGATGCGCGCGCGGATCTGTTCTCCGTGGGTGCCTTGCTGTTCGAGCTCCTCACGCTGCGTCGGTACATCACCGGCGACAAACTCATCGACCTGGTCCTCGGCGCGACGCAGGACCGCTACGTCGCGCCGTCGTCGCTGCGCGCGAACATCCCGCCCGAGCTCGACGCGATCGTGGAGAAGGCGGTGCGGCTGGAGCGCGACGAACGTTTCCCCTCCGCGGCGGACTTTCGCGCGGCGCTCCGCGGTGTGTTCCCGGCGCGGGAAGCCAACCACGCCAAGTCCCTCGTCGCGCAGATGGCGTGGCGCGACGTCCTCGACAGCCGCGCGCGTGCGGACGCGCTCGCCCACGGCGCGTCGATCGCGGAGTACAGCGAGCAAGAAGCGGGACGGCAGGCGATCTACGCGTCGCGGACCGGCGAGCCTCCGGTGCAGACTCCAACCCCGACACGGCGCTCCTCGGTGCGCCTCCCGTGGGCCACGATCGCGGTGGGGTTGGTGACGTTCGTGCTGGGGTGGTTCGGGCGCGGGTTCTTGTGGTCGATGACGCCACCACCGGAGCGCCCCGTGGCGGCGACGCCCACTCCGGCGGCCTCGCCGAGCGCGACGCCTCGGGCCACGCCGACGCCGAACGTCACCAACACGGCACGCGAGCCGGACCGGGCCGCGCCTCGGAAGATCGCGCGCAAGACGACGCGGCGCGCACCTCCGCCCGAAGTCGAAGCCCCCATCCCCGCGCCGCCGCCCAAGGCCGCACGTTCGTCGTCACCGCCCTCGGCTGCGCAGCTGCTCGCTCGCGCGAAGGCCGCCGCGGACGCGGCGAAGGGCCGCCCGCAACACGACGACGCGAAGCGACTCGTCATTCGCGCGCAGGGCCTCGCGCTCGCGAACGGAGGCGACGCGGCCGAGCGCACCGAGATCGCGAAGCAACTCGAATCACTGGAGCGCGCGCTGGCTACTCGATGATCTGAATCGTCTCGTCCGTGAGGTACTCGACCTCAGCGAGGACATTGTCGGGCGGGAACGCGGCATTCTCGATCCGCACCCCGAGCGCACCTTCGTCGAACACCCCCTGCGACAGTGAGCCCCGCGGACTTCGCAGCACCGCCCCGGTTCCGAATGGGTAGCCGATCCGAAAGCCCATGAGGAACAGCCCGCCGTGCGCGACCGTCTCCACGGCGCCGCCGGACTCACACGATTCGACGCGCGAGGGACGTCGTCGCACGGTCACGTCACCGACGTCGAGCGTCGTCACCCGCGTGCCCGACGGGTCCACGACGAGCCCCGGACATCCGGTGACGTCGACCGAGAGGACGGTGGCGGTGAGCTGTCCGTCGCGCACGAGCAGGCCGCCGCAGAAGTCGTCGCAGGCGGTGCTCGTGCCGGTCTCGAGGTGCGCGTTGCTCAACGTGACGGTGTTGCCATGCGAGACGAACGCGCGGAGGCCCCCGAACACGGTGACACGATCGAAGTTCGTGCGACCGTCTCCGGATACGTCGATCCCGTCCTGTCCAGCGGCCGGATCCTGGACGAAGAGCTCCTGCACGGTGAGGTCGCCGCGGTTTCGGAACGTCACCGCCCCGGTCGGCCGCAGGAAGGCCGCGCTCATGACGACGAACTGCGCGTGAACGTCCGCGTCGACGAAGACCGCACGCGAGCCATCGACGGCCTCCGACTCGACACTCACGTAGTCGCCGAGCGTCGCCGTCCCCTCACCGAACAGCGTCGGACCGCGGCCACGAACACGCCACACACCTTGCGCCCCCAGGTTTGCGCCTCCGCGCAAGACGAACAGATCATCGACACCGATCACCGCGAGGCGCGTGGCCTGGACGTCGGCCTCGTCGATCGAGACCGACGCGTTGGGCCCGTAGGAGGCGGACTCGTTGATCCTCACCATGCTCCCCGCGCCGGCCGCCAGCGAAGCGTCGACGAACAAGGCCGAGCTCAACGTGACCTCGGCACCGAAGGCACCCAACGCTCGGGTCCCCGGTGATCGAACGGTGAGGTGGTCGGCGATCAACTCCGCGCCGGCCGTCAGGTGAACGGCGCGCGCGCCGGTGGTCGCGATCGAGACCTCGTGCAGCAGGAGCCGACCCGCGACGGTGAGGGCCTCCTCCGCGCCGCGGAGGAACGCGGAGCGAACCTCGGCGGCGACCCCGGTCGGCACGACGACTTCGCGCTCCACGGTCAGACGCGTTAGGAGCGTGTCGTCCGCCAAGCGCAACGGCGCACGAACGATGGAGCGCTCGGGGCACGCACCGACGATCGCCACCGAGGGCGGCGGCACGAGCTCGGCGGTGCTCGTGAAGACGCCGTCGGACAGCGCGACGGTGCCGCCCGGCGCCACACGTTGGAGCGCGGTCCGCAGGTCGACGGGGTCGTCCTGAGCGCCGCTGCCCGATGCGTTGCCCCCGTCCACGCGGACGTAGATCGTGTTCGCGGGGAGGCCGTCCGCCCACGGGCCGGAGGGACACGGTGGACCGAGCGGGTGACACGCCGAGTCGCCGACGAAGACCTCGCGATGTTCGGCGCACGCGGGGACGTCGCCTGCGAACGGAACGCACCACTCGAGCGCCTCCCAGTCGTCCGGGCACGAGGGCTGCGGAACTCTGAGGTGCACGGGGATCTTGACCGCTGGAGTCAGGCAGGGGCCGCACTGGCCCGTGTTCCAACACCGCCCGGAGTCGACGCACGCCAACGGACCACCGAAGTCTGCGCGCACCAAGTCGGCCCAGCTCGCGGGCGCTCGCCACCGCTCATCGCCGTCGAGATCGTAGTGAACGCCCGAGATGACGCCGAGCGCCGGCTCGCCGGCCATCGTGACCGGCCCGAGCTCCCAGCCGTAAGCCTCCGGGGGCCGATCGAGGAAGACGACCTCGACCCGGCTGATGTCGCGCGCCGAGATCGCGGGGAACGTGGTCTCGGCCTGGGCGTCCGCGACGTAGACGAGGTTCGGCGCGACGCGGCCCTCTACGCCGAACATGACGACCTCGGTCAGGGCGTTGTCGGGCACCGCGGGTCGCGGGACCTCCAAGGGCCCGCACGCGCAGACGAGCCCGAGCAACACGACGCGGCGCACGGGTCGAATGTACACAAAACGCAGGCCGAGTTGACGTCGGATCCTGCGTGGCGTCCGATGGTCGCGCATGGAACGCGAACCGAACTGGTACGAGCGGTACGACGCGACGCACATCATCAAGGTCCGGCTGCGGCTGGTCGATGTCCCCGGGACGTTCGGCCGGGCGCTGGAGGCCATCGGCGCGCTCGGCGCGAAGATCGGTGACATCTCGTTCGTGGGGGTCGACGGCCCCCACAAGCTCCGCGACGTTCAGCTGTTCTTCGTCGACGAGGCGCACGAGAAGGAGTGCATCGAAGCGCTCGCGATCGACGGCGTCGAGGTCGTCTCCGTCGTGGACGAAGTGATGGAGATGCACCGGGGCGGCACCATCGAGACCCGCTCGCGCGTCCGCCTCGACACGTTGATGGATCTCCGCATGGCCTACACGCCGGGCGTCGCGCGGGTGTGTGAGCGCATCGCCAAGGACCCCGAAGCCGCGAAGGAGTTCACGACCGTCCAGAACAAGATCGCGATCGTCACCAACGGCACCGCAGTCCTCGGCCTCGGCGACATCGGCGCCCTCGCGGGGCTCCCGGTGATGGAGGGCAAGGCGGCGATCCTGTCGCGCTTCGTGAACGTGTGGGCGGAGCCGATCCTCGTCGACGCGAAGGACCCCGCGACGATCGTCGAGACGGTCGCGAACATCGCGTCGGGGTACGGGGCGATCCAGCTCGAGGACATCGCGGCGCCCGCGTGTTTCGAGGTGGAGCGCGAGCTCCAGAAGCGCGTCGACAAGCCGGTGTTCCACGACGACCAACACGGCACCGCGACGGTCTGCGTCGCGGGGTTGCTCGGCGCGCTGAAGAAGACGAAGCGCGAGATCGAAGGTGTGAAGGCGGTCGTGCTCGGCGCGGGCGCGGCCGGCGCCGCGATCGCGCGGTTCCTCGTGCAGCTCGGCGTGGAGGACGTGGTGCTCTGCGACTCGACCGGCGCGCTCTACGACGGGCGCACGGAGCGCATGAACGAAGAGAAGGAGCGGCTCGCGAAGGAGACCAACGCGAAGGGCGTGCGTGGCTCGTTGGAGGAGGTGATGGCGGGGCGCGACCTCTTCATCGGCGTGTCGAAGCCGAAGCTCGTGACCAAAGAGATGGTGCGCTCGATGGCGAAGGACCCGATCGTCTTCGCCCTCGCGAACCCGGTGAGTGAGATCAGCGTGCACGACGCGCTCGACGCCGGCGCAGCGGTCGCGCTCGACGGCCGAGGCATGAACAACGCTCTCGCCTACCCGGGGCTCTTCCGCGGCGCGCTCGACGCCCGCGCGAAGAGGATCACGCCGCGGATGATGAGGGCCGCCGCCGAAGCCCTCGCCGAGCGCGCGGACGACTCGCTGCTCCCCGACATGCTCGACGACGGCGTGCACCGCGCGGTGGCCGACGCGGTGCGGGACGCGTGGGATCAGCCCGCTTAGATCCTGCGCGAGACCGGAACCCACAGCACGCCGAAGGCGTTCACGCGAATGTCGCTCTTCTCCATGCGCACCTCGCGCTCCTCGGTGTCGTCGAGGTCCTTCTCCTCCGCGTCGCGGATCTCTGAGATCTTCTCGTCGAGCTCGAGCACCAGCTCGGCCGCGTCTTCCTGTAGGCCTTCGATCTCGTCTTCCAGGCGATCCGACTTGTTCGCCGCGCGCGCCGACTGGCGTCGCTTGGTGATCGCCTTCGAGACCCCCGCCTTGCGCCCGCCGAAGAGCGACATGATCGACATGCCGATGTTCACGACCTCGTCGAGCTGACGGGACTGCTCGACGCCCTTCGCGTCCACGAGCTGCGCCTGCTTGGACTCGATGCGATCCTCGATGCGTTTCGACTTCGACGCGTACTTGTCGCGGAGCTTCTCGACCTTCTGGTCGATCGCCGCCTCCACCGCCTCGCGGCACCGCGCCTCGAAGTCCTCGCGCGACTCCCCCGCCTTGCCGTAGAGCTTGAGCGCCTTGTTCACGAACATCCCGCGCGTCTCGCTGCGGTAGACGTCGTCGACGATCTGCTTTTGGAGCGCCTTCAGCTCCTTCGACTCGTCCATCCACCCCGGGAGGTCGTCGAAGACGGCCCCCTCGGGCGCCTCGTCCAAGAGGTCTTCGGCCTCCAGACGAACCGCCGTCGCCTCCGAGGGCAGGCGCGAGCCGAGCGGGAACCACACGCGGTGAACGTCCTCGTCGACGACGAAGCCCACGCGGTCCTCGTCGAAGCGCAACGACAGCGACGCGTAGAGCGCGGGGGCGAAGCGCACCTTGTCGTCATCGCGCTTCGGCTCCGCGTGTTCCTCGAAGACCCCCTCCATGCGCGCCGCGAACACGACGCGTGGGTCGAGGTACCAGCGATCCACGTCCTCGATGGCCGGCGCCGCCGTTCGCGCTTGGGGCGCGGCGGCCTCCTTCACCTCGGCGGGCGCCGCGGGCGCCTCGACGTCGAAGAGCGCGTTCACCTTCCCGACCTCGACGCGGGTGAGCGGCCCACGAAGGAAACACATCGCGTGACGCGTGCCGAACACCGCGGGCGCGCCGCGCCCGACCTGGTGCAGGAGGAACTGCCGCTTCTCGAGCCCGGCGACCGCGGCGTCGAGGCCGCTGCCGTCGATTCCACTGAGTAGACGCTCGCGATCCTGCGCGGTGTTGAGCCGCCCGATGCACCATGTCCCCGCGTTCGACAGCGCCTTGTAGTCGAGGTCGACCGGGTTCTGCGTCGACAGCACCACCCCGAGCCCGACGGCGCGCGACTGCTTCATGATCGTGAGCAGCGGCCGCTTGCTCGGCGGCTGCTTCGGGTGCGGCGGCAGGAACCCCGCGACCTCGTCGAAGAACAGCAACGCGCGCAGGTCGTCGGTGCCCGGCTGCGAACGGCTCCACGCGAGGAGCTGTCCGGCCAGCAGCGACACGAAGAACTGCCGCTCCGACTCGTCGAGGTGCGCGAGCGAGAAGACGTGCACCTTCGTCTTGTCCCCGCGTTCCACCATCGAGCCGATGTCGAGCGTGGCGCCCTTCGTCCACGCCGAGAACGTCGGCGACGCGACGACCGCGTTGAAGCGCATCGCGAGGTCCATGCGATCGTCCGGCGGGAAGAAGCGATCCACCGGGAACACACCGACCTTCTCGAACGGCGGATCGACGAGGCGCATGATCAACGTCTCGAGGTCGAGGTCCTCACCGGCGCTCCACGCGGTCTGGACGATGTGCGACAACACGACGTGCGCCGGGTCGCGAACCGGATCCGGCGCGCGACCCACGAGGCCCAATAGCCCCGACACGGTGTCGGCGACGAGCTCACGCGCCGCCTCGTCGTCGCCGGTTGCGGCAGGGCAACGCAGGCTCCCGAGCAGGTTGATCGGGACGCCCGCTTCGCTGCCGGGGGTGTAGACGGTGAGGTCGAGCTTGTCGCGCAGGCTCTGGATGCCGTCCGGCACGAGGCCTTCGCGTTCGAGGCCCGAGCGCCACCGCGTCGCGATCGCATCGGCGTCCTGCTCCCCGGCCCACGGCTGAAAGTCCGCGCTGCGAAGCTCCGGGAACACGAGGCCGAGGTTGCCGAGGTCGCCCTTCGGATCGAGCGCGAGGATCGGGACCCCCGCGCGGACGAGCTCCTCGAGCATGACGAGACACAGGCCGGTCTTGCCGCTGCCGGTCATCCCGACGACGACGCCGTGGGTGCGCAGCCGTGATGGGTCGAGCTCGAGGCGGTCGGTCGAGTCGGGGAGACGTCCGAGGTGCAGGTCGCTCATCGAAGGGTGGCCTTACCAACGGCACCCCCCAAAAGAAAAGGGCCGCGACCCCACCACGGTGTCGCGACCCCTCTCGGTGTTCACTCGCCCGGAGGCGAAAATCGAATGGCTCAGGCGGAGAGCATGCGGCCCACGTGGTACGCCGTGGCGTACATCGGGGGCATCGCGTTCAGCTCGGCGTTGTCGAGGCCCGCGGCGCCGCTGTCACGACGACGGATGTTCGCGCTGTGGATCGCGACCGCGCGGTCGATGTCGCCGCCGCCGATGTGGCCGCCGGCCTTCTCGGTGCCCTTCGCGGTGGCGTAGAGCGCACGCGCGAGGAACGCGACGTTCGCGTCCGCACCCTGCAGCGCCGAAGCGACCTCGGCCGGAGCGAGGCGGCCGTTGCCCATCGCGCCCTTGAGGACGTCGGCGGCGGCGTTCAGGCCGGCGAAGAGGATGTCCTTCGACTTGCGGCCGGGCTGCGGCGTCGCGAGGACCTTGTCCATCTTCGCGGACTGCACGAGCTGGTCGACGATCGGCCCGAGGAGCGCGAGCTCGGCCTTCGACAGGCCGTTGTTGAGGCCGTCCTTGCGGGCGGCGCCGTCGGCGATGTCGAGCATCGTCGCGAGGAACTCACGGCCGGCCTTCACGTCCGCGGACGTGACGGTCCCGCCCATGCCCTCGGCGGCCTTCAGCTCGCCGAAGACGGAGCCGATGAGCTGAGCCTCGTCCTGACGGCCGGCCTTGTAGGCGGCTTCCTGCGCGGCCTTGGCGTCGGCGCCCGAGAAGCGCTTGTCGCCGGACTGGTTCGAGATCTGCGAGGCGATCTTGTCGTAAGCGCCGAGGACGGTCTGGTGACTGATGCGTGCCATGGTTTGGTTCTCCCTTTGGTTTCCTTGGTGTTGGTCGTGATTGGTTTTTGCGGCTCTACATGTTGGCGGCGCGTAGCGCGAGCATGCCCTGGGGCCTGTCGAGCAGACGGCCCAAGCGTTCCAGCAGGGTCACGTCACCTTCGAAGTAGTAGCCACTGTCGACGTCCTGCCCGGCGAGGAACCGCGCGAACGCCTCTTTCTTGAAGCCCGCCACGAGGTCGGCGCCGAAGTCGTTCTCCGCCTTCACCGCCTCCGCGACGTCGTCCTGTCCGAAGTGGATCGTCCACGAGCCCACCTCGAACACCCAGAAGCAGATCGTCCCGCGGTGCCGCTGGTACGCCAGGCGGTTCTTCGCGAGCATCTCGGGTACGACCCGCTCGAAGAAGTCGGGTGCGGTGAACTGATCCTCGGGAGCGACGGTGCGACGCGGCTTCGTCCTGCGGCGACTGGCGTCGGCCTTTCTGAAACTCGACCTCATCGTCGTCCCCCCTCCTCGTATCCCCGCCAAGTGACCCTTTTGGGTCATTCGCGGGTAGTGAAGGTGTTATCGGGGAGACTTCGCAGAAGTTGTGCGTTTCTGCCTACACCTGAACACCTGGTGCTTCAGTGCCAGACGCCAAGTGACAACAGGATGTTGGTGTAGCGGGGCGCGAGGTCGATCGCCCAGGTCGCGCGCCAGGGGATCACGAAATCGAACAGGTGTACGTCCATGCCGGCCGTGACGTGGTGGCGGCCGTCCGTCTCCTGGAAGCGCGACGGCTCGTAGTAGTACCCGATCCGACCACGCATCCGGTCTTGCCAGAACTCGCTGTCGGCCCCGACGCGGAAGCTGACCGAGAGGTCTTCGCCGGCGGCCTGGAGGGTGTCGGTCGCCCAGGCTTCGAAGCCGGTCGCCTTGTCGCTCGCGCCGGTGAAGACGAGGTCGGCGGAGAGGGTCACGTAGCGCCGCGCGCGGTTCACGGCGGCGCGCCCCTGCACCCCGCCGAAGCTGCGGTTGTAGTTCTTCCAGCGCGGCCCGATCGTCCCGGAGGCGCCGAGCGTGACCTGCCACGGGACCTCCAGACCGCGCACCAGCGTCACGCCGGCCGGCGTCTGTTCCACGAGCACTTCGCGCTGGCCGTAGATCAGGCCGGTCGCGAACGAAGCACCGACTCGGAACGGCAGCCCCTCCGGTCTGTAGATCGCGCCGCCGGTGAAGCCGATTCCACTCAAACGAAGGAGGTCGACGTTCTCTTCGAGCGTCGCCAGCGCGAACTGCACGCCGCCGCCCACGACGAGCTGCCCGTTGAGGAAGTTGTAACCCGCCGTCGGGGCGATCTGATACGCGGTGTACGAACGCCCCTCGTCGAGGAAGCTGTAGCTCACCGCCGAAGCCGTGAAGCCGACGCCGAGCCGACCGAAGTTCAGCGCGAGCGCGGTCGAGATCTCGGCGATGTCGTCACCGCCGCCGTCGTCGGTCGACAGGCCGTTGTTCTCGAGGTCGATCCGGAACGGGACGACCTGCGTGAAGAAGCCATCGATCTCGAAGTCCCAGTCGAAGTACGTGTCCGGGTTGTACTCGTAGCGGTTCGCCACCGCCGCCGGGTTGAACTGCTGCGCGCCGGCCCCCGCCGCCATACTCGTGATGGCCCCCGCCATACCGACGATCTGCGCGGGCCCCGTGACCGGGCCGCGCGTCAGCTCGACCGCGTAGGACTCGTCGAGGGTCTGGGCCTGGGCCTGAGCGGTCGTCGCGAGGAAGACGGCGACGACGAGAGAGCCGATCCGGGCGGGGCGCACCCGCTTAGCCAACCCGATGGCGAGCGGCTCGACAAGCCCCGAGCGCGCCGTCACGTCCCGCGAATCTTGTCGGAGTAAGCGAGGATGGCCCGGACGTACTCGTCGTTCGGGTTGTACGCCCGAAACGCCTTCGCCCGAGCGTCACGGCTGTCACGTTTGTAGCCGTGCACCACGAGGTAGTTCGCCGTGCTCGCGACCGCGTCGGGGATGGTCGACAGATCCACGACCCCGTCCGCGTCCCCGTCGACCGCCCACTTCAGGCTCGCCGGCATGAACTGGGTGATCCCGATGGCGCCCGCCCAGGACCCCTTGAAGCCGAGCGGGTCCATCTGACGGGAGCGCGCATACTTCAGGAGCGTCGCGAGGTTCTTCACCGCGTAGCGCACCCGCCGCTTCACCCGCTTGGCGTTCTTCTTCCGCGACACCGCGCCGGACTGGTCGAAGTCCCCGCGCGCCGCCGCCGCGTCGGCCATCTGCTGTAGGTAGGCCATGTTCGCGACGAAGACCTGGGCGACCACGAACGACCCCTGCACCTCCCCGAACCGCGACTCGGTGTTCATCATCGCGAGGAGGTCCTCGATGCTGACCTGGTACTCTCTGCTGACCGCCTCCAACACCTTCGCGTGATCGACGCGGAACTTCCGTCCGAGCGCGAGGCGCGACTTCGAGGTGAGGATGCTCATCACGCTGCGCACACGTTTGTGCTGGCGCTTCGGCGACAGGGGCGAGGCGTACTTCTCGACCCACTTCAGCTCTTTGCTCGTGACCTCGATGCGCTTCAGGAACGCGTCGACCTCGTCTTGGGTGAGCGTGATCCCCCCGCTCGACTTCTCGGGTTTCTTCGCCGCCGCGATCAGCGCCTTGTACTCCGGGGTCTTCTCGAACCACGCCACGTCGAAGGTCGGCGGCGGAGCCATACTGAGGAGCCCGGCGAGCAGGGAAGGAATCACGGCGTCACCATGATCCGCCGAGGATCCACGCGCAAGGGAGACCGCATGGTGGTGCGACGCGAACGTCCCGGGACGGATTCAAGCGCGCGCGAACGAATCCGATGACAAGGGCAGACGTGAGGCGTACGATGCGCGCAGTGCGGCGTCTGTTCGCCAGCTTCTTGGCCCTGTGGGTGATCCTCGCGACGACGGGTGTCGACGCGACGGTCTACTTCTGCGCCGGGATGGGCGAGGTCAGCCAGCACCCCTGCTGCGCCGGCGACGAAGAACCGGCAGGCCCCCGCATCGAGGAGCTCGGGCACCACGGCTGCTGCGCCGTCGCCTCGCTCGAGCAGGACGAACGCGCCACCGCCGCGCCCGACGCCCCCGCGGTGTCCTTCGTCGCGACGCCGGCGCTGATCTTCGCCCTCCCGCAGCCCGTACCCGCGCCCCTCGCGCGCTTCACGTACGCACGCGGTCCCCCCGGGGGCCCCCCCTTGTTCATCGAACATCGCGCCCTGCTGATCTGAAACGCCCTCCTTCGCGCACTTCTCTTCGCGACGAACGGAGGACCCCATGGTGTTCACCACGATGGGCGCGGTCGTACTTGCGGCCGTCGCCACGTCGACCCCCACGCTGAGCCGCAGCGCGCTCATCGCACGGGTCGTCGACCAAAACCCGCGGCTTCGCGCCTCGGCCTCGGCCGAAGCACGAGCTCGCTTCGCCGCCGACGGCGCCGACGCCTGGCCCGACCCGATGGTCGCGTACCGGTTCTCGCCGCCGAGCATCTTCGACGACCGCGTCCGCTACGGGCAGGCGATCGACGTGCAGCAGCGCATCCCGTGGTTCGGGAAACGCGGACAGATGGAGGCAGCAGCGCGTGCGGAAGCGGACGGCGCGAAGGCGTCGACCGAAGCCCTCGCGCTCGACCTCGCGCTCGAGACCTCGCGGCTGTTCGACGAGGTCGCTTACGTCACGCGCGCGGAGTCGATCTTCGGGCAACACGTCGAGCTGCTCGAGACGCTCCGCGCCACAGCCGACGCACGCTACGCGACCGGCCAGGCGCTTCGGCAAGATGTCTTGCGCGCCGAGGCGGCGCTCCTCCATACGCGGCACCGCCTGATCGATCTCGCGAGCCAACGTGCCGTGCTCCTCGCGCGGCTCGACGCGCTGATGCACCGGGGCCCCAACGCCGAGGCCCTCGTCCTCGACGGGGCGCCGCTCGCGGTCCTCCCCGGCGAACGGTCGACCGCCCCGGAGCTCCTGCGCATCGACGCGTCGCTTCGCATGACGAGCGCGCAGGCGGAGTCGGCGCGGCTCGACTACTTCCCGGACCTCACCGTCGGCGGGACGTACAGCTCGATGTGGGCGCAGCTGTCGCACCGGTTCATGGTCGGCGTCGGCGTGCAGATCCCGCTCGCGCTCGGTCGTCGCGAAGCCAAGGAGCAGGAGGTCGCCGCCGAACAGCAGCGCCTCGCCGAGCAACGCAAGGCCGTCGAAGACGACCTCGCCTACGCGCTCGACGCGGCCTCCACGCAGATGGCCGCCGCGAGACGCATCGTCGCGCTGTACGACGGTGAGCTGCTCGGCCTCGCGCGCGAGCGCGTCGCCGCCGCGCAGTCCGAGCTCGAGTCCGGGCTCGGGAGCTTCGCGGGCGTCATCGATGCGCAGCGCGAGCTCCTCACCCTGTCCTTGGAACGACACCGCGCCGAAGCGGACATGTCGATCGCCGCCGCGCGCGCGTGGCGTGCCGCCGGGATGATCCCCGGCGCGAAGGAGTAAGCCATGCGCTTCATCGTCCTCCTCTCGCTGCTCACCTCGTCCATCGCCTACGCCCAACCAGCGTCGCAGCCCGCGTCACGCCCCGCGTCGCAGCCCGCGCACGAAGGACACGACCAAGTCGCGCACTACACGTGCCCGATGCACCCGTCCGTGAAGAGCGCGGAGCCGGGCAAGTGCCCGATCTGCGGGATGCCGTTGACCCCGGTGAAACAGTCCGAGCTGGAGACCGGCACCGTCGTCATCGACTCCGCGACGCGGAAGAACGTCGGCATCCGCACCGCCGAGGTCACCGTGCAGCCCATCACGCGCGAGCTGCGTGCCTTCGGCGACGTCGCGTACGACGAGGCGCGCCTCTTCGACGTCGCGCCACGCGTCCACGGGTGGGTCGTCGCGCTCGCCGCGCGTGTGTCCGGCCAACGGGTCTCGCGCGGGCAGGTCCTCTGCACGCTGTACAGCCCGGACGTGTACGCGGCGGAGCTGCAGCTGTTGGACGTCTTGGCGCGGGGGGCGGACCGTCGCTCCCTCGCGACGTTCGAACGGAAGCTGAGCCTCCTCGGCGTCGCGCAGCGCGACATCGAAGCGTTGAAGAAGCGCCGCACGCCCCACGAAGCGATCCCGATCCGCGCGCCCGCGAGCGGCTTCGTCATCGACAAGAACATCGTCGAGGGCACGCACGCCGACGCCGGGACGCGCCTCTTCCGCGTCGCCGCCCTCGACTCCGTCTGGCTCGAAGCACGTTTGTTCGAAGAGGACGCTTCGCTCGTCGCCGTCGGCCAGGAGGTGAAGGTCGAGCTCGCGCACGTCGCCGGCCCGGCAGCGACGGGGCGCGTGGTGCAGGTGCTCCCGTACCTCGACGGCGCGACCCGCAGCGTCGTCGCACGCGTCGCGCTCGACAACCCGGACGGCCACTACAAACCGGGGATGTACGCGGACGCGACCTTCTCCATCCCCGTGGGCGAAGTGCTGCAGGTCCCCGAGGACGCCGTGTTGTTCGCCGGGCGGACGCGGTTGGTGTTCGTGGAGCGCGACGGAGATCGGCTCACCCCCGTCGAGGTCACGACGGGGCTTCGCGCGAACGGAAGGATCGAGATCCGCGAAGGGCTGAAACCCGGCGACCGCGTCGTGGTGTCCGGCAACTTCCTCGTCGCCGCCGAGAGCCGGCTGCGTTCGGCGGCGCGGTACTGGAGCGACGAGTGAATCGCCTCGTCGCTCGTTTGATCGAAGCGTGCGCGCGCGCGCCGTGGACGACGCTGTTGTTCGTCGCGGCGCTGCTCGTGTGGGCGGGGTACGCGATCCGTGACACGAAGCTCGACGCGATCCCGGACCTCTCGGATACGCAGGTGATCATCCTGACGGAGTGGCCGGGGCGGAGCCCGGATCTGGTGGAGGACCAGATCACGTACCCGCTCTCGTCGTCGTTGCTCGGTGCACCGAAGGTGAAGTTCGTGCGCGGGCAGTCGTTCTTCGGGCTGTCGTTCGTGTACGTCGTCTTCGAGGACGGCACCGACCTGTACTGGGCGCGCAGCCGCATCGTCGAGTACATGGCGGGCGCGGCGTTGCCGGACGGCGTCACGCCGAAGCTCGGCCCCGACGCGACCGGCGTCGGCTGGGTCTTTCAGTACGCGCTGGTGGATCGCTCCGGCGAACACGACCTCGCCGCACTGCGCTCGCTGCAGGACTTCGACGTTCGCTACGCGCTGCAGAGCGTCCCGGGCGTCGCGGAGGTGGCGTCCGTCGGCGGATTCGTGAAGCAGTACCAGGTCACGCTCGACCCTGTTCGCCTGCAGGCCTTCGGCGTCTCCGTGCCCACCGTCGTGAAGGCGGTGCGCGCGTCGAACGCCGACGTCGGCGGACGCACCGTGGAGATCGCCGGCCACGAACACATGATCCGCGGCCGCGGCTACGTGAAGACCACCGAGGACCTCGAAGCGGTCGTCGTGAAGACCGGCGAGGACGGCACTCCGGTCACGATCGGTGAGCTGGGTCGCGTGGTGATCGGGCCCGACCAACGCCGCGGCGTCGCGGAGCTGAACGGCGAAGGCGAGGTCGTCGGTGGCATCGTCGTGATGCGCTACGGCGAAAACGCCCTCGCCACGATCGACCGCGTGAAGGCGCGCCTCGAATCGGTGCGCGCCGGGCTCCCGGACGGCGTCGAGCTCGAGGTCGTCTACGACCGCTCCGAGCTCATCGAGCGGGCGATCGACACCCTCGCGACGACGCTCCTCGAAGAGATGCTCGTGGTCGCGATCGTCATCTTCCTGTTCCTGCTCAGCCTGCGCAGCGCGGTGATCCCGATCGTCACCCTACCCGTCGCCGTCGCGCTGGCGTTCATCCCGATGGCGGCGCAAGGGCTCACCGCCAACATCATGTCGCTCGGCGGGATCGCGGTCGCGATCGGCGCGATGGTCGACGCCTCGATCATCATCATCGAGAACGTCCACACCACCCTCGAAGGTCGAGAGCTGGAGGGCGAGGCACGTCGCGCGGCGGTGATCCGCGCGATGCAGGAGGTCGGACCGTCGATCTTCTTCTCACTGCTCGTGATCACGGTGTCGTTCATCCCCGTCTTCACGTTGCAGGCGACGGAGGGTCGGCTCTTCAAACCGCTCGCGTTCACGAAGACGTACGCGATGGGCTTCGCCGCGTTGATGGCGGTGACGCTCACGCCCGCACTCGTGGTGCTCCTCGTCCGGCGCGCGAAGTCCGCGAGCCGCCTCGAGCACCTCCTCGTCGCCCTGTACCGCCCCGTGGTTCGGTTCGTGGTGCGCCACCGCTTCGCGGTGGTGATCGTCGCCGTGCTGATCGTCGCCACGACCGTTCCTGTGTTCGCGCGGATCGGTTCGGAGTTCATGCCTCCGCTCGACGAGGGGGCGCTGCTGTACATGCCGACGTCCCCGCCCGGCATGTCGATCACCGAGGCCGCCAACGTGGTCCGGTCGATGAACCGCGAGCTGAAGAAGGTTCCGGAGGTCGTTTCGGTGTTCGGCAAGATGGGGCGCGCCGAGACAGCGACGGATCCGGCACCGCTGTCGATGGCGGAGACGGTGATCGTGCTGAAGCCACGCGAGGCGTGGCGCCCCGGGCTCACGACCGACGCGTTGATCGACGAGCTCGACGAACGAATGCGCTACCCCGGCATGCCCAACGTCTGGTGGATGCCGATCCAGACGCGCACCGAGATGCTCTCGACGGGCGTTCGCAGCCCGATCGGCATCCAGATCTTCGGCGACGATCTGAAGACGATCGAAGACGCCGCCGTGCGGGTGGAGAAGGCGGTCGCCGAGATCGAAGGCACGCGGAGCGCCTTCGCCGAACGTTCGACCGGAGGGTTCTTCGTCGACTTCGAAGTGCGTCGGCGCGACGCCGCACGCTACGGCTTGTCGGTCGAGGACGTGAACACGATCGTGACCTCCGCGATCGGCGGCATGAACGTCTCCCAGATCGTGGACGGCCGCGAGCGCTACCCGGTCAACGTGCGCTACGCGCGCGACTTCCGCGACACCCCGGACGCGCTGGAGGAGGTCCTCGTCACCACCCCGTCCGGCGCGCACATCCCGATCTCCCAGGTCGCCGACGTCCACTTCCGCACCGGGCCGCCGATGATCCGCAGCGAGGCCGGCGCGCTCGTCGGTTTTGTGTTCGTCGATCCGGGCGACGTCCCGCTGCAGGACTACGTGGAGCGCGCGCAGGCCGTCGTCGCGGGGCTGGACCTCCCCGCGGGGGTGCGCGTCGGGTGGGCCGGGCAGTTCTCGCACCTCGAACGCGCGAAGGCGCAGCTGACGTTGGTGCTACCGCTGACGCTCTTCCTCGTCGTGCTGCTGTTGTACTGGAACACCGGCTCGCTCACCGAGACCGCGATCGTGTTGCTCGCGGTGCCGTTCTCGCTCGTCGGCGCGGTGTGGCTCCTGTTCGGGCTCGGCTACAACCTGAGCGTCGCGGTGTGGGTCGGGCTCATCGCGCTCGCCGGCCTCGACGCGGAGACCGGCGTCGTGATGCTGCTGTACTTGAAGCTCGCGTACCGCGATCGCCAGGACGGCGAGCCGCTCGTCGACGTCATCGAACGCGGCGCCGCCCACCGCGTGCGACCCAAGCTGATGACGGTGCTGACCGGGATCGTGGGGCTCGTGCCGATCCTGTGGAGCACGGGGACCGGCTCCGACGTGATGCGCCGAATCGCCGCGCCGATGGTCGGGGGCTTGGTGACGTCGTTCCTGCTGGAGCTGACGGTGTACCCGGCGCTGTTCGCGATTTGGAAGGGGCGCGCTACAGCGTCGACGCCGAATCGATCAGGAAGCGACGCACCAGCTCCGTGAGATCGGAGTCCGCGAGGAGGCGCCCGACCTCTTCGTCGCTCGCCGGGCGTTGCTCGCGGCCGGTGATGAACGTGATCGGCGGATCCTTCGCCGCATCGAACGCCATCTTCTCTTCGCCGTACGCGGAGACCTCCAGGTGCACGCTGTTGTACTGCGCGTTGTTGGACCGCGCGGCGATCACGACCTGGCTCTTGGGTTCGGCCGGGTGCGGGAGGCGAAGCTCCTGGCCGGCGAGGCACACCCCCTGGGTCTGGCGGATCAGCCCCAACAAATCCGGCGAGCGCAGCGCGCGACGCGCCTCGGCGGTCTTCGTCCCGTAGACCGCGAGGTCGAGCTCGAACTTCCCCCGGTCGCCGATGTCAGGCGCGTAGGCGTAGTCGTCCCCGAGCAGGACGCCGAGCTGCCGCGCGTACTCGAGGCGCTGATCGCGCTGCACGAGGAAGTCGCGGTTCATCTCGCGAAGGCGTTGAGGGATCGGGACGCGCCACTTGATCGCCCGCGCCAGCTCGACCGCGTTGTCGTCCGACGGCGCCTTGGCGAGCGCGCCGATCGCGTCATGGATCGCTTCGCTCCCGTCGACGAACGCGTCGAGGCGCTTCCGCGCCGCGGCGGGGAGCGGGAGCTGGTCGGCGGAGGGCAGACCGGCCGCGGCGAGCGCTCCTTCGAGGCGGGCCACGACCCCCTCGCGCGTGACCGTCCCGTAGTTGCCCTTCACGTCGTCGGCGACGACGCGGGTGACCGCGTCGATGACCGCCTGGACGTCGGCGACCTTCGGCGACTTCCTGAGGTGCTTCGTGACGAGCATCTGCAGCTCGAGGCCCCCGGCGTTGCGCCCGGTCATCGCGCGGAGGCGAACCAGCGCGTTGCCCTCGAACTTCAGCCCCTGGTTCGTCACCAGCGGGGCGATGAGCTCGGGCTGGACGTGGGACTTCTTGTCCTTCTCGAACGCGTCGACTTCGTCGTCGGTGATGACGCCGTCCGCCGTCATCACGTGCAGGTGATGCAACCCGACGAAGCGCTGCGCGAGCGCCTTCTCGACCTCCGCGCCGAAGGCCTCGACGAGCGTCTGCTGCCCGTCGGGCTCGACCCGGTCCGCAAACTCGTTCAGGAACGCGCCGATCTGTTGGCCGAAGACGGAGATCTCGAGGTTGGTGCCATCGAGCTCGCTCTTCGCGGCCTCGACGATGCGTTTGGCCGCGCTCGCGGTGAGCTTGGTCCCGTCGTCGACGAACTTCTGCAAGTCGTGTTGCAACCGTCCGGCGTTCGGCCGGAAACGGTGCCCACTCCTCAGCTCGGTCTGATACTCCCCCGGGTAACCGTGGTCGGGACCGACGAAGTGCTCGGTGCGGAATTGGAAGCGCGGTACGACCCCTGCCGACATCTCGCTCGGAGTTATCGCCGGCAGGTGTATGCGAGTTGCCGACCCCGGTCCTGCGGACCGGGACATTCGGCCCCGGCTCAGATGGCGTCCATCATGAACGGGTAGGTCACGATCACCACGCCCCCGCCGCGCGGCTTCGGGAACTTCAGCGTCCGCATCACCCGCACCACGCAGCCCTCCACGACCGCGCTGTCCAGCGAGGACTCCTGCACTCCGGCCGACGCGACCGAGCCGGTGGGGAGGATCTTGAAGCGCAGCGACACCCGCCCGCGGAGGTTCGGGTTCGCGTTGAGCTCGCGCTCGTAGCAGAACCTGAACCGCGCGAGGTTGCGACGAATGACCCGACCGACCGCCGCCTTGTCGAGCCCGTCGTTCAGGATGATGCGCCCGCCGGGCCGCACCGGCGAGTGCAGGTGTCGACCGCGCCCGCCGAGGTTGATGTTCGCGCCGCCGGGGCGCCCGCGCCCCGGGCCGATCCCGATGCCGCCGATCCCGATCGAACGACCGCCGCCGCCCGGGCCGTGACCGCGCGTGCCGAGCCCGCCGGCACCACCCGCGTCGCCCATGGCGGTACCGCGCAGGCCCCCCATGGCTTCGTTGATCCCCGCGCCGAGCCCGCCGGCGCCGAGGAGCCCTTCGAGGGCGCCGCCGCTCGCGAGCGCGCCGAGGAGACCCGAGCTCATCGCGATGTCGCGATCGCTGCCACCGCCGGCCTTCTTCGACGGCGCGGCGTCACGCAGCGGTGCCTTCGGACCGAAGCGCCCTTCATCGCCGCGGTGCCGACCGGCCCCGATGCGACCGGCGAGGTCGAGCGGCTTGTACCTCGGGTCCGGGCTCCGCGTTCGGTAGACCTTGATGTCCGGACGCACGCGAGCGAGCCCGTTGAATTCGAACGGCCGCGTCGGCGGCGTGACCCACGCGGCGGCCACGAAGAACACGTGCGCCAACATGGAGATCGCGAAGACCCGCGCGACGCCCCAGTCGAGCGTCGATACCCGCTGCGGTCGTTCCGCCGCGTCGACCGACTGCGAACGAATCACGAGCCCGTCGCGTTCGATGCGCTCCGCATCGACGTGGACGTCGATGGGCCCACGCGCGAGCGTCTGCCCCGCGGGGAGGTGCACGGTGTCGAGCACCGTGTCTTGCCAGAGGAAGGTGACCTGTTTGCCCCGCGTCATGTTCAACCGACACGACGCGAGGCGCGTTGGTTCCGGCGTTCTACGAAGCCTTCTGCGTCGACGCCGCCGCGTCCTCGGCTTCGAGGCGCGCGAGCAGGCGGCCGCCGGTCGTCGTGATCTGGTCGTGGAGGAAACGCGCCCGCGGCTCGGCGCGCTCGAGGTAGCGCTCCAGCACCTCACGCCGCTCCGGGTAAGCGCGCGCCTGCTCGAGCAGGATCTCCACGACCGCTTCGTCGATCAGCTGCTGCGTCAGCCGCTCGGCGTGCAGCATCGCGTACGAGAAGTCGCGCTTGGGATCCCAGTTCTCGAGGAACCGCTGCGGCCACTCCTGCACCGGCTGCCCCTTCAGCGTACTGAACTTGGCGGCCGCCGTGCGTGTGAGGAGGTGCTGCTGACTCGACAGCGCGAGCGCCTGCAACCTCGCCACGCGACGCTCCAGCGGATCCCGCGCCGAGGCCGCGCGCCACTTCGTCTGCGCGACCTTGCGCGCGAACCGCCGCGGGTTCTCGAGGACGCCCATCAGCACATCCTTCATCACCATCAGCGATTGGATCTGCGACGTGCCCTCGTAGATCGGCAGCACCATCGCGTCGCGCAGCAGCTTCTCGCCGCCGTACTCCGTCGTGTACCCGACGCCGCCGTGGATCTGGATGCAGCGTCGCGCCATCTCCACCGCCTTCTCCGACGCGAAGTACTTGAGCAACGGCGTGAGCCGCCGCGACTTACGCGCGAAGCGTTTCTGCCGCCGCTCGTGTTCCTTCCGATCCGCGTCCGCGACGAACCCGGCGTCGAGGAGCATCTTCGTCTTCTGCGCCATCTCCTCGTTCACCGCACACGTCACGCCGAGCGCGCGAATCGCCTGGATGTCGGTCTGCATCTCTTCGAGGTACTCGGCGATCATCTCGTGGCGGTCGATCGTCTTGCCCATCGACACCCGCTCTTCGGCGTACGCCTTCGCCATCCGGTACGCCGACTCACACAGCCCGAGCGACTCGAACCCCACGCCGACGCGTGCGTTGTTCATCAGGAGCAGCATGTACTTGAAACCTTCGCCGCGTTTCCCGATGAGCTGCGCGGGTGAACGATCGAACGTGAGGGAGGTCGTCGCCGAACCGTGGTGGCCGAGCTTCTCCTCGAGGCGATCGATCTCGACGTAGCGCTTCCGCCCGTCCTCGGTGTCGTCGTACGCCTTGGCCAGGAACATCGACAGCCCCTTCAGGCCGGCCATCGGATCGTCCGGGTCCTTCGCGTCCTCGGTGCGCGCGATGACGAAGTGATATTTGCCGTGCCCGGAGGTGATGAAGATCTTCGAGCCGGTGAGGAACCACTGGCCGTCCTCTTCCTTCGCGACGCACGACAGCCGCGCCATGTCGCTGCCGGCGTTCGGCTCGGTGATGTCCATCGCGCCCCACGCCTGGCCGCTGCGGATCTCCTCGATGGCGTCCGCGAAGCGGGTCTCGGCGATGACGCCGCGCTCGAGGTCGAACTTCGTCGAGCCCTCCTGGAGCGAGTACACGAGCATCGCCATCGCCATCGCGCCGTGGAAGCTGTTGTGCGTCATGACGGAGATGTCGCCGCGCGCGAGCAGCTCGCTCGCGAGGTAGAACACCGTGAGCGGGCAGTTCTGGCCGCCGAGCTCGCGCGGGATGGTGAGGCCGTGCAGCTCCAGCGCTTTGAGCTGGTCGAAGATCTCTTGGAGCGGCCCGCAGAAGACGACTTCGCCGTCCTTCATCTCCATCCCTTCGCGATCGATCTGCGCGGCGCGCGATGCGATCTCCTCCGCGCTGAAGTCCCCCACGAGCGCGAGGATGTCGCGGTACATCTCGACGGCGTCCTCCGCCTTGTCGAAGCCGTCGGGTGAGCGGTGGAAGAACTCCGTGAGCTCCACGATCGGCGCCCAGTCGATGCCCTTCTCGACGTAGAACTTCAGGTCGTCGTTGTCGGTGTAGAAGCTGGCCATCACTTTTCTCCTGATTTGTTGGACTGGTGGGAGAGGTAGCTCTCCTCGAACAGGCTGGTGCGCGCGATGCGGATCAGCTCCGCCTGCGCGCGCGGATGAACGCGCCCTCGCGTGCGTTTGCCGAGGGCGGTGTTGAATGCGTCCGACGTCGAGAAACTCGCGAGCGCGAGGCACGAGATGTGGAGGACGTAGGACGGGGGATCGACGTCGGCTTGGATCTGCCCCGACGCCTGCCCCTTCTCGATGTACGAAGCGACGACGTCGACCCAAGGCCGAACCTGCTGCTCCATCACGCTCTTGGTGTCGCCGCTGCGATCGAGGAGCTCACGAACGATGAGGCGCGCACGGTCCGTGTCCTTCGCGAAGAAGTCGCACAGCTCGTGCATCACGGCGTCGAACTTCGCGAGGCCGGTCAGCGCGGAAGCCATCAACAGCTTGGGGAGGATCTCGTTCCACCGCGAAAGCAGCTCGTCGAGCACCGCCTGCCCCAACACCTTCTTCGACGGGAAGTGGTAGAGCACCGACGGCTTCTTCACGCCGACCGCGTCGGCGACCGCCTGCAATGACGTGCCTTCGAAGCCGCGCGCAGCGATCAGCCGCGTGGCCTCCTCCAGGATTTGAGCCCGAACCTCCATCGACCGCTCTGTCGGCCACTGTCTACCGATCGGTAGACAAACGACAACCCAGTGGAAGCCCCGATATCTGGCGTCGTCGGACCCGCCTGAGGCACGCTCCGCCGCGTGCGTCGCGCGGTGTGGCTCGTGCTCCTGGTGGGCTGCAACGCCGCGCCGGTCGAGGCGCTGCAGCCGCCGCCCCTGGATATCGCGCTGACCCGGCTGTGGAGCCGCAACGGGGAGGTTACGCTGCAGGGCACGGCGGTCGGCCCCGACGGGGACGTGCTCTTGGCCGCCCGTCACACCGGGCCGCTGCACTACGAGCGCGAGCAGCTGTCGACGGATCGCGGGACTTCGTTCGTGCGGATCGACGACACCCCGGCGAGCGCGGGGTTCGTCTTCGACGACGTCGAGGTGGTCCGTACCGCGTGGACCACCGAGCCGGTGGTGTCCGCGGGGTTCCGCCGCTCGATCACGGTGTTCGGCGAGACGATCACGGCGCCCGGCGGCTTCGACACGGTCGTCGCCCGCCTCGAGTCGCGACGCATCGTGCACATCACGTCACCCGCCGACACGTTCGTGAACGGGCTCGCGGTCGACGCGCTCGATCAGATCTACGTCGCCGGCCGCTTCGCGCAGTCACTCGAGATCGCGGGCGAGCGCATCATGGGCGACGGCACCAACGACGCCTTCGTCGCGAAGATCGACGCCGAAGATCGCGTCGCGTGGCTCCTCGGACTCGAGAGTCCGGGGAACGACGCGGTCAGCGGCGTCGCCGTCACCCCCACGGAAGGGGTCTACGTGACCGGCACCGTGGACGGCGTGCTCGACCTCGGCGCCGTCCGCCTCGAATCGAGCTCACCGCGCCCCTACCTCTTGGAGATCGATCCGTTCGGCGTGCCGGTGCGCGGTCGGGTGTTCGACGGCGACGGCTCGGCCGAGCTCGCCGTGCTCGCCGTCGACGAGGCCACGCAAGCGCTGTGGATCGCCGGGACGTTCCGCGGCGCGATCGACGTCGGCGAGCGCCTCGTCTCGCGCGGGCAGGCCGACATCCTCGTGCTGCGTTTCGCGCCCGGCCTCGACGACTTCGAGGTCGCGCGCTACGGGAGCGAGGAGCTCGACGTCGTCGAAGCCGGTGCGGTGGATCGGTATGGGCGCTTCTGGATCACCGGCACGCTCCGGGGCGCGACGCCGCTCGGCCCCGACTTCCCGCGCGACGACGGGCTCGACGGGTTCGTCGCCGCGCTCCGCGCGCCGGGGGTCGTCACGTTCCGACGCCGGATCGGTGGCTTCGACGATCAGGTCGGCGCTGGTGTGGGGACGCTGCGCAGCGGGCACGTCCGATTCACCTTCCAGACGGAGGGCGTCTACGAGCTGTTCGGCGCGCCCGACCTGCGGCTACCGGGCGTCTACCTCGGCCAGTATCCGCGCTGATTCCGACTCGGTCGTCTATTCCACGCAACTTCTCTCACACGCCGCCGATGTTCGAAGGGGCGCGTGGAACGTCTTCGATTCAACGACCTCAGCTTCGAGGTTCCGTCCGAGTGGCGGAACGAAACCGTCGTGACCCTCGCGGGCCGCGACTCGAAGCAGTTCGCGCCGAACGTCGTGGTCACCCGCGACTTCGGCGTCGAGGAGCCGCTCGAGGACTACGCGAAGCGGCAGGTCCCGGACATCAAACGGGCGACGAAGAAACACGAGCTGGTGTCGGAGCGTGAGGAGACGATCGCCGGGCAGAGTGCGTACGTGCTCGAGCATCGTTTCATGACTCAGGAGCGCGTCAGGGTCAGGCAGCTCCAGTATTTCGTCCGTGGCTCGGACGGCGTCATCGTGATGTCGCTGACCGTCGCCGAACAAGAAGTGAAGGGGCGCGCCAACCTGCTGCGGCGCATCGCGGCGAGCCTCACCGTCGAACACTGACCGGCGTTGTCGCGGCACGAGCCACGTCGTCGACGTCTGCATTCGGACGAGCCCGCGCGACCACCGAGCTGCGCGACGGGTTAGAGTCGGCGCGTGCGTCGGCTCCTCCTCCCGCTGCTCCTCTGCGCCTGCGCGTCCACGTCGCAGAGCCGCGAACGGTTCACCGACGTCCACCGCGAAAAGCTCGCCGCGTCGATCGCGAAGACATCCAGCGTGGCGTCCGACCACCAGTGGCGCGACGTCCCGGCCTACGACGGCGAGCTCGTGAACGCGTACATCGAGATCCCCCGTGGGACCTCCGACAAGTACGAGTTCGATCTCGCGAAGAACGAACGCGTCGTGGACCGGGTCCTCGATCCGTCGCTCGGCGGCTACCCGACGAACTACGGCTTCATCCCGCAGACCATGGCGTTCGACGGCGACCCCTACGACGTCCTCGTCCTGGGGCCGCCGCTCGAGGGCGGGACGATCGTGAAGACACGGATCGTCGCGCTGATGCACATGGACGACGAGAAGGGCCCCGACCCGAAGCTCGTCCTCGTGCCCGTCGACACGGAGCTCACGCTCGACGACGCGGAGAAGAAACGCATCGCGACCTGGTTCGACGGCTACAAGAAGTTCGAGCCCGACAAGTGGGCGAAGGTCACCGGCTGGTCGGACGCCGCCGCCGCGAAGGCCGCGCTCGACTCCGTCGTGGAGTTCTACCGCGTCGAACGTTCGAGGTAGTCGTGCGCGAGCGGCGTGACGGAGTCACACGGTCGACACAACGCAGTCGCGAGTCCGCTGTTGCGACGCGTGCGTCCCGCGATCGCCTTGAACACCGGACCGCTCAGCTGCTCGTCGCAACGTAGGCACGGGTTCAGCGCGCCGTCGTCGAGGTGGTACGGGTCGTCGATCGCCGAGAAACATTCGTCGGCGCACTCCGCCTGCGTGTGTTTGGTGTTGAAGTACCAGATCTGCGCGCACGGTCGCGTGAAGCCGAGGTTCATCAGGCACGCGAGGTGCTCCTCCTGCGTCCCGAAGATGTGGTCGAGGCCGCACTGACGCACGGGCTTCGTGAGGTCGCCGACGCCGGCGTAGACGGCGAGGTCGTCGAGCGTCGAGCACACGCCGCACACGCCGCGGTGGGTGATGATCGCGTCCGCGTCCGCCGCCGCGTCGGGCGTGGCGTAGTCGACGAGGCGGTACGTCGCGCCGTCGACGTGGACGCCGCACACCGCGTCGGCGGGGATCGTCGGCGCCGCGGCTTCGTACGGATCCTCGGTCACCTCGGCGTAGGGCGTCGCGAGCTCGAGCGCCGCCCACCCGTCGAAGGTCGCGCGCGTGAGCGACGGCGCGGTCCAGTTACACGACGCGCAGGACGGGGCGCACTGGGCGTCGGTCAGCCCGGTGTCGGCGGTGGGGCGACCGAACAGGCGCTCTTCCTTGTCGCAGGTCTCGAGCGCCGGGCTCTTGCACGCCGACAACATAACGAGCGTGAGGGCCCACCACCGCACGCGCCGAAGCTACCCCAGATCGGCGTCGCGCCTCTCGCCTCTTTGACGTCGCGCGCTCGAACCGCCCAAGATGAAGTCGGCGCATGCAGATCGCCGTGCTCAGCGACCTCCACATCGGCAAGAAGAACCGCCTCGACCGGTTCTGCCGCGCCGACGAAGCGGAGGACGGACTCATCCGGATGCTCGAGAAGCTCGAGCGCGCGGTGGATCGCGTCGTCCTCCTCGGCGACGTGTTCGAGACGCTGCGCGGCGGAGCGCCCGGCACCCTCGCCTCCGAGCTACGCGGCGCGATGGAGGCCTACCCGCGCCTCACGAAGCGCATCGTCGAGGACCCGCGCTACCGGTACGTCTTCGGCAACCACGACGTCGTGGCGAAGAAGGTGCTCGGCGCCCCGGAGTTTCTCGTCGAGGAGGACCACGGGACCAAGATCGCGTTCTTCCACGGCCACCAGATGGATCGCCTCGCGCGGGGCCGCGCGCCGTTCTCGCGCCTCGGCGTCTGGATGGGCGGCGTCCTCGAACGCGCCGGACTGCCGGTCACCCACCACGTGGACCAGCACAAGGGCGCCCCGACGCCCGACGCCCACAAGAAGGATCTCGCCGTCTACGTGCACGGAGCAACGCAGATTGCAGAGCAGATGGGCGCCGACGTCGTCGTGAACGGCCACACGCACCGCCCCCGCAAGACCTCGATGGGGGGTCAGCTCTACCTGAACAGCGGTACCTGGTTGGCGGGGCGGCGCGAGGTCGTCCTCCTCGACACGGGCGCGCAGACCTACGAGCTGCTGAACGAATGACGGCTGTGGCGCACCGTTTACGCGGTGCGTCGCACAGATGACGGATCCCGTGAGGATTGCATGCGCACCGCGAATGCGGTTTGAAGGCGGCGGCTTTTGCTCGACGTCGCGCTCAAGACCGTCCTGGTGACGCAAGCGCTCCTGCTCCCGGGGGGTGCGGATCTGACCCCCGACACAAAATGTGGGATCGAGCGCGCACCGGTAGGCACAGTGCGGAAGGTGGTGGCCTGGGGCGACAGTCTCGGGAAGATCCTCGTCGACGCCGGCGCCAACCGCGAAGAGGTCGCGAAGCTGCGACGCTCGATGCGCCGCCAACACAACCTCAGCCAGCTCGCCGTCGGTGACCAGATGGACATCCACGTCCGAGACGACGGCGCGATCAGCTGGTTCCGCTACCGCCCCCACCTCACGACGGCGATATGCGCGCGGCGCAGCCTCCGAGATCGGCTCATCGTCCACCGTGAGGAGCTCGCCGCGCGTACCGAGACGGTGCTGGTGCAGACGGCGATCAACGGCAAGCTCCGCGACGCCCTCGAAGCGATCGGCGAAGACGCTACGCTCGCGCTCCTCGTCGACGACCTGTTCCCCAAGAACGTCGTGCGCAGCAAGGACGACGAGAACCGCTACCTACGCGTCGTCGTCGAGCGCCGCACCATCGAAGGTCAGCTCCTCGACTACGGACGCATCCTCGCGGCCGAGTACAAGGCGCAGCACAAACGACTGCGCGCCTTCCACTACGAAGGCAAGAACGGCAGCGGCTACTACGACCAGGACGGGCACCCGATGCAGAGCACGCGCCTGCGCGCGCCGGTCGCAGGCGCACGCGTCGCGAGCGGCTACGGTTACCGCGACCACCCGATCCGCGGGCAGCGTCGGATGCACCGGGGCGTCGACTACAGCGCGGCGCGCGGCGCCGCGGTGCGTGCGGCGGCGGACGGCGTCGTGGTGTCGGCTGGCTGGGAAGGCCACCTCGGAAAGATGGTCGCGCTGCGCCACCGCGACGGCCTCGTCACCCACTACGCCCACCTGTCGGGCTTCGCGAAGCGCGCGCGACGCGGCAAACGCGTCAAGCAGGGCACGGTGATCGGCTACGTCGGCTCGACCGGCCTGAGCACCGGGGCGCACCTGCACTTCGAGACGCTCATCGACAAGAAGTACATCGATCCGATGCGCCTCGCCGCGGCCAAGTCTCCCCGGCTCGCGAAGGACGAGATCGACGCCTTCCACACGGAAGTGCAGCGTTTGCTCACCCTCCTGGACCCGTCGGGCCAGGTCGGGCGTGACGCGTAGTAGGATCTTTCGTCACACCTAGGTGACGGAAAGTGTCCCCGCCGGGCACTCATATACGATGAACACCTGGATCGGGTCGCCGAAGACCGCCGCCACGTACGCGCTGACGCTCCTGGGCCTCACCGCGACCACACTTGGCTGCGACGACACCGGTCTCACGCAGCTCGAGGGCAAGCTGGTGTTCGACGAGCTCGTCGACTTCGGTGACGTCCAGGTCGGTATCGAGAAGACGCTCTACCTGGAGCTCACCAACGAGGGCGGCGCGGTCGTCACCGTGGACGACGTCGAGGTCGACGCGACGATCTCCGGTTCCCGCTACCAGTTCGAGATCGACGACGACCCCTTCGACGTACGCGCGGGCGACGGTTCGCAGCTGCGCATCAAGTTCCGGCCCTTCGAGGCGATGGACGAACCGGCGGACTCGATCGTGAAGCTCGTGACGGAGGCCGAGGCCTTCGAAGTCACGCTCCGCGGTCGCGGCGTGGCGAGCGGCCTCATCGTCGAGCCCAACCCCGTCGACTTCGGCTCCGTCCTCCTCGGGAGCGTGGAGACGATGAACGTACAGGTCACCAACGCGCTCTCGGAGTCGATCGAGCTGTTCACGAACGTGCGCGGCGGCGTCATCGACGTCGAGGTCACGGCCGGCACCGGCATGTTCGACGTGCAGGCGACCGCCGAGTCCGACGGCTCTCTCGGCACGTTGGATCCCGGTGCCTCGATCACGCTGCCGGTGCGATACGTGCCCTCGCAGATCGGCGAGGGTCGCGGCGACCGCGCGCGGTTCGTGCTGTCGAACTGCGACTTCGAGCTGTGCGAAGTGGAGGTGACGCTGATCGGGCGCGGGACGGACTCGGCGCTGACGTGTGCGCCGGAGTCGTTCGACTTCGGCGCGATCAACCCGGGGCGCACGCGCACCGCGACGATCACCTGCGAGAACTCGGCGAACGATCCGATCGAGGTGCAGCGCGCCTCGCTCGACCTCGTCTCGGCGCCGGAGTTCTCGGTGATGCCGATCTCCGTGGGGACGATCCGCCGCGGCGAGACCTTCGACGTCGCCGTGACGTTCGCTCCGACCGCAGCCACCCTCGGCGCGAGTGTGATGGGTACGCTCGTGGTCGAAGCGGCGAACCAGGACGGCGCGCCGCTGCGGCCTTCGCAAGTCACCTTGCTCGGCGCCGGCGGAGGGCCGGCGGTGGTCGTGCAACCCGACTTGCTCAACTTCGGCATCGTCGCGGTGCAGACCACGCACACCAAGCGGCTGCTCGTGACGAACGTGGGCTACGACGACCTCGTGGTGTCGAACGTGGAGCCCGACGTCGCGGGCACAGGCGCGTTCTCGGCTTCGCCGACGACGTTCGTGGTCGCGCCCGGCAACGCGCAGATCCTGGACGTGACGATCGAGCCGCAGGTCGACGGGATGGTGGAGTCGACGCTCCGACTGACGACGAACGACCTGTCGGATCCCACGCCCGAGGTCGTGCTCGTCGGCGAGGGCATCACGCTGCCGCCGTGCGCGTACACGGTGACGCCGCCGAACATCAACTTCGGCAACGTTCCCCTCTCGGAGGCGCCGTTGCTCGGCTTCCGCGTCGAGAACGTCGGCAACGACGTGTGCCTGATGAACGACGTCGACTTCGTCCCCCCGCAGACCGCGACGCCGGCGCCGTTCACGCTGGTCGACGGTCCGGTGACGAGCGCGATCATGATCGCGCCGGGCGCGTTCCACGACGTCCCGGTGCAGTACCAGCCGTCGCGCATCGGCACCGACACCGCGACGGTCGGCTTCTACATCTCGAGCGTGACCAACTCGAACCCGGTCGTCCCGCTGTTCGGCGTGGGTGAGCCGCTCCTGGAGGTCACGTGCCCGGCGACGGTCACCACGGCGGTCGGCACGCCGGTGTCGCTCGCGGTCACCGGCCGCGTCGCGGGCGCGAACATCACGGGTTACCAGTGGAACATCGTGTCGAGCCCGGCGGGCGGCGCCGGCACGCCGGGGCAGTGGACGCCGAACCCACCGACCGCCGCGACCGAGGACTTCCTCGCGCTCATCGTCGGCGTCTACGACATCCGCGTCGACATCTTCGACGACGTCGGCCGCACCGCGTCCTGCGTGACGCGCGTGAACGCCCTCGGCGAAGGCCTCGTCGCCACGCTGCGTTGGAGCGGCAACGGCGACCACGACCTGCACGTGCACAACCCGGCGACGACGGTGCCGTGGTTCACGTCCCCCGACGACTGCTACTACTCGAACCGCACGCCGATCTGGGACACCGGCTTCGGCGCCGGCTTCGGCCCGAACCCGGAGCTCGACGTCGACAACACCTCCGGCTTCGGCCCGGAGAACACCCGCGTCAGCACGCCGGTGATCGGACAACCGTACACCGTGGCGGTGCATCACTACTCGAGCGCGTCGGGCACCACGGCGACCGTGGAGATCTACTGCGGCGGCGTCGCGACGCCGACGCAGGTCTTCAACTCGACGACGTTCACGGGCTCCGCGTCGGGGAACTGCTCGGCGAACGAGTTCTGGAGGGTGGCGACCGTGACGTTCACGTCGGCGTCGACGTGCATCATCACGCCGATCGATACGTATACGCCGAGCTCGCAGGCCTGCACGATGTTCTAGCCCGCTGACGCACCGCTGACGCAGTCAGCCGGCGCCCTTGAACTTGAACTTGCCCTTTACCTTGCCCTCGCGGCCGACGGCGAGACTCGTGAGCATCTTCACGATCTCCAACAGCAGCGCTCGTCCCTCGTCGAGCGGCGCGTGGTCGTCCAACAACTGACAGCAACGGACGGTGTCGAGGATCGCCGCCGACTCCGTCGCCGAGCGCCTCGCGATCCGATAGAAGCGGCGCTTCTCGGCCGGAGCGAACTCGCCGGCTCCCTCGGCGATGTTGTTGGCGATGGAGGTCGACGCGCGGTGAAGCTGGTCCTTCAGCGGCCCGAAGCCTCGAATCGTGGCGGTGATTCTATGGGCGAGCGCGACGAACTCGATCGTGACCCGGTAGACGTGGAGCCTCTCGTGATCGAACTGTTCCATCCGCTCCGGATGCGTGGGTCGACGGTGATCGGCAACGTCTGCGTGATTGGAAATCGTTCAGGAGGCCTGAAGCTCGGCGCGCGCAGCGGTGGGGTGCCGCTCCGCGGGAGGGCAAGGTAAAGGGCAAGTTCAAGTTCAAGGGGCCCGGCTGACTTCGTCAGCCTGGGCTACGGACAGCTCCCCAACCCCGTGATCCAAGCATCCACGACGCCCGTCCCCACGCCATCCACCACCTCGCTCGCCAACGGCGGCATCCTCGGCGCCTCCAGCGTCCCCATCCGGAAACTCAGCACCGACGCGGCCGGATCCCCCGGCGTCACGACCCGCGCGTCGGCGATGCCGAAGGCGCCTTGGGTCGGGGCGTCGCACATCGCGGTGTCGGCGAGGGCCGTCGTGAAGCGGAGGTCGAGGTCGCCCTGGGCGGGGCCGCCGGTGCGGTGGCAGTTCGAGCAGTTCGAGTGGAAGTACGAGCGCGCGCGGTCGTCGGCCGTGGCCGCCTGATTGTCGTACGCCGCGAGGGACGGGAGCGTCGACGGATCCGCGGGCGCCGTTTCGAACATGCCGATCGAGCTCAGCGTCGCGATCTGGTTCGCGGTGCGGCCCGTCGTCGGGTAGGTCTGCGGCGCGTTGAGCTGGAGGAGCTCGAGGCCGAGGCTCCGGCCCGCCGCCGCGGTGTGGCACGTCATGCACTCGCCGCGGCTGGGGATGCGCCACGACGTGCCGTTCACGTCGACACGAACGCTCGACTCCGTGAGCTGCGCGTCGGTTTCGGCCTGGTTCCACGCGTACGTGTAGCCCGCCCACTGACCGTTCGGGTGGCGCATGAACAACCGCGTCTCGACGCGGCGACCGTTCAGCGTGAACTCCTTCATCAGCACCGTGCCGTTCGGGAAGTCGAAGTCACCGTCCGCGTCGATCGTGATCGTCTCGCCGTCCGGGACCGCCATCCAGCGCCGCTTGTCCGCACCGTCCGACCACAGCGGCGCCGTCACCGTGTACGGGATCAAACCCGCCGCAGGCTGGGTTGCATCGTTCGTGTCGACGCAGCCAGTGCCCGACAGCATCGTGGGGAACGGGTCGACCGGCGTCTTGGTGTTGGACTCGATGCGCCGGATGCCGCCATCGAAGGTGAGGATGTACAGCTCGCCGTCCGCACCCTCCGCGAACGACGCGATGTTGTTGCCCGTGTCGAGCACCACGTCGTCGACGAGCTCACCCGTCGCGGGGTCCTCGAAGAGGCCCCACATGCGCCCGCTCCCGAAGTCGGCGTAGAGGTACACACCGATGAGCTCGGGGATCTGCGTGCCGCGGTACACGTAGCCACCCGTGATCGACACCCCCTCGTTGCGGCCGTACACCGCCACCGGATCGATCAGACCGGCGGAGTCGCAATTCGGGCTGCCGTAGCACCGGTCGCCCTCGCGGATGTTCCATCCGTAGTTGCCGCCGAGCTCCACGATGTCGACCTCTTCGAGTGCGTTCTGCCCGACGTCGCCGGCCCACAGCTCACCGGTCACGCTGTCGAAGCTGAAGCGCCACGGGTTGCGCAACCCGTACGCGAAGATCTCATCGCGCCCCGTCGCACCCACGAAGGGGTTCGTCGCCGGGCTCGCGTACGGCGAGCCGCTGTCGATGTCGATGCGGAGGATCGCACCGAGCAACGTGTTGATGTTCTGACCGCTCCCGAGCGGGTCACCGCCCGAACCACCGTCACCGAGCGCGATGTACAGGTAGCCGTCGGGGCCGAAGGCGATCATGCCGCCGTTGTGGTTCCCGTACGGCTGCTCGACCTCGAGGATCAGCGACGCCGAGTTGATGTCGATCGAAGTCCCCATCGCGTTCGCCGTGTACCGCACGATGCGCGAAGTCAGGTCACCGCCAACCCGCTCGGTGTACGAGAAGAACACGTACCGGTTCGTCGCGAAGTCCGGGTGGAACGCCATACCCAACAGGCCCGCTTCGTTCGGGCCGTCGTCCACGACACCCGTCAGGTCGAGCACCGTCGTCGCGGCCGCCGGGTTCATCGTGTCCTCGAAGCGGTACACCGTCCCGGACTGCTCCATGAGGTACCAGTTCGACGTGTCGCCCGGCGCCTGCGTCATGAAGAGCGGCCGGTTGAAGTTCCCCGCCGACTGGAACACCCGCGACGTCGCGATCTGCACCTGCGCGTCGTTCGGCGGCGCGGGCGCGATGCAAGTCGGGTTGCTCGGGCGCTGGTCGAGGCCCGTCATCGCGAGGGGGCCGCCGTCGCGTGGACCGCCGTCGCGGAACCCGGCGTCGCGACCCGGCTCGTCGCCGCCGTCGCGGACACCGTCGCCGCCGTCGCGGACACCATCGCCGCCGTCGGTGACGGGCTCACCCCCGTCGCGGACGACGATATCGTCGGAGAGGTCGTCGTCCCCTCCGGAGCAGGCCGTCGTGATCAGGAGAGCAGAGCTGGCGAACAAGAGCGCGTGCCTGAGCATGGCCTCTCATTCGCACATGGCCGCGCGCTCGACAATCGACCGTTCAGAAGCTCCAACCCACGAGTGTGCTCAACGCGAGTGATCGGTCGAATCCGCCGGTCGCCGTCACCGCGCCCGAGAGCGGCCCTGGCGCCGAGAACAACAGCGCGTACCCGGTGAAGCTCGCGGTCACGCCATATGTGAAACCGATCCGCGTTCGGCCGAGCAGCCCTGCGGCGAGATCGAACCCGAACGCGCCCGAGCCCTGCCCGTACCGCGTCCCCAGCTCACCCGCGCTCAGCACCGGGCGCAGTCCCGCCTCCGCGGTCAGCGTGATCGACGTGGAGATCGGCCACTGCGCGACACCGCCGAGCCGCACGTACGTATAACGCGCCGCACCCATCACTCCGTTGTCGCCGAGCGCGAAGGTGTCGTGCCCGAGACCGACCACACCGCCCACGTCGAGGAACGCGACGTCGAACGTGTATCCGACGGACGCCGCGAACCGATAGGCGTCCGACGACACGGGATCCGTACGCTCCAACGACGACACCCCGAGCCCGTAGTTCCCTTCGAACAGCAGGAAGGCCGGGCCGAGCGTGGACTTCGGTTTGAAAGGCGTGATGCGCAGCGCGACCGACAGCTCGGGGAACGCGCCGCTCGCGTGTTGTGCGTTGCGCTGATCCGTCTGACCGATCCGCGCGGTGCGCGAACGGAACGTGAACCCGCCGAGCGCCGCGATCAAACGACGCGCCGCCTTCTTGCGCGGACGCACCGACGTCTGGGTACGCGTCGGCTCCGGTTCGGGCTCGGGCTCCGGCTCGGGGGGTGTGAACGAAGGCGCGGGGCTCGGATCGTCGATCTCCGGGTCCAGACCCAGCTCCTCGTTCGCAGCCTCGAGGTCCGTCATCTCGGGCGCCTCGTCCTTCGGCACCACGGGACGAATCAAACGGCGCGGTGACTCGCCGACCTGCTCGTCGAGGATCGCTTCCTCGTCGGGCTCGGGGAGGTCGGCGAGCGCACGCTTCAGCAACCGCTTCGCGACCGCACGAATCTTCTTCTTCGCACGTCCGTTGCGCGGCCCGGGCGCGGTGCCGGCAACGAGCACACGACCGTCGGCGTCGAGGATGGTGATCTTCGTCTTCGACCGCCGCCCGCGTCGCGTCACGCGGCCCTTCACGATCACCGACAGCCCCATCACCCGCGCGACCTTCGCGACGCCCTCGTCGGTCGTCGCGTCCACACCGATCTCGTCACCCTGATCGTAGACGTCCGAGCGCGCGACGATCTCGACGGAGGAGGTCAGCCCCACCAGCACCGCGCTGCGCGCGAGGCCGGCGCGCCAACCTTCGAAGTCCAACAACACGCCGCGGTGCTGCGCCGACGCGGCCGACGGCAACAGGAGGATCGAGAGCGCGAGCCACCAACCGAAACGTTTCATCCCTCGGTCCCCCCGTCGTTCACGAAGACGAAGTCGTCGCCCGGCGCCGAGGCGTGACACCCCGTGCAGCCATCGACGCGACCCGCGAGCGGCACCCCCGCTTCGTTGGTGTCGAGCGCACCCGCGGGTGTGAACTTCGCCCAGAACCAGTCGCCACGATCCGGCGCGAAACCGTCGACCCGCTGCATGACGGTGATCGCCACAATGGACGCGGGGTCCTCGGTGAGGTGGTTGCGCTTCACGATGATCGACCCGGAGCCGAGCCCGCTCTCGTCGGCGGCGGCGACGTCGTTGAGGTGGAACTGGTTGTAGTCGCCGTGCGGGCTCGTCCCGGGCTGCATCCCGTCGAGGCCCGTGAAGGAGGGCCAAGACGTGTGCGTCGCGATCGCCGCCCAGAGGGTGCCGGCGCGCTCGAGATCCTGGTCGCCGCCGAACGTCGGCGTCGCGCCGTTGCTGAAGAGGTAGTCCTCGCCGGCCCCGACGTGGCACCCGATGCACCCGCCCCCGTCCTTGCCGACGGCGCCCGCGAGCGGCGTGCCGGATTCGTCGAGCGCGACGGTGCCGTCCGGATCGTACTGCGCCCAGAACCAGTCGAACTGCTCGGGGTTGAAGTTGCGCACGCGCTTCATCACGGTGACCGCCTTCAGATCGGTGGCGGCCTCGTCGGCGAAGTTGCGCTTCACGACCACCGACCCGAACGCGAGGGTGTCGAGGTCGGCGGCCGCGACGTCGTTGACGTGCAGCGTCTGGTAGGCGCCGTGCGGGCTCGCCCCCGTCACGATCCCCTCCTTGCCGGGGAAGGAGGGCCAGGACTCGTGCCCCTCCAGCTCGGCCCACAGCGAATCCGCCGTCGCGAGGTCGAAGGCGCCGCCGTAGGTGGCGTCGCCCGCGCCGGGGTCGAACGATAGCTCCCCGACACATCCGGTGGAGAACAAGAGCAGCAGGAGCGCAGAGCGGGGTGGGCGCTTCATGGGTCCGGTTGGGGAGTGCAGGTGGGATGCCATGGCCGCGCGGGCGGGATTTCGGGGTGGGTCCGTGGCACGAACCCCTCGCCCGGCGGTCGATCGGGGCGGTGGATCCTCGGTTCGGGGTCAGCGTGACCGCGAACAGGGTGGCGTCCTCGATCGCGCACCGTGTTATGTACGCGGCGATGCGGAGGATGGTGCTCGCGACGCTGGCGCTGTTCGGTTGCAGCGAGCTGGAGCCCCTGGAGCTCGACACGTGCGGGAACGGCGTGTGGGAGCCGATGGCCGGCGAAGACTGCGACACCAACACCGACGAAGGTCAGTGCGGGCGCCCCGGCACCGCCGGCGCTTGTCAGTACATCTGCTCCACCTCATCGGACTGCCCCGGTGGCCGTCAGTGCGGCGCGGATCGGATCTGCCGCCTCCCCATCCGCCAGTTCCGAGCCGCGCCCGGCTCTCCGTACGCGACGGTCGGCAACCAGCTCGCGGTGGCGGACCTCGACGGTGACACCCACTTCGATCTGATCGGTACGAACGCGCGCGGCGCGAACGTCCTGTTCGGGGACGGCGAAGGTGCGTTCTTCGATCGACGCTCCCTCACGACCGGTGCTCCGATGTCTCGCGCGATGCGGGCCGCGGTGACCGCGCCGAACCCGCAGCGCCTGGTGACGCCGATGGGGGCCGGGGTGCAGGTCCACGGCGTCGACGCGCAGCGCAACCTGAGCGCGGTGGCCAACGCGGCGCTCCCGTTCGACCTCGGAGATCGCGTGCGCCTGGTGCGGCTCCCTTCGAGCGGGCTTCAGGATCTCATCGCCGTCTTCCTGGAGGTCGGGCGAACCGTGGCCCTGACCACGTTCGGGCTGCCCAGCAAACCGAACGTCCTCGACCGGGCTCTGTCCGAACTGATCCCCGTCGCGGGGGACCTCGACGGTGACGGACTCCCCGAGCTCGTGGTGGCGTTCGGCGGCGAATCGGACGTGCGGGTGTTGCAGCTGCGCTGCGAGGACGGGGGCCCGGTGGCGACGTGCACCGACGAGCTCGAGTGGCGCGACACGACGACCGTCGCGTTCGGGGCAGCGGTCAACCAGCTGGCCCTCGCAGACGCCGACGCAGACGGCGACCTCGACCTCTTCGCGACGACCACGGGTGACATCCGGATCGCGCGGGGCCGCGGCGACCTCACGTTCGCAGCGCCGGCCGTCGACGGGCGGGTCGACTGCGGCGACGTCTGTACCTTGCTGGTGGTCGAAGACCTCGACGGTGACGACCGCGCCGACTACGTGTTCGAGGCGGCGCTGGTCACGACGTCCAGCGCCGCGGCGCGGACGCGTCACGAAGCGAGCTCGGGGGAGCTCGACGAATGGTCGTACGCCGCGACGGGAGACTTCGACGGTGACGGGCGACGAGACGTCGCCGTCGCGCTCGAAGGAGAGTTCGGCATCGAGGTCGTGTACGGCGCGACCACGCCCCTCTACAACGCGTTCTTCGAGGACACGTCGCAGCCGATCGCCGGACTCGTCGCCGCAGACTTCGACGGCGACGGGATCGACGACCTCGCCGCGGTGCTGCTCAGCCTGGAGGGATCGACCGTCGTCGTGCTCTACGGCGGGACCGCCGGCTTCAGCGCGCCCGTCCCGATGGGCCGCTTCGCCGGCGTGCGCGGGCTGCTGCCCGTCTTCCTCGCGGGCCCGCAGCCCGGGTCCGCGGACTTCCGTGCGGATCTGATCGTCGAGACGAACGACCCCGCGAGCTCGGGCGATCGGATCGTGGTGTTGATCGCCACTCAGGAGCACCAGATGGTGTCGCCGCTGCTGCTGTCGCCGACGCCGGTGAACCCCATTCCGGCGCTCGCGGTCGCGACCGGGACCTTCCTGTCGGAGACGGACGACGAGGACCTCCTCATCCTCGCATCGGACAAGGTGGTGCGGGTGCCGACGAACGCCGCGGGGGCCTTCGACCTCCAACTCGCGGTGACGCAGGACCAGTCGTTCGTCGACGGCACGACGAGCCGCCGCCTGGTCGAGACGGCGCAGCTCGACGGCGACGCGTTCA
The DNA here is from genome assembly GCA_040218735.1 of Deltaproteobacteria bacterium. Classification (GTDB taxonomy): domain Bacteria; phylum Myxococcota; class Kuafuiibacteriia; order Kuafuiibacteriales; family Kuafuiibacteriaceae; genus JAUHYN01. The sequence goes on from JAVJQW010000023.1 coordinate 283,688, forward strand.
CGGAGGTGATCGTCGCGACGGGGACCCACCCCAAACCAGACACCGAGGGACGAAGTGTCGTGGTCTTCGATCCCGACTCTCCCTCGGAAGACCTCTCGATCGTCGAGCTCACGTTGCCGGACGCAATCTACAGCCCGACGAGCGTGCGGGTCGCGGCGCTCCCGCCGATCGCGGATCGGGTCCTCGTGGTCGGCTTCGTTGGTCAAGGAGCGCCGGGCGGCGTCGCGTTGTACTCGATCGCGGAGGACGGCACGGTGGCCGACGCCCCGACGGTGCTCCTCGCGGAGGAGGGGCGACAAGTGCTGTCGGTCGAAGTCGCCAACATCGACTCCGACGCGCTACCCGAGCTGATCGTGCTCACCGAGACCGACGTCTATTCGATCGAGATCCGCGACGGCACGTTCGTCTGGGGGCCGCCGATTCCGCTCGGGGACACCGTTCGACCGCCGAGCGCGTTTGCGACGATGCGCGCGACGGATCTCGATCGGGACGGGCTCGTCGATCTCACGATCGCCACCGAGCTGGGCCTGTACGTCTACCGCGCGGTGGATCGGCTAGAGGTGACGCCGTGAGCGCGACGGTGGTGTTGATCGCTGCGCTCAGCGTGGTCGGTGCGGATCGCTACGCGGAAGCAAAAGCGGTGTTCGACGCCGGACAGCAGGCGTTCGAGGCCGGGGAGTTCGTGGCGGCCGCGGCGGCGTACGAGCAGGCGTTGGAGATCATCCCGCCGCCCAAACCCGGCGGCGCGGATCCGCGCCCCGCGATCGTGTTCTCGCTGGCGCAGGCGTACCGACGGCACTACTTCGACGAGCTCGATCAGGAGAAGCGGAGCCTCGACTCACTCGACCGCGCGGTGGAGGCCTACCGGCGCTACCTCGTGATGTCGCCGACGGGATCGCGGCGGCTCGACGCGAGTGATCACCTCGCTCGCCTCGAGCTGGAGCTCGCGCGTGTGTCGATGTCCGGCATTCGGCGACGCGCGGCGGAGGCGGAGCGGCCGACGCGGATCATGATCACGTCGAAGACCGTCGGCGCGCAGGCGTCGATCGACGGAACGCAGACGGCGACGGTGCCCGTCGTCCGCGAGGTCGCGCCGGGCAAACACAAGATCCGCGTCACGCGCACGGGTTACTTCCCCGAAGAGCTCGAGACGGAGGCGGTGAAGGGCAACCTGGCCGTGGTGCCCGTCGACCTGCGTGCGATGCCGGCGCGCCTGCGCGTCGAGGCGCCCAGCGACGCTATCGTCTCGGTGGACGGGCGCATGGTCGGCGTCGCGCCGATCCGTGCGGAGCTGGAGCTGGAGGCGGGGCGCCGGTTGGTCACGGTGACGGCCGCGGGGCGCCAGGCTTTCTCGCGGGAGCTCGATCTGTCGCGCGGTGTGCTGGAGTCGCTGCGGGTCGACTTGGAGCCGACGGGTCAGCGACAAGCGGCGCGATACTTCCTGATCGGCGGCGGCGTGATTGCGAGCGCGGGCGTGATCACCGGCGTCCTCGCGCTCCTGAACAACGCGGCGGCGCGGGTGTACCTGCTGCGACGCGACATCGAACAAGAGTCCCTGACGCAGGCCGACCTGCTGAACTATCAAGCGGCCCGCTCCGACTACAACCGGTTCTCGGCGATCTCGGCGACGACGCTGTTCGTCGCGGCGGCCGTCCTCGCAACCGGCGGTTTGCTCTACGCCTTCGACTCCCCGTCGAGCGCGACCGGACCACGCCTGGAGGTCGCACCGCTCGAGACCCCGAGCTCGGGCGGCCCGTCGCCGTTCTGAGTCGTCGATTGAGGTTGGGCTCCGATAGCTGCTATCGATAGCGCGTGCCGAGCATCGCGCAGCTTCGTTACATCCTCGCGGTCCACCGCCACGGTCACTTCGGACGCGCGGCCGAAGCGGTGCACGTCTCCCAGCCGACGTTGAGCGCGCAGATCCAGAAGGCTGAAGACGAGCTCGGCCTCACGATCTTCGTGCGGCAGAACAAACCGATCACCGCGACCGAAAAGGGCTACGCCCTGATCGAGCAGGCCCAGGTCGTGGTGGCCGCGCACGAACGCCTCGTCCGCCTCGCGGAGGGGAAGTTCCAGAGCCTCGCCGGCGATCTCGCGCTCGGCATCATCCCGACGCTGGCGCCCTACGTGATCCCGTGGTTCCTCACCGAGTTCGCCGAGCGCTACCCGCAGATCCAGCTCAACGTCATGGAGCGCACCACGGATGACGTGATCCTCGGGCTGCAGCAACGACGCATCGACGTGGGGATGGTCGCGACGCCGCTCGATGAACAGCGCATCAAGGAGCGGATGTTATTCCACGATCCGTTCTACCTGTACGCCCACGCCGACGATCCGATCCTCGAGCAGGACGAGGTCGATCCCCGTTCGCTGGAGGAGGATCGCCTGTGGCTCCTCGAGGACGGACACTGCGTGCGCAACCAGACGATGTCGCTCTGCGACGTCACCGGCGGGTGCGGGCACCTGCAGTCGGTGCGATTCGAGGCGGGGAGCTTCGAGACGCTGCGCAACCTCGTCGATGCGTCGGGCGGCTACACGCTGTTCCCGGAGACGTACGCGCGGCTGCTCCCGCGCGATCGCCGCCGCAGCCAGATTCGGCCGTTCTCCGAACCCACGCCCACGCGGGCCATCGGGTTGGTGCACCTGCGCAGCAACTGGAAGCTCGATCTGATCGACGCGCTCGAAGCGAGCATCCTCGCAAACGTCCCGCGCGCGCTCCGGCAGGCGCCGGAGGTCGCGGAGGTCCTGCCGGTACGGAAGCCCGAGCCGATCAAGGGCCGGAAGAAGCGGAAGAAGAAGCGCGCGTCGTGAAACGCGCGCGATAGGCCGACGGCGGGACGCCGACCTTGGCCCGAAACGCGCGCCGCAGCGATTCGGTGGTGCCGAGCCCGACGCTGCGGGCCACGTCGTCGAGGTCCTCCGCACCGCGTTCGAGCAGTTGTCTCGCGGCCTCGACGCGCACGTCGCGGACGAAGCGCGCCGGAGTGACGCCCGTCTGCTGTGTGAACACTCGCGCGAAGTTCCGCGCGCTCATGTGCGCGCGCGCCGCGAGGGTCTCGACGCGGTGGTCGTCTTCGGGCGCGTCGACGATCTCCGCTTGGATCTCGGCGATGCGCCCCGGCGACGGGCGACGCTGCGCGAGGGCGGCGGAGAACTGCGACTGGCCACCCGGTCGATGGAGGTAGACGACGAGCAGGCGTGCGACGGTCATCGCGAGCTCGGCGCCGAAGTCGTCTTCGACCAGCGCGAGGGAGAGATCGATGCCGGAGGTGACCCCCGCCGAGGTGTAGATGTGTTCGTCCCGCACGTAGATCGCGTCGCGGTCCACTTCGACGGCGGGGTCCGCCGCGGCGAGGGCGTCGAGGCACAGCCAGTGGGTGGTCGCGCGTCGCCCGCGGAGGAGCCCCAGCGCACGGAGGACGAACGCGCCCGCGCACACCGAAGCGACGCGGCGTGCGCGTTTCGCGAGGCGCGCGACGGGGTTGAGCTCCCGGGCGGTCCAGCGCTTCGAGACGAAGTCGAGCGAGCCGGCGACGATGAGCGTGTCGATGCGCTTCGGCGCCTCCTCGAAGCGCTTGCAACCGACCGTGAGCCCGCTGCTGCAACGCACGTTGCGCGTGGGTCCGACGACGGTCGTCACGTAGGCGCGTGATCGCCCCTGCGCCAGGCGCGTGCGCGCGGCCCCCTCGAAGACGTCGTGAGGCCCCGCCACGTCGAGGAGCTCGAAGCCGGGGAGCGCGACCAGGACGATGTGTCGGGTGGCCATATCGGCAGTGTGGCAGAAAACGTGGGGCCAATGTCATTTGCGCCATCGCTTTTCGAACCTAAGCTCGGGATCGTGACTCGACATCAGTGCCTCCACGGTCCCGGGCTGCTCCCCCTCCTCGCCAAGGTCGCAACGCTGGAGGGCCAACGCATCGCCCGTGTTCGGCGTCGGAGACGGAACCCAGCGCCACCGGTGCCGAACGATCTCTGGGCGCCTCCGGACAGCGCGCTGTGCCGCGCGGCCGCCAAGACGTGTGCGCTCCATTCCTCCGAAGCGCTCCTCGGGCACTGCGCGCGCACCTACGCGTTCGGCATGGCGCTCGCCGCCGCGACCGATCGCAAGCCGGATCGCGAGCTGCTCTACGTCGCGTCCCTGTTGCACGACCTCGGGCTCACCCCCGCCTTCGACGGCGACGACCCATTCGAGCTCCGCGGCGCAGAGGCTGCGTACGCGTGGTGCATCGATCACGACGTCGAAGTGCGGCACGCCGAGCTCGTACACGAGGCGATTCGCATCCACACCTCGCTGGAAGCCGAATCACGCGAACCGGAGATCGCGCTCGTGCACCTCGGCGCGGGCGTCGACGTGATCGGCTATCACCTCGAAGACGTGGACGGGTCGACGGTCTCCGCGATCCTCGAAGCCTGGCCGCGCGACGGCTTCAAGGACGAGATACTGGGGCTCCTCGGACGAGAGGCGAAGAAGACACCGAGCTCGCCCCTCGGTGTGCAGTGGCGACTCGGCTTCGCGAAGCGGGTGCGCGCGACGCCGTTCTGACGCGCTACCTCCTGCGCCGGAGCACCATCAACCCGAGCGCGAGCCACCACGCACCGCCGGTTCCCCGCTCGGTGCTGGAACAGCTGCAGCCACCCTCCTCCTCCTTGGGCGGTGCCTCCGTCGCCGCGGCGACCCGGATCGTCGTCTCGGCCGAGGCGCTCAGCTCTCCGTCGTCGACGACCGCCATCAACACGATCGTCGACGCCTCGGCCGCGTTCGGCGCCACGAACAAGATCCCGTCGTTCGGGATCCGCTCCAGCTCCACCGACGGCCCGGACACCTGAGACCAGGTCACCGTGAGCACGTCGTCGTCCGGATCCGCGACCGTCGGCTCCACGCGCACCGTCGCGCCTGCGTCGACCTCCTGGTCCGGCGGCAGCGTGATCGTCGGCGCCATGTTCGGCGGCAGCACGGTGATCCGCACCTGATCCGAAGTCGTGAACTCACGCTCCGTCGCCGTCAGCTCGAGCGTGAGATCGATCGGCTCACCCTCGCTCGTCGGCGCCGTGAACGAAGGCGTCAACGTATCCGCGCCGGTCAACGTCACCACCGGGCCGTCGACCTGCGTCCACTCCAGCGTGAAGTCATCTCCGTTGGGGTCCGTCGCAAACGCGATCAGCGTGACCTCTTCCCCGGACGCCACGTCGCGATCGTCCCCGGCGTTCACGTCCACGCCCAAGTTCGAGTTCAGGATCGTGACCGTGACCGACGCCGTGTCCGCCGCCGTGTCGTCGAGGACCGTCAGCTGGAATGTCACGACGGTGTCCTCCTCGACCAGCGGCGCGTCGAAGGTGCCGACCTGCGACAACGTCACCGACGGCCCGTCGACCTGCGCCCACAGGAACCGAAGCATGTCGCCGTCGACGTCCGTCGTGCCGGACGCGTCGAGCGGCACGGCGTCCGTCCCTTCGTCCACCGTGAAGTCCATCCCCGCGTCCGCGACGGGCGGGCGGTTGATGCACACGCCGTCGTCGGTCACGAGCGTCGGGAACGGCGTCCCGTCGATCCCGTCGAACGTGATGTCGTCGATCTCCCAACCCGCCCCGCCGAGCCGAGTGTCGGACCCCACGCGGAAGCGCACCTGGACGGTCTGCCCCTGGTACGCCGTCCCGAGATCCACCACGACGCGATCGAGCCCCGGGTAGCTCGCGTTGTTGCCGTGCCAAGCGTCCCGCCCCTGGAGTGGGTTCGGCGTGTCGTCACGGAGCACGCCGTCGTACGGCGGCGAAGCCATCGCACCGACGTCGACCCACGACATGCCGCCGTCGTCCGACACCTCGATCACCGCGCCGTCCCACGTCTCCTCGAGGTCGTAGCGATGATCGAACGACACCACGAAGCTCCCGGTCGACGACACCACCACCGGCACCGACGTCAGATACAGATCCGCCGGCGCACCCACGTTCGGGCAGTACCAGCGATGCGAAGACGCCGTCACGGCGATCCGCTCGCAGCGCTGCGAAGTCTCCAGCGTGTTGTCGAGCGTCGCGGTCCACGGCGACGACGGGGACTCCACGTCATCCGTCGCGCTCGTCTGCGCCACCACGTCCCAGTTCACGCGGAACACCGCGGAGCCACCGACCGTCGAGGTCGGGACCAACGTCGGATCCTCGATCACCACGTCGAACGGGATCTCGTGCACGTCGGCGGAACCCATCAGCGCCACGTCGAGCTCCACCTCCGCCACGTCGAACGGCGCGAACGACGGCAGCGTCACGACATTGCCCGCCGGGAACGACACGCGACCGTCCGGGCTCGTCACCGTCGCGATCGCCGTGGTCAGCCCGGTGACGCCGACGTTCTTCACGAACAGCCGCAGGCGCCCCACCTCCCCGGCGTCGAGCACGCCGTCGCGATCGCAGTACGTCGCTTCGTCGTTCAGGCTCGCGTCCGAGAGCTCCACCGCGTTGCCGACCACGAAGCTCTCCACCACCGGCGCGTTGTCCGTCGCCGCGCGGTCCGGCGCGACGGCGCCGAGCCCGGCCCCGCGACGCGCAAACGCGCGGTACAGCGACTCGAAGTCCACCGGATCGTTCGCGTACGCCGCCGCCAACACGCCGTCGCGCGCCTCGACGAACGTGGGGTTCGCGGGCGTCATCTTGAGGCCGCCGACGAGGTACCGCGTCATGCGATCTCGCGCTTGATCGAACGTCAGCCGCGAATCACGCAGCAGCGCGACGTAACACTCCCACAACATCGTCGACCAGACCTCGCCCGTGCGGTGCACGGCGGCGTTCGAGGCGCCGTCCAAACCAAAGTACGTCGGCACGCCGGGCGGCAGCGCGACACCCTCGGCGATCATGCCGAACGTCAGCGCGTTCTTCGCGAAGTCGACCGAGTACGGCACCCGCCGGATCCCGTAGTACGGGTGTTTGTACGAGCTGTTCACGCCGACGCCGAACGTGCCCTGCCAATCGTTGTTCACCGCGATCTGCGTGTCCGCCTCGGACGCGGTCATCAGCAGGCTGACGAAGTCACTCCACCCCTCGCCCATCCCGCGCGCCTGGTTCGCGGACAGCCCGGACGCGTTCGAGATGAGTCGGTTCGACAGGTAGTGCCCCCACTCGTGTGACACGACGACGCCGTCGAGGCCGGAGTCCTTGTCCGGTCGCTCGACCTGCGCGAGCGTCACCGTCACCGCCTCGCCATTCGCGATCGCCGCGCGGATCACATCGCCGCGCTGCTCGGTCACGGAGACCATCGGCACCGGCGTGCTCGCACCGGACTGGTTCATGTCCGGCGGCACCCACCCGAAGCGGTTGTCCGTCAGGAGCAGCCCGATCGCACCCGCCGCCTCGGCGTTCTCCGCCTTCGTCCCGAAGTTGCAGTTGCCGCGCGCGACGAGCGCGATGTTCCCCGCCACCGTGCTCGAGTTCACGTACGGCGAGCAGCCGTCGGTGACGGTGTCCGTACCGTCGTCGACGACCACCAGCGTCCCCGTCACGGAGAAGCTCCGCGGGTCGGTGAACCGCGAGTTGCCGGCGACGAAGAGCCCCGAGAGGTTGGCGGGGGACGCGATGTCGATCGTGGCGTTCGGCCGCGCGTCCCAGATGTACATCTGCATCCGGGGGCGTGCGCCGTCCGCGCGCGTCGACATGTTGGCGTTGCTGCGCCCGCTGTAGTCCTGCACCTCGGCGCGGATGTTGTCGTCGTCCTGACCGCCGCGACCGTAGTTGTCCGTCTGTGCGTTGCCCGCCGCCTCGTCGAAGCCGCGGTCGTAGAACCAGTCGTGCAGGTAGTTGTTCATGTAGAACAGCTGCACGATCGCGGCGCGCTGCGAGAGCTCCGGCGCGGCGGCGATGTCGTGGTCGTAGTCGAACGTCGCGGTCGCGGTGATCGTCGCGCGAAAGTCCGAGCCCGACAGCCCATCCGGCGACTCGAGATCCGCGTAGGCGTCGACATTGTTGCCGTTCGTCTCGGTGGCGTCGCTCTGAAGCCACGGATCCATCGTGGAGATCGGCCCGTGGTCGAGCGTCACGAGGCTCGCCTGTCCGACCTGCGTGACGTACGGGACGTAGTCCCCCGTCGGGTGCGGCAACCACGCGTTGCCCTGCGGGCCCTCGTAGAACAGGTGCGGGAGGTTCGGCTCCGCGTAGACGCGGTACGTGAACGCCGCGTCCTCGGTGAGGTTCTTGCGGAAGAGCACGCGCCCCTCCACCGCGTCGATCACGTACGCGTAGACCGCGGAGGTCGGTCCCGCGTCGCGCTGCACCGCGAGCTCGACGTGGTACGCCGCGTACAGCCCGGTCGGCATCGCGTACACGACCGGACGCACGCGCAAACGCTCCGGGAAGAGGCGCCCGAACGGCCCCTCGACGTCCGGTCCGCGGTACCACGTCCAATCCCCCCGCGCGGCCCCCTCGGCGAAGTCACCGGGCGCGAACAGCGCGCCCGACAGATCGAGCGCCGCCATCGCGACGGCGGCCTCCGGCGTCAGCTCGCGCCCCGTCGTGTACGCCGCCTCGCGGAGCGCCTCCGACGGCAGGTAGCCGGAGATCGCGACGAGCTCGTTCGCCTGCGTCATCACGACGTGCAGCTCGTCTCGAAACAGCGGCACGTCCGCGACGCGCGCGCCGAACGTCACGACGACCGCGCCCTCGCCGGTGTCGTGCACCTCGTCGAGCACGAGCCGATCCGCCGCGGCCGCGTCCGTCCGATAGAGCGCGGCGTACGCGGCGAAGTGCTGTCGCGCGGCGAGCTCACGCGACGCGCCGTCGGCGCGCTGCCCGCGCTCCGCCCAAAAGAAGGACGGCACGCCGAGCCGGGGCTCGTGCGCGGTGACCTGCCCACGAGTCGCGCGAGTCAGCGCATCGCCGGCGAGCGTCGCACCGAGCTCGGCCCGGTGGTCACTTCGGAGGAATTCGTCATGATTCGGCGGGAGTGTGCCGAGCCCCGAGAGGAGGACGAGCGTGGTGATCAAGACGGCGCCATTCTACCCAATCGGCCCCCCTTCGGAGCGGGCGGCGGGTGCCGACGGCACGAATTCGCCTGGCGGCGACCGCAGCAGAGGAGCACGCGTTCTAGGAATCGTCAGATCGATTGAATGGACCCGGTGTGTTCGGCGTCGGTATGCCCACATCATGCTACGACGACTCCTGCCCCTGATCCTCGTCTCGATCCCCGCCCTCGCCGAGGCGTCGGTCTACGAGACGTTCCTCGAGCGTCTGGAGGAGAAGACCACCCGCCTCGCGCGCGGCGGCTGGACCTCGCGCGACGTCCAAGACCTCTCGGACGAGGTCGCGGGGCGCCCCGCCGCCGACCCGACCGCGTACGTCCGGTTCGTGCGGTTGCTCGCGAACGTCGTGAAGTCGGTAGAGCCCGGAGGGGTGATCTCGCAGGAGATCGAAGTCACGCGGATCGTCGCGTCCGCGAAACCGGACGGCGCTCGCGGCCGCGCGGAACACGAAGCGTTCCTGCGCGCCTTCACGGATCAGCTCGTGCGTGCCTCCGCCGGCGGGGTCATCTCGAAGGAGATCGAGCTCGCCGAGATCGTCGCGGGCGTGGCGCCGAACAAGGAAGTCCCGCCGCGCGGGTACGAGGGCGCCTACGCGGCGTGGTCCAGCGGGCTCGGGCGGGTGGAGAAGGAGCTCGCGCGCGGCGGCCTGATCTCGAGCGAGAAGAAGCTCATGGATCTGTACCGAAGCCTCCAACCCCAACGCGGCGCCGCCCCGGTCGCGCCGCCGCCGGTCGCCGAGCCCACCCCGTCCTCGGGGCAGGAGCGGTTCTGCGGGAGGTTCTTCGCCGTCCGGGAGCGCATCGAGCGCCAACGACGCGGCGTCGTCATCCTCACACGCGAAGGCGACGCGATCGCCATCGACGACTGCAACGAGTGGTGGCTCGCGGGCGGCATCACCTCGATGACACGCCTCGGCCGTCAACTCGTCTTGCTTGGCCGCGACGGCGTCGCGCTCCTCGTGGACAAGGACCACGGCGTGCACCGCCTCGCGCGTGATGTCAGACGGGTGGAGTCGGACGGTCGTCGCTCCGCGCGGCTCGTGCGTCGCGAGGACAGGTCCCAGACCGTCGAAGTCGCGCGCGAGCCGGCGGGCGGCAACCACTTCGCGGTGAACATCGGCGGGCGACGCAAGCTCCTCCCCCGCCTCTACGAATCGACGCGCCGCAAGATCCGCGGGCGCTGATCAGACTTCACGAAGCTGGTAGAGCTGGCCGTCGGTGAACCCGAGCGACCGGTAGTACCCACGCGTGCCGATCGCCGAGATCACCGCGACGCGTGCGAACCCCTCCGCCGCAGCGATCACACACGCGCGCTCCACGAAGCGGCGCCCGAGCCCCGCGTGCTGCGCGGCGCGCTGCGAGCGCTCGCCGATGCCGAGCGCCGCGCCGTACACGTGGACCTCGCGGATGATCGCCGCGCCCTGCAGCTCGTCGACGGCAGCTTCCGTCGCCTTCGGGAGGGACAGGCGGAGGAAGCCGACGATCCGGTCCTCCTCGGTGACGGCCTCCAGGAACACCTCTTCGCTCACCGCGGCGTCGTAGCGTGTCTCGCGGTCCGTCAACTCACCTTGCACGGGCCGACCGCGGATCTCTCGGCTCCTGATGTCAACCTGGGTTGCGCCCTTCGCCCGCAGTCGAGCCTCGGCGACCTCGCGCAGGTTGGAGGTCTTGTTACCGACCACGATGTCGTGGGACGGGATGTCGCGAATGACCCGCGTGAGCCGGCAGTACCTCGGGACGCGCACCATGCAGCGTTCGAGCAGGCCGACCAGCGCTTCGTCGTCGTACGGCACCCACGTGCCGTCGCGGTAGCGCTCCATCAGCTCCGCGGTCTCGATCAGGCTGGTCGGGTAGAGCTTCAACTCGTCGGGTCGGAAGTCCGGGTCGTCGAAGATGCGTACGAAGTCGGCGGCGTCGCGTTCGACGTCGGAGCCGTAGAGGTTCGGCATCCAGTGCGCGTGAATCTTGAACCCCACGGAGCGGAGCAGATGCATCGCCCGGCGCGTCGCGGCGACGTCGTGGCCGCGCCGGTTGGCGGCGAGCACCGCATCGTCGAGCGCCTGGTAGCCGATCTGCACCTTCGTCGCGCCGAGGCGACGGATGCGTTTCACCTCGTCGAGGTCGATGTGGTCCGGGCGCGTCTCGAGCACGAGGCCCACACACCGCGACGACGCGGACTCGTTGTCGGCGTGCGCCGCCTCCAGCTCGTCCCAGGTCGCGGACTCCCAGTCGCCGACCATCGCGCCCTGCGCACCTTCGATGAACCGCGACACCACCCGGTTGTACGTCTCGGCTCGATCCGCTTCGTCGTCCAGGCGCTCGAAGTCGACGTGCCGCGCGTCGGGCGCCGCGCTGTCGGCGACGAAGTCGTTCATCGCGTCGAAGCACCGCTTGATGAACCAGATCTGATACGGCTCCGGATAGAACGACCACGTGCCGCCGAGGACGATCAGCTCCACCTTGTCGACGACGTGCCCGTTCACGAAGAACGCGTGCAGACGCGACATCGTCTGCGCGTACGGATCGAACTTGTTCTGCATCGCGCGCTGCGCGCCGGGCTCCATCGCGAGGTAGCTCTTCGGCATCCGCACGTCGTTCGGACAGAAGATGCAGCGCCCCGGGCAGGGGAACGGCTTGGTCAGCACCGTCACCGGCGCGACGCCGCTCGCGGTGCGGATCGGCTTCATCCTCAGCTTGCGCGCGAACGGCGCGGCGTCCCAACCGAGGGCATCGGCGAAGTGCCGCACACCGCGGATGAGCTCGCTCTTGGAGAACATCTCGCGGCCGTTCTTCGGGAAGCGCCCGAGCAGCTTGCGGAGCGCGCGGTCGTCCACCGCGTCGAGCGCTTCGACCGCCACGTAGATCCCTTCGAGCTCGGCGCGGTGCGCCTCGGGCTCGAAGTCGTATTTATGCGGATTCGGCACGCGACGACGTTCTCGATCGAGGGCACGCGCGAGCGCAAGGCCTCTGCTAGACTCCGCGCCGCTCGCACGAGCGTCGTCCCATGTCGAAGAAGACCGTCCTGAACGCCGCGTTGCTGATCGGCAGCATGGCCATCGCGTTCGCCGTCGCGGAGGCCGGCCTGCGCGGCTACCGCAAGATGCAGCACCGCTACTCCGCCGAGAACGCGCAGAAGCGCGCGCACGGCTGGATCCGCGAGAAGAGTCAGGACGCCTTCGACCGCGAAGGTGAGTTCTACGGGCGCTGGGACGAGTTCGCGAAGATGCGCTACAGCGCGTACCTCGGCTACTGGCCGGCGAGCGGCGTCACCGGCAACGGCTACGTCACGAACGCGCAGGGCTTCCGCAACGTCGACGACGTGGCCCGCGAGAAAGCCGACGGCGAGCTGCGGGTCTTCGTCACCGGCGGCTCCACCGCGTGGGCGGCGGGGGTTCGGCAAGAGGACACCTACGCCGTCGCCCTGGAGGGGATGCTCCGCGAACGCCTCGGCAACCCGAACGTTCACGTGTTCAACGCGGGCGTCGGCGCGTACCTGTCCACGCACGAGCGCATCGTCGTCACGAACAAGATCGCGCGCCTCGAGCCCGACGCCGTCGTGCACCTGTCGGGGTGGAACGATCCCTACGCCGGCTACCGCGGCTACTCGGTGATGGACGACCGCTGGGACTACACGAGCTCGGCCGCGGTCCTCGGCACCTACCACCGGCTCTTCGTCTACGACGCCGACAGCGCGAGGATGATGGACCCGGGGCCGCCGAAGCCGCACGAACACGGCCTCGCCACGTTCTACTACCTGGATCAGATCTACTACGCGAAGCGCCTCGAGGCGGCGCGCCGACCGCACCAGGCCGTGGTCGACGACTTCGTCGAGAACCTGAGGCTCGCGAAGGCTGCGGTCGCGGACGACGTCCCCTACGTCCTCGCGCTGCAACCCACCCTCTACGCGACGGAGAAGAAACTCACCGAGTGGGAGCAGCTCCTGGTCACGAAGAACGAGGCCGCGACGCCCGCCTACGGTCAGTACAACGCGCGGGTCTACGCGCTGTACCGCGCGCAGCTCCCCGACGCGATGACCGCGTTGGGCATCACGTACACGGACACGGACGGCGCGATCGCCCCCGAGCCCCGGTCGGTGTTCACCGATCACGTCCACTTCGGCGACCGTGGCAATCGCCTGCTTGCGGAGCGCCTCGCCCAGGTCCTGGAGCCCGTCCTGAAGGCCCGGTGACGAACGCTTGCCTCACCGCTCGGGGTGCAAGAAGATGCGCGCCGTCCCGGGTCTGGCCTTGCGCATCCGTCACCAAATCACCGCGATCGCGAGCGTTTTCGTCCTGTTGGTGGCCGGTGAGCTGCACGCGGAGAACCGCGTCGCGTCGAACCTGAGCCTGTACACGGACGACGACGCCACGGACGTCGTCACCAGCGTCACGCGCATCAGCGCGGACCCGTGGGAAGGCGGCACGATCGAGGCGAGCTACCTGATCGACATCATCTCCAGCGCGTCGGTCGATCTCGTCAGCAGCGCGACGGGGCGCTTCGACGAGAACCGCCACGCGCTCGGCGGCGCCGTCACCCACGCGCTCGACGGCAAGAGCTTCAACCTCAACTACGGGTACAGCCAGGAGAACGACTACGTCGGGCACGGCATCGGCGCGGGTGCGAACTTCGAGCTCGCGGAGCGGAACGCGACGCTCGGCGTTTCGTATGCGCTGGAGCTGTCGCAGATCGGGCGCGCCGACGACCCGACGTTCGAGGAAGGCCTCACCACCCACGCCATCGATGTGAATGGATCGCAGATCCTCACGCCGTGGCTCGTGGTCAACGGCGGCTACGCGCTGGCGCTGCAGAACGGGTACCTGGCGAAGCCGTACCGGTACGCGCGCCTCGGCAACAACGGCATCGTTACGCAACCGGGTGCGTCGGGTTCGCTCCAGACGGAGCGGCTCTTCACGCCCGAGTCCGGCGTCCCCGAAACGCACCCGGACTTCCGCATGCGGAACGCGCTCTACGCGGGGATCAAGGCACACCTCGTGCGGGAGACGGCGGCGGAGCTGCGCTATCGCTTCTACGTCGACAACTGGGCGCTCTCCGGCCACACGATCGAAGCGCTCGGACACCTGGGCTGGAACAAGAACTTCGGCGCGCGTTTGCGGTACCGCTTCTACGCGCAGGGCGCCGCGTCGTTCTACCAGTTCGACTACGCGACGCCGCAGCGTTACATGACGCGCGACCGTGAGCTGTCGCCGCTGACCTCGCACCTCGTGGGCCTCAAGTTGTTTGCGCGCGTCGAGGACCTCGGGTTCCTGTCGGCGCTCGGGATCACCGCGAAGGCCGACCTCTTTCGCTACGACTACTCCGACTTCCCGCTCCTGCCGACGCGGCAAGGCTTCGTCCTCGAGACCGGGGTGGAGGCGGTCTTTTGAAGCGAATCTTCCCGCTGCTGCTCCTCGCGGCCTCGTGTATCGAGAACGAACCCGTCACGCTCGGTGACGTGAACTTCGATACGTATCGGTGCCAGGTGCAGCCGATCATCGACGCCAAGTGCTCGATGCTCGCGTGCCACGGCGACGTCCGGCGCCCGTTTCACTCGTTCACGCGTAACCGGATGCGGCTCGAGGGGAGTGACATCCAGCGCGACCTCCCGCTCACCCAGCGCGAGCTGGATCTGAACTACGCGAGCGCGCTCGGCTTCGTGACGGACGATCCGGACGTGTCCTGGCTGCTCCTCAAGCCGCTCGACTCCGACGCGGGCGGCTACTACCACCGCGGCAAGGAGATCTTCGGCGGCCCCGACGTCTTCAGCGACACCGAGGACCCGGACTACCAGATCATGCGCAACTGGCTCGCGGGCGCCGAAGAAGACCCCGCGTGTGTGTACCCGGGGACGGAGGGCTGACGTGAAGTATCTGCTGCTCGCCCTCGCGCTGCTCGCTTCGACGCCCGCGTACGCGTTCCACACCGACGAGACGTTCGAGGAGAACGCCGCGGCGGGCGGTGCGAGCGGGATCTATTACACCGGCTCGCCGCGCTCGCGCGCGTGGGACTGCACGGCGTGCCACCTCGACCCGCCGGGGGCGGTGTCGTTCACGCTGTCGGCGTCGCCGCGCACGTTGTTCACCGAGATGCGTTACACGCCGGGGGAGACCTACCAGATCACGGTGGGGTTCCTGAACGAGTCGAAGGGGCTGGAGGCCTCGGCGAACTACAACTCGTTTGCGTTGGAGATCCTCGACCCGGAGACGATGCCGGTCGGTGGGTTCTTCGGGTTCGACGAGGCCATTGTCTCGACGATCGGCAACGGCGGTGTGTTGTTCGCTATCGGCCAGAAGAACCTGAACCTCATCGAGTGGCGGTTCTCATGGCAGGCGCCGATGGACGGGCCGGACTACCTCGACTTCTACCTCGCGGGCGTCGACGGTGACGGCGCGAGCGACGCGATGGTCGCGTCGTCCAACCCGGGCAACGACGACGTCGTGACGGGCGCGCTCCGCATCGCACGGGACGGCGCGACGCCCCCGCCGCCGATCCCACGCACCGGCGTGTCCGGGAGCGGCTGCACGACGGTCGCCAACGACGCGTCGCTGTTGTGGCTCCTGCTCCTGCTCCCCCTCGTGCGAAGGATCCGATGACCAAACCCATTCACGTCGGCGTCGATGCCACCACCTGGTGGAACGACCGCGGCTTCGGCCGCTTCACCCGCGAGCTCCTCATCGCGCTCCTCGAGCGGGAGGACTCCGGGTTCGAGTACACGCTGGTCGTCGACCGCAAACCCGACGGCGCGTTTCCGAAGAACGCGAAGGTGATGTCGGTCGACACCGCGAAGAACCTCGACGAGTCCGCGGTGGGTGACACGTCGCGGAGCCCGCTCTACCTGTTCAAGCTCGGCGCGGCGCTGCGCCGGCAGAAGTTCGATCTGTTCTTCTACCCCGCAGTCTACTCGTACTTCCCGATGCTCGCGCGGATGCCGTGTGTCGTCTGCTATCACGACACCACGGCCGAGCGGTTCCCGAAGCTGATCTTCCCGACGACGAAGAACTACCGGCTGTGGCAGGCGAAGACCTTCCTCGCGCGCGCGCAGACCACCCGCGCGATGACGGTGTCGCAGGCGTCGGCGGGCGACCTCGAGCAGATCCTCCACTTCTCGCGTAACAAGATCGACGTGGTCACCGAGGCCGCGGACCCGGTGTTCCGCGTGACGGGCGACGCCGAGCACACCCGACGCGTCCGCGAACAACACGGCATCGGCGAGGACCGCCGCGTGCTCGTCTACGTGGGCGGCATGAACCCGCACAAGAACCTGCTCGGCCTCTTGAAGGCGATGCCGGACGTCGTGAAGAAGACACCCGACGTACACCTCGCAATCGTCGGCAGCACTTCCGGCAAGGGGTTCTGGGACGACGTCCCCGGCCTGATGCGCTTCGTCGAAGACAACCCGCCGCTGTCGGAGCACGTCACGTTCACCGGGTACATGAGCGACGAAGACCTCGTCGCGCTCTTCCAGACCGCGAGCGCGCTGGTGTTCCCGTCGCTGTGGGAGGGCTTCGGTCTCCCCGCGGTGGAGGCGATGGCGTGCGGCGTCCCGGTGCTCGCGAGCCGTCGCGGGAGCCTCCCCGAGGTCGTGGGGGACGCGGGCTTGTTCTTCGATCCCGAGTCGCCGTGGGCGATGTACACGACGATCACCAAGTTCCTCGAGAACGAAGAGATGCAAGAGGACTTGCGCAAGAAGGCGCGCGCGCGCGCCGAGACGTTCACCTGGTCACGCGCCGCAGAGCTCGCCGAGGTGTGCTTCAGGAAGTGCGTCCAAGATGGCCGACGCTGACCAAGGCGCGAAGCGGCGGACGTTCTTCGACTTCATCCTCCTCTCCGGCGGCGAGAGCCTGAGCAAGGTCGCCGGCTTCATCGCGTTCGGGTACCTCGGACGCACCCTCACCAAAGAAGGCTACGGGACGGTCGAGACCGCGGCGTCCTTCGTCGGGTTCTTCTCGATCATGGTCGACTTCGGCCTCGGCACGATCGGGGCGCGCGAAGCGGCGAAGGACCGGAAGGTCGTCCCTTCGTACGCGGCGTTGATCCCGGGCGCGCGGCTCCTGCTCGGCGTCCTCGCCGTGCCGGCGATGTTGTTGCTGTCGTACCTGATCGTCGAGCCGTCGGCGCGCCCGCTGGTCTGGCTGTTCGCGGCGAGCCTGCCGTTCCTGGTGCTCAACCAACGGTGGCTCTTCCAGGGCATCGAGCGCATGACCGTCGTCGCGGGCGCACAGCTCCTGCGGATGGTCGCGTTCCTCGCCGCGGTGCTGCTCCTGGTCCGCAGCGCCGACGACCTGCTCGCGGTCGGCTACGCCGAGGTCGGCGCCGTGGCGATCATGGCGCTGTACTTCGTCGGCAACCAGCTCCGTTTCTCGATCCCGGTGCGTCTGGCGTGGCCGCGCGATCCACTGAAGGGATTGTTCTCGGAGGCGTGGTTCGTCGGGCTCGGCCAGATGGTCTGGGCGTTCAACCAGCACACCCCGGTGCTCCTCATCGCCGGGCTGGTGTCCGCGACGGAGGTCGGTGTCTACGGCTCGGCGAATCGAATCTTCGTCTCGCTGTCGACGTTCTCGATGCTCTACCACTTCAACCTGTTCCCGACGATCTCGCGCCTGCTCGTCGAATCGAAGGAAGCGTTCGACCGCGCCATCGAGGCTTCGTTCCGCGTGACGTCGTGGGCGTCGGTCGCGGTCGCGGTCGCGTTGACGATCCTCGCGGAGGAGGCCTGCACGATCGCGTTCGGCGCGGACTTCGCGAGCTCAGGTCCCGCGCTCGCGATCCTCGCGTGGAGCCTCCCGATCACCCTCGTCTCCGGGCACGCGCGGTGGGGTCTCGTCGCGTGTGGCCAGCAGCGGTACGGGCTCGTGGCGCAGGTCGGCGGCGCGGTCGTCACCGCGGGGCTCGGGTTCGCGATGGTCGCGGAGTACGGCGCGATCGGCGCGGCGATCACCAACGTCGTCGCGGCGTCGGTGGCGTGGGGGGTGTGCCAGTTCTACGCGGTGCGGCACCTCGGCCGCATGCCCTTCCTCGTAGCGTCGATCAAGCCGGCGGTCGCGGCGATCACGGCGCTCGGCGCCGCGCACTTCGTACCCAACCCGTGGGTCGCGACCGCGGCAGCGGCGGGTGTGTACGTGGTGGTCGCGCTGGTGATCGAACGCGCACTGATCACCGACTTCTCGGATCTGTTGGCGCGGCGATAGCCACGAACGGCCGTACCCGGAGCGGGTATGATGCCGTCGTTGGCGACGCTCCCTCAGCTCCTCGACGGCCGCAGCGTCGCCGTCCTCACCGGCGCGGGCGTGAGCACCGACTCCGGCATCCCCGACTACCGGGGCCCCGCGACGCGCGACCGCGTGCGGCAGCCGATGCAGCACAAGACCTTCGTCACGAACGCCGACGCGCGAAGGCGGTACTGGGCCCGTAGCGTCGTGGGCTGGCCGCGCATCCGTGACGCCGGCCCGAACGGCGGACACGAAGCGCTCGCGCACCTCGAACGCGCAGGGCTCGTCCACGGCGTCATCACCCAGAACGTCGACGGATTGCACCAGCGCGCCGGGAGCCGGCGGGTCATCGAGCTGCACGGCGCGCTCGCCGATGTCGTCTGCCTCGCGTGCGGGACGCGCGAGCACCGGGAGGGCCTGCAAGCTCGCTTGCTCGCGATGAACCCGGGGGCGGACCGCGCCGCGGAGGTCCACGCGCCCGACGGCGACGCCGATGTCGACGATCTCGCCGGCTTCGAGGTCCCCACTTGTCAGCTCTGCGACGGCGTCCTCAAACCCGACGTGGTGTTCTTCGGCGGGAGCGTGCCCCGCCCGCGGGTGGAAGCAGCGTACGCGCTCGTCGACGCAGCCGATGCGCTCCTCGTCGTCGGGAGCTCCCTCGCGGTGTTCTCCGGGCTGCGCTTCGTCCGGCGCGCCCACGCCGCCGACAAGCCGATCGTCATCGTGAACCTCGGCCCGACCCGGGGCGACCCGATGGCGACCACCAAGCTCGAAGCCCCCGCCACGCCGACGTTGCGAGGCTGGGCAGCTGTCCTACCCACGACGGCCGTCTGATCGCGCCCACGCCGGAGTCGATGCAGTATGGGGGTCATGCCTCGGAACTGGTCCCTGCTCGCGATCCTCGTCCTGGCGGGGTGTGACTGCGGCGAGGGCACGACCGACCCCACGCCGGACGGCGGGCCCGACGTCTGCGGGGCGCTCGTCGCGTGCGGCGACACGTGCTGCGAGGCCGGCGAGATCTGCAGCGCCAACACCACGTGCATCGAGGAGGCGTCCTGCACCACCGTCGTCTGCGACGGCCAGTGCTGCGACAGCGGCGAGCAATGTGACAGCGGCGCGTGCACGATGGTGAGCTGCCCGACCGTGGTCTGTGGTCCGTCGAGCGCGTGCTGCGCCGCTGGGGAGAGCTGCATCGCCGACGTGTGCTGCGCCGCCGACAGCGTGTGCGGGTCCGCGTGCTGCGGCTCCGACGAGCTGTGCGACCAGGGCGTGTGCAAGATGGATTGCGGCAACGGGGAGGTCGGGTGCGGCGCAATGAACGAGTGCTGCGCCGCCGGTGACATCTGCTACCTCGGCGCGTGTGTGACGCCCGGCGATCCGTGCGCCGCCGCCGGCTGCGCGACGCGCCCCGACGAGGCAGCGTGCCCGCCCGGGCAGGTGTGTGATCCAGGGCTCGGCTTCTGCGTACCGCGGCAGATCGATGAAACCTGTCAGTTCATCCCGCAGGTCGGTCAGTTCGATCCGCAGCCGCTGTTCACCTGGGGCCAGCGCCGCGAGCGGACGTGCACCACGGCGACGGAGTGCCAGACCGCGGAGACATGCACGCAGGGCATGTGCACGCCGACGTGGCCGCACGTCACGCCGCAGGAGCTCCCCGAGTGGTACCAGTCCACGTCGATCCCGATGGTCACCGACCTCGACGGCGACTGCGTGCCGGAGATCGTCTTCAACACGTTCCGCGACAGCGCCTTCACCACGAACGGCGTCCTGCGGGCGATCCGCGGCGACGACGGCTCGCCGGTGTGGACGGTGACCGACGAGGCCTACCGCACCGACGCCACCGCGAACCTCGCGATCGGCGACGCCAACGGGGACGGGACGGTCGAGATCTACGTCGCCGCCGCGAACAAACGCATCCTCGCGATCAACGCGGACGGCTCACCCCGCTGGACCTCCGACCCGTTCACCGGCGCCGACGACAGCGGCTCCGTCACCATCGCGAACCTCGACGGCCTCGGGGACGCGGAGCTCGTCTTCGGCTCCGCAGTCTACGACGCGCAAGGTAGCTTGCTCTTCGAGGGGGCCGCCGGCCGCGGCATCGCGGGGCAGGGGCCCATCGCCTGCATCGCGGACCTCGATGGCGACGACCGCGCGGAGCTGATCGCCGGCCAGACGATCTACGAGTTCACCGGCACCGTCGCGGGTGGCGACTTCGCGGGCGCCGTTCGAATGACCTCCACCGCGCCCGACGGTTACTGCGGCATCGCCGACCTCGACGGGGACATGGCCCCGGAGATCGTCCTGGTCGCCGGCGGCACGGTGTACGTGCTCGCGGGGCAGACGGCCGCGGTGCGTGCGCAGCTCGCGATCCCCGGCGGTGGCCAAGGCGGCGCGCCGAACATCGCCGACTTCGACGGCGACGGGACGCCGGACATCGGTACCGCGGGCGCGAGCAACTACGTGGTCATGCGCTTCGCCAACGACGCGCTGACGTTGCTGTGGCAAGCGCCGACGGAGGACGACTCGTCCTCGCGCACGGGGTCTTCGGTGTTCGACTTCGACGGCGACGGCCGGAACGAGGTCGTCTACAACGACGAGGAGTACGTGCGCATCTACCCGGGTGTGGAGCCCGACTGCCTGCTGACGCCCCCCGGCGCGGGGTGCGACGGCGTGATGAACGACGACGAGATCCTCTTCCGCGATCTGTCCTCGTCACGCACGCGCACCGAGTACCCGGTCATCGCGGACATCGACGGCGACTTCAAAGCGGAGATCGTCTTCTCCACGAGCAATGAGGCGGGGTTCCTCGACCCGATGCTCGTCGCCGACGCGGGCATCGAAGTCTGGCGCGACGCGCTCGACAACTGGGTCGCGACGCGCCCGGTGTGGAACCAACACGCGTACCACATCACCAACGTCGGCCTGCTCGGCGAGGTCCCCGTCGTCGAGATGCCGAGCTGGCGGACCTTCAACAGCTACCGCCGCAACGCGCAGGGCGAGCGCGACACGTTCTGTGCGCCGAACCTCCGCATCGTGGAGCCGAAGGTCGATCCGCTCCAGTGCCCGGACCTCGTCTTCACCGCGTTCGTCGTGAACGAAGGTTGCCTCGGCGTCGGGCCGGGGGTGTCCGTCGCGCTCTACGACGACGAGGGCAACTTCCTCGGCAACACGACCACCACGACGGCGATCGCCCCCGGCGCCGCCGCGGCGGTGGAGATCCGTTTGGAGAACCTCGGCGTGTCGTTCTCGTTCGAGGTGAACGCGGTGGTCGATGACGACGGCATGGGCAACGGCGCGAACAACGAGTGCGAGGAGGACGACAACACCTCCGACACCGTGGTCGCGGAGTGTGAGACGGGCGTCTGACGTGGCGCGGCGCTTCGATCGCTGCTAACTCCCGTCCCGACGGTGCGCGACGCGAGGACCAGCATCGAGCGAGCCCTCTTCTTCGGGCTACCCGCGTTCGTCCTCGTCGCGAGCTACGTCGCCGTCGCGATCGACACCGGACACGCCTGGGCCTGGATGCAGATCGCCCACGAGTCCGGCGACAAGACCCTCCTCGACACCCTGCTGTACTTCGACCACGCCGCGCGCGAGCTGCCCGGCGACCTCGTGCTCGGCGTCGCGGTGGCCGGCGCGATGATCGCCCAGGGTCGTCGATCGAACCGCGCCGACACGCCGATGCTCGGCGCGTGGGTCGCGGTCGTGCTCGTCATCTTCGTGGGCTCCGCGTCGAAGGTCGGCGTCGACGGTCTGGTCGCCAACCTCACGCAGATGTACACCCGCCCCGGCGCACCGCCGGACTGGGGCGCGCACTGGCGCTATCACTTCCTGTCGCGGCTGGGGCTCATACTCATGTGCTGGTGGGCGGTGGCGCTGCACCGGTGGTGGTTCCGGGAGGCGGCCGACCGTCCGTCGCGTCGTCCGTACGTCATCGCGCTCGTGGCGTTCGGTGGTTTGTCGCTGGTGTTCATCCCGACGCTGGAGCCGTTCTTCGAGCCGCGCTTCCTCGGGCACCAGGCGCGCGAGGCCATGACCCACGCGATCGTCACCGTGCCGCTCGCGCTCGGCCTCTGCTACGCGCAGTCCGAACGCGGTGGGACCGAAGCGCGATCGAAGCTCGGGCCGATCGCGATCGTGATGGCGCTGTCGGCGGCGTGTGTCGTTTACGTCGGGCTCGGCGCGGTGCTCATGGACGCGAGCGGCGACGCGCAGAGCAAGAACCCGGTGCGCCTCGTCGCGACGCACTTCTACGAGCACGGGTTCACGTACCTCGTCACGCCGTTCTTCGCCGCGTGGCTGCATCGGTTGTGGTCGAAGTCGTGAGCCTGCGCTTCGTCATGGTCACGACGTTCTACCCGCCCTACAACTTCGGCGGGGACGGCGTGTACGTGCGGCGCCTCGCGCACGCGCTCGTCCGGCGCGGTCACACCGTCGACATCATCCACGACGCCGACAGCTACGACGTCCTCAGCGGCGGGCGCGACGTCACGCCGATCGAGGAGCCGCCGGGGCTGACCGTCCACACGCTGAAGAGCCCGCTCAAGACGGCGTCCCTCCTCGCGACGCAGCAAACGGGGCACCCCGTCGTGAACGGCCGCAAGATCCGAGCGCTCCTCGACCGCGGTCGCTACGACGTCATCCACTTCCACAACATCTCGCTCGTCGGCGGCCCCGGCGTGCTCGCGTACGGCGACGCGATCAAGGTCTACACCGCGCACGAGCACTGGCTCGTCTGTCCGTCGCACATCCTGTGGCGCCACGACCGCGAGGTATGCACCGGCCGCGAATGTCTGCGCTGTGTGTTGAACCACGGGCGCCCCCCTCAGGCGTGGCGACGTACTTCACTCCTCGCCGACAAGGCGAAACACGTCGACACCTTCTTCGCGCTCAGCCAGTTCTCCGCCGAGAAACACCGTGAGTTCGGATTCACCGAGCCGATGACGGTGGTCCCGTCGTTCCTCCCCGACCGGGACGAAGCGCCCAAGGTCGAGCCGCAGCCGACGCCGTACTTCCTGTTCGTCGGGCGCCTCGAGAAGATCAAAGGCCTGCAGGACGTCATCCCGATGTTCGGCGCCGACGCCCCCGCCGAGCTGTGGATCGCCGGCAGTGGCGACTACGAAGCCGAGCTTCGCGCGCTCGCGGAGGGCAAGCCGAAGGTGAAGTTCCTCGGCAAGCGACCGCCCGAAACCCTCCCGGCGCTGTACGCCAACGCGATCGCGCTCGTGACCCCCTCCGTCTGTTACGAGGTGTTCCCGCTCGTGGTGTTGGAGGCGTTCCGCGAAGGCACCCCGATCGTCGCGCGCCGCCTCGGGCCCTACCCGGAGATCGTAGACGAGACCAACGGCGGCCTCCTCTTCGGCGACCCGACCGAGCTCCGCCACGCGCTGCGCCGCATCCCGACGCTCCGCGACGAGCTCGGCGCCAACGCCAAACGCGCGTTCGATTCGCAGTGGAGCGAGGACGTGTCGCTGTCGGTATACTTCGACGAGATCCGAAAGATCGCCGAGCGCCGAAACGACCGCCGGGTCCTCGACGCGCTCGCCTGACGAAGCCATGCGCGCCATCCTCACCTTCCACAGCGTCGACGACTCCGGGTCGGTGATCTCGTTTTCGCCGTCCACGTTCGCAGCGCTGATCGAAGCGGTCGGCCGACGCCACGCCATCGTGGATCTCGACGCGCTGCTCGACGGCGGCGACGGCGTCGCGATCACCTTCGACGACGGGATGCGCTCGGTCTTCCAGCACGCCCTCCCCGTCCTCGAAACCCACGGCGTCCCCGCGCACCTCTTCCTCACCACCAACACCGTCGGCCGCCCGACGCCGTGGCCCGACCCGCCCGCCGACATCCCGGCGTTCCCGATGCTCGGGTGGCACGAAGTCGAAGCCCTCGCACGCGGCGGCATCCGCATCGAGAACCACACCACCTCGCACCCCGATCTGCGCGCGACCTCGGACGCCGACATCACCACCGAGCTCGACCACGCCGACGCCATCATCGAGGAGCGCCTCGGCCGACGACCGAAGTACTTCGCGTATCCGTTCGGCTACTACGACGGACGCACCCGCGACCTCGTGCGCCATCGCTACCGCGCGAGTGTCACCACCGAGCTGCGCACCCTCGCAACGGACGAGGACCCGACGGCGCTCCCGCGCCTCGACGCGTATTATCTGCAGGACCCACGCTGGTTCGAGACCCTCGGCGATCCCGCGACGCGCGCCTATCTCTCCGCGCGGAGCCTCCTGAGGACGATGCGCGGCTCCCACGTCGTGCCCCAGGCCGGCTACGCCGCGGCGGTGCGGCGCGCGATCCTGCCGAGCTGACGCGGACTTCGACTTCGTCTCACCAACCGGCCGCGCTCGGTTGTACGGTAGTGCACATGCGCCGCGTCAGCCCGCTCGCAGCCCTCGTCATCGCGGCCTGCTCGACCGGCACCTCGGACCTCGACGCCCGTGACGCCGGCGCGATCGAACGCGACGCCGGTCCGCGCGACGCTGGCTTCCGAGACGGCGGCACCCTCGACAGCGGCACCCCCGACGCGGGCGCCAG
Organism: Deltaproteobacteria bacterium; assembly: GCA_040218735.1. Classification (GTDB taxonomy): domain Bacteria; phylum Myxococcota; class Kuafuiibacteriia; order Kuafuiibacteriales; family Kuafuiibacteriaceae; genus JAUHYN01. Next base: position 308,442 of record JAVJQW010000023.1, read on the forward strand.
AGACGGCGGCGAACGGGACGCGGGGAGCCGCGACGCCGGCTCGCGAGACGGTGGCACCTGCGCGCCGGGCACGCCGCGGTTCGAGATGGATCCGGCGAGCGTGCTCATCTTCCACGACGTCACCACGGACCTCGACGCTCTGATCACCAACGACGGCGACGGCGAGCTGCACCTGATCTCGGCTCGCATCGAGCCTGGCCCCGACACACCGGCCGGTGAGTTCTCCATCCCCGGGTGTAACGGCAACCCGTGCCCGCTCGAAGTCGCGCTCTGCGCTGGCGACACGCTGACCCTCCCCGTGAACTTCACGAACACCGACGGCACCGAGACGGACTTCGCCGTCCTTCACCTCGGGACGAACCTGCCCGGCGACCCCGTCCGAACGCTGGACCTTCAGGCCCTTCGCGCCAACTGCGCGCCGCCCCCCACGCCGATCTTCGAGGTCTCTACGCTGACGGCGACGGTCGGCGCGACGGTCGTGCTCGACGGCTCGATGTCACTCCCGGGCGGCCCGCCCGGCACGCAGGTCGTTCGCTGGGACTGGTCGTGGATCTTCACGCCGCAACCGACGCCGACCATCGTCGGCCAGGGGAACGTTCGGGCGTCGTTCGTCCCCCAAGCGTCGGGGTCGTACTTCATCCAGCTGCAGGTGCAGAACGCCTGCAACGCCTACTCGCTGGCCCCGTCCAACGCGGCGGTGAACGTCTCGCCCTGACGGCGACGCTCAGTTACAGGCGCAGCCGCCGCCGGCGCCGGCGGCACTTCCGCCGGAGGAGGCTTCGCGGGACTCGAGGAAGGTGCGCTCGACCATCGCTTCTTCGATGTCGGGGCCGCGGGTCATGACGGCGGTCGCCATGCGGCCACGCTCCCACGCCTTAACGTTCACGCAGCCCGCGAAGAACGCGAGGAACATCGCGCCGCTCGCGGCGAGCGCGACCGCGCGTGCGCGACGCGAGCGGAAGAGCAGAATCACCGAGGCGATCAGCGCGGCCAGCGTCGCGAGCAACCACATCGGCGGGGGCTGCGGGCCCTTCGGCGTCGTCACCACCGGCGGGACCTCCGTCGAGTTCCACGGCGGGTTCGTCGGGTTGCACGCGCCCACGCCCTGCGGACACGCGGCGCGCCGGAACTCGGCGACGTCGTCGTCGTACGTGTCGCTGTAGCCGTCACCGTCGACCGCCGCGATGTAGAAGCGGATGCGCCCGTTGCCGACGCTCGGCGCGGGGTTCGGCGCCTGCCAGAAGAAGTGCCACTGCACGTTGTTGAAGGCCTGGCCCGCGTCCGGCGTGATGTCGCCGCCGACGTTCGCGACGATCGTGTCGCAGCTCTGATCGCAGGTCCACTGACCGAACGGCGGGTTCGAGTTCGGGTCCGACAGGCGCCACCGGTGCAGGCTCATTGTCGTCGGCCCGCCCTGCAGGATCGCCGGCGGGTACGTCGCACCGAACGAACACAGCTCCGAGCCGCTGTTGCACGCCCCCGCGGCGGTCGAGCCCGGGTTGTTGTCGCTGTCGGGCTGGAGGATGCCGGCCTGCGGGCTGCCCGCGTAGTTCGCGTACTGGTTGCCCTCGCTCATCACCTCCGCGGACATCAGGTTGCGGTTCTCCGCCACGCGCGGGCACGCCACCTTCTCGGCGGTGCCCATCGGGTTCTCGTAGCTCCCGTTCGACGGCTGTCGACCGCGGTGCTCACCTGTCAACGTGACCGTGACCTTGTAACGCGCGCCGGGCTGGTACCCGTTCGCGAAGATGTCGTCCGCGACGAGCGAGCCGCCATTGTCACGACGTGTGGTCACCTGAACGCCGATGCGCTCGTTCGGCGGGATGTTCTGACTCCCGAGGTGGCAGCTCGTGCACGTGATCCCGAGGCTCCGCGGCGACCCCGTCGCGAAGTTGCCTCCGGAGCCGCGCCACGGTCCTCGCGAGAACGGGCTGCCCCAGTCCCAGGCCATGGCCTCACCGGCGAGGCCCATCGATAGGAAGAGCGAAGTAGCGATGACGATCTTCTTCATCTTCGTTCTCCTCAGCGCATGCACTGCGTCGGGTCACACGGCGGTGTGACGTTGGGGGGCGTGCCGCACTGCGACGTGCTGCCCTGGGTGCACTGCGGGCACTGCCCGCCGTTGGTGTTCAAGTCGAGCGCGGTGTCGTTGCGCGTCGGGAGGGGGAGGTTGTTGCAGTTCGCGGGATCCGTCTGGCCGTTCAACCACCCGAGGATCGCCTGGTAACGCACGTCGTTCGTCGACGCGAAGATGTCGAAGTTGTCGTGCACGTGCCCGCGCGGGTCCCCGGTGAGCGGCTGCGTGAGCAGCTCGTTGTTCGTCGACGCCGGCGCATCGAGCGCAAACAGCCGCGCGTTGTCGTAGTTGAAGGCCCACTCCGCCGTCGTCAGCGGATCCGGCCCGCAGTTCGCCTCCGGATACTGACCACCCCCGTTGCAGAACCCGGGGTTGATCGGCCCGTCGTGGTCCTTGCCCGACAGCAGCGGCGCCATGCGCTTCATGTTCACCGCGAACGTCTGCAAGCGACGCGTCGGCGTGTCCGTCGTGTGGCAGCCGAGGTACGCGCAGCTCGCCTCGAGGATCGGCTGCATCCGGCACCTGAAGTAGTTCTCGTCGAGGTTCGGCAGCGCCGTCGTCGTGGGGCACGCGGCGTCGCCGCAGGTCCGCACCGCCGTGCCGTTCGGCGTCGCCGGGAGCGCCCACGGCTGGCACGTCGTCTCGTTGCAATTTGTGTTGCAAGCGCCGTTGCTGCAGCCCGGGGCGCCGCAGTTCATGTCCGTCGACGGGTAGTCACACATCGACGTGCCCGGGTTGCACATCGCGCCGTTGATCGTGAACGTGCGGAGCGTCGTCGCATCGACGCAGGTCGGCGCCGGCGGCTGGTCACACACCACGCCATTGCCGAGGCAGGAGCCGTCCCCCTGGCAGGCGTCGCCCATCGTGCACGCGTCGCCGTCGTCACAGGTCGTGATGTTGCCGTCGACCATGTACGAACATGCGCCCGTCTGCTCGTCGCAGGTGCCGGGCACCGCGTAGCAGGTGGTCGGCGGCGTGTTGCAGGTCCGGTTCGCGCAGGGGTTCGGGCACAGGCCGGCGGTCACCGAGCCGCACATGCCGGGGCACGACACCGTCTGCTGGTTGTAGTTGCACGTCCCCATCGAGCACGAGCCCTGCGTGTCGTAGACCACCGAGGTGTCGGCGTCGCTGCAGGTCGGCGCGGGCGGGGTGTTGCACATCATCGGCGTGCCGGCGCACGAGCCGTCGGCGGCGCACATATCCCCCTGGGTGCAGGCGTTGCCGTCGCTGCACGACTGGCCGGGGGCGAGCGCGTAGCTGCACGTCCCGTTGGCGCAGGTCCCGGTCGGCGCGTGGCACTGCGAGGGCGGCGTGTTGCACACGACGTTCAGGCAGGGGTCGTTCGGGTCGGACCCGCCGTCCCGCTCCGTCCCGATGCAGATCCCGTTGTTGCAGGGGTCGTCGGGTTGATCGCGGTCCACGTTGCAGGCCGCGGCTGTCGTACACAGCCAGGTGAGCGCGAAGAGTCTGAAAAGCGTGCGCATCGAATGCAGTCCTCGGGGAGGGGTCACAGAGTGAATACGAAGTAGCGAGGGCTCGTGGTCCACTCAAAGGGGAATCGAGCTACGCGTCAACCGGACATCACAACGTCCGCCCGAGGGCGTCCACCAGCCAGTCGACGGTCATCGCGTCGATCCGTGCCACATTGTCGTACAGGCCGCGGTCGCGGAGCAGCGCGTCGACCTTGTCGCGTTTGCCCGGACGGTAGTCGATGCCGACCACCGCGCACCCCTGCGACAGCGCGAAGATGTTCGCGTGGAAGCGCATCGCGATCACCGCGTCGATGCGCCGCAGGAGCGCCACGACGCCGTCGAGCGTCGCGTCGCCCTCCCAGACCCGGAAATCGACGTCGCTGCGCAGGTGCCGCGCGAGGCGATACGCGCTCTTGAGGTCCGACGAGCCGAACTGAATCGCGTTCATCGGGTAGTAGACGTAGCGAACCTTCTTCTTGCGCGACTTCGAGAAGATCTTCATCGCCTCGGCGAGCCGCTCCTCGAACCGCCGCTCCACGAACCGCGTGTACGAATCCCGCTGCTCCGGCGGCACCCCCGTCGTGAACAGTGGTCGGATTGGCCGAAGATTCAGGCCGACGATCTGCTTGTCCTCTCGATCTGCGACGAGCCGTTCGACCCACGCGCGATCCACGTCCGGCAGACGCGACAGCTCCTGCCCCCGCGACGCGAGGTAGTCGAACGCGGGATCGTGCCCGAGCTCCGGCGTCAGCCCGTCGAGGATCGAGCACTCCTGATCCGCCGCCGTGCGAATCGAGATGCGATTCGCCGCCAACGTGATCTGTCGACCGACCCACTCCGAAGGTTTGCGCTCGAACGGCCCCGCGCCGATCCCCTCCAGGACGATCGGCTTGCCCTGCTTCTTCGCGAGTGACACCGCGTAGAGGTGACGCACGAGCTGCTTCGGCAGATCCATCAACGGCCCGCCCGCGTAGACGACGCCGTCCGTCTCGGCGACCGCAGCCTCGATCCGGTCGTGCTCGTACAGCTCCACGCGGAGCTCCACCGGCGTGTCGAGCAACCGCACCAACCGCTGCGTGTGGTCCGGCCGCTGCGTCATCAACACGCCGCGCTTCGTGCCGAACTTCTCGTGCGCGCGGAGGAGGACGCCGCCGAGGATCGCGGCGTCGCCGATGTGCTCGCCACCGTACGCGCCGATCAACGTGATCGACTCCATCTGCGTCCCGTCGGCGAGCGGCGGTGCCGCGCGCTCCGCCGCGAGGCGAACACGCGACCAAACGCCGAGCGCGCGCTGCCCGTCGAGCAACACGCCGCCGACGTCCTTCACCTGCGCGATGAGCTGCTCACGCTCCGCCGGACCTTCGTCGATCTGCAGGTCGTGTTCGTCCTCGACGGTCGGGAGGTTGCCGACCTCGAGGCCGGACGCCGTGAGGTGCGCGACCGGTCGCGCGCCCGCGGGGCGCCGCGGACCGACACCGTCGAGCACGCCGAGCAGGAAGTGATGGTAGGCGGTGCGCTTCGGCGTATATGCGTCGACCTCTTCGTCGAGGAGCCGGTACTTCAGGAAGTCGCGGACGAACAGCTGCGCGTCTTCGTCGAGCGCGCCGTCGAAGTCCCAACCCGGCAACGCCCACGCGGGCGCGAGGCGCGGGTCGATGCGTTCGTCCTGCGCGAGGGAGAAGAGCCCCTCCAGCCGAAACACCAGCGGCGCGGTCAGCGGGACGACGAAGCGGATCATGACGCCGCGCGTGCGTAAGGTCTTCGCCGTCTCGAAGATCGGCGCGAGCGTGGTGGGGCGCTTTTGGAACGCCTCGAAGGTGTCGGCCTCCGCGTCGAGGACAAACGCGACGGTCAGCTCCAGGTTCTTCGCCGCACGGACCCAGGCGAGGCCCGCGTCGAGGTCGACCCCGTCGGCGACCTCGGCGAGCTGCACTTCGATCCGCGCGAGCTGCGGGAGCGCCGCGCGCATCTCCCCGAGCAGCGGTCCCACCGCGTCGACCGCGGGCCGCACCAAGGTCACCGAGGTGACGCTCGCGAGGCGCCGATCTGCGAGCTGCGCGCTCTCGGGCGAGCCTTCGACGACGAGGTGCCGTACTTCCGTGCCGTCCACGAGCCGGGCGGTACGGCAATCCGAGACCCGTGTCCAACCCCATTCGTGACGGCGCCAGGCCGTGGTATCAGCGAGGCGTGATCGTCAAACCCCGAGGCACTTGGCTGTCGCTCATGTTCTCCTGGCGGGGCAGCGTCATCACGTCGATCTGGCCGCGGCTGCTCTTCGTGCTGATCGTCTCGATCGCGGTGGAAGAGGCCCACCGCCAGAACGTCATCCCGGAACGCATCACCCTCACGCCCCTACCCTTCAGCCTGATCGGGCTCGCGCTCTCCATCTTCCTCGGCTTCCGCAACAACACGAGCTACGACCGCTTCTGGGAGGGCCGTAAGCTGTGGGGCCGCGTCGTGAACACGTCGCGCAGCCTGACGCGCCAGATCCTCACGCTCGTCGCCTCCGAAGACGGCGCCACGCACAAGACACTCGTGTACCGGCTGATGGGTTACGTCCACGCGCTGCGCCTGCACCTACGCACGCAGAAGGATCTCTCGGAGCTGTCGCCCTTCATCGGCGAAGCGCGCGCGAAGGCGCTGGAGGGCGAGACCAACCCACCCATCGCGCTGTTGCAGGACCTCGGCGACGACTTCGCCGCGGAGTGGAAGAAGGGCAACGTCGACGCCTTCCACCTCCCGGTCCTCGAAGCCAGCCTCACCGAATTCGCGAACATCCAGGGCGGCTGCGAGCGCATCCGCGCCACGCCGATCCCGTTCTCGTACACGGTGCTGATGCACAGGATCGTGGAGCTGTACTGCCTCGGCCTCCCCTTCGGCATCGTGAACAGCACCGGCGTCGCGACGCCGTTCGTGGTGCTGATGATCGCCTACGCCTTCCTCGCGCTGGACGCGATCGGCGAGGAGATCGAGGACCCCTTCGGCACGGACAACAACGACCTGCCGCTGTCGCAGCTGTCGCGGATGATCGAGATCAATCTGCGGGAGCGGTTGGGGGAGGAGGAGCTGCCCGACCCGGTGACCCCGGTGAACGGGGTGCTGAGCTGAGCGTTAGATGACCGGCAGCGCCGGGTGTTTCTTCGGGAGCGGCCCGAGCGGCTTCGCCGACTCGGCGTAGTCCACGCGCTGCGACGGGGGCAGCGGCTCGATCTTCTCCCAGACCTTCGCGCCGACCATCGCCTTGGCGAGGTGCTTCGGCTGGAAGGTGATCGACGGCCACATGAAGATCTCGTTCGTGCAGTAACACTCCTTGTTCGCGATCGAGTCGCGAAGGCGGCGTGTCTGCTCGGCGTGCCAGATCTCGCGGAAGGTGTTCTTGCGCAGGTTGCCGATCGGCGGGTGCTGCTCGCACAGACCGACGTCGCCGTTCGCGTGCACGACCGCGGACAGCACCCCTGCGCGGCACGGGACGAACTGCTGCTGTCGTTGGATCGACTTCACCTTCACCCACTGCAACATCGGCTCGACGATCGAGCCGTAGCGGCTCTCCTCGCGCGGCGCCCACAGCCGGCGGATGTACTCGTACAGCGCCTGGTACTCCTCGAGGATCGGCCCCTGCAGCGTCGGGTCCTTGCGGTCGCCGCGGATGATCGCGAGGTTGTGGTGCATCATCTGCGGGCAGCGATCGTACAGGTACGTGGTGAGCCGCTTGAGCTCGTCCATGTTCGTGTGCGTCGCCGTGGAGATGGAGTGAATCTGGAGGCGCGGATCCTCCTTCTGCAGCTCGGCGAGCGCGTCGTACGTCTCCATCGCGCGCTTGAACGAGCCCTTCGACACGCGGAACTCGTCGTGGAACTCCGGCATCCCGTCGAGCGAGATCTCGATACCGAACAGCCGCAGGTCCGGCTCCTTCAGCACGTCGCGCACGGCGTCGATGGTGCGCTCCGTGAAGTACGCGTTCGTCGGCGTGTAGATCTCCTTCACGCCGTTCTTCTGGATGAACTGCCGACAGACCGTCGCGAACTCCTTGCGGAGGAACGGCTCACCGCCCGACAGGTTCAGGTTCTCGATCGGTCCGAGCTCCTCGGACAGCGCCACGATCTCGTCGAGGCTCAGGTCGTCCCGCTGGTTGAGGTTCTGCCAGTAGAAGCAGTGCTCGCACTTCATGTTGCAGATCGAGTTGATGAACAAGATCAGGAACGGAGGTGTCTTCACCTCCGGAATCGCGAGATTTTGCCAGTTGATTCGCGCGTGCTTGGCGACGCGGCTCAGGACGGATTCCACGAAGACGAGTCAACCTGCTGCCTGATGGGCTGTCAAACCGAACTCAACTCGACTGCGCCACGCGTGCGTCGTTCTCGTACTTGTCGTCCCCCTCGGGACGCACGACCTCGCTCAAGTCGTACAGGATCAGCACCATGCCGTAGCCCTCGACCGTCTCGACGCGACGCGCGCCGTGTCGGTCCAGGTAACGCGTCATGAATGCGAACAGCGACTCCTCGCTGCGCCCCACGACCTTGGGGTCCTTGGTCCCCTGGTACGTCGAGAGGACGAACCACACGCGCTCGCGCCCGAATACATCGTCCACGACGCGCGGCAGGTTCACGAACCGGCCGTCGGGGTCGAGGCGCCGCGGCTCGTAGCGCCCGAGGTAGTCCATCGGGAGCCGGTACTTCGGACCGTAGTGGTCGTAGACCGTCCCGAGCCCCGCGCCGGACAGGAACACGAGGTCCCCCGGCTGCTTGCGCTCCGACAACTCGCGCGCGAGGTCTTCGAAGTCCGGCGCGGCGGCCGGTGCGTAGGTGAACTCGAACGTCTGCGGCATCACGGGGACGGTGACCGTGGCGACACAGACGACCGCGACCGCCCCGACGAGCCAGGAGCGACGCTCCGCGATCACCGCGATCCCGACGCCCATGAGGATGCCCATCGAGGGCACCGCGAACATCAGGAGCCGTTCGATCGCGGGGTACTTCCGGAGCATCGACGCCGCCAACGCGAGGAGCGCCGGCCCCGCGACGAGCATCAGCAGCTTGTACTGCTTGCGAACGATCGCGGCGAAGATGCCGGCCCCCCCGATCGCACCCGCGAGGTACTTGTGCGCGAGGCCCCCCGGGTTGCTGTACGAGTAGAAGTAACGGCCGACGTACCAGCGTAGATCCGAGAGATCGCGCGGCGGGAACGGCGCGAAGCCCGGGTCCCAGTAGGTCGAGGCCCCCTTCGACGAAGCGACCGTGCTCTGCACGATCACCATCTGGTAGTGCACGGCGAACGCGGCGACCCACGTGATGCCGAGCGCCGCGACGAGGCCCATGCGACGGACGTCGCGACCCGACGACCACGCGTCCATCATCAACGCCGCACCGCAGGCCCCCAAGACGAACAGCGACGGCAACGACACCCACCCCGCCACGACGCCCGCGACCCCGATCACCCACCAACGCGCGCGCTCGTGCGGTTGGTCGAGCACCCGAACCGTCAGGAACATGCTGACGCCCGCGACCGCGGCGTCGATCGCGTACGGCTTCACCTCGGCGCCGTAGTACGTGAGCAGCGACGAGCTCCCGATGAAGAACATCGCCGACAACGCGGCGATCGGCCCGGCGAAGCGGCGCGCGATCGGGTAGACGACGGCCGTCGCGACGACGCTCCCCAAGAACGGGAACAGGCGGAAGCCGAAGTCGTTCGCGCCGGCGACCAGCGTCGACAGCTTCATCCCCGCGAGCACGCCCCAGGGCGCGACCTGCCGGTAGACGAACGGCTTACCGAGCTCGAAGAACGAGCGAGGCTCGACGTTGAGCGCGAGCGCCGCCTCGTCGCCCCACAGCGAGGGGCGGTAGAGGAGCGTCCCGATCCGCGCCACGATCCCAAAGAGGAGCACGACCGCAAAAAGTGCCAATTCGACCTTTGGTCGCCGCTCGAGCCAACGCCGCGCGTCGACTGCTGTCTCCCCCCAACGCATCGATCCAACGAAATCAGGATACCGGACGTCACGATCCTACGACGTCGGAGCCGGGATTCTGACACCGGGTTTCGAGGGTGTCGATGACCCGAAGGCCAGGTTTCGGGCTAGGCTGCGGCCCCATGGAGCTCGTGGCGATCGACCACCTCGACGACGACGCACGGCGTCGTCTCGCGTCCCTCCACGCCCAGGCGATGCCCACCAGCCTCCTGACGCGGCTCGGCCCCGGGATCGTCCAACGCTTCTACGCGCGGATCCCGGACGTGCAGCATTTCGTCGCCTTCGCCGCCACGCTCGACGGCGTCGTCCAGGGCGCCGTCGTCGGCACGCCGCAGCCGAACGCCGCCTTCGACGCGGTGGCGAACCCTCTGTGGCGATTCGGCGCCCACGTCCTCCGACACCGGCCCCACATGGTCGCGCAGCTGCTCTACGCGAAGCTGCGCCCCGCCCACGACGTCGCGCGCCCCACGAACAGCGTGGAGCTCATGTACATCTTCGCGTCGCCCGAGGCGCGCGGTCGCGGGATCGGGCGAGCGCTGGTGCAGCGGTTCGTCGAGGCCAGTCGCGCGCGCGGCGCGGAGCACGTGACGCTGAGCGTGGAGGTCGACAACGCCCCTGCGATCCAGCTGTACGAGCGGATGGGGTTCACGATCAGCGCCGCGCGACAGCGCGAGGGGCGCACGCTGTGCCACCGCATGACCTTGACGCTCGAACCCGCCGCTTCGACGATGCCCGCGACGTCGTGAAGTACGCCGCGGTCAACATCAACTTCGACTCCCTCGGCGAAGCGTACGGCTTCCCGACCGACTACCGCGACCCGTCCTTTCACGCGATCGCGGATCGGTTCTTCGCGATCGCCGACAAGTACGGCTTCAAGTACAGCATCTACATCATCGCCAAGGATCTCGAGCGCCCCGAGAACCGCGCCGCGGTGAAGCGCTGGGCCGAGATGGGCCACGAGATCGGCAACCACACCTACCACCACCGCGTGAACCTCGGCGCGCTCTCCGATACGGAGCTCGACGAAGAGATCGGCCGCGCGCACGATCTGATCGGCGACACCACCGGCGTCGCGCCCACCGGCTTCATCGCCCCCGTCTGGGCGACTTCGCAACGCGTGCTCGAGAAGCTCATCACGCTCGGCTACCACTACGACACGTCGGCGCACCCGTCGTGGTTGATGTACCCGTCGCTCCTGAAGATGACGGTGAACCACCTCGGCAACGAGCGGATGTGGAGCTTCCTGTCCCGCCGCGACTTCGGCTACTTCCTCGCGGGGTCACGCCACCCGTTCCTGACGAACGGCGATCTCTACGGCCGACACTACGACCCGTCACGCCCTGCGCTGACCGTGCTGCCGCTCCCGTCGACCCCCGCGCGCATGGCGTGCTGGCACACCCTCGCGTTCATGTTCGACTGGCCGGTCTTCGAACGCATCCTGACCGCGTGCCTCGAGAGCCTCGATTGCTTCTACTACCTGGTGCACCCGGCGGACCTCGCGCAGCCCTCCGATCTGGATCCGTCGATGAAGATCCACCTCGAGCGCCTCGACGTCCCGCTCGCCACGAAGATCAGCCGGCTGGAGCGCGCCGTGGAGCACATGCTCTCCGACGGTCGGGAGATCGTGACGATGCAGCGGCTCGCGGAGCACGCCCGCGCGCAGATCGAAGCGCGCCGCGCGGCGTGATGCGCTGGCTGTACCACGTGCGCGTGCGCGCGCCGGTCACCGACGACTACGTCGGCCCCACCTTCGCGAAGGAAGGCTTCACGCACTGCTCGTACGCGGACCGGATCCTGGAGTCGGCGTCGCTCTACTTCGCGGACCACGACGACCTCGAGCTGCTGATGATCGATCCGCGCGGGCTGGACGTCCGCGTCGCCACCACGCCGCGCGGGCCAATGCCTCATGTGTACCAACCCATCCCGGCGGCGGCGGTTCAGCGCGTGATTCAGCTCCCGACCGACGAGACGCTCGCGGACGTTTTGTCCTGAGCCGCCAGGCTCCGCTCCACGAACGCATCCCGCGCGGGCGGCGACGGCATCCCGGCCATCACGCCGCGCAGGGGGATCGACTCCACCAACGCGAGATTGACGCCGTGGCGCGCGAGGATTCGGTTCGCCGCGATGAGGCCGCCGGTGAACGCGCCCTCCATCAGCATCGTCGGGAACGACTGCCGCACCCAGTCGCCGGCGAGGTAGAGCCCCTCCGTGCCCGAGTCGACCGTGGGGCGCGTCGCGTTCGCGCCGACGTGGAACGCCGGGAAGTCACGCCGGAGCTGGAGGTCCTCTTGGACGATGGCTGCGTCGTACTCGAAGCGACGCTTGAGCTCGTCGTAGAGCAGGCCTCCCACGGCGTCGTCCGGGATGTCGTCCGGGAGCGCGTAGCAGTGCAGCTCCAACACCGCGCCGCCGTTCTTCTCCGCCCACGCGCGCGCTTCGGGTTCGTAGCGATCGTTGAGGGCGACTGCGTCGAGCACCCGTTCGCTCTCGGTGATCACGAAGTCACGGATGTCGTGCTCGAAGGGGCGGTCGAGCCACAGGCGCTGCACGGCGTAGCGCTGACCGGCGCGGAGGGTGTCGAGGCCCGGCACCGGCTCGATGCCTTCCGCGGCGCCGAGGATCTTCTTCGTGCCGACCACGTTCGTCGCGATGACGACGTCGTCGAACGTCTCGCCGTCGACCTCGAACCCCCGCGCGGTGCGCCGCAGGCGCTCGACCGGCTTCCCCAACGACAGCGTCACGCCGAGGCCTCGGAGGTGATCGCGGATCGGCGCGATCAGCGCGTGTTCGTAGTCGTGCTGCGGGAAGTCGTAGACCAGCCCGAGGTCGTGGCCGAGGAAGTAGAAGTGAAAGCACTTCACGAGCTCCGCGAGCGACATCTTGTCCTCGTCGGCGAAGAACGCGCGGGCGAACGTGCCGAACGCGAGGCGGAGGCGCCGCGGGAGCTTCGCGGCCTCCGCGAACTGCGCGAAGCTGACGTCGTCGTAGCGCCGGTAGGTGTCGGCGCGATCGTACTCGAGGAACACACCCATCAGATCGCGCGCGGGCCCGAACACGATTCCGCCGAGTGCGTAGACGCCGCGCCGCCACAGCGACAGGAGGTTGAGGATCGGCGTCTTGTCGATCCCGCCGAACGACAGGCGCGTGCCGTCGCGCTCTACGATCTGGTAGTCACCGATCGACCGAAACGCCTCCCGCACGCCGAGTCCGTGGAGGAAGCGATCGAGGTTGTAGTAATTGAGGAAGAACGCGTGGAAGCCGTGCCCGATCCACGTCGAGCTGTCGTCGGGGAGCGTCGTCTTCCACGCGCCGACCTTGCCGCCGAGGTAGGGCTCGGCCTCGAACAGCTCGACCTCGAACCCGCGCTCCGCGAGCGTCGACGCGGCGGCGATCCCCGCGAGCCCGCCGCCGACGACGGCCACGCGCTTCGGCTCGGCGACGCGCTCGACGCGCTCGCTCCCCTCGATCACGATGCGCTGCGGACCGAGCCGCCACGCGACGACCCGACGGACGAGCGGCTTGAACGACAACCCCCCGACGATCGCGAGGACCAACGCCGCGACGGCCCAGACCACGCGCGGAGGCTAGCACCGCTGATCGCGGCTTCGTTGCTGCTTTGTTCACCCGCGGTCGCAGCCCCTCTCGACGATCCGACTCCGGCCGAGCCGCGCAGTCGATTCTGCTGCGCGCTGGGCCGTGATCTCCCGGTGCGGTTGGGGCCGTTGATGCTCCCGATCCGTCTGAAGAACGTGGTCTCCGTAGAGCGGCTCGGCGCGCATCACTACACGGGAAAGCTCCCGCTCGAGGAGCGTACCGGCCTGCTCTATACGTGCCGCGGCGGGTTGATCGATCTCGGTCACGTGCGCGCGTCGATCGATCGCGTCGCCTTCCTCTACGCCGCGAGCGTGCGACCGCGCGTCGAGCTCGGCGTGCAGGGCGGAACGGGCGTCTTCGTCCACAACGCGACCACCGCCGAGGACCGCCGCGCCTTCGCCGCGCGGGGCGCCTACCGGCTCGCGGTCTGGCACGAACAGGCCACCACGCGCGGGGTGGGCCGACGCCCTTACTTCGCCGAAGACTTCTCCGCCGGCTCGCCCGAAGACCTCTACTCCGACGCCCTCGGCGCGACGATCGGCCTCGCGGCGCTCTTGGATCCGCGACCGTTCGAAGAGGCCGTCGACGACCTCCTCGTGCGCCACCTCGAAGCGCTCGGCGCCGTCCCGGCCGGCGCGACGAAGACGGCGCTCGACCGCGTCGAAGGACAGTGGTGGCGACGCGGGGTCATGGTGCCCGACGGCGCCCTGCTCCTCGCGCGCCGTGACGACGACGGGCTCCCGATTCAACCCTGGCGCCTCGACGCCGACGACGCCGCGTTACTCGGTTGCACCGCGAACGCCGAGTCCCTCGACCTCCCCGCGGCGCCGCCGTTCACCTTCGCCGTCGACGACGCCGAGCCGGGCTCCGACGCGAGACCCGAGCGCCCGTGGATCGGCGCGCTCCGTCTGCAGTCGATTCGGTTGATGCCGTTCGAGCTCTTCGCGGGCGGTTTCGGGCGGGAAAAGTTCACCCCTTCGTTCGGACTGCGGGTGCGCGGCGGCGAAGCGCGCACGTGGGGCGGCGACGCTCGCATCGTCCGCTTCGCCACGGCGTTCGCCGACGCGGACCGAGGCACGGTGTTCAACATCGTCGGCGTCGAAGCCGAGTCGCTGTCGTTCTGCACCGACGCCGACGACGGCACGCTGCACGGTCCGATCAGCGCGTGGTTCATGGCGTGTCGCCCGGGCGGCGTCGGGGTCGGCGGTCGACTCCTGCACGCGCAGTACGACGGGCGCACCGGGCGCACGATCGTCCGACCCGTCGAGCTGACGGTCGACGTCGACCTGCTCCGCAACGCGTTCACGCCGGCGTGGTTCACCCGACGCCTCACGGTCGCCGCGGGGTTCGGCGTCGACGACGTCCGCGAAGGCGTCCGCCACCGCGTCATCCCGCGCGCGGTCGCCTCGCTTCGGTTCGACCTCGGCGACGAAGACGGCGACTTCGGCCTCCGCGTTCGGGGATCGGTGCGGCAGTCGGTCACCACGTTCGCCGACCGCGGGATCGAGTCGTCGCTGAGGCTAGTGCATCGCCTCTACCTCGGCGCCGAGACGCCTCGGTCGATTCCGACGGCGCTCATCGAGCTCGGCGCGGAGATCGGCCACGCGTACTGGGCCGACCCGTGGACGTCGATCTCGGATTGGTCGCTTCCGCTCCTCTCCGCGCGCGACCCGCATACGCTCTACGGCGCCCTCACCGTCGGCGCGCGCTTCGAGGCGATCACCTTCTGATCGAGGAACAACACCCGCGCATCGATGGTTCCGGCTGAGAAATGGGGCCGGTCGACGCGCAGAAGATTGCCGTGCCCGCCGTCGGCGCGCTGCACGACGACCCTTTCCTCCGCCGATGGTCGCGCCGCTTCGTGAGCTTCTCCTTCGTGGGGATGGCGCTGCTCGTGAGCGTCGTAGCGTTCCCGCTCGCGCTCGTCCACGACGCCATACGCCGACGCCGCTTCTCCGGCGTGCGGTTCTGGGCCGTCGTGATCGTCTTCCTCGGCGCGGAGCTCGTCGGGCTCACGCTCGCGTTCGAGTTGTGGCTCCGCCGCCTGCTCGGCGGGAGCGAAGCGGCGTACCTCGACGCGCACTACCGCCTGCAGTGGTGGTGGGTCAGCACGATCTTCGAGTGGTCGCGACGCATCCTCGACGTCCACGTGGAGGTCGAAGGCCTCGACGCGGTCGAGCCCGGACCGATGCTCCTCGTGCTCCGTCACGCGAGCCTCGTCGACACCCTCCTCCCCGGCCACCTCGTGTCGAGTCGACTCGGGCTCAAGCTCCGTTACGTCCTCAAACGCGAGCTGGTGTGGGACCCGTGTCTCGATGTCGTCGGGCACCGCATCCCCAACGCTTTCGTGCAGCGCGGCGGCGCAGATCATGACAAGGATCTGAGCGCGGTGCGTGCGCTCGTCGAAGGTCTCGGTCGTCACGAAGGTGTGTTGCTCTTCCCCGAGGGCACCCGGTTCTCCGAGTCGCGTCGGCGGCGGTCGCTCGAATATCTCGAAGCGAACGAACCCGAGATCCACGCGCTCGCCGAGCCCCTCGAGAACGTCCTCCCGCCGCGCCTCGGCGGGTTGTTCGCGCTGCTCGACGCGGCCCCGAACCTCCACGTCGTCTTCTGCAGCCACCGCGGCCTCGACGGCATCCGAACCTTCGACGATCTCCTGAACGGCACGCTGATCGGTCGAACGATCGCCGTCCGCTTCTGGCGCTACTCCGCCGACACCATCCCCACGGCACCGGCCGAACGCACGCGATGGCTCTACGACGCCTGGGCCGACGTGGACCGGTTCGTCGGGGAGGCGGCGTGAACGTCATCGACCGCCTGCTCGACAAGAGCATCGTCTTCTCGTTCGACAAGAGCGGCTTCGAACGGCACCGCGCCTCCTTCGCGGACCCGGAGCTACGCGTGGACCTCACCGGGCGGCGGATGCTGGTCACCGGCGCCAACTCGGGCCTCGGCTTCGCGACGACGCGCGCGCTCGCGGAGCGCGGCGCCACCGTCTACATGCTGTGCCGGAGCGTGGAGCGTGGAGAGGCCGCGAAGGCGGAGCTGAGCGGCGACGTTCAGCTCGAACGCATCGATGTCTCGGACCTCGGCGACGTCCGCCGCTTCGCGGAGCGGTTCGAGCCGGACCACGTCGACGTGTTGATCCACAACGCGGGTGTCCTCCCGAACACCCGGACGCTCACGCCGGACGGGCTGGAGCAGACCTGGGCGACCAACGTCGTCGGGCCGTTCCTGCTCACCCACCTGATGCGCTCGCGGCTCGCCGCTTCGGACGACGCTCGGATCGTCAACGTCTCGTCGGGCGGCATGTACACCACGCGCCTCACCACGTCGGACACCCGATGGGAGCAGCGCGACTTCGACGGCGTGCAGGCGTACGCCGAGACGAAGCGCGCCGAGGTCGTGCTCACCGAGCAGTGGGCGGAGCGCCTCGCGCCCGAGGGCATCGCGGTGCACGCGATGCACCCCGGTTGGGCCGACACCCCCGGCGTGAAGACGTCGATCCCGCGCTTCCACCAGATGACGAAACACCGCCTCCGCACCTGGGAGCAGGGCGCCGACACCACGGTGTGGCTCGCGGCCTCCCCGGAGGTGCGCGGCGTGAGCGGGAAGTTCTACTTCGATCGCCGAGAGGCCCCCACGCATATCGTCGAGCGCACCAAGGAGACGGCCTCGCAGCGCGACGCGCTGTGGGCGCGCTGCTGCGAGGACGCGGGGATCGAAGTGTGAGCGCCCTGCCCTACGCCGGCGGTGCGGTGTTCGTGTTGATGCTCGCGCAGTGGATCGCGAGCCTCCCGCTGAAGGACGCGAGCATCGTCGATCGCTTCTGGGGCGCGGGGTTTGTGTTGGTCGCGGCGTGCACTGCGTACGTGACCGCACCGCCGACACCACGCGGGTGGATCGTGCTCGCGGTCGTCACGGTGTGGGGGCTGCGACTGTCGGCGTACCTGACCTGGCGCAACTGGGGCGAGGGTGAGGACCGTCGCTACCAGAAGATGCGCGCGCACTGGGGCGCGCGTTTCGGCGTCGTGTCGCTGTTCACCGTGTTCCTGTTCCAGGGCGCGGTCATGCTGGTCATCGCGACGCCGGTGATGGTCGCGATCGCCGCGCGAGACACATCACTCGGCGCGCTCGACGTCGGCGCCGGGGTCACGTTTTTGATAGGCTTCACCTTCGAGGCGGTCGGTGATCTCCAGCTCGCACGCTTCCTCGCCTCACCGAGCACCGACGGCCAGGTCATGGACCGCGGCCTGTGGCGCTACACCCGCCACCCGAACTACTTCGGCGACGCGCTCGCGTGGTGGGGCATCGCGACGTTGGCCTTCGCGACCGGCGCGTGGTGGACCGCCTTCGCGCCGGCGATCATGACGTTCCTGCTCCTGAAGGTCTCGGGCGTCGTGCTGCTGGAGAAGACGATCGTGAAGCGCCGCCCGGCGTACGAGGACTACGCGCGGCGAACGTCGGCGTTCATCCCTTGGCCGCCGCGCGAGACTCAGCCGCGATAGTGGTCGGGGTCGAGCCCTTCCTTGCGGAGCCACCGGTAGACCTGCGCGCGGTGTTTGCCGAGGAGCTTGGCGATCGTCGCGACGTTGCCCTGGTGCTCCTCGAGCAACGCGACCAGGCCGCTTCGGTCCAACGCGACCGGTTGCGCTTCGGCCTCGGGCTTGCGCTTGCGCGCGCTGGTGAGGTTCGCGGCGAATTCGGGCGGGAGGCTCGAAAGCTCGAGGACGCGCTGGTCGAACATCTGGATCTGCGCGGCGAGGTGCTGCACCTCGCGGACGTTCTGCGGCCAGTCGTGGAGGAGCATCGCCTCGGCCGCGTCGGCGGAGATCGCGTGCAGCGGCATCGACGCCATCTGGGTGAACAGCGGGAGGACCTCCTCGCGGCGATCCGCGAGGCCGGGGAGCCGCAGCACCATCCCCGAGAGTCGCGCGTACAGGTCGCGGCGGAAGGTGCCCTGCTCGACGAGCACGTCCAACGACTTGTGCGTCGCGGCGACGACGCGAACGTCGACGGCCGTCTCCACGTCCGAGCCGACCGGGCGCACCGTCTTCTCCTGTAGGGTCCGGAGCAGCGACGGCTGCTGGTCGAGGGGGAGGTCCGCGATCTCGTCGAGGAAGAGTGTGCCGCGATCGGCGGCGACGAAGAGCCCGGAGCGATCACCGGAGGCTCCCGAGAAGGCGCCGGCCGCGTGGCCGAAGAGCTCACTCGCGATCAGCTCGCGGTTGAGCGCGCCGCAGTTCACGGCGACGAGCCGACCGGGGCGACCGCTCGCTTCGTGAATCTGCTTCGCGAGGCGCTCCTTACCGGCGCCGGTCGGACCGAGGAGGAGCAGCGACAGCGGCGCGCGTGCCGCGAGCGTCGCGCGCGCTTCGACGACCTCGCGCAGCACACTCGCGGTCGGCGACAACCGAGGCCGCGGGAGCCCCTCGGGGAGGTCGGCCTCCGAGAACACAAACGTCGAGTCGGCGATGCGAATGACGCTCCCGTGTTCGAGCTCCGCCTTGGCGGCGCGGGTGCCGTCGACGAACGTGCCGTTTCGGCTCCCGAGATCTTCGACCGTGAAGACGTCCCGATCCTCGTCGTGAACGATCCGCGCGTGACGGCGACTCGACCCGGGGTCGCAGATCTCGATGCCGCCCGCGCCCGGGTCGCGTCCGATGACCACCGTGCCGTCGAGCTCCCAGACGCGCTCGGTCTGATCCGGATCCTCGACGTGATGCGCGAGCGTGAGCACTCGAACGCGCGGCGGATCGATCGCGTCGAGGCGATCGAGAAGGTCGACGTGGTCCGCGGTCTCGTCGTATCGGGAACGTGCCATCGGCGTAGGCGTCACTTGCCGCGTTGTGCGCCGCCCGTCGAGGGGGGGGCCTCGAGCGTGGCCGTGAGCGAGATGTCGTCGAGCTCGTCCGCGGTCTCCTCGAAGTCACCGACCACCGTATCGGCGGCCGCGATTCCCGCCGGAATGGCCGGGCCACGGTCCGTCGCGGCGATCGATCCGTCGTCCAACAGCTGCGGGAGCTCGGTCGTGGAAGGGACCTCGGCGTCCGGCGTGTTCATGCCCTGCACCACGGTTTCCACCGGGCCCGATACACTCGCAGTCGGGCCGGCGTCGTCGAAGGGGCCCGTCTCCATCTCGTCGGACGGGTTCCAGGCCGGCATCAGCTCCGGAGCGTCGAGCATGGCGGCGCGGAACGCACCGCGGAAGGTCGTGATGTCCTCGAAGCGCTCCTCGGGGCTCGTCGACATGCCGCGGACGAGCACCTCGTCGACCGAAGCGGGCACGTCGTCGCGCACGGCGGACGCGCGCGGTCGTTCACCGCGGAGGATTCGCTTCATGATGTCGAGCTGCGAGTTGGCGTCGCCGATCGACGCGTGGGCCACGAGCGGCTCGCCGTATACGTCCGTCGCCCAGGCGCGGCGGAGCGTGATGAGCTCGTAGAGGATCACCGCGAGCGCAAACTGATCCGTGCGGCCGTCGACGGGGCGCTGCCGCATCTGCTCCGGCGTCATGTAGGCGATCGATCCGATCACCCGACCAATGGTGGTCGGGTCGAAGCGCTCGTTGTCGAGGGACTTCGCGGCCCCGAAGTCGAGCACCTTCACGAAAGGCGGCTTGCGGGGGGCGTTGACCATGATGTTCGCCGGCTTGAGATCCCGGTGAACGACGGCGTGCTCGTGGGCGCAGGCGAGCGCGTCGCAGATGCGATCGCAGAGCCACGCGATTCCGATGAGTGGGATGGCGTGGCGCTTCGCCGAGCGCCGCTGCATGCGCGCTTGCAACGTCTCCCCCTCCACGTACTCGAGCGTGAAGAACCGCGGCGCGGACGTCGTTCGGTCGAGGTAAGCGCGCGCGATCGACTGATGCTCGAGGCTCGAGAGCAGCTCGGCCTCCTGACGAAAACGCTCCACGGCGCCCACCGTGGCTTCGTGTCCCGCGTGGAGGATCTTCACCGCGACGGCCGCGTCGGTCGTGAGCTCTGTTGCGCGCCAGACCGAAGAAAAGCCGCCCGACCCGAGCCGCCTCTCCAGCCGAATCCGGCCGTCGAGGACGGCGCCTTCGGCCAAGTGCTCCGCCATCGCGGATCAGCGTAGCACACGCCTCGCACCTACGAAGTCCTCCGAGCGTCCGTCACGAACGCCGTGAGCTCGAAGTCCGCGGCCGACACGATGCGCGGCGTGCCGTCCTCGCGGATAGCGACGGCGACCGGTGTCACGTGTTCATCGGTGTCGCGTACGTCGACATGCGCGCGCAACACATCGAGCGTCGCATCGACGATCGCATCGAGCGTATCTCCGCTCGGGCGATTCGCGCGTGACTTGAGGTCGAGCAACACGTCGACCTCCTGCACCGGCCGCCCCGCGCGCTCGATCGTGTTGGCGAGGCGGGTGAGCGCGCTCGTGAGACCGTCGCGATTCGCGGGGCGCGCCGTCACCAACGCGAGCGCCTCCGGGCCGACCGGTACGTCGAACAAATACGCCGTCCCCAACGTGGCGACCGGCTCGCGGCGGCCCTCGGCGTGCAGGACGATCGGTGCGCCTCGCGCCGCAAGGGTGCGCAGTCGTTGCAACGTGTCGGGCACCTCGGCGTGCACGGGTGCATCGAACACCTTGGAGACGACCGCTTCCTCCGACGTCGCTTGGAGCAAGCCACCTTGCACGCCGTCGGCGACCAGTGAAGCGTGCAGCGCCGCAGCGTAGGGGTCGACCGAAGCCTGAACGAACGGGTCGGCCGACTCGAGACGATCGACGAGGCCGACGCCCTCCTGCGGGTGCGCGACCTTCGCGAAGACTTCGAGCTGTTCGAGCGAGAGGCGCACGCCGAGGGACGTGTCCGCGTGTGGCCCGCGCGGGTCCTCGCCGTGCCGCACGCCATTCACGACGTAGCCCTCGAACCTCGGATCGACGTCGCGCCGCCGCGCGAGCGCGAAGACGGCCGCCGCGAAGCTCGCGTCGCCGGCGAGCACCACCCGCGGCGGGATCGGGCGGCGGCCGAGCATGTCCAACCGCTCCGCGCGCGCCTCGATGCCTCGCCACAGCTCCGCGCCGAGGACACGCATCCGCGTGAAGTGGACGGCGGCGTCGCGGACCTCTTCGCGTCGCGGCCCGGCGATCTGCGCCGCGTCGTCGTCGCCGAGCACCTGGCCCTGCGCGTTGGCGACGAGGAACCTCAGCTGCGCGGGCGACAGGTCGGCGACCGCGTCTCGCGCCTTCACGTCGCCGACGGCGTCGAGGCGCTGCCACACCCGGACGAACCGCCGCGCATCGACACGTCCGGCGTGACCGTGCGCGGCGATCGCGGGGGTGGCGAAGTCGGCGAAGAGGAGCTTGAGGTCCGCGAACGAGAGATCCGGCGCGATCTCGGCGACGCTCGCGAGGAACGCGTGCGCGTCGGCGAGCGCGCCGCTCAACCGCGCGAGCTCCGCTTCGTCGCCGGACTCGATCGCACGTGTCATCTGCTCGCGGACCTCGTCGAACGTTCGACCGGCGAGCGCACCCGGGATCCTCTTCGCTCCGAGATCGAACCGCAGGTGAACCGGCCCGTACGGCCGCTCGACGTCCACCGGCGCGGCGCGCCCCGAAGCCGCGAGCAGCGCCGCCGCGGCGCGCCGATCCGATCGTGCACCGAGCGCGGAGAGCCGGAGCCGACCGTTCAGCACCATCCGCACCAGGCCCCCGTCGGCGACGAGGTCCAGGCCTCCGCTCGCGAAGCCTCGCCCGAGCGCGGCCGCATCGAAGATCCCCTCGGCGACGGGGCGTCCGCCCCCGTTTGTCAGCACCGGCGCGCCGTCGACGAAGACAAACTGCTCGGGCTCACCGCGCTCGTCCGACTGTGAGCCCCCCTGCCCGCCGTCCCGGTCGATCGACGGGAGCCAGGGCTGGTCGACGCGCCCCTCCTCGATCTGCTCGCGCTCGATCTGCTCACGCTCGATGATCTCGATCTGGCGCGGCTCGATCGGCTGCGTGACGTGGGCGTGGGCGAGCTCGTCGACGAGCTCGTGGGGCTCCGCGTGGGCGGGAACACGAACGGCGGTCTGCGGTCGGACTTCTCGCATGGCGCGCCGTCGGTTCGCACGACACGTGCCAGGACCCGCCCCTCGATTCCGCGTCCGTCACGGGCGAAACCGTCACGGAACACCGCGGAACCGTTCCGCGGCGCACAGGGACGACCGCCATCCGGGTCGGTGTGGCCCGCGACTTGCCAAGGGCGAGGGCCATGCTCGCGTACCTTCGTCAGGCCCGCATCGGAAGGCCCGGGGACGTCGCCGTCGCCGGCTTCATGCTCCTCGCGCTGTCGGTGATGCTCGTCCCGCTCCCCGCGGCCGCGCTCGACGTGCTCATCGCGATCAACCTGATCGCCGCGCTGACGTTGCTCCTCCTCGCGATCCACATCCCCACGCCGTCGCGCCTCGCGTCGTTCCCCTCGATCCTCCTCCTCACGACGCTGCTCCGCCTGTCGCTGAACGTCGCGTCCACGCGGCTGATCCTCGCGAGTGGACAAGGGAGCGCGATCGTCACCGCGTTCGCCACGCTGGTGACCGGCGGCGACCTCTTCGTCGGGCTGATCCTCTTCGTCATCGTCACGGTCGTGCAGTTCATGGTCATCGCGAAGGGCTCGGAGCGCGTCGCCGAAGTCGCCGCGCGTTTCACGCTCGACGCGATGCCGGGCAAGCAGATGTCGATCGACGCCGACCTCCGCAGCGGCAACATCGAGTTCGACGAAGGCGCCCGCCGCCGCGAAGGCCTACAGGTCGAGTCGCAGCTCTACGGCGCGATGGACGGCGCGATGAAGTTCGTGAAGGGCGACGCCGTCGCGGGGCTGATCATCACGGCGATCAACCTGGTGGGCGGCATCATCATCGGCGTCAGCCGCCTCGACATGTCCGCGGCCGAAGCCGGTAGCACGTTCGCCGCGCTCACCGTCGGCGACGGTCTCGTCTCGCAGATCCCCGCGATGCTGATCTCCGTCGCGGCCGGCTTCATGACCACCGCGGTCAACGAAGGTGAGCAGAACCTCGGCGCGCGCCTCGAGCAGCAGCTCCGCGCCTTCCCGCGCGCCCCGGCGGTGGCCGGCGCGTTCCTCGTCGTGCTCGCGTTCGTGCCCGGGATGCCCGGGTGGGTGCTCGCGACCGTGGGCATCGCGACGGTCGCGGGCGCCGTGCACCTCATCCGCCGCGAGACCCTGAAGGCGTTCGACGACGAGGACGAAGCGCCCGCCGAGCCGGAGGTCACCAAGGCCGAAGTGAAGATCGCGCGGATGCAGCGCGCGACGGCGGACCGGATGCTCCCGATGGTCACGCCCGTCCTCATCGAGTTCTCGAAGAACCTCGAAGGGCTCCTCGGCGACCCCCGCGGGCGCTTCGTCCGCGATCTGATCCCAGAGATGCGGAACGGGCTCTTCTTCGAGCTCGGGATGCGCTTTCCGAACGTCCGCATGCGCGTGAACCCGTGGCTCGAGGAGTCGGACTGCTACGTCGTCTACATCAACGAGATCCCCGGCCCGGTGCGCAAGCTCCGGCGCGATCGCATCCTCGTGAACGAGTCGCCGAACCGCCTCCGTGCGTTCAACGTCCGCGGCGAACCCGTCGAGAACCCCGCGACCGGCACGACGTGCGCGTGGGTCGAGCCGAAGTACCGCGCCGTGCTGGAGCGTGCGTGTTTCGAGTGCTGGAGCGGTGAAGAGTTCGTGATCCTCGACCTCGCGGAGCAGATGCGTCGCAACGCGTCGCGGTTCCTGAGCGTGCACGACGTGAAGGAGATGTTGAATCACCTCCAGTCCGCGTTCCCGGCGCTCGTCGACGAGATCGTCCCGCGCCTGATCTCCGTCCCGCAGCTCACCGACGTGCTGAGGCGGCTGGTGAGCGAGAGCATCTCCATCCGCGACCAGAAGTCGATCCTGCAGTCCATCGCCGAGTGGGCGCCGGTCTTGTCGCGCCCCGAGGACCTCGTCGCCGCCGTACGACGGGACCTACGCGACTACATCACTTACAAGTACGCCGGCGTCGGCGAGAGCCTCGCCGCTTACGTCCTCGATCCCCTCATCGAAGACACCGTCCGCGGCGGCATCCTCGAGGGACCGGAGGGCCGCGTGCTCGCCCTCGACCCGGACCTCGTGAACGTCATCGTCCGCGCCGTGCGCAACGCCGTCGAGGGGACGCGCCACCGCGACCAGCTCGGGCCGGTGTTCCTGACGAGCTCTTCGGTGCGCCCGTTCATTCGCCGGCTGCTGGAGTTCGAGTGTCCGCGCCTGCGTGTCGTCTCCTACGACGAGCTGCGCCCCAACGTGGTCGTCGAACCGCTCGGACGCGTGAGCATCGACGACGAGATGGGTGAGGTGGTGGCGGCATGACCATCGACAAACTCCCCCGACGCGAAGTCACCATCGGACTCGCGGACGTCTCCTTCCCCGAAAAGCTCCTCGAAGCGCTCGGCCCCGCGGGCGTCACGCGCCCGGAGGTGAACCCGGTCGCGCGCCACGAGGCGGTGCGTTTCGTGAATGGACTGTCACGCCGCTCGGGGGCGACCGGGGGCTTCGGTCCACCGCCCGAGACCGCGCACCGACGTGAAGCCATCGAGGCTTTCCTCGCGGGCGCGGATCGCGGCGGTGTCGGCGAACCGGAGCGACGCCTGATCGCGCTGCTCGAGGAGCGGCGACAGGACGTCCGCGGCGTGCAGGTCGCGATGATGCAGAACGGTCTGACGACGAGGGAGATCTGAGTTGCGTCGCCGAAACCCATCCCCGCGATCCCGCCCCTCACCCGCAGCCCGTCCGCGTCCCGTGACGCCCCCCCGCGACGATACCGTGCCCCCCTCGGTGCGACGTGTCTGTGAAGCTCAGCTCCGGGCGATCGAGCGCATCGGCTACGACTACTACCAGTCGGACCGCTTCGACCGCGCACGCACCGTGTTCGAGGGGCTTCACGCCCTGGCGGCGCGCCGCGTCTATCCGCTCCGTGGGCTCGCGGAGACCTGCCTCGCGCTCGGCGACGGCCCCGCCGCCCTCCGCGCCGCGAACGGTGTCGTCGCGCTCGCGTCCGACGACGGCGGCGCGTACTGCCTCCGCGGGCGGGTACTCCTCGCTGCGAACCGCTCCGGCGACGCCAAGAACGATCTGATTCGCGCAGCGCGCCTCGGCGACGACCTCGCAGAGGCGCTGCTCCTCACCCTCCCCCGCTGAGTTGCGGAACGGACGCGAAACAGTTTCGCCCGCGAACCCACCGAAACGCCGCAACACACGACCGCATCGCCTGGCACGGAAAGTGATTTACCGAAAGTCATGCAGCGCGATGAGTTCTCGATCGAACAGCTCGGCATCGGCGCTCCGACGCATGGGTTCCGCTGGATGACCTTCCCCCTCTACCAGCGCCACCTCGCGGGCCTTGGAATGCCCGGCGAGCGTGTCTCGGTGATCGCGATCGGCGCGCGCGTCGGCGTGCAGCCGATCGGTCTGCTCGTCGCCGAGCGACCCGCGACGGGGCCGGCGCGGCTCGTCTCCGTCGCCGTCCGCCCGGGGCACCGCCAGCGCGGCTGCGCGCGCAGCATGTTCTTGGAGCTCGAGTCGGTCCTTGGCTCCCAGGACGTGCCCCAGCTCGTCGCGGGCGGCGCCGACGCGGTGCTCACGACCGAGATCCGCGCGCTGCTCGGACGCGTCGGTTTTGGGCCCCTCACCCCCGCCGGGCAGTGCATCGAGCTCGAGAGCGAACGGCTCGGACCCCTCGTCACGCGGCGCGAGCGTTGGCTCCCAAGCGGTTACTCGGCGGTCCCCTGGACCTCGCTGACCGCTCAACGGCGCGGTGCGCTCCGCGCGACGCTCACTTACCCGGAGTCGCTCTCACCGTTCCGCCACGAAGCACAGATCGAACCCACGACGAGCCTCGCGCTCCTCGCGAACGACCAAGTCGTCGGCTGGGCGATCGGCCACCGCATCAACGCCGACATCGTGCACTACGCGACGATCTTCGTCCGCGAGGACCTCCAGAACCTCGGCCTCGGCGCGGGGCTCTTCTTCACCGCGCTCGCGCGGCACTGCACGAGCCCCAAGACCCGTCGCGCGCGGGGGCGCTTCCTGGTGCGCGACGAGAGCGCCCGAATGCGGCGCCTCCTCGAGCGCCGCATTCACCCGTACGCCTCGCGGCGCGCGGCCTACTTCGAAGCTGCGAAAGACCTCACCGTCTGACGCTCCCGTCCACCTCGAAACCCATGCCTTCGGCAGAAAGAGAGTAACCCATGTCCAACCCGCGCAACGTCAACAGCAACCCCCAGGTCCGGGCGCAGAACCTCAACTGGCGTCCCAACCAGATGCACGACGGTGGGTACTCCACCGTCGACTGGGCGACGCTTCCCGCCTCGACGCCCGCGATCAACGACCGCGTCCTGCTCTACCTCATCCTCAAAGCGATGAAGGACGGCGCGCTCGACGATCTGCGCTCCCTGGAGAAGACCATCTCGGAGAACAACCAGAAGAAGGCCGTGCTGCGCGACATCCGCAAGGCGGTCAGCAACGGCGTGTCCACGGACAAGGACGGCAAACACAAGTTCGAGAAGGGGAAGGTCGGGACCATCCAGTACCAAAACCCCGACACCGGCAAGACCGAGACGCTCGACTACGCCGGCATGCAGTCGCTGTACAAGCAACTCACGGGCGAGAGCCTCGACGGAACCAACGCGCAGGTCCTGACCAACATCGACAACGACATCTCCACGCTCGGTGACTTCGGACAGGAGCTCGCGACGAAGATGCAGCTGTACAACCAGCGATTCACGGAGGCGAGCGATCTGCTCACCGGCATCCTCAACTCATGGCACGGCGCCATCAAGAAGATCATCGGCAACATCGGGCAGGCCTAGTCATGAATGGTTCTCAACCGATCCAACGTTCGCCGCGCCTGGCGCCGGTGCTCCCGACGGAGCGGTTCGGTGCGTCGCGCATCGACGACGCAGCGCCGGGCGCGACCGGTCCGCAGGGCGCGAGTCACGACGTGCGCCTCCCGCGCGCGAGTCACACGGGCTCGGACCCCGCCGAGACGCTCGCGGCGGTCGACGCGGAGTACGGCGCGCTGATGCGCAGCGCACGCGCCGCCGCCGGCAGCCTCGACGGTGACACGGTCGACATCCACCGGATCCTGATGACGGTCGCGCGCGAGACGCGACTCGACCAGCAGGGGAGCCTGGAGCAAGCGCAGTCGACGATCGACACCAACCGCCGGCTGCGGGACCAGATCTACGAGCGCGTCCAGGAGATCCAGGAGGAGCTGCAGAAGCTCCAAGAGGAGATCGCGGACCTGAAGGCGGAGATCGACGGGCACAACTTCTTCGAGAAGGCGGGTGAAGGCATCTCCTCCGCGTTCGGCGGTGGGAAGGGCAAGGACCTTCAGAAGAAGCAGGCGTCGATGACCATCAAACAGGGCAAGCTCAAGGAGGCCGAAGCCCGCCTCGAAGACGCCAAGAAACTCATCGAGCACGGGCACGATCTCATGGAGTCGAGCATCAACGATCTCAAGAAGATCGTGGAGCGCATCAACGCCTCGATCCAGCTCGTTAAAGACGCCGTCAACAAGGAAACGAACGCCGTCGGGCGTTCCTGAGGAGGTTCGATATGACCGTTCAGTCCCTCGACCACAAACCCATCTCCGTGCGCGCGCCGGAGGACGCCCTCGCAAACGACGACGCGCGCGTCGGGAGTGAGCCGGAGCTCTCGCTCGGGCCCGTCCATCCGATCGCGTCGGCGCGTACGTCGTCGGCGGAGGAGCTCACGGCGCTGATGCGTCAGGTGCAGAGCTTCGCGACACAGGCGCTGAGCGACCCGAACAGCGTCTTCGAGAACGCCGGAGAGATCATCAACGTGATCGAGAAACTCATGGTGCTGCTCGCCAAGGAGGAGCGGAAGGCTCGGCACGACCGCTTCTCCGCGAAGATGACGAAGCTGGTCCAGCGCATCGAAAAGATGCTCGCGGCGGCTCAGAAGACGCTGGAGGCCGGACAGAAGGAGCTCGACGCGATCTCCAAGAAGTCCGGGTGGCAGATCGCGTTCGCGGTGCTCGCGGTGATCATCATCGCCGTCGCGATTGCGGCGGCGGTCGCGACCGGGGGGGCCGCCGCGTTGATGGTCGGCGCCGCGCTCGCCGCGGTGATGCCGGTGCTCGGCACGGCGGCCGGTGAGCTGCACGCGCGCGGCGACACGAAGGACAAGCAGGCGCTGAACGAGGAGTCGGCGGATCTCAACGCGATGGCGAGTGAGCTCGAGAAGCTCATGGAGAACGAGTCCGAGCTGTCCGCCGAAGCAAAAGAGCTCCTGCGGAAGCTGCTCGAGATCCTCATGAAGATCTTCGAGAAGCTCAACGCCTCGCGGCGCAAGGCCACGGACGGGATGACGTCATGACGGTCGCTTTGAACGTCCACCGGCCGTCCGTCGTCGCGCTCGGGCAGACCTCGGATCCCGTCGCATCGGATCGTGGCACCGAGTCGCTGGGGCCGGTGCGCCGGCTCGACGCGGATCGGAGCGTCAACCGGGACGTCTCGCTGCTCCTCGCCCTCGCGCTCGCCGAGAGCACGCGCGAGCTGGCGAGGATGCGGCGAACCACGGCGCGTGCGTTCCTCGAGGGGCAGGTCGCGCTCCTCACCGGGATGATTCGGCTGGAGCCGAGCGTCGCGGCATTCCTCGAGGACACACGCTTCCTGGAGACGATGGCGATGTCGGCCGTGAGCCTGGCTTCGACGGGCGCGGGCGCGAAGAAGCCGTTGAAGTCAAAGCTCCCGAAGAAGGCGCAGGCGAAGATCGACGCGGCGACGAGGCCGTTCGAGCTTTCGCGACACCTGAAGACACTCGCGGCGAAGCCCGCGGTCGCGAAGCGGCTCGGGCGTTTCCACGCGGTCCGCGACGAGCTGGTCCGCCGCAACCCCCGCGCGCGACATCTCTTCGAGCGACTCGCAAGCCAGGTTGCGCCGAACCAGCGGCTCGACGTTCGGGACTGGACGATCGAGGGGGCGCCTCTCCGGGGCCAGGCAACCTCCGAGCAGATGGCGCGTGACGTCTTCGGCGACGCGCCGACGAAGCGTCAGATCCAGCTCGTCGAGGAGGCTGCTTCGATCCTCGCGCGGGGCGGCGATCCCATCTACGGCACGGCCGGGCGCATGACGAAACTCATGACGCGCGATGAGTTGGCCACGAAGCTCGAGACGCGACGCCCGTTCTGGGCGCGTGAATCGGACGCCGCGGACACCGCCAGGATCGTGGAGGCGATTCGCACCCGGAAGGTGGACCTGTCGCTGCCCTTGAAGGACGTCGACGGCACGCCGAAGAAGGTCGACCACGCGAAGGCGAAGGACCTCCTCGGTAACGCGGCGAGCCACCTCGAGAAGACGTGGCAGGACGGGTGGTCGAAGGAGGAGGCCGAGATGCCGGAGGGGCTCCACGGAGTCACCGAAGGTGAACGCGCCATCCTCGACGCTTGGTACGCCGAGCTCATGTCGGCACAGCTCGATCTCATTCGGTGGTCGGGACGTTTCGGAGATCTGCTCGCGGACGTCGCAGACATCGGGATGGGTATTTCGGACGAATGAAGGAGGCCTACGAAATGGACGACATCGAAGAACGTGTCCTTGCCATCATGAACGCGGCGGCGGAAGGACTCATCAGCGTCCCTGAGCTGCTCGGGTTCACGGACGACGACGCCGAACGACTCTACGACAGCGCGCTCTCGCTCTACGAACGCGGCGCCACTTCGCAGGCGGAGCTCGTGTTGGAGTGGGTCGTGAACGCGAAGCCGTACACGGCGCGGTACTGGACGGCCTACGCCGCGACGCTGCAAGCGCGCGAGGCGTTCGTCCCGGCGATTCGCCTGTACACCGTGGCGCTGACGCTCGACCCCGACGACGTCATCGCGCTCGCCCACCGCGGTGAGTGCTGCCTGCTCGTGGGCCTCGTGGAACGCGGCCTCGACGATCTGGGACGGGCGTGCGCCCAGGCCCCCCGCTCGGACGAACGCCGCCACTGGGTCGAACACGCCCGCCGACTGCTGGCGCTCCACGAAGGCGTGCGTGCCCTGGCGCCCGTGGCCTGATCCGAACCACCTCTCGAAACTCAGGAAGAATACTCAGGAGAACTCATGCAGACCGTCACCCGTACCCCACGCTCGAACCGCAACCCCCTTAGGCTGCGCCGGGTCACCGTCCCCGAGCACACTGTCGTCGCCAAGGAGCTGGGGCGCCAAGACGAAGACCCGCTCGCGATCGATCCCCTGGAGCTGGAGCGCTTCATCACCCGCGTCATGAAACGCGTGGGACGTGACGCCGTGGATCTGAAACGACTTGGCTTCTACCTTCAGGTCGATCCGTTGGTGCTCCTCCTCAACGGTCACACGGACGGTGTGCGCAGGACGGCTTGCGTTCCGGTCCGGGACGACACGACGAGCACCGACGCGGAGGACGTCCTGACCTTCCCGCCGGCGTACGCGCTCGAGGTGGCGCTCCCCGACGGCGTGGCGCTGAACGTCGCGCTCCCGTCGGCGTTGGACGCCGCCCGTCGGTGGGCGCTCGCCGACGACTCCCGGCGCCTCGGCGGGTTCGTTCGTCTGCACGTCGTGCCGGACCGCAAGGCGCCCGACGGTGCCCGCACCGCGCTGTGCATCGAGTGCCTCCCCGACGACGTGGACTGAGTTCCGCAACACCCCCGAAACGGTTTCGCGAATCACACCTCCGCGCGGTCATAAACCCACGACATCGACTTGGCACGCGCGGTGCTCTCTTCAAGGAACGAAAGGAACGACCACCATGCCACCCACCCTGACCATGAAACCCAAGATGCCCGCCATGGATCCCAGCGCGAAGCTGATGGACGACGCCGGGCCCATCACGAGCACGAAGTCCTCAGGTTCGTCGGTCGCCGTGGCCGGCGCCGGCGGCGATCCGCCGAAGCGCCCGAACGGTTCTGGCCTGCCGAATGGTCACTACCTCGACGTCGACCAGACCGGGCGCCTCCCGGTGAAACACCTCAACCTGAAGATGGCGAGCACGACGCCCCCTTCCCGCTTCATCGATCCCGCGACGAAGTCGGAGCGCTCCGACGCCACGCGGTACCTCGCGCTCCGGCAGAACAGCGCGGCGCGAAACCTGCTCTACAACCCGGGCCCCACGGTGCGGGAGGAGCTGTCGCTCGCCGCGGGGCGCCTCCACACGATCATGGGCCAGCTCGACGCGCAGGATCAGCGTACGCTCGGAACGCGGCTCCTCGGCGCCGAAGGGATGCTCGCCGGCCAGGGGCCCGACGCGATCCTCGCGACGCTGGATCGCGTGGCGCGTGAGTTCGACGGCGGCAACCCCACGGCCAACGATCGCGCGATCGTCCTCGCGTTGATGGGTGACATCGGCGCGCTCTACGCCGACACCGGCGCGACCACCGGCGTGCAGGGGCGCACCGAGCTCGCCGCAGCGCGACTGCGCGACAACCTCGGCAACATCGCCGAGGCATCAGGGCTGCAGGCCGTCCGCCGCGAGGACATCCAGCGTGTGCAGCGACTCGGCGGCTCGGGCGCCGTCGGGCCGACGAAGAAACAAGAGCGGCAGCGCCCCGAGAACGACAAACCTCCGCGCTCGGGCATTCACAACCTCGGCTTCCAGGCGGACGTCGACCTCGGGACCGACGGACCCACGGAGCTGACTCCGACGCGCTGGGACGTCGCGACGATCCGCAAGGACCGCGTCGATGAGTCAGCCGAGCCCCTGGTCGGACATATGTCGGGCTCTCCGGCGGAGATCCTCCAGGTGTTCGACTTCCTCCGCGGCGTCGGCCGGGACGGTCAGTACACTCAGGTCATGGATCAGCAGCGGGCGCTCCCGATGTTGAACCCCATGCGGGCGCAACTCACCCCGGCGGCCAACGAGGCCCGACACGCACGCGCGGCGGCGGCGGGGGCGTTCCTCGTAGGCATGGGTTATCACAGCGCCGTCGAAGTCGCGGAGGGCATTCTGGCGTACACGGGCCAGGACGCCCGCGGCTCGCTCTCCAGCCCGCGGCGCGACGCGGTCGAGCTGCTCGGCCAGGGTGCCGCGACGGACCTCCTCACCGACATGTTCGACGGCTACGCCATGCCGCGCGACGAGCCGGAGATGTAACCCACCGGAGCGCAGGATCCGAGCTACCGCAGCGCGATCTCGGCGCAGGCCACCGGCGCGCCGGCGTGTCCGCTGTACCCCTTCCCGTCGTCGTAACGCGCGTGCATCACGAGCGCGCGGCCCATGAGCTCATAGCCGCCGAAGTCATCGAGCGTCGTGTTCGGCACGACGCGCTCGAGGCGCCCGCGCCGATCCGCTTCGACGAGGAGGTTGCCGAGGTCGCCGAGGTGGTGCTCGGCGGACGACGGCCAGCCGTGGTCGTTGCCTTCGGGCGCAAGGTGACCGCCGGTGCTCTGCGCGCCGAGCTCGCAGTCCGCGCGACGATGGATGTGGACGCCGTGCAAGCCAGGTTGCGCGCGCTCGACCTCGACGCGGACGAGCACACCATCGGCGGTCTCCGAGAGCGCAACGACGCCGACGACGGCGTCGGTGTCGACGTCACGGAGCGGCACCACGAGGGTGTCGGTGTCGTCGCGGTCCGCGCGCCAGGCGTCGTGGTCGGGATCAATGAGGTTCGGCGGCGGCGGCGCGGCCGGGACCGTCTCGGCGACCGTAGGGGCGCGCTCGGTCGTCGCGCACGCGGTCGCGAGGAGGAGGAGGCTGGTCAGGAGCTTCGCGTCGATCATGCCGAATACGAGGAGCATGTTTCGGACCAACGACGACGCCGCGTCGTCACCGCTCGGCTCGCGCGACAGAAGGACGCGATCGTGACGGGATGACACGGACCGCGCAGGATTTGACCCCCTGATTGGGATCGGCGAGGGTCCGCCGCGTGGACGCGAAGGCTCCGGCGCATCCCTTCCTCGATGCGATCCTCGACCAGGCGCCGCGCGTCATGGGCCTCATGGACCGCGAGGCGCTGAGCCCGACCGTCGGGTGCTGCGACCGGACGTACTGGGCGTGGAAGTTCGTCGACTTCCCGGGCGCGCGGTTCCAGGAGTCGCTGTGTGTGATGGGCTTCCTGTACGGGACGGAGGCCGCAGGGGAGCCGTACTACGGCAACCCAAACCTCCTCCGATGGATCGAGCTGGGCCTCGACTACTGGTGTTCCATTCAATATCGCGACGGCTCCTTCGATGAAGCGTACCCCTACGAGCGCTCGCTCGCGGCGACGGCGTTCACGAGCTTCTACGTCTCGGAGGGCATCCGGTTCGTCGGCGACGCGCTCCCGCAGGCGACGAAGGCGCGCGCGACCCTCGCGTTGCGGAAGGCCGGCGACTGGCTCGTCACCCACGACGAGCACCACGGCTTCCTCTCGAATCACCTCGCGGCCGCGGCCGCCGCGTTGATGAACATTCACCTCCTGACCGGCGACCCGAAGTACAAGGAGCGTTGCCGATACTTCGTCGACAAGATCCTCGCGCACCAATCATCGGAGGGTTGGTACGAAGAGTACGGCGGCGCCGACCCGGGCTACCAAACCCACGGTAGCTTCTACCTCGCGCGGATCTGGCAGCTCGACCCGGACGATCGTCTGCTCGATTCGATCGAACGGTCGATGCGGTTCCTGTCGTACTTCCTGCACGTCGACAAGAGCCTCGGCGGGGAGTACGCGAGCCGGAACACGCAGACCTACTACCCCGCCGCGTTCGAGATGCTCGCCAGCGAGCGCGGCGTCGCGTCGTGGGTCGCCGACACCATGCGCGAAGCGGTGGGCACGGCGAGCGCCGCCGGGCTTCGGTCGGTCGACGCGTACAACTACTTCCCGTTCCTCAACAACCTGGTCTTCGCCCACGTCGCGTCCGAGGCGCGCACGAAGATGGCGGAACACGATCCGCCGGAGCAGGCGAACGGGGTGGTGTGGTTCCCGAAGGCCGGGCTCGCGCGCGTGCGTAAAGAGGCCTACGACGCCTACATCGGCGCCCGGAAGGGTGGGGTGTTGAAGGTGTTCGACCGGCGCCGGGGCGCGCTCGTCTACAACGACTGCGGGTACCTCGGCCGGATGAAGTCGAAGAAGCTCTGCTCCAATCAGTACGAGGACCTGGAGCGTGAGGCCGAGGTCGACGCGCACGGCATTACGGTGCGCGGGCGGTTCGTGCAGCTGTCGAAGCCGATCATGTCGCCGCTGAAGTTCATGGCGTTCCGCGCGTTCAACATGACGGCGGGGCAGGTACCTCAGCTCGCATTCTGGATGAAGAACGTCCTGGTGAAGGCCCTCATCTACAAGAAGAAGGAGCTGGACCTGTTCTTCGTGCGGAAGGTGACGCTCGACGAGACGTCGATCGTCGTCCGCGACGTCCTGAGCGGCGACGCGTCGAGCCTCGCGGAGCTCCGCTGGGAGCCCCAATTCACCACGATCCACATGGGATCCTCGCGTTACTACGTCCCCAACGAGCTGGAAGTGGCCCGTGGTCCGGCGGCGCGCTTGCAATCGACCTCGGTCCAGTTGGATCGTATCGCCGACGGGCTGCAAATCGAGCGGCGCGTCAGCTTCGACGAGGATCCGGCTTGAGCGAACGAGAGAACCTGGACCTGACGGTCGTGTGCCCGTTCTACAACGAGGGCGCGCTCATCCAGAAGAACATCGTCAAGATGCTCACGCGTCTGAAGACGCTCGACCTGACGTGGGAGCTCATCGTCGTCAACGACGGGTCGACGGACGAATCGCTCGAGCTCGCGCGCGCGGCGGCACCTGACGAGCCCCGGCTGAAGATCCTCAGCTACTCGAAGAACAAGGGCCGCGGGCACGCGCTGCGCACCGGTATCACCGCGGCGCGTGGTGACGTCATCGTCACCACGGAGGCAGACCTGTCGTGGGGCGAGGACGTGGTCGAGAACCTCTACGCGGCGATGCAGAAGTGGCCGGACGCGGACGTCGTCGTCGGCAGCCCAAACCTCGAGGGGGGCGGCTACGAGAACGTCCCGTACAAACGCGTGCTGTTGTCGCGGCTCGGCAACACGATCATTCGGACGTTCATGCTCGACGTGTGCACGATGAACACCGGCATGACGCGGGCGTACCGACGCGAGGTGATCCAAACGCTCCCGCTGTTCGCGAACCAAAAAGAGTTTCACGTCGAGGTCATCCTCAAGGCACACGCGCTCAACCTCACGATCAAAGAGATCCCCGCGGTCCTGACTTGGCCCCCGGAGCGCCACGCGTCGGGGCCCAAGAAGAAGGGCGGCTTCTTCGCGTCGAAGCTGTTCAAGTTCGTCATCACGCACAGCATGATGAGCATCACCGGCAACCCCACGCGGTACATCTGGGGGCTGTCGATGATCGCGTTCGTGCTGAGCATGGTCTTCCTCGGCGTCGCCGTCGTGAACTACGTCCTCGGCCTGATCTCCGCGTACACCGCGTTGCTCGCGGTCTCGTTGTTCATCCTCGCGCTGGTGTTGTTCGTGTTCGGCGTCGTGCTCCACCAAGGGTCGACCGTGCTGCGGGAGATCTGGGTCATGCAGCGCCAACAGATGATGGCGACGCGCCGGCCCGGCGGTTCCATCTACGAGGTCGCGGCGACGCGCGTGAACGAGCCGTCGAGCCAAGCCATCGAGCCCGTCGCCGCCGTCGCTCCGGAGCGGCCGGTCGCTCCGTCCTGACGTGCAGTTCGGCGAGCTCCTCTACGCTTCGCAGCACCGCCCCGAGACGCGAGTCCACCGCGTCACGCAGGGGATCGTGTGGGCGTTCATCGGTGTCTCCATCGCGCTGGTCGCGGCGGAGCTGATGTTCGAAGTCCCCGCCCGGCTGCACACGTGGTTCGTCTGGGTCGATCGCGCCACGCTCGTCGTGTTCGGCATCGATCTCGTCCTGATGGTCGGCACGTACCGACCGCCCGAGCTCGACGTCTTCAACGGCTCGCCGCTGTGGCGCTTGCGGCGTCACGTCATCGATCGCGTGCGGTTCCTGTTCCGTCCTTTGGTGATGATCGACGTCATCACGCTGCTCGCGTTGGTCCCGGCGCTGCGCGCGCTGCGGGTGCTCCGCCTGTTGAAGCTCCTCAACGGCGTTCAGTTCTTCCGGTACTCGAACCCGATCCTCGGCGTCTTCCGGAGCTTCGCGGAAAACAAACTCCTCTACCAGGGGACACTCGGGCTCCTCGGCGTGGTGGTCATCGCGGCGGGCGGCAGCATCTACCTGCTAGAGGTCGGCCAGAACGACAGCATCAAGACGCTCCAAGACGGCATCTGGTGGGCGTTGGTCACGGTGACGACGGTGGGGTTCGGGGACATCGCGCCGAAGTCGCCGGAGGGGCGCATCGTCGCGAGTGTCCTGATGGTCTGTGGGATGTTCACGCTCGCGTTGTTCGCCGGCATCGTGAGCTCGACGATGCTCGAGATCATGATGCGGCTCAGGGAGGAGCAGTTTCGTATGACGACTCACACCAATCACGTCGTCGTCTGTGGGTACGACGCGGGCTCGCGGATGCTCCTGGAGTCCATCCTCGAGGAGAAGATCGTCCAGAGCGATCGCGAGGTGATCATCTTCGCGCCCTACGAGCGGCCCCCCGATCTCCCGGATGAGTTCACGTGGATTCGCGGTGACCCGACGAAGGAGAGTGAGCTCGAGAAGGTGAAGGTCGCGCACGCCAACGCAGTGATCGTGGTGGGGCAGCGCTCCAAGTCGATCGGCGAGGCGGACGCGACCACGATCCTCACGCTGTTCACGCTGCGCTCCTACGCGGCGAAGACGCGGCTCGAGGAGCGCCGAAAGAAACCCATCTACATCGTCGCGGAGATCCTCGACGCCGAGAACGTCGCCCACGCCTATGCGGCCGGCGCCAACGAAGTCATCGAAACCACGCGCCTCGGTTTCTCACTCATGGCCCACGCCCTCACCGCCCACGGCTCCGGCGAGGTCCTCGGCAGCGTCGCCTCCGCGAGCGCAGCGAGTGTCTACGTCGGCGTGACACCCATCGAACCCGGCGCCAACTACGGCGACATCGCGCAGCGCGTGCGCCGCGAGCACGGCGTCACCGTGATCGGCGTGCGCGACATGGAGACGGGGGCCCTGGTGCTGTCGCCGACGGACGAAACAGCGCTGTCGCCGGGGCAGGCTATCGTCTATCTCGCGAACCAGCCGGTGCTCGAGTCGGTCTGACGAGCCCACCCAGCCACGCGCTGGCCGCGCGGACCGACGCGTAGGTCGTACGCATGACGCCGAAGTGGATCGAACGGACCGCGCGCGTCGCCGGCGCGAGGGGTTCGATCGCCTCGATGACGTCGTAGGGGCGGGCCGCGATCGCCTCGTGCGCGGTTTGGATCGTGGTCGTCCCCGCGCCGACGGCATCCGCAACGATCGAAACGTAGGGGGACAGCTTTCGAGGCGACGCGTCGACGGGTCGCGGCGTGTTCACCGGTGCGTCCCGCGGGGGGCCGCAGCGAGCGGCGATCCACGCGTAGACGTCGGCGTGGTGCGCGAGCGTGAGGTGCGCGAGGCCCGGGAACACGCCGACCCGCTCCGACTCGAGCCCGGCCGATGCGCTGTCGAGGCGGACGAGGCCGTCCCCGAGCGCAAACGCGGCGACCGCGCCCCGCAGCGTTCCGCCGACGGCGTAGTGTTCGATGCGCGGGTCGAGCGGCACCTCGGCGCCGCCTTCGACGAGGTCGC
Organism: Deltaproteobacteria bacterium; assembly: GCA_040218735.1. Classification (GTDB taxonomy): domain Bacteria; phylum Myxococcota; class Kuafuiibacteriia; order Kuafuiibacteriales; family Kuafuiibacteriaceae; genus JAUHYN01. The sequence goes on from JAVJQW010000023.1 coordinate 346,208, forward strand.
CGCGCCGTAGGTCGCGCACGGCGGCGCTCCGCAGCTCGGCGACCTCGGCGACGGCGTTCACGACGGGTTCGTCGACGACGTCGAGTGCGGCGGCCACCAAGTGCCCGACGCGAGCGACCGGCGAGCCGAGGTGCGGCGAACCGACGTAGAACGCGCAACGCACCCGACTCGACCACGTGTGCTCCGCGCCGTAGTGGCACGCGCTACGAATGACGAGGCCGCCGAGGCTGTGCCCGATGAGGGTCAGCGACTCAATCGGTGCGTCGGCGTTCGTCACGAGGTCTTCGAGGAGGCCAGCGAGCGCGAGGCCGTTCTCGAAGATGGGCAGGCCCGTGTTGTAGCGGACGTAGAGCGGAGTCAGGTGAAGGTCGCGCGCGAGGAGGCGCCCATAGTCGAGCTCTGGCTCGCCGGGGAAGCTCCAGCAACGCTCGTTGCAGCCGAGGCCGTGCACGAACACGACGACGTGTTGGGCGCCCTCCGCCGGCGCGGTCGCGCGTGCGCCGCGATCGTAGAACGCCATGTCGATCGCGAGCGGACTGCCGCGCTCGGCGAGGGTGTCGCCTAAGGCGGCGTTGAGCGCGGCGTCACCCGCGTCGATCCACGCGCCGCTCACGACGACACCTCTTCCAGCGCGTCGGCGTGCTCGGGGATGAGCTGCGCGTGATCGATGTCGAGCGCGCCGAGCGCCGCGAGGGCACGGACGGCGACGAACCCGAGGTCGACTTCGGACCTTCGGTAGGAGAACCGCGCGGAGCGAGGGAACGCGTGGTGGTTGTTCTGGAAGCCCTCGCCGAAGATCAACCAGGCCGCGAGGGTGTTGTTCCGCGAGTTGTCCGGCGTGTCGAAGTTCCGGCCGCCCACGGCGTGACCGAGCGCGTTGACGATCCAGCCCTGGAGGGGGTGGCTCATCATCCCGGCGAAGTAGGCGAGGCCGAGCATCCAGGTGCCGAACGCGATCGCGAGGCCGAGCGCGACCAGGGCGTGCACGACGTAGGGGAGGAACCAGATCCGACGGCGGTTCAGCCAGTGCGTCGGGAAGTCGAGATCCGGCACGTGCGCGGTGTAGTCCGGGTTCCCCTTGGCGAGGCCGACCAGCGTGCGCTCATAGGACTCGAGCTGGCCGAGCAGCACCCCGAACAGCCCGAACGTGACCGGGCTGTGCGGGTCGTCCGACGTGTCGGAGAAGGCATGATGGCGCCGGTGCATGCAGACCCAGCCCTTGGGGTCGAGCCCGGTGATCCAAATGCCGCCGCGCACCACGAGGCGGCGCAGCCACGGGCGAAGCTCTACGGCCCCGTGGGCCAACCCGCGGTGGTAGAAGACGGTGATCGTGACGACGTTGAGCAGATAGGCAGCGGCAAAGACGACGAGACAGAGCAACAAGGGACACCTCCTAAGCTACGACACCGTAACTTACGGTGTCGTAACCTACGGAGGCGTAGTAAAGGTGTCAAGATGGCGAGCAAGAAAAGGCTCTCGGCCTCCGCGCGGCGCGCGCAGCTGATCGAGGTAGGCCGGACGGTCTTCGCAGAGCGCGGGTACGAAGCGACGTCCGTGGAGATCCTGGCGGAGCGCGCGGGGGTGTCGAAGCCCATCCTCTACGAGCACTTCGGCGGGAAGGAGGGGCTCTACGCCGTCATCGTCGACCGCGAGATCGAGCACGTGGTGTCGTTGATCTCGGCGTCGATCGCAGAGGGCTCACCCCGCGAGCGCGTGGAAGCCGCCGCACTCGCGTTCCTCACCTACGTCGAGCAACACCCGAACGGGTTCGCCGTCCTCGCGCACGACGCCCCCGCGGCGGCGCGCGGGACGAACATGACGAGCCTGCTGAACGAAGTCGCCGAGCGCGTGGGCGTGGTGTTCGCGGAGACGTTCAAGGCGGCGGGGTACAACGCCAAGACCGCGCCGATCTACGCGCACGCGTTGGTGGGAATGGTCACGTTCGTCGGTCAGTGGTGGACGGAGGCCCGCGGTCCGAGCGTGGAGAAGGTCGCGAGCCACATCGCGGGGCTCGCGTGGATGGGGCTTCGGCACCTCCCCAAGAAACCCGCGGCGATCCCGCGCGAGCGCGTCAAGGCCGCGCGCGCGATCGCGCGCCGAGACGATCGGTGATGGTCAGCAGAACCAGCGGGTGAGCATCGCGCCCGCGAGCTTCGTCGCAGGGAGCGGCATCTTCTTCCACATCTTCTTCAGCGTCCCGTACCCCTCGTAGAGGTCCTCGTACGAAGGGGGCGTCGCGCCGAGGGCGTAGACGTAGGAGCTGAGCGGGCGCGCGGTGGCGTTGAAACCTTCCTTGAACTTCAGGACGTGCGTCTGGGACTGGAGCGAGATACCCAGGTTGAGGACGTCGTAACCCGCCGACTTGCCCCACTCCATCGTGCTCCACACGAGGCCCTTCCCGATTCCGGTGCGGACGTGGTCGGGCATGACGACGGCCTGCTTCGAGAAGATCGTCTTGTGGTGGCAGAGGAGGAACGCGCCCGCGATGACTTCGCCGTCGAGGCGCGCGAGGCGGACCTTGGCTTTGGTCGGGAGATTCAGGAACAGGTTCTCGAAGATCGCCCACCCGAGCCCGATAGCCGCGAACTCACGCTGGAGGAACTCGAACATCTCGTAGAAGGTTCGCCACTCCGCGAGGGAAGTCGCCTCGCGGATCTCGATGCCGAGGCGGTTCACGCGGTTGAGATCCTGTCGGTGGCCGCGGTGAATCGTCGACCGGGTGACTTCGTGCATCCGGATGACGCTGTCGAAGGTACCGCCGTGGCGTTCGTCGAAGCCGGCCGAAGTCATCCGGGCGTCGTTCGCCGGTCCGCGGATCTCGACGAACTTGGCGTCGGCGGCGCGACCCATCTCGATCGCGGCCTCCAGCAACGCCTTGAACACGTCGTCGTCGTTCGCCAACGGCGGTCCGGCGCTCGCCTGGTACGGGCACGCGATGAGTTTGGCGCCGAGGACGGGGAGCTTCACCAACATCATCGGGAGCACCCCTGCGATGCGGTCCTCGTCGTCGTACGCGACGAGCAGACGTTTGTCGTGACCGTAGGTGTCGGCGAGGACGTCGTACCAGGCGTGGTGGTGGTAGAGCGTCGCGTCGTCGAAGCCGGTGACGAAGGCGTCCCATTCCCTCGCGCGGCGGTCGGAGAGGAGCGTGATGTTCATCCTTGGCCTCGCTTCGCGTAGATGCGGATCGGCGGATTCACCACCGGGTAGTCGAGCTTCGGCCGCTGCACCCAGGGGAACAGCGAAGGCGTCTGAAACAGCTGCACGCGATCCCACCCCAGCGCGCCGGACTCGAGGTCGCGGAACGTCTGCGGCGGGCACGTGTGGTGGAAGGGCCCGTGTTTCGCGGCGTGGTCCGGCATCAACACGATGAACTTCGGCGGGTCCTCGTCCCAACGCTTCTTGATGCGCGCCTGCATCTCCGGGCCGTCCGGCGCCTTCTTGTGAAACGACAAGTGCGGCGCTGCGCGCGTCGACTCCACGCCGACCGGGAGCGGCGGCAGCTTCTCCGTGCCGCCGAAGTGATCGACACGATCGCCGGCGGCCAATCGCGGCGCGAGCCACTCCGCCGCCGCGTAGCGCGAGTCGTTCAACATCGCGTGCGTGAGATCGGCCCCGCGAAGACCGCCCCACGCGAACGCCACCGCCGTCGCGGCGAGCACGGCGTAGGTGACGGGCTTCCTGGCGTCGAGCGCCCACCGCACGGCGTAGCCCCCCGCGACCGCGAACACCACGGACACCGGGAGCATCATGCGGAGCGTCGAGATCGAGAGTCGCGACGCCGACAGCAGCAGATAGAGGACCGCGGTACCGACGAGGATCAACGCGACACCGTCGCGACGACGGATCATTACGCCAACGCCGAGGGCGATCACGGCGAGGCCCGTCCAGGTGTGCGTACCGGCGAGGTGTTTCAGGTAGTCGACCGCAAGGCCGAAGTACCCCGCGAGGTTCTGCTCGCGGAGGACGTGGTCGGCCTGCCCGCTCGCGTAGAGCTCGGCGAGCTGCGCGTGGAACTCGAGGTGCGCGAAGTAGCGGCTGGGTTCGATGAACAACCCACTCCCGAATCCGAACGCGAGGACGCCAGCCACCGCGGTCGCGACGTCGGGCCGGCGGTACCAAGCGACGCCCGCCCCGCCCCGCTTGTACTGAAAGTAGATCAACGCGATCGGGATCAGCGGAAACATGCTGTAACACGCCTCCTTGGTACCGAGCCCGAAACCCATCGCCGCCCCGAGCAGGAGCCCCCGCCGCGCCGTGATCCCCTCCTTCATCATCCAGACGAAACTCATCAACGCGAGCGCAACGAAGAAGGTCATCGGGACGTCCACGTTCCCGCTGCGCGCGTAATAGAAGTATGGGTACGCCGTGACGATGAACCCTGCCGCCGCGAGCCCCGCCCTTTCGTCCCACAGCAGCTTCGCCGTGCGGAACACACAGAGCGCGATGCCCACGCCGAGTAACACGGTCAGGAAGTGCGCGAGACCCGTGAGGACCTTGAGCGCTCGCACCGGGTCCTTCAGCCCGAAGGGGTACTCACCCGAGACCTTCTCGAAGTCACCCGAGACGACGAGGTAGCCCAGGTACGGCGCGTACATGCCCGCCGCCATGAACGAGTACATCAACGGGTAGCCGAGGTTTCGATCCTTCTTCGGTTGGATGATGTTGTGCAGCTCGGCGAGCGGGCCGAGCGGTGTCTCGTCGTCCGTGCCCCAAGAGAGCTTTCGGTCCGGCGCCGTGGCGGTCGGCGCCCCCCACCAGAACGCTGGCGTGAACGCGAGCAACGCGGCGACGGCGACCCCCGCGGCCGCCGGCGAGATGCGCGAGAGGAGCTTCATCCGAGGCGCACGATCACCAAGAGCAGGACACTCACGACCATGCTCACCGCGAGGAGGATGCCGCCCACGCGGCGCTCCCGGTTCCGCTTGAACCACATCCACACGCCGGTGAGGGACACGACGATCAGGAACGCGGACATCAGCCCGACGAACGCCCCCCACGCGGAGAGCAGCGGGTCGTCGTGCCACATCCCTCCGGTGTGGTGCATCTTGTCGATCATCTCCCAGAACCCACCGCTCTTGGTCGACACGACGGCGCTCCGAGAGGTGACGTCGTACTTCACGCGGTGCTCGGTCCCCGGTCGCTTCACCATGAATGCGATGCCGGTCGAGCTGGTCTCGACGTCGAAGAGATCCCCGCGCATGTCTCCGCGTTCGCGGATCGCCGTCACGAGCGCGCGCGGATCCGTCGGCGGGTCGGTGAGCTCGACCTTGGTCTCGACCGAGGTCGGGGACGACCACTTGAAGAGGAAGTAGTGTCCCATTCGGAAGGCGCTCGCCGCGTAGACGAACATGAAGGCCGCGATGGCGAGCCCGAGGGCGAGGTGAATGTTGCGGAGGAGCTGATACATCAGGACATCGCCACGTAGAAATAGACGAGCGCGCCCGTGCCCGCCGCCAGACTCAAACCGGCCCACCACAGCTTCGGGCGCGTCACCGCCCAGAGGTACACGCCGCTCAGCGCGAGGAACGCGAGGCCGAAGATCGCGAGCTCCATGTACACCGACCAGATCCACGCGAAGATGGCGCGTTTCCCGAGCGGCAGGTGCGTGTGCATCTGGTTGACGTACTCACCGAACCCGAACTCATCGATGGTGACTTCGGCCTCGCCGCCCCCTTGGTAGCGAACCGTGACGTAGCCGTTCGGGCTCCACAGGGGGATCGTCAGGACGCCGTCCGTGCGATCGATCGCCCAGTGCGGAACGGGTTTGCTCTGGAAGAAGCCGAACTGCTCTCGGATCAGCTGGGCGATCTCGGCGTCGGACGCGCCCTCGGGCGGGTTGAAGGGGAGCGTCTTCACCACCGGCGCTTTCTCGCGCGGGTCGGACTTGTTCATGACGTGGAGCCCGGAGAGCGACGACACCAGGAGCGCCACGAGGATCACGAGGCCCGAGTAGATGTGCAGTGTTCGGATGAGTGTGACCATCAGCGGTTGTCCACGAACTCTCTGAACCAGAGCTCGAGCGTGAGCACCGCAAATATCTGCTTCACGATCAAGAACTCCTTTGCGTCCATGCGAGCCCTCAGGGTTCGGATGAATTCGGGGCGGAACAACCCGCGGCGACGGATCGCTTCGTCGCTGAGGCAGTCGTCGAACATCTGCTGGAACGCCGCCTGCTGGAAGTACTTCTCCACCGGCACGTAGAACGGCATCTTGCGGCGCTTCGCGACGGCCGGCAGCTCGAGCTCCTTCGCCAACCTGCGCAGCGCCCACTTCCCTTCCAACCCGCGCATCTTGAGGTGCGTCGGGAGCCGGCGGCAGAGATCGATCAGCCGGTGGTCGAGGAAGGGCACGCGCGCTTCGATCGCGTGCGCCATGCTCATCTTGTCGGTGCGGAGGAGCATGTTGTCCGGCAGCCAGTGGTCGTAGGAGAGCCCGAGCATCCGCTCGAAGAACGGCTCCTTCAGGCTCACGTCGGAGATGCGTCGCGCCCCGTCGAACGCCCCCGCCCGCTCGAGCGCGCCGTAGGTCGCGTCGCTGTAGAGGTCGCGCGACTCACGGGTGTCGAACAGCGACATCAAGTGGCGGTACGCCGGGTCGAGCTGGTCGGGGTTCAAGAGGTCGAGGTAGTCGAGCGCCTTCTGTTTGCCGCGCTCCCCGAGGTACGCCGGGTACTGGAACGCCGTGTTCAGCACGGAGATCGGCGCGGCGTCGAGCAGCGGCCTCACGAGCCGTCGCTGCACGGCGCCCGGGACGAAGCGTCGGTACTGCTCCCCGAGCCACAGCACCTTGTGAAAGAGGTAACCGCCGAGCACCTCGTCGCCGCCCTCGCCGGTCAGCACCACCGTGACCTGCTTCTTCGCCTCGCGCGCGAGCTGGTACATCGGGATCGCGATCGGATCGCCGAGCGGTTCGTCGGCATGACGAACGATGTCGGGGAGCAACGCGACGTCTTCCGCTCGACACGCGATCTCGGTGTGGGCGCACCCGAGCTGCCGCGCGGTCTCCGCCGCCGCAGTGAGCTCGTCGTGTTCGTAGTCGAAGCCGACCGAAAACGTCTTCACCGCGCCCGAGCCCTCGCGCGCCATCAGCGCGACGATGGTGCTGGAGTCGACACCGCCCGACAGGTACGCGCCGAGCGGGACGTCGGCGACGAGACGTCGTCGCACCGCCGCGACGAGCTCGGACTCGAATCGCTCGTACAGCTCCTCGGTGTCACCGCGGAGCGGAGCGGCGTCGGGGCGCGGCGACCAGTAGCGACGGATCTCGAAGCGGCCGTCCTCCCACGTGGCGAAGTGGCCGGCCGGGAGGCGACGAACCTCCTCGAAGATCGTCTTGTGACCGGGGACGTAGCGCAGCGCGAGGTAGTCGTGGATCGCGATCGGGTTGATGGAGAGCGAAACGTCCCGGTAGCGCAGGACGGCCTTCGTCTCGGAGCCGAACAGCAGGCGTCGACCGTGCTCGAGGTAGTAGAGCGGTTTGATCCCCACGCGATCGCGAACGAGGAGGAGGCGCTTCCGCTGGGTGTCCCACAGCGCAAACGCAAACATTCCATTCAAACGATCGAGCGCCGACACCCCCTCGCGTTCGAGCAGGTGGAGGAGAACTTCGGTGTCCGACTGCGTTTCGAACGGGACACCCTCGGCCTCCAGCTCCTTGCGGAGCTCGCGGTAGTTGTAGATCTCGCCGTTGTAGACCAGCACGTAGCGCCGATCCGCGGAGTACACCGGCTGGTGCCCACCTTCGATGTCGATGACGGAGAGGCGGCGATGCCCGAGTCCGACGTCCGGGCCGCGGTGGTAACCCGAGTCGTCGGGGCCGCGGTGCGTGATGCTCTCGGTCATGCGCTCGAGGAGCGCCGCGTCCTCGAAGCCGACGAAGCCTGCGATGCCACACATGTCAGCTCGGCCCCTTCGGCGTCGGGATGTAACACGCACGAACGCCGCCGCCGCGCAGGGTTCCCGGGAACCACTCGAGCCGCTGACACTCCGCCTTCACGAAACTCATGAGATCGGCGTTCACGTGCTTGATGTAGTCCGGGAACATGTACAGGAGCCACACGCCGTCGTGCCCTTCGGCGCGTTCGAGGATCTGCTGCTTGGACCACACCTTGGGCCACGGTCGCCCGTAGTAGCCCTCGTACACGTTGTAGATGATCCCGACGGACGCCACCGTATCGCGCTCGGACTTGTTCTCCTCGACGTACGCCATCGCGCCTTCGAAGTCCTGCTTGGGCTTCAGGTAGTTGATCGGCACCGACGCCGCCGACGCGACGATCAACACGATCGCCAGCACCTCGCCGAGGCGTGGTTTGTTCAGCAACCCACCGAGCCGGAATCCGCCGCGGAGAAAGATCAGGATCGCAAACGCCGCCACGCCGAAGAAGAACCGCGGGTACACGATGCCCCGACCGGTCATCACGCCGAGCCCGGTGATCACGACCGGCCCGATGAACAGACCAAGCGCGAGTGGGTTGGTCTCGAGGTAGTCGAAGAATCCCAGCGCTCCGAGCGCGCCCGCGATCAACACGACGACCCCACCGAGGATCGCGATGCCGCCGAACCCTTCCACGAGGCTCATCACCGTCTCGATGGCCGCCCACAAGGGCGTCGCGAGACCGACCGCTGGCGACGGTTTGTTCACGAAGAAGTCGATGACGTCGGTGAGCATCGGCGCGTGCAGCATCAGCGTCACCACCGCTGCACCCGGGAACGCGAGGAGGGGCGCCACCCAACGACGCGCGGGGCGCACGTTACGTATCAAGTAGGGCGCGACGATCGCCGCGTGGCCGACCGCCGTGAACACCATCGCGAGGTGCGCGTACGTCCCGAGGCCGCCGACGATCGCGTAGAGGACGAAGAACTTCGGCTGCGGATCGCGCAGACCACGGTGCATCAGGTACGTGCACACGATGCTGGCAAGCATGATCGCGGTGTAGCCGCGCGCGTTCTGCGAGAACCAAACGTGGTGATACGAAACCGCGAGGAGCGCGGCGGAGAGGAAAGCCTCCCGCTTGGACGCGACCTCCGCGCCGAGCTGATAGAGCGCCGGTATGCACGCCGCGCCGAGGAGCGCCGCCCACACCCGAAGCGTCCACGGCGACTCGCCGAACACGTCCATCGTCGCGCGGGCGAGCAGGCTGTACAGCGGGTGTTGGTTGTTGCTGTAGAAGTGCGTGAACAGGTCTTCGAGCGGCTTGCGCACGTAGCGCACGAGGGAGAGGACCTCGTCGGTCCACAGCTGGCTGTCGAGCGCGATGAAACGCAAGACGAGTGCGACGAGCGTCAGCCCGATCACCCACGATCGCGTCACGTTCCAGTCCCGGTCGTCCAACGCTGCCCCGGACTACCGCCGTCCGGGGTTGGTGTCCAACCTGACCCGCGGGTGCGTTTCGAGTACCGTCGCGGCGTGCGTGTGGCCGCCTGCATTCTCGTGTCGATGACCGCCGCCTGCGTGCCCTCGCCGGAGGTGACCGGTGCGCTCGAATCGCTCGTCCGCGGGTCCCCGTCGACGGTCGACGGGTGGTACCGGTTCTCAGAGGGTCCGACCCGAGCTCGCGCCGGCGACGTGTACTTCTCGAACCTCCCGAGCCGGACGATCCACCGCTGGCACGTCGACGGACACGTCGAGACGGTGCGGGACGACGGCGAGATGACCAACGGGCTCGCGGTCGGCCCGGACGACGTGCTGTACGTGTGTGAGCCCTACCTGCGCCGGGTCGTCGCGCTCGAGGGCGGCGAGACGCGGGTCGTCGCGGACCGGTACGACGGCAAGATCCTGAACAGCCCCAACGACGTGTGGGTGCACCCGCGGGGGGTGTACTTCACCGACCCGCGCTACTCGAAGGACCGCGAGATGCAGCAGGACGGCGAGCACGTCTACTTCGTCGCGCACGGCTCCTCGGACGTGGTGCGCGTGACCGACGATCTGGTGCGCCCCAACGGCGTCGTCGGCACGGCCGACGCGCTCTTCGTCGCCGACGACGGCGTCGGCAAGACCTACCGCTACGACATCGCCGCCGACGGGACGCTCTCGAACCGCGCGCTCGCCGCAAACGCCGGCGCCGACGGCCTGACCCTCGACGCGGACGGCCGCCTCTACGTGGTCGCGGAGGTGGTCGAAGTCTTCGAGGATGGCGAGCGCGTCGGGACGATCGACACGCCGTTCCGCCCGACCAACGTGACGTTCGGCGGCGCCGACGGACGGACGCTGTTCATCACCGGGAAGTGGGTGGTGAACACGATCGAGATGTCGGTGCGCGGCGCGGGGATTTAGTCGCGCGGGCTTCAGCCTAGGCCCTTCACGGTCGTCCGCTCCGCGGACCACCTGGGCACAGGCTTCAGACCCGCCGCATTCGCGGCGGGCTTCAGCGTAGGCCATAACGCCGCTCCGCTTCGCGGACCGCCTTGGCACAGTCTTCGGACCGGCCGCATCCGCGACCGGCCTCAGCCTAGAAACTACCGCTGCCGAAGTCGACGCCGACTGCGACGCACCACACGCTGATGCCGTCGATCTCGTCGAGCGTTCGGCCTTCGGGGAGCGTGAGGGTTACCGAGTCCCCGGCGTAGCCGCCGCGGCGCACGAGGTCCGGGCTGATCGAGAAACCCGCGGCGTAGTTGCCGTCGCGAGCGGCGTAGACCTGCACGTCGATCCCCGCGCCGTCATAGTGGAAGTCGGTGAGCTCGATCGTGCAGTCGTCGACGATCGTCGCCGTCCCGCGTACGCCGTGGAAGAAGGTCTGGAGCCTCGCCGTCCGGCCCACGCTCGGGTGCGTCGCCGCGCAGCTGCGCCCCATCTGCTCCGGCGTCTCCTCCTCGGGCGCCGGCTCAGGTGCGTCGGCGGTGGCGACGAACGCGGCGATGTCCCGCAGCTCGTCGTCGCTCAGTCGATCGAGTCCCCAGAACGGCATGCGCCCGCCGGTCAGGCCCTCGTAGACCTCGCTGTCGGGGAGCCCGCTCGTGCGAACGCGGCGCGCGATGTAGTCGACGTCCAGCGACAAACCGGTGATGCCGGGGGCGCGCACCGTGCCGCCGCCGTCCTGCCCGTGGCACGCAACGCAGGTTGCGTTGAACGTCGCGCGTCCCGCTTCCGGGTCGCCGCCCGTGACGTCGGCCGGAGGCTCGACGATCTGGATGGTCACCTCTTCGCCCACTCCGGCAGACTGCGCTTCGAGCCACGCCGACAGCGTCAGCCAGTCCTCGCTCGTTTCAGTATATGCGGGCGCGAGCATCCACTCTGTGACGCAGGTGTTGACCGCATCGCGGAGCGACGTGAGCTGGCCGTTTTTGTACGTGGAGCGATGAAATGCGTCGCCCAGCGCGTGGCCGACGCGGCGCACGCCGTCGGCGGCGGGCTCGGTGAGGGCGTGGCAGGTGCTGCACGTGAACGTGTTCCCGGCCGGGTTGGGCTCGGTGAAGATCGCTTCACCCGTGCGGGCGACCTCGATGGGCTCGGGTTCGGACGGGCCGCCGCATGCGACGAGGGTCACGCTGACGAAGACGATTCGACGAAACACGTCAGCTCGTACGCGGTGCCCCGCGCGAGTGTTTCCGAAAAAGTTCGATTCAACGCCCGTAGTACCCGAGCCACTCGCCGCCGCCCCGCGCGAGGAGCAGCAGGAGGAGCGGTGCGAGGCGACGAATGCGACGGACGTCACGCGGTCGCGCGCGGAGGATGCGCGAGAGCATCAGCGCCGGTACGGCGGGCGCCCCGAGGCGCCAGGTCCACCGCTCCTGCGGCGTGGCGAGCTCGGCGCGTTTTCTCGCGAACGTGCGGCCCAACGCGAAACGCTCGCGCATCGCTTCGAGCCACGCCACGTCGCGCCGAACGACGACGCGCGAGTCTGCGACCCACCGCAGCGGCCCCTCCCGCGCGGCGAGCGCGGCGTTCACCGCGGACTCCTGAAAGTGACGCCAATCCACGGAGAGGCGCTCGAGCGCGCTGCGCCGGTAGCCCGCGTTGTAGACGGAGAGCGACGATGCGATGCCGTCCGGGAGCGGGCTCGCGTAGCGGTACAGATCGATGATCGAGAACGCCCACTCGAAGTCGGAGACGTCGTCGGGCACGTCGATCGCACCGCCGACCGCCGCGGAGTGATCGAGCGCGCGCGACATGGCGTCGACCCAGCCGGGGTCCGGGACGCAGTAGTCCTTGGTGACGAGGACCTTCTCGGCGACCGTCTCGCGAATCGCGCGCGAGGCGAGCTCGAGGGGGGTGCGTTGCCCCTCGTTGCGAACGAAGCGAACGCCGGGGTGTCGCGACAGGTCGCCGTAGTCGATCGCGGGATCGTAGGTGACGACGACGTCGGCGCGCTGTGGGACGAGCGCCGCGAGGCAACGGTCGAGCGCAGCCGCTTCACCCATCCCGATGACGGCGACGCTCGGGCGGTTCAAGCGCCCTCCCGCTCCGGAGCGACGGAGAGGTCGTCGGGGCGAGTGCCGGTCCAGTAGCCGAGCCACTCCCCGAACGACCACGCGAAGACCATCAACGCGAGGGGGCCGATCGAACGGAGGAACTTCTCGCGGAGTTCGGGCGACTCGAAGGCCTTCGTCGTCATTCGCTTGAGTAGAACAGCCGGCAGAAGCGGCGAACCGAAGCGGTAGGTCCACTTCTGCCGGAGGTCCGCGAACTCCAGGCGCGAAGCACCGAACAACCGCCCGAACACGTAGCGCTCTCGGATCGCGTGCGGGAGGGTGACGTGACGTCGCATCGTCACGCGCGCGTCGTCTTCGAGGTGAAGCGGCCCGCCGATCCCCTTGAGCGCGTCGTGCACGACGGTCTCCAGGAACATCGACTTCCACTCCACCGGGAGCTTCTCGAGGTCATCACGCCGGTAGGCCGCGTTGCACACCGTGAGGGTGGGGCTCGTCGCGATCTTCACGGGGCGCGCGTAGCGGAAGAAGTCGACGAAGTAGAACGCCCAGTCCGTCGGTCCCGCTTCGTCGCGGATCTCGATCGTCCCGCCCACCGCGCCGCACGGCTTCTGCAGCGCGACCCACATCGCGTGGGCCCAGCCCGGGTCGGCGATGCAGTGGTCCTCGGTGAGCAGCACGTACTCACCCGTGGTCTCGCGGATCGCGCGACCCGCGAGCTGGAGCGGCGAGGTCTCGTTCGGATCGACGAACCACCGAACGTCGGGGAACTCTTCCGCGAGGGAGGCGACGTCGGCGAGGCGTGGGTCGTACGCGACGACGATCTCGAGCGGCGGCACGTTCGTCTGCGCCATCAACGATTCGAGGCACCGTTTGACGTCCTTGCGGCTGCAGATGCCCACGAGGGCGACGGACAGCTCCGGTCGGGTCATGCGTCGGTCTCCTTGGGGGCCACGGGTCCACGCTTCAGACCCCCGACGAGCAGGAAACCTGCGGCGCCGGAGAGTGCCATGAGGATCAGCTGCACGGCGTGGAACGCGAGGGCCATGACCGCAGCGCCGTCCGGAGTGACGCCGAAGGGTTCGAGCCCAAGCTTGAAGCCCGCTTCGAGCGTTCCGGCGAATGCGGGGCCGGCGGGGATCATGATCATGAACGCGCCGACACCCGTCGTGAAGTAACCCGACACGATCGGGAGCTCGGGGAGGTAACTCGTGAAGAGGAACCACGCGAGCAACCCGGCCGACACCCAGTAGACGAGAGTGAGGCCGAGGAACGGGAGCAGGCGCGCGGGACTCTTCAGCACCATCGCGCCGTCGATGAACGTATCGAGGAGGCCGACGACCGCTTCGGTGATCTTCGCGGAGATCGGCGTCCCGATCTTACGCACCAACGCGATCGCGGGGCGACGCGCGACGCACGCGACGATCAGAAAGACAAACGCCCCGCCGAATACCGTCGGGGCGAGCCACATGACGGTGTCGAGCTTCGACAGCAGCGGACCGGGGGGGATCAAACTCAGCGCGACGAAGAAGAACGCGAGGTTCGCGATGCCGTCCGCGATCCGCTCGACCACCACACTCGCCATCGCCCCCGCGAACGGAGCGCCGGCCCGCGAGATGAGCACGGGGCGAACGAACTCACCGAGGCGAAGCGGCAGGAAGAACGTCGCGGGGAAACCAAGCGCACCCGCCGCGGCGACGGCGCCGTTCGTCACGTTCCCGAGTGGCTTCACGAGGATGCCCCAGCGCGCAATGCGCAGGGCGTGCAAGACGATGTGACCGAGCAAGAAGAGGCCGATGACCGCGAAGTCACTCTCGGCGAGCTCGTGCGCGACCTTCGTGAGGTTGACGTCGTGCAGCGCCCACCACAGCGTCGCGATGGAGCCGGCGAGCGCGACCGTGCCCTGCACGACGAGCGACAGCGCGCTCCTCTTCTCGCGCGGCGGCGCGGCCTCCGTCATCGGGCGCGTTCTACCAGGTCACGTGCCGAGGCGCCTCATCGACGACGACAAATCCGGGGACTTCCCGGGGGCGTTCGTGGAAGATGCGGTGCCGTGGACCCGCGAGTCGTCGCGCGCCTGGAGGCGCTCAACGCGGAGTTCTACGACCGCGTCGCGGCCGATTTCTCGGCGACGCGGCAGTCCCCCTGGCCAGGCTGGCACCGTGTTCTGGAGCGCGCCGGGCCGGTCCGGTCGGTGCTCGACGTGGGCTGCGGCAACGGACGCTTCGCGGCGCTGCTCCCGGACGACGTCGAGTACGTTGGGGTGGATCCGTGCGCCGCGCTCCTCGCGGAGGTGCCGCCCCACCACGAGACGCTCCTCGGTGGTTGGTCGGAGCGGCCGTGGGGCACGCGGACCTTCGATCTGGTGGTGGCGTTCGGTCTGACACACCACGTGGCTTCGGCCGCGCGGCGGCGAGCGCTGATCTCGACGCTCCGCGCGGCGTCGCACGGTCGCGTCGCGGTGACGGCGTGGCGCTTCGATCCGGCGCGCGCCGTGGGTTGGGACGGCGTCCCCGCCGAGGCGCTGGAAGACGGTGACTACTTCCTCGGGTTCGGCCACGGCGACGCCGTGCGGTACTGCCACCTCGTGAGCGACGCGGAGCTCGAAGGGTGGTTCGACGACGTGCTCGATGACTTCGTGAGTGACGGGCGCGACGGTGCGTCGAATCGCTACTGCGTCGGTTCGGGGGCGAGCTCGAGATCGAACGGATCGATCCGCCGCAGGTAGTGAATGCCGAACTGCGGGCGCAGCGAACGCACCGCGCCCATGTCCGCGCTCTGGCTGCGGTGGGCCTTCGAGATCTCCAGCGCGACGTCCAGACACCACCGGCCCGGCGGGCCGCACGGTTTGTCGGACGTGAAGATCTCCGTGGGCGCTGGGTCGTCGCCACCGCCGGCGACCCGAAAGAACCAGTACTTGTTGAGCAGGTGATAGACGTAGGGGACGCGATGGGCGTCGGGGCCCTTCGAAGCGCGGCGGACGGCTTGGGTCGCGAAGCGGGAAGCGAGCTGGTGTTCGGGGTGGCCCGTGAACCCATTGTGGGGATCGAAGGTGATGACCACAGTGGGTTTGAACTCACGGATGAGTTTCTCCAGACGTTCACCCGGGTGACCGTCCGCGATCCATTTTTCTGCGAGCTCCTGGCGCGTCGGGAAGCTACTCACCGGGAGCGGCGCATTGTAATAACGCCAGTGCACGAGCTTCGCACCCATCGCGTGCGCGACGTGGGTCAGCTCGACCGAACGCACAGCGCCGACGCTCGGCTCACACCCCTCGGGGCGCAAACACTCACCGCCGTCGCCGGCGTTCATCACCGCGAAGAGGCATGGGGTCTTGTGCCCGATGCACGCCCGCGCGAGGACGGGGCCGCCGAGCATCTCGTCGTCCGGGTGCGCCGCGACCCACATGACACGCGCATCCTCCGCGGCGAAGACGTCGTCGATCGTCGGCGGAACCGCGGGCTCGGGGACGGTGACACACGCCGTGAACAGGAGCGGGAGCAGGCGCTTCACGGCAGCTTCACTCCCAGCGCCTCCAGCTCGGCCTCGGCGCGCTCCGCCCAGCCGCGGTTGGCGATCGGGCTCGCCGGGCTCGGGTGCAGGATGCGGCCGATCGGGACGTCCATGCCGTCGAGCGCCAGCTGCAGGCGCTTCTCCGCGAACGCTCCGACGCCGATCGCCATCTTGGGTTTCAGCAGCGTGATGGTGTCGCGGAGCGCCCGGTCGCAGATCTCGAGCAGTGGCGTGCGCTCTTCGACCGGGAGTTTGTCGGGCGTTCGGTTCTTGCCGCTCGCCTCCATGAACACCAGTGGGCAGTAGTTACCGACGTAGAAGCGCGAGAAGAACTTGTCGGCGTCGCCGAAGCGGTCGCGTGCCCACCCCCAGATGCGCGCGCCGCTGACTTCGCTGCGCTGGCAGTCGAAGCCTTCGATCGGGCGCTTCGGGTGTTCGTTCTTGGGTTTCTTCACCTTGCCGGTGATGCCGATCCAGTCGCGCGCGAGGTTGACCTCGCCGAACGGGACGCCGGTCTGCGCCATGCCCCACGGTCCGGGGTTCATGCCGAGGAGCACGTACTCACGCGTTCCGTCGAAGCGCGACAGGTACTGTTGGTGCGGCGCCCACGCGTACTGGAGCGGGTCGTAGACGTGGGTGACGGGTTCGGCGAACTCGAGTGGCGCGAGCTGCTTGCTCATGCGCTTGGCGATCTTCTCCAGCGACATCTTCAGTTCATCCCCCGAATGATGCGGAGCTGCTCTTCGAGGTCGAGCGTCTCCTTCTCCCAGTACACCTCGCTGTTGAAGTGCGGGAACGATCGCGGAAACGCCGGATCCTTCCAGCGACGCGCAATCCAGCCTGCATAACGAACGTAGCGGAGCGCGCGGAGGGGCTCGACGAGCCCGAGCCACCGCGGCTCGAACTCCCGGAACTGGCGGTACGCGTCGATGAACACTTCGCGCTGGCGTGCGCCCTCCGCGTCGCGCCCCGGAACGAGGAGCCACACGTCCTGCACGGCGGGGCCCTCGACGAAGTCGTCGAAGTCGAGGAAGAACCAACCGTCGCGTCCATTCAGTAGATTGCCGTGGTGGCAGTCGGCGTGGATGCGGTGGATCGGGACGTCCTCGGCGAGCTCGTCGTAGACGTCGGCGACGGCTTCGACCGCGGCGGCGTATCGCTTCGCCCACTGCGGCGGCAAGAAGCCTTGCTCCTCGATGTAGTCGAGCGCGTCCAGCGCGTAGGTCTCGCCGTCGAGCGTCCCGCGGTGCTGCGCCGGCTTGAGCGCGCCGACGTTGTGGATGCGCGCGACGAGGCGACCGAGGATCTCGACCTGCTCGTCGGAGAGCTCCTCCGGCGAGCGCCCGCCGGTACGAGGCCACACTGCGTAGTAGATGCCTTCGACTTCGTGCAGCGACTCACCGTCCGCGAAGCGCAGCGGAGCGCAGACGGGGATTTCGGCGTCGGCGAGATCGAAGAGGAGCTGGTGCTCTTCGAGGATCGCCTCCTTCGACCAGCGGCCGGGGCGGTAGAACTTCGTGACGACGTGTGACTCGTCTTCGAGCATCAGATCGTAGACGCGGTTCTCCAGGCAGTGGAGCGCCATGATGTGACCGGTCGGGTCGAAGCCGCCGGCTTCCACGGCACGGATCACCCAGTCGGGGGTCAGAGCGAAGAACAGATCCGTGCTCATGCCCGCTCGGCATAGAGGCCGCGTCCTATCGACGCAAGCGGTAACGCTTCGGGTCGATCTCGAAGCGCCGGATCCGAAGGCCCATCTTACGTTCCGTGAGGCCCAACGACCGCGCCGCCTCGGCCATGTTGCCGCGGGAGGTCTTGAGGGCGTCGTGGATGAGATCGCGCTCGACCGCGGCGAGGGTCGCTTCGAGGCCGGCTTGCGGCGACGTGCCGGTCGCCTCCGCGGTCTGGAGCGTCGGCGGGAGGTGGTGCGCGTGGATCACGCCGTCGCGCGTGAGGAGCACGGCGCGCTCGATGCAGTTCTCGAGCTCTCGGACGTTGCCCGGCCAGTGATAGACCATGAGCATGTCGATCGCCTGACTCGTGATCCGCTGGATGTCCTTGCCGAGCTGCTTCGCGTACTTCTCCACGAACGCGTCGGCGAGCAGGAGGATGTCGGTGCGGCGTTCGCGCAGCGGCGGCACATGGATCGGGAACACCGCGAGGCGGTAGTAGAGGTCCTGGCGGAACGAACCGTCCGCCATCAGCGCCTCGAGATCGCGGTTGGTCGCGGCGACGATGCGGACGTCGGAGGTGATGGTGCGGTTGCCGCCGACGCGTTCGAACGACTTCTCCTGGAGCACACGCAGCAACATGATCTGCGTGCTCGCGGGGAAGTCGCCGATCTCGTCGAGGAAGATCGTGCCGCCATCTGCGACTTCGAAGCGCCCCTTTCGCTCGGCGGCGGCGCCGGTGAACGCGCCCTTCTCGTGCCCGAACAGCTCGCTCTCGAGGACACCGGCCGCGAGCGCGGCGCAGTTCACCTTGATGAGCGGGCCGCTCTTGCGCGCCGACGCGTAGTGGATCGCGTTGGCGACGAGCTCCTTGCCCACGCCGCTCTCACCGCGGATCAGGACGGTAGCGTCGCTCTCCGCGACGGTGTGCACCATCTCGATGATCGGTTTGATCGCACGGGACCGGCCGAGGATGCTCGCGGGGCCGACCTCGATCTGCTCCTCGACCTCCGCGACCGACTGCCGGGAGGCGGCGGTCTGCGCGATCATCGTGGCCACGATGCCAAGGACTTCGACGAGCCGTTCGAGCTCGCGCAGCTTCGCGCTCGGGACGTCGACCGAGAGGGCGCCGATCGCGTGGTCGTCGATCACGATCGGGACGCAAACGAAGGACGCGTCGGCGTTGCTGTGCGCGCCGGTGCGGTTCAGGAACTCGGGGTCGTCGTCGATCCGCTCGAGGATCACGGGGCGCTGCGTGCGGACGACGTTGCCGGTGACACCCTCGCCGACTTGGTAGCGCCCGCGGTTTTGCTCGTCGGGGGTCAGCCCGTACGCAGCGTCGATCTGGATTTCCTTCGTGTCGCGATTCAGGAGGGCGATGGCCGCGCGGACGACGCCGAGCTGTTGGGCGAGGAGCGCCAGGAGGTCCTCGAGGACGCCGTCGAGATCGACGGTCCCGCGGACGCGCCGAGAGACCTCGGCGAGGAGGGGGAGCGCTTCCATCGGGGATCGGACCCTCCGGGCTCCACCCCATCGAGTCAACGTTGTTCCTACGTTTTGGTAGGGTGCATCTGCAAAAACCTACGCAGACGTCGTCCTGGACCGCGGATCTGACCCTCTATAACGCGGTACGTCGATTGCGTTAGGGTGGCCTCATGCACCGCGTCATCGCGTTTACCCTCGTAACTCTGGCCGCTACGCCGGCCTTCGCGGACACGCCGTCCGAAACGAAGGTCGCCCTCGACACCGTTTGGGTCGTCCTCGCCGGGATGCTCGTCTTCTTCATGAACGCCGGCTTCGGCCTCCTCGAAGCGGGGCTCTGTCGCGCGAAGAACGCGGTGAACATCCTCGCCAAGAATTTCACTGTGGCCGCGTTCGCGGGGCTCGCCTTCTTCTTCGTGGGCTTCGGCCTGATGTTCGCGGACGGCAACGGCTTCCTCGGTATGGGCGGCTGGATGATCGGCGGCGCCGACAACAGCCCGCTGTCGGGCGACGACTACGTCGGCGTCTTCTCGTCCCTGTCCTGGGCGACGATCCCGCTCGAAGCGAAGTTCTTCTTCCAGGCCTGCTTCGCGATGGCGGCGGCGTCGATCGTTTCGGGCGCGGTCGCCGAGCGCATCAAGTTCCCCTCCTTCATCGCGTTCAGCGTGGTGCTCGTGTCGCTGGTCTACGCGATCACGGGGCACTGGATCTGGGGCGGCGGCTGGCTCGCGTCGATGGGTTTTTGGGACTTCGCCGGTTCGACGCAGGTCCACTCCGTGGGTGGTTGGGCCGCGCTGACCGGCGCGATCATCCTCGGGGCGCGCACCGGCAAGTTCGACAAGAAGGGCAACGTGCGCGCGATCCCCGGCCACAGCATGGCGCTCGCGACGACCGGTGGCTTCATCCTCTGGCTCGGTTGGTTCGGTTTCAACGCAGGGAGCACGATGGCCGCCGACGCGACGGCGATCGCCCACGTGGTCACGACCACGATGCTCGCGTCGCTCGCCGGGATCTCCGGCGCGATGGCCGGCTCGTACCTGCGCACCAAGAAGTTCGACCTCTCGATGATGATCAACGGCTGCCTCGCCGGCCTGGTCGGCATTACCGCCGGCTGCGCGTTCGTCTCGGCGGGTTCGTCGGTGATCATCGGCTTCGTCGCGGGCGCGCTCGCGGTCGCGGCGGTGGAGGTCTTCGACCGCGCGAAGGTCGACGACCCGGTCGGCGCGATCAGCGTCCACCTCGTCGGCGGCATCTGGGGCACGCTCGCGATCGGGCTATTCGCCGAGGCGACCTTCTCGGCGGACGTCGGCAACGGCCTCTTCTTCGGCGGCGGCCTCGGCCTGCTCGGCGCCCAGGCGCTTGGTGTGGCGGTGGTCGGCGCGTTCGTGGTGAGCGTCTCCGTCGCGCTCTGGCTCGGCATCCGCGCCTCGATCGGCCTTCGGGTCGACGCCGAGGAAGAGTACGTCGGTCTCGACGTCGCGGAGATGGGCATGCGCGCCTACGTCAACGAGGACATCGTTGGCATGCGCGCCGTGCCGCCGGAGATGGTACCGCCGCTGTCGGTCGTGGAGCCGAAGCCCGCCAAGATCGCCGAAGCGGAGTGATCGAAAGTGCGTCTGGGGTGCACAATGACGGCGAGTGGGCAGAATCGCGATCCTCGCGCCTATCGCCAGTGCGCTAATTAGCGTCGCTTCACCGGCGGTTGGCGCTCGTACGGACAAAGTCGTCCTCCTCCGGCTTAGGACGCCAGGCGTCCAGCGGGCCACTGGGGAACGACTGAGCGCCATTCTCGGAGCGGTCGTAGCCGACGCGACCGAAAAGCTCGGCCGGGAGACAATCGCCCCCGACGACATCGAAGCCATGGTCGAGCACGAGCGCATGAAGTCCGTGCTCGATTGTCGTGATGATGCAGCCTGCCTCGCAGAGATCGGTGGGGCGCTCGGCGCAGACCTCCTGCTTCACGGAGCCATCGTGCCATTTGGAGACACGTTCAGTCTGTCGCTCACGTTGATCGACATCGCCAATGCTAAGGTGATTCGCCGATTCGAAGGGCGCGCCGCACACCCAGACGCCCTCCCTGCCACGGCGACGCGCGGCACTCACGCGCTCTTCTCCTCGGCGACTCCTTTCGGAGCCGGATTGCTACTAGTCGAGACCGAGCCACCGGGAGCGCAAGTTCGACTCGACGGGAGAGAACTCGGGAAGGCTCCCGTCGTCGTGGATGAAATCGTCGCGGGTGAACATCTGGTGGAGGCCACCGACGGGACTATGTTTGCCCGACAGATCGTTCATGTTCGCCCCGACACCGTTACAAAAGCCGAGATAGACCTCGCAACGAGCATCCGCGTCGCACTACAGGTCTTGTCTACGCCGCCCCTTGCGGATGTCTATCTCGACGGGGACCTAGTCGGTAAAACGCCGCTACAGCTAAACGAACTACCTCCGAAACGGTACAACTTTGTCGTTCGACGTGATGGGTATCATGAGTCTAAGGGGTCGTTCGTTCTGTCGCGAGAGAAGTTCGAGGCGAACGACCGGGTCCCGTTCAGGGTTGATATTTCCTTAGAGGCCATGCGCGAGGTCGACACTCGAATCTCATACTCGATTCGTTCCGGCTTCGTGTTCGATGGGCGTTACCCAGGCGACGGCGTCGCGCTACAGATTCAAGGCGGCATCTTTCTCCTCCCGTGGCTTGAGATATCTGCCGGCTACGTATACCCCCAATCAATCCCCCTGTCCGTGCGCATATGGTGGGGCACGAGTCTGGCCTTCGCGTTCATCGCGCAAGGCGTTTTGGATCTCACAGTTGCTTCAGTCTATCCACAGTTGGGAATGGCATGCGGGCCCACATTCGAGACGAGCTGGGGGCGTCTGGCGATCACGGGCGAGGTGCAAGTCAGCTTTGATCATTATCAGTCAGCTGTCTCCTTCCCTATGGCGATCCTTGCGAGTTGGAGATTCTAGTGAAACGCTCAGCAGCTCTCGTCTCCGCTATCGTATGTGCCGGTTGTCTGGATCGCAGCCCCTATGGCGGGCCGGCGGAGTTTGTCGCAGACCACGATGACTCTTTGCTGGTCATCGCGCTTCTCCCGGATGGAGGAGATGTCTGGTGGATTCTCCAAGAGCGGGTCACCACGACGCAGTTTGCCCCGAAAACGTTGCTCGCAAGCTCTCGAGAGCCCGAAGCAGCCATCGATCTTCGTCTAAACTACCGATTCGACGGGCAGTCATATCTAGAGCTAACCCAAACGCAGTCGTTCCTCTTGGTGACGAACGACTCAGGAACCATCCTCATCGACAAAGAGAGTCGAGTTCAAAACCCGTACGGGTTTCCGCCAGGCCCACTAGAAATCCAGGACGGTGTTCTCTACTTCTCCCGCGGCCCTGAGTTCAGAAGAGCGGCCATTGCACACGACTCCATAGTGCAGCAAACCACCGTGACCGAACTCCACTTCAGCCCGGTCGACATCATAGTGCGCAACGAAACACTGTTTGCGTTGAGTCTAGATGGGTCGCTCACCTCGATTGGTCTCGACGGGTACGGCTCCGTCGACCTTCCCTTCGAGGGCCAAATAGAAGCTCAACGTCCTTCGCTGGCCGCTTCGACAGACTTCGTCGTCCGACAGGCCGGCGACACCCTGACTGTCGTCCGAGGTGTCGATCGCGTAGTGATCGGAGAGGCGAAACTCCCGGGGTTGTCTACGGCTGCAGTCGCGCCGAGCGGAAGGATCGCGCTGGGACGACAGGAAGAACTCTATGTGACTCATGTCTTGGACCTGATGCCCAATTTCGAGCGTGATACGGTCACACCAGCCCAGGACATCGGAGGTAGTCGAGAGATTACTGCCGTAGCGATCGACGACAACTACGTCTACTGGGCCGACGGCGATCGAAGCACGATCTACAGACGCCGTCACTAGCTGCCCTCACCTTTGGGGTGGAGACGACCACCGACTCCGCCTACAATCCGCGCCGCTCATGTCCGACGTCTTTACGATCCAGAACCTCGCGAACCTCGGCGTCCTGATCTTCCTGCAGGCCGTGCTCGGGTTCGACAACCTTCTGTACATCTCGATCGAGTCTCAGCGCGCCCCCGAGGAATCGCAGAAGAAGGTGCGCCGCAACGGCATCCTCATCGCGATCGCGCTCCGCATCGTGTTGCTGTTCGTGATGATCAAATTGATCGACCTGCTCGAAGAGCCGTTCTTCTCCCTGCACTGGACCGGCGTCCTGGAGGGGTCGTTCAACTTCTCCGTGATCGTCTTCCTGCTCGGCGGCGGCTTCATCATGTACACGGCCGTCAAAGAGATCTCGCACATGCTGTCGATCGAAGATCTCGAAACGAAGCTCAGCGAGGGCACCAAGAAGACCGCCGGTCAGGTGATCTTCATGATCGTCACGATGAACCTCGTGTTCAGCTTCGACTCGATCCTCTCGGCGCTCGCGATCACCAAGGTCTTCGTCGTCCTCGCCGCGGCGATCGTCACCTCCGGCATCCTGATGCTCGTCCTCTCCGACCAGGTGTCGACGTTCCTCAAGAAGAACCGCAAGTACGAGGTGCTCGGCCTCTTCATCCTCCTGATCGTCGGCGTCGTCCTCCTCGGCGAGGGCGGCCACGTCGCGCACCTGAAGCTCTTCGGCCACAAGGTCGAGCCAATGGCGAAGTCGACCTTCTACTTCTCGATCGCGGTGCTGGTCGCCGTGGACATCATCCAGTCCGGCTACCAGAAGAAACTCGACGCCGAGCGCAAGGCACAGCAGGCCGCCTCCGGCGCGTGAGCCTCCCCGCGTAGATCAGGCCGCCGACGACGTCGGCTCGCGTACGAAGTCCGTCACCATCTTCGCCAGCGCACGCGGCGCCTCCAGGTACGGGCTGTGCCCAAACCGCTCCGGCTCCACCACCCGCGAGTGCTCCGGCAAGTGCGCGCGGAAGAAGTCGAGGTTCGCCCGCGGGAGGATCTCGTCCTCCCGGCCCCACACACAGAGCGTCGGCACCGTAAGACGCGCGAGGTCGTCCGGGGTCAGCAGCTCGTCGGTGCGCACCGCGTCCAGCACCGCGAGGAGGTCCGCGCGCGACAGCCGACGCCGCACCGACACCGCGAACAGGTGTCGCAGTCGCGAGCGCTCGCCCATCAACCGGTCCACGAACTCGAGCGCGTCCCCGTGGCTGTTCACGTGGAAGATCTTCCGAAGCTCGTCGAGCATCTGCTGATCCATCGCCGCGCCGCCGGGCGAGATCAGCGCGAGCTTCTTCACGTTCTGCGGCGCGTGCAGCGCGTACCGAAGCGCGATGAAGCCGCCCATCGAGTTGCCGAACAACACGACGGGCTCCCGGATGATGTCGTCGAGCGCCGCGAAGATCCCGTCGAGGAGCACCTGCGGATCGAGCACGCCCCTCGGCACCTCCGAGAACCCGTGCCCCGGGAGATCGATCGCGACCAGGCGCTGCACCGAAGGCTTGAAGTGCCGCAACACCGGCGCGAGCTGGACGGCCGACGCCGAGAACCCGTGCAGCAACACGTGCGGTGGGAGGTCTCCGTCACCTCGACCGAACAGGTAGTGGACGCGCCCAACCGGCGTGCGCACCTGACTGCTCGCATAACCACGCGCGAGCAGGACGCGCCGCATGACTCGCTCGGATACCGTGGCCATCCCCTGTCGTTACCCGATCAGCGCGCGGTTCGGAAGCCTACGTGGGAGTGCCGGTCCATGGGGTCGAACGCGTTCCAGGTGTCAGTCTGGTTCTTGTCGATGCGCGCCGCCCACGCGCCGCCCTTCGCGACCATCGGGCTCTCTTTGCCCCGCTCCGGTTGCGAACGATCCGACGTCCACTGCCACACGTTCCCGATCAGATCATGGTGCCCGAACGGGCCGACGTTCTTGCGGAAGTACCCGACCGGCCAGGTCACACGCGGCCCCTGCCCGCGCACCGCGGCGGCCTCGGGATCCCACGTGTCCCCCCACGGATATCTCCGTCCGTCGGTGGAGCGCGCCGCGGCTTCCCACTCGCGCTCGGTCGGTAGTCGTCGCCCCTCGAACCGGCAGAACGCCTCCGCCTCGTACCAGGACACGCCCACCACCGGACGCTCGGGCCGGAGGAAACGCGCCCACTTCTCCTCGCGCCAGAAGCGCGGCTCCTCGACCTCGTTCCTCTGAATGTAACGCCACCCGTTGGCGCTCCAATGCGCCTTGTCGTCGTACCCGCCGGCTTCGACGAAGCGGCGATACCGAGCGACCGTCACGAGGTGTTTGTCGAGCTCGAACGTCTCGACGGATTGTTCGCCACCGAGGCGCTCCGACAGCAAATAGGTCCCGGCGGGGACGCGGATCAGCGGTGCTTCGTCGGGGAGGAGCTCGAAGCCGCCCACCGTCAGTTCGGTTCGCCCTGGGGCGCGACCGACGGGACGGCGAGCAGGAACGGCGCGATCTCCGCGTCGAACATGGACCCGTCGTCGCGGTACATCTGGTACGAGCCGTTCATCGTCCCCCACGCCGTCTTCAGGATGCAGCCCGACGTATATTGAAACGACTGCTTGGGCGCGAGCACCGGCTTCTCGCCGACGACCCCCTCGCCGCGCACTTCCTCGACTTCGTTTCGACCGTCCGTGATGACCCAGTGCCGGGTCCTCAGCTGGACGGTCTCCTCGCCCTCGTTGTTGATGGTCACCGTGTAACGGAAGACGTAGCGGCCCTTTTGTGGCGCCGACTGCTCAGGGAGGTAGGCGGACGCCACTTGGACGCGGATCCCGTTCGTCACCGCGTTCGACATCGGGCGGGAGTCTTGTCCAACCGGAGCGCGATGTCAGCAGGGGAATCTCACCCGCCACGCACCTTACTCGCCAAGGGCACCGGCGCGCGGTCGGCCAGGAGCACCAGGAGCGCCGCCGACGTACAGAACGTCCGCCCCGTGATGCAGTGGTGCCCCGTCCAGCTCCCGTCCTGGTTCTGCACACGCGCCAGGCTGGACGCCATCGCCGTGTCCCAGCGCTTCCACTCCTTGCCGCCCTTCGCGACCAGGCTCTCGCTCACGAGCATATAGGAGAGGAACTCCTCCCCCCCGTTCGAACCGAAGCCCGCCGCGAACCGCGGGTCCTCCAGCTTGTCGATCAGCGCGGCCTGGGCGCTGTTCTTCTTGGCCTTCGTCTTGCGGTAGCGCTGTAGCTTGGCCTGCGCCTGCCGCTTGACGCGCGGGTCCTTCGCGTTCTTGGCGAGGTCCTGCACGAAGTCCTCGTCCATCTCGTTGGTGTTGACGGAGTCGGACAGCGCCCCCGTGTTGGCCGCGGTCGAGTACAGATCGACGCCGGCCGATCCCTTCCCGCTGAACTTCCCACCCTCCAGCGACTTCGCCGCGTTGCGCTCGGTGCGTTCGAGGACCTCGTCCTTCACACCGACGCCGCGCTGCTTCGCACGCGCCATCCCCTTCGCCGCGACCGCCTGCGAGAGGACCGGCGCCCACCCGCGATCGTCCCAGGTGCCGTCGTCGCGCTGGTTGGCTTCGATCTTCGCGAGCACCTTGTTCAGGCCGGCGGTCAGGCGTTGGTTCGCCTTGGCGTCGGGCATGTGGTCCTTCAGCTCGGCGAGGAGCTGCGCCGAGAGGAACGTGTCGATGTACGGCCCGATCTTCGACTGCACGCGCGTACCGCGAACGTCCGTCACGTACAGCGACTTGTCGTCCGACTTCTCGATCTGCCCGAGCACGTAACCCGCCGCGCGCTGAATCGCCTTCGCGTGCGGCCCCGACTTCGCGGTGCTCCCGGCGCGAAGGAGCGCGAGGGTCGCGATGCACGAGTCCGCGACGTTGGAGCGCGAAGCCATCCCCTGGCCGCCGCCCATCTGTCGCGACTCCTCGCCTTGCCCCCAACCGCCGTCTTCGAGCTGGTGTTTCTCGAGCCAACCGAGCCCGCGCTTCACGGTCTTCGACAGTGGCTTGGGTTGAACGGCGGGCGCCCAGGTGTCGGCCGCCCAGCTCCGCGAAACGGCGGTCGTCAGACCTCCGACCCCGAGGCCGGCGGATGCGAGGAGGAATCTTCGTCGCGACAACATGCAAGTCTCCTTGCGCCCGACGCGCGGGGCTTCGCGCGGACGATTCGTTGGAATGTAAGAAAGGACAGCGGCGTCCCCGGTCCGGTTCCAACGTGTGACGTGCGAAAGCGATCTGCCGGTGGACCGCATTCCCTTCGTGACCTCGGCCCAGGGTTGCACTCGGGCGCACGCTGTGGGTTTGTGTGCCCGCCATGAAGCTGCTTCGGATCGCGCTGCTCTCGTTGGTCGCAGTGAGCTGCAAAACCGCCCCCAAACCCGTCATCGAGGGCGGGGACGTCGTGTTCGACGAGAAGGCCTGCGTCGCGGACAGCGGCATCAACGGCGAGATTCGCGTCACCGGCGACAACCTCACGTCGCTGCTCCAAACGACGCGCTGCGTGACCGGCTCGGTCATCGTCGAAGCCAGCACCTTGTCGCGTGTGGAGCTGGTCGCGATGCGTGCGATCGGCGGCGACCTCATCGTCATGGACAACGGCTCGCTCGAGCACCTCTCGCTCCCGCGGCTGGAGGTCGTGCGCGGCAGCGTGCTCGTCCTGTCGAACGCGCGACAGCTCTCGATCTCCGCCCCGAACCTCACCGTGGTCGGCGTGGATGTTCGCATCGGCCGCGACATGGACCTCGACGCAGCGCTGTCGCCGTCCTCACCCGGGTCGTCGATCCGCGAGCTCGAGCTGCCGGCGCTCACGCAGATCGGCGGGCGCTTCAAGATCGAGAACAACCCGTCGCTCGAGAAGCTCGCGCTGCCGGTGCTCCAGTCCGTGGTCGACGGCTTCGTCGTCGACCGCAACGAACGCCTCGTCACGGTCGAGCTCAACCGCGGCATCGACTTCGACGGGGGACTGTACATCCGCGAGAACCGATCGCTGAAGTCCATCGCGGGCTTTCGAATCGTCGGCCGCATCGGAGGCCACTTCGTGGTCACGAACAACGCCAAGCTCGCCACGCTCGACGGCCTCGACGAGCTGAGCGCGGTCGGCGGTGATCTACTCCTCGTCGACGACGACAAACTCGCAACGATCTCGCTGCCGCAGCTCGCGACGATCGAAGGTGTCTTCGAGCTGCGCGACAACGAGTCGCTGAAGGACTTCGAGCTCCCCGCTCTGGTCGCCGTCGACGGGCGCGTGGAGATCTCGGGCAACAACGGGCTCGAGCGCGCGTCGTTCCCGGCGCTGAAGGAGGTGCGCGGCAACTTCGACGTCGCGTCGAGCTACGCGCTCGCCTCCGTTCGGCTCGGCGCACTCACACGCGTCGGCGGCGACCTGGGCCTCGTCGACACGGCGGTGCTCCCCGGCCTCGACGCACCGGTGCTCGCGGAGATCGTCGACGACCTCGTCGTGAAGGTGAACGCCGGCATGACGGACATCCCGTTCCCCGCGCTGAAACGCGTGGGTGGGTACATCACGATCGCGGACAACGCCGCGCTGGTGTCGCTGTCCGGGATGCCCACGCTCGACACCGTCGGGCTGCAGGTGTTCGCGACCGGCAACGAGAAGCTCCCGGACTGCGCGGTGCGCAAGCTCGTGGACCAGATCAAGGGGCGCGGCCCGCTGTGGGAGACCACGATTCGCGGCAACGACTCCGACGGCACGTGTGAGTGATGGAAGCGCTCCGCGAGATGATGAACGGCCTCGTGGAGGCCGCCGAGCGCCCGGAGGCGCCGACGCACGAGATCGGCGACATGGCGCAGTTCATCGTCGCCGCGGCGCAGCGCGCGACCGCGGATCAACTCACGGAGCTCGCGCGCGGGCTCGCGCCGGTGGTCGACATCGACAGCCCGCACGCGCCGGTGACGTTTGTGCTGGGCGGCGCGTTGGTGGAGCACGGCGCCGATCCGGAGCCGCTCGCCGACGCGATCCTTCGCCCCCTCGCACAGGCGCTCGCGCTGTCCGCGAGTTTCCTCGACGCGATCGAAGCCGACGGTGAGCTCACCGCGGAACGGTGGGCGGAGATCGAACGCCCGCACGCGTGGCACGTCGTCGAGCTGATCTGGCGGCCCGCGGTGGCGGTGTTGGGTCGGAGCGCCGAGCTCCGCGACCGCTACGCCACGCTGGCGATGGCGGCGGATCGCCTCGCGCCGTTCACACCCGCGGGCGACTGGCTCGGGCGGATCCTCCGCGTCGTGGACGAGGCGCGGTTCTCCATCCTCCACGAGGACAGCGGCCGCACGTTCGACGCGACCGTGAGCGGCGTCATGAGCGTCTTCGAGCTGCACACCCACCTCGTCGTGGAGCTGATCGGCGATCCGGCGGAAGGGTGGCTGGACGGGACGCCCGCGTCCCCGGCGGTCGTCGCCAACGTGCGCGGCGAAGGCCCCCAGGTGTGCGAGGAGGAGGTCGCCGAGCGGTGGCGGATGTTCACGACGGTCGACGGCGAGGAACGCGAGCTGCTCGGCAACGACGAGGTCGCCTCGATCCCGGAGGACGAGGACGACGAGCTCCGTCGAATCGTCCTGCGAAACTCGGATTCGGGCGCGACGTACCCTGCGCATCGCTCCTTCGCGACGCTGACCGCCCGCGTCCGCGCGATGCCGGCCGACTGACCGGCAAAGCTGCATGGAACAACACACCGTCGGTGGGTTCCGGCGGACGCCGGGGCACATCCACCGTCGCGTCGCCGGTGGCACACCGCTTGCGATGTCTTCGCGGCGTGACGCTTGAAGCACTCGCACAACACCTCGAGACCGGCCCCGGCGCCGAGCCCTACCGGCTCCGGCCGGGCGGTGTGTCGGCGATCGTCGTCCTGCTCGAGGCGGATCCGAAGAACGTCAGCGAGATCGCGTTGAAGCTCGTGGTCGCGCTGGAGGAGTCGCTCGCGTCGCCGAACGCGGCGCAGCAGATCGTCACCGCACTTCGATCCTCGCCCGCGGCGCTCCGAGCGATCCGTGAGCGGTACGCGGGGAGCGATCGCTCGCAGGCGTTGGACGCGCTGCTCGACCAACGCAAGGCCGTGCGCGCGCCGATGCACGGAGTGGCGGCGCCCGACGGGGCGGTGAGCCTCCGCAGCTTCCTCGACGTCGGTCGCGAGCGACGCCCCGGCGTCAGCCGCGCGCGACCGACCGCGCCCGCGCCCGCCCCCCGCACCACTCGACGTCGAGCCTTCCGGCTCGCCTGACCCGATCCAACCTTCGAACCAAGGAGTGAACCGAAGATGGCTTTGCACACCGACCTAGACTTTCGAACGATCGACCGCATCCGCGCGGACAACATCGCCCTGACGCCCGGCGTCGACCCCAAGCTCACGGAGGCCGTCGAGGCCGCCACCCCCGCGAAGACCAAGGGCGTGGTGGAACGTGAAGGGTTGACCGGCGGCTATGACGCGGCCGCGAAGCCGGACGTCACCGTCGCGCCGGAGTACGCGCAGGCGAAGGCCGGCAGTCACGTGTTCATGCGCGGCCACCGTGGAGAAGGCGTGAAGCAGATGCAGGAGAAGCTCATCGCGCTCGGCTACCTCGACCCGAAGGCCGACCCGAAGCAGGCCGCCGATGGCATCTTCGGCTCGGCGACGGAAGCCGCCGTTCGCGCGTTCCAAAAGGACCAAGGCCTGAAGGTCGACGGCATGGCCGGACGCGACACGATCGGCAAGCTGGACTCCGTCGAACCGCCGAAGGCCGACGCCGCCCCGAAGGGCGACGATACCGCGCCGAGGCCCGACGCTGACGCCGGACCCAAGATCGACGACGCCGCGCCACGACCGGACACGGGGACCCCGCCCAAGGCGGACGACGCCGCGCCGGCCGGGCCGGTCGCGCCCGCAGCACCGCAACCGCTCGACGTCGCGCCCGCCGCGCCGGCGCCGCTCGACGAGGCCCCGCCCAAACCCGACGCGCCCGCAGAGCTGGGTCCGCTCCCCGAGGCACCGGCGCTCCCCGAGCTCCCGCCGCACCCCGCGCTCCCTTCGTGCGGAGCGGACGCCGCCGTCGGCGAGGGGGACTACGGCGGAACGTGGCGCGACTGCACCTGAGCCGAGGTTGCAGGGGATCGAATGATGACTTCGATCCCCTGCACTCGACGCATGGCCGACGGTTCACCATCCTGAGGTCATGAAGATCGCGATCATCGGCTCCGGCAACGTGGGGAGCGCGCTCGGCGCGAACCTCTCCGCCCACGACTACGACGTCACCTTTGGGGTTCGCGAGGGAAGAAACGCAGACGAGGCCGTCGCCCGCAGCGAGGGGCGCGCCACGCAAGCGCCCATCGCGGACGCCGTGACGAACGCCGACGTCGTCTTCCTCGCGGTCCCCGCGGACGCCGCGGTCGATGCCGTTCGCGCGCTGGACCTCGCCGGCAAGATCGTCGTGGACTGCAACAACCCGCTGCGGTGGGACGGCGGCCCGGTGTGGAACCCACCCGCGGAGGGCTCCCTCGCCCAGGCGATCGCGGCGGTCACGGGCGCCCGCGTCGTCAAGGCGTTCAACACGTTCGGCGCGGAGCTGCACGCGAACCCGTCGCTCGCCGGGGGCGGCGTCGACCTCCCGATCGCGAGCGACGACGACGACGCCAAAGCGATCATCGCCGCGCTCGGCGAGCGCTGCGGATTCGCTCCGGTGGACGCGGGCCCGCTGCGCAACGCAGCCGTGCTCGAGAACGTCGCGATGCTGTGGATCCACCTCGCGATGGTCGGCGGTCAGGGCCGGCAGTTCGGCTACCGACGCGTTGGGCGCTAGCTCTTGTGAACGGAGAACGCGACGCGGTGGCCGTCGGTGGTGCGCACGAAGATCTCGTCCGCGCCGTAGAACGTCGTGCGCCGCGGGACGATCTGCTCGAGGCCCTCGCTCGCGCGCTCGGCTTCGTCGAGTGAGTCGACGCGCGTGTAGAGCAGGACGTCGCCGACCCGAAGGTCGCGTGCGATCCCCTCGTGGTCGGCCTGACAGCTCGCGAGCGTCTGGAGCATCACGGTCGTCGACCCCTGCACGAGGATCACGAACCCGAGGCGACCCTCGTGTTCGACCTCGTCGACCTTCGTGAACCCGAGCTGGTCGACCCACAGCGGCAGCTGCGGCTCGATGGCTTCGACGACGAGGACGGGCGTGAGCGCTTCGATCTTCATGGCGTCCAAATGCCCCGAAGCGACGCACCGAAGATAGAACATTTCCGACACGACGCGCCGGTTCGGTAGAATCGTCGGACGTGTACGCCGAGCACGCCCCCGCGCCGCGGCTTCGTCCGTACGTGCGCTGCTACTGGACGCTGCGCGCCGACGCTCGTCCGTACTCGCGCGTGCTCCCCGACGGATGCATCGACGTCATCTTCGATCGACGACGCCCCGGCGCGCGCTTCGTCGGTACGATGACACGCCCGCTCTTGCTGGAGGTCGGCGGACCGGTCGACGTCGTCGGCGTTCGCTTCGAGCCGGGCGGCGCGGCGCCGTTCCTCCGGCTCCCCGCGCAGTCGATCACCGACGACGCCGTGGACGTCCGCGAGACGTGGCGCGCGGGGATCGACGTCGCGGATCGAATCGCGGATCTGGAGCCGCTCCGCGAGCTCGACGCAGCGCTCCTCGCTCGCCTCGGCGACGGCGAGATCGACGCGGCCGTCATCGCGTGTGTTCGACACATCGAAGCGGCGCGCGGCGACGTGAAGATCTCGGACCTCACGCGGATCGCCGGGTGCTCCGAGCGTCAGCTCGAGCGCCGGTTCGCGTCCCACGTCGGCGTAGGCCCCAAACGCTTCGCGCGCGTCGTCCGCTTCCGCGCCGTCCTCGACGCGGCACCGCACGTCCCGCGCGGTGGCTGGGCGGACGTCGCGGCCTCGCTCGGCTTCGCGGACCAGTCGCACCTCCTCCGCGAGGTCCGAACGATCGGCGGCGCGAGCCTCCGCACGCTGCGACCGCGCTGATTCGTGGTACGGGATTCGTGACCGTGGCGGAGCTCGGGCAAGTCGTCGACACGAACCCCGACGGGCGCGCGGGTGAAGCCGCCATCACGGTCCCGCGCACCTGGTTCGAAGAGCGCGTCACCGTCGAGGTCACGCTCCCGATGCGCCTGCGCTGCCACGCCTGCGGCGGCGGAGGCTGCGACGGCTGCCAACGCCGCGGCGCGTTCCGCCTCGACGAGGACGCCGCCCGCCGCCGCTTCGTCCTCCCCCTCCCGACGAAGGCGGGCACGCTGCGCCTCGCCGATCCCGTCGACGCCGGCGAGCCCGAGCTGATCCTGTTGACGGTGCGCGAGGGCGCCGCGGAGAACGTGCGGCGACTGACACCCGAGCGGAGTACACCTTCGCGCGTCGGGTGGTGGGTGCTCGCGGCCGCGGGCGCGCTCGGCGCGGTAGCCTACGCGCTCAACGGGTGACCTCACGCCGCTGCTCCGGCAGCAACCGCGACAGCTGCCACGCCTGGAACTGCAGCTGCCGCTCCGCGCTCACGAGGGCGCGGCGGAACCGGGAGACGATCAGCGTCGGCAGGAACACAACCGCGGTGTTGCCGAGGACGAGGGTCACGAACGTCGCGGCGGGCGGGAAGCTCGCGAGGTTGGGGAGGATGCGGATCGAGTCGCCCTCGAAGAGGTACGACGGCGGCAGTACACCGACGAACTGCAGGACCGCGGGCACGACGAACGCCGCCGAGGAGAACGCCGCAACCCAGATTGCACGCTGCCTCCTCCTCACGAGGAGGTACGCGATCGTGGTGATCGAAGCGATCGCCGGCACCAATACAAACGGGCCGAACACCGCGAGGAGCGCCGTCGACCACACGGTGCTCACGATGAACGTGATGTCGGTGGCGCGCGCTCCGTCCGTCGCGCGACGGGCCCAGAGCTCCGCGACGACCGCGAGGGCGTTGAGCGTCAACATCGCGACCAACAGCGGCACGCTCTGCACGCCCATCCACACCACCAGTGGCATGAAGATGAACACCCCGAGGTGCGCGCCGACCAAACCCGGCACGACCTTGCCGGACGTGACCTGCCAGCGTTTGTCGACGATCTGCGCGACGTCGCGCGGCATGACCTTCGGCGGCGTACGAAGGATGCGGACGATCACCTCCATCGCCGATTCGTTCTCCGGATCGAGCGCGAGCGCGCGCCCGAGCTTCAGCATCGCTTCGTCGCGCGCCTGCTCTTCGCCGATCTCCTCCGCGCGATCGAAGATCGCCTCCGCCTCCGCGGCCTGCGCGACCGACGCGGCGCGACGGCGCGTCAGATCCTCCTCACCCGCGAGGTGCCGCTCCACCTCCTCGTTCAACGCGCGGGCGCTCGGGTGGCGGCGGTCGGATTCGGGGTGCGTCGCGCGACGAACGATATCGAGGAGCGCAGGCGGTACCTCTGCGCCCGACGCACGCGCCGCCGCCTCGACGTCGACGCCGGACAGCGTCTTGTTCGCGCGCTCCGCTTCGTCACCGCCGAAGAGGCGCTCGTGCGTGAGGATCTCGAACAGGATCGCGCCGAGCGCGAACACGTCGGTGCGGCGGTCGACGGGATCACCACGGAGCTGCTCCGGCGCGACGTAACCGAGGGTCCCGAGCACCTCCCCCGGCGACGTGAGATCCGGATCCGCCTTCCCCGCGAGGCGCTGCACGATCGGCGTGTCGTCCGCCGCCTCCACCCGCGCGACGCCCCAGTCGAGGAGGTACACCTCACCGTAGTCACCGAGCATGATGTTCGCCGGCTTCACGTCGCGGTGGATGACGCCGTTCTCGTGCGCGAAGTCGAGCGCGAGGCAGATGCTGTTGAACGCGGTGAGCAACCGGTGCCGTGTGAAGTGCGGCTGCTCGGCGTCGAGGTGGCGCGTCGCCCCAGCGCGCTTCGCCTTCAACACCTCGGCGAGGGTCTGCCCGCGGACGCGCTTCATCGTGAAGCGCGGCACCGGCTCCAGCCACAGATCGTAGACCGGCACGATCGCCGGGTGCTCGAGCTGCCCCTGCACACGCGCTTCGCGCACGAACCGCCGGTGGGCGTCCTCGCCCTTCGAGCCCTCGTGTTTTCGGAGGTACTTCAGCGCGACGACGCGCCCGAGGCGCTCGTCCTGCAGGGCGATCACCTCCCCCATCCCGCCGCGGCCGATGCGTTCGAGCTGCCGGTAGCGAGACTTGTCGATCGACGTCACGGGCTCGTCGTCGAACGGAGTTTCGGGCTGGGTCGCGTCACCGCTCGGCATCGGCCGAATCCTAGCGTGATCCAGCACATACGTGCGCGTGCGGGGTCGCGTGCGCGCACGTGCGCGCACGTGCTGTTCGTGTGGGATCCGCCCGCGCGCGCCCGGTCTCGGTGGGCGCGGTCGTGGCCCCGCTCTTGCGTTGGCGCGGGGGCATGGCCATCGACCCCGTCAGCCGAAACCGCCGTCGCTCGCTCGACTTCGTGAACGACGTCGTGCGCACCGCCGCCGCCCGCGTGCGATCCGGCGAAGAAGCCCCGAAGGCCGAGCCCGATGGCTGGGCCGAGCGCGCCGTTCAGGCGGTCGACCACGTGCTCGAGCAGATCGTCGTCGCCAAACCCGCGCCGCAGAAGGGCGCGACCGCGAGCGCCGGCGGGTCCGACAAAAACGTCGGCGTCTTCGCGAACACGGCGGAGGCCGACCCCGTCGCGACGGCGAACCAGGCGGCGATCGACGAGCTCCTCGCGCTGCCGGCACCCGAAGCCGACGGCCGCGGCACCGAATCGGTCGCGACTTTCCTCGACGCGATGGCCGCGCGCGAAGCGGGCGAAGACCGCCCGGAAGGAACGCCGGACTACATCTGGAACACCACGCGCGCGCTGCAGAAGCAGGACATCACGCTCGCAGACGTCGAGCACTACCTCGTGCACGGCACACTCCCCGACGCCGTCGATGAATCGGGCGCGGTGACGAAGACCGGCGCCGAACGATTCGCCAAGCTCGAGAACGCAGCGACGCAGCGCGGGAGCTGGACCTCGGTCAACAGCCTCACGTTCCTCGTGCAGATGCGGCGCGCCTCCGTGAACACCCGCGCGGCGGCGCTCGCGACCTACCGCGACACGCTCCCCGCCGACGACCCGATGCGCGCGGAGCTCGACGCGGCGATCGACGACGCCAAAGCGCTCACCAAGTCGCTGAAGGCCGGCCTCTCGACGATCTACACCGCGGCGACCTCGGCGCGAGAGACGAAGGCGGCGTCGCTCGTCGGCGAGGGCGAAGAGCTGTTGATGCAGGCGGCGGCGCTTCGCGACGAAGGCAAACACGCCGAGGCCGACCAGCTCGAAGCGGAGGCAAAGGCGCTCCTCGACTCCGGCGCGAGCATCGCGAGCTCGGAGGCGGCGTACCGCGCGCGCCAGTCGAGCGCGGGTTGGAACGCCGGCGATCTGTACGCGCTCGCGGCGCAGGCACAGACCGACCAAGGCGTCCTCGAGACCGAAGCGATGGTCCGATCCGGGACGCTCAGCGACGAGCCTTCCTCGTACTTCGGTGACGTCGCGGACGCGGGGAACGGCGTCGCCGGCGCGGCGTCGCTCATCGAGGCCGCGAAGGCCCACGACGCCGACGACGACCGCGTCCTCGCGCTCGAAGGCGACCTCGCGGGCGGGCTCGCGGTGTTCCACCAGGCGCACCTCGTCGATGGCGGCTACCACGACCTCACGCTCGAAGAGCTCTCGTCGCCGAGCGGCGAGGCGCTGGTCGAGCATCGCTCCGCGTACCTCGAAGCGCGCGCGACGCAGCTCGACGTCACCGAGAAGCGCCTGGACCTCATCCCCGAGGCGGCCGAGGTGTCGCCGGAGCTCGCGGCGAAGGCGGCGCAGATCGCGAAGGAGCGGCGCGTCATCCTGGAGGAGGTCACGCAAGATCTCGCGCGTGGAATCTCCGCGGATGAGGCGGCGAGCGACGCGAAGGCGCAGCTCCCGAAGATCGAGGAGGCGGTGTCCGAAGCGAAGTCCGCGGAGGACGACGCGTACGAGCGCGCGGGCATGTCGGGCGAGGATCGCGAGCGCATCGTCGACCAGACCGAAGCGTGGCTCGGCGACTGGGCGAAGACTTCGGGCGAAGAGACGCGCGACAAGGAGGCGCGTTCCGACGCGCGCTTGATCGAAGACTTCGACGAGGCGCAGGCCGAGTACGCGACGGCGCAGCGCCTCGGGCTGGAGCTCACGCAGAACGAGATGGAGACGCGCGCGGAGGAGCTCGAAGCGGCCGCGGGCCCGGCGCTCGCCGACGCAAACCTCGTCACCGCTGCGTTTGCGAGCGGGTCGACGAACGTCCGAGCGTACGAGGCGCTGCGCACCGAGGCGGACGACGCCGCGCTGGACGGCGAGGCGTACCTAGACCAGCTCGACGCGACGATGCCCGAGGGCGGCCCGGAGCACCGCACGGCGGACCTGATGGTCGCCGGGCTGAGCCTGGACCTCGCGCGGTACTGGACGACGTCGACGGACCTCGACAACGTCGTGACGGGGCACTCGTCCGAAGCGACGGAGCGCCTCGACAAGGCGGACGATCTGCTGGGGCGTGTCGACGAGACACGAACGTCACTGATGGACGGCAACGCAGGACGGCTTGCGCTGGCGGTGGGCACCGTCGAGGTGCGGTCTTCGTTGGCGGAGGCAAACGCGGACTATCGAATCGGTGAGGCGGCGCGGCAGATCGATCTCGCGGAGGGCGTGCTCGGGGATCTCGACGGCGACTTGCTGGAGTCCGCGGAGGCGCGCGTCGGCGGCGCCGCGATCTCCGCGGTGATGCGGCACGAGGGACGCTTCGACGAGGTGCTCGCGGCCGGCGGCTACGAAGCGGGCGCGGCGGACGACCTGTTGGCGGCGGCGCGAAAGCACCTCGACGGGACGACGGACACGAGCGACGCGACGATCCTCGCGCTCTACCAGCTGGAGAAGTTGGAGGGTGCGTTGGAGAACGTCGACGACGTCTTGGTCGCGAGCCAGAAACAGGTCGAGAACGGGCACGCGTACGCCGAGGCGCAGATCATGAAGATCGCGCGAATGGAGATCGCAAACGCGCAGGCGCAGGTGTCTTCGGTGATCACCGGCGCGACGTGGCTGCTCACGTTCGGGCAGGTCGACATGAAGGAGGACATGGCGGACGCGGGCGAGGAGGCGGCGTCGTGGCGCGTCGCACGCTCCGAGAGCGCGATGACCGAGCTCGTCGACGGGGCGGATCAGCTGCTGGGCGCGTGGGACCGCGCGACGCGCGAGGGGGAGCAGCTGGAGATGTTGCACAGCCTGCGGATCCTCACCGACGACAGCACGGCGTACGACGGTGAGGCGCGCGGGTTCTTCGACGCGCGGATGGGCGACGACGATGCGTGGAAGTCGTTCGTGAACGACGCGATCGACGGCGGCCAGATCCCGGTGGCGTCCGCGTTCGAAGGGACGGTGCTCGGGTTCGAGTCGACGTTGGAGAAGCTCGGCAGCCACGACGTCGCGGTCCTCACGCCGACGATGCACAGCGCGATCGAGTCGGGCGCCGCGCGGCTGGAGCAGGTGAGCGAGAACATGACGCTGATGGTGGCGTTCAACCTCACGGCCGAGTTCTTCCTCGGGCTCGTCCTCACGGGCGGGCTCGCGGCGGAGGCGACGGCGGGGCGCGCGGCGCACGCGGCGAACGCAATCGGCACCGCCACCGAGGCGGCGAACGCGGCGCGGTCGCTCACGTTGATGGGGCGCGCGGGGCAGGCGCTCGCGAACTTCAAGGCGGCGCACGGCGTGTTGTACGCGATGGGCACGACGACGCTCGTGGGCGGCGGGATGATGGGCGCGAGCTGGACCGCGAAGAAGGCGTTCGGCGCGAACACCGGTGTGGCGCGTGGGTTCGACATCGTCGCGAACATCGCGGTGCCGTTGGCGGCGCTGCGGGCGGCGAAGCCGGAGCAGGTCCTGCGGCTCGCGACGCAAACGGCGAAGGTGCAGCAGAACGTGGGGCGGATGTCGTCCTTGATGTCTTCGCTCTCGAAGGACGCGTGGAAGGCGGCGGCGATCAAGTACGGCCCCGACGCGTTGATCGGCGGGACGCAGACCTTCTCGATCGCGATGGTCACGCCGTGGCTCGCCGAGAAGCTCGACCTGCGCACGGAAGGTGAGCAGATGTTGCTCGGCCTCGCGTTGAACACACTGTCGGCGGGGGGCCTCGCGACGGGGTACGCGGCGTTCGGCGGGAACGCGCGGGCGAAGGGCATCGCGGAGGGCTTCGAGGGCGCGAACGTGAAGGGTGTCGCGAAGGCGCTCGACGCGTTCGACAAGATCGACGGGATGCCTTCGGCGGCGCAGCTGTCGACGCTGGAGGCGCAGCTCACGAAGCACCTCGGCGCGACGGGCGATCAACGCGCCCAGGTCTCGGCGCTGGTCGAGGGGATGCGTGTCGAGCGCGCGACGGCGGAAGGGTTCTCGGGGGCTTCGATCGGCGTGGGCTCCGAGGTCACCGCGCGTGACGCGGTGGCGGCGCTGGACTCGGCGGCGGAGCAGCTGTTCGCTTCGCGGCTCGAGACGGATCCGTCCGCGTCGCGTGCGCAGGCGTACCAGGACGCGGCCGACGGCGTGACACGCGCGTTGGTGGACGGTGCGCCCGCGTTGGTCGCGGAGGTTCAGATCGCGGCGACGGATCGGGCGAACGCGATCACGATCGCGGAGGCCTACGCGACGCCGGCGCAGCGCGCGAAGGCGGAGGCGGTGCTCGCGGAGGCGCTTCCGTCGTTGCGGGAGGGGATGCAGAACGGTGCGGTCGACGCCGACGCCGTCCGTACGCGTCTCGTCGAAGAGGCGGGGCTGTCGCCGACGGCGGCGGACGAGGCGGTGTTCGCCGCGCAGTACCAGCTCGCGCTGGACGCCGTGCAACGTGACTTGCCGCTGGTGCAGGCGGAGACGGCGCCGCTCTCCAACGCGGAGATCGCCGAGGCGGTGTTCGGGGTCGCGGAGCAAGCTGGGTTGACGCCGGAGGCGGCGCTCGCGCTGAGCGACGACCTCGTCGCGAAGGCGGGGTTCGTCGACTGGGTGCGGAGCTTGGCGCCGCAGAGCACGTGGTCGGCGTCGATGCGGAGAGACAAGTTCCTCGAAGTCGCGCAGCAGAAGGCCCCGGCGGTCCACGCGGAGATGTCGAAGCTGACGGTGGAGCAGTTCGAGGCGATCGCGATGGGCGGTGCGATTCCGAACGGCTTCTTCGCCATCGGTGACATCCCCGGCTTCGCGGCGTTGGCCGCTCAGCAGCCGTGGGCAGCCCGCGGTTTGGCGGACGCGACGACGTTGGTCGGCGTGAAGAACGGTCAGTGGGCGTTCAAGGCCGAGATCGGGAAGCTCGTCGCGGCGGAGGGGGGCAAGCGGCTCCAGCAGAACCCGAACGGTCCGAAGATCGGGCACGACCCGAAGGATTGGTCGACGGCGGCCGACCTCGCCGCGGACTACATCCCGCACCTGACGCCGAGCTCGATCGTGAAGGACTACTGGCTCGCGACGTTCGAGAACCAGAACCTGGTGTCGATCCCGAAGTACAACCTTCGGCCGATGCCGAAACACGACGGCAGTGGCGCGTTCAACGAGGGCGTCGTGCTGCCGGGCGGGAAGCGGGGGAAGACGACGACGATCGACTTCGCGAACCTGTCGGACGTGAAGCTGCTGGATGCGAACCTGCAGCCGATCACCGACATGACGAAGGTGTTGGTGTTCAGCGGACACGGGTCGCCGCTCACCGGGACGATCAGCGGGAAGTCGCCGAAGAAGTCGGCCGCGTTGGTCGCGGAGCAGATCCACCACGCGCACCTGAAGGGGGACGCCATCGAGTTCGTGCTGCTCGACGCGTGTCACCAGCGGGACAAGCGCCTCTACTTCGGGAAGTCACACGCGCAGCTGTTGAAGAAACACCTCAACGCGGAGCTGAAGAAGCTGGGTTTGCCGGCGGTGGAGGTGCTCGCGGCGAAGCACTCCGGGCCGACGTACGGCTACGGCAAGCAGAAGTCGTCGTGGTTCCACCGCGATCAGAACGGAAAGCTCAGACTGGGTGGGCGCGACATCCCGACGGACTTCCGACCGGCGGACCACTCGAGGTTGTTCTTCGGGAAGGCGGACGCGGTCCTCGCAGCGACGGTGGGGACACTCGGCGGGCTCGGGGTGCTCACCGCGATCATCCTGGACCAGCAGAAGAAGTGACTCAGAAGAAGTTGCGCGCCACGGCGACCCCCGGTTGGGGGACCGCGAGCGGTGCGAAGTGATCGACGATCAGGTTGACGACGCGGCCGGTGCGTTGGACTTCACCGTCGGCGATCAACATGACCTCGTCGCGCGCGACGTTTCGGTAGCGCGCGTAGACGTGGCTGAAGACGACGAGGTTCATGTGGCCGTCTTCGTCTTCGAGGGTCATGAAGATGACGCCCGACGCGGTGCCGGGGCGCTGACGGGTGACGGCCATACCGCCGACGCGGACTCGCCTGCCGTGCGGTGCGCGTTCGAGCTCCAGGAAGCCGAGGACCTTGCGACGTTTCATCTCGTCGCGGACGAGCTGCATCGGGTGGGTGTTCACGGAGAGCCCGACGGTCGCGTAGTCGGCGCGCATCTTCTCGGTCGGCGACATCTTCGGGAGCTTCGTCGCGCTCTCGGTTTCGTCGGGGAGCGGGACGCCGAAGAGCAGCGGTGAGCGGCGGTCCATCGAGGTGACCCGCCACAGCGCTTCGCGACGCGACAGACCGAGCTCGTCGAGCGCGCCCGACGCGGCGAGGCGGGCGGCGACGTCGCGCGGGAGGTCGGCGCGAAGGACGAGATCTTCGACGCTCTCGAACGGGCGTGACTCGCGCGCGTCGACGATGCGTTCGGCGATCGGTTCGGACATGCCGTAGACCTCGCGGAAGCCGAGCCGCACGGCGGGTTGCACGGGGAGGCCGTAGGTCGAGCGACCTTCGAGGTGGTCCGCCCACGGCGTGTGTTTCTTGATCTTGTGTTTCGACTCGCGCCACCAGCGCTCCTGGTGCGCTTCGGTGGAGGGTTCGAGCGTCGAGTCCCAGTGGCTCATCGAGATGGTGGGTGCGCGGTGTTCGACGCCGTGACGTTGGGCGTCGGCGACGAGGGTGTGCGGCGCGTAGAAGCCCATGGGTTGGCTGTTGAGGAGCGCGGCGACGAACGCGGCGGGGTGGTAGCGTTTGAGGTAACACGACGCGTATCCGATCAGCGCGAACGACGCGGCGTGGGACTCCGGGAAGCCGTAGCCGCCGAAGCCCTGGATCATGCGGAAGACGCGCTCGGCGTACTCCTGCTCGAGGCCGTTGCCGAGCATGCCGGCGATGAGTCGATCGCGGAGGCGATCGATGTGTACCTGTGAGGACCAGCCGATCGCGCGTCGCAGCTCGTCGGCTTCGCCGGGGGTGAAGCCAGCGATGGCCACCGCCATCTTCATGACCTGCTCCTGGAAGAGCGGGACGCCGTAGGTGCGGCCGAGGATCTTCTCGAGCGCGGGGTGCGGGTACTCGACCTTCTCGAGGCCGTCGCGGCGTCGTAGGTACGGGTGGATCATGTCGCCCTGGATCGGTCCGGGGCGGACGATCGCGACGGAGACGACGAGGTCGTAGAAGGTTCGTGGTTCGAGGCGCGGGAGCATCTGCATCTGCGCGCGCGACTCGACCTGGAAGGTGCCGACGGTGTCGGCGTCGCAGATCATGTCGTAGGTCGCGGGGTCTTCGCTCGGGATGTTGGCGAGCGTGAGTTGCTTGCCTTCGGTGTCGAGGACGAAGTCGAACGCGCGGTGGACGGCGCTCAGTATCCCGAGCGCGAGCAGATCGATCTTTACGAGGCCGAGCGTCTCGACGTCGCGTTTGTCCCACGCGACGACGGTTCGGTACTCCTTCGTCGCGTTCTCGACCGGGACGATCTCCACGAGCGGCTCCTTCGTCACGACGAAGCCGCCGGAGTGCAGACCGAGGTGACGCGGAAAGCCTTGGAGGGTCTCGGCCCACTCGACGACCTGCTGGACGATCGGGTCGTCGGGATCGAGGCCGCACTCACGGAGCTCGTCGCCGTCGAGCTCACCCGCGGCCCAGTGGCCGCGGCCGCGGGTGAGTTTGTCGATCTGGTCCAGGCCGAGGCCGAACACCTTGCCGACTTCGCGGTAGGCGAGCTTGCCGCGGTAGCAGATGAAGTTCGCGACCATCGCCGCGTGCTCGCGTCCGTACTTCTCGTAGACGTACTGGATGACCTCCTCGCGGCGGTCGTGTTCGAAGTCGACGTCGATGTCGGGGGGCTCGCCGCGCTCGACGGAGATGAAGCGCTCGAACAGCAGGTTCATGCGCACCGGGTCGATCGATGTGATGCCCAGGCAGTAGCAGACGACCGAGTTCGCGGCGGAGCCCCGGCCCTGGCACAGGATGTTGCGGCTGCGCGCGTAGCGAACGATGTCCCAGACGGTGAGGAAGTAACCCGCGAAGTCGAGCTCCTCGATGAGCTTCATCTCGTGGTCGATCTGTCGCCGCACCACCTCGGGGACTCCGTCTGGGTAGCGCTCGGTCGCGCCCTTCTCGACGAGCTTGGTCAGGTAGCTCATCCCGGTCTCCCCCGCGGGGAGCACCTCGAGGGTGAAGCTCTGGTGGAGCTCTTCGAGCCGGAACGAACAGCGGTCGGCGATGTGGACGCTCATCTCGATCGCCTCGGGGAGGTCGGCGAACAGCGCGGTCATCTCCTCCGGCGACTTGAGGTGCGCGTTGGTGTTGGGCTGGAGGCGCCGCCCGCCTTCGTCGAGGCGAACGCCGAGGCGGACGCACGACAAGATGTCTTGCAGCGGCTTGCGGGAGCGTTCGTGCATGAGCACCCCGCCGGTCGCGACGATCGGGAGCTGGAACCGCGCGGACGCGGACTGCACGGCTTCGACGCGAAGGCGATCGAACGGCGACAGCGAACGCTCCACCGCGAGCGCGAGACGATCGCCGAAGACCTCGCGCTCGCGCGCGATGAGGAGCGCGTCGAGGGGGCCGACGTGGATCGCCTGCAAGCCCTCGGCGTTCTGCGCGACGTCGTCGAAGCGGAGCTGAAAGCCACCCTTCCCGACACGCCGACGGCCGAGGGTGAGCAAGCGCGAGAGGCGGGCGTAGCTGTCACGGTCCGTGGCGAGCAGGACCAGGCCCGGCGACTCGCGGCCGGTGCGTGCGTCGACGTCGAAGTGGATCTCGCTGCCGACGATCACCTCGAGGTTGTGCTCGCGCGCCGCGTTGTACGCGCGGACCACGCCGTACAGGCCGTCGTGATCCGTGATCGCGAGGCGGCGGTATCCAATTTCATTCGCGCGCGCGACGAGCTCTTCGGGGTGCGACGCCCCGCGAAGGAACGAAAAAGAGGTCGCGCATCGAAGCTCCACATACCGCTGTCTCATGGTCGGATCTGCGATCACGGATCAAAAGTTCAGTACCGATCAAGTGTGCAGATCCCTACGATCCCTCAAGCTACGAATTTCATTCGCGCATCTCGAAACCCCGAAGGCCCCGGGATGCGGCCGGGCGCGGGTTCGTGTACGCAGGAAGACGTCGATGTCGCGCGCCTCGCGAATCCTCCCCGCCGTCGCATCGCTCCTCGTCGCCGCACCTGCGTCGGCGCAGACGGTGTTCGGCTACCAGCTCGGTGTGGTGCAGAGCGCGGGCGGGACCTTCGGCGACCCGGTGAACCCGTTGCTCGTCCAGC
Organism: Deltaproteobacteria bacterium; assembly: GCA_040218735.1. GTDB lineage: Bacteria > Myxococcota > Kuafuiibacteriia > Kuafuiibacteriales > Kuafuiibacteriaceae > JAUHYN01. Next base: position 390,817 of record JAVJQW010000023.1, read on the forward strand.
AGGACGGGCAGGACGACAACGCACCGGCCAACAACGTCCAGCAGGTCCAGGGCGTCCAGCTCAACACGACGGTCACCGCCAACGTGACGCTCGACGCCGCCACGAACCTCATCAACCACGGCCTCGTCCTCGGCGCTGCCTACACCCAGCTGCTGCCTTTCGCCGTCCCCGAGGACGCGCAAGCTACCTTGCGCGAACGTCAGTCCACCTTCAACGCCACCGCCCAGTACCTCGCGCGCGTTCAGGAAGCGCAGTGGGGCCTCCAGTTCGGCGCCGGCTACGTCTTCAGCCTGAACGGCCGACTCCCCACCGCCGCGACCGGACAGGTTGGGCAGGCCGCGGACGCCACCACACCCGCCACGAGCTTCGGGCTGTTCGCGCTCAACGCGCAGGCGCACACGTTCAACGCGCAGCTCCAACACACCCTCAACCGCGCGCGGTGGGATCTCCTCAGCGGCGTCGGCTACACCTACGCTGTCAACGGCCTGTTCACCCTCGCCGCGGGCGGCGTCGGCGCGCAGAACCAGGCCGCCCAGAACGGGCAGATCGGGGTGGGGACGAACCTCGGCGGCTTCATCCTCCAGAACGCCCACACCATCACGCCGCAGGTCGAGTACCGGCGCCGCGTGAACGCCCGCAACACCCTCACCCTCCGCGCGAACGCCGCCGCGACGATCACCGTCGCGCCCGAGGACATCGTCACCGTCGAAGGCTTCGACACCACGATCGTCGCCGCGCAGATCGCGCTGCCCCCGACGCTCGTGAACAACGCCGAAGCGCTGTGGACCTACAACGCCAACAACGAGCGTCAGTTCGGCGGCTCGGTGTCCGGCACCTTCGGCATGCGCGTCCCCGTCGACGGCAACTTCAACGCGATCCCCGGCGCATCGCTCGGGCCCGACACCGTCATCTGGACCGTGCGCGGCTTCTACCAAGATCTCCTGCCCCTCGACACACGCCTCACGGTCGGCGCCGGCGTCGCGCAAGCCACCCTCATCCAGCCCCCCATCGGGGCCCCCGGCGATCCGGCCACGTTCGAACCGGTGCGCTCCAACCTCACGCCGCTCGTCGACGCGACGCTCCGGCGACGCTTCGAACCCGTCGACGTCGCGCTCGCCGTCGGGCGCGCGGTGGGCGTCGGTGCGTTCGGCGCATCCGCCGTCGTCACCGACACGGCGGCGCTCACGTTCACGCACGTGACGGAGTGGGAGATGCCGCTCACCACGACGATCGGCTTCAACGCCCAACGCACCCAAGCCGTCGGCCAGGATCTCTTCCGCGGCGTCGATCCTCGTGACCCGGTCGTCGCTGCCTTCAACAACCAGGGCTTCGGCGCGATCGCCAACATCGCGTACCCGATCTTCCGCGAGGACCCCTTCGCGTTCGATCTCAACGCCTCCTACAGCTTCACGTACAACGACCTCGACCCGATGGACGTCCAGGGGCTCGAACCCATCCGCCAACACCTCGCCCTCCTCGCGCTCCGCGGCACCTTCGGACGCGGCGCCGCGCAGCAGGCGGTCGGCGCCGGTGGCCGACGCGACACGGACGAGCTCGACGCCTTCTCGTCCAACCCGCGCGACGGCTCCCCCCTCATCACCCAGCGTCTCCTCGGGCAGGGCGCGCCGATGCTCCAGCGCGGCGAGCGCCCCGGGCTCCCGCCGCGCGAAGCGGGGCGTCGCGACTCACGGCAGCAGTACCAACAGAGCTTGAGACAAGAGCAGCTCGAGCAGGAGGCGCGCGACCGCTCGACCGCGGTGCAAGGCATCGGCTCGTACTACGAAGAGGAACAGCGCCGCCTCGAAGCCGAACGCGAAAAGCAGGAAGAAGCCGCCGACCAGCGCGACCGAGACGCCTTCAGCAACTGGCCGACCGACTCCGTCGCGCTGCCCGAGAACGCGCCGCCCCCGCCTCCACCGCCCCCCGCGGAGACGAAGGAAGAAGAGAAGCAGGAAGAGCCGCCGCCGCCGCCGAAGCGACGTCGCCGTCGTCGGCGCTGACCCAAGTCAGTTCCGCGTCCCGGACACCATGATCGTGAGCGTCGGCGTCACCGGATCGTTCGTCGGGACGTCGATCTCGGCCCGGTGTACACCCGCCGCCGGTGGATCGAACGTCACCTGGAACGGCAGTCCGGTCATCGGGGGCGGGTTGCAGTTCACGTCGGGCAGCATCGTTCCCGATGCGGGTGTATTCGACAACGTGAACGCCATCGGCCCCTGCGTCGTGCGCAACGTGATCGCGCCCGTCGTCATCAGCGGGAGCGTTCCGCAGTTCGACAGCGCGACGTTGACGGTGGCCGGGGGATTCTCGCCCGTCTGCTGGAAGTTCACCTCCGCGGGGAAGGAATAGGCCGACGGCCGACCGACCTCACCGCGCACCAGCACCGAAGACGTCGGGCGCGTCGCCGAGTTCGATCCGACGATTACCGTCTGCACGTCGAACTCGTAGTCGGCCGGCGTGTAGGTGACGTCGAACACACGTTCCTCGTTCGGCGTCAGGATGACTTGCCCCGCCATCGACGGGTCCGGGTTGAACGACAGCTCGTCCTCCATGCGCGCGAGCGACGCCTGGAACGTGAGGTCGCGGTTGCCCGCGTTGATCACGCGAATCGAACCCGTCGCCGTCGCGTTGCGATCCACGTTCAACATCTGCACCGCCGGGTTCTCGCCCGCCGCCGTGCACAGCTCCGGCTCCCCCGTCGCGCTCGCGCACACTTCGAGCTCCGGCCCGACGGCGGTGCCCGTCAGCGGCACCTCCACGGTCGGCGCCGCCATCGTCGTGGTGTCGAAGCGAACCACCCCGCTCACCGGCCCCATCGCGTTCGGCATGTACGTGACGGAGAACGTCGCGGTCCCACCAGGGTTGTAGACCTGCTCGACGCCCATGTCGTCGGCGGTGAACGCGCCGCCGCCGTTGTCGTCGACACGGAAGTTCGACAGCGTGAACGCATCCGTCCCCGGGTTGCGCACCGTGACGTTCACCGTGACGGGCTGCGTCTGCGAGTTCCACAGCACCTCGCCGAAGTCGACCGCGGGCGGGTCCACGACGACCGCCGCTTCGATCCCCTCGCCCATCAGCGGCACCGAGATCGTCGCCGCCTCGGGATCGTTCGTCGCGAACACCAACGTCCCGCTCACCATCCCGATCTCCGTGGGGCGCAGGATGACGTCGACCTCGATCTCGTCGAACGTCGCCACCGTCGAGGTGATCGTCGGCGCCACGAACGGCGCGTCCGCCACGAAGCCGGACACGTCCGCGACGAAGGAGCCGCGGTTGATGATCTTCAGCTTCACGGTCTTCTGCGAGCTGACCGGCACGCGACCGAAGTCGATCATCGTCGGCTCCACCGTGATGGACGCGTTGAGGACGCCGAGCTCGTCACCGCAGTCGCAACCGGACACGGCGAGCGTGCCCAGCACGAGGAGGACGCGGATTCTCGAAGGGTTCACGAGGGGATGAAACAACCCCCGGGCGGCGGGAGCCATCCGCCAACGAAACGATCGGCGTCAGCGGGTCGCGACGGGCTCGCGATCGAGCAGCAAGCGCGCGTGCGCCCGGATCGCCTCCGACTCGGAGCGGCTGGCGGCGATCGTCTCGAGGAGCTGGTGCACCCCGTTCACGCGGCGCTCGACGAGCAACTCCAGCGCCTCTTCGCGGTGTGCGAAGTCCGGGCGCTGCGCCTCGCGCAACAGGACCGTCCACACCCGCGGGCTCGCGTCGTCGAGGCTCGCCTCGCGCTCCGCGGCCGGACCGGCGTGGTGCTCGAAGTCGTAGACGAACTTCTCGTCCGTCGGTCCAAGCGAGAATGCAAAGACCACGGCGACCGTCGGAATCAGCGCGGCGAACGGGATGACCCAGGTGCGTCCGAACCTCCCGGAGTTATTCGATCCGGCTCGTGACTTCTTCGACATCGTCGCGTCGGAAGAACGAGCCGCGGTGCGCCCCGACTTCCGCTGGCTACATACGACGCAGCGGTCGATTTCACAAGTTCTCGGATCCAGTCGGGACTTTCGACCCGGTCGACCCGTTCAGGCCCCTTCGCCCTCGACGTACGGGCGGAGGTAACGCACGAGGAGCAGCTTCACCTCGGCGAGCAGCGCCCGCGCGCGACGCTCCGGCGCGGTCCGCGCCAAGAACAGGAACGACGTGGTCGTGTTGACCACCGTCGTCGCGACCACGCGTCGCTTCTGCGGCTTCATCGCGGGGATGAACGTCTTCAGCAGCGTCGCGACCTGGTCGATGATCTTCTCCATCATCGCGACGTCGTCTTTCTCGTACGCCGCGTAGAGCTGCAAATTCGAGTACAGCGCACGCACTCGGATATCGGTCCGCTCCCACTCGAAGTACGACTCCAGGTAGGCCTCCACCAGCGCCTCCCAGCCCTGGGCCATCAGCTCCGGGGTCAGGACCCGCGCGAAGACTTCGCCGGACTCGTCCAGGCACTGCTTCGCGATCGCGTGGAACAGCCCGTTCTTGTTGGAGAAGAACTGATAGATGGACCCGACGGACGTGTCCGCCCGGGCCGCGATCTCGTCGATCGTCGCCGCCTCGAATCCGACCTCCGAGAACACCTCCGCGGCCGCGTCCAGGATGGCAACGTACCGCCGCTTCGCGCGCTCTTGCGTCGGCGTGCGTCGCTCCACTTGACGAAACGTGAGGGCGTCCTCATATTTTGTCAAACGTGAGGACATCCTCACATTTCGCCACCGAGAGGTCCCGATGTCCGCAGTCCGCAACCGTCCGATCGCCGATGTCCTCCAGCTCCGCGCCAACCCGTTGTCGCTCTTCATCGAGGCGCTCCGCGAACCCGCCGCGATGGTGCGCTACCAGTTCGGCCCCTACCGCGCCGTCCTCGCGAAGCGCGCCGAGCACGTCGAGCACGTGCTCGTGAAGAACCACGACAACTACCTCAAGGGGCAGAACTACGAGCCGCTCAAGCTCACGCTCGGAGAGGGCCTCGTCACGAGTGAGGGTGAGCTGTGGAAGCGACAGCGCAAGCTGCTCCAACCCGCGTTCCACCACCGAAGCCTGTCGATGTTCGCGGACGTCATGTCGCGCGCGACCGAGGCGCTCGTCGACGAGTGGGAAGCCGAGCCCACCGAGACCGACCTGCACCGCGCGATGATGCAGCTGACCTTCCGCATCGTGTGCCAGACGTTGTTCTCCGCCGACGTTCAGACGGACGGTGACTTCGGCGACGCGCTGCACGACCTCCTCGACTGGACCAACCGCCGCAGCGAGACGCTGATCCGCCCGCCGCTGTGGATGCCCACCCCCGGTAACGTTCGTTTCAAACGAAGCCGCCGCCGCTTCGACGATCTGATCTACGCGCTGATCCGCGAGCGTCGCGAGTCCGGTGAGCCCAAGGGCGACCTCCTCGACATGCTCCTCGCCGCCTGCGACGACGGCATGCCCGAGCACCTCGTCCGCGACGAGCTCATCACGCTCGCGCTCGCCGGACACGAGACCACCGCGAACGCGTTGAGTTGGACGTTCTACCTGCTGTCGAAGCACCCCGACGTCGCGCGCCGCGTCGTCGAAGAAGTCGACGCCGTGCTCGGCGATCGCCAGCCGACGCTCGAGGATCTCAAGGACGGCCTCGACTACACCGGCCGCGTCATCGAGGAGTCGATGCGTCTGTTCCCTCCGGTGTGGGGCTTCGAGCGCCAGGCCATCGCGGAGGATCGCCTCGGCAACGAACGTGTGCCGCCGAAGACGAGCGTGATGATCGTGCCGTATTCGATGCACCGCGACTGGCGCTACTGGGACAACCCGGAGGGCTTCGATCCGGACCGCTTCCTGCCGGAGGCCAAGAAGGATCGCCCCCGCTTCGCGTACCTCCCCTTCGGCGGCGGCCCGCGCGTCTGCATCGGGAACGCGTTCGCGATGATGGAGGCCAAGATCATCGTGGCGTTGGTGCTGCGCCGGATCCGGCTGGAGCTGGAGCCGGGCTTCGTCGCGGAGCTGGAGCCCTCGATCACGCTGAGGCCCAAGAACGGGATTCGCGTGCGGATCGATCGCCGATTCGCGAAACAGGCGGCGGCGAGCTCACGATAAGGACATGTGGTTCGTCCCGCGCGGGGGTTGTCTTGGTTCGATCGCGACCCGGCGGTCGGCGCCCCCACGGTCGACGGCGACCACGGCAAAGTCGGCGCGTTCTCCTTCTCGCGCAAGGACGTCGAGGCCGCCATGCGCCGCTTCGCGGTGGCCTCACCGGCACCGCTGCTCAGGCTCGCTCAGACCCTCGACGACGGCGACCGCCGCCTCGAGATGTCGGAGCTGATCGCCGCCGGGCGCCTCGCGACCGCCGATCTCACGAAGGGGTTCTCGGTCGGCCCCGCCGCGCTCGCCGAGGTGATGAAGGCGCAGCGCCGCCCCGAGGAGTCGCTCCTCCTCCGCATGGCGCGCCGCTTCGACGACGGCGACCGGATCCTCGAACCCCACGAGCTGGAGCGCGCGGCGAAGCTGCTCGGCTCCGTGGTCGAACCGAACGACGTCGCCGCGATCTACCGACGCACGCGCGCGCTACCGGCGGAGGTCGAGACGATCGGCGTCGTCAGCGACGCGACCCGCTCACGTGAGATCCTCGCGGCGCGCTTCCCCACCACCAACGGCAGCGAGCCCGAGCTGCGCGTCGTCATCACCGGCGGCGTGCACGGCGACGAGCCGGCTGGCGCTGGCGCTGCGCTCGCGTTCGCGGAGTGGCTCGCGACGAACCCCGCGATCCGCGAGCGCGTCGAGTTCGTCGTCATCCCGATGGTGAACCCGCGCGGCCTCGAAGACGGCACGCGCCGCACGCCCGAGGACGTCGACACCAACCGGAGCCTCGGCCCGGACGCAGAACACAAGACGCAGGAAGGCAAGATCGTCACGGCCTTCCTGAAGAGCAACGCGTTCGACCTCGGCATCGATCTCCACAGCGGCTCTCCCAAGCGCAACGGCTTCTGGCTCATGCACCGCGGCGCGGAGGACCTGCTCGGCCCGGTGATGAAGGCGTTCGATGTGGAGTGGCCGGTGCTCGCCGGCGACGTCCGCCCGTACATCGCGCAGCGGCCGGGTGTCTTGGTGAGCCGAAACTCGGGCACGATGAAGGACGAGTTCGTGCGCTGCGGTGCGCGCTGGGGCGTCACCGTCGAAGCACCGCGTTCGATCAGCTACCTGGATCGGGTCTTCGGGGAGATGGAGCTGATCCAGCGGATCGTCGGCGCCGCGCTCGGGCGACAAGCCATCGCCTGATACGGCAAGATGCCGGCCGTGGAGCGCCCGAACCCCCTCGCCTTCGTCGTTCCGATCGTCGCGGCGGCCGTCGGACTCTTTTCCCTCCCCGTCCTGCTCGGTTTCGCGGGCAGCCTCCGCGCGCTGCAGGAGGGCGGCTGGTTCGCGTGGTTCGTGCTCGCGGCGTTCGGCTTTGGCGCCGTCTTCCAAGTCGTGATCGTCGCGGTGGGGCGCCCGCTCGGTGGGCTGGTGGCGCTCAGCGCAGTCCCGTGGCTCCTCGGCCTCGTCGGGACGCTGATGGGCCAGCGGATGGTCGCGCAGGCACTCGCCGCGGTCGACCCCAGCATGGTCGGCACGTTGTTCCTCGCGGGCACCGCCGAAACGATGGTGACCCGCGCGTTCGGTGGTTGGGCGTCGGCCTTCCTCGCGATGGGCGGCGGAATCGCGGTGCTCCTGCGAGACCGGAGCCGCTGGTCGCTCGCGACGCTCTGCGGCGCGCTCGCGATCGCCGCTCTGTTCACGGCGCTCGCCGCGATGACGTTGCGGACCGGCCTCGGCGCCATCGTGAACGCTCCGCCCGACATGCGGATGATGTTGCTGGCGTCGGCGTTGTCCAAGCTGTGGCTCTTCGAAGTACTGCGGCTCGCCGCAATGGTGCTCGTCGGAGTCGGTGCGATGGTCGCCCTGCTCGTCAGCCTCACGAGGCCCGACGGACGCGCCGGCGCGATGCTGGCGGTCGTGGTGGCGCTCGTCGTTGGCGTTGCGGACGTCGGCGTCGTGCATCGATCCCGCGGAACCGCGGAGGCGGTGGCGTCGACGCGTGACACCAGCGGGGATGGCTTCGAGGCGTTGGTGCTACGCGGTTCATCGCACAACCGACCGCAGGCTCGGATCGCGCCGGGCAAGACGGTCGACGCGGCTCGGCTGGACGGAGCGGGCGACACGTTCACGGTCGAAGTCGATCACCGCACCGACGGCGCGACGCTCCAAGCGTTCTTCGACGCCGCTGCGCGCGCTTCCATCGAGCGCGTCGAGATCGTCGGAAACCAACCGCCGCCCGCACCCGAGGTGATGGCCGCCGCCGGGATCCACGCGGTGTACGTCGCGCTCGCCACCCGAGGTCCGGGCGCCATCGAGGTGCAGACGTCGGCGGGGCTCCCGAAGGATGTGCTGCGCGCGACCTTGCGTCCCGGCGCTCCCCTCGCGCTCGAGTCCCGCCCCGGGGAGGTCGTCGAGACGGTCACGATGGGCGGACCGTCCGTGGAGGGCCGCGGGCGGCGCGTCCTCCTCACGCTGGAGCCGAGCGTCACGGCTTCGTATGTGGTCCAAGCCGTGGCGGCGCTACAGACCAGCGACTTCGTCGTCGCGGTGGGGCAGAGCGAGCCGCCCGAGCAAGAGACGGACGAAGACCCCGGCGAGGGCGTGGTGGGGATGGTCGGGTTGCTGAGGACGGAAGGGTCGGAGGGGACCGCGCGACGGAAGGTCACGCCGAAGGTCGTCCCGGGGCGGTCGCAGGTCCGCGGCACACTCGACCGCGCGATCATCCAGCGCGTCATCCGCGCGCACCGCGCGAAGATCCGCTACTGCTACGAGCGCGAGCTGGTGAAGCAGCCGAAGCTCTCCGGCAAGATCGTCACGTCGTTCGTCGTGAGCGCGGAGGGTTCGGTGAGCAGCGCGACGGTGAAGAAGTCCACGCTCGGATCGAAGGGCGCCGAGCAGTGCATCGTGAGCGCGCTGAAGCGGATGAAGTTCCCGAAGCCGCAGGGCGGCGGCATCGTGATGGTCACCTACCCGTTCATCTTCAGCCCGGGTTGACGAGCAGGTGCACGTCCTGGCGACCGGCGAAGCCGCAGAAGCTGAACACCACGGTGGTGCTCACGTAGAACGGTTTCTTTCGTAGGTCGACCGGCCTGAAGCCACCGTTCTTGATCACTGCGTTCGTGCGCGCCACCGGCTCCGCGGTGTTCGTCACCAACACAAAACGATAAGCCGAGGCGGCGCCGAGGAACGACTGGATGCGGCGGGTGTCGAGGTGCTGCAAGACGTCCTTCGCGATCAGGAGGTCGGCTTCGGGGAGCGCGTCGAAGGTGCCGTCGCTCAGCGCGAAGTGAACGTTCTCGGACCCGAAGCGCTCCTGGTTCGTTTCGATCACCGACGCCACGACGTCCACCCCGGTGTAGTCGACGCCCGACCAGTCGACGAAACGCGAGAACTGCCAGTCCCCGCAGCCGACGTCGACCACGCGCTCGATCTGATTCCACAGCAGGAACTCCTGCAGGAAACGACGGTACGCGATCGTCTCGTGCGACGCCGAGCCGGGCCCCGAGCCCTGGCCCCACACGCCGTCGTCGTAGATGCCGGTGAAGATCTTCGAAACGGAGTCCGCCACGCGAAGTCTATTTAATCGAAGATGCCGTGCACGAACACCGCCCCGGTCGGCTCGGCGTACAGCCACAGCCGACGCCCGTCCGCGATCTCCGCGACCCAGTAGTCCCGGGCGATCGGCTCCTGCGTCCACCACTCCGCTTCGAGGCGCTCTGTCGCGCCGAGGTGCACGACCGGATACCGACGACCGCGCCAGCGGATCACGCCGTCCTCCGTCTTGCTCTCGCGCGACAGCTCGATGCGCTCCGGCTTCGCGAGTAGCTCCAGCGGCCGCGGCGGCAACGGCGGCAGCGGCTCGTCCTCCGGCTTGCGCTGGATCGGCTTCGGCCAGGCGGGCTTTGCGTCGAGCGTGGTCTCGCTCTCGTCGATCGTGTCGGGGATCGACGTCACCGCGAGCCCCGCGTCGACGGACGGCAGATGCTCACGCGCGCCCCCCTGCTCCGCGAGCGGCGCGACGAGCTGCGGCCCCTCCCGCACCACCGGCTTCTCCTGCGGCGGCTCTTCGAGCGCGACCTCGATGTCGAACGGCAGCGTCTTCCACGCGGCCTCCGGGCGGTGAGTATCGGCGATCGTCGGCGAGAAGATCGCGCCCTCCCCCAGCGCCGCCTGCAGACGCCCGACGAGCTCACTCACCTCTTCGAGCCGCTGCTGATGGTTGCGGAACAGATCGAGCTGCGCGCCGTGATCGGTTTCGGCGGTCGCCGCCTCGACGGTCACCGCCAGCACCGCGCCCGGCAACGAGGCCCCCATCCGCTCCCGCGCGAGCGCCAGCATCGTCGACGCCCGGCGCGTCGCGCGCGCGAACTTCAGCTCGACGGTCTCGGTGTGTTTCGAGCTGCGCTTGCGGTGCGCGTCGTTCTCGATGCGCGAGAACATCGGCGGCTCGACGAGGAAGTGGACGAGCAGCGAACGCACCGCGCGCGCGCGCGCCGAGAGCCGATCCTCCAGCCGCCCGAACAACCGCTTCAGCACGAACAGGATCGGTTCGAGGTCCTCGGTCACCGCGTTCAGCTCGAACGTCTCCACGGTGCGCTCCGGCGGGTGATACGCCCGCAGCGGACGCGCACCCTCCGCACGCGCGCGCCGCGACATCTGCGCGCCCGCCTCCCCGAACCGACTGCTCACCTGCGACGCCGGCAACCCGACGAAGCGCCCGACGTCCTTCACCCCCAGCAACGCGAGCGACGATACCGCCCCGCGCATGTGTTGCTGCAGGACGCCGTCGGGATCGACGCGGCGGTCCGTCCAGGTGATCGCTTCGAGCGGGAGCTTCGCGAGCTGCGACGGCGCGTCATCGACGACCGCGACACGCGGCGCCTCGACGATCGCCTTGTGTTTCTTCTGCGGAGGTTTGCGTCCCGAGCGTCGGCGCAACCTAGGTTGCGAAGGCGGCGGCGCGTAACGAAGACGCGACAGGTGCTCGGCGAACGTACGCGCGGTGTCCGGGTCCTTCGCGATGGCGACCGTCACGCGGTGGCCCGCGCGCTCCATGAGCTTCTCGATCGACTCGGCGATGAAGCGGTCGGTCAGCTCCTCCGGACGACGCTTCAGCTTCTTCGCGATCGCCCGCCGGCTCCGCCCGATCTCCACGAACAACAGATCGGGCGGCGCGATCTCGACCTCCGGTCCGTAGGCGAAGAGGAGCTGGGCCGCGTGGTCCAGGCGCGACTGCTCGAGGCTGATGTCCCGCGACTCGACCCACAGGTCCAAGTCCCGCGCCTTGCCCTCGCTCTCCTTCATGCCGGGGCGAATGCCGCGGCGCCGCGCCTCGTCGGAGACACTCACGAGCACCCGCTGCCCGCGAACCTCCTCCCGCACCGCGACGGGCCGCTCGCGATCCTCGAAGAGGCTCTCGACCGGGAGCGACGACAGGTGCACGGCAGCGACGCGTCGGCTCGACATCACAGGTGTTCAGTATCCGAGATCCGTGCGCGCGATCGCAAGCGACCGTCGGTCAGTCCAACGGACGCGTAACCGCCCGGACTGCAAAGGGCAAAGTCCAGAGTGCTACTACAGACAGTGTGCCCACCCCGCGTACGTTTCTGCTCACCGCTACCCTGACGAGCCTCGCCGTCGCCGCCTGGGCCGACGGCACTCGGCCGGACCGCCCCGCGTGGGAGCGCCCGAAGAACGGCGTCCGCCTCGCGGCCCGCGACGTGTTCCTCGACCGCGGCAAACCCGTCCCCGACGTGGGCGCCGCGTTCTACGTGTTCGCGGAGCGCGCGCTCACCCGCGCGGACGTCGCCGCCGCGAAGCAAGTTGGCTTGCGCTACCTCGGCACCGTCACGGCGTACGTCTACGTCTTCCAGCGCGCCGCCGCGCACGCCGACGCCGACGCCTACCTCGAAGCGTCGTGGATCCGCGGCACCGCGAAGGCGCTACCGATCGATCGTGTCGACGAAGAAGTGCTCCCCTACTTCGCGAAGGACGAGCCGCTCCCCCACCCGCTCGTCGTCGCCGCGTGGAGCGAGACCACCGCCGGTGAGATCGCCGCGCTGATCCCCGGCGCGGAAGAGCTGCGCCGCCTCCCCACCGATCCGAACGAAGCCATCCGCGAGGAGTGCCACTTCCACGTCGCCGACCGCGATCTACTGAAACGACTCGCCACCTCCCCCTTCGTCGCGTCCATCGGGTTCGACTGGCCGAACAAGTCCCACAACACCGCGTCGCGCCGCATCTCCCACGCCGACGCGCTCGTGAACGCGCCCTACAACCTCGACGGCACCGGCGTCGTCGTCGGGCACTGGGACGGCGGCAGCGTGTCGAGCTCGCACCAGGACTTCGGCGGGCGCGTCACCAACTACGAGAGCCGCGGCGTCTCCTCTCACGCCACCCACACCGCCGGGACGATCCTCGGCTCCGGCGCCGGCGACCGCGACGCGCAGGGCTTCGCGCCCGGTGCCACCATGGTCGCCTACGACTTCTACGGCGACGCCGCCGCCGAGCGCCGCGAAGCAAAACACGACCACTACCACGAACACGACAACCACTCGTGGGGCTCGACCTCGACCAACTTCGGCTCGTACGCCGGCTCCGCGCAGGAGTGGGACCTCGACTCGCGCGACCTCTTCCTCCTCGGCATGAAGGCGGCCGGCAACGAAGGGCGCAGCAGCCAGGTCAACGACAACAACTACGGCTTCGACTCGCTCCCGCCCGACTCCACCGCGAAGAACCTCCTCGTCGTGGGCGCGACCGACGACGACGGCGACCTCACGAGCTTCTCCAGCCGCGGACCGACCAACGACGGCCGCATCAAACCCGACATCTCCGCGAACGGTCAGAACCTCTACTCGGTGATGCCGTCGGGTCGCTACGGATCGATGAGCGGCACGTCGATGTCGACGCCGTCCGTCACCGGCATGGTCACGCTCCTCGCCGAGCTCTACAAACGTGAGTTCGCCGGCGAGCGCCTCACGCCCGACCTCGTCCGCGTCATCATGATCCACACCGTCACCGACGTGTTCCACCGCGGACCCGACTACCGCCACGGCTGGGGCAACGCCGACGCGCAAGCCGCCGCCAACCTGATCCTCGCCGACGCGGCCGCCCCCGGCACTCGCCTCGTCCGCGCCGCGGTCCGCGACGGCGAGACCTACGAGTACGAGATGGACGTGACGCCCGGCAGCAACGAGGTCCGCGTGACGCTCTCCTGGCTCGACGCCTACGCGAACAGCACCGCGCAGCGCCGCCTGATCAACGACCTCGACCTCGAGCTGATCTCCCCGAGCGGACAGACCTACTACCCGTGGACGCTCGACGCCGCGAACCCGTTCGACGACGCGGTCCAGAACCAGCGCAACGACCTCGACAACGTCGAGCAGGTGCTCGTCGAGTCGCCCGAGGACGGCGTGTGGACCGTGCGCATCGCGGGCACGAACATCCCGGACCCGAGCTTCGACATCCAGGGCTTCACGCTCGCGACGAGTCACTCCGTCGCGCGCACGTTCGAGAAGGTCCGCCCCGACCTCGGACCGAACGGCGCCGCGATCCCGGACAACGACACCAGCGGCCTGGTCGTCGACCTCGACGTGCAGGACGCGCGCGACGTGAAGTCCCTCCGCGTGCGCGTCGAGATTCGCCACCCGGCGCGCGGCAACCTCGAGATCAACCTCGTGCACCCCGACGGCACGCGCTCCAACCTGGAGAAGGCCGACACCTCCACGCGCCGCGACATCTTCGCGATCTACCCCGACACCCGCAGCTACGACGAAGACGTCACGATGTTCTACGGCCGCTCCGGCCAAGGCACCTGGAAGCTCGAGGTCATCGACGGCAACGCGGGCCAGACCGGATCCCTCGTCGATGTCTCCCTCGAGCTCGACCTCGAAGGTCCGCCGCCTCCGCCGCCGAACGTCCCGCCCACGGCCGACGCGGGTGACGACCAGACCGTCAACGCCGGCGACCCCGTCGCGCTCGACGGCAGCGGCAGCAACGACGCCGACGGCGACACGCTCGTGTACCTGTGGCAGCAGCAGTCGGGCGTCGCGGTGTCACTTGGGGACGCTTCGACCGTCGCGCCGTCGTTCACCGCGCCGAGTGTGAAGGAGACGACGACGCTGGTGTTCCGTTTGAACGTCGACGACGGGAACGGCGGAATGGCGTCCGACGACGTCGCGATCACGATCATCGGCGAGAAGCCGGAGGGCTCGAACCGCGCGCCCATCGCACGCGTGGCGGACGACTTCACGGTGGGCCCGGGGTTCGAGGTCGGCCTCGACGCAACGCAGTCCGAGGATCCGGACGGCGACCCGATCACGTTCAACTGGACCCAGACGGCGGGCGCCGACGTGGAGATCCTGCGCGCCTCGGAGGCCTACGCTTCGTTCGTCTCACCGAACGTCGACGAAGCCACGACGCTCACCTTCCAGGTCGAGGTCACCGACGACAGCGGCGAAGTCGACCTCGCGACGATCAACGTCACCGTCGAACCCGGCGCCCCGCCGCCGCCGATGGTGCGCGTGCCGCTCGAAGGGCTCGTGGGCGGGAGCTGCCGCTGCGTCGAACGTGGTGGGTCGCCGTGGTGGCTACTGTTCGGGCTGGTGCTCTTCCTGCGCCGTCGCTCATAGCCGCATCAGCGCGGCGCCCCAGTGCAGGCCCGAGCCGAGCGCGAGGAAACATACGAGCTGCCCAGGCTTCGCGCGGCCGTCTCGGTACATCTCGTCCACGAGGATCGGGATCGTCGCGCCGGACGTGTTGCCGTACTTCGCAATGTTCGACGGGACGCGCTCGGGGTCGACGCCGAGCGACTGCACGACGACGCGGTTGATGCGGTCGTTGGCTTGGTGCGCGACGAACCAGTCCACGTCGTCGAGCGCGACGTCGTTGCGTTCGCACAGCGAGCGCACCACCTCGGGCAGTCGCGTGACCGCGCACTTGAAGAGGTCGCGCCCCTCCATGCTCGGGATGTGTTCCTCGTTGGTGATCTGCTCGGGTGTTACGTACGGCCGGCGCCGAAAGCCCGAGCCCTCGATGAAGATGTGCTCGGCGTCGTCGCCGTCGGTGTGGACCTCGACGTCGATCAGCCCGCGCTCCGCGGTTTCCGAAGCGCGCACGACCATCGCGCCTGCGCCGTCACCGAAGAGCACGGCGAGCGCGCGGTGTCGCGTCGCGCGCTGGTAGTCCTCGGACGCCACCTTCACTTCGGGGTCCAACAGCGCTTCCCACTTCTGCCAGGGCATGAACCCGGCGTGCGCTTCGGCGCCGACGATCAGGACGTTCTTCGCGGCACGCGACGCGACCAACCCGTTCGCGACCTGCAACGCAAACGGCATCGCGCAGCACTGCTGCCGGATGTCGAGCGCCGGCACGCCGCGGATACCGAGCTTCGCGCCGAGCAGTCCGCCGGATCCTGGGAACAGGAAGTCCGGCGTCATCGTGCAGAACAGGATGTAGTCGATGTCCTTCGTCGTCAGGCCGGCCGCCTCGATCGCGCGCTGCGCCGCGGGCACGGCGATGTCACTCGCGCCCATCCCGTCCTCGGCGAAGTGCCGCTGCTCGATCCCCGTGCGCCGCCGGATCCACTCGTCGCTGGTGTCCATCACCCGCGCGAGCATCTCGTTCGTCACCGGCGCCCCGGGCGCGTGCCGCCCCGTCCCGACGATCGTGATTCCACCCATGCCCGCGCGAGCCTAGCCCGCGGCACGTCAGCGCCTTGTCACGGTTCTGCGAGGAACTGCTGACGGATTCCAACCGAACCGTCAGATGGTCGGGACTCTACTCGTCGTCCGGCGTCACCATGCAAAGCCGCGCGCTGACCCGTTCGGGCTTTCCGCTCGGCGTGCACGGCCACGCGCTCTCGGCCATGACCTTCGCGACGCACTGCGCAATCCGGCGCGCCGTCACGTCGTCTGGCGCGATCCGAGGCCCGACCTCGATCGCACCCGCGTGGCCATCCGGTGCGATCGTCCAACGCAGATCCAGGCTGGCGACGTCCGCACCCAACCGGCACTTCCCGAGCGGCTCCCGCAGGTCACGGAGCGTCGACCGAATGCGGAGCTGCGCGTCGTACGCTTCGTAGCCCGAGACCCGGAGGGCGTAACTCCTGGTCATCAAGCCCGACAGGGCGAGCCCCGGCTCGAGCACACGCGCCGCTTCGACCCAGGTGGCGTAGTCGTCGGCGTTGCCTTCGATCTTGGCGGCGAGCGCGGCGGGCAGATCGGTGCGGTCGTCCGAACCGACGCGGTCGAAGTGAACCATGAGGCTGCACGCCTCCTGAATCAGCTCCCCATCCTCCTCTCGATAGCGGCACATCGACGAGATCGTCCCCGTCACCAGGTTCGGGTGGCGATCCGCGAGCAGACTCACGACGGGTCGCGCCTGCGCGCAGGCGGGGCCACCCGGCTTCCACCGGTGCTCGGCGTGGAGCTGCTCCGCCCCCGCGACCTCCGCCGCGGAGATCAGCCGGAGCTCGACGTCACGCGCTACGCGTTCGCGAACCGCCGCGAGCACCGCGGCCTTGCCGTCGGCGGACAGCTTGTTCCCGCGAAAGAACCCCAGCGCGATCACCTGCGGCCGCGAGATGTCGGGCGGCGGGGGATCGGGCTGCTCGACCACCGGCCCATCGCGACACTCCTCGGCGATCGACACGGTTTCGGGCGCGGGTGCCTTCGCCGGCGCTGCGGCACACGCGGCGACGAACACGAACGGTGCGACTCGAAGCCCCCTCATGTCCCGCCTCCTCGCACAGCCGCGCTCAAAGGTCGAACGCGAGGACCTCTCGCCTTGTCCCCCGCTTCACCATCGACTACCGGGTACGACGTGTCGCGCGCCGCTCCGCTCCTCCTCCTCTTGGTCTGCGCGTGTGTCGCGCGCCCCAACCGTACCGAGCCCAAGTGGGCCATGACCCCGGCGACGCGCGCGGAAACGACCGTCAAGATGCACGACATCACCGTCCCCGAGACGGGCGTCGAGTGCGGCAAGCGCGAGCTGCTCCGGGTGCGCAACTTCAACGCGACCGTGGAACGCGAGCTGTGGGAGTCGGGCTTCGAGATCCTGAAGGCGGAGGACGACCCGGTCGACGGACACCACGTCGATGCACACGTCGAGATCGCGAAGCTCGACTGTCGCGACGCGCTGCGCGGCGATCTCACGCTGACCATCGAGCGCGACCGAACGGAGCTCGCCAAGGCGCACCGCGAGGGCGTGATCTTCTCGAACTTCCGCGTCGCCGCGAATCAGCTGGTGGACGACATCCTGATGTCCGAGTCGTTCGTCGCAAAGCTGACGTCCCCGGTCGCGACGTCGTCGACGAGCACCGTCACCCCCGGCGGCTGAGCCCGCGCGGATCGATCTCGAGGTCCACGAGCTTCATCCCCGTCTCCTCGGCGACACGCGCACCGACGTCCGGGTCCTCCGCGAACACCACCACCACGTCGCCGCCGCCGGCGCCGCTCGGCTTTGCGGCGCCGCCGTGCTGGGAGGCGATACGGATCGCGGCGTCGATCTCGTCGGTGACGATCGGCGTCCCGGCGTCCCGGCCTAGTCCGCCCATCGCCCGCCCGTACCGGTCGACGATCGAGAGGAAGCGCCGCACCTCGCCGCGGCTCCACGCATCGATCCCCTGCTCGGCCAACGGCACGAGCACGTTCATCCAGTGCGACCACTTCGACGAGGCCTGGGCCTTCGCGACCATCTCGGAGGTGTTCGCGCTCTGGTTCGCAAAGAGCACCGACAGCGTCAGCCCGGGCAGGCGCGACGGTAGCGGCTGCACGGTCCCGGGCTGACGGTCCGCCGCGATCACCCCACCGAAGTAGCTCGACGCGACGTCGATCCCGCTGCCTCCGCCGTTCGCCGCGCGGTGGGCCGACACCGCGAGCTGCAGGACATCCTCGGCGCCGGAGTCCAACACGAGCGCCGCCGTCGTCACGGCGACCGCCGCCGAGGAGCCGATGCCGAGCTTCTTCCCGTTCCACTGAAACGAAGACGTGTCGATCTTGATCGAACCGCGGACATCCCGTCCGCCCTCCTCGAGCACGGCGCGCACGATCGGCGAAGCGTCGACGACCTCCTCCACCACGTCCCCGACCGCGCGGCGGTTCACGGCGCCGACCATCGCCATCGCGCCGTCGAGCACGGCGTAGTCGCCGAGCAGGACGAGCTTCCCGGGTGCGGAGACCGTCAAGGCATCGCCTCGATCGAGTGCGCCCCTTCGCCGATCTTCGACACGAGCACGGTGGCCACCTCCGGGTGCTCGATCAGCGTCGCCGCCACGGTGTCCACGTGGTCGGGCGTCGTGAACGCGACGACGTGCGGCCCTGCGTCGATCGTGAAGAAGACCGGTGTCCCCTCCGCGCGCATCGTACGCACCTGGTCGATCGCCCACAACGTCGACGGCCCGAAGTAGATGATGCCGGGCCGCGCCGCCATCGCGTCGGCGTGCATCGCGAGGCAGTTGCCCTCCACGATCTCCGCGAGCCGCTCGATGTCCCCGGAGCGTGCAACCTCGATTGCGGCGCCTAGGTCTCGCTCCACCGTCGCGAGCCAAGCCTCGTGGTACGGGCTCGTGGTGCGCGTGCGCTCCATCCCCTCGGTGGAGCCGATCTTCTTCTCCCCGGCGTTGGCCACCGCAATCGCCGCGCACAGCTCGAGGTCGATCGCGACCGGCTCGGCCGCGGCGTCGTGGCCGTCCTCCGCGACCCCGGCGTTCATCTTCGCCCAACCGTCGAAGATGCTCCGCGCCGCGCTCCCCGAACCGCGCCGCGCGAGCACCGACAGCTCGGTCGGTGAAAGCGCCTTGTCGAACGCCTCCGCGGTCGCCACCGCGAGCGCCGCGAAGGCCGACGCGGAAGACGCGAGCCCCGCTGCGGTCGGGAACGTGTTCAGGCTCGTCACGCGCACCGCGCCGGTGTCGCGCACGAGATCCACGAACTTGGAGATCCGCGCGAGCGCCTTGCCGTCGACCTGGACCCCGTCGAGCACGAGTTCGTCCGTGTCGCCGTCGATGCGTTCGACCTGCGTGTACGTGCGGAGTCGGTCCAACGTGAGGGAGAGGCTACCGGCGGCGGGGAGGTTCAGCGCGGCGTCCCGCTTGCCCCAGTATTTGACGAGCGCGATGTTCGCGCAGGCGGTCGCGACGGCCACGGGGTTCGGTTAGCGCCCGTGGCCGCCACGAGCAAGTGGCGCAAACGCTCAGCGGGCGACCAGCCCCACGGCGGTCTCCGGGAGGTCCTGGAGCGAAGGGCGCTGCAGGAGCACGCCCTCGTCACCGATGGCGTAGATGCTGATCGTGTCGTCGCGACCGTTGAGCACGTACAGGTACGCATCCTCGGTCGTGGCGGCGTCGAGCGGCCCGTCGCCGGCCTGCGCGCTCCACAGCAACGTCAGCGCGCCGTTCGCGCCGATCGCGTAGGCGGTCACGTTGTCGGAGCGTGTGTTGGTCACGTACGCGTAGTCGCCGTAGATCGCGACCCAGCAGGGCGCGCTCTGACCGCTCTCGACCGAGGCAGCCATCGTCTCCAGCGAACCCGCCGAGGAGACGCGGTAGCTGCTCGCCGTGCCCTCCCCCGCGTCGCCGCCGGCCGCCTCGGAGACCACGATTGCGCCGTCGTCGGTGATTGCGAAGCCGAACGGCGTACGGCCGTGCGACGTGTGCACCACCGGCGTCCCGGCGAGGCCGTCGGTCACCGCGTACGTCGTGATGTGGTCGGTGCCCTTCTCGGTGAGCACGAGCAACGCGCCTTCGTCGGCGAAGGAGATCTGCCCCGGGCCGGGGTTCTCGGCGCTCATCGGACGGCTCGAGCCGGGGATGGGCGTGAGCGAGTCACCGTCGATCCGAAGGCCGCTGATGTTGGCCCCGTTGTCGTCGTCGCCTGCGTTCGCCACGTAGACCAGGTCGCCGTCCACCGCGACGGACCGCGGCGACACACCACCCGCGCTCGCGGTGTCGAGGAGCGTGAGGGAGCCGTCCGTCTCGACACGGAGCATCGACACGGTGTGGTCGCCCGCGTTTACCGCGAAGACGAGCCCGTCTGCGTGAACGATCGCGTTCTGCGAACCGAGGCCACGGCCGCGCCCCACGCCGCCCGACGCGGTCGAGCCGAGGAAGGTGAGACCGCCGTCGATCGCACGGACGTAAGCGAGGATGTCGTTGCCGGTGTCCGCGTTGGACATCGTGTAGATGGCGCGCGGGCCAGCGGCGACGCCCACCGCGTCCGCGGGGAGGCCGGTGACGGTCGGCAGCGTCTGCAGCGTCCCGTTCGAGGTGTTGACCGCGTAGATGCTGAACGAGTCGTCGGCCGCGTTGAGGATGTAGAGGAAGTCGTCGGCGACGATCGCGTCGATCGGCGCGTCGCCCGTGGGCGCCGACCACGTGTACGTCAGCGAACCGTCGGCGCCGATGTCGTAGCCGCTCACGTTGTCGCTCGCGGTGTTCGTCACGTACGCGAAGCTCCCGGCGAGGACGACCCAGCAAGGGGCGCTCTGCTCGGTGCGCACCGCGGCGGAGACCGCGCTGAGCGTGCCGTCGAGGGTGCCGAGCGCGTAGGTGCTGGTGGCGCCCGCGTTGTCCGCGCCGCCGAAGGCCTCCGAGACGATGAGGTGACCGTCATCGCTGAACGCGAAGCCGAAGGGCGTCATACCGACGGAGGCGTGCGTGATGGCGGGGTCCGCGACGCCGTTCACGACCGGGAAGATGTCGATCGAGTCAGTGCCCTTCTCGGTGACGATCAGGCTGCTGCCGTCCGGCGAGAATTCGATCTGGCCAGGGCCGACGGCCGCCATGCTCAGCGCGCGCGAGGAGCCTTCGATCGGCGCGAGCGCGTCGTTGGTGATCGAGAAGCCAGCGATGTTCGCGGGGACGGCTTCGTCGCCCGCGTTGACGACGTAGACGAGGTCGCCGCGCGCCGTGATGCTGACGGGCGCGACGCCCTGCGCGTCGACGGTGGAGAGGGACTCGAGCGTCCCGTCTTCGTGGAGCGCGAGCATCGACACGGTGTCGTCGCCCGCGTTGACGGCGAAGAATCGATCCGTCGCGTCATCGAACACGAGTCCGCCCTGGCTGCCGAGGCCCATCCCCGAGCCCATGCCGCCGGTGGGGAACGAATCGAGGAACGTGAGCGCGCCGTCTTCGGTCGAGCGTGCGTAGACGAGGACGGCGTTGCCGGTGGGATCGTTCGAGAGGGTGTAGACGGCGGCGGGTGCGTCCGGTGCTTCGATCACGCCGGCGTCCGTCGTCGTGCCGGCGTCGACGATCTCACCTCCGTCACGAACGACACCGCCGTCGCGTGGTGTCTCGATGGTGCGGCGCATGCCGCCGTCGCGCGGCGGGGTGGTGTCGGCGGGCTCCTCCTCGGCGGCGTTACAGCCGACGAAGGCGAGCGTGAGACAGAGGGAGGTCGAGAGAAGACGTACGGGTGCCATGGGGGCCTTTCTGCGTCCGTCCGCGAGCGAACGGGTTCGAGGGGGACGGCCGGCGTCGCCGGCGTCGGGGGGTGTACGCGGCCCTAGGCGGGATCGTTACGGTCGCACGAAAAGTGCGTAAGCGTTTTGTAATCCGGACGGACGTCCGGGGTGCGGATCACACTTCGTCTTCTTCGAGGCGGGCGGTGCGCTTCGGACGCATGTTCGTGCGCAGCTCTTTCTTGCGCAGCCGAATCGCCTTCGGCGTGACTTCGATCAACTCGTCCTCGTCGATCCATTCAATGGAAGCCTCGAGCCCCATCTTCTTCGGCGTGCTGAGGACGGTGTTCTCGTCCTTACCCGCCGCGCGGATGTTCGTGAGCTTCTTCTCGCGGCAGGCGTTCACCGGGAGGTCCGCCTCGCGCGAGTGCTCGCCGAGGATCTGCCCCTCGTAGACGTCGAGGCCGGAGCCGAGGAAGAGCTTGCCGCGCGGCTGCAGGTTGAACAGCGCGTACGGCGTCGTCTTGCCGGCGCGGTCCGAGACGATCGCGCCGTTCGGACGGCGCGCGACCTTGCCCTGGTACGGCGCCCAGCCGTCGACGAGGCTGTTGAGGATGCCGGTGCCGCGCGTCTCCGTGAGGAACTCCGAGCGGAAGCCGATCAGCCCGCGCGACGGGATGCGGTACTCCATCTTCACGCGCCCGCCGCCGGCCTGCTTCATCTCCAGCATCTGTCCGCGACGCGGTGCGAGGCGCTCCGTGACCGTGCCGATGTACGCCTCGGGGACGTCGATCGTGACGCGCTCCATCGGCTCCGACAGCACGCCATCGATCTCCTGCGTCACGACCTCCGGCTTCGAAAGCTGCAGCTCGTAACCCTCGCGGCGCATCGTCTCGACGAGCACCGAGAGCTGCAGCTCACCGCGGCCCGCGACCTCGAAGACGTCCGGCGTGTCGCCGTCCTTCACGCGGATCGACACGTTCTGCTGCGCGGCCTTGTACAGGCGCTCGCGCACCTGACGCGACGTCACGTACTTGCCGTCGAGCCCGGCGAACGGCGAGTCGTTGATGCGGAAGTTCATGCGCAGCGTCGGCGGGTCGACCTCGATGCGCTCCAGCGGCGGCGTCTCGGGATCCGACACGACGGTGTCGCCGATCTCCACGTCCTCGATCCCCGCCAGCGCGATGATGTCCCCCGCGCCGACCTCGGCGACCTCGGTGCGGCCGAGGCCCTCGAACGCGTACAGCTTCATCGCCTTCGCGTTCCGCGCCTTGCCATCGCGACCGATGTAGTAGAGCGGCTCGTTCTTCTTGAGGCGCCCCGCGATGACTCGACCGATCGCGATGCGACCGACGTAGTCGTCGTACTCGGTGTTCGCGATGAGGATCTGCGTCGGCTCGTCGCGACGATCGATCGGGCCGGGGAGGCGCGCGACGATCTCGTCGAACAGCGGCTTCAGGTTCTCGGAGGTGTCCTCGAGCTTCTTGCGCGCGACACCGTCGCGGCCGATCGCGTACACGACCGGGAAGTCGAGGATGTCCTCGTGGACGTCGAGCTCGATGAAGAGATCGTAGATCTCGTCGAGGACCTCGGCGGGGCGAGCGTCGCCGCGGTCGATCTTGTTGACCACGACGATCGGTTTCAGCCCGGCCTCGAGCGCCTTCGACAGGACGAAGCGCGTCTGCGGCAGCGGGCCCTCCGCGGCGTCGACGAGCAGCAGCACACCGTCGGCGAGCGTGAGCACACGCTCGACCTCGCCACCGAAGTCCGCGTGGCCGGGGGTGTCGAGGATGTTCAGCTTGATGTCGCCGTAGTGGATCGCGGTGTTCTTCGCGAGGATGGTGATCCCGCGTTCGCGCTCCTGGTCGTTGCTGTCCATGACGCGATCCGGGCGCGCCTGGTTGTCGCGGAAGATGCCCGCCTGCGCGAGCATGGCGTCGACGAGCGTCGTCTTCCCGTGGTCGATGTGGGCGACGATCGCGAAGTTCCGCAGATCGGCGCGGCGATTCTCCTGAGCCAAAGCGCGCTCCTCATGACGGGGCGCGTCGAGAGGGTCAAACAAAAACGCTGCGACAGCCCCGAAACCACCCGAGAACAACCCTAGAACGGGGAATCTGGAGCGGCTTCATCAGGGTCCGACCGCAGGAAGAAGGTCGCGTCGATGAGGACGGTCCAGTCGCTCGTGAACGGCCGGAACAGCGCGGCGTCGTCGCCGAGGACCAGGCTGGACGCCAGGACGGTCGCCCGCAGCTCGCCGAATGCGGCTTTGTGGCGCTCGAGCGTGTACGCGATTCGGCCGCCGAACTGGAGGAGCGCCGCACTCGAGGTCCTCAGGTTCGGGACGCTGAACTTCGCGAGCGCGTCGATGGTCAGGTGATCCGTCGTCTGGATCCGAACCTCGGCCGGGACGCGCACGCCGTACTGTGCCGGGGACGCGATGGCGCCGAAGACCCCCGGCTCCAGATTCACGGCGAGGAGGGAACCCACGTGCAGCCGCATGGGTACGGACGCCGCGAAGTCGATCGCGTCGTTCACCGGCACCTCGACCTCGCCCTTCACCGCGAGCTCGAGCTGACTGTCGAGGAGGCGGTAGGTGATGTACCCGCTCGGCGCGTCGATCCCCGAGCTGGGGTCCTCCGAGAGCGTGAGGCGGATGAGGTTGAGCCCGACCTCCATGTCGTTCGACACGCCGTACCCCGCGCCGAGGAAGATGCCGACGACGGCGGTTTCACCCGCGCGCGTCACGTAGAGATCGGGTTCGAGGCCGAAGTGATCCTCCAGCAGCGTCACCGGTCGATCGACGGCGCGCACCGGCATCGTGGACGGCGGCGTGCGGTCCGACGCGAGCGCGGGGCTCGCCAGGAACAAACCGAGAGCGACGACAGCGAAGCGGATGCCTCCAGCCGACCACCAACCGATCCGCCGCGCAAGTAAACGGCGGTGTTACGCTGCCGCGCGATGGTCGAACGCCTCCTCTTCTTCGCCGAGCGCTACGCGCCGGACATCGGCGGCCTCGCGGTCAGCGGCACTCGGACGGCACGCGCCCTCGCGCGCCTCGGCGTACAGGTCGACGTGCTCGCATGGACGAAGACCCTCCCCCCCGGCGCGCTCGAGACCACCGAGACCCCGGACGGACCGACGCTGCACCGGCTCGGGCTGTTCGCGAGCTGGGACCTGTCGATGCAGCACACGACGAACGTGCTGACCTGGCTCCACGGCGAACGACACTACGACGCCGCGTGGGGGCACTACCTTCAGCCGGCTGGGTTCGCCGCCACGATGTTTGCGAAGACCCACCGGCTCCCCGTCGCGGTGAGCGCGCGCGGCAACGACGTCGACCAGATGATGTTCCCGCCCGGCGACTTCGCGCGGCTGATGTGGACCCTCGAACGCGCCGATGTCCGCACCGCGCCGTCCCGCGATCTCGGTGACAAGATCGACGTGCTCCTCGGCCGGGACGCGGAGGTGATCGTCGTGCCGAACGCGGTGGACGGCGAGGTCTTCGCACCCGCGTCGCGCGACGACACCCTCGCGGCCGAGCTCGGCGTCGAACCCGGCGAGCTCGTCCTCGGCTTCTCGGGCGAGCTGCGCCACAAGAAGGGCTTCCCGTTCCTGCTCTCCACACTCGTCGAGGTGCGCACGCAGCGGCCCGCGTGCCTGCTCGTGGTCGGCGAGGTGCGCGCGCGCGAGCAGCAACACTTGGTCGCCTTCGCGGGCGAGCACCCGGAGGCGGCGGCGCGGATCCTCGTGACGGGGCACGTGGAAGATCCGGCCGAGGTGTGTCGTCGCGTAAACCTCTTCGACGTGTTCCTGCAGCCCTCGGTCTGGGATGGGCTACCGAACGCGTTGTTGGAGGCGATGGCCTGCGAGCGGCTCGTCATCGCGAGCGACGCGGGCGGCATCCCGGAGGTGCTGACGAACGAGCAGGACGGCTTCGTCATCCCGCGGCACCAGCTGCATCGGCTCGGCGAAGCGGTGCTCGACGTCGTCGCGCTGGACGACGAGCGCAAGACCGCCGTACGCCGCCGAGCGCGCGAACGTGTCCTCGCGGAGCAGTCGGCGGCGAAGGAGGCGGCGGCGCTGCGGCGCGTGCTCGCGGCGCTGGGTGCTCGGCCGTGAAACCAAAGTTCGCGAGCGCGGAGGTCGCGCAGGTCTTCGCGGCCGTCCCCGAGGAGGCACGAAAGCGGCTCCTCGAAGTCCGCGCGTTGATCTTCGACGTGGCGGCGCAGACGCCGCAGGTCGGCCCGCTCGAAGAGGCGCTGCGCTGGGGCGAGCCGAGCTATCTCACGAAGAAGACCAAGTCCGGCACGACGGTGCGCATCCACTGGAAGGCCAAACGTCCGGACGACTGCGCCCTTTACGTGAGCTGCCAGACCGACCTCGTCGAAGGGTTCCGGCTACGGCACGCCGGCGCGCTGCGCTTCGAAGGGCAGCGCGCCGTGCTGTTTGGTGTGGCGGGTCCCCTGCCGGAAGCGGCGCTGCGCGATTGCATTCGGGAGGCGCTGACCTACCACGTCAACCGCGCGCGCGCCGCGAACCGGGTCAGGGGCAAGTTGCGTTGACGGTCACGGCGTTGGAGGCGTTGTTGCCCTCGTTGCTCTCCGCGACGAGGTCGCCGCCGTCGTCGAACAACCGGAAGTTGATCGTGTACGACGTCGGCGGGCAGTCACACGGACCGTTGTAGAACGTGAACGACCCCTGGAGGTTCCGCGTCGCCCCCGCGGCGAGCGCGCCGAGCTGGTTGGACGAGGTGGGGATCCACGCTCCATTCAGTGGATTCTGCCGCTGAAGGTGGAGGAAGTGCCGACCCGCGTTGCCGTTTCCGATGTTCCGTTCGATCGCCGTGTAGAAGACGGTCTGGGTCCCGCAACCGAGCGACGCGGGGCCCGTGACGTTGAAGTTCGTGACGATGAGATCCGGGTCGCCGACCGGCTGAGGCTGCGCGACCGCTTGTGGGGGCGCGGGCTGCGCGGTGAACGAGATGGCCTCCGACGACTCCTGTTGCTCTTCTTCGGGGCCGCCGCAGGCGACCGCGAACACGAGGAGGAAGACGGACGAATGAATGAGACGGGACATACTCTTGGACTCCTATCGATGAGTGAAAATCGCGCTTCGTTGCGCGGACCGATGAAGAGCAAGGTGCGCGCCAGCGACGGACGGCGTGTTCTCGCGTCCGCGCGACCGCGAGTGTCTGGCGAACCTGTCGATGGTGGCGGGCAGACCTGTCGATCCCGTCGGGTCAGAGCGTCGGTTCAGTGCGTCGGGTCGCGGGCGAGTGTTCGTTCGTACGCGGCGACGAGCTGCGCGCCAGCCTTCGGCCAAGTGTAGTGCTGCTCGACGCGTCGCCTCGCGTTCGCCGCGAGGCGCGGACCGAGCTCGGCGTCCTCCTGAAGTCGAAGCACACCGTCTTTGATCGCCTTCGGCGATCCCGGCCGTACGATGAGCGCTTCCTTGTCCGGTTCGGCGAGCTGCGTGACGACGGGGAGGTCGGATGCGATGACCGGCGTCCCGCACGCCATCGCCTCGATCAGCTTGAGGGGGCAGCACCCCTGCTCGAGGTTGCGGTCGTTGGGGAGGAGCGGCACCAGCGCAACGTCGTGCTCGTGGTGGAGCGCGGCGAGCTCGGGCTGATCGACGGGTTCGAGGAGATCGACATGGTCGGTCAGCCCGTACGCAGCGCAGGTGGCTTCGATCTTTCTGCGCACGGACTTACGGACCGGACCTACGAGCGTGAGCCGCGCGTCGTCGTCACGGCGATGGAGACGCAGCGCTTCGATCGCCGCGAAGACCCCCTGCCACGCGGTCATCGTGCCGGTGTAGAGCCAGCGCTTCGGGGCCCCGCGGCGCGCGCGGAAGGTGAAGCAGTCGAGATCGACGCCATTGGGCACGACTTCGATCCGCGACTCGGGTGCGCCGCGCGCGACGAGGTGCTCCGCGGTGACGGCGCTCGGCGTCACGAGGAGATCCGCCGCAGCGATGCAGGTCTGCTCTTGCGCGCGCAGCTTGCCGAGGAGCTCGTGGTCGTCGGCGACGTCGGGGTAGTGGTACTTGAGCTCGATGGACGGGAGGCCGTTCACCTCGTAGACGACGCGACGCGCGAGGGTGCGGCGCTCCTTCGCGATCGGGTAGCCCTCGAAGATGGAGCGGAAGTGCGCGACGTCGAACGGTCCGTGTTCGCGCCACCAACGCCACAGCTGCGCGCGGAAGTGCTCGACGCGGGCGATGAGGTTCTTGCCGCGGATGTCGAAGGACCAGTGCACGACGCCACAGGCGCGCTCTCGGGGCTGCGTGGGTCCCGGGATCGCGTTGGGGCCCGCGGCGGGATCGAACGGGGCGATGGTGAGGAGATCGACGCGACCGTAGGCGGCGGCAAGCGCGCGCGTGAACGCGTCGATGTGAATCGATGCGCCCTTCGGCGCCCAGAAGCGATCGAAGCTCGCGTACGCGATCGACGGCACACGAGGAGCCTGCCACGAGTGCGTCTTTGACGTGGGTCCAGCGCGCGACTACCCTCCGAGCACGTGGCGTTCGACCCAGCGGAGTTCAAGAAGACGCTGAAGTACGAGGGGTTGATGTCCCCCGACGAGATGCTCGGCGACATCGCCGCCATCCAGCAGCTCGACAAGGACGCGGAGGCGCGTCGGTCGACGTCCGGCAAGGTCGGTGGCTGGAGCCTCGCGCTGGGTTTCATCGGCCTGCTCATCACCGGCGCCACCCTCGACTCCAACGCCGACAACGCTCCGATGATGTTCCTCGGCTGCTTCGTGCTCCTGGGCATCGGCGCGGCAGCGCTGATCTATCGCGCGACACAAGGCAAGTTCGACACCCAAGACCGGCGCTACCTCCTGCTCGAGCGAATCCTCCCGCTCCTCTCCACGGACCTCCCCTCGAACGCCAAGTTGCAGGTGCGGATGGATCTGTCGGCGCCGTCGCTGGGCAACAAGGCCGCCGGCGAAGGCGAGGCGCGCGGCTGGAAGGTGAAGTACTTCGAGGATCCGTGGCTCGCGCTGAGTGGGCAGTTCCTCGACGACACCAAGTTCACGCTCGAGGCGATGGAGAAGTTCCAGAAGCGCTCGAAGTGGAAGACGTCCGCGTCCGGCAAGATGAAACACAAGACGAAGACGAAGAGCGCGACGCTCCTGTCGCTTCGGCTCGGCGTCAAGACGAAGCGCTACCCGGCGCTCGCGCGCGTGAGCGACAAACTCGAGAGCGCGGTCCAGCTTCCGAAACAGGCGATGCTCAAACGTGTCGATGCGAGCGCAAACGGGTTGGCGCTGAAGGTCTTGATCAAGTCGGACTGGGACTGCCCGGCGCACGGGGAGCCGCCGAACGGCGTCGACGGGCGGCAGCTCGTCGCAAGTCTGTTCATGAGCGCGTACCAGGTGCTCAACCTGGCGAAGGCGGTCGCGAAGGGCCGACCGAGGGTGGTGTGATGCGACGTCTGGGGTTGCTGTCGTTGTGCGCGACGCTGTGCGCGTGTCCTTCCGAGTCGAAGTCCGAAGCACCCGCGCCCGCGGCGTCCGCGTCGGGCGACGTGAAGATCAAGTTCGAGGACGGCAAGGAGCAACGCGCGTTCTCGCTGAAGATGAAGCCGGACGGCGCGAAGCTCGTGGACGCGAGCGAGAACGAGATCGCGCGCCTGAAGGACAAGGGCGACAAGACGCTGGTCCGAACACCCGACGACACCGTCGTCGCGATCGTCAAAGACGGCGGCGACAAGGTGAAGGTCGAGTCGCCGGAGGGCGAAGAGCGCTTTGCGCTGAAGCGCTACGACGACGGGGACTACAAGCTCAAGACCGCGGCGGGCGAGACACTCTTCGTCCTGAAGGTGAAGGACTACGGCTTCAAGATCCGCGACGGCGCCGGCAACGACGTCGCGAAGGTGAAGAAGTCCGCCGACAAGGTGAAGCTGAAGAACGCGGCCGGCGAGACGCTGTACGAGACGAAGGCGGATCTGCCCGCCGTCGCCGTGGCGTGTCTCGCGTTCGAGGGCATGGCGTTGCCGACGCGCGTCGCGTTGATGCACCGCCTGGCGAAGTGACCGACGATGCGATGTGACGAGAAGGCCGGGTTCCTGTTCTCCCACGACTGCGCGCAGCCCGCGCAGTTCGCGTGCGGGAGCTGCAACAAAAACGTCTGCGAGAAACACGCGCACCGGCGAAGCGCGCAGACGTTGTGCACCTCGTGTGTGAAGAAGGCCGAGCGCCACGCGGACCGACACGCCGGCAAGGGCCGCGGGACTCACGTCGACGACGATCCGTTCCTCTACACGACCTACTACTACTACGGGTACGGCTACTACGGTCGCGGGAGCTGGGGCTGGGACTCGTACAACGAACACTCGGATGCGAGTGACTTCACCGAGGCCGACGGCATGAGCCTGATGGCCGCGGGCGACGAAGCCTGGGAACAGGACATGGGCGCGAGTTGAGCCGCTGGCTCTACTACGCGCTCGGCGGCGGCCTCGGACACCTGACCCGCGCGGTCGCGCTCGCACGCCAAGCGGCGCGGCGCGGCGTCGAGATCGAGATCCTCACGAACTCTCCGTATGTTTCCGCGGTCGCGGCGTCCGGCTCTGCGAACCTGCGGCGTTTTCCGATCGACGTCGCGCCCGAACGCGTCCGCGACGCAGTGCGGACGACGCCGTGTGATGCGCTGATCGTCGATACGTTTCCACGTGGGCTCGGCGGAGAGCTCGCGACGCTCCTCGACGAGCTCACCATCCCGAAGGTACTCGTCCACCGCGATCTCGATCCGCGGTACGTCCGTGACGTACGCCTCGCCGACCACGTCGCGCGATACGCGCTGGTGCTCGTCCCCGGCGAGGACGCTCCGTTGGCGGCGGCGCCGAACGCCGTTCGCACCGCGCCGTGGTTGACGCTCGACGCTTCCGAGCTGCTGGCGCCCGACGCGGCGCGACGTGCCCTCGACGCGAACGGCAAGATCGTCGCGGTCCTCGCGAGCGGGCGTGAAGAGGAAGGCCCGATGTACGCACGCGTCGCGGCGCGAATCGACGCGGCACTCGACGTCGATGTGCGCCTCCTCGTACCAACACCGCGCGACGATCTGCCGGAGGCCCGAGCGCTGTGGCCGTTCCTCGCCTACGTTCGTGGGGTCGACGTCGTCGTCGGCGGCGGTGGGTACAACACGGTTCAAGAAGCCCGCGCGACGCGGACGCCTTTCGTCGGTATCGCCATGCCGCGCAAGTACGACCGACAGCACGTGCGACTTCGCGGCGACGAGCGCAGCACGGAGGAAGGCGTCGTCGAACGCGTCGCGCAGCGACTTCGGAAATCACGACACGATGTCCCGCAGTACGACAACGGCGCGACGCACGCGGTCGAGTTGATTGCGGCGCGGCTCGCCGCGTGTCCACTGCGCGACTGCGGTACCTGACGCGGCCGGACTTGGCCACGCGCGCCGTGCGCGTACGATGGACGGAATGGGGCTCTTCGGTCCTAAGCCGTACCGTCGGCGTGACTCGCTCACGACCGCGACGGAAGCGCAGCGCCGCGGGAAGCCGAAGAAGGCGATCGCCGCTTACCAGCGAATCCTCGACCACGACGGCGAAGATCCGATGATCCTCCACAAACTCGCCGTGTGCCTCGCGCAGGTTCGACGCGTCGACGAGGCACGCCCCAAGTTCCTCGCCGCGGCCGCGGGCTACGAAGCGGGTGGGTTCGCGGACAAAGCGCTGGCCGTCTACACCGCGGCCGCGCACCACATCCCGGGTGAGGTCGAGTTCTGGGAGCGCATCGCGCAAGGCCACTTGCTTCGCGAGCGTCGCGCCGACGCGATCCGCGTCCTCATCGACGCAACGAAGAACTTCGTCGGACGCGCCCGCCGCGGCGAGCGCATCCAGCTCCTCGAACACGTCCGTACGATCGACACGTGGCACGTCGAAGGCGGCCTCGCCCTCGCGCGCGACCTCGTCGCCGACGGGCAGTCGGATGAGGCCCGAACGCTCCTCGACGGCCTCGCGGAACGCAACGAAGGCGCGACGCTGAAGAAGGTGCGGTGGGCGGCGTTTGCGCTGCAACCCTCGTTCGGATCCGCGTGGCGCTGGCTGCGCGCCGCGGTCCTCGGTCGCTGATCCGGGCGGGCCTTCTCGGACGATGACACGTTGATTGGTCGCATAACCAATTTATCCCGGCGACGCTCGTCGCATGAACTGGGACGTCCTGTGGTCAGGCCTGTACTGGGCCGGTTGCGTGCTCTGGTTGGCGCCGTTCCTGGAGTTGATACCGGTCCTCACGCTGTGCCTGTCGTACGCGAGCTTGCGCGTTCGTCGGCGGATCGAGCGCGTCGACCTCGTCGGCTTCGACGGCTACGCAGCGCTGATCCTCATCGTGGCGAGCCCGCTCGTCGCGATCGGCCTCGGCCTCGTCGGAGCCATCCTCGGGTGGCGCGACGCCCCCTTCGCGTGGGTCCTGCTGGGGTGGTTCGCGGTCGCGGCGAGCTGCCGGGTCCGCATCCGGGTGATGCCGTACGGCACGTACCACGAGCGCTTCGTCGCGTTCGTCCGGTGGCGCCACCGGCGCCTGCGAACGTGCACCGCGTTCTACGACGGCTGGGGTGACTTCATGGATCCCGAAGCGCTCCACGTCGACGACGTCGAGCTGGGATGGGTGGGCCGCAACGGCGACACCACGCTCGCGGATCATTTCAACGACGCCGTCGCGCAGATCAGAGGAGACCCGCGCGTCGGCGGAGCCACCACTCCAGGCCCGCCACGACCAGCAACGTGAGCAGCGCGAAGAACGTGTCCCAGATCGGAATGCGCCGCGTGCGATCCACCTCGACGCGACGTGCGTCGCGGATCTCGATGTCGCCGAGGCTCTCCGACACGTCGATGTACCGACCGCCGCTCGACTCCGCGAGCGCACGCATGATCTCCGGCTGCGGGAACGGCGCCGCGAGCTCCACGTCGGCGCTCTCCACGATCACCGGCTCCGTCGCCCGCCCGACGCGCTCTCCGTTCGCGCGCGCATCGACGCGGATCGCGTACGTCCCCGGCTCGACGTCGCGGAACACCAGCACCGCGCTCCCCTCCGGCCCCGTGACGACATCCCGCGCGGCCGCGGTGCCGTTCTTCGACTCGACCGGGATCAGCTCCGCGTGCACCTTCGCGCCGGCGACGCCGCGGTAGTCGGGGCCGAGCACCTTCACTTCGGCGCCCACGGGATCCCCGAGCATCACCACCGAGCGATCCGCCGTCAGGCGCACCCGCGACAGCTCCGGGTCCCGGATCAGCCAGCGCAGAGAGTTGCTCCAGAACCGATCGAACTCACGCCCGGCGCTCCCGTCCGCGACCGCGAGGAACCGCCAGAACCACATGCTGTCCGTCGTCACCGCCATCGTCCGGCCCTGCCCGACCTCGCGGATCGCGACGAGCGGCGGGTTGCCCGGCAGCCCAGGGTGGACGAGCAGCGACTGAGAGCTCGGCATCAGGCCGAGCGAAGCGTTGAACCCCGCGAGCGGCGGCAGCCGACGATAAGCGGCCTCCGGCGGCTCACCCGGCTCGCCGATTCGGGTGATCGGGTGACGACGCCCCTGCCGCGTCAGCCGCGGCGAGAACTCGGCGTTGTCCCACGGGAGCGTCCCGCCGAGACGCACGGGCAGGATGTCCTCGATCGGCGTGCCCGCGTAGAAGCCGTCCTCGAACGCGAAGTCGCCGCCGATCATCAGGAAGCTCCCGCCCTGCAGCACGTAGTCGCGGATGTTCCGCAGGTAGTGGCGCATCCGGTACGGGCGGTAGCTGAAGTTCTGGTAGATGACGACGTCGAACGAGTTGAGCTCCGTCGTGAACAGGTCGTTCACCGGGAAGGGGATCAGCGCGAGCTCCTCCTGCGGCGCCTTCTGCAGGTCCGTCGTCGAACGCAGGATGAAGAACGAGATGAGGTCGACGTTCGGGTTGCGCTTCAGCAGCTCACGCAGGAAGCGCTCGTCCCACGACGGGCGCCCCGCGACCTGCAACACGCGGATGCGATCGCGGATGACCTTCAACACCACGCTCTTGGTGTTGTTCGAGTCGACGACCTCACCCGACTGCACCGGCACCGAGACCTGATAGACCTGCTTGCCGATCTTCCGCGGCTTGAACTCGAAGGACACCCGCGCGCTGCCGTCGACGATCTTCGCCTCGGTCGTCTTGATGATCGTGCCGTCCTGCTTGAGCGTCACGGTGACCTGGTCGACGTCGAGGCCACGCTCCTCGAGCTCGACATCCAACGTCACCGTGTTGTGCACGAACGCGAAGTCGTCGGAGAGGACCCGCCGAATCGCGAGGTCCGGCGCCGAGGCCTCCTTCGAGAACCCCACCGCGTAGATCGGCGCACCGAGCTTCGCCGCCTTGCGGCGCGCCGCCTCGACTGTGAGCCCCTGCGTGTCGGCGCCGTCGGAGTACAGGAGGACCGCGCCGAGCTCCCGCCCGGACGACTGCCAGGAGATCTCGTTCAACGCCCGCAGCAGATCCGTGCGCCCCTCGTCGGTGGGCAGCGGCGTCGGGAGGCGCTCGACGGGGTGCGTGCGCTCGCCGAAGGTCATCGGCTCGATCACCGCCTGCTCGGCGAGGGCCTCCAGCCGTCCCCGGTTGTCCTCCAGGTGCTCGGCGACCACCTCCGCGCGGGTCCCGTCGGGCGTCGCGATCCCCATCGACCGCGAGGCGTCCGCGAGCAACGCGACGCGCGTACGCACGCGCGACACCGCCCGCAGCTCGATGGCCGGCTGCAGCACCACGATCATCACCCAGACCGCGGCGAGGACGCGCAGCCCGATCAGGATCCACCGCCGCGTCCCGGTGACACGACGCAGCCCGAAGATCGACCCGGCGAGCCCCACCGCGAGCAGGAGCGCGATCGTGGTCAGCATCCACGGGGCGAGCGTCGTCGTCGCGACGATCTGCCAATCGTTGTAGGCGCCGCTCGTGGCGTCGGGCGCGAGCCACCCGACCAACAGATCGACGGGCCCGCTCACGGCTGCTCTTCACGCCGACGACGAAGCATCAGCGCCTCCGCTTCAGGATGAACGGCGCGTGCACGAGGTCGTCCTTGTAGTCGAGGCAGAGCGCGTACATCAGGATGTTGATGCCGGTGCGAAACGCCATCTCCCGCTGCCGCTCACCGCCGGGCGTGACCTCGTACTCCCAGCGCCCAAACGCGTCGCGCGCCCACGCGCCGGCGAGATCGTTCTGCGAGTAGACCACCGCGTAGCGATCCTCGAGCTTGATCCCCTCCGTGTACGGCAACCGGATGGTGCGCCCCGCCTGCGTCTCGACGAGGTAGAACGACTTGTAGATGACGTGCGTCGGCGGGATACGCTCCAGCGAAGCGCGCGGGAGGATCCGGTCGAGCTCACGCCGCACCGACGTGTCGAACGCGCCGCCCGGGTCGGCGTCCGCGCTGTCGATCAGGAGCGTCCCGCCGTACGTAAGGTGACGGCGGAGCAGCTTCACCTCCGTCTCGGAGAACGCGGGCATCGCGCCCGACCCGCTCCAGTACAGGAACGGGTAGCCGAACATCGCCTTGGCGGCCGGCTTCACGACGCCGACCTCCAAGTCCACCTCGATGCTGGTCCGCTGCGTGACCTCCCACAGGAGGCGCCGCATCGCGTTCGGCCGGGTGTTCCAGGTGCCGCGGGTCTCGAGCTGACCGACACGGAGGTCGGAGGGTCCGGCGGCGCCGATCAGGAGCGGGGATCCGAGGGATGCGATCGCGCCGCCGAGGAGCTGCCTGCGGGTGAGCATGGACTAGAGGAGGAAACGACCAACGCGGGTCAGATCTTCCGAAGACGGGATCAGCCCGAAGAGGTGAACGCCCCTTCTCACCCCGAAGGGGTGAACACGATCGGATAGGCGACGAACACACTGCCGCCCTCGGGCCGCGGGAACCGCCAAGACTTGGCGCGCGTCCGAATGCAGCTGACGACCTGGCTGCTGCCCATCTTGTCGTCGAACTCGATGTTCGAGGTCCGCCCGTTCTCCAGGATCTCGAAGCGGATGGTGATCTTGCCCTTCAGCGAACGGTCACGCTTCAGCGCGCTCTCGTAGCAGGAGCGGAGCGCCTTGAGGTTACGCCGCATGACGCTGGCGATCTGCGCCTCGGACAGCTCACCGTCGACCTCCGGGGCCTCCGTCTTCGCCGTACCCGTCACCGCCGCCTCGGTCTTGCCGCCGGTCTTCACGCTGCCGCCGCCCTCGGTGCCGAGGTCGCCGATGCCGACGCCCTCACCGGAGCCGCCACCACGCGTGCCCGACGCGCCACCGCTGTCCGCGATGTCGACGCCCTGGATCCCGGAGAACGCGTCCCCGAGACCACCGACCGCGCCGCCGCCCTCTTCGAAGACGTCCGCGAGCGCGTCGCCTTCGCCACCTTCACGGTTGGCGCCGAGGACTCGGAGCAGGCCCTTGCCCGCGACCTTCTTCGAGATCGCGTCCTTGCGCGCACGTGCCGCCGCTTCCTTGTCGACGGGCTCGTTCGACTTGCCCGCGTTCTTCTTGCCGGTGTCCGCCTTCTTCTTCGGCTCTTCCTTCTTCTTCGGCTCCTCGGTCTTCTCCTCGCCGCCCGTCGCGTCCGCGATGACGTCCTTCGGAGGCTCGGGGGGCCGGTCCGGCATGATGAGCCGCTGGTAGCTCTGGTCGATCTGCTCGATGGAGGTCGGCTCGATGTACGGCAGGCTCCGCGCGTACGTGACGATCGAGATCTGCAGCAACGCCACCACCACGAAGATCGCGGTGAACTGTGCGTCGATGTTCTGCAGCAGCGAGCCGCGAATCTCCGGCGGGAGCCCCGGCCGCACCGGCGCCGCCACGGCGGTCTTGAACTGGAAGAGGACCGTGACGTCCCCGATGATCACCTTGCCGCGCGACGAGTCGTTCAGCTTGACGGCGTCGCCCTTGCGGTTGACGGCGCGACCCTCGCGCTTGAGCTCGTCGAAGCTCTTCACCTTGTCGCCGGTGATCTGGATCCGCCCTTCCATCTCGGGCGTGTAGCGGAGGAAGTAGTCCTTCCCGTCGTAGTCGAACAGGTCGAACGTCTTGGGCATCGCGTCCGACGCCACCGAGAAGGTCACCTTCTCGGACGTGCCGACGGAGACCGTCTCGCGCTTCTTCATCTCGCGCTCGTCGACGATCTTGCCCTTTTGGACGATGCCGATGCGGAGCACCTTCGGCCCGCTGGGCCCACCGCTCTTCTTGGACGTGCTCATGACTGTTCCGTCACCCCAACCAACCCGCAGGTTCCCTCGAATCGCACCCCTAGAAGGGGGCCTTCTCCACGGATTTGATGATCTTCGGCACGAAGCTGTTCTTCAGCTCCAGGCCCTCGAAGTTCAGGTTCGAACGCTGCAGGATGTAGAAGGCCTGCGGCTTTTGGATGCGGCCCTCGATCCGAACCTCGCGGATCCGGACCACCCGACGCCCCGACTGGGCGTAGGCCTCGACACTGCCGAGCAGAGCCCCGCCCAGCACCGTCGCCATCAGCATCCCTTTCAACACTCGAACCATGGGGTACCTCACTTCGCCTCGCCAGGCGAGTCAGCCTCGTCGGTCTTTGCACCGCCGGGGGCCGATTCCGCCTCCTTGGCCGCGGCTTCTGCCGCCTCCGCCGCCTTCTTCGCTTCACGCAGCTTGCGGCGCTCCTCCGACTTGATGCGGCGCTCCTCGTTCGAGTAGCCGCGCTCCGCTTCGGAGATGAAACCCTCCACCCGCTGCTTGCCCTCGGCGTCCAGATCTCCGGAGGCCTTGTCGAGGTACTGCGTCAGGTAGTCCTTCGCGGTCGTCCAGCGCACCAGCCGGTCCACCTTGGGGAGGTGGTTGTCGAGGTGGAGGATGCCGAGGTTGTAGAGGACCGCGTACGCGCTCGGGTCCAACGACTGCGCCTTCTTGTACGCCGTCTCCGCCGCCTCGTACTGCTTGTTCCCCTTATAGGCGTTGCCGAGGTTCAGGTACGCCTTCGCGAAGTCCGGGAACAGCGCGATCGCGCGGTTCAGCGACGCGATCGCCGCCTCGTAGTCGTGCGCCTCCACGAAGAGCGCGCCGAGGTTGTTGTGCACCTCGGGCAGGTCGTCGCGCAGCTCGCTCGCCTTCTTGAACGCCTCGACCGCCTCCGTCTTCTTGCCGGCCGACAGGTACACGAACCCGAGGTTCGAGAAGATCTTCGCCTCGTTCGGATCGATCTCCCGCGCCCGCTTCAACACGGTCGTCGCCAGCTCGTGCTGACCGCGCCGGAAGAACACCGTCGCCAGGTTGAGCAACGCGCCGACGTTCCGCTCGTCGACCTTCAGGATCTTCTTCGCTTCCTTCTCGGCCGCCGGCAGCTTCGCACCCGCGAGCCACACCGACGTCAGCCGGTTGCGCAGCCCGAGGTCCCCGGGGAACTGGCGGATCGCCTGCAGGAGGATCTGCTCGGCTTCGTCGAGCTTCTCCTGGCGCACCATCAGGTTCGCGAGGTTCTCGTACGCGGCGAAGTACTGGGCGTTGGCGCGAATCGCCGCGCGGTACTGCTCCTCGGCCTCCGCATAGTTGCCCATCCGCTCGTGGATGATCGCCGCGTTGTAGTGCGCGGCCGCGAACTGCGGATCCGTGTTCGCCGCCTTCAGGAACTTGTCGAGCGCAGCGCGCGGACTCGAGCTCGCGACGCGGATGCCCTCGAGGACATCGCTCTTCGCGGCCGGCGCCGGCTGGTGGGTCGGCGGAGCGCGCTTCGTGAACGCCGGCTTCGGCGGCGGCGCGGGCGGCGGCGGCGGTGCGGCCGCCTCCGTGCTGGCCTCCTCCGCCCCCTCACCCGCCGGCGTGGCGGGCGCCTCGGCGGGCGTCTCTGCCGGCGCTTCGGCGGGCGCCTCGGCCGTCGACTCGGTGTCACCGCCGATCGCGGGCGTCTCCGCCGCACCTTCGGCCGGCGGAGGCGTCGCCTCGATCGCCGGGGTCTCGTCGGTCTTCTGCTGGCTCGCACACGCTGCCGGCATCAGCAGCGCGGCGGACATGAGAATGCGCTTCAGCATCATCGGCCCTCCCCGGCTTCCGCGGTGCGCGCGCCGCCGGGCGACGTCGTCGACGCGTCCGGCGCCGTCGACGGAGGCGTCGCCGTCCCGAGGTCGTCCAGCCCGTTACCCGAGATGTCGCTCTCCTGCATGAGCGCCTTGCCGCGCTTCTGCACCGGGAACTCCTGCGGCGCGTACTTGTTGAGGCCCTCGAGGATCCGCTGCGTCCACTCGTTCGTGACGCGCGTCTTCTTCGCCTCCTCGTACGCCTTGCGGTACGCGGCCTCCGCCTTGCGCTCCAGCACGGCGGCGCGGTCTTCGAGCTGCATCTTGTACTCCATCGCCAGCTCTTCGTCCTTCTCGAACTCCTTCGGGATGGGCGCCGTGAACAACGACTCCGCGAAGCGCTCGTACGAGTGACCGATCCGGTACGACGCGGCGAGCGTCTGCTCGGCGCGCTTGTACTTGAACACGTCGCTGTACAGACCTTCGACGACACGCTGCGCCTTCGCCTTGTCCGTGAGCGCCTTCACCTGCGCCTTGCCGGTCCCGACGATCTTGATCGCGTCGTACTTGCGGAACTCGTCCTCCGCGATCTCGAACTGGCACCGCGCCGCGAAGCCACCCGCGCGGCCGGTGATCGCCAGCCCGCGACGGCTGAACTCGGAGACGCAGCTCTTGTAGGCGGCGAGCGCGGACTTGTTGCGCTCACGCTTTGCCTCGGCGTCGCCGATCTTCATGTGTGCTTCGATGATCCGCTCCTTCTGCGCCGACGTCCGCGTGTACCGCTTGATGAAGTCCTGGAGCGTCGTGATCATGTCCGGCCAGGCCTTCATCTTTTCGTAAACGAGCGCCGACCGGAAAAAGATCTGACCGGCGTCCTCGCGGCTCGGGAACGTCTGCGCGTAGCGCTTGTAGGCCGCCGCGGCCTTCCCGTACTCCTGCTGGTTCTCGAGGACGACGGCGACGTTGTAGAGCGCGTCCGCGCGGTCCTCGGATTTCGGGTAACGCTCGACCAGCTGCGTGTACGCCGTCACGGCCGCCGGGAAGTCGAAGCCCTTCTCCGCGTTGATGCCGGTGCGGAACAGAGCGCGCGGCGCCAGGTCCGACCTCGGATACTTCTCGTAGATGCGCCGGTAGATCTGCGAAGCGGAGTCGAAGCGCTTCACCTTCTCGTACGCGACCGCCGCGTTGAAGAGCGCCTTGTCGGCGAACTCGTGCGTGGGGTTGTCGTCGACCAGGCGCACGTACGTGTCGGCGGCCTGCTCGAACTTGCCCTCGGCGTCGTAGCGCTCGGCCTGCTTGAACTGCGCGCCGACCTTGAAACCCTTCAGGTTGTCGATGAAGTCGGCCTTCGTCTCGCCGTCCGCCTTCGTGTTCGCCTGCGCGATCTCGATGAGGCGCTGCGACCACTGCTCGACCTTCTCGTAGTCCTCGGCCGCCAGGTAACTCTCGATGATGAGGTTGGACGCGTACCGCGCGACCTCGTTCGACGGGTAGTCCGCGACGATCCCCTCGAAGCGCTTCCGCGCCTCCTCGAACTGATCGTGTTTGTAGAAGATCTCCGCCGCGCGATACCGAATCGCCGGCGCCCGCTCGCTGCGCGGGAGCATCGTCGTGTAGCGGTCGGACGACTCGATCAACTTCTGGCGCGTCGCATCGATCGGCTTCGGCTCGATCGCCTGGCCCTTGCGCTCCGTCGCCGTGAGCAGCGCCGGGTCGGGGATCTTGCCGGACTTGATCGCCTCCTCGACGACCTTCTCGTACGTGATGACACTCGACAGCGCCGCGGCCTCGAGGTGTTTGTTGTCGAGCTTGCTGTCGCGAACCTTGTCGTACTGGATCGCCGCGCGGTCGTAGTCCGCCGAGTAGTACAGACACTCCGCGAGGAAGAACTCGAAGTCGTAGGAGTTCTTCGAATCCGGGAAGCGACCGAGGTACGTCTCGTACGCGCTCGCGGCCGCGACGTACGAGTCACGCGCCGAAGCGAGCCGGTTCGCCGCCTTGTGCGCCTGCGCCTGCTGGTGCCGGAAGATCGCCGCCGTATAGAGCGAGCGCTCCGTGAGCGACTCGGCCTTGTTGATCGCGGTCGTGTCGTCCTGGTTGGCGACGTACCACTTCGAGCCCTCCGAGTAGTCCTTGACCAGCTCCTCGCGCGCGGCCGTCGCGCTCTCGAAGTCACGCAGCTGCTCGTGCGCACGCACGATCTTCTCCTGCGCCTCCGGGTTGTACGGCGCGTTCGGGTACTTGCCGATCGTGTAGCGGAGCACGTCGATCGCGAGCGCGTAGCGCGTCTGGTCGAACAGCACCTCGCCGTAGCGCTTCCACAGCTCACCCGTGAAGTCGCG
The DNA here is from genome assembly GCA_040218735.1 of Deltaproteobacteria bacterium. GTDB lineage: Bacteria > Myxococcota > Kuafuiibacteriia > Kuafuiibacteriales > Kuafuiibacteriaceae > JAUHYN01. The sequence continues at coordinate 431,577 of JAVJQW010000023.1, forward strand.
GTTCTCGAGCGGCGCGAGCACCTGCTTCGCGCGGTCGAGGCCACCCCACTCCTCGTCGGCCAGGGAGATGGCGATGTACTGAATGGCTTCAGCACGCAGCTCCGAGCCGGAGACGCCCGTCGCCTTCTTCTGCTGGTCGGCGTAGTTGACGAGCGCGATGAACGAGTCGACCGCCTCGTCGAAGCGGTCGAGGCGGTAGTACGTCCAAGCGATCTTGTAGAGCGCCTTGTCGTAGTACGGGCTGTCCGGGTACGCGCGGACCTTGTCGTACGCCGCGATCGCCTTCTGCAGCGAGTCCTCGTCGTTGCCGTCGAAGTAGATCTCGCCGATGCGCGTCCACACCTCGGCGAGCAACTTGCTGTCGGGGTGCTGCGACGTCAGGTCGAGGTAGGCCGCGAGCGCCTCCTCCATCTGCAGCTGCTCGGAGTAGCAGTAGCCGAGGAGGTAGCGCGCGTGGTCCGCGAGGCGGTAGTCCGGGAAACGGGCGAGCAGGTCGCGGTGCAGCCCGATCGTCTTCTCGTAGCTCGGCTCCGGCGCGGGCGGCTCGGTCTCGCGCTTGCCGTTCTCCCACGCGACGAGCTCCTTTTCGTAGCTCTTGCTCGCGAGGAGGTACTCGTCGCTCGACTTCTCGAAGTACAGCTCCGCGAGGCGGAACATCGCGTCCGGCGTGTACGTCGGGTCGTTCGGGTACTTGCGGAGGAACTCTTCGAAGCGCGCGATCGCCTCCAACCGGCGCGCGCGCTCTTCCTTCTCCAGCTCCTCGATCGCGCGGTCGTACTGCGCCGAGAGGAGGGCCTTTTGGTCCTCGTACTTCAGGCGGATGAGATCGCGCATGTCGTCCGAGAACGTCTGCGCGCCGTCCGCGTAGTAGCTCATCGCCTTCTCGAAGAGCGCGAGCTTGGCTTCGTACGCATCGCCGGCGTCGACCTCCGCCGCCGTCGGCGGACGCGCAGGCTCGTGCTCGGCCTGAGAGATCGCCGAGCCGGGTCCGGTCTCGGGGCGCTCGAGGTCTTCGTCGAAGGCCGTCGTCGAGGTCGTCGTCTCCTCGACCTGCGGCGCGTCGGTCTCCGCCGGCGCCTCGGACTGGGCCCAGGCCGGCATCCCCATCAAGCAGGAAACGCCCAGGACCAAGGCCTGAGCGCGAAGAAGCTGCTGCGTTTCGGTCCGCCGCATGGTCACTCTCTCAGAACGTCTTCGAACTCGGTGTCGAGCTCGCTCTGACGCTCCTGTTGTTCACGAATCAACTTGTTGACCCGCTCCGTCTCCGCCTGTTTCCGCGCCCAGGCGACGTCGATGATCCCGACGTCCGCCTTCAACACCAGGTCGTTGAACTGCTCGCCCACCGCGACCAACGTCCGCGAGGCCACCGGCCCCAACAGCCGGTCCGTCTCACTCGCGAGGAGCGAATGCTCCCGTTCGTACTTCGTGAGGTTGGCCACCTCGACCGCGATCGACTTCTTCACGGACGCCACCTCGTCGGCGACGGTCTGCTCGAGCCCGTTCTGAAGCGTCTCGAGATCACGCTCGACCTTCACCACCGCGGAGCGCTGCTGATCGATGCGCGCCAGCGCACCCTGCAGCTCGCCGCTCACCTGCGGACGCACCGTCCGCATCGCCGAGACCTCTTCCTGCACCGCGGCGTCGTACTGCCGGTTGAGCGCCTGCGCGCGCGTGCGTCCGGCGTCGCCCTCGCCGAGCTCCGTCGCGCGACGAATGTCGGCGTCGAGCGCAGCGAGCTCCTTTTCGTAGCCGTCGAGGAGCTGCCGCGTCTTCTTCACGCGCTGCTCCATCAGCTCGATCTCCTCTGCGCCGAGCTGCGGACGGTTGTCGCGGAGCCAAACGTCGACCGCCACGAGCTGCGCGCGCATCGACGACACGCGGAAACGCAGCCGGTACGCCCGACGACCCGCGGCCTGATAGGCCTCCTTCAGCTCGGTGCGCGTCTTGTCGACCTGCGCCTCGTTCTGCGGGAGCGCTTCGATCTCGCCCTCGATCTTGCGAGCCTTCGCGCGCGCGCCCTCGAGCCGCGCCTGCGTCGCCGCGTTGGCGTACGGGTCGACGATGCGCCGCTCGAGCGACAGCAGACGCCGTCGCGTGTTGATGACGCGGTTCTCGATCGCGATCGCCTTCGAGCGCGCCGCCTTGAGGCCCGGCACCATGTTGAAGCGCTGCTCGCCCTGCAGCGCGAGGTCGAGCGTCTTCACGAGCTCGCGCGCTTCGGCGAGGAACTTCTCGCTCTCGCCGAGGTCCTGCTGCATGCCGACCGCGCGCTCCATCTCGTCCTCTTCGAGCGCCCACGACAGCGCGAGCGGCGGGAGGATGTTCGTCGACGAGACCTCCTCGAGGTCCGCCGCGACGAGCTGGTCGAAGAACGCCGCCGGGTCGTTGTCGCGCATCAGGTTGCCGATGCGATCCCGCGCGCCGCCGTAGCGATCGACGATCGTCTGGAACGTGTCGTACGCCGTCTCGGGCGCGCCGAGTCGGATCTGCAGGTTGCCCTGGAGAATGCGCGCCTGCGGGTACAGCCGCGAATCGGGCGACGTCGCCATGAGCAACTCCGTCGCACGCAGCGCGCGCGTGTACTCTTCGTTCTTCTCGGCTTCGCCTTCGGAGAGGTTCGCCGCGGCGACGTGCGCCCACGCGACCTCGTAGAGCATGTCCGGGAAGTACGGCGAGTCGCGCGCGATGTTCTGGTACGCGTCCGCGCTCGCACCGACGTTACCCAGCTCCTGATGCAGACGACCGAGCGACAACGCGGTGAGGTCCCTCAGCTGCGCGGACTCGTTGCTCGTGCCGACCTTCGGGAAGGTCTGCTCGAACTGCGTGACGGCCTCCTCGTAGCGCCCCATCTTCACGAGCACGACGCCCGCGTAATACGAAGCCTGCCCGGAGATGCTCGAGCCGCCCGGCACGCCGCGGAACACCTCGAGCGCGCGCCCGAGCTGCTGCGGATCCGAGGTCCCGCTCTTGTAGAGCATCTTGCCGTAGATGTAGTCGACGTCCGGCCGCGACAGCGAGCCGGCCTGACGCAGGCGCGCGATGTAGCGATCGACGTCGTCGTAACGATCGGTGTCGCCCGCGATCTGCAGGAGGCCGAGCACCACGTCCTTGAGGCGGTCGCCGGACGAACGCGGCAGGACGTCCTCGTAGTAGCGCCGCGCGCCCGAATAGTTCTTCGACTTGCGGAGCGACTCCGCGAGGAGGAACACGCAGTCGTCGTAGCGCGGGTGGTTCTTGCTCTCGGGGTCGTCGACGACGTCGAGCAACACGATCGACGCGCGCAGGTAGTCGTTCAGCAGGAAGTGGATCTCACCCTCCCGCAGACGACGATCGACGCGCCCGACCTCGGGCTGGACCTGAACGTCGTAGCCCCGGCGAACCTCGTCGAGATCGCTGTTCATCTTGGCGATCTCGGCGTCGATCTCGCCTTGGATCTCCGACGCACGCGAAGCGGAAGGGGCCTCGGCCCACGCTGGCGCAGCGGCCAGCATCGCGAGGAGCGATGGAAAGAAGGATCGCATCACACTTCTCTCACTCGGCCGCCGGCTCGGCGTTTCCACCCGTCGGGGCCGCATTCACGTCCTGTTTGATCTCGACGTCGTAGCGGATGTCAGGGCGATCCTTGAGGTCGGTCGTGAAGCCGCCGCGCTCGTACGCGACCGCCTTCACCGAAGTGACCTTCCCTTCCTCGGCGGTGAACGCGTGGCTCGACTTCACCTTGAAGGTGTAGCCCTTGAGGTACGAGAACACGCCATACCCGTTGCCGCGGAACAGGAGGTACACGGACAGGTTGTGGTTGCCGGGGACGATGCTGCCGTTGAACAGCTCGATCTCGGTCTGCTCGTCGAGGCCGCCCTCGGTGTCCGTCTTGTTGAACAGCGGCGCGCCGTCGAGCGAGTAGCTCACCTGCTCGAGCGTGAACGACGAGCCCATCTCGTTGCGGTGAACGATCTGAGCCTTCGCTCCGCTGATGACGCCGTTGAGCACCGTCTCGCGGAGGAGGATCAGTCGAGCCTTGCTGCGGAAGATGCGCTCCTTGAGATCGTTCACCCGCTCTTCGAGGCTGCGCAACCGAATCGCGTAGTCCGTGTCCTCGATCGTCTTCTCGCGCGCTTCCATCGACGCTTCCGGAGCGCCGGTCGGTGCGGCGGTTTCCGTCGTCGCTTCGGAGTCGGTGGTGCCTTCGGAGTCTTGGGCCCACGCCGGTGCGGCGAAGAGCGAGAGCGCGAAGATGCAGGAGAAGCTGATGGTGCTCGCGTGGGTCATCGATTTCCTCGAAAGCTGAGTCGTGGGGGCCATACCCCCCAACCGGGAGCCGTTCGGTGCCCGGGTGTATGCGGCCCCCGTCGCGGGGTCAATGTTAGGTGCCTCGGGTGTCCCCAAACATTCTCTTGTCGCGTGCCGTCGGCCATTTTGATCGCAGAACCCTAACACCCTTCGTCCCCCACTTTCACGTCGACCGCAGCCAAGATCTGCGCGCCGATCGCCTCCATCCGCCAACGGTTCATCCCCGGGACCGCGGCCAAGGTCCCTTCGTCCTCGGGCGCGCGTTTCGCGATCGCCTCGAGCACGGCGCTCGACACCAAGAAGCCCGGGTCCATGCCGAGCGCCGCGGCCCACTCGACGCGCCCCTTCCGGAGGGCGTCGAGGGCGGCCTTCGAGCGCGGAGTGTGCGGAATTCCTGGCTTTCCGCGCTTCCGCGGCCCGCGCGCATCCGGCACGGGGCCTTCGAGGCCTTCGGCGATGGCTTCGAGCACACGGGCACGGTCGATCCAATTCGGCACTGTCTTCGTGGCCTTGAGCCGCTTCTCCGACAACATCCCCTGTCGGTCGATCTGCGTCGCGAGGCGCACCATGGCTTCGGAGCGGAGGATGCGGAACGGAGGTTTGTCGGCCTCCTGTGCCTCGCCCTCCCGCCATCGATACAGCGCAGCGAGGGCCTGTCGGCCGCGTTTTTGTAACGATTTTGAGCCTTTGATCTTCCGCCACCCGTCGGGGTCGAAGACCTTCTCCGCCGGCGCCTTCTCGAGGAGCGCCGCGCACTCCTCCTCGAGCCAGTGACGTCGGCCGAGCGCGTCGAGGTGGCCGAGGAGGCGATCGGCGAGCGGGAGGAGGTGCATCGTGTCCTGCCGCGCGTAGCGGAGCTGTTTGTCGGTGAGCGGACGTCGGCCCCAGTCCGACCTCTGCTCCCCCTTGTCGATCACGATGGAGAGCTCCTCTTCGAGGAGTGCCTTCAGGCCCGTATTGGTTCGACCGAGGAACTGCGCGGCGAGCCCGGTGTCGATGAGCCGCACGAGCGGGAGGTCGAACGACTGCTTGAGCGCACGGACGTCGTAGTCCGCGCCGTGCAGGAGCATGAGTTTGTTCGGGTCGGTGAGGAGCGCGCGGAGGCGATCGGGCATCCCGTGCTCGAGCGGGTCGAAGAAGAAGTCACGCTCTTCCGTGGAGATCTGCAGCAGGCAGATCTTTTCGTAGTAGCGGTGAAACGGATCCGACTCGGTGTCGAGGGCGATGCGCGGCGCCGCTTCGAGGATGGCGAGGTCGGCGTCGACGCCGGCCGCTTGGAAGTCCAAGAATCGCGCTTCGCCTCGCTCCACCTTTCGCCGCCGCGACGTGTCATCCCGTCGGCCGGCGCGCGGGTCAAGGGGCACACTGCATCTTGGAGCCGGATGTGCGTATACCTGGGGGGTGCGTCGGCTTGCGATGGTGATGGTGACGCTCGCGGCCCTGATGGGTTGCAGCGGCGATGAAGAAACGCCCGACACGCGCGTGTGCCGTCCGGGTGTGCAGCGCGACTGCTTCTGCAACGGCGCGCCCGGGGTGGTGACCTGCAAGAACGACGGCAGCGGATTCCACGCCTGTCACTGCCCCGAGTGCGTCGACACGTGTGACGGCCGCGAGTGCGGAATGGACCCCAACAACTGCGGCATGTCCTGCGGGACCTGCTCGGGGGGCGAGACCTGCGACGACGGGACCTGCGTCGCGATGACGATGCGCGACGCGGGCGTCCGCGACGCGGGTGAAGCGGCGCGCGACGGCGGGTCACCGGACGCGGGCGCGCGCGACGGCGGACCGCGCGACGGCGGACCGCGCGACGGCGGCTTCGTGTGTGGGGACGGCACGGTCGACCCGGGCGAGGACTGCGACGACGGCAACAACACCGACGACGGCAACGGCTGCTCCGCCACCTGCACCCGCGTCGGCGCCTGCGGCGACGGCGCGGTGCAGAGCCTCTTCGAGATCTGCGACGGCGATCCTTGCTGCGACGCGGGCTGCGCCATGGCGGCGCCGCCTTCGACGATCTGTCGCGCGGCGGCCTTCGACTGCGACGTCGACGAGGTCTGCGACGGCGCGGCTTTTACGTGCCCGGCGGATGCGCTCGCGATGGACGGTGTGGTGTGTAACGACTGCACGGCGGGGGCGGGTCGGTGCGACGCGTGCCTCGACGGCGCCTGCGCGGACCGCCCGTTCTTCTGCGCGGACCTGCTGACGGAGACCCCGACGGCCACCGACGGCGTCTACGCGATCAACCCGGCCGTCACCCCTACCACCGGCACGACGCTGGAGTCGGTGTACTGCGACATGACGGGCGGCGGCTGGATGATGGTGCACAAGAAGTCGCGCACCGCGCCGGGCGACGCTTCGGATCTCTGGGTGTCGGGCTCGACCAACGCCGGCAACCTCGCGCTCCTCGACCAGGCGATGAGCACGGAGAACTACGTGAGCAGCGTCGTGGGTTCGAGGTGGTCCGAGTTCTCTCAGGTCCGACTCGAAGTCCGCACCGGAACGGTCGTAGCGAAGTTCATCGAGTTCGACGCGGTAGGTTCGGACTACCTGAGTTGGTTCGCGCCCGACCGCCACACCTCATCGAGTTGGCTCGACCTCCCGACCGACCCGAACTGGCAGAACAACAACGGCCGCTTCTTCACGATCGTCCAGGGCTCGCGCGACTGGTACATCAACCTGCAGTGGGGCGGCTGCCCGTCCGACCGCGGCTGGCTCATGCTCACCCGCGGCAACTTCTGCTACTGGGAAGCCAACTCGGGCGACCCGGTGGAGATCATCTACTCGGTCGGCACGAGCCACGGCAGCGCGCCGTCTGCGACGCAGACGGCGTACGGGGATAGTTTGATCGTGTGGGTGCGGTAGCGGACCGCGGCCGAAGGATTCAAGCCCCCTCTAGATCACTCATCCGCTCATCAGCAGGGCGAAGACCGCTAGGGAAGAGCGCACGCGGAATGCGCCGCGCGCCAAAACAGATGCAGCGGGCAACCGCGAGCTCGACGCGATCCGGGCCGCCCTCAGACCACTTCGCTCGACGCGCGCGATAGGCCCGTTCTTCAACCTCACCCCAGGCCATACACAGCGGACACGAAGGCCCATCGATCGAGTCACCCACCTCGGGTCGCGACGTGACTCCGAGGGCCCTACACGAGCGACACGGTCGGTCGCTTCGATACCCCAGTCCGGTGCAGACCTCACACGTGAACTGCGGATCCAAACCCGGGAGCAGCCCTAACAGGAGATCCGACGTTGTCGAAGCGAGGCGCAACCCATCGGCGCATGTCCCCGGATCGATGGGCGATCGAACGAGATCGTCGTGAGAGAAGGAAGAGATCACCCCATCGATGTCGAGAAGCAGCACCCCTCCCATATCTGCGATGAGCAGCAGCGACTTCTCCCGCATCTCGGCCGGGATGGATTTGGTTCGTGCGGTCGGTGTCGGCTCACGCCAACTTCGCCTCACCAGCGAGGCGAAGTCCGAGCGAAACGCATCCGAATAATCGAGCCGAGCAGTCCACATTGCGCACCTCAATCAGGGAGGATGTGAAGGATAATTTCATCCTGCTTTCGGATCAAGATCTCCCCCGTGTCTCCAATAAACGTCTTCGTGTATCCAAGCATGTCATAGAGCACTCCATTGCTCAGTTGCTGAACGTTGTCGCCATAGTCGAGCCTCCAGTTGTTGTCGAGCTCTCGCAGCGCGTCGAGCACGACATCCGTCGCCTCCTCTCCAGTTCGCGGCGCCGTATTGACGTAGGTATCTTCGATGATCGTCAGGAGATCGTGCAGCTCCGAACCTTGCTCGACCAGGCCGGACCGAACCGCATCATCGGCGCCAACGGGACAATCCATGTTGTGGGCCCGCAACCGCAAGTCTCCGACCAGAAACTCGTGATCGCCCTCGACCTCGATATTGAAGACACGATGCGACCCGGGCTCGTGCTGAATCGACTCGATTCGAGCCACACCATCCGACGTCTGAAGCCTCTCGCCAACGAAGAGCCGCGCGACCCGCACCCAATCGCCGCGATCCAACGAGAACAAACGATGTCGCCCCGTAGGGTACAAGCGCGACATCCCAGCACCGAAGCTCAACCTATAGAGATCGTCGTTGTAGTGCGTAATCGTCGCCAGCACGACTCGACCGCTCCCCCCAACTGGCGGCGGGGCCGGAGAAATGTCGACGATAGTCGCCCACCCCGAAACGCCCGCGTCGTCGGCCTCGATCCGCACCAACTCACCCACGCCCTCGACGCCTCTGTCGAGCAACCACGCCTGTGGGCGAAGCAGCGTAATCTCGTAGACGTCCCTCGGGTCGAGCCGATCGCGAAGAATCAAATCAATGACACGCCACGTCTCATCAACTCGACTCTCTCTCCCCCCCTGGAACGTCGAAACCCTGTCGCCCACTCGAAGGTCTTCAATTCTCCGCGACCCGCTGGGGGTAGCAACGAGGGTCCCAGCCAAGAAACAAACCGCCGGCGTGCCACATCCTCGGCACCCGCCAGGAGGTGACCCGGCGCGCGCGCTGGCATCCGCGGTGTCGGCGCCGGCCTCTGCCGCTCGGCCGGTGCCCTTGTACGCCTTGACCTCGAACTCGACCGCATCACCCGCGACGTCAACGGCGAGATCGAAACCAAACGAACGAAAAGCGAGCTTGATCAACCCACTACTCACGACGGGGATTGCGATGGACGCGAGCGTGATCCAGCGGTTCGCGTCGTTCCCAAAGATCGTCTTCCCTCGGTAGAGCTCGACGAGATCGAACACGATGTCATAGCCACCGAGCACCCCGGCCGCCAGCGGGATCACGGCGTCGAAGTGCTCGTCCAACAGACCTCGCTGGTAGAGGTGGTAGTACATCAGCGCGAGGAAAATCGTGCCCGGCTCGAATCCCGTGGGATCCTCATACTTCGCGGGGTTGTTGAGCACGTAGGCGTAGCGGTTCAGGCTCTGGCTGTTGAAGGACCCCGTGACGTAGGGGTCCGGGCTCAGGAACCGGCCGAGGTGCGGTGCGTAGATTCGGCCGTTCATGTCCACGAGGCCGAGCTCCGTGTCCGAGTCGTGGTTGGTGTAGCCGCGGAAGCCGGGGTGGATCCTCACGCGCTCCGCGCCGTCGGGATCGAGGGAGACCGGGACCTCGGCGCCGAACGGATCGTAGCGGTGCTCCTCGATGAGCTCTCCCGCTTCCGTGACGACGAGGGCCGGTGACTGGCTGACGCCGCGGATGAAGTAGCGGAGCGTTCGTTTGTTCGCGAGCGCCCGGAGGTCGACGTTGCCGATGGCGTTGGCGAGCTCGTCACTCGCGTCGACGAGGCCTTGCGAAGGCGACTGGCCGAGCGCCGAGGCCTGCGCCTCTCCGGTGTCGCCGACGGTAGGCTCGTCTTCGTAGTGGATCACGTGGGCGACCGCGCGACCGTCGACGGTGATGAAGTAGTGACTCGTCGCGTGCTCGGCCGCGATCCCGGTGAGCCCATCGCCTTGGAAGCTCGTCGTCGTTCGGTGCTCGTACTCACCGACGGAGACGACCCGCTCCGTGCTGTACCCTCCGGGAGAAGAGGCGGGAATCCCGCCCACGAGCGTCGACCGCTCCTTGAGCACACGGAGCCCGTCGGCGTCATACGCGTAGCTCGTGTCCCACTTCGAGGACATGATGCGGCGAGGGCGCGCCCAAGGGGTCCACGTGATGTCGTAGTCGGGGCTCGAGATCAGCCGGCCACCCGCGTCGTAGACGTAGTTCTCGGGGTTCGGAATGCCGATTCCGGTCAGCGCATCCGGGATATGCCGCCACGGCGGAGCGGAGCTGTCGCCCGGGAACGTCGGTGCGCTCCCCTGGGTCACCAACGCCCCGTATCCGTAGACGCCGACGCCCGACTTCTGAAGGATGTTGCCCCGCGCGTCGTAGCCGATCTCGACGCAGCTCGCGTACCCACCGCCCGCGCAGAAGACATGCGGCATCGTGCCGATGGGTTCACCGTCGTCGTCGATCGGAACCGCCAGGCTCGCGGTCGCACGCATGTCCTCGGCGACCAGCGGCGACCAAGGATCCGCCGGCGGATCGGAGAGCGTCAGCGGTAAGTAGGAAGGCCCACACGTCGTGGGTCCGCTGCTGTCCATCGTCGTCATTCGCGACTGGGCCTGCAGGCGAGTCGCGGTCGTCCAGTTCGTCAGCGTCGTGCCGGGCGGGGCGGGCGAGGTCGGGAGGACCGGCGCCATCCCGGGCTGGCTCGCCCAAAGCGTCAGGCGATCGAGGTCATCGTACCCGTACACTTCCTGCCAGCCCTGGAGCGCGTCGGTGCGGCCGATGAGGTTTCGCTGCTGGTCGTAGTCGAACGTGCGCGACAACAACATCCCGCCGCCCGGCTCGGTCGCGCTGCGCCCCTGGAGCCCTCCCCAGAACCCATAGTCCGAGACGACCTCGAGCCCTTGCTCCCCCAAACGCTCGGACGTCGTACGGCCGTCGAGATCGGTCGCTTCCCTCCGCCAGAAAGTGCGCTTCGGCGTCGTGTCGTCCAGTGCGTCGTGAATCGACTCGATCTGTCCGTTCGCTGCGTACGCGAGCTCGATCGCGAAGGGCGTCCCATCCAACGCATCCGGAAAGACGTGGGCGGCGAGCAAGCCGTCGCTTCGATAGATGTACCGGTGCGGATACGCCGTGCCGTCGACCTCCAGCGTCTCCGTCTGAACGCGCTGGATCGGGTCATACGTGAAGGTCCGCGTGTGACCGTCGGCGCCCCGCGCCGAGTGGAGGAGCCCCTTCCCGTTCGTCGCGGGATCGTCATACGTCCAGGTCGAAGCGGCCGACAGGACACTATCGCTTCGAGACGTCACCCGCCCCAGGGCGTCGTACGTGAACGTCACGACGTTCCCCGTCGCGTCCGTGACCGTCTCGATCTCGCCGAACGCCGTATAGGTGTAACGTTCGATACCCGTCGAAGGGTCATCGATCGCGATCCGCCGCCCCAGATCGTCGAAGGCGATCCGCGTGACCGTCCCCAGTGAGTCCTCCACGCGCGTCAGGTCGCCGGTCGGGCCGTAGGCGTAGTGGGTGACGTTGCCGAGCGCGTCTCGCATCCGGGCGACCCGCCCCATGCGATCGATGAACTGGTGCGTGGCCTTGCCGCGCGGGTTGACCTCGATGACCCGGGTCCCCATGACCGCACCGTTTTCGATCCAGAGGCTGTGATTCGTCGTGCCTTGCGCGTCGTCCGCCGTGGAGGCCGTGTTCTCGTCCGGCGCCCGCCGGGCGATGGGCCGCCCGAGCAAGTCATAGGCGAAGGACCAACCGTTGAGATCCGCGTACGCCGGCGCCTGTCCATCGGGGTAGGTGACCGACTCGAGGAGAACGCGCCCGCGGTTGTCGTACGCTTTGACGCGTTCGACCCACGCGCAATCGAAGGACTCCTTCTGCACGAGGACCTCACGACCCAGCCGATCCACGAGTGATCGACGCGCGGGCTTTCCGACCTCCGTGCTCGAAGTGAAGTAAGGGTGGGCACCGTCGATCTGCCCGCCCACGACGTTCCATTCGTAGCCCTGCGTCGCTCGGTTCTGCGAAGGGTCCTCGACCTCACGGAGCCGCCCGAGACGATCGAAGGTGCGTCTGGCAATCTGACCGGAGAGCCCCTGCTCCCAACAAACCTCGCCGAAGGCCGGGTGATAACCTTGGCGACGCTCGTGATTCATGGGGTCCGTGAGGACCGTCGGGTACATGTGCTCGGGGTCCGAGTGCACCGCCAAGGAAGCTCGCGATGAGGGCGAGCTACTCCCGGGGTTACTCACGACCGACGACGTCAGGTTGCCGTACGCGTCGTAGCCGAGGTCGGTCCGAAGGCGGAGCGGATCCACCGTCGCGGGAACGAGGTTGGTCGCCGCATCCACGACGAGGCCGCCCATCCCGACCTCGCTCCAGAGCGGGTCGCCCGTGGTGTAGTCGTACCCCCGAAGCTCGTAATTGACTCGACTCCCGGTCGTCCCTGCCCAGCGATTCTCCTGAGCCACGTGCAAGCCGATCAGCCACACGTTGTGGGCGGGCACCGGGGAGCTCGACGGCACACGCTTGTGGAAATGCCTCGACGTGAGCTCGAGCGTGTTGCCGTCCGGGTACATGGTACGGACGAGCCGCGGAAAGCCCAGGTCGTCGAAGTCCGTGTACTCCGTACCCGTCTCCAGGATGAGCTCGGCGACGAAGGGCTCCGTGATCTTTCTCTGAACCGACTCCGTCGCCATGACCGGTCGGTGGATTCTTCCGAAGCCGGGGACGGTCGGGATCGACGCGTGGGTTCGTACCGTGACGTTGTCGTGCCGGGTCACCTGACCGAGCGTGTCCTGGACGGTGACCGTCGTGGATTCCATGCGAACGCGATCCGAATAGGGAAAGCGGTCGTGCGACACATCGTAGCCCGTGTAATCGTAGATCGTCTCGCGCTCGATGGGCGTAATTCCGTCGCTGACCTCGACCACCTCGAAACCCATGAACCCTCGGCCCGTCACGCCAAACCGGCCGTTTCGATAGCGGTACTTGATCACCCCCATCGGATAGTCGCTCTGGTCATCGCGACGCCCGACGTCCCGCCGCATCTTGCGAACGACGTACATGTTCCCGCCGCGCAGACAGTGCACCGGAAACGTAGCCATCGGCGAGCAGTTGACCTCGTAGACGTCGTTGTCGACGTGCCCGGTGATCGACTGCGAGAGCGCCAGGTACTCGAAGGCATAGGTCAGGCTGTCCGACGGTTGCTCGACGATCGTGGACAACAGATGAGGGCGCGTCGTTTGGAAGAACGCATCCCAAGTGTCCGACCCCGTGTTGATCTGCACCGGGTCCGGCGTGCCGTCGCCCGTGAAGTCTCCCACGACGAAGACCTCTTCGTGGTAGCCGGTCAGGCCGGGAGGGGTCACAGGGGCGGTGAACTGATTGCTGAGCCAGATATCGCTCTTGGAGAAGTAGGTCGTCGGCCCGGACGTCGTAAACGTCAGGAGGTCCGAACGACCATCATTGTTGAGGTCGACGGCTCGTGTCGGATCCACCAATCCTCCCGGCCGTGGATGCACGAGGGCGTCGCTCAAGCCCGTCTCTTGCCAACTCGTCGCGATGAAGCCGTAGGCCCCGGTGGAGAACCTCATCTCGACGTTCCCGTTCTTCTCGTAGATGGCGTCCATCAGGCCGTCGCCGTTGAAGTCCCCGACCTTGGGGTGACGCCGGGTGTCCGGTCCGTCCGTCACGACGATCGCACCGGCAGCATCGAACTCGTATTGCGTCGGACGGTTCGCGAAGTCATAGGCCAAGGTGGTCCCGCTGCCGTTGGTGTGCATCAGCTCGACGGCGCCGTCGCCGTCGAGGTCCATCAACAGGACGTCCGACGGCACACCGTTTTCGAGGCAGGGGACGTCCGTGGCGATCGCTCCGCCGCCCTGGAAGATGATCTGGTAGGTGCCCTCGAATTCGTCGTCGTCGACCGCGTCACAGTGGAAGAGGTCCGGAAGTGAGTCACCGTCCGCGTCTTGGAAGTGATCGTTGTTTCTGCTCTCGGCGAACCAGTTGCTGCTCGGCCACCCCTGCCCCTGCGGGTAACCGGGATAGGAGTAGAGCACCCAACCTCGGTGGTGTTTGTGAATCTTGGGTTTGCGGGGTGCCCGCCAGAACCGCACCGCGAGCTCCGCGACGCCGTCGCGGTTGGCGTCGACGGGTCGGGCTTCGATCGGCTTGGGGTCTTCGCAATCCTCGCAGGGCGGCTGGTCCGTCATGATCCGAATGGGCTCGGACCAGAAGGTGTTCGTCGGATCGATGGGGTCGACCTGGGTGTACCGAACGAACAACCCATAGCGCCCGAAGTCCGCGTCCCAGGCGGGCGTACCGTTGGGTTCGACGTCTCGGTCCTTCTGAAGCCCCGCGACGAACACGAGATCATCCCGGCCGTCACCGTCGAGATCGCTGAGGAAGTAGTTCTTGTACCAGATCGGAATGTTGTCGGTGCCGATGGGCGTGGGCGCGCCAAGGCCTCCATCGTCCGGGGTGTACGTGAACTCCGTCCCCATCAGGCACGCGCCGATGCCTGGCCCCATGCCATCTCCCTCGCAGACGGTCACGCGGTCGAGGAGCGTCGGAGCCATTCCGCTCCCGGCCGGAGTCTGGTCCAGCTGGTAGCGCTTCACGAGCTTGTTGCTGCCGAGGAAGACGTCGATCCGAGAGAGACGCCGGCTCTGCGTCATCCGGTGACCGGCCACGAAGTAGTCGCTGGGTTCTGCGAGCGGCTGGGTGTAGTCGAACGCGATCGTCTTTCCGGGTGTGGACTGCTGGGGATGGTGCGCGTACGTGATCTGGTTCGGCACGACCTCCTGAGCCTGCGAACCGACACCCAGATGATCGTAGGTCACCCGGTACGAGTTTTGGTGCCGATCGAAGACCTCCTCGACGAACCACGCGTAGACCACGCCTCCGAGAATCTGCTGCCCCTGAGACGTCGCGCCGTAGACGGCGTACTCACCCGACGGCTGGTACACGACGAACTGGGCGTAGTCACTTCCGACGCGACGGCCGATGACCCGCACTAGTGAGTCCTCCTCGAAGCGGAACTCGACGTTACTGCCGAACGCGGCGACTTCGATCAGGCGCTGGCCGTTGAGGCAGATCCGATCGTCGCCGTCCAAGCGGACCGCGCGCACTTCGCCGTCGATGGCCATCGTCGCGGCGCAGCGATGGATCTTCGGGAGCCCCGCGAGGCTCCACCCCTTGCCGACGTGGCTGTAGCCCGCGTGACTGGAGTAGACGAGCGCCAGGCTGGGCGCGATCCGCCCGGGCGGGATCTCGATCGGGACCGTGACCTGGGCGTCGCCCGACCGGCCGACACTGGGTTGCACGCGAAGGAACCCAGCGATGTCCTCCCCCGGGGCCGCGGCGTCCAAGTCGGACTCGCAGGCTTCGGTGGCCGGGTCCAGTGGCCCGGCGACGTTGTACTCGAGGGGTGGGTCCTCGAGCGCACCTCCTTGGCCCTGGGTTCGGGCCGGGACGGTCAGGAGGAGAGTGAGAACCGCGCTCGAAACGAGCGACTCGACCACGCGACGAGGATGCATCGTGATCGCAGGTAGCAAGTTCTCGCGGCACCGGAAAGCACGAATTTATCGGCATTCCCCAATGAAATCCGAAGCCTAGCACTCCCGATTCGGGACTGAATTTCTGAGTCTCGATAAGTATCGAGGGACGGAGATGAAAGCGTCCCGAATGAAATTCAGAGAGGAGATTCGAGGTCCGTCAGTCGCGCCCGCGGCGCGGCGAGATTTTTTTTCGCCGCGCGACCCGGGCGGGGGGATCAGAGCGACGCGAGCGCCAAACAGATCTGCGCGTAGATGCGCGCCGCCGCGTCCGAGATCACCCAATCCGGAGGCGAGCCATCGCCGTCGGTCCGCTTCGCGACCTGGTTCAGCCGCACCCCTGCAAGCACGGTCTTCCCGGCCGCATAGGCCGCCTCGGCCCTGGAGATACGGAACGCCAGGATGGCCTGGTGCACCGCGTTCACGAACGCGTTGCCGCTCATGTCACCCGCGGGCGCGGCGGCGGTGTCGAGCGCGGCGACGTCGGCGGCGGCGCCGGCGAGCATCGTGTTCACACACGTCGCGGCGTAGGCGTCGCAGGGGCGCAGCAGGTACAGGCGATCCGCGCCGTCGGGCGGCGGGAGGTCGGGCAAGTCGGCGCCGCCGGAGTTGGCGATCGCGACGTCCACGTAGCCGTCGCCGTCGACGTCACCGAACTCCGCGTTCGTGCTGCGTCCGAGGCGCTCGTCGCCGCTCGGGAAGGTCGCGTCCACGAAGAAGCCGTTGCCGTCGTTGATGAGGATCCGGTTCGAGTCGCCCAGGAAGCCGTGCCCGAACACGAAGTCACCGACGTTGGTCACGTACAGGTCGAGGTCGCCGTCGCTATCGAGGTCGACGAGGTCGACGTCGGTCGTCGTGTCGAGGCGCGGGGGCAACGCGCCGCCCGACTCGGTGAACACGCCGAGGCCGTCGTTGAGGAAGACCTAGTTCTGCTCGTTGCGGCTGTTGCCGACGACGAGGTCGAGGTCGCCGTCGCCGTCGATGTCGCCGAGGACGCCCTTGCGCGAGGAGAAGTTGCCACCACCGGCGAGCCGCGCCGCGGTCTCGTCGGTGAAGAAGCCGGCGCCGTTGTTGATCAGGACGTTGTTCTCGCCGATGTCGATCTGGATGAGGTCGTTGTCACCGTCGCCGTCGATGTCGCCGACCGCGTAGCCAGCACCCTGCTCGATCGCGAACGGGATGCGTCCGGGGCCTTCCGTGAAGGTGCCGGTGCCGTCGTTGATCAGGACGCGGTTCACGTCGCCGGGCGGGCCGAACGGGAAGGGGTTCTCGTTCGAGATGACGATGTCGAGGTCACCGTCGTTGTCGAGATCCGCGAAGAGCCCCTCCGCGCTGACCTCCACGAAGAACGGCGGGAACGACACGGCGAAGCCGGGCGGGCCGGGGGGCGTCGCCTGCGGGAGGGGCGCCTCGGTGAAGAAGCCGTTGCCGTCGTTGATCAGCAGTTGGTTCGGTCCGAGGTTCGTGACGAGCGCGTCGAGGTCGCCGTCGCCGTCCACGTCTCCGAAGTCGACCTCGGTGCTGTTCGAAGGAATCGGAGGGAGGCGCGCGAACGACTCGTCCGTGAAGTGGCCGGTGCCGTCGTTGATCAGCAGACGGTTCGGGAACGGCGCGGCCGACGCCGAGCCATCGACCGCGAACAGATCGAGGTCACCATCGCCGTCCACGTCTGCGAATTCGACGTCGAGGGTGTCCTTGGTGTCCTCCGCCGGATCCGACGCGAGCTGGGACGTCGCGTCCACGAAGATGAAGTGGGCTGGCGTGGAAGCGATCAGTACCGCTCCGAGAAAAATCGAGTTCAAAGTGAGTTCTCCTCCCGTATCCATCCGCTTGCCACGGTGAGAACCCGCCCGCAATCGCGGCCTGTTCAGATGTTTCCCGGCGCGCTACGAACGTGCCGTGTTCGTCACTCTGAGAACGGTCGGCCTGGCCGCATTCTTCGGAATACTCACCACCGCGGCGGCGCCGCCGAAGGGGCCGCTGGTCCCGCACCGCGAGAAGCCGAAGGTCGCCGCACAGATTCCGCCGGCGCCCGTCGCGCGAGGCAAGAAGGGTGTCGTCGTCAGCGCGCACGCCGATGCGTCGCGTGCCGGCGTCGAGATCTTGGACCGCGGGGGCAACGCGCTCGACGCCGCCGTCGCGACCGCCTACGCGCTCGCGGTCGTCGAACCGTTCTCCGCCGGCGTGGGCGGTGGCGGGTTCCTGCTCTACTTCGACGCCAACACGAAGAAGGTCACCGTCGTCGACTACCGCGAGGTCGCCCCGCGCGCCGCCGACCGCGACATGTACTTGGTGAACGGCGAAGTGGATCCCAAGCTGTCGCTCGACGGCATCCTCGCCGTCGCCGTACCGGGTATGGTGCCGGGCCTCGCGGCGGCGCAGAAGAAGCTCGGCAAGCTGAAGCTGTCGAAGGTCCTCGACCCGGCCATCCGACTCGCCGCGGACGGGTTCCTCGTCTCACCGCGCTTCCACGAAGCGAGTGTCTATCGCCTCGACACCCTCCTCGCGGATCCGGAGGCCACGCGGGTGTTCCTGAAGGACGGTAAGCCGTACCCGGTCGGCGAGCGCCTCGTGCAGCGCGACCTCGCCAAAGCGCTGCGCGCCGTGAAGCGAAACGGCCCTCGGGTGTTCACGCACGGGTGGGTCGCGAAGGCGATCGCCAAGACGAGCAAGGACAAGGGCGGCCGGCTCGTGCTCGACGATCTGAAGTCGTTCCGCACGCGCTTCCGCGAGCCGCTCGTCGGGACGTTCCGCGGCCACACCGTCTACACGATGCCGCCGCCGAGCTCCGGCGGGACGCACCTGCTCCAGATGCTGTCGATGCTCGACATCGATCGCGAGCGCCGTGACGCACGCACCGCCGTGGACGTTCGGCACGCGCAGATCGAGATCATGCGCCGCGCCTACGCGGACCGCGCGGTGTTCATGGGCGACCCGGCGTTCGTCGACATCCCGCTGAAGGGCCTGCTCGCCCGTGACTACGCGGAGCGCCGCTACTCAACGATCGACTGGAAGAACGCGACCCCGTCCAAGGCCGTGAGCGCCGGGAAGCCGAACGGGGTCGAGGCGCCCACGGTGACCTCGACCCCGCGCGAGTCGAACGACACCACGCACCTCACGGTGATCGACAAGTGGGGCAACGTCGTCGCGCTGACGCAGACCGTGAACTACGGTTTCGGTTCCGGCGTCGTCGTGCCCGGGACGGGTGTGCTGCTCAACGACGAGATGGATGACTTCTCCGCCAAACCCGGTGTGCCGAACGTCTTCGGCCTCGTCGGCGGTGAAGCCAACGCGATCCAGCCGGGCAAGATCCCCCTGTCGTCGATGACGCCGACGATCGTCGTCAAGGACGGCGCCGTGCGCCTCGCCGCCGGCTCCCCCGGCGGGTCGACGATCATCACCACCGTGCTCCAGGTGATCCTCAACGTGCTCGACCGCGACATGACCGTCGCCGAGGCCGTCGCCGCTCCGCGCATCCACATGCAGTGGCTCCCGGACGTGACCCGCTTCGAACCGGGTGCGCTCACCGACGCCGAACGGTCGGAGCTGGAGAAACGAGGCTTCGCGCTGAAGCCGCGCGCCGGGTGGGGCAACGCGACGGCGATCGAAGTGCTCCCCGACGGCACCCGCGTCGGCGCCGCCGACCCGCGAGGCGACGGCGGCGGCGACGCTCAGTAGCTACTCGGTCACGATGGAGATCGGCAGCGCGACGTCGTCATCGCAGTCGTCACAGCTCGAGCTCGCCGAGAACGACAGCGTCGCATCGACGGCGTCGGCGGGCGACGCGAGCTCCAAACGGATCACATAGTCGCGCGTGCACGTTCCCTTGCAGACCTCGTGATCTGCGTTCATCGCGATGGAGAAACCGCGGTCGGTCCCGACGATCTCGTCGGTGCGCGCCACGGACTCGACGCCCCCTTCGACGATCGATGCCGCGAGCTGCTCGCCGATCATCGCCGGCGCCGAGATTCCGACCCACAGCGAAGTGTCGATCGACGCGTCGCCGACGCCTTCGTAGGTCACGCGCACCGTCGACTCGACGACCGCATCCGGCTGAAGGCGCACGGACGCCGCCCCGTCGGCGCTCCCGTACGCGCCGCCCGAACCGCAACCACCGGCCCCCCATCCGCTCCCCATGACGAGGGGGCCGAGCCCCAGAAGAACCACCGCGTAGGGGCGAAGCCGATGCATCGCGCCATACTATGTCAGCCGCGGACCCGCTCCACCCCTGAATGATCCTCAAGGCGCGAGGCGCATCAGCGCGGCCTCCAGCATGGTGTCCGTACCGTTCACGAGCGCGGCGCGATCGAACGAGACCGCGAGATCCACGGGCACCCCTGCGGTCTCGTAGATCTCCCCGTCCGCTGCGCGGTAACGCTCACCCGACAGCTCGAGGCTCCACCCCGCGGGCATCGTCTGATCGACCAGATCCGAGAAGTGCCCCGAGCCGCGCTCGCCCACGACCTCGACGTTCGCGCGGACCCGCATCGCGAGGGTGAAGGTCTCGGCCGCGCTGAAGGTGCCGCGGCTCGTCAGCACGACGACGGGGCCGGCGAACGCGTCGCCGTCGGAGGCCTCGACGTACCAATCCTCCGGCGGACCGAAGTCGAGGTGTCCAGGTCCGTTTCGGCGCTGCTTCGACCACGCGAGTGTGCGTGGGCCGGCGAAGTGCTGCGCGACGTCGAGCGCGACCGTGTCCCAGCCCCCTTCGTTCGCGCGCACGTCGACGATCATCGCGCGCATGTCGGAGAGGTCGTCGAGCGCCTCCTCGATCGCGTCGACCGCGGCTTCGCGATCGTCGTCTTCGTCGCCGGTGTTCGACAGCTCGTCGAAGCTCGTGATGCTGATGTAGCCGACGTCGCCGATCGTGCCCCACGCGAACCAGTCCTCGGCGGCCCACGTGAGCTCGTCTTCTTCGATGTAGTTCGACTCCGCGTTGAACTCGAGCTCCTGCGCTTCGTCGTAGTAAGGATAGGCGCTGACCCACGCGTCCTCTTCGCGACCGCCCGGCGCACCGAGCTGGACGTGCCCATCGTCGAGGTTTTGCGCCATGCCGATCAGGACGTCGAACAGCGCGTCTTCGCCGGTGTTCGCGTCGATCGATGCGCAGCCGTCGCGACCGATCGTGTTCCAGTCGCCATTCGGGAGGCGGAAGTCGAACACGGCGTAGTTCGTGTCGAACGCGGTCCAGAACGCGTTGAAGACGTCGAAGGACGCGCCAGCGCCGGGGCATCCGGTGAAGGGCGCGACGGTGCCGCCGTCGCGCGTCGTCGTGCCGCCGTCGCGCGTCGTGGTGCCGGCGTCGACGTGGCCCGCGTCGGGCGTGCCGGCGTCATTCGCGGCGCTACCGGCGTCGACGATCGGTCGAGCGCCACCGTCGCGTTGGAAACCATCCGTATCCTCGGGTGCACCACTGGTACACGCGAATAGCGGGAGCATGATCACCGTCCACCAACGCATGAAACGAGCATGCGCGGCGCCCGACCGACCGACCAGAGCGGCGCCGACACCTCACATCGAACGTGGGTCCAGGAACGGTGTTACGGTCCGGGCAATGCACCTGATCTCGCGTTTTGCGCTCGCCTTCGCGCTGCTCCTCACCGGCCCCTTCGTCGCAGAGGCGTTCGCCGGACCGTGCGGCGGAAACAACCAGCGACCGTGCAAGGTGTTCGAGCGTGTTCCGTCGTGCAACCGGGGGCTCGTCGAGGACTTCGCGAAGGGCAAGTGCATCTCGAAGAAGAAGGCGAAGAAGCAGACGAACAAGGTGCTGAAGAAGATCGTCCCGAAAGCGCCGCCGCCCAAACGTCTCAACTGCGGCAAGCGCGGTCAGCGCCCCTGCCTCGTCACCGAACGCATACCCTCCTGCGACGGGGGCCTCGTCGAAGACTTCGTGAAGAAGAAGTGCCTGCGGCCGAACGAAACGTCGGGCAAGGACGCGGAGCGGAAGGTGCAGCAGTTTGCGCGTAAGTTCGTGAACGAGAACAAGGCCGTCGCGCAGGCGCTCACGCGGTTCGGGCAGTCTCTGACGACCGGGCCGACCGCCGCGTACTTCAAGGGGGGCGGGTTCAAGCGTGACGTCGAGGCGAACCGCGTCGCGCAGATCGTGAGCCGCATCGATCTGTCGGCGTTGAAGAACGACATGAAACGCGTGCGCAGCCGATACCTCCCGAAGACCGTGATGGTCGCCGTCGTCGTCGAGGGCGGCGTGGGGATCGGCGGGAGCATGGAGCTCGGCGTCGCGTTCGACATCTCCCCGCAGACCGGACCGGCCGTCGTGTACCGAACCTTCGGCATCAACGCCGGCTTGATCACCGGTGGCTCGGCGTCGGTCGCGGTCGGCTTCGCGTGGATGCGTCCGCCGAAGATCGTCGGGGAGCTGCGCGGCTTCGGCTTCGCCGCGGGGCGTTCGGTCTTCCAAGGGGCGTCCGTCGGCGGATCGATCGCGTTCTGGTTCGCGCCGCACCCGCAGGCGCCCGGCGGCCTCCTGATCGAGCCGCGCAAGTTCGCCGGCATCGCCGTCGCGGTGAGCGTCGGGGCGACCGTCCTCCCGGTCGACCTCCGCGGCAGCGCCGCGCTCACGCAGGTGCTGCGCGGTCGCAAGTGGGTCGCGGACGGGTGCGGACGTCAGAACCAGCGCCCCTGCCACATCGTGGAGCGCGTCCCCTCGTGTAACCCGGGGTTGCGCGAGGACTTCATCAAACACCTCTGTATTCGGTGAACCCCTTCAGGGATACACCCAATTTTGCGTCATTTCGCAATTGTTATGAGATCCAACATTGACGAAATGATCAACTCCAAGCAGAACGCGCAATGTGTTGCGCTTCTGCCGAGTGACCTTCGTTGCACTCTTGTTCGCCTGCGCGCCCGAGGTGGCGCCGACTGAGACGCCTGCGGCCGGTCCGGGGGTCCTCCGGAGCACGGCGTTCCCCGCCGACTTCGACTTCGCCACGACCCGCAACGTCCAGATGCAAGTCCGGGCGGGCGCGCTGACCCTCCCGCGCGGCGCCGACATCGTCGAGGTCCGACGCACCGACGGGAGCCTCGTGTTCCAAGGCGCTCTGCGCGCCGGCGTGCCGCTCGACCTGAACCTCTCCCTCCCGAGCGCCGACCGCGAAGTGGAGATCCGCGTCGGGGGCGAACGCACCGTCCGCGCCGTGCGTGTCCCCGTCACCACCACCGAGCTCGATCTCGACTCCTGATCCGAAGGCCAGCCCCGATGTTCACGAAGAAGACCACGCCCCTCGCCGTCGCCGCTGCGCTCTGCGTCGCTCCCGCTGCGTTCGCCCAGGACGCGGACACCGACTCCATCCCCGACAACGCGGACGCGTTCCCGTGTGACCCCGCGCTCGCCGGACTCATGTTCGCGCCGGGTGAGAACCAACACGGAATGCTGCTGTTCGAAGACCTCTGGCCAGAGGTCGCCGACGAGGACTTCAACGACGTCGCCCTCGCGTACAACTACGTCTACTTCCTCGACGCCAACAGCCAGGTCGTCCGCGTGCGCGCCACGCTCACGCCGCTCGCCCTCGGCGGCCTCTACGACAACGGCCTCGGCCTCCGCCTCCCGGTCGCCGCGTCGAACGTCGCAAGTGTCACGCGCACCATCGCGGGCGCGCCCGCCGAGACGCTCACGCCGTCGTCGACGGACGCGCAGCTGACGGTCATCGTCTCCGACAACCTTCGCGAGCTCTTCGGCGGCACCGCCGGCCCGATCAACGCCGACGCGACGACCAACCGAGTGCTCGGTCAGCGCATCGTCGTGGACGTCCAGCTCAGCACGCCCGTCGCGCAGTTCAGCGGCTCGGCGCCGCACGACCTGTACATCTTCCGCCTCAGCCACCCCGGGCTGGAGATTCACCAGCGCAACTACGCCGGCACTTCGCAGATGGACATCTCGTACTTCGGGACGCAGGACGACAACTCGAGCGCGGGCAACTGGTACGTCGATCAGTTCGGCCTCCCCTCGGCGCTCGTCGTTCCGCTGAGCGCGCCGTACCCGCAGGAGCTGACATCGATCGCGACGCTCTTCCCGAACATCATCACGTGGGCGCAGTCCGGCGGGGCGCAGAACCAGGACTTCTACGCGTCGAACGTCGCGTCCGCCTACGCGTACCAGGACGCGTCGGGTCAGGGTGCGTACACGCCGCCCGCGCCCGCGTCGATCCTGCGCGACCGCACCTGCGTCGCCACCGACGTCACGTTCAACCAGAACATCACGGTCGACGCGAGCAACATCGGCACGCTCGAGGACCAGAACTGGATCATCCCGTCGGGCGTCACCGTCACCCTGCAATACGACCAGCCCTTCCGCGTGAACGCGCTGGACGTGCAAGGTGTCTTGCAGCACGCATCGTGCTCGCTGTCGGGCTGCTCCTCGCTCCAGATCGAAGTCGCATCGGACGCGACCATCCACCCGGGCGGCGCGATTCGTGCGGACG
The DNA here is from genome assembly GCA_040218735.1 of Deltaproteobacteria bacterium. Classification (GTDB taxonomy): domain Bacteria; phylum Myxococcota; class Kuafuiibacteriia; order Kuafuiibacteriales; family Kuafuiibacteriaceae; genus JAUHYN01. The sequence continues at coordinate 455,390 of JAVJQW010000023.1, forward strand.
GGCGCGGTTACCTCGGATCGCGCCAGGCCGGGAACGGCTACACCGCGCGCACCCGCGGCAACGTCACCGCCAACGCGAGCGCTTCGACCGGCGGATCCCACGGCGGGTTCGGCGGCGCGGGCGGCACGGTCGCCAACACCTACGACGACGTCTACCACCCCGTCTTCCCGGGCTCGGGCGGGACGAGCGCCTCCAACTCGAACGCGTCCTACCGCGGCGGCAACGGCGGCGGTGTCATCCGCCTCGACGTCGCGGGCACGCTCGCGATCAACGGACAGATCTCCGCCAACGGCGGACGGGGCGCGGCGTACGACTCCGGCGGCGCGGGCGGCTCCATCTGGCTGACCGCGGGCAACGTCACCTCCACGCAGACCGGCGTCGCGGTGGTCGCGAACGGCGCCTACGGCTACTACGCCGGCGGCGGCGGCGGACGCATCGCGATCTACGGGCCGCGCTCTGGCTGGACCGTGCCTGGCCACGTGCAGGCCGAGGGCGGCACGTCGCGCTCCTCCAACCTCTACGGCGGCCCCGGAACGATCGTGTACGGCGACACCGACGCGGCTGCGCAATCCAACTTGCTCGTCGACGCGACCTCGAACCGGAACGCGAACTACTCCGACCTCCGCGTCGGCGCGTTCGGCAACGTTACCTCGGTCTCCGCCACGACCCTGAACACCGCGCGCACGCTGGAGCCCGGCGCCCTCGCGGGCCACACACTTCGCCCCGACGCCGAGCAGCCCGCGACGGTCACGATCGTGAACAACACCGCCACGTCGATCACGATCACCGGCGGCGACCTCACCACGATGACCGCGGCGGGCCGCCCGTTCTACGTCACCGACTACGCGACGCAGTTCAACAGCGTCTCGATCGGCCAGACGGCTCGCGTCGACGCGGGAGTGTTCAACGTCGCGGGTGACTTCGCGATCGCGGACAGCGCGCAGCTCGACATCTACGAGATCGCAGCGGACCGGATCCTCATGACGAACAGCGCGTCGATGAACACGTTCGACAACACCGCGCGCATCTACAGCCAGGCCGACAGCACGGTGAACACCGCGTGGACCGTCAACGCCACCACGATGACGCTAGCGAACAGCGCTCGCCTCCGTTCGTGGGCCGGCACGCTCAGCCGCATCTACCCCCTCACGATCGTCGCCACGGATCTCGACATCGGTTCGGGCACGATCGTCGAGTCGGACGGGCGCGGCTACCTCGGCTCGCGCCAGGCCGGGAACGGCTACACGGCGCGGACCTTCGGAAACAACACGGCAAACGCCAGCGCCTCCACCGGCGGTTCCCACGGCGGCTACGGCGGCGCGGGCGGCACCGTCGCGCAGCTCTACGGCAACCCGTACTTCCCGGACACCGCGGGCACCGGCGGGACCAGCGCGTCGAACTCGAACGCGTCCTACCGCGGCGGCAACGGTGGCGGCATCCTGCGGATCAGCGTCGCGAACCTCTTCACGCTCGACGGCGTCGTCTCCGCGGGCGGCGGGCGCGGCGCGGCCTACGACTCGGGCGGCGCGGGCGGCTCCATCTGGATCGACGCAAACCAGATCCTCCGCAACACCACCGGCGTCGCGCTCCGTGTGAACGGCGCCTACGGCTACTACGCCGGCGGCGGCGGCGGACGCGTGGCCGTCCACTACGGCCAGCTCTCCGGGTGGGTCGTCGACAGCACCACCGTGCAGGCGCTCCCGGGCACCTCGCGTTCGTCCAACCTCTACGGCGGGCCCGGCACCATCCTCTACCGCCAACTCAGCGAGCCCAGCGGCCGCCTCCTGATCGCGTCACCGCACAACGCGACGTACTCCGACACGCAGCTCGGCGCGTACGGCACGGTCAACGCGGTCAACGGCCAGACCCTCACGGTCTCCGGGCGCCTCGTCCCCGGCTCGCTCGTCGGCACCACCGTCAACCCGGACACCACGCAGGGGCAGACGTTCACCGTCGCGAGCAACACGACGAACGCAATCACCGTCGTCGAAGCCGGCCTCGACGCGGCCACCGCGGCCGGCCGTTCGTTCTCGGTGCTCGACTACCAGACGCAGTTCGAGGAGGTGATCGTCGAGGGCGACGCCAACCTGAGCGTCGGGCAGCTCACGATCAGCCAGAACCTCGTCGTCCGCGACACCGCGACGCTCGACGCCCACGACATCTTCTCGACGAACGTCGACGTCTCGGGCGGCACCGACATCTACACGCGCACGCTGGGCGGCGACGCCATCGTCCTCGGCGGCAGCAGCCTCACGACGCTACAGGATCTCCGCTCCACGACGCTCGACCTCACCGGCAACGCGACCGTCCGCAACTGGGCGCCGACACTCGCCGCCGTGTACCCGCTCTACATTCAAGCGAACACGATGACGCAGGCGACGAACGCCTCGATCCTCACCAGCGGCCGCGGCTACCTCGGCTCGCGCCAGGGCGGCAACGGCTACACAGCGCGCACGCTCGGCAACAACACCGCGAGCGCGAGCGCGTCGACCGGCGGCTCCCACGGCGGCTACGGCGGCGCGGGCGGCACCGTGGCGGCGACGTACGGCGACCCCGTCTGGCCGCTGACCATCGGCGGCGGCGGCACGTCGGCGTCGAACTCCAACGCCTCCTACCGCGGCGGCAACGGCGGCAGCTCGATCCACATCGTCGTCGGCGGCATCTACACCCTCGACGGCTTCGTCCGCAGCGACGGCGGGCGCGGCGCGGCCTACGACTCGGGCGGCGCGGGCGGCTCCGTGCTCATCGAGGCGGGGACCATCAACAGCTCGGCCACCGGTCACCGCGTCACCGCCAACGGCGCGTACGGCTACTACGCCGGCGGCGGCGGCGGGCGCGTCGCGCTCCACTACGACGCGATCAACGGCTTCGCCCCGGACGACGCGATGATCAGCGTCGGCGGCGGCGGTTCGCGGTCGTCGAACCTCTACGGCGGCAGCGGGACGATCGTCGCGTGGCCGCGCGCGCAGGTGAACCCGAACCTGCTCGTCACCGCGGCGGTCAACTTCAACGCCACGTTCGGGCGCACGCCGATCGGCGCGTTCGGCAACGTGTCGTCGGTGAACCAGACGGTGCTCACGTCGTCGCGTCACCTCGAGCCGAACGTGCTCGTCGGCTTCGACCTCGTCCCGGACGCCGAAGACCCGGCGACCACGTTCCCGATCGTCGCGAACTCCGCGACCTCGATCACCGTGCTCGGCGACATGACGGGCGCGACGAGCCCGGGGCGGCGCTGGTACGTCGAAGGTTTCTCGACCACGTGGGAGGACGTCACGTTCCGCGGCGACGTCAACGTCGAAGCGGGTCACCTCGACGTCCTCGACGAGTACCTCCAGGAGGAGCAGGCGGACCTCTACCTGAGCCACCTCGACCTCGACCTCGCGCAGATCATCGACTCGGCGGTCATCACCGGCATCCGGCTCACCGCGAACGACCTCGACACCGCCGGCAGCCCGTACCTCCTGTTGCGTCTGTTGGAGAGCGCGACGCTCGACCTCGGCGGCTCGACCCGCGTCCACGCCTGGGCCCCGAGCCTCGCGGCCGTCTACGGCCTCACGGTCCTCGCCGACACCATGTCGATGGGCACCAACGCCCACCTCGACGCGACGGCGCGCGGTTACCTCGGCTCGCGCCAGGGCGGGAACGGCTACTCCGCGCGCACGAACGGCAACGTCACCGCGAGCGGCTCCGCGTCGACCGGTGGCTCCCACGGCGGGCTCGGCGGACCGGTGTCGGGCAACGTCACGCCGACCTTCGGCAGCGCGACGCAGCCGGTGACGTTCGGCGCGGGCGGCACCAGCGCTTCGAACTCCAACGCCTCGTACCGCGGCGGCAACGGCGGCAGCGCGGTGCGCGTCATCGTCGCCGGGGCGTTTGCGTTGGACGGCCGCATCCACGCGAGCGGCGGCCGCGGCGCGGCCTACGACTCGGGCGGCGCGGGCGGCAGCGTGTGGGTCACCGCGGGCAGCCTCAACGCCTCGGGCGGACGCCTCGAAGCGAACGGCGCGTACGGCTACTACGCCGGCGGCGGCGGCGGACGCATCGCCGTCGAAGCGGCGAACGTGTCGGACTGGGCGTCGAGCGGGATCACCGCGACCGTCACCGAGGGGACCTCGCGCTCGACCAACCTCTACGGTCAGCCCGGAACGCTCAGCCTCAACGGCGGCTGAGCCGCTCCGCGATCGCCGCGACGTGCTGCGGGCCCGTCCCGCAGCACCCCCCGACCAGCTTCGCCCCCGCCTCGACCCAGCGCACTGCGCGGTCGGCGTAGTGTTCACACGACGCCGACGCGCCGTGCCAACGTCCGTCCACCCAGCGTCGACCGTCATTGGCGTAGACACCGACGGGCGCGTCCGTCGCGGCGAGGAGTCGTTCGAGCGGCGCGTCGACCTCGTCGACCGGTATGCACTGGACGAAGAACACCGAGACCCGCTCCCCGAGGATGGCGACGGCGTCTTCGATCGCGAGCCCGGAGCGCATCGCACCGTCCGCACGACACACCAGCCCCACCCCCACCGGCACGCGATCGTCGAGCAGCGCAGCGACACCTTCGACGTCCGCCTTCGTCGTGAGCATCTCGAACAACACGATGTCCGGTGCGAGCTCCACGAGCGCCTCGAACTGCACCCGCAAACGTTCCGTGACCTCCGCCGCCGTCAGCGAGGCCTCCTCGGCGTACGGCACGTCCGGTGATGCAAGGCAGCCTGCAATCCACGTCCCCGCGCTCCGGGCGCTCTCGATCGCCGCGCGGTGCAGCCGACGCAGGAACGTGTCCGCGGGCGTCGGGTCGCCCCTGGCTTCGAGGTACGCCGCGCAGTGACGAAGCGACAGGTTGTGGGTGTTTGCGATCAGCAGCTCGGCGCCGGCGTCGCGGTAAGCCCGGTGCAACCGCTCGTTGAGCGCGCGACCCTCCGGCGTGAGGAGGGCCGCGCTCCCCCACAGGGGGTTGTCGACGTCGACGCCCGCCGCCTCGATCTCGGAACCCATCGCGCCGTCCACCACGACCGGCGCGTCTTCCGTCAATCGTTCGAGCAACACGCGGGCGAAGATACGCCTCAGAACGTCATCACGCGACCGTGTCCGAGCTCCTTGATGAACCGATCGATCACGCGACGATCCGTGCCCTTCGGGAACGCCATGATCGCCCCCGCGCCGTCGTTCCGGAACGGGCCGTCCGGGTCCTTCAGCAGATCGTCGGCGCGACGGAACTTCTCGAGCGAGTCACGCACCGCGTCCTCGTCGATCTTGCCGTTGCGCATGGCCTTGGCCTCACCGCCCACGAGCACACCGTAGCGTCCACGCCCCGTGGTCATCATCAGATCGACCTCGGTGTCGCCGAACTCCTGGTTCCAACGACGCACGTCGAAGCCTTGCTTGCGCAGACCGTCCTCCGCGGCGATCTCCCGCAGCTCCCCGGTGATGCGTTTGGTGTCGCCGACGTCCGGTCGCGGCGCGCCCTTCTTCTTGAAGAGCCCGCGCACCATGTCGATGCCCTTCTTCGCCCAGTTCTTCGGGTTGCCGAGCTGCGCGATCGTCGTCGCGACGCCGAGCGCCGCCCCCACGTTCCCGTCCGTCCCCTTCGCCGGATCGAACTTCGGGATGCGACCGTCCTCCATGCGCTTCTGCAGCTCCTGGAGCTGGGCCTGGGACTTCGACTCCCCCGCCGCCTGCGCGAGCATCCCCGGGATGCCGGTCGCCGCGATGAACTCACCGGCGAGCGCGCGTCCCGGGATGCCATCCACCTTGTCGAGCAGCTGCGCGTTGGTCATCTCGGACGGCGGCGTGGAGCCCGCCACGCGGTGCTGCGCGAGGCGGTTCGCCTCCCCGAGCGTCTTGTAGGTCTCGGCCGCCTTCGCGTCGTCGCGCCGAGCGAGCGCCGTGTCGCTCCGCGCGAGCTCCCGCCACGACTTCTCCGACCAGGGCGCGGTCTTGTCCCCGAACTGGTACTGCCGCTGCGTCTCACGCGACAGCTCCGCGAGCTCGGGGTTGTTGAAGTCGCGGTTCTTCGTCGCGTCCGAGAAGCGTCGATCGATCTCCCCGTGCAGCGCCTTCCACCCGTCGGGCGTAACGTTCTTGCCGAAGCCCATGTCCTTCGCGTCGACGCCCTTCACGGTTTGTGTGAGCTCGGGCGTCGTCATGCCCTTCAGACGCTCCGCCATCTGCGTCTGCGACAGCGTCGTGTCCGCGAGGAACGACGCCGGGTTGTCCTTCGACCGCGCGCCGTTCACATCCGCGACCTTGAAGGTGTCCGGCGTGTGCGTCGTGCCGGCGGTCTGGAGCGCCTGCCCCGAGACGTCGCGCCCGTTCACCTCGTCCGCCGCCTTGGTGACCTCCGCTAGGTCGGCGCCCGTAGGCTGTTTGTCGTCGTTGGCGCGCTCGGTGGCGCGCACTCGGGTTCGATCGTTGTCGACAGTCGTATCGGTCATCTTCTTCACCTCACGCGCCGCACACGCGGCACGCCGATCCCGCCGGCGACGTCGAGAAACTCACGCAGCGGTATGGTCCCTTCAATAGATTCGTTTCGATCGTGCACGGGCGCGTCGAGGTCGACCGCCCTCCCCTCGCGCCGACGGAAGCGACGCGTCTCGTCGATGTGCTCCGCGTGGATCAGCTGGAGCTGAACGACGCGCAACGCCTCCGGCTCCGCCGCGAGCAACGCGCGCATCCGCAGGGCGACCCCGGGCGACTCGAGCTTGCCGTCGAACGCGGCGGCCAACGCGAGGTACCGGTAGAGCTCCGCCTTCGCCTGTCGGGTCTCGGCCGCCGCGGCGAGCGCGCGGCGAATAGCCTCGAACGCGTGCGCCGGCAGCGCGAAGCGCTCCTCGGTCCCGACTTCGAGGTTCGACGTGACGACGTGCTCCAACCGATTCACGAGATCTTGTTTCGGCGGAGGCACGAAGAACGTTGCGCGCCGCAGAACGAATACCCAAATCAATACAGATACTTACGTGGTGAGATCGAGACCCCGTCCGCCCCACCTGAACGGCGCGAGCGCCGAGCCATAGAAGTCGTCGCGATTGTCGAGACCTACGATCGTGTGTGGCGCATTCAGTGTGGGGCGAACGTCCCGGCGCCGATCTTCGACGCTGGTTCGCGGGTCGGGTGCACGTTGAACACGAACGCGCGTCCGTCGACCGTCGGTCCACAACGCAGAGCGGATGGAGGAGGCTTCGGCGATGCGGCGTTCGGCCCTCCTCATCACCGCGGTCACCCTCGCCGGGTGCACCGGCAACGACCTCTTGAACCAGGTCACCGACCGCGACGCCGGTCCACGACGCGACGGTGGAGGGAACGTCTCACCGTTCGACGCCGGCTCCCTCGACGGTGGTTCGCGAGACGGCGGCAACGTGACGGACGGTGGCGCGAGGGACGGCGGCGCCGCGACGTCCTGTGGCTTCGACGCGCTCGGCGATCCGGATCGACCGCGGGTCCTCCTCGTCGGCCACGGATTCACCGCGGACCCCAACACCCCCGGTACCCAGGTGCGCTCCATGTCGGTCGCCGCGGACGGCAACCTCGTCGACGACGGCGTCCGCGTGAACGTCGGCTTCCGCCCGGCGCGGATCGAGTTCCTCCCCTTCGGCGGCATCGCGCTGGTGCTCGGCGAAGACGGCGAAGTCGCCTCGCTCGCGGTGGACGGCGCCGCCAACGTCACGGTCGTCGACACCGTCGCGCTCGAGCCCGCGTTGTTCGGCGACCTCCGCATCGCCCCGGACGGCGAGTCCGCCTTCGCGGTGGGCTTCGACAGCTCCCCGACCGCCGGCATCTCCACCGTCCGCATCGCGTGCGACGGCCAGCTCACCGTCGACACCAACGCGTTCTTCCCGCTGCGGCTCCCGCAGTCCCTCGTCCCGGTCGGCCAAGACCGCTGGGTCATCCTCGGCGGCCAAGCGGTGTTCGACCCGATCGACGACGACGACGTGCGCCTCCTCTCCGTCTCCGCCGGCGGCTTCACATCCGTCGTCACCGCCGACATCTACACCGACGCGATCTCCGCCGACCGCATCGCCGCCAAACACGACGGCTCGACCGTGCTGATCCCGAACAACTCGGGCTTCTCGACCAAGACCGAGCAACTCGCGATCGTCGACGTCGTCGGCGACACCCTCGTCGACCGCGGGCGCATCACGGGCCTCACCGATCCCGCCGACGTCCTGTGGTCCGCCGACGACCAGACCGCGCTCGTAGCGCTCTTCCAACCCGGCCGCGTCGCCGTGCTCGCCGACCAGGGCAACGGCCTGACCGAGGTCGACCGCATTACGGGCATCGGCCTCGCCGGGCAGATGGCTCCGATCGAGCGCGGCATGTTGAACGGGCGCGTCTTCGTCAGCTCGGTGGACGCAAACGGCTTCCCGAACATCGCGCGCCTCGCGATCCAGGGGCCGGGGGTGGTCGTGAGCCTCGGCGACTTCGACTTCGCGGACGGCAGCGAGAACATCCCGTCGACGATCGCGGTGACGCCGTAGCGCTACAACCGACGCAGCAGCGGGAACTTCAGGCGGTACGCGTCCTGCGCCCAGCGCGGGAGCGCCGACCAGTTCTTCTCGAGGTGCGTGATGTCCTCTTCGCCCGGCTCGATCTCCCCCGACGGGAACGCGATGGTGTGCTCGAGCGGCACGGCGATCACGTCGCCCTTGCGCCCGACGTACTTCAGGATCTCCACCCCGTCGCGCGTGCCCGAAGCGTCACGCGACTCGGCGATCTCCAGCCCCGTCACGTACGTCGACAGGTAGATCGATAGGATCTCGATCGTCTGCGCGAACCACGGGAGGCGCTCCTCGGTCTCGGCGTCGATCGCGAGGCGCCCCGACCGAATGCGGGCGTCGAGCTCCTCCGGCCCCATCGCGTCCGCGAGCGGGAAGTCCTCGTCCTCGATCGCGTCGGCGAGGTGCCCGCGCTCGACGCCGTCGATCTCGAGGTCCATCAGATACCGATACAGCACAGAGGCATCCTAACGAGTCTCACCCGCCGGACCAGTCGATTCGTTCGAAGAGCGCGAGCAGCTTCCGTCCGTGCGCGGCGTGGGCCTGTGCGACGTGCGCGATCCGCCCGCGCAGGCGATCGCGAGCGTCGGCGTCCCCCCCGTCCCGCGCGAGGTTGAACAGCGTCGCCTCCAGACGTTTGCGCTCGCGCTTCGACACCGCGGGGTGTGCGTTCACGACGAGCCCGGTCACGGTCTGCCGACGGTGCGCGCGCATCCAGCGGGTCTTGGCGCGGTGGAGCGTGAAACCTTCGTCCGCGACGATCATCGCGACTGCGTCTGCGAGCGCCTCGTACGATTCGTCCGACGAGAACACGAGGTCGTCGGCGTACCGCGTGTACGTCGCGCCGAAGCGATCCGCGAGGCCGGCCAGGCGCACGTCGAGTCGAAACGCGACGAGGTTCGCGAGGTACGGCGAGCTCGGCGCCCCCTGCGGGAGGTGACGGCCGCTGTAGATCGGCTCACGCGTGACGTGCGTCGGCGTAGTGGTCGTCGTGAGCCCCGTGAGCAGCTCGGCCACCGTCTCCGGATAGCCGGCCGCCATGAAGACCGCGCGCACCCGACGGGCGAAGATCGACGGAAAGAACCGCCGCAAGTCGAAGCGCAGCACCAACCGACGCCCGACGTGCATCGCGGCGTTGGTGCGGTGCGATCGGCCGCGCACATACGCGTGCGCCGCAGGGTGCACCGGGATGGATTCGAGGACGTCGCGCAGGATCCTCCGCTGGATCTTCGCGAGCTGGGCCTTCGGTGCTTCGATCAACCGCGCCCCCGCGAAGTAACGGACGTAGTGATGCAGCGGCCCCGGCGGCGCACGATCGAGGTAGCCGTTCACGTCCGCCCAACCTTCGAGCGAACGCAGCGGCATCTCGAGCCAGCGCGCGAGCTCGGCGACGTCGCAGACCGATCGCACCGGCCACCGCGGCACGTGCATGTGTGTCGCGGGGAAGAAGTACCGCGCCGGGATGGGCATCGGCTCCGCGTCCTCGTACGCCGGCAGCGCGTGGACGAACCGCCACAAAGTCTCGAAGCGCGGCGGGCGTCGGTACCGACCATGAACGGCGTCGACCACCTCCGGCAGCCACGGCGCCGGCGGCAACAACGCCGCGTGGCCAAACTCGAGCAGCCCGCGCTTCGTCCAGTCGGAGGCGAGGAACGCACGCGCGAGCGCTTGGGCGACGACGATCATGGGGCGAACGCGCTCCGACTCACCGGTTGGGCCTGGCCGGTCCTACGTCGAACGGCGTAGTGGAGGCCAGGCGACGAACCGTTCTACTCATCACGCAACCCTGGAGGAGCCCCAGAGCCGAGGTTCGAAGACCTCGCGATACTCGGAGCGCGCCGCCGCCGGGGAGCCTACCGCATCTGTCCCGGTTGCGTCGTACCGCGTCAGGGGCGCGTCGCGATCCAGATGACGTGGTCGCTCCGGTCGAGGCCGCCGGAGCGCACGATCTCGACGCGTACGCCGAAGCCGCGTGACTCCAGCCGCGCCGTGAATGCGTCGTTGGGTTGCGCGGACCACACCGCGAGGACGCCGCCGGGCTGGAGCGCGTCGAACGCCGCGTCGAGGCCCGACGTCGCGTAGAGGTGATCGTTATCCGCGCGCGTGAGGCCTTCAGGGCCGTTGTCGACGTCGAGGAGGATGACGTCCCACTTCGCCGACCGCATCACGACGCCGACGTCGTCGGTCACGACGGTCACGCGCGGATCGTCGAGCGCGCGGTTCGACACGACACCGAGGGGACCCTGGTTCCAGCGAACGACGGCCGGCACGAGCTCCGCGACGTGGACCCGCGCGTCTTCGCCGAGCTGGTCCAGCGCGGCGCGGAGCGTGAGCCCCATACCTAGACCACCGATCAAGATCAAACGGGTGTCCGCCGTGCACGTGAGCCGTGCGAGGGCGAGCTCGGAGTCGTGCACGCGCGAGTCCATCAGGCGTCGGTGGTCGATGAAGATGGCGAAGTCGTCGTCGCGACGGTGCAGCGACAACACCCCCTCGCCCCCGGGCACGGGCGAGGAATCGATCAGCTCCCAGACCACCCGGCGGAACTTACACCGTCCGGCTCCGGTCGGTCAGGCCGGTTGAGCTGCGCCGGCGCGGTAGAACGCGGGCGCTTCGCCGACGGCGCGTTTGAACGCACGCGAGAAAGCGAACTCCGACGTGTACCCCACACGTTCGGCGATCTGGGCGAGGGTGTCGTCCGTGGTGCGGAGCAGCTCGGCGCCGCGCGCCATCCGCAGGCGCGTGAGGTAGCCGAGCGGCGTGTCGCCGAGTGTGTCGCGGAAGCGACGCGCAAACGCCGGCCGCGACATCGTCGCGACGCGGGCGAGCGACGTGACGGACCAGGACGCCTCCGGCTGCTCGTGCATCGCCGCGAGGGAGCGCGCGAGCCGCTTGTCGCGCATCGCGCCGACCCACCCCGAGTCGGGCGCCTCGTTCTCGACCCAGTGGCGGACGACGTAGACGAGGAACGCCTCGAGGAGCAGCTCGACGACCGCGGACCGCCCCGGCGACTCGTCGCGGAGCTCGGCGAGCAACAGTCGCAGACAGGGCGACAGCGAGGGGCAGCACTGGATGATCTCCGCGCGGATGTGAATGAGCTCCGGCATCTCGCGGAGGAGCGGGTGAAGACCGCGCAGGTCAGAGCCGAGCTTCTGGGCGGCGCACACGATGCGTGCGTTGACCGGCACGTCGTGGGTCGGCGCGGCCGCGAGGAACTGGTCGAGGGGCTGGGCGCGCCGGCGCGGAGCATCGGCGATCGTGTGCTTCGCGCCGCGCGGGAGGAGCGCGACGTCGCCTTGCAAGAGCTTCACGGCGGGGTCGCGTCCGACGCGCAACCAACATTCGCCGCTCTCGACGAAGTGCAGGCCGGCCGTGGCGCCACCGTCGAGCTGAACGCCCCAGGCGCCCCGATACTCGTGTCGGCTGAGGATGACCGGCTTGGAGCCGCCGCGGAGGATGTCGCTCAAGACGTCCATCATTTGACGATGTCAGCGGCATCACCGTTTGTCTACGCGTTGAGCGTTCTGGATAGGCCGACGCGAGCCTCGAACATGGTCGACCTCGACCGCGGCGCCTAACTTCGAGGCACAAAGGAGCCACACTGAAATGACCAAGATTCTCGTCCTAGGTTCAACCGGAACGGTCGGCGCCGGCCTCGTGGAGGGCCTCGTCGCGCGCGGCGCCGACGTTCGCGCCGCGACACGCAGCCCCGGCGGCTACGCAGGCCCGCGCGGTGCGACCCCCGTCGCGTTCGATGCGACCAACCCCGAGACGTACGGACAGGCGCTCGACGGCGTCGACCGTGTGTTCCTCCTCTCGCCTCCCGGCCACGCCGACGCCCACGCGCTCCTCGCGCCCGTCGTCGAGGCGAGCGTGGCCGCGGGTGTGAAGCGCATCGTCACGATGACGGCGATGGGCGTCGACGCCAGCGACGAGATCCCGCTGCGGCGTCTGGAGCTCGCGGTCGAAGCGACCGGCGTCCCGTTCGCGCATCTGCGACCGAACTGGTTCGATCAGAACTTCCACACGTTCTGGTACGAGCCGATCGCCAAGGCCGGCGTCATCCCGCTCCCCGCCGCGGACGCCAAGACCTCGTTCATCGATGCTCGCGACATCTCGGCCTCCGCCGTCGCCGCGCTCCTCGACGAAGGTGTCACGCAGAAGGCGTACACACTGACCGGCCCCGCGGCGCTAACCTACGCCGAGGCCGCGGCGATCCTCTCGAACGTCGGCGGACGGACGATCCAGTACGTGGACACGGACGAGGGGACGTTCGCGGAGAACCTCTCCGGAGCGGGGCTGCCGAGCGACTACGCCCAGCTGCTCGTCGGCCTCTTCCAGGTCGTGCGCGCGGGCGCGGCTGCCCCGGTGACCGGCGACGTGGAGCGGCTGACGAAGTCGAAGCCGCGCAGCGTCCGCCAGTACGCGCAGGACCACGCCGAAAAGTTCCGCACGCAGCTCTGAACGCCCCGCTTGGCACCGACCAGGGCGCCGTGGTGAAAAGAGGCGGTGGCGTGTCCGTTGCGAGCGTTGTGGCCGTTGGCGTTGGTGTCGTGCGGCGCGCCGGACGCGATCGTCGTCGTCGTGGATGCAGAAGCGGCAGTGCTCGCCGACCTCCGATCGGTCGCCGTGTCGATCGGCGGCGGCGAGGCCCCGCCCGAGCGGTTCAGCTTCACGGTACGTGACACGCCGCCCGACTGTCTCCCACTCTTGTTCGCCGTCGAGCGCGACGTCGCCGACGCGGTCGAGATCGAGATCGTCGGCAACCCGGACAGCAGCACCGAGCTCACGCAGCGAATCCGAACGGAGTTCCGGTCGGGCCTCAATACGCTGAACGTCACGTTGCCCGCGACGTGCCTCACGAGCGCGGGGTGCCCGGACATCTCCGCCGCGCCGCTCGAAGACACCACCGCCGAAGAGGTCGACCGGCGCGTGCGCAACCGCGTCTGCCGCGTCGTCCCGAGCGCCGTGGAGTGCATCGAGTCCGGGGGCTGCTACGAGGACGCGACGACCCCCGAATGCAAGCAGACTTGCACGGCTCCGCCCCCGATCGATGAGCCGGACGCTCCCGCGCCCCCGGCGCTGCCCGCACCCGTCGTCGTCGAGCCCTGCCCCGCGGGGTGGTCCGTCGAGGACGGCGCCTGTACGCCGTGGCCCGCAGACGTCCGTGCGTGCGCCGCCGGGACGTTCCGCATCCCTGGCGCGGCGACCTGCCGACCGTTGGGCGCGTGTGACGCGCCGTGGCCGTCCGACGCACCGGCCGGCGCCATCTACGTTCAGCCGGGCGCCTCCGGTACGGGCACACGCGCGGCCCCGTACGGTTCGATCGAAGCCGCGCTGGTTCGCGCGGGCTCGGGCGCGACCATCGTGCTCTCCATCGGGACGCACACCCTCGGTCGCGCCATCACGCTCTCGTCCGATCTCACCGTGCGCGGCGCCTGCGCCGCGGAGACGATCGTGACCGGTGCGTCGTTGTCCGTCGTCGACGCAGACATCACGTTCGAACGACTCACGCTGGACACCGTCTCGTCGACGGGCGGCACGCTGCGCCTCGAAGACGTGATCGTTCGCGGCGTCGGCGTGGAGGGCGGTGCGGTCGCGCTCGAGGGCGTCGCAGTGCTCGGCACCGGTGTCACGCTCACCGATGCGCGCGGAACGCTCGCTGGCGTCGTCGGAGCCGGTCCGCTCGATCTGACCTCCACCACCGTCGACGCGGCCGACGTCGCGTGGGACGGAGGCCTCCGTGTCGACGACGCGAGCAGGGCGGTCGTCCTCCGGAGCTTGCTGCAATCGACCGGCGCGCACGTCGACGGGGAAGGGACGTTCACGGACGTCGCCTGGCGCAACGTAAACGGCACGGCGCTGAGCGCCTCCAACGCGACCGTCACCGTGTCACGCGCCTCGCTCCGCGACGTCGACGGCGACGCGATCCACCACGAGGGCGGCGCCCTTCACCTCACCGACGTCCAGCTCCTCGACATCCGCTTCACCGACGACGAGCGCGGCCGCGGCATCGACGCGGTCGACACCACGAGCGTGCTCGAACGCGTCACGATCCGAAGGTCCGCGGGATACGGGGCACGGTTCGAAGGAGGCGTCGCCACGGTCACCGATCTCATCGTCGACACGACGACCGGAGATCGCGCCGCAGAGACCGGGACGGCGCTCGGCACCATCTCCTCGTCGGTCACCCTCACGCGCGCGGCGTTCACGAACGTTCGCCACGCCGGCGCGTTCTTGCGCGGGGGCTCCGTACGTATCGAAGACCTGTCGATCGACGGCGTCGCGGAGGACGGGAACGGCGGCAACGGTCGCGGCGTCCACGTCGAGCGCGGCGCCATCGTCACCGTGCGGCGCGCGAAGATCGAACGCGCGCACTACCGAGCGGTGAGCGTCCAGTCCAGCGGCCCGCCCGGCGCGTACCTCGAGCTCACCGACGTCACGGTCGCCGACACCCTCGGCAGCACGTCGAACGAAGGCCACGGCGTCGGGCTGTTCGTGTCCGGCACCGAGAGCTCCGCTTCGGTGCTGCGCGGCGTCTTCGCCGGCAGCCACCGCGCCAACGTCGAGGTCATCGGAGGGCGCGTCGACCTCGACCACGTGCGCACCGTCGACGGTCGGCCCCACCGACGCATCATCCGCGCTCCCAACCAGACCTCGGAGATCGACTTCGGTGGGTTCGGCCTGCTCGTGCAGGGCGACGGCATGGTCGTCGGCGAACGGTTCCTCGCAGAGGACAACCGAGACGCCGCGATTCTCGCGATCAACGCGGACCCGAACCGGACCGCCTCGCTCGACCTCACCGACGTCATCCTGCGCGGCACCACCGCCATCGGGGACGCGAAGACGTACAACATGTTCGGCGCGGGTCTCGCCGTGGCGCCCGGAACGACGACGATCGTTCGTCGCTTCTCGATCGACGACAACTTCGGAGCCGGCGTGCGCTACACCGGCATCGTCGGCTCGCCGGCCCCCGAGCTGGACCTCGAAGACGGCATCGTCTCCAACAACGGCGTCGGCCTCCTCGTGCAGCTCCCCGAGTACGACGTCCAACGCGCAGCGGTGCGCGTACAGTACCGAGACAACGCTTCGACGCTCCTCGTCGAGCACCCCGGCGAATGAACCGCGTCAGGCGGCGGTCATCGCCTCCGACACCCGCCACAATCGCTCCGCGTTCGCGGGGTCGATCGCGTAGGACCGCACGAGTCGCATCCCTCGCGCTTCGTCGTCGACCTCACACGTCTGGCAATCCGCGAAGTACAGGCCGCCCTTGCCTTCGAGCTCGGGGTGCGCCGCCGCGTAGACACTCGTCGCGGCGCCCTGCTCCACGGTCTTGACGGCGCCGGGGAGCGCCGAGAAACGTTCGAACATCGCGGCGAGCTCGTCCTCGGTGAGGTGGCGGACGAGGTTCGTCTGAATGACGCCGGGGTGCGCGGCGAACGCGCGGACGCCGCGATCGCGATAGCGACGGTCGAGCTCGACCGTGAAGAGGATGTTCGCCGTCTTCGACTGCCCGTACGCGTCCCACTTCTCGTAGGGCGTGCGTTCGTAAGCGAGGTCGTCGAAGTGCACGGCGCCGCGCTGGTGCGCCGAAGAGCTGAGGTTGACCACGCGTGCCGCCGTCGACTTCTCGAGCGCGGGGAGGAGCAACGTCGTGAGCAAGAAGTGGCCGAGGTGGTTGATGCCGAAGTGCGTCTCGAAGCCGTCCTCGGTGCTGCCCTTCGGACACGCCATGACCCCGGCGTTGGCGATCAACACGTCGAGCCGGTCGAACGTTTCGAGGAACCTCGCACCGAACGCTCGGACGCTCGCCAGCGATCCGAGCTCGACCGTCTCGTACTCGACGTCGCGGCCCGCGGCCGCGACGATCGCCTCGGCGGCGCTGCGCCCCTTCGCATCGTCGCGCGCGGTGATGATGACGTCGGCACCCACCGCGGCGAGCGCCCGTGCGGTCTCGGCGCCCAGCCCGCTGTTGCCCCCGGTGACGAGGATACGGCGGCCCGACAGATCGAGGCCGGCGAGGACTTCGTCGGCGGTGGTGGTGTGGTCGAAGCCGTTGGCCATGCGCGGAGTATGGCAAAGTCCGCGAGACGTGCCATGCTCCCGCGCCATGCGCTTCACCCCGGCTCTCCTGCTCTGTCTCACCGCGTGCGCGAGCGCTGCGAAGACGGAGGCGCAACCGAGCACGTCGAAGGCCACGGCCCTCCCGAACCCCGAGCGGATCCTCTTCTGGACGCCCGAGGAGCAGAAGGTCGGCTACCAGAGCGTCGAGCGCCTCGGCCCGACGCGCACCGTCGCGGCGGCGGAGACGGCGTCCGAGCTCCCCGCGGGGGACCCGCTGCCCTCCATTCAGTATACCGTGGACGGCAAGACGTTCGACACGGATGGGTTCGTCGCGCACAACCACGTGGTCGGGCTGTTGGTCATCAAGGACGGTCGCGTGGTGCTCGAACGCTACGAGGGTGGCAACGACGCGAACACCCGGTGGATCTCGTTCTCGGTGACGAAGTCGATCGTCTCGCTCCTGATCGGGGCAGCGGTAAAGGACGGCAAGATCGGTTCGGTGAACGACCCGGTCACGAAGTACCTCCCGAACCTCGCCGGCTCCGCGTACGACGGCGTGACGGTGGAGAACGTGCTGCAGATGGCGTCCGGGGTGGAGTGGAACGAGGACTACGCGGATCCCGAGTCGGACATCGGCAAGACCGCACGCTTCACGGCGCCCGAGCACCTCGCCTACCTCGCATCGAAGCCGCGCGCGGCGGAGCCCGGCACGAAGTTCAACTACAACACCGGGGAGACGCACCTCGTCGGCGCGATGCTTCGTTCGGCGATCGGCGGCGACCTGGCGCCGTACCTGTCGGAGAAGATCTGGAAGCCGTTCGGCATGCAGCGCGACGCGGTGTGGCCGCTCCTCGAGAAGGACGGCGCGGAGCACGGCGGCTGCTGCCTCGCGGCGACCCTCCGGGACTACGGCCGCGTTGGGATGTTCACGCTCGCGAGCGGCGACGCACTCCCCGCCGACTGGATGAAGCAGTCCACGACCCCCTCGAAGGGGTACCCGGGCTACGGCTACCTGTGGTGGCTGAAGGACGGGACCTACGCGGCCGCGGGGATCTTCGGCCAGTCGATCTGGGTGAGCCCGCAGGATGGGTTGGTCATCGCGTCCCACAGCATGTGGCCGAAGGCGGTGGGTAAAGAATTCACCGGCCACCGCGCGGCGTTCTTCGGGGCGGTCGCGGCGGCGCTCCGCAAGTAACGCCGGTACGATAGCGAGGGAATGATGATGCAGATCCACCGTTGGTGTTGGCTCCTTCTCTTCCTGGCCGTGGCTGGCTGCGGCACCGGCGACGACGATGTGATCGACCGCGATGGGGGAGCAGCGACGCACGACGGTGGTGAAACGCGCGACGCCGGCGTTGGCGACGGCGGCCCACGAGACGCGGGCGCGAGGGACGCGGGCTTCTACGACGGCGGACCACGAGACGCAGGCGGCACCGACGCCGGAGACCGCGACGCGGGCCCTGGCGACGGCGGCCCACGAGACGCGGGCGGCACCGACGCAGGTCCGCACGACGCAGGCGCCAACGACGCCGGGTCCACGGACGCCGGTTTCCGCGACGGCGGTGTCCGCGATGGCGGACCACGCGACGCAGGCTGCACCCCGACGGGCGCCGAGGTGTGCGACGACATCGACAACGACTGTAACGGCCTCACCGACGACCTGGACGTCGGCGGCGACGGCATCTACGACTGCCTCTCGATCGCGATCCTCGGCGCACCCGGCGTGCACCCGACCTCCAACTTCGAGGCGTGGCTCAGCTCGAACGGCGTCACGGTCGTGCGACTACAGGCGACGGGCACCGCGTCGATCTCGGCGTCAACACTCGCCCCCTACGACATCGTGATCGTCGACCGACTCATTCGTAACTACCAGCCCGCGGAGGCTGCGCACGTCGAGGCGTGGGTCGCGGGCGGCGGTGGGTTGATGGCCATGAGCGGTTACACCGGAGCGGCGTCGGACATCGATCGTCCGAACTCACTCCTCTTGGACGTCGGTGTCTCGTACGTCTCTGGTCTACTGAATGGACCGGTCACGACCTTCGTGCCACACGCAATCACGAGCAGCATCACGTCGGTCACCTTCAACGGTGGCTTCCGCGTCGCCGCGACAGCACCCGGCGCCCAATTCGTCGCGTCCCTCGCGTCGGGCCCCGTGGCCGTGGTCGACGAGCGGGGCGCAGGCCGGGTGTTCCTGTGGGGCGACGAGTGGATCGAGTTCAACTCGGTCTGGCAGGGTGATCCGGACGTTCCGCTGCTGTGGGCGAACATCCTGGGTTGGCTGGCGCACTTCAGGTAGCGCGGCTAGTCACAAACCTCGATGGGTTCGAAGGTCGCGTACCCGATCGCGTAGGTGGACGCGTCGACCAGCGCGTAGTTCCACGCGAGGATGCCGTCTTCGAACGCCACGCCCTGCGCGGGTGAGATCGAGTCGCAGCAATCACACGGCGGGCCGACCTCGGCGACGACCGTCTCGAGGTCTTCGTCCGGATCCCAGAGTCGGACGGTACCGGTGCCAACGCCGCGGCAGAGTGCGTCGGGATTGTCGAAGTGCACGTACGCGACGAGCCCATTGGAGAGTCGCGCCATCGTGATGATGCCGACTTCAGGGTCGCGCTCGAAGCGCTCGCCGTCGATCAAGACTTCGATCGACGCACCATGATTCTGCCCCGGCGGTGCACACGTCGAGACGAAATCCCCCGCGTCCACGTCGCGGAGCCGACAGCCCGCCGAGCCGCCGAGGACTTCCGTCTGCTGCGTGCTCAGGTCGAAGCGCGAGACGCGATCGCCCGTGAAGTACAGCGCGCCGCCGGTGAGGAGCGGCGGCGCGACGTAGGCCCCGCGCGGCGTGAGCGAGCGCCGGCCCGACGCGACGTCGACGACCTCGATCGCGCGCCCTTGGCCAGAGCCGCCCTCCGCGAAGAACGCGACGTGCCCCGAACCGAACACCGCGTTGAAGGCCGCGGACGGTCCACCGATAAGGTACGGCCGACGACCGGGTGTCCACGCGCGGAGCCCTTCGCTCGAATAGACGATCCCCGTCCGATCGATCAGCTGCCGCTCGGCGCCCAGGCCGCTCCCGTAGGGGCGTGGATCGAACGGTACGCCCGCGATCTGCTCGGTGCCGACGTCCGGGTGCTCGAAGAAGAGCGTCAGCCCGTCGGACGTGTGCTCGGTCCACGCGACCGCGCCGTCGCGTGCGTCGACGAGGCGCCGGTGACTTCGCTCCGCCCGGAAGGGGGATGAGATCTCGGTGTCGACGTCGATGACCGCGATCCCATCGAGCTGGCCACGCGCGAAGGCGTGGTAGACCCGGCCGCCGCTGACGTACGGTGCATCGATGTACGCGTCGGTCACGATGCGAACGTTGGGCTCGTAGCGAACGATTCGGCAGGTGGGCTCGGGCGTCGTCGGATTCGTAGGCGTCGTCGGCGTGGTGGTGTTCGGGTCGACGCGACGCAGCGGCTCGGACCGACCACAGCTCACGAGCGTCAGAGCGAGGAGGAGGCAGAGGTGACGCATCTCGAGCCCATGGTACACGCCCCGCCCGCTCGCGCTACGGTGACGCGGCGCAGAACGCGTGGTATCGGCGCGATTCATGACGAGCTTCATCGGCCTGATTTCGCTGATCGGCACGGCCACGACGACCGCGGGTGTGATGGTGAACCCAGCGCCCGTCGAGGTGGTGTGCAAGTGTGAACCGGTCGCCGCGAAACCCACGGCCACGGAAGAAGCCATCGTCATCGCGGACAAGGGTGACTACGGACTCTCGTTTCGCTTCGGTGGCCTGGCGAGCCTCTCGCTCGATGGTGACACGCGCGTGGTGTCGAACTTTCCGATCACGCAGGTGGGGCTGAAGATCGTTCGGAGTCGCGCGCTGCACATTCCAATCTCGTTCGGCTTCGCGTTCCGCGACGTCACGGACGGAGGCGGGCGCAACGACGCGGTCGTCGGCTTCGACCTCAACGGCGGCATCGAATATCACTTCCGCATCTGGCGCAGGATCGCGCCGTACGCCGGAGTGACGTTGGGGCTCGGCTACACCGACATCGAAAACGACGCGCTGATCGGGTTCGGGATCGGGCCCGTGCTGGGCGTCGAGTACTACGTCGCCGACCGAGTGAGTGTGGGCGCCGAGTACGCCTTCTCCTTTCAGATCGCGAAGCTGACCGACGGCGACGAAAAACTCATCAACCTGAGCACATCCGCCGCCGGACAGGCGCACCTGACGGTATACTTCTGACGCAACGTGATGCGCTTCGTACCGCACCTCGCCGTGGGCCTCGTCGCGCTGATCGCCGCGTGTGACACCGGCGCGCCCCCCGAGGAGCTCTACTACGGCCCGAAGGGCAAGCGCCTCGCGCCGCAGCCGTTCCCGCCGGGGCCCGAGGGGCCTTGGCTTCAGACGCGCGCGTCCGGCGAGCCGCGCGACGACGGCGTCCTCTTCGACCGCGGTACGCTCTGCGTCGTCGACCTCGACGAGGATCCCTACGAACAGTTCACCGTCGATTGTGAGTGCGGTGGTAGCTACGACTTCCGCGATGGCTTCGTCGAGCTCACGCTCGACGGCGGGAACGTCGTGGCCACGGCGCCCTACGAGCTCCGCGACAACGGCAACGTGCTCGCGTTCGGAGAGTTCGGAGAAGCCACACGCTTCGACCTCCTCGAGGGGGCGCCCGACCACTACGAGCTCCTCGTGCGCCCCACGAAGATGTTCACGATCGACGACTGCAGTGGTGACCTCAGCCCCCGCGTGGTCATCGTGACGGGGCCCTGAGCACTCGACGTAATTCTTGTGGTCACGTTCTGGTCCGCGATGGCACTCACACTTTGATGCTACGCCCCCTGCTCTCTTCGCTCCTGCTGACCTCCGTCGCTTGTGTGGCGGCCCCGTACAACAATACGCAGGTCGGCAACGAGCAGCAGACGATCAACTTCCGCGGCTACTGGCTCGCGTCCGGTTCGCAGATGCAGATCCTGGCCAGCGCGAACCCGAACGGGCCGTTCACCCAGATCGCTACCGCCTACACCGGGACCGACGGCTACACCTACCCGGACGGGCTGACGGTCTACTTCTTCGAGGCCGCGATCAACGTGCCCGCGCAGTATTGGAGCGGTGACGAATGCACGGGTCGGCAGACCTACCTGCGGGCGAAGAACGGCCCCGTGTGGACCGTCCCGAGCCTCGATGCGATCGCGCCGAGCGGCGAGAGCCCGTACGCGTGCATCCAGAATCGCGTGAACAACGGGTGGTCGACGATCGACGCCGTCAACTACTGCAAGTCACCCGACTCGCCCAACGTGCGGTTGTTCACCGCCGCGAGCACCGGACCCAGCGCGTACATCGGCAACGTCACCATCGCGACCGCCGCGGACGAAAAGTACTGGTCTTGCCTCGAAACTCTGCAGGGCAACATGACGGTCTCCACGCTGAGCCCCGACGACGTCAGCCTGCCCCGCCTGCAGCAGATCACCGGGGACCTCTCGGTCGTCTACGATCGGTTCCCGCTGACCGCCGGCGAGGAGGCCTCCTATCTCTTCGAGGTCCCCAACCTCACCACGATCACGGGAGACTTCGTCGTGACTTCACCGGCGATCACCCCCGGCTACTGGGGGCGCGTCGCGCTCGGCCTCGACGGGCTTACGAGCTTGCAAGGTGACTTGCAGATTCAGATCGACGCCGGCAACGTCAGCCTGACCGGCCTCTCCGCGCTGAACGCGGTGGGGGGTGACTTGATCTTCGACGGGGGCACCGGTGACGCCGACATGGATCAATTCGCCAGCGCGCTCACGCAGGTGGGTGGTGACTTGGAGGTCGACGCCGGTAACAACGTCCAGCAGCTCCTGAGGACCCTGCAGACCGTCGGCGGAGACTTCAGGCACCTCGACGGCAACCCCTACGCGACGGGCTCGGCGACGGACTCCTATCGCGACCTCCAATCCGTGGGTGGTGATCTAGTCCTGCAGGACGGTGTCATCCAGGGCCCCGGGACGTTCCCGCTCATGCCGAACCTCACCAGCATCGGTGCGACGCTCGAATATCGCCAGATGAACGGCCCGACGTCACTGCGCGTGGGTGGGCGAGGGCTGAGCGTTGGCGGGCTCCTCGTCGAGAACAACTCCGCGCTCATCACCTTCGGCGGCAGCAACACCTCGGTGGCTCCGACCGGTCCGATTCAGGTGACCAACAATCCCAACCTCTGCGTCTCGACCATCAACGCGTTCGTCGCGGGTCAGTCGGGTTGGACGGGCACGCTCACCCAGAGCGGCAACGACCCGGGCTGCTGATCCTCTACCGAGGTGACCTGCAGGCCAGCTTGACGTGAGGGCCGAGGCTTCGCAGGGTCTCGGCATGGATTCACGCTGGGTCATCGCAACGGTACTCACCACGACGTTGGTGGCGTGCTCGGACGACGATGCAAAACTACAGGCGCCGCTGGCGCTACTCACCCAGCAGCTCGCCGAGGGCGTGATCTTCGAGGACTATGAGTTCTCGCTCGAAGCAGCGGGCGGCGTCGTGCCGCACACCTGGTCGATCGCGGCTGGAGAGCTCCCTGTCGGCCTGAAGTTGGACGGCGCTCGAATCACCGGACGCCCAACCCGCGTCGGGACCTCGACCCTCACCGTGCGCGTCATCGATGACGCACAAGCCTCCGCGACGCGCGAGCTACCAATTCGAATCAACGCGGTGGAGATCGAGCCGCTCGCGAACGCGTGCGAATCCGGCTTCGGCGTCGAGCTCGACGACCGCACCGCAACGTACATGGCCCGTCTGCCCGACGAACCGACCGACGACGACGCCGTGGCCTGTGGAACCGACGACGGGGACGCGTGGGCCCGCTTCAACCTCGTGCTCATCAACCAGAGCCACGTCGAGATCCGCTTGGCGGGCGACGTCCTGGCCGCGTTCGGGGATCAGTGTCCGCTCGACGAACGAGGAACGCAGGTCTGCGGCAACGCGCTCGACCTCACGCTGCATCCGGGCACCTACCGCGTGGGCGTCTTCGGCGACCCCTCGACGCTGTTCGAGCTCACCATCACCGCGCGTCCGCGACAGATCGACCCCGACGCAGAGGGCACCTGCACGAACCCCATCGAAGTCACGCTCGCCCGCGGACAGAACGACCTGATGGGTGACTTCGACGACCTCGACGCCGACACTCTTGGGCAACTCTGCGCGGGGCCCTATCGTCGCGACGTCGTTTACCAACTCACGCTGAACGAACGCTCGGCCCTCTACCTCGACGCCCAGGACAGTTTGCACTTCGGATTCTTGAACGGCGGCTGTGAATCGGACGCCCACATCTGCGGTAGCAACTCCGATCCGATCTTCCTCGACGACGTGGCCCCCGGGACCTACCCCCTCATCCTGGAGGAGCGGAACAACCACCACACGTATCACATGCAAATCACCCGGTTCGACTACGTCCCACGGCCCGCCAACGACCGCTGCCAGGGTGCCGAGGTGCTCGACCTGTCGTCGGGACCGGCGCGTGTCTCGGGCCGGTGGCTCGGCGCGGCCCCGGAGTCCGGCGCCGGCTGTGGCGGTCAGCGCGCGCGCTTCTACAGCGTGACGTTGGACGAACCCGCGAGCCTGGACATCACCGACGCCAACGACGACAGCAGGATCCAGATCTTGGACGGTTGCGGCGGAGCCGAGCTCGCCTGCAACAACCGCGACGTGTGCCCCGCGTCGCTGGACGCCGGCACCTACGTCATCCGCGTCTCACACACGAACAGCGATCGCTTCTTCGGTTCGTTCGACCTCACGGTCGCACGCGGCGAGGCCGTGCCGCGCCCCACCAACGATACATGCGCCACGGCCGAAGCGGTGACTCCGAGCGAAGGCCTCGCGTCGGTGAGCGGGTCGATGCTCTACGCCGAGCCGGATCCGGTCGCGCCACAGTGCGGGAGCTCCAGCCGAGGCGACGTCTACTACGCGCTGACGCTCGCCGAGCGCTCGGACGTATCACTCAGGATGGCCAACGACTCGGGTCTGTCGGCGTCGTTGTTCTCCGGAAGCTGCACGAACCCGACGGGCGGCGTCTGTCTGGACCGCCTCGGCTCCACCCAAACCTGGTTCTCCGTGCCCGCGGGTCCGCTGTACATCGCCCTGGAGCGCGGCGGCTCGAGCTCCGAGCTCGAATGCAACGGCTCCAGGGAAGGCTTCGAGCTCGACATCGACGTGCAGCCGTCACCGCCAGCGCCGCCCAACGACACGTGCGCCTCGCCGACGCTCATCACCTTCCCCGGCGGACACGGCTCGATCGCCGCTGCGCACGGGACGACCGTCGGCGCCGCGAACGACCTCGATCCCCTCACCTGCCCCGCGGACTCGGAGCAACCGACGGGCCTCGACGTCTTCTACGAGATCGTCGTGCCCGTCGCGTCCAAGCTCCGCGTCACACCGACCAACGTCTCAGAGGACATGAGCGTCTCGCTGCACAGCCTGAGCTGCGGCGACACCGGCGCCCTCGCGTGCGGCTCGTCGTCGGGCGGCGACGGCTTCGAGACGACGTTCGGCGTCCCGGCTGGGAGCTACTTCCTCCGCGTCGAACAGTTGGGCCGCTTCGGCAATACGGTCACGCCGGCCGACTTCACCTACGCGATCGAGCTACTCGCCCCCTGAGGAGAGTCGCGCAGCGCGGTCGCCAACGCCGCAGCGACCGCGGCGAGCCCGTCGACCAGGCGATCGAGCGGTTCGTCGAAGTACTGATCGGAGTGCTCGGGCAACACGATCACTGAGTTCCCCTGCACCTCGAAGCGCGCGCCGTGCTGCGCGTCGATCGCGGAGGTGAGCTCCGGCGTCCAGAGCCCCTCGACCGCGCTCGGCGTCGAACCCGAGACGACCCACCGCTTCGCGAAGTCCGCCTCGCCGACGTCCGCGGGGGTGTAGCCACGGTCGAGCTGCCCGCGCGGCAACCCGATCGCATCGACGACCGAGGCGATCCGCTGCCGCGCCTGCTCCTGTTCGTGGCGCGCACGACAGATGAAGCTCGGCGCCGTCTGCGGCAAACGCGCCGCGAGCACCGTCCGAACGGAGGTCTGCGTGCTCTGCGACGAGCGCGTCGTGACGTGCGCGTCGAAGACGGTGACCTCGACGCCCCGGTGGCGAAGCTCCACCACATCCAGCGCACGCGCGCCGCGGCTCGTGAACGGCGCCGCGGGCTCGAGCCGCGCGCGCAGGGACTCCGTCGCGTCCGCCTTATACTGACCGCCGCGCCGCTCGGCCCACGCGCGCATGAACTTCTTCCGCTGCTGCCGAAGCACGACCTTCACGCCGATCACGAGCGCGAACACCACGGCGAACAGGCCGAGCACGATCCAGAACCCAACGTCCTTGGACATCCTGAGTGCCTCAGGGTCCGCAGGTCTCGGAGGTGGTGTTCACGTAAGTCACCCGCACCAGCTCGGCGGTGGCGTTGGCGTCGTAGCTGCGCACGCCGCAACCTGCGTTGCGGATCGTCGCGTCCTCGAGACGAACGTACGCGTCGGCGTTTCCGAACCCGACGTCGACCGCGGTCCCCGCGCCGTCGATCTCGACGTGCCGCAACACGTTGAGCATGCTGCTCGACCGGACGCTGATTCCGGCCCAGGCCTCCTGGGGGCTCGGCGGCCGAAAGACGACCGGCATCGCCGCGCTTCCTTCGACGGTGAGTGAGCCCCGCCCTTGGACCCCACCGACGACGACCACGCCGGCGCCGGGGGTCATCTCGAAGACGACGCCGGGCTGGACGGTCATGTCGAGCAAGACGATCAGGTTCCGCTCCGGCGTGAAGCCTGGATAGGCGTCCTGCTCTTCGTCGGTCATGCCCACGCGGTACGGCACGCCGGGATCGCGGACGCCGTAACCCTCCGTGAAGACCTCGCCGCCGCGCAGCCACACCCGGTTGTCACCGTTGTCGGTGAACGTGTTGTCCGCCCCGAGGCCCATCGTCCCGTGCGGCCACAGCGCGAGCGGGTAGCCGCTGACCCGGCGAATGGTCGAGCGCTCCACGACGAACGCGCCGGGGTCGTACACTGCGGTATCCAGAATGACATCGATCCCGTTGCCGAGGCCGTCCTCGATCACGGAGTCCACGACGCGCAGGTCGACGACGTCCGCGACGCCGAAGTCGTGACTGCCGAGCGCGATGCTCGCCTGGACCACCGACCTCGGGTTCTGTTCGGTCCAAGCGCGCCCGGCGTGGCGAATGACGACGTTTTCGAGGACGTTGTTCTCGTCGGAGTCGTCGCGCCGTGGGTTGAGGAAGAGGCCGCGCCAGTGCCCGGGCCCCGGAGCGCCGCGGTCGTCGGCGCCTTCGAAGACGATCGGCGCGTTCGGCGTACCCTCCGCGATGACGCGGCCGACGACGCGCATCGCGGCGTCCTCCTCGAACCAGATGCGCACGCCCGGATCGATCCGCAGATCGGTACTCACGATGAGCCCGCGGAACGCCGGGCTCGGGTGGTCGCCCACCTCCACGATGTAGTCGGGGGCCTCGGCGTCGAGCACGATGTTCTCGAGCCGATCGCCCACCATCGAGTTGTTGTCGAGACGCACCGCTTCGCCGGCCCGCACCGTGAGCCCAATGACCGAGAAGTGTTCGACGCTCGCGGTCGCGAGCTGGTGCGCGGTGTCGAGCGTCGTCGGCAACGTCGCCGACCACTGCCCATCCTCCAGGTACGACGCGACCACGTCCGAGGGCGTCGCACCCGCCGGGATGCGCGCGGGGTCGTACGGCATCTCGAGCTGCGCCGGGACCGCGAACTGCAACCCGTCCGGGTTGAAGTCCACGACCGGCCCGACCGCGGACGCCGGGCCGGACACAAACGTCATCGCGATCTCGACGGGCTCGCTCAACGCCCCCGCGGGGACGTCGAAGCGCACGCCGCCGCTCTCCAGCACCCCGCCCTCTGGCCCGATGGTCGCGCGTACGCTGTCGGCGACGCCGCCGTCGGGGGCCTCGCCCGCGTCGCGGACCTGCGCGTCCGTCGGTCCGGCGTCGCGGGCGGACGGGGTGCCTGCGTCGCGCGCGGCTGGGTCCGGGTCTTCGCCGCTGCAGGCCGCGGCGAGCGCGAAGGCGGCGAACACGAGACAGGAGCGGAGGAGCGTCGGTGGGGTCATCGATGGTCCTTTCGTGGTTCGCGGAGATCTGCGCGGAGTTTTTTCACCGCTCACTCACAAGGCCCTTCCCGGCACGCATCCACCGTAACCCGAGTGACGTCCGCCTCGACCTCCAGCTCCCGCCGCGTCGCCGGGCCGAAGTCCACGACGACCCGAACGGGCCCGGCGTACGCCCCGAGCCCGAAGTGCGCGACGGGCTCGGACATGCCGAGGTGGCCATCGGGACCGAGCGTTCGAATCTGCGCGGGCTGCTCGCCGGCGAACACCCGCACCGTCGCCCCCCACGCCGGGCGCTCGCCCTCGCGCGGCCGAACGCGGAGCCACCGCCGCTCGGACAGCGCGGCGTCGACCACCTCCGACCGCAGCGCGCGCGGCGCCGACGGAGGCTCAGCGTGCACGACGACGTCCTGATCGCCATCCTCGTCGAAGTCCGCGAGCGCGATCGCCGTGGCGCCGAGCAGGTGCCCGCTCACGTCGAGGCGCACCAACGAGAAGCCGGCTTGGCCCTGCCCGTGCCGGTTGAGCAACAGGACCGGCCCCATCCCGCAGCGGAACGAAGGCAGCGGCACGAAGACGTCGAGGTCGCCGTCGTGGTCGACGTCGGTCCACGCCATCGTGCGACCGCCGTAACGGAGGCTCGCGCCGGACCACGGTGCGTCGTCCGGCACGCGGCAGTCGGTGGCGGGAGGGTCGAGGTCGAGGGCGCTGACGGCTTCGAACGCGCCCGACCCGACGTTGCGTAGGAGGCCGATGCCGGAGGGTTCGTCGCCTTGGGTGCCGTCGCGCGTGTACGCGAGATCGAGATCGCCGTCCGCGTCGAAGTCGACCCAGCTCACCGCGGCGCACGTCGACCAGCGCTCCAGGCCCGACGCCACCGTGACGTCGAAGAGCTGTCCGCCGCGGTTCTCCCAGAGCCCGAAGAAGCTGCCGCACGCGGCGACGTCGGGATCACCGTCCGCGTCGAAGTCACCGACCGCGACCGCGTCGCACTGTGCGCCGAGCGGCGGGTCCGGCGCGGCTTCCTCGCGTTGCAACCTACCTTGCGACCCGCCGAGGACGACGAACCGCCCCTCCCCGGGGAACTCGTCGTTGCGCATGCACCCGACGAGCTCGACGGTTCCGTCGTCGTCGAGGTCGACGGGCACCGCGAGATCAAAACCACGCGGGCCGAGCGGATCGACGTCGACGGCGCGCCACCCGGCCCCCTCGAACGTCAACGCACCGACCGCGCTCCGCGCCGGCCCGCCCGCGAAGACGAGCTCGGGGCGAGCGTCGCCGATCACGTCGACCGCGCTCACGCCGACGTGCCCCGGGACCGCCGGGCTGTCGAGCGCGGATGCTCGCCAGCCTTCGTCTTCGAACGTGAGGACGGTCGGGGGCACGAACGCCGCGTCGTCGTGGGCGAGCACGAGCTCGAGGCGTCCATCGAGATCCAGATCGACGAGCGCCGCACCGCGCCCCGAGGGGGCCGCGCGCAGATCGTCGGAGGTGACGTCGCGCAGCCACGGGCTCAGGTAGCGGAAGGCGCTGGGGAGGACCGCCTCGCTCTGTCCGGTCCGAACGCGAACGTCGACCGCTCCCCCCTCCGCGGGCCCGGCGGGCACCGTACAGCGGACCTCTGCGGAGCTGTCGCGGACGACGTCGCGACACACCGCACCGCCGAGCGCGACTTCGACGTCGGCGTCGAAGCCCGTGCCGAGGATTCGCAGCTCGGTGCCGCCTTCACTCGGACCGGAGCTCGGATCGACCCGGGTGATCGAAAGCGGCTCGGCGCAACCTTGGCTCGCGGCCGCGCAGGTCTGGGTCGCTGCGCAGCAGACGTAACCGTCGATGCAGGGGCACGGCGCGCCGAGGAGCAACGCGTCGGCGGAGCACGCGACGAGCGCGAGGGCGACCAGCGCCGCGAGCTTGTGAAGACGTCGCACGCGCATCACTCCGTCAGCAACAACACCGCGCCCGTGACGGCGGCCGCGAGTCCGAGGCCCGCGGCGGAACCGGCGCCCACGGTCCACGCGTCCGCTTCGTCGAGGCGTTGTCGTCGCTGCACCTGATCGAGCTGAGCGTCTCCTGCGGATGCGCGACGATCCGCGGCCACGGCCATCAACACCGCACCGATCGCGAGCCCGGCGCCGCCTCCGATCGCGAGCCCCGCACCCCACCGCCGACGCGCGGGATCCTCCGGTGGTGAGGAGAGCGCGGTGAGGGTCTCGACTTCGCGCCCGAGTCGAAAGCCGCGCACGACGTCGGGGCTGAACGGCGTGGTGAAGAGCTGTTCGAACGCCTCGTGCGCGAGGCCGCGGGTGCCTTCGCGCTTCGGCTGGGCCTGGAGCGCCGACAGCTCGACCTCCCCCGTCGCGGCGGGGACCTCGAAGCGCACATCGTCGAGCTCGACCTCGTACGTGCCTGGCTCCAGCAGGCCGATGCGGAGCACGCGACCGCGCGCCTTGTGCAGGTCGACGTGGCGGAGCCCACGCGGATCCGTGATGCGCACGCGCCCCGCGACCGGTGCGTCGAGCGCGAGGCGGGGGGTGTCGGGGACCTTCAGCAGCGGCGCGTCCTGCAGGCCCTCGGGCGGGCGGATGAACACGTTGGGGCGGTAGCGCGCGATCGCAACGCCCTCGTTCGCGGCGGAGACGAACGCCCCGAGCTCGAAGTAGTCGACGGCGCGATCCCCGTCGATGTCCGCCGCACCGAGTAACGCCGAGCGGACCTCATGCGAGAAGATGCCCGCGCTGAGCGCCGCGAATTCGTGGGACTCTGCGTCGTTGCTGGTCGACAGGACGAGCCCGACTCCGGGGCGAGGTTTCGGGCCGGCGTAGGCGCTCGGGGTCGTGGTCCGTTCGCCGCCGGGTCCTCGGCCCGAGACCATGAAGTACGATTTACACGCGTCGATGACGACGTGTTTGAGGTCGGCTTCGATCTGGGTGAGCAGCTCGCGTTCGAGGTCGTCGCGTGTCCACCGCCCGTCGACGAGGTTGACGTAGCCGACGCCGTCGTCGACGTCGCCGTGACCCGCGTAGAAGAAGTGCACCTCGCTCCTGCGTCCGGCTTCGCGCGCGGCGGCGACCTGCTCCGCGACGCTGCGCAGCGTGCGCGACAGCTCCGCGCGGGTGGGTGCGCGCGCGATCGAAACGAGCCGCGGGTAGAGCGCCTGGGAGGGTGGATCGAAGACCGTGAGCAGGTGCGCGTGCACCGCGCCGAGCGAGACGAGCTCGAAGAATCGTGCGGCGTCGTCGTCGGCGAAGCGGAGGTCGTCCAGCTCGGCGCGATCGGCTTGGTTGTAGCCGACCACGATCGCAAAACGGTCCGGCGCGGCGGTGGTCGTCGTGGACGTTGCGCCCGCGAGCACGAGGAGTGCGACGACGCTCATGGCGCGGCCGGGCCTCGCGGTTCGACGTCGCTAGGTTGGACCTCATACGTATGGCAGTCGGTCTTCGCGTCACTCGGCCAGCGCCCGGACCGTTCGAGCTCACGATCGACCGCGGCGACGTCGAGCGCCACCACCGTGAACAACCCACACACGCGCATCGGGCCGGGCGCGGGTTGGATGCGTACGACCTCCCCGAGCTCGCGGTCAGCAGCGCCCGCCTCGATGCGGACGCTCCGCGGGGACTGCGACGCGTCGGTGTACGCGGGGTGGAACCAGTGCGCGTGGCCCGCGGCGTCGAGCCCGACGACGGCGAGGTGGCGCGACTTGCTCTCGCGGAGGTTCGTATAGGCAAACGCCCAGCCCGCGTCCGCGGGGACGGAGGGGGTTGCGGGCTCCAGCCCTTCGCCCGACTCGAGGAAGACCGAGAGCCACGCCGTGCGACCGGTCGCCTCGCCGCCGCGCACCCCCACGCCGCCTTCGGGCCAGGCCAGGACCGCGATCAGGACACACGCGGCGGCGAGCCCGCCCGCCACCGCGAAGGTGGGGAGGCGACGAACGGGAGGGGCCTCTGCAACCTGTCTTGCGGGAGGGGCCCCGCGGGCGAGGAGACGTTCGAGCTGTGCGTTGGGGATGTCGGCGCCTTCGAGCCCGCGCTCCATCTCGACGAGCTTGCGGTACTCCGCGCGGAGCTCCTCCGACTCGCGCAAGAGAGCTTGCAGCTCGCGATCTTCCTCGGGCGACAGCGGGCCGTCGTGGAACTGCCGCTCGAGCAGCTCGCGCCCCCGGCTCATGGCCACCACCCCTTGGCGCTGAAGTACTTCGACGCGCGGCGACGTATCTGCACCAGCGTGCGGTACACCTGGTCCCGCGACATGCCGAGCTCGGCCCCCACCTCGGCCTGCGACGCGACGTCGTGTTTGGCGTACTGCTCGAGCACAGCGCGCTCGCGATCGTCGAGCGCCTCCTTGAACTCACTCATGAGCGCCTGGAGCTCCTTGTGCTCGAGGTCGCGCGACTCGGCTTCGACGGGTTCGGAGGCTTCGGTGAGCGCGACCTCGCGGCCCTGGATTCGGGCGCGTCCCAGCGCGAGGTTGACGGCGATACGTCGGAGGTACGGCAGCGCGGGTCGGCTGGGATCGTAGTTGCCCTTCTCCACCTGCCCGAAGAACGCGGCAAAGGTCTCCTGCGTGAGGTCCTCGGCTTCGAATGGGTCCTCGACCCGATGGAAGCCGAGGCCTCCGCTCGCGCGCTGAAACCTGAAGCCTCGAGTCAGGACCGTCATGACGTACCCCACGTGCGATCTGTAGAACGCCTCGCGATCGGCCGGGGCTTCGCCGTGCGCGTCCGTCAACGACGGGCAGCGTAGGAACCAATCGAGGCCAGATCAAGCCGCGTACCGCGCGCCTAGTTGTTACACAGCGTCCCGCTGCTCACGCCGCTCGCGATCACTTCGGGCACGACGCCGAGGAACTGCACACGGGCGCAGGACGGCATCACGAGGTTGGGCTCGATCGCCACGCCCGCGTTCGAACCCGACTCCAGGAGCAGGTCGGCGATCCATAGGCGCACGGGGTCCGGGCGCCCGCGAATGACGAGGTTGGCCTGCAACCCACGGTACGCGGCGCGACCGCCGTGCGCGATGACGACGTGTTCGAGGCGATTGGCGACGTGGTCGCTCGACTCGAACCGAATACCGTCCCAGTAACCCGGCGTCGCGACCTCACCGGCGAAGATGATCGGTTCGGTCATGGTGCCGGGCGCGGCCAGGCTCCCGCTCTGCAAGATGAACAGCTCGGCGCCCTCGCGGAACCGCAGCTCGGTACCGGCGGCGATCGCGAGCGGCGCGACCACCCACAGATCGCCGAGCTGATACGGGACGTTGATCGCCGCCAGCTCGCCGCCGACCCGAAGTGGGTTCGTCCCGGGGCGATCGACGACGACGACGCGGTCGACGTCGTTGGCCGAGTAGCTGGACTGGTTGTCGAGTTGGAGCGCGACCTCCGGCGAGACGTGCGCCGCGCCGAGTGTGTTCTCGGTGAGCGTGACCTGCGAGAAGTCGAGGGTCACCTGCGTCGCCGCGGCGAGCCCGTAGCCGGCGCTGCGTCGGGAGATGGTCTCGACAACGGCCAACCGCGCGGGACCGCTCCAGTCCGAGATCGCGATGTTGCCGCGCTGACCGCGATACTCGATGCCGCCGCCGTGCACGACCTCGACGCGCTGGAGCGCGTTCTCGATGCGATCACTCCCGTCGAAGACGAGCCCCGACCAATGGCCGCGGCGATCCATGTCGCCTTCGATGACCGTCTCCTGCGGCGCGATGGCTCGCAAGGTACCTTGCGGGCGCACGAACCACTCGACGTTCTGGGCGACCCGGATGTGGAGGTCCGGTCCGAGCTCGAGGCGAGCCTCGACGTCGAGGTTGCCCGTCAGGTGGTAGGGCACGTCGAGCTTCGGCCACGTCGCGTCGCGGAGGAGGCGCCCGCCCTCGGACGCGCCACCGCGGATCTCCACTTCATCGCGACCGTTGCCGGTGAGGGTGGCGGCCGACGTGAGTTGTCCGATCGCGTCCGCCGGCATGCGGATCGGCGCGAGCTCACTGCCGGTGATCGTGATCGTGTCGAAGGCCTCGAGTGTGATCACGTCCGTGTCGAGGCCGTACGCGGCGTTGTCACGCAACGTGAGGTTGGAGAGCGAGACCCGCGTCGCGTTGCCCTGCAGGACCAGCCCGCCCTGTCGCCCGCGGTAGACGTCGCGGCCGGCGTCGGTGATCTCGACGTAGCGAAGCGCGTTCTCGAGCTGGTCGGATTCGCTGAACATCACGCCGTCCCAAGAGCCCGGCGCCGAGGTCTCGCCGCGGAGGAGGATCGGCGACATCGCGGTACCGACCGCCGAGAGGACGCCGGTGACGAAGAGTCGCGCGTCGTCGTGGAAGACCACCGTCACACCCGGCTCGATGCGGAGCGTCCCTTGGACGGTCAGCTCGGTCGGCACTTCGAAACAACCACCGGCGGCCAGGACCACCTCGCCATCGATGCGAGGTCCGTCGATGACCATCGGGGTGGCGCAGTCGCCGACGTAGGCTTCGCCGCGCACGCACCGGGCGAGCTCGGGCGCGAAGACCGTGCCCGGACCGCACACGTCCATCGTCGGGAGGCACTGTCCGTTCAGCTCGGCGGTGCCGGGTCCGCAGCTGACGTTGCCGGCCACGCAGGTGCGCGTCGCGGTGTCGAACTGCGTGCCCGCGCCGCAGGCGGCGGGGGCGACGACGCAGCTGTCGCCGCCCATCGAGACCACCGTGCCGGCCGCGCAGGTCACGCCGCCGGCGGTCGGTACACAGGCCATCGATTCGAGGCGTGTCCCGGGACCGCACTGGATCGCGGCGGCGTCGCCGATGCACTGGCCCGCGGCGGCATCGAATTGGCTGCCGGCGCCGCAGACGGTCGCGGCCGGGACGCAGCGACCGTCGATGTTCATGGTGGCGTCCCCGCAGACGACGGGTTCACAGCCGGTCGCCGCGAGGCCGGCGAAGAGGAAGAGGAGGGAGCGAGCGTGGAGTGTTCGGGGTTCCATGACCGTCCCTTCGAGGCCGCGAGGATCCTGCGCGGACTTTTTTCCCAGGGCCGCGCCGGGTGGGCGCCGCAAAGTGGGCGAATGTGCGAGGGAACACCGACGAACCGGTCCGCGGATCGGGCTATCATCGGGGCGATGCGGGCGCGTCTGGATGGGCCCGAGTCACGGCGGATCGCGGACGCCACGCCGGTCGAGTCAAGAGGGCGTAGCTGGATCCGACGCTCGAGCAACGTGCCCGATGTCGGAGCGGAGCGGGCGCCTGGGCAGCGCGTCGCATCTGGCGGGGCGTTGGGTCGAAGCTCCCCGGGTCAGACCACTCATCAGATCGCTGGCGAGCGGCAACTCGAGAAGCGGAGCGATGGCGGCGGGCGGGGACCTCTTCGTAGGGAATCAGTTCGGCTCGCCCACCGCGGCAAACAGCGAAGCCGAGTGGCCACACCCGGCGAGACGAACGGCTTCTGACCGGAGGGGAGGTCCCCGGCCGTCGCCGAAAGCGAAGCCGAGCCTGGGCACTCCCACCCCGGCTATCTGATACGGCCTCTTAGGCCATAACGCCGCTCCGCGTCGCGGACCGCCTTGGCACAGTCCTCAGTCCCGCCGCATTCGCGGCGGGCTTCGACCTAGTCGGCGGGACGCAAGGACCTGCGCATTCCGGCGGGCGCTTGCTCGCGGCCCCGCGCGGTCGGCGGGGCCGCTCTCCTACAACCCGCCGATAGCCCCTGGCTTTCGGCGGCCGCTGCCCGCTGGCACGTGCGCTGCGAATGCGGCGGCGCATGACCCAGCGTACCCCCGCGATTTCGACGCTCGATGAACATCTCCCGACGGTCGTCGCCTGGGCGACACGTCTGTGCGGCCCTAGCTTGGACCCGGAAGACATCGCGCACGACGCGTTGATCACCGCGATGCGTCGACTGCCGACGCTCCGCGATCCGGAGCGCCTCGAAGCGTGGCTGTTCGGCATCACGCGCCGCACGGTTGCCGGCCACCGACGGAACGCCTGGATGCGACGTTGGGTCGGCGCACCGGACATGCCGCCCGCCGACACCACTGCGCTCCCCTTCGAGATGCTCAGCACCAAACGCCGCGCGGAACACGTCCAGCGGCTCCTCGAGAAGGTCCCGGCCAAGCAGCGCGAAGTGCTCGTCCTGATCTGCGTCGAAGACCGCACGTCGGTCGAGGCCGCCGAGATCCTCGGCGTCCCCGAGGGCACCGTTCGCAGCCGGCTCCGCATCGGTAAGGCGCGGCTGAGGAAGCTCGTCTCCGCGTCGCGGTCGCTCGAACACGAGGGTGATCGAATCTTCCTCGCCACCGCACTGCGCTGAGGAGTGACGGAAATGAAGCGCCCAAACGTTGTCTGCTCCCTACTGATCCTCCTCGCCGCCTGCGCGTCCGAACCGGAGGTCCTCGTCTGTACCGACGGCGCCCGCGAATGCGGCGGCGCCTGTATCGACACCTCGTCGGACCCGCGACACTGCGGCGGATGCGGCGTCAGCTGCCAGGCCGGGGACGCCTGCGAGAACGGCCTCTGCATCCTCGACTGCGGTTCGCTCGACCGCTGCGACAGCGGCTGCGCCGACCTCTCGCTCGATCCTGCGAACTGTGGCGCGTGCGGCACGGCGTGTTCGGCGGGCGAAGTGTGCGGCGACGGTCAATGCGGGCTGTCCTGCCCCGAGGGGCTGACCGAGTGCGGCGCATCGTGTCGCGCGCTCTCGGAAGACCGCCTGAACTGCGGCGCGTGCGGAAACGCCTGCGCCGAGGGTGAGATCTGCTCCGACGGCGGGTGCGCGCTCTCCTGTCAGCCGGGCCTGACGATCTGCGACGACGTCTGCCGGGACATCCTCACCGACACCCGCCACTGCGGAGCGTGCGGCGAGTCTTGTGGCACGGGCGAAGCGTGCATCGACGGCTCGTGCACCCTCACCTGCCCCGAAGAACAGACGGCCTGCAACGGAGCTTGCGTCGACGTGCTCACCGACGCCGCGCACTGCGGCGCCTGCGGTGAAGCCTGCGGTGTCGACGGGCGATGCCGCGATGGCGTGTGTGAGCTGTTCTGCTCGTCCGGTCTCGAGGCCTGTGGCGGCGCCTGCCGCGACATCTCGGCCGACCCGAACAACTGCGGCGCGTGTGGTGTGGTCTGCGCGGCCGGTGAGGTGTGTTCGTTCGGCGCGTGCAACCTGGCTTGCGAAACTCAGCTCACGCCTTGCGGCGGTTCCTGTCGCGACCTTTCGACGGACCGATCGAACTGCGGAGCGTGCGGCTTCGCGTGCGCCGCCGGCGAAGTCTGCACCGCGGGCGCGTGCCTCCTCTCCTGCCAAGCCGGCCTCACCGAGTGTGGCGGTACGTGCCGGGACCTCGCGAGCGACGCCTCACACTGCGGCGCGTGCGGTAGCGCCTGCGCCGCCGGCGAGGTCTGCGCCGCGGGGGTGTGCGCGGTCGAGTGCCCCACCGCCCTCGCGGAGTGCGGCGGGACGTGCCGGGACCTCGACAGCGACGCCTCGCACTGCGGCGCGTGTGGCAACGCGTGCGCCGCGGGCGAGCGATGCGCGGGAGGCCAGTGCGAAGTCTCGTGCCAGGCGGGCCTGAACGAATGCGGTGGGCAGTGTCGAGACCTCGCGACCGATCGCAGCCACTGCGGCGCGTGCGGGGTGGCGTGCGCCGCGGGAGAGATCTGCACCGCCGGCGTCTGCGCCCTGTCGTGCCAAGTGGGCCTCACCGACTGCGGCGGCATCTGCCGTGACCTCGCAACCGACGTGCTGGCGTGCGGCGCGTGCGGAACGACCTGCGCGTTGACCGAAACCTGCGCCTCGGGACTCTGCTGCGCGAGCGGATTCGACAACTGCGGCGGCGCCTGCACGGACGTCACGAGCGACGCCGCGAACTGCGGCGGGTGCGGCATCGCGTGCGGTGCAGCGCAGGTCTGCAACGCGGGGACGTGCTCGAACCCCGTCGGTGCGGTGGTCATCATCGGCCACGACTACTTCGCGTCGCCGCCGGCTCAGGACCTCGTGCTGGCCAACGCGATCCTCGACGTGACGCAGCTGTCGGGCACGGTCGACGTCGTCGCCTATATCGAACACGCGGATCTCGCGGGGGAGTGGGCGCGGTCGCGCTCGATCATCGAGACACGCGCCGGCATCGTCGGGCGTTCGATCACGGTCACGGAGGCCTCCTCCGCCGCAGCCGTCGCGACGCAGCTGCCCAGCGCGGAGGTGCTCTACATCCCGGAGCAGGAGCTCGCGTTCATCGGCGACCTGACGCCGGTCGGCCTGGCGCTCGAGCCCGACATCGCAGCGTTCCTCGCCCGCGGTGGTGTCGTCGTGATGAGCGACTACAGCACGCTTCGGATGCACGAGCTCTTGCGGTCGGCGGTCGGAACCGTGCCTCAGGAGGCCTTCGCCCTGAACCCGATCACCACCGTCCCGGCGAGCACCGACCCGATCACCGTCGGCGTCACGACATACGTCGGCGCGAGCGCAACCCTCAGCTTCGGCGGCGTCCCGGCCGGCGGGACCGCTCTACTCGTCGACGCGTCGGGACGCCCGGTCGTGTTCCGCATCGACTTCTAGAACCCACAGGAAAGGAGACCCTCGTGAACTACCCCCGCATCACGATCCTGTCCCTCGTCCTCGTCTCGTTGGCGGCTACGGCACACGCGCAGGACGCGCGTGACCGCGCCATCGAGCTGGTCCGAGAGGGCTTCGCCGAAACCCAAGACGGCAACTTCGATGAAGCCGAGCGACTCATGGAACGCGCCTACGAGCTGTATCCGCGGCCCGCGATCCTCTTCAACCTCGCGGACCTCCAGGCGCGCCGACCGAACAACTGTCGGCGAACGCGAGCGGCGTTCCTCCGGTTCCTCGACGCGTGCGACGGCTGTGAAAACGAAGCCTCGGGGCGCGCGCGCCTCGCGCGCCTCGAGCGACGGTGCCGCGTCGAAGTCACCGTCACCAGCACCCCTCGCGGCGCCGCCGTCCGCGTCGGCGCGGACTACCGAGGCACGACACCGCTGACCTTCGAGAGCCTCCCCGGGCTCGTCCCGGTGAAACTCGAGCTCGACGGCTACGAGGAGCTCGAGGAGACGTTGACCGTCGTGGAAGCGTCGCCGCTGCGCGTCGACTTGTCGCTTCGCGCGCTCGAAAAGGTCGGGACGCTCCGGCTGACCAACGTGCGCGACGGCGTCGAGGTCTCGGTCGACGCCCAACCCGTCGGCACCGCCGCGCTCTCGGGCGTGACCCTCCCGGTCGGGCTCCACCGAGTCGAGCTCACGACACGAACCGGCCGCGGCTACGCCAAGCTCGTCGAGGTCCGTCATGCGTCGCTGACCGATGTGAACGTCGGCGCCGAGCTCGAGCGCTTCCTCGCCAACGAAGAGACGACCGTCGCTCCCCACGTCGTCTTCTGGACATCCGGCGGCGTCGGCGTCGCCGCGCTGGGTACCGCGATCGGGTTCGCCGTCGCCCGCAACTCGACGCTGACGAAGCGCGACGCGACGCAGGTCCCGAGTGAGCGCTCGGCGCTCGCACGAACCGCCGACCGCCAAGGCCTCGTCACGACCGTCGGCTTCGCCACGGCCGGTACCGCCCTCGCCATCGCCACCACCGCCTGGCTCTGGCCGGCGCTCACCGACGACGGCGCACCCCTCTACTGGTGAAGGAGACCATCATGTCGATCCCGAACAACATCTACCGTATCGCGCTCTGCCTCGCGGCCCTCTCGGCGTGCAGCTCTCCCACGGAGACCATCGAGGGCTTCAGCGCCCCTTCGCTCGGCGGAGGGTTCGGCGCGTGTGTCGAGGACATCCTCGCCCTGCCCGACCGCGCGCCGACCGTCTGCTTCTACGCGCAAGGTGCCAACTTCCCCGTCGAGTCCTCGGCCGTCGAGGCGTGCAACGACAACGGCTGCGACTTGAAGACCTGGAACCTGCGAGAGTCGGCGGACACGCTGCGTCCGCTCGAGGGACCTGCGCACCTCATCCCATTCGCCGACGCCGCGAACGCCCAGGAGCGCTTCCCCGGGCGCGTCGTCATGTTCTCGGACGGTCCGTGCCCCGCGAGCCCACCGTACGACCCATACGCGCAGACCGAGTGTACCGGGAGCTCCAGCGCCTCCGGACGTGCGTGCTTCGCGATGATCGCGGTCGAGCTCCAGCTCGGCGCAGAGGGCATCGTCGTCCCGCCGAGCGCGGCCTCCACGTTGATCTACTCACGCCGCTTCCGCGCGGAGGTCGAGCAGGAGGGCCTCGAGTTCGACGGGATGTGCGACGCGTTCAACG
This sequence comes from Deltaproteobacteria bacterium, assembly GCA_040218735.1. Taxonomy (GTDB): domain Bacteria; phylum Myxococcota; class Kuafuiibacteriia; order Kuafuiibacteriales; family Kuafuiibacteriaceae; genus JAUHYN01. Next base: position 495,253 of record JAVJQW010000023.1, read on the forward strand.
GACGGATCGGCACCGGCGACGCTCCCTCGCGCCGAACGGTACGCTTGGAGATCACCGGGAGTGGCGCCGGCGCGGTCGCCGCGGAGAACCTCGCGGGGTTCGGCGACTGCATCAAGACCGAAGGCGCCGCGATCACCTGCGAAGCCGAAGCGGTCTTGGTCGGTTCGTCGATTCGATTCGCGGCGCAACCCGAGTTGCAGTCGACCGTCGCGTGGGGCGGTCCGTGCGCAGACGCGGAAGACGTTTGCTCGGTCGAGGTCGATTCCGGCCCCGACGCGATCGTCGTCCCCGTTCGGTTCGACCTGAAGCGCTACACACTCACGATCGACATCGCGAGCCAGGACGGCGACGGCGCACCGCACCACGTCCCCGGCGCAATCCGCGGCGACATCGCCGACGCGGACGGCGCAGAGATCCTCTGTGAGCTCCCCGTGGGTGACTCTTTGGCGTCGTGTGCGTTCGAGCTGGAGTTCGGGACGGTCGTACAACTCTCCGCGAACAGCGGGAGCAACTTCGCGCTCGCCAAGACCGTCGAAGCCTGGGGCGGCGACTGCCCGGACGCCTTCGCCCCGACCTGCGCCCTGCAGGTCGAAGCATCGCGCGTCGCATCCGCGACCTTCGAGTTCGGCGTCTACCCGCTCACCCTCCTCCCCAGCCACGGCGTCCGCGTGGGGGGAGGTCGAGTGTTCGACGACGACGGACTGATCGACTGCGGCTCCGAGTCGATTGCGAACCCAGAGCGCTGCACGCGCGTCGTTCAGGCGGAGGAGCGCGTGCGGCTCCACGCCGACGGTGTCGACGACGACAAGAAGCTCCTCAGCTGGAACGTCAGCGGCGCCCAGATCGTCGACGGGTGCCTGAACCGCGTCAGCATCGACGGTGAGACGAGCGCGAGCTGTGAGCTCGAGGTGGGAGCCGAGCCCGTCGAGGTCAAACCGATCTACGGCTACCGGACGAGTGTATCGGTCCGCGGCGACGGCACGGTGGCGAGCACCCCGGGCTTCGTCGACTGCGCTGCCGGCGAAACGTGCACCGACTTCTTCGAGCACGGCGGCGCGCTCACCCTCGCCGCCAACCCCGTCGCGCAGACCGGCGCGCGGTTTCTCCGGTGGACCCACGACACGAACGCGATGGGCACCGAGCGCAGCCTCGCCCGCACCGCGACCGACGCGCTCGATGTCACCGCCGTGTTCGGTCATCAGCTCGACGTGACGATCGAAGGCGCCCCCGTCTGCGGGAGCGTGACGGCCACCAGCGACGAGCTCCTCGATGGCACGTTCTCCTGCCCCAGCGGTTGCTCCGGCGCGTTCGCGCATGGCGCACAGATCACGCTCGTCCCGCAGGGCAACGCGGACGGTTCATCGTTCACCGGGTGGTCGGGCGACTGCGCCGGGGGCGGTGACTGCGTCGCGACGATGGACGGCTCGCGGTCGATCGGCGCGAGCTTCTCTTACCCCCTGTCGGTCGAGGTCGCGGCGCCGGCCGGCGAACCGAGCGCGGCGCCAGGGACCGGCGGACGTGTCACGGGCACGAACATCGACTGCCCGTCGTCGAGCTGCGAAACGTCCTTCCTGTGTGAGCAACCCTCGACGCGCGTACGGCTGACGGCGCTCCCCGCGGTCGACTACGGCGTGGGCACGTGGACGGGGTGTACGTTGGTCAACCCGGCCAACACCTGCTTCGTCGACATGAACGAGGCGCGCACCTTCAACCAGCGTGTCACGCACACGTTCGAGTGCCAGCGCACGCTCACCATCGGCGTGAACGGAGGCGGCTCGGTGACACAATGCCCGGGCGGCGGCGGATGTGTGATCACCGACCTCTGCAACGCAACCGTCCTCGTCTCGGCGACGCCCTCCAACGCGACGACGCCGCAGATCCCGCATTGGTCGCCGGGGTGTCCGCTCGGCGCGCCGAGCTGCAGCGTCGCGCTCGCCGGTCAACACCGGACGCTGGACGTCACGTTCACCTATCCCCTCTCGGTGACACCTCCCGCGAACGGAACGATCCGAGCCACGACGGCCGGGGTCGACGGCACGATCGACTGCGGCGCGAGCTGCTCGGCCCACTACCAAGACGGTCTGCCGGTCACGCTCGATGCGATCGCGGACCCGGGGTACCGATTCACCGGGTGGTCCGGCTGCACCGAGGCCGGCGGGACGGCGACCGCCACGCGCTGTGTGCTCCCGATGAACGCGCCCGTCCAGGGCCTCACCGCGAGCTTCGAGCGCGTTCACACGCTCGCGCTGACGATGGCCGGCGCGCCGGCGTCGATCGCGCTGTCGGGTGGTCTGGCCTCGTGCACGACGACGACGAACGAGACGACGGTCTGCACGTACATCGTCGCGGAGGGGACGTCCGTTACGCTCACGCCGACGCCGTCGCTTCGTTCGGTGATGAACCCGTGGGCCGGGAACTCGGGGTGCACGGGATCGTCGGCGTGCACGGTGACGATGAACCGCGACGTCACGATCACGGCCAGCTTCCTCTGGGAGCTGTCGGTGCGCTTCGATCTCACCGCGGTGTCGAACGCCTCGCTCCTGAACGGCGCGTGCGTTCGTAGCCTCACGCCGACCTGCGCCATTCACAGCTGCTTCGGAGGGACCGGTCCCACCGCGCAGCGGACGTGTCATGTGCTCCCGGGGACGGAGGTCACGTTGGAGGGCACGCCGCCGCCCGGAAGTCCGACCGTCTCCTTCGATCACTATCGGGTCATCGAAACCGGGCAGCGAATCACGGATGCGTCGAACCCGTTCGAAATCGATCGGGCGACGATCGTGGAAGCCACCTTCTCCGAAGCGTGGTCGCTCGACCTCGACCTCACCGGCCGCGGAGAGATCACGGGCAACGGCGTGACCTGCTCCGACCTGGATCCCACCTGCGTCATCCGCGTGGCGCGGACGCCGGGCACCGTCGATCTCGTGGCGACGCCGAACCCGAGCGGGCTCGGGTGGACCACCGCGTGGCCGCCGGGGCTGTGCGTCGCGGGGACTGGTATCGGCAACACGTGTCGCGTGCAGCTCACGGCGAACCGCAGCGCGACCGTGCCGTTCGAGTACCCCGTGTCCTTCGGGCAGGACGTGGTGGCCGGGATCATCCAGACGGCGGGCTGCACGAACTGCCACGCGGGCGGGTCCAGCGCGGCGTCGGAAAGTGACCTCGTGTTCGCCGGTCGCACGCCGCGACAGATCTACGATCAGGTCGTCGGTGAGAACTGCAACACCGCCAGCGCCTGCGCGACGCTGACGTCCTGGGTGCGGGGGTGCAGCGGGCACTTCGTCGGCCCCTCGCGCATCAACCCCGCGAGCCCGGTGAACAGCTTGTTCCTGCAGATGCCCGCGAGTCACCCGACGCCGGCGACCGACCTATGCCCCAACCACGGGAGCACCGTCTTCGCGAGCGGCTCGGCGCACTACAACACGATCCTCGACTGGATCTCCGGCGGCGCGCCGTTCAACTGAGGAGCGAAAAAGATGCGACGGCTAAGTTGGGTCGTGCTCGTGTGTGTCGGCTGCGGCACGGGTACCGGCGCGGCGCCCGATGCGACGGCGCCGCGCGATGCGGGCAGCGTTCGACGAGACGGAGGGGCGCGGGACGGTGGGTCCTCGCGCGACAGCGGCGAACGACACGATGCCGGTACGCGCGACGCTCACGTCCGCGACGCCGGTGAGCGCGACGGCGGAGTCTTCGTCGACGTGACTCCGCCTCGACTCGTGTCGGAGCCCGACGCGACGTTCGACGTTCGGCGCGCGCTCGTCTTCGAGTTCGACGAGCCCTTGGATGGCACCACGGTCGGCGCGTCGTCGTTCGTGGTCGCAGGATCCGATGGCACGCTCGACCGCACCGTGACGCTGGAGGACGAGGTCCGCGTTCGAATCACGCTCGCCGAGACACCCGTGCTCCCCGCCGATCTCACGGTGACGATCGAACCGCAGGTACGCGACCTCGCCGGGAACACGTTCGCCGGGAACACACTTCGGATCCACGCGCCGGCGTGGTTGGCGCACGACATCGACGGCCCCGGACCCGGCGACGACGCGCGGGCGTTCTTCGCAGGGGGCGCCCCTCGCCTCTCGATACGATCGGGCGGCGCCATCCACGTCTACACCCACGACGAAGCTTGGGGCCCACCTCTGCTCCTCACCCAGAGCGCGACCGGCGGTCCCTGGGTGGCGGTCGAGGGTGACGTCGCGCTGGTGGCGTGGCGCGAAGGCTCCGGCGGTTCCACGACGATCGCGCTACGTCGTTTCGAGAGCGACGGTTCGGTGAACGCGACGCCGGACCTCGTCGTCGGGACCGCGCTCGTCGTACGCGTCGCGATGGTCGGTGGGGTTCCGATCGTCGCCACGTTCGCGGCCGGGGCCGCGCGCATCTGGCGCTTCGACACGACGTGGACGGAGGGCGCTGCACCCGCGACCTTCGACGGGTCCCACCGGCGGTTCGCGCTCACGGCGTCCGACGGTCGGCTGTGGTGGGCGGAGCCCGAAGGCGAGACGCTGCGAGCCTGGCAGAGCGACGGAGCGGGGGGTTGGGTTCCGCGCGCCGCGATCACCTCGGACGCCGAAGACGTCGCCCTCGCGCCGGGGCCTCACCCTGCGCTCACGTGGACCGTGACGCGCGGCGCGCAAGTCAGCTTGCACACCGCCGTCCTCGACTCATCATCGCCCGCGATCTCGACGGCCGCGAACCTCGACTTGGGGCGTGCGGCCTCGCGGCTCGCATTCGTCGTCGACGAGCTGGGCCGACCGCTGCTCGCCTGGTCGGAGGCTTCCGCATCCGGCGTCGACGCGTACCTCGCCGCGTGGGACCAAGGTACGTGGCGGCACCGCCGCGGCGTGATCGAAGGCGCGGCACGTCACACGGACCGCGTCGTGCTCGCGACGGATCGGTACGGGCGAGTCTTCGTCGGCGCATGGGCGGGAGCCTTCGCGGGGCGCCTCGCCAACACCTTCACGTTGGGCGACGGCGGTCGCGTCTCGTCCGCGGGTGCACCGGGCTGTGCCCCGCTGCCGGCCGACGGTCCGGCGTTCCCGACTTCACTCGCAGCCACCGGCTGTTTCACCGACCACGGGCTGTCTCCTATAGCGGGGGTTATCGGGTACAGCACGGCGTCGCGACTGTGGTCCGACGCGGCGGTGAAACGCCGGTGGCTCGCGGTGCCTGCGGGCGCTTCGATCACCTACAACGCGACGCTGGACGCGGCCTGGTCGTTCCCGGTCGGGACCGTGCTGATCAAGGAGTTCGCGTTCGAGCGCGGCGGAGATCGGAAGGTCGTCGAGACGCGGTTGCTCGCCAAACGCTGCGACAGCGGATGCGCCGAACCGTGGGAAGGCTACAGCTACGTCTGGGCGGAGGATGGCTCGGGCGCGATGCTCCGTCCCGCCGTCGCGACGACCACCGTGGCGTCGTGGACCGTCGGCGGCGAGACGCTCGAGCACATCTACCCGTCGCGAGCGGCGTGCCCCACGTGCCACACGCCGCAAGCCGCGCACGTCCTGGGCCTCTCTTCGCTCCAGCTCGACGGGCGGCGGGACTTCGACGGCGTCGTGGATCAGCAGCTCGACGTGCTGCTCGCGTCGGGGCTCGTGACGGGCGGACCGACGCAGCGCCCCGTCGGCGCCCCACGTCCCGAAGATCCCCATGACGGCAGCGTCGCCGCACGCGCGCGCGCCTACCTGCACGCGAACTGCGCACACTGCCATCGCCCCGGCGGTCAGAGCACGAACCTCGCGTGGTCGGCGCCGCAGGTGGCGGGCGGGAACATCTGCAGTCGCGTCGTCCCCGGGGAGCCTGGTGCCTCCCTGATCTGGCGTCGAATGGAGGTGCGCGGGTTCTCGGGCGGTGTCTCCCAGATGCCACCGCTCGCGACGAACGTCGTGGACCCCGTCGGCGTACAGCTCGTCGGCGCGTGGATCGAACGAATGACGTCTTGCCCGTGATCGTTTCGGTCGGGTCGACGCACTGAAATGAGCAGGATGGGGATGGCCACCCAAGACGCAGGGACGATCGTCGATCCTTCGCCCTTCGAAGCGACGGATCCACGCGTCGGAATGACGCTCCTCGACGGTCGATTCGAGATCACCGCCTTCATCGCACGGGGCGGGATGGGCGCCGTGTACCGAGCGACCAACCGCGAGGTGGGCAACGAGGTCGCGGTGAAGGTGCTCGACACCTCGCAGGTCTACGCCGACCCGCAGGAGCTCGAGCGACGCTTCGAGTCCGAGCTCGACACCCTCGCCGAGCTCCGCGACGTACGCATCCCGAAGGTGATCGCGCGCGGCGCGATGGAGACCGGCGAGCTGTTCATGGTGACGGAGCTCCTCATCGGGCAGACGCTCGAGGACGAGATCGCGGAGCGCGGAGCGCTCGGGTCGGAGCGCACGATCCGCATCATGCAGGAGGTCTGCCTCGCGCTCATCGAAGCGCACGCCAGAGCGATCATTCACCGCGACATCAAACCTGCGAACCTCTTCGTCCAGCGGATCGAAGGAGGCCTCGAGCAGCTCCGGGTGCTCGACTTCGGAATCGCGAAGGTTACACGCGAGGGGCGCAACATGACGTCCACGGCCGAGGACGGCCGCACGGCGACCATCGGTACGTATCAGTACATGTCGCCGGAGCAGGCGAGCGGGATCGCCGCCGTGCCGCAGAGTGACCTCTACAGTCTGGGCGTCGTCGCGTATCACTGCCTGGCGGGGCACCCGCTGTTCGTCGGCGATCCCATGCTGCTGATGGAAGCGCACCGGAGCACGGTCCCGCCTCCCTTCTCGGCGGTGGCGCCGGACGCGGAGATCGATCCGCGCCTCGCGGCGCTCGTCTTCGAGCTACTCGCGAAGTCCCCGGAGGACCGGCCCGAATCGGCGCAGAGGGTCTACGAGATCCTCCGGGCGATCGAACGGAGCGAACGCGACACGGTCGAGCGGCGCCCGCGCCGCGCCGCCTGGACACTCGCCGCCGCAGCGATGGCGGCGATCGCCGTGGGGGTATTCGTTCAGAAAGGAGCCGAGGTCTCGGAGGGCGAGGTTCGGTGTACGCCCGCCGAACCCGGCTGTCTCGCGGACGTCGCGATTGCGGCAGCCAAGGCAGGACGCTGTGACGAAGCGACGTCGGGGATCGCGGCGTTCGACTCCGCGTGCGCGGGGACGTGCGCGCAGGCTCGTGCTTTCGACGCCGGACGCATCGCGATCGCGATCGCGTGCCCGGCTGCAACCCAGGTTGCAGCAACGGGACGCCTCGAGCTGAGCACCCGACCGGACGACGCGCAGGTCCTGGTCGCGGGTGAGCCCATCGACGGAGCGGTGGAGCTCGCGCCGGGTTCTTACGTCGCCGTCGTGCGACGCCCGGGCTTCGCGGAGCGCGAGGTTCGTTTCGACGTGCGACCGTGGTCGATCACGCAACTCCAAGTGACGCTGCTGCCGGACTCGGCGGACGATCGATGGGTTCGATACGACGACGCGTCGCGGGATGCCGCCGACTTCGAGTCTCTGCGGGCGGCCCTCGAACGCTGCGTCGACGCGCCGCGCTCGGTGTACATCGCGCTGGCGCCCGGCGAGCCGCCGCGCTACGAACCTCACGATCCGTGTCTCGAGCGTGCGATGCGAAGCAGGGCCTACGCGGGCCCGACGGAGCTCGTACGTGCGGTGGTGGAGGTTCGATGATGGGCGGCTGGGTTCGAGCGACGTTCCTGTTGGCCTGCGTGGCGTGCGCGCCGGACGCGATCCCCACCGCGCCGCCTCGCCCTCCTCCGGAGGGTTTCGTTCGGCTCCCGGATCGATCGCATCAGGCGGCCTTCGAGCTCGTCGATAAAAAAGAGCACCTCGCCTTCGCGCGTCTGATGCATCGGCTGGATCCCGAGCACCCCGCGTACGGGTACAACGCCGCCGCGGCTGCGCTCGCCGGTGGCCACTGCGAAGAGACCGCGTGGTTGCTCCGGGCCGCAGAGCGAAAGTGCGCGTCCGGGTGCCGCCTCCGCGAGCACATTCGGAAGCTGACCGACCGCTACGACACCCGCTGCCGGGGTCGACTCCGCGTCCGCGTCGAACCCAGCGACGCCGAAGTGTGGGTCGAAGGTGCACGAGGCGCCCGCCGAACCTCCGGCCGCGACACGCTCGTCCTGGCCCCGGGCTCGTACCGCGTCGTCGCTGCGGCACCGGGTCACACGATCGGGGCGACCCAGGTCGAAGTCACGCGGGGCGCCGAGCGAACCGCGACGGTAAGGCTCGCCGCGCTCCGGACGGAGGCCCCTCGCGTCTCGGTCGCCGCCGCGCGGTCGGAGCCGGCGATCGAAACACCGAAGTCAGAGCCCGAGCGGACCACCGCGCCCGCGGGGATGGTGGAGATCCGGTGATGAGCCCGGCGCGCTCACGACGGAAGATCCGCTCCAGGCTTGACTGATGAGCGAGAGCTCCATCGCGGGTCTGAGCGCCGTTCAGCGGACGCCCCACTTCGCCGCGAGGTACAGCAACACGCGCTCCGCCTCCGGCTCCTCCAAGGCACGCTCGTAGACGATGATCTCCGCGATGTCGCCGTCGAGCGTCTCGTCGGTGAGCCCCGTGCCGAGCGTCAGCCGGAGCGACCCGAGGTTGCCGGCCTCGACGAGGGTGTCGTCGACCTGCAGCCCCATGACGTCGCCGCCGTCCTCGCCCCACATGCGGTAGTGATCCAGCAGGCCGGAGGTCCAACGGCGGACACCGATCAGCGTGGGCTGCGTCGGCGCAAAGCCTTGGGCCTGGACGCTGTCCTGCACCGACGGCGTGAGCGGGACCCGGTGGATGAAGCGCCCGCCCTGACCGGGGTGGACGAGGTCGAGCGCCGCCGCGACGCCGAACTCGGAGTGCGAAGCCTCGAAGATGCCGGCGCTCCCGATCGAACGCGGGTAGACCAGCGCAAAGACCGTGTAGTCGTCACCCGCGAAGCCGGCGAAGCTCTGCACGTTGAGGCGATCGTCGACGCCGTCGAAGCGAACCACGGAGCGACCGTTCATCGCCGCGTCGACGAGCTCGGGGCGCAGCGTCGAGAGCGCGACCGACGCCTCGGGTGCTTCGGCCCCGCCACGTCGATCCGTCCAGCGCACGACGCGATCGTTGCGAACGGTGAGGGTCCCGCTGGCGTCGGCGTCGAGCCACAGCGCCATGCCGTCGACGTCCGGTGTGTCGAGGATGCAGTGGCCGCGGTACGCGACGTAGCCCGGCACGCACATCTCACACGCCGCGCCCTCGTAACCTTCGTCGCAGACGCAGAGCTCGGAGTCGTCGGCTTCGATCTGACACGAGCCGTAGTCACCACACTCGAGCTGGCACTCGCGGATACAGACGCCGTCCCCGTCGAGGTCGGCGTAGCCGACGTCGCACGTGTCGCACGATGCACCGACGTGTCCGACGTCGCAGCGACAGGCGCGCCCGTCGATCTCGGTGTCGATGAAACACGTCCCCTGACCGCAGCTCGGCGCGTCCTCTCCGGTGGCGTCGCAGGCCAGCGAGCAGATCCCGTCCGCGTTGCCGTCCTGCCAACCCGGGGCGCACTGGTCGCACCGCGGCCCCGCGTAGCCGCGCGCGCACTCCTCCGTCATGGGCTGCATCCCCGCGTCCGGTGTCGTGCCGGCGTCGGTCGGCGCGACGCCGCCGTCGCGCATCATCGCGGGGGAGGTCGGGTCATCGAGCCCCAACATCGGGTCGGGGAGGTCGGCACCGCCCCCGCACGCGACGAGGAACAGCGAAGTGAGGGTGAATCGAAGGGCGATGGAGTCGTTCATGCCCACGCATTGGTGGCGTGGGCGCGGGATCCAACATGCGGTCGAAAAAAAGCTCAGATCTCGATCGGAACGACGTAGACCGGGCCGAGCCCCAACTTCGCCACGGCCCAAGCGGCGAACGGGAGCATCGCGTCGAGGACCCGCAGCTCGGCGACGTGCTCGAACAGGATCGGGGCCTCGGGCGACTTGACGAGCATCTGCACACCTTCGAGTCCGCCGACCGGAACCGCTTCGTGGCCCGCGAAGCCGCGCGCGCGCGCCGCGCCGGTGGGATCCGCGCCATGGATCGGCACGATCACTTCGAGCGGATCGAAGGGGGCGCGCGGATCGCTCGACCCGAGGAGCGCGCCGCAGGCTTCGCGCGCGCCGTTCTGCAACGCCTCGGGCCACGCCGCCGGCGCCACCCAGCGCGCGTACAGATGGAGGTCCTCGACGCGGTCGACGAACAGCCCGCGAAGCGCGTCGTAGTCCGCGTCCGACGGCGCGTGCTCGCCGTGTTTCGGATCGGGCGCCGGGGGGCCCTCGACGATCCCCGCCCCCTCCAGCGTGCGGAGCACGTCCAGGATCTCGACGGCCGGCCGCGGCAGCAACAACGCGTACAGCTCGATCACGACGCCGCCCGCACCGGAGCTTCGTGCTCCTCGATGAACTTGCGGCGCTGCTCGGGATCGAGCGGCCGCCGGAAGAGAACGCGGCCCCGAAGGCCGCTGTCGAACGCACGTTCCATCGTGCCGGTGAAGGACGTGTAGCCGCCGACGTCGAGGTTCGCGAGATCGAAGCCGTGTTTGTCGGCCGCGGCTTCGACGGCGTCGCGGATCCCGATCATCGCGAGGTCGACCTCGTGGCGCGTGAGGTACCCCGCCTCCTCCAACGCGACCAACGACTGGTACTGGAAGATCGAGAAGTAGATGTCGAAGTTGCGCCCGAAGATCCCGGGCGCCTTGTAGCGATCCCGGAGCTTGGGCACCCCCGTCTGCGGATCCGGACGCATGAACCACCCGTCGAGATCCGCCTGCGTGATCCCGGGGAACTCCGCCTGGAGCGCCTCGACGCTCGCGATGTCCTCGAGCCCGTGCTCGGTGCGCCACGCGGCGCTGTAGTTCGTCCCGTGCACGTCGCGGACGTAGACCTTCTCCACCTCGCGCGTGCGCGGGTCGAAACACATCAGGAAGTTCTGCGGGTGCAGCTCGAGCGTCACGCCCTGCGCGTAGAAGTGGAACGCGATGTCGAGGAGCGGCTCGGAGAAGAGCTTGAGGAACCCGTCGACCTTGCTGAGCCCGGGGTTCTTCTTCCGCAGGCGCTCGATAGCGTCGGCCGCGAGGACGCGCGTCTCTTCCTTGGCGCGCACGTCAACCTGACTTGCAGCGGCGCGATCCGCGGGGAGGCGCTCCTTGGTCGGCGAGAACAACGCGAAGCCCGGGACCGCGAGGGTGTCCGGGAGCCGGCGGAAGATCGCGCCGAGCTCGACGGCCTTCTTGCCGTCGCCGAGACGCGCCGCGACCGTCGCGCCCTCCGAGAGCACCTCGAAGCGCGGCAGGCCCTCCCCGAGGGTCTCGAGCAGGTGCGTGAAGACGGGCGCGATCAAACAGTCGTTGAGGTTGAGCTGTCGGCTCCCGTCGAGGCCCCCCATGCGCGCGTACGTCGCGTCCGAGAGGTGCAGCTTCACGGAAAGATCCTGGAGCCCGTCGACGAGCCGCGGGACCCCCTCGGCGCCGAAGAGCACGCTGCGCGGCGACGCGGTCTGGAACATCTCGCCGTCGTCGATCACGGCGACCGCGCCGAAGGTCTTCTGCAGCGTCGCGACCTCCTCTTCGTGCACCGGCAGCAGCAGGACGCGGCCCGTCCCCGGGAGGTCGCGCACGAGCTGGTCGAGGAAGGTCGACGCCTCCGCGTCCGAGGCGCGCGCCGTGAGCCGCATTCGATCGTCGGACGCGACGGGGACCACCAGCCACTTGAACGCGCGCGGCTCGGCCCGGTAGAGGGCGTCCATCGCCTTGACGCGCGTGCGCGACTGGAAGCGGCCGCTGTTCGCGAACAGCTCGTAGCGGATCAGCTGCGCGCGACGCTCACTCGCCGCGCGCACGCCCTCGGGGAGCAGCACCCCGCCCGCCGTGCGACCCGCGACCTCGGGCGGCGGAACGACCGCACCGAGCTCGGCCTGCAGACGCTCGACGTTCTCGATCGGCCCGTAGATCGGGCTCGACTTGGGGCGTAACCCCAACCACGTGAGCACCATCCGACCGACTGTAGCAGAGCCGGATGCTAGCGAAAGCCCGCCACTCGACTCTTGCGGATCCGCAAGACGCGCTCATTGTCGCGCGTCGTCGCGTCGCCGATGACCACGCCGCGTCGGCTGCGTGTGTCGGAAGAGAAGTACGGAATGCGCCGCTCGGTCGCGGGCCCGACGCCCATGACCGTGTAGAAGCCGTCGCTCGACGGCCCGAAGACCGAGCCGAAGAGAGAGTCGCGGCGCCGGAAGCCGTGCCCGAACGCAAACGGCGTGTTGGTCGTGTCGCTGTCGTGCCGCGCTCCGAGGAGGTGCCCGATCTCGTGCGCGAAGGTGTGGTCGGTTGCGTCCGCGCGAATCGCGAAGAAGGCCTGAGCGGGCCCCGCGTCGATCCTATGCACCTGACCGTTGGGGCGAACGACCGCGCCCGGTGACCACGGTGACGGGATGGTGAGGTCATCGACCACGATGCCGACGATGTCGGCCGCGGTCGCGTTACGACCGCGGCCGTCCGTCGGCCCCGCGGCGAGGTCGTCGTAGACGAGGCCATCGCTCGGTCGGGAGAGGCGCCGCAAGAGGACGGTCGAGTCGCTCGTCCCCGGGTTCTGCGACGGCAGTCGGAGCCCCGCGTTGACGAGCTCGATCCCCACGCCGCTGTTCGTGAACGCCTGGTTCGCCTGGGCGAGGAAGAAACGCATGCGATCCTTGGTCACGGCGCGTCCGCCGAGGACGTTGCGTGCGTTCGGCGCGGCGATCTGGAGCACGCGGATCTTCGTGGAGGCGGTGAGCGCGGACGTGCTGCGCCCGAACGGCGCGTCGTCCATCGCGAGTTCGGGCGTCGACTCGATCACCTCCGCTTCGGGCGGCGTGTCGTCGGCGTTCGGCAGGTGCGCGAAGTCTCGTGTGTAGAGGATCTGATGCCCGCCCTCCTCGACCGTGACGACCTCGAGCGTCCTCGCGCCGAATGCGAGCTGCCCCATCACCCGATCGCCGGTGACGACGAACAGCGCCGCTGCGCCGTGGGGCGGAGGTGTTCCGTCGACCGCCTCGATCGTGCCCTCCCACACCGACGACGGCGGTCCATCGGGGTCGTCCATTCGGTACGTGGACGTCGCGCTCAGCCGCAGCACCGCGTCGTCCGGGAGCCGCAGGGTCAGATCCGGATCACCCCTTCGAAGCGGGTCGAGCGCGACGGTGACGACCCGCGGTGACGAGACGGACGGATCCGCGGCGAGCGCGGCGAGTGTGCTTCGGCCCGTCGCCGGGTCGGCGGGCGCGGCGGGCGCGAGCAGCTCCGGCGCTGCCGCGGGCGCTCCACACGCAGCCGGCAGAACGAGGGCGAGCGCAGCCCACCCTGAAGAAGCGTACCTCCTGGCGATCGCTTGGTTCGACATCGCAGGGTGAGTGCGCAGGCCGCACGCGCTTGTGACGACGACGCGGTGCCGCGTGCGCCCCAAATGACCTCGTCAACCACACGAACGGGTTATGCGCTCCACTCACGCATCCGTCGGAACACCGGTGGTTCCCGACCTTGCCGTCGCGCTCACCGCGCCCCTACGCTGATTTGTGTGCGTGTCGCCGCGGTCATCGCTCTCGGCCTGACCGCCTGGGCCCTCCCCGCCGAAGCCCAAAACATGGCGCTCACGTACGGGGTGGTCGGGAGCTCCTCGATCGATGGCGGGGGCACCGACGCCCAGGGCGCGCTCGACACGTTGTCACTTCAGGGCGGCTTCCCGATCGTGTTGGACGGAGGCGACTGGGTGCTCCTCCCCGGGCTGCTCTTCGAGCGCTTCGGGTTCTACGGACGAGACGACGTCGCGGCGTACGGCTTCGGCGCGAGCTTCGTCGTGTTCCACCGGCTCTCCGACGTCTGGGGCCTCGCGCTGCAGACGAGCCTGACTCACCACTCGGACCTCGGCGGTAGCGACGCAAACGCCTGGGGCGGCACGTTCTCGGCGATCGCTCGACGCCGGCTGAGCGAGGACCACACCCTCGGCTTCGGCGGGGCCCTCACCTACCGACAGGGCCGCTGGCTCCCGGTACCGGTCGTACGTTGGTTGCTACGAACGAAGCGATGGACGGTGGACGTCCTCGCCCCGGCGCGCGCGTTGGTCGCGCTCCGACTCACCGAAGACGTCGAGCTCGGCCCCCAGGTTCACGTCGGCGGCGGCGGTGCGTCCCTGACCGGCCTCGGTTTGTCGACGCGCATGGTGAACGTCGCGGTCGGCCTCACCGCGCGCTACCGAATCGCGGGGCCGATCTACGCGTTCGCGTTCGGCGGCGCGACGGTGTTCCATCGGTTCCAGGTCGACCGCGACGCGGGTGCGTCCGCGACGGTGTTCAAGACCCCGGCCCCGACGTTCTCCGTGGGCGTGCGCTTGGTCCGCTAGGCGCGGTTGGACTCGATCAAAGATCTGAAATACGCACGATTCGCCCGGACCAGGCGAGGACGACATAAAACGCGCCGTCGACCTGCACGCCGGTCGTCGGGAGGCCAGCGCCGAGGTCGACGGAGCCCGGGAGGAAGGCCTCGCGGACGGGATCGTAGGCGAAGAGCTCCGCGCGCCCGACGGGCGCCGGCTCGCCCTGCGCGTGCGCCGCGACCCACAATCGGCCGCCCGCGAACCCCAGCGGCAAGCGTGTGTTCGCCTCGTTCACGAAGTACCGCGCCAGGATGCACGGCGACGAGGTCGTGGCGAGATCGATGACGGACAGGACGGAGTCCACGCCCACGCCGAGGGCGTAGGCGACGCGCCCGTCGACGAAGAGCGACTCGGCGTTCTTCGCGCCCGCGCACAGCGAATATTGGTCACCGTAGGACTGCGCCACGACGTCATATTCGACGACGCGGTTGAAGCCGACGTCAGCGACGAGGACACGACCGGGCGACAACGGGTAGACATCCATGGGTCGAGCCATGGGTTCCTGAGGGAGCGTGGTCTCGGAGAGTGTGAACGTCGCCAGGTCTACGGCTACGACGTTCTCGGTCGACACCAACGTTTCTTGAATGAAGTGCTCGAGGAAGACGGCGTAACCGCCGGTGAGTACGATGCGCCCGTACTCCGTGGGCCCGGCCCATCCCGGATCGCGCGCGACCTCGCGTATCAAGTTACCGTCGGCGTCGAGCTCGACGAAGCGGACGCCGGGGTTGCTGCCCACGAGACCGAAGATGGTGGTGCGATCTTCGGAGGCGACGATCTCACGAACGCAGCGCCCGATCGGTGCGTCACCGATCCGTGAGAGGTCATCGCGGTCGAAGAACACCAGCTCACTCTCGAGATCGGGACACGGCAAGGTGAGCGGAGCGCCGCGGTACCCGGCGGCGACGACGCGGTCCTGGAGCACGGCGAGGCCCCCCACGAACCCGGCGTCCTCCCAGGGCGCGTCGTCGATCGGCGTCGCCTCGACGTCGTAAACCGTCGCGGTCTCGACGCGGGCCGCGATCGATTCGAGCCCGTCGTACAGATGAATCGGGCAGTCCGCGGCGGGCGGATCCTCGCAGAGGATCTCGGCCCGGGGGGCGTCGCCCTCCTCGGTCGTCTCACAGCGCGTCGCGAACGTCGGACGACCGCGGCCATCGAGCGTCCCCTCGACGCCCAACTCACACGCGAACTCATCGATCGAGATGCGACACCCATCCTGCGCGATCGGCGCGACGCAGGGACGAGGCCGACAACGAAAGTCGGCGAAGCTGTCCGGACCGTAGACCTGCGGACACGGCGGGAGCCCCGCGACGGTGAGCGACGGCGGCGCGACGCCGTCCGCGGCCAGGGTCACGCTGCCGTCCGCGACGATCCCGTGCACCTGCCACCCGGGCGGCGCGAGCAGAGGTTCGGATCCGCCCGCGGCGCGCGCGGGCTCCGCGCTGGGCACCAGGCCGATCCGATCGAGCTCGTCGTCGGTGAAGCCGAGGATCCAGGCTTCCTCGGCGCGGTCCCAGGCTTCGGGGAGCTCTGCGCCCACTTCCGCCACGTCGTCGCGGCGCACGATGGCGGACGCGAAGACGTCATCACCGCGCGCGACGGCGAGGACGTGTGTGACGGCCTCCGGTGGCGCCGGCGCCGTCGCGCTCCGCGAAGGCGAGGCGGTGCACGCGCTGACGAGGAGCATCGCCAAGATCACCGACCGCACCTTCGGAGCATCGCACGCGCGCGCCTTCACGACCTGCCCGGTGCGCGATTTTCGGTTAACGTCTCGACGAACATGGCCACGACACAGAACGGCATCCACCTCGTTGGACCCGGACTCCTCCTGACCGCGCTGCTCTGTGGCTGTCCCCAGACGAAGGCGGCCCCCGAGCCGGAACCGCCGAAGCCCGTCGCGCAGGCGACGCCGACGAGCGCGATGGAGACGCCGTTCTCCGACGCGTTCCCCGAAGTGAAGGTGTACACGTCCCAGAGCTTCGCGCACGACCGGGGGAACATCACGCGGATCGAGTCGTTCTGGGTCGACGGTAAGCCGGCGCAGGGGCACTACCTCGCAGCGGTGGTCGAACACCGCGGCGGGTGGTCGCAGAAGGGGGAGCGCACAGAAGCGGCCGCCCTCGCGACGGTGAAGGCGTTCGTGGAGGCGAGCAACAAGGTGTTCGGCGTGAACGTCGTGGACGGCGCGGACGAGAACGCCAGGCCAACCACGGGCGGACCCTCGGGGTACTGGATCACCGAGCACGAGGGCGTCCGTCTCGTCGTCGCCGCGCAATACTACGCGTACGACGGCGGCAACCACGGACGGCAGATCGCCCGAAGCGTCGCCGGCTTCCGCCTCGACGACGGACGCCAGGTCGCGCTCCCGTCGGACTGGGTGCCGCCCGCCGTGAAGTAACGCGGAGCGCGGCGAGCGACCTGATCTGCATAGCGCGGCGCTCCTCAGCTATGGTCGTGACGACCATGCCCACGTCGCAGAACAACGCCAATTGAGCGCGCGGTCGACGAGTTCAAAAAACTCTGCCCTACGTGTCGGCAGAAGTGCCGAGCCGGCAGGACGGTGGCCGAGTGCGGAGACGGTCATTGCACATGGAGGTATGTGCCGCGCTAACCGCACACGGCCTTTGCGCGATCCGATCAGCCGTTCACCTGGACGAAGTGGATCGTGCGGTCTTCGTTGTCGCCGTTCGCACGCTGCGTAATCGTGTTGTCGTACGGCTGCGGAACCTGCGACGGGTTCGGGCCGCCGTGGTCCACCGCGTAGGGGGTGAGGAGCGACGGGTCGTAATCGACACCGTACGTGGTCGAGAACGCGTCCGCGTTCGCGGCCCAGTACGCGTTGGCATCCTCGACACTCGCGAAGAGCGGCGGCGGCGGCGCGTCCGCGATCACCGGCGGGAGGTTCGGGCCGAAGCCCACGATCATCGACACGTGATCCCAGTCCGGGTGTTCCTCGGTGTGAGGATCCGAGAAACTCGTGAACACCAAGTCGCCCGGTCCGAGCTGGTCGACCGAATCGACCTCGACCCCGACCCCGTTGTCGATCATCGAGTCGTAGAGCGAGGTCGCGACGCGGAACGGCTCCGAGCCGGCGTAGACGCGGTAACCTTCGCCCCAGTTGCGCTCGGTGGGCCCCTCGTTCCATTCGCCGAAGGGCGGCAGCGAGCTGTGGTACCAGGCGGACGACACGAAGGTCGCGCAGTTGCCGCCGTACACCTGGTTATCGTTGAAGGCGGTCTCGAACGAGAAGTCCTCGCCGCGGAGCCCCGCCAACGACATCCCGTAGAGCGCGGCGGCCGCGCCGGGGTCACCAGCGGCCGCGGACGTGAGGAGGTTCTCCACGGTCTCGGGGGCGATGAGACCCGACGTCACCATCTGGGCGAGTCGCTCGGCCACGAACCCTCCGACGTCGGTGGTCGCGTCGGTCTCTTCGCCGTCGACCCAGATCTGGTAGGTCAGGTCGTCGCCGTACAGGTTCTCGGTGGTCTGTGCGTAGGTCTGCGTGAGGTAGATCGGCAGAAGCTCGTCGGCGGTCATCGAGAACCAATCCGGGTCGACGGCCGAGCAGTCGATCGCGGCGAGCTCCGCGATCATCTCGTCGCGGGTGAGGCCCACGGTGGCGTTGCTGTTGCCAGCATCGACCGCGATGTTCGCATCACCGAGATCGCTCTCCGGTACCGCGGGCGGGCATTCACACGTGGCGGTGGGATCGACGGCGTCGGCGCCGACCAGCTGCATCGTCACGGTGGCCGCGACGACGCCGAGGTCGACGAGCGCGAGGGCTTCGGCCAACGCGCCCTCCTCCCCCGCTTCGACACGGGCCGCGAGGCCCTCGTTGTCCGGATCGGCGAGGACCTTGTTGAGCTCGTCCTGGAGCGTCTGGCTAACGACGCTCTCGAGGTTCGGATCCGGGATCCACTCGAGGATTTGGACGAGCTGTTGGACGGCCTGCTGGAAGACTTCTCCGTCGTCGCCCGTGAGTTGCTGATAGACGATCTGAGTTTGGAAAGTGACGCGTGGGATGCACATGGCGATTCTCCTGGTGTCCTCGAGACAGGGGGTCAGCGACCGGCGGTTCCGGTCAGGTCGTTACCGGCGCTGTCGACGATCGAGCCGACGCCATCGCCATCGTCCGAGAACGACATCACGACGAACTGGTTGTAGCCGGTGATGCCGGCGGTATCCTGGACGACCGATTCGAAGTCCGCGACGGCTTCCTCGAGCGCGGCGCGCGGGACCTCGAAGGTCCGGCCCGACCACGGGTCGTTGATGATGAAGTTCCCGTCCTCGTAACCGGTGATCACGATGTAGTGCGTGGTCGCGTTGGCGCGCTCGGCGTCGCTGAGCTCGACGCCCATCGCGTCCATCACCGAGAGGAAGCTGACGGACATCATCACGGGGTCACCCGCGGCGAGTGCGTTCATCGTGACGGTGATGATCTCGTTCACGGAGCTCGCCGGATTTGCGTTGAAGGTGCGCGGCCCGAGGAGCTCGACCACGTCGAGCCCGTACGCCGCAGCGACGCGTTCGATGTGGTTGTACTGAGAGCCGTCGGCGGAGGTTCCGATCTCCCCGGCGAGGGTGTCGATCCGGGCGGCGTTGTCGTCACCGTCGACGTCGATGCCGAAGCCCTGCAGCACCATCAAGAGCGCGGTCGGTCCGCAGTTGCTCGCGCGGTTCTCGCTGTCGCTGGCGAGCTGACTGATCGCGGGGAACGAGCCGGCGTCGTACGGGCCGATGACCTCGCCCCACTGCTCCTCCTCGACGTCATTGACGGCGTCGGCGACCGCGTTGACGAAGCTCGCCGGAATCGCGATCGACTCGGGCTCCACCTCTTCGTCGTCCTCCGCGTCCGCCTCGACCTCGGCTTCGGTCGGCAGGAGGATCGAGGCCGGAGGCGCCTGGCCGACGATCGCTCCGGTCGCGCCGCCGATGAGCGTGAAGTCGAACGAGACGTCGCTGCCCGACAGCTGGACGTTGACGTTGCGCGTGAACCCGTCCTCGAGCCCGATGCGAAGCTCGACCTCGGAGATCTCCCCGTTCCCGTCGAGATCCAGGTCTCGGGGATCGTCGGTGATGATCGTGATGATCTCGGGCTGGTCGTCCCCGTCGAGGTCGACGTCCAGGTTGACGGTGTAGCTGTTGTTGTCGATCGGCGAGGTCATGACCCCCGACCTTCTCAAGAACCTTGCCAACGCCCGGGGGGCGTTCAGCGGGGAGCTGCCGTGGGCAGGTCCGGCGGACGTGCAGCCCAATCGGGGCAGGGCCTCCGTAGCTGCACACTGGGGCGGCAACGCCCGAAGCCGCGATCCCACGCGGGCGCGGCCGAAACGGCGTCGCGCAGAGACACCTCAGCCGCGGGCGCTCTGGGAGGGGCCTCTTGGCGGAAGAAGGCTATCCGATGCGTTCGCCGCTGACGGTGGTCTCGGCGTTGTCCTTGATGTGCTGGAGCGCGGCGACCACGGCGGCTGCCACGGCCTCGGCGAACGGCTCCATCGCTGCGACATTGCCATCCGGATAGGACTCCGACAACTGCTGCAATACGGCTTCACGTGCCCGTTGCCGAGCCACATCTAGATTCATCGACATCGTCGACGATGCGTCTTACTCGCTCCCCGAGCGTTTGTCTGTACACGTATTCCGATCAAGACTCCCGCGCCGGGGTGTTGGATGACGGAGGCGGGGGCGGGGTCGTCGTATCGACGCATCGAATCGGAAGAAGAGGTCGACTTCGCGGAGCTCGGACTGATCGGCGGCGACCCGAGCTTTCTGCATTGTCTGTCGCTCGCACGTAGGTTCTCGCGAGGCGTCGCTCCGATCCTCGTCTACGGCGAAACCGGTACCGGAAAAGAACTCATCGCACGTGCGATCCACTACGCCGGACCGCGCAGCGGCGGGCCGTTCGTCCCCGTCAACTGCGGCGGGATTCCGGAGTCACTCGTCGAGAGCGAGCTCTTCGGCCACGTACGCGGCGCCTTCACGGATGCCTACGCCGAGCAACGCGGGCTGGTTGCACTCGCCGACTGCGGAACGCTGTTCCTCGACGAAGTCGACAGCCTTTCACCCCGAGCGCAGACGGCGCTTCTGCGGTTCGTCCAGGACCGACGGTTCCGCCCGGTGGGTTCCGAACGCGATGCATCCGCCGATGTCGCGCTCGTAACGGCATCGAACCGAAGCCTCGGCAAACTCGTCGAAGCCGGTCAGTTCCGACGTGACCTGTTCTTTCGCCTCGACGTCGCGACGCTCCGTGTCCCGCCGCTCCGTGAACGCTCGGGGGACATTCCCGATCTCTGCCGACACATCCTCGCGAAGCTAGGCGCAACGTATCGGTGTCCCGCGAAGATCATCCACCCGCCCGACGCCCAACGTCTGCAGGAGCAACCTTGGGTTGGCAACATCCGCGAGCTCGAGAACCGACTGCACCGCGCCTGGCTCGTGAGCGACGGACCGTACCTCGAGTTCGAGTGGGAGACGGCGCCGGACGAGCCTCACGCCGAGCTCGATCTCAAGAAGGTCAAGCGCGAGGCCGTCGCCGCGGCGGAGCGTCGTGTCCTGTTGGCGCTGATGAAGCGTACGCAGGGCAACGTATCGCGCGCTGCCGCGCTCGCCCAACACGAACGGCGAGCGTTCGGTCGCCTCCTCAAGAAACACGGAATCGATCGAAACGAGTTCATCAAGCGATGACGGCCGCGACCGACCGCGGAATGGCGCTCGAGTGGGATCGTCTGCACCAGATCCTCGTCGATGCAGCGAGCGGCTCATCGAGCTCGGAGGAGGTCGCCCGAATCGAGGATGCGCTTCGACCGCTGGGGAGCCCGCTACGTTCGCTCGGCGCACGCTTCGAGCTGACCGGGTTCGAACGCGACACACTCCTGCTCGCCTTGTCCGTCGAAGCATCACTCGACTCGGCACGAAACGTCGCGTCCCTCAATGCGCCACGGGACTCCGCGCTGGTCACCGTTGACCTCGCGCTCCGGTTGTTCGCCCCCGGCGGCGATCACCGAAGACGTGGCCGAACCGCGCTCGGCCCTGACGGGAAGCTCTTCGCCGAGGGGTTGCTCGAGTGGGCGGGGCCTGCGTTTGGTTCTCACCTCGCCCGACCCTTCCGAGTCACGCGCGTAGTGTTGGAGCACTTCCTCGCGGACGTGACGTCGATACCGTCGGGATGTCGAATGCTCACGGACGGAGAAACGGCGCCCGAAGCTCAGGGACTGGCCGCAGCGCTGTCGGCCGACGCCAACCCACCGATCACGATGGTCGTCGGTACGATCGCCGCCGAACCGGAGGTCACGGCCCTCGCTGTCTCGAGCGCGCTATCGCGGCCGATGCTCGTCGTGGATCTCGACGAGGCGGAGGAAGCCGAGGTCGACCCAGTCGCAGTGAGGGCTCGGGCGCGCCTCGAGCGCGCGACCGTCTACCTACGTCACGTCTGGAGATCGCCGGCCCGCCTTCGGTGGGTTCGCCGTGTGAGCTACGGGGCGCCGATCTTCGTCGAGACACGCCCGGATGACGATTGGTCCTGGAGCACGACGCGGCTCGCGGTGACCGCGATCCACTGCTCGGAACCGGACACTCGCGCGCGCGTCGAACGATGGCGTGCCGTCCTTCGTGAGAGTGAAGTCACCATCGACGACGCCCTCATCGACGAGGTTGCGACC
Organism: Deltaproteobacteria bacterium; assembly: GCA_040218735.1. Classification (GTDB taxonomy): domain Bacteria; phylum Myxococcota; class Kuafuiibacteriia; order Kuafuiibacteriales; family Kuafuiibacteriaceae; genus JAUHYN01. Next base: position 517,312 of record JAVJQW010000023.1, read on the forward strand.
AGCTTCGTCCTCTCGCGCGAGCAAGTGAGACTCGCGGTTGGGCACGCGCGCGTCGCGACCGCCGCGGAACGGGGGCTCACGGACACACTCGACGCCGAGGAGCTCCGCGCAGCGTGCCGAGCCCGACTCGATCATGACCTCGCCGCCGTGGCGACGAAATGCGAGCGACGCCAAACGTGGGACGATCTCGTCCTCCCCGACGTCACAAAGCGACGACTTCACGACTTCGTCCATGCACTGAAGCACCGATCGCTCGTCTTCGAGACGTGGGCGCTGGCGGACCGTATCGGAGGCACGACGGGGATCTCGGCGCTTTTCACCGGCGCGTCCGGTACGGGAAAGACGATGGCCGCCAGCGTCGTCGCGCGCTCGGTGGGATTGGACATCTACCGAATCGATCTCGCGAGTGTCGTCAGTAAGTACATTGGCGAGACCGAGAAGAACTTGGACCGAGCATTCGGAGCGGCGCGCCGCGCCAGCGCCATCCTCTTCTTCGATGAAGCCGAGGCGCTGCTCGGAAAACGCTCGGAGGTGAAGGACGCACACGACCGGTACAGCAACATCGAAGTCGCGTATCTCCTTCAGCGACTCGAAGCGCACCCAGGCGCGGTGATCTTCGCGACGAACCTCGCCAAGAACCTGGACGCCGCATTTGCGCGTCGGATGCACTTCGTCGTCGAGTTCCCTCGTCCGGATCCAAAGCTCCGTCTGGCGATTTGGCGTTCTCTGCTCTCGGACCGCGTCCCTGTCGCCGCCGACGTCGACCTCTCGGTTCTCGCGGAGCGATTCGAGACCACCGGGGGCGAGATTCGCAACGTCCTGCTGGACGCCGCCTTCCTGGCGGCGCGCGGCGGGCGCCCCATCTCGATGTCGAACCTGATGGTCAGCATGGCACGCCATCTCCGGCAGGAGGGCCGCCTCCCGACCGCCTCGAGCTTCGGAGCGTTCCACGACGCCGTTGCGGAGGCGCTACTCTGAGATGGGCCCACCGTCCAAACGAAAGGCCAAGGCGCTCGTCCCAAGCGGCGGTACACCACTCCCCGCGAAGACGCGTCGCCGCTTCGAGTCGGCGATGAACGTCGACCTCCGCGACGTCCGGACCCACGCTTCGCGCGACGTTGGTGAACATGGAGCGCGGGCCGTGACGATCGGGCGACACGTGTTCGGGCCTCCGAGCCTGTTCGCGCCCGATGCCAAAGACGACGTTCGAACCCTCGCCCACGAGCTGACCCATACGGTCCAGCAGCAGGAGCGCTCGCCCCACGGGGCGCTCGAGCGCACCGCGCCTCGCTCGCTCGAAGAGCGCTACGCCCGCCGCGTCGCCGACGTCGTCTCGACGGGCCGCCCCGTCGATCCAGCGTGGCTTCGGTATCGATCACCTCGCGCGTTCGTCGCCTACGACGACGAACCCACCGATGCGGATCGCGCCGCGGCCGCGGACCTTCGCCTCGCGGTTCAGGCCCGAGACCAGGCGGCGGGACTTCGTGTCCTGCGAGCCAACACGGGCCCGGCGATGCACCGCGTTCGGGCGGCGTACGGCGAGGACTTCGTTCCGGACCTGCGCCAGCTCTTTCGCTACCGGGCCCGCCACCCGAATGGGCTGAGCGACCTGATCCTCCGAACGGTGCTGCCGGCCGGAACCGAACCCTGGGGCGAGGCCCGCGCGCTCCTCGGTGACGCGCTCACCCTCGAAGAGGAGCTCCGGACGCTCGAGGGCATCATGAGCTGGAACGTCGCGGCGTTCTGGCGCGTCCTCGAAGAAGCCGACGACGAGCACGTGCTTCGGATGTTCGAGGCGCAGGGTGTCGAGCCCGAAGAAGGTGATCGACCTACGAGCAACCTGGCCGGTGTTCGGGCGCTGATCGAGAGCGCGCTCGGAGACTCGGAGCGCTGGCTCGCGAACAACGTCAACGTGCAGCGCGCCATGCGCATCCTGCTCGCGAAGGCAAACCGCGCCCGCGCGGCGCGACGGGCGCGCGGGGTCGAAGCGCCCCGGACCGATGGCGACGATGCCGACGACGGCCACTTCGACGACCCGCTCCTCGAGGCACACGTCGACCTCGTGTGGAGCCGAATCGTCGAGGCCGACCGACGTTGGGGCCCAGCCTTCGAAGCCGAGCCGATGGCGTCCCGCGCGTACCTCGCGTTGGCCGACCTCGAGGCGATAGAACGTCGGGCGATCGGCGTCCGGATTCGTGCGCGGACGTGGTCCGGATTCGACAGCGATATCGTTGCGCGCCTCGAGGAGATCGCGGACGAGCGGGACGACGCGCAGGCGCTCTCGCTCGCGATGCGGCAAGCGCTCACTGAGCGCCACCACGACGCCTACGGAATGCAGCTCGCCACCGAGCGCGCCGGCACCCTCGTCCACCGTGCCCGTACTCGGGACCTCGAGCGACCACCGACGCCCCCGGGCGTGGAGGTCCCGTCGTTCCTGGAGTTCGGCGCACCGCCGTCCGAAGGCTCGACGCGCGACATCCTCCACGACCCTGTGCTCCTCGAGCTCCTCCTCGATCACTCGGGGGAGCCGATGAACGTCGGAGGGCAATACATCGAGTGGATGCGCTCGATGGGAATGACGACGGGGGAGGTCGCCGAGTACCAGATGCGCGGTGTCGGAGACTTCGACGAGCTGTACACGGTCGTCGAGGGCGTTGCACCCGCCGAGCGCTTCAGTCTCGTTCACTTCAACGCCAACGGCCGGGCGGCGATGCAACGCGCCAACCTCACCGCCGAGCAGGACCGCATGATCTGGGCGCTCGTCAGTCAAGGCGGCCCTTCGCTGCTACCGGGGCTCGACGCGGAGAACGACGGTCTCATCGCGGCTCGGCATCTTCTCGCGGCGGCACGCGAGGAACGACCTGACCGCGTCTTCGCCGTTCTGCGAAGCCTCGACGAACCCACCCGGACCGCGATGAGCCAAACCGAGGCCTACGCCGAGGCGCTCCGCCACCTGGAACGGAGCGACATCGAGGGACGCGTGCTCGCCGGGAACATCCGACGTGTCGTCCTGCGAGGCGAGCTGCAAGAAGCCCTCGAAGCGTACGCGATCCGACCGGGTACGACGCCGCGGATTCGCGACCGAAGCGCGTTCGCGGAGCTGATCTCCCACGAGCTCGACCAGGGCGGCGGACGAAGCCGGCAGGTCGAGATCCGTCGCGGTTTTGTCCTCCACCAGCGGAGCCTGCGCCACCCGGACCTCGAGCTCTCCACGGGGGATCAAGCGCTCGTCGACGCGTACCGTGACTACGCGAACTTCATCGAAGGCGAGGACAACGAGGACCAACAACCCCTGTGGAACGTATTGCTCGGCGCGCCCCGCGTCGTCGGTGGCCAGCAGGACCTCGATCCCAACATGGAGGCGGACTTCATGTTCTACCGCCTCCAGCAATTCGCCGGTCTCCGCGGAGCCGCCGTCGCGCCCTGGGGTTGGGCCCTGCACGATCTCGACGAAGCCACGGTCGGGTTCACGGCGCTCTACGAACGTGTCCGGCCCGGCGGCGTCAGCCCCTCCGACCTCGCCGAGCTCGTGCTCCGCTACCACGCGGCGATCCGCGCGACCGAAGCCTACCGTGATGCGAACGAATCGCTGGCTTCGGACGTCGCGTCGATCGTGGCGTGCGTCGTCGGCGTCGCTGTCGTCACCGTGCTCAGCGGCGGCACGCTCGGACCGGTCGCGATCGCGGCCGTCGCCGGTCTCGCCGGCGGCTCTGCCGCGGCCATCACGGGAGCGGCGCTCCGGCACGAATCCAGCGGCGAAGACGTCGCCACCGACTTCGCGCTCGGCGCGGTGGAGGGAGCGTTGGCGATCACCGGCGAGGCCCTCGCGGCCCGAGCCGTTCGAGGTCTGGGCCTCGCCGCCGAGGGCGCGGCGGAGGTCGCGACGATGTCGGCCGGCGCGACAGCGCGTGCGGCGGGAACTCGCGCGATTCGAAGCACGGCTGCGCGCGGCGCCGAGGTCGCCGTGCGCGGCGCGATCGACGGGGCCGTCGGCGGCGCAGGGGGCGAGCTGTTTCGGTCGGCGCTCGACGAGGCCACGTGGGATCGGGGCGTCAGCGAAGCCATCGCCCGAATCTTCCAGGCGACGCTCCGCGGCGCCGCCATGGGCGCAACATTCGGTGGCGCGACCGGGGGGGTGATCTTCGGCGCTGGCGAGGCCTTCAATCGCGTCGCGTCACGTCACGGTACACGCGCCGCCCTCGACATCCTCGGCGCCTTCGACGGTACGGAGCTCGGCGTCGGCTACGTCCGCGGATTGGACGAAGCGACGCAGGACGCCCTCTTCCGCGCGCGCGCAGCGCATAGCATCGGACGCGACGACATCGCCCGGGACCTGCTGACCCGCGAAGCGCGCCTCACTCCGACCGACGCGGACGAGATCCTCGATGCGCTGCGGGCGCGCGCCGATCTCGCCCGACGGGTCACCTCCGATATCGACCGCACGATCGACGACGATGTCGCCGCGGCGCTCGGTGACGAGCTCGGCGTACCGATCCGGGTCGATTCGGATCTGGCCGGCCATCGGCACCGCATCGAGGTCGACTATCGCCTCGGCGTGTGGGGCTCGCCGGATGCGCTCACGATTCGCGTCGCGCCCGGCACTCCGGTGGGCGACGTCATCGCGCACCAGGCGGTCGTGCGTCGGATCCGCGATTTCGGCCGCGCCTCGCGCAGCTTCCGCGGCTTCTTCGAGCGCGCGCACGCGTTCTTGCGCGGCGCGAGCGACACGATGCCGCTCCGGGCGGAGCGCCTCGCCGAGCTCGACAAATACGGGCTGATGATCGAGGCCCGCCAGCGTGCGCTGACTGGAGAGGCGCTCTCGGACGAGCTCGCCGAGCGCCTCGAACGAGAGATCGCCGAGCTTCGTCGTTGGCGGGCCCACTTCGCCGAACAGCTCGACGAAGTCGGCGCAGGACAGGGGGTCATCCGCTCGGAGGGTGAGATGGACTTCTCCGAGGAAGCGATGCGCGCGCGATGGGAGCGCGACCTCGCCGAGCCGGATCTGATGGACGACGCGCTCCCGACCGTGACGGAGGCTCAGGACGCGGCTGCGACGTCGCGCTACCGCTATTCGTCATCGACGCAGCTCCCCGTCGGGACGACGGCGGACGAGGTCCGCGACGCGTTTCGCACGGTTCACTTCGACGGCCGCGGCGCAGAGAGCTTCGGTCAGTTCGAACACGAGTTGAGGTCGTACGTCGCCTTGGGCGTGATCAGCGAAGCCGACATCATGGAAGTCATCACTCGGCGCCTCAACGGAACGCAGGTCTCGGGCAGGGCCCGCGTGCTGGGCCCGATCGTTCGCGATGTCCGCCGCATGGCGCGTGCCTCTGCGCTCCGGGAGATCGAGGAGGGTTCACTCGATCTCCTCGAGGTGCTCGACGTTCTACCGCCGTTCGGCAAGGGGGACGTGTTCGAGTCCTGGTTCTCACGTCACGGCGGACCCGGTATCGAACAGATCTCGGTCGACGCGCGGCGACTCCGAGAGCAAGGCCCCACCCTCGCGGGCGACCGTCGGATCGATCGCATCGAAGCCATCAACGGGGACGAGCTCGACGCCGCGACCGAGGACCGGATCCGTCGAATGCTCGCCGGCGACACGACGGCCGCTCAGGAAGGTCCGATCCCCAGCCTGCGCGTGCGCGAGCTCAAGGCCGGACGTTTCACCGGCGATCATCGCGCGCAGCTTCGCGACAACCTGCGTCTCCTTCGGCTCGGCGCCGTGAACGAAGTGAGCCTGACGATCACTCGGCTGGACGCGATCGACCCGTCGCAGCTCGCCTGGCTGCAGCGGCAACTCCGGAGGTACCGCGGTCAGTTCGTGATCGAGGTCGTCAACGGCCCACGAATCACCTCTTCCGCACAGCTCGGCAGGATGCGATGACGGTGCCCGTGCTGCCGATCTCGTTCGAGGCTCGAGATCTCCCCCGCCTCCTAACAGACGTGGTCACGACTTTCTGTTCGGGGCGAGCGCCCGACGCCATCGTGCAGATCGACTCCGATCTCGATCTCGCGCTCGTCGACGATTGGCCGGATCGGTACGCCCACCAAGAGATCGAGGTGACGTTCGGTTCGTCGGTACTCCAAACCGACCCGGAGGACCGCGCCGTCATCGCCGAGCTGAATCTCCCCCTCGACCTCGAAGCGCTGCTCACGAGCCTCGAACGGATCGACTTCGAGACCGCCGTGGTCGGCGCGCTTCACGAGGAGTGGCTCGGGCGGGCCGGCGATCCGAGCTGGGGGATGTCGGGCGCGGGGCTTGGCTTCGGGCACCACCCGCACGGCTTCCTGACGGCATTCAAAGGCGACGGACACCGCCGACTGATGTCGAAACGCGCCGTCGACTACGGGCCTTGGCGTGTGATCCGCCGCGGAGACCTCACCGCGCTACAGTTCCACGCGATCGATGCCGACCCCGCAACGGCCCGCGCGCAGGCGCTTCCGGCGCACCGGTGGCTCGGCTACAAGGTGCAGGATCCGGGCGTCGTCCTGTTCGGGGAACACCACGTCTACCACCACGACCTTCGCGGCTTCTACGACGTGGAGACCCGCACGTATCGCATCCTCGTCGCGGGTCGGCCGGTCCCGCTCCAGGAGATGAACGACGCGCGTGAGCTCATGGAGAAACGTCGGCGCGACGGCGACGATGTCATCGACCGCCTCGCGTTTGTCTTTGCGTACGAGGCCGAGGCGAGAGCTCACCTCCATGAACTTTGGCTTCGAGGGCTCGAGTGCCGCGTCACGACACCGTCGGCCGACGAGGTGCAGCTCGACGCGAGCTACACGCCGCCGCCCCCGAACCCACCGGAGTGGGTCGCGAGGTTGGAGTCCAACGAAGGTGCCGGCTGAAACCGCTGCAGGGTGATGCGATCCAGCATTCGGCCGTCGCGACGGAGATGACGGGTCGCTGCATCCAGGAGGTCGCGCATTCGGAGCGAGCGCTGCTCGCGCGCTGCGGCGAACGCCGCGTCCACCGCGATGTTCCTGATCTGCCCACCGGACGCCTCGAAGCCATCCGCGAGCAAGTCGATCAGGACGTCGTCGTCGAGCGGAATTCCGCGCCCCAACGTGCGCTGCCAGATGCGGCGTCGTAGCTCGGCGTCCGGCATCGGGAACTCCAAAGCAAACTGGATGCGGCGCGTGAACGCCGCGTCCATGTTCTTCGCGAGATTCGTCGCGAACACGACCGGGCCCGCGTGTCGCTCGATACGCTGCAGGAGGTATGCGACCTCGATGTTGCTGTAGCGGTCGCGCGCATCCTTGACCTCCGACCTCTTCCCCAGGATCGCCTCGGCCTCGTCGAAGAACAGCAGCGCATTCGACCGGCGCGCGGCCTCGAAGACACGGTCGAGGTTCTTCTCGGTCTCTCCGATGTACTTGCTGACGACGCCGGCGAGATCGACACGATACAGATCGAGGCCGACCTCGCTTGCAGCAACACCCGCGGCCATCGTCTTGCCCGTCCCCGACGGACCGGCGAACAGGGCGCACACCCCCGCGTTGCGCCCGGCGGCACCACCGACGCCCCACTCGACGAAGACCCGGGCCCGGTGGCGAATCGCACTCACGAACGCCTCGAGCCGTTCGCGCGTCGCGTCGGGGAGCACGAGGTCGTCCCACGGATCGGTGTCCGTGCCGCGCACGGCGAGACGCCCCAACTCGTGCTCGAGGCGAGAACGGCAGGCGGCGGTCAGCGCCGACTTCGACGTACCGCGATCGACACGGAGGGACACCGCGGCCTCGCGAACGGCATCAACGACCTGGGCGTCCGAGAGCTCGTACGTTCGCGCGATATCCTGAAGGTCCGACTCGTCGAGGTCACACGGCGTCGCGTGGATCGCCCGGCGCCATTGCTCGACGCGCCCCTCGAAGCTGGGCGGTGAGAGTTTCAAGACGTGGGCGGGCGCCCCGAGGGACGAGAGCCGCCACGCGTCGTCCGGGTCCGTGTCGACGAAGACCGGGCCCCCCCACGCGAGGGCGTCGATGTCAGCGGCGATCGAAGCGGACGACCACAACCCGCGCACGTAGAGCGCGGCATCGTCGAGCCGCGCACGTAGACGAATGCTCCTCAGAGCCGTCACCCGGTCCGCTCCGGTCGGCAGACGCCCGAGGTCGACGCTCAGCAGCGGTTGGGTCCGATGCGCCGCGATGTGCGCGGCAGCGCCGAAGGTATCGGCCACAGCGCCGCCGATCAGAACCACGATGGCCGGCGCCGTGCCGTCGGCGAGTGCGCCCGCGAACGCTTCGAGCCGCGAGGCATCTTGATGCCCCGTGAGCTCCAATGCGGGCGGGCGAATGCAGCCCTCGGGAGCGCGGTACGGAGCACCCTCGAGCGCCTCGACGACCAGCGGCGCCGCGGTGAACGCGTCCAGCAACGTCGAAGCGTGATCCTCGGTCCGTCGAACCAATAACCCCTCGGTGAACAAGCGGCGCTCCGGACGAAGCATCGCGCGGGCCGCCGCGCGGTCGTCGGGCTCGAACACCGCGAGGGCCAGGTCGACCGTCGCGTGCCCCCGGTAGGGATCGCCGGCCAAGTGGGCGTAAGCCGCCACGAAATCGACATCGAGCTCGGGGGCGAGCGCGAGCAACAACACGTCCCGCTCGAAAGGGACGAGCCCCATCGCCGCGCCCAGCCTTCGCACGGGACTCGACGATGCGGCGAGCGTCGCCTCGACATCCGAGATCGCGTGGACGAGCTCCGTCGGGACCGCGTCCGGCACGACGCCGCCGAACACACGTTCGAGCGGCCCGGCGCGGCGCGTCCAGGCCGTTCGCCTCAGTAGAAGGAGGAGTCGCTCGAGCTCGAGCGCAGTATCCGGCGCGTAGTTCATGACTTCATGGCCTCCAGTCTCACGACGACGTCGGGTCGCCACGACAGCCTGAGCTCGATGTCACAGAGCCGAGTCATCCGCACCACCACGTGCAGTGGCGGCCGTGCGACCTCGACGAGGATCTCACCGGGCGCGTAGGAGACGCGCCCGGGGACATCGAGGACGTTCTGCCACACAAAGGCCGGCGACGAGGCACCGAAGCCGATCAGCCGGGCGGCGACCCTCTCCACGCACCAGCGACTCGCGGCGCGCACGGCCTCGACCGGTGCCTTGGGCGTCGCGTCGTCCACGATGCGCATCGGGCACTGCACGGCGAGCCACTGCATCGCTTCCGTCGGTCCGACGCCGCCCCCTACGCCCATCATGTTGCGAAGCGGCGGATCCTCGAAGAGCGTCGGCCACGCCTCTCCGGCGGCAAACGCGACGACGAACAATCGACAAAGGGCGTCGGCAGCGACGTCGCCACACGACGCCCAATCCTCGGCGACACCGTCGAGGTCGAGCGCGTCCACGAACGGGAGCAACATCATCGCGCCCCCAGCGCGCGTGAGCTCTCGCGTCGGCGACGTGCGCTTGGGGCCGTCGCCCGCGCCCGGTCGGTGCGGTTCGAGACCGGCCGCAGTGCGGAGCACGCGAAGCAGCGAAGGCGGCACGTCGGCTGCGTTCACGTCGTCGGCGAGAGCAGGAGACGGCGGGTCCTCCATCGCTCCGGACGGGGTCCGCTCGGTGCTCGTCGCCTGCTGAGCGATCAAGCGCTGGGCCTCGCGTACCCATCGCACCACGGCCGCACTGACCGAACCGCCGGACGCGGCGTACGCGACCACGATCGATGCCGTCGCTCGCCACGAAGTCAGGCGTGTGCGCGGCAGCGACAACGATTCGGAGGCCAGCACCTCTGCGACCGTGTCTGGCGCGGGCGAAGACGTCGTTGGATCGATCCATCCCTCGACCCAAAGGCGAGCGTCACGCTCCGTGACGACATCCACCACCTTCGAACGCACCGTGCGATCGAGCGTTTGCCACGCCGCCATCCCCAGCTCCCGATCGGCGGTGAGGGCCGTCCGTATCGCCGGTGAGGTCGGGACGACGCGGAGCCCGTCGAAACGCCGGAGGAACCAGGCCCCCTCATCGCCGAAGGCGCGACGCTGCACGTACGCCGCAAGCTCGTGCGCCGGACTCTCGAAGCGCACCACGTCCTCTCCTCCCCCGGCGAGCATGGCCAGCAAACGCTTCGCGATCGCGACGGCCCAAACCTCCGCCTGCTCGCGCGGCGGGAGGCTCGCGTCGAGATCGAAGTCGAGCTCCAGCCGCCGAATCGCGATCACCTCGCCCCGGTCGGGGAGCGCGAGCGCATCGAGCACCCGCGCGAGCGCATCACACAACCGTGTCTCGACGACGTCGTCGAGGCGACGACGGAGCCCTTCGCGATCCGGATGATCACGAGCGACGAGATACTCCGCCGAGAGCCGGCGCACTGCGACTTCGTAGCCTGACATCAGCCGTCGAGGCGCTTCTCGAGCGCCGCCAGGCGGGCCTCCATCGCGTCGAGACGCTCCGCCATCTTGGCCGCGACGGCGCGCGTTCCACCGGGGTCGACCGCGACGAGGCAACGCACCCTTCGCACCTCTTCACTCGCGTCACCGTCGATCGCTCGGCCGACGACTCGCGAGAGGTCGCGAGGTCGCAGATCTTCCTCCTCGATCGCGGTCGCACATCCGTCGTGGTCGCCGGACGCGACCAAGAGCATCCCGGCGCGAACCGGGCCCCGGGTTCGAACGTCGACCTGCCCTAGGAACGCCACCAGCGCGTGTCGCTGACGATCGTCACCAGGGTCGTTGCCCGCGACCAAGGCCTGGTCCGTGACGACCGCGACCGCGGACGACGCGCCGATCCGGCGCGACGCCCCTCGCGCCCCGAAGCACACGACATCCCCCGGCTCGAGCGCCTCCGACGGGTCGGCCCGCGGAACCCACTCGGCATAGTCGGCGCCGGGCCCCGTGACTCGCACGCTCCCGCCGAACCCTTCGATGCGGCCGACGGGCCCCCCCGTACCGAAGAACGTGACGAAGTTGTTGTTCCCGTTTGGAGCCGCGCGGTTCACACGTAGCGCGAGGACACTCGACGTCCCCGTGTTGCGGTTTTCGATGAACGCCACGTGGTCGTTGGTGCTCGAGCCGTCTCCAGGCCGGTCGTCGCGAACGTGAAGACGGTTGGCCGGCGCCACCGTACCGACCCCGACGTCGGCGCCCGCACACGCCACGGCGGCGAGTCCGCGACTCACGAGTCGCATCGTATCCGTCGCACGATCCAGCTCGAGCCGTCCCCGTTCGACGCCGGCGATCGACATGCGAAGATCCGGGTCGCCCCCGCCCGAAGAGTCCAGCACCAGCTCCGGGTTGGGGTTGCGGACGTGAATCGACACGTTCGGCGCGCTCGTACCCACCCCCAACCGACCCTGATCAGTGATCACGACGCGCTCTTCCTCCGGCCGCGTCTCATGGATCGTGACGTCACCGCCACGCGGCCGGAGATGAAGCCGATCGCGCTCGCAGGACAAGGCGGTGACACCGTCGTGCTCCAGCTCCGTCTGTTGAGAAGCGCGACTCCACGTGAGCTTGCTCTTCTGCGTTCGGTCGTCCTGGAACCGAACGGCGGGTGAGTAGATCGACCCCGGCAGACAGTCGAGGATGACGTCGGGATCGTCCGCGTGCACCTCGATCGCTACGAGCGGGTTCTCGGTGCCGATGCCGAAGTACCCGCTGGGGAGGATGACGACGTGTGACGACATCGCGGCCAACGCCTCGTGGAAGAGAATCGTTCCGTCGCCATCGACCGTGACGTGATTCCTCGAACCGGCTCCGAAGCGAAGTTTGTCCTCGTCGTGGAAGTAGTCGACGTAGCCCCGATGGCGTTGGTCGCCCGCGGTACCGTCCGCGAAGTGGATGTGTCCGGCCGCGTTCGATCCGCTCTTGATCGTGAGCCCCGAGTTCTCGTCGTCGCGCGCGATGACGAGGTCGGACGCGGTCGGATCGAACGCTCCCGGATCGTCCGTGCCGACGCCGACGCGCTGCCGATCCGGGTTCGTCACGAAATGGACGAACTCTCGAGAGTCGGTCGCAAAGCTCATCCCATTGTCCGCGTGGTCGTAGACGATGCGGCCACGCTTCGCGTTCGGATCTCCGGGCCCGTCGCCGAAGAAGAGGTTGCTCGTCTTGGCCGCACCCGCGGAGATCGTGACGCCAGTGTCCCCGGCGCCGTTCACGACGAGATCGTCGGCGGCCCCGTCGAACGCCGTGGGATCGGGCGCACCGATTCCAACCTTGCCTCCCCCGGTGACCACCACCTTCGGGGCGAGTGGATCTTCGGGCGGGTCGGCCTGGTTGCCGATGACGAGGCGGTTGTCGTCGGGGTTGGCGTCGTCGGCACGACCAATCGCGAGCTCGAGATCCTCACCGCCCAGTCCGCCGGCCGCGGCGCGCCGGAGGAAGAGCGGTACGTCGCGCGTACGTCCGCCGTCGGCGCGGAACTCGACGCTCGTACCCCACATGCGCACGTGGCCGAGGCCCCGGAGGTTGCCTTCGACCCAGACGAGGTCCTCCACGCCTACGGGCTCGTCGGCGCTGGCCGGGTCCGCAGGATCCGGACCGGTGAGGTCCTGCTGCTGCACCCGATGCCCCGCGCAGAGCTGTTCGGTCGTGAGGAGAGGATCGGTCGGCGCCGTGCGGGAGCGCAGACGGATCAAACCGTCTGCGGCCTGCACACCTTCGACGACGACGCCGGCGTAGACACGAATTCGTCGAGCGTCGAGTTTGTCGACGGGGAGCGGTTTGACGAACTGCCCAGTCCCGCCGGGCGGCCCGGCCTGCCAGCGCACGATCCCGATGGGCACCAACCACTCGGGCGGCTTGTCGTCCGGCGGGAAGTCCTGGTGGGGGACCGACGCGTCGCAGAGGACCAGGTCCCGATCTTCCAAGAGGTCGCGCGGATCGCTCTCGAGCACCCCCGCGACCTCGACGCCTCCCTGCTGTTGGATGAACGGCCGCGACCCCACGACGATCTGGGTCGCCTCGTGGATGCGGATGAACTCGTCCGCCGCTCGGCAGACTTCGAAGCCCGGTCGCACCGTTCGCCCCGGCGTCTCGACGAGGCGAAGCCATACGGGATAGGCACCGTCGCCCTGCCCATCCAGCGCCGAAATGGGAATGGGTTTCGGCGCCATCACCATCAACGTGCGACCGTACCCATCCCACGCCAGGCCCGGGCTGACGACGATCTCGATCGTCGACTCACGTTCGATCAATTCGATGTCCAGGCCCATCGCGATGCCCCAGGTGTGGCCGGCGAGTGCGTGGCGGCGCAGGGCGCTGCGGGTGTAGTCGAGTAGCGCTTCGAGATCCTGGGCGCTCAGGTACTGCCCCTCGAAGAAGCTCGGTCGTTCCTCGAAGACCGCCGACATGACTAGCGACTCCCTTCGAGCTTCTTCTCGAGCTCTTCGATCTTGCGCCCTTGGGACTCGACGAGACGAGTGAGGCGCTCCAGGAGAACGCGTTCATCGACGCGTGACTTCAGCTTCGACATCTCCTCATCCTGCGTCGACGCCTCCTTGCGGAGCTTCTCCACGTCATCCCGGATCTGGTCTGTCGAGAGCACGGCACCAAGTCCTTGCGCCAGCCCGTCCTCGGCGTCCTTACCGACGTGCTTCATCACCTTCGCCGCGACGCGCAGAACGCCGTCGATCCCGGCGCCGGCGAAGGCGGGACGCGCGATGCGTTCGAACAACATCAGCTGCGGGAGCAGGGCTCGGTCGTTGGCGTCCAGGTAGAGCGCTTCGCCGTTGACGCTCTGCCCCATGAGCCCCGCCGAGAAGGCTCGACCGTTGAACTCCGCCGGATCACGTTGGAGAGAGTTCGAGATCACGATCCGTTGCTTCCCGAGCTTCTCTTCGCCGTCGTAGCCCGCGGGCGGATCCTCCATCCGGAACTTTTCGGGCTCCCCGGGACAACACAGCTGGTGAAAGAGTGTTCGCACGAGCCGAGCGATGCCGAACGGCGCCAGCCAGTACCTCAGGTTCGGCATCGTCATCGCGACCTTCCGCAACGGCGTCCAGTTGCAAACGCTCAACACCGAGCACGCGGCGCCACGCCGCACTCGCACCGACGCCAGCGGGACGCGACGATCGTGCGTCGGAGCCGGGCACGCCGGGAGCAAGGCGCCGCACAGGCAGTCGAGCGCGATCCGTTCGACGACCCGGAGCAACGCTTCGGCGGTTGCTTCGAAGAGCGCCCCGAAGTTCACCGCATCTTCGCGCGGACACTCGATCGCCTTCAGCTCCGCGAGGAGGCCGCAATCGTAGCCGGGGCTGTTCATCAAGTGCGATGCGAGCATCTGCTTCGTCGCACGCGCCCACGAGTTCCACGCAGCCGGCTGCGCGTCGTAGTTGCCGAGCGCGAAGGACCCCGGCGCATCCGGGAAGCCGTCGATGAGCGGTTGGAGACAACACGCGAACCGCTTCGCCATCGCGGCGTCCCCGAAGTCGAGCTCGAACAACGAGCCGCCCGGCTTCTTGCGTCGCTCCACCTTCGGCGCCCGGAACACCGTGTAGCGGTACGATTCGCACTGCACGGTCGGCTCGCACTCGGCAGGGGCTCGACGCGGCATGGTCGCCGGCGGAGCAGCGGAGCTCGTCTCGCAGCTGCACGCACCGGAGCCACATCCGCCGCAGCCGCAGCTCGCCTTGCGTCGATCGGGCCCACGGAGCGGCGAGATGCCGCGCTGCGGAACCTCCGCGTACTCCAACGCGAGGATCCAATCTTCGTAGGCATCCGGACAGCTCAGGTCTGCGCCGTACGGCCGGCAGTCGACTTCGCGACGCTCACGCCCGACGCAATCGTCGATCAGACCGCAGACGTCCACCGCGTCGGGAGCGCAGACGACGATGTCGTTTCCACAGGGGTCGATCGCGTACCCGGTGCTTACTCGCACCGAGCCGCCACACGGGTCGCAGCTCACCTCGAGACCACAGACCGTGCCCCAGTCGTGCAGCATTCGATTCCTGAGTTTGTTCTTCTCGACGATGTAGCGGTCGAGCCGCCGAAGGTCGGCCTCCGTGAGAAGTTGCCCGGCGAAGAACCGAGGGCGGCACAGACACTCCAGTGTTCCGCACTCCGCACACGCGGGTTCCTCGACGGGACACTCCATGTTCGTGCCCCAGTTGCGTCCATCATCGGCAGTACGCCATCGCGCACTCTCGACGGTTCCGCAGGCGTTGGATCGGCTCGTTCGTCGACTCGTCATCTCGTGGTCCCCTTACTGAAGCAACTCGAACCAGCTCTCGAAGATCCCGCCTTCGATGCCATCTCCGGTTCGATATCCCGGCGCTCCGAACCACGGCGGCAGGTGGTCCGCGTCCAACGCGGGGCCCGGTGCACGGCCCGATCTGAACTCTCGAATGAAGTTCCCGCGCACGGTGATGCGAGCCGCACGGTAGATATCCTTCGACGAGAGGTTCGCGAGTATCCAAACACCGTCGACGGCGTTTCCTGGAGGGACGCGCGGCAGATCCTCCCCGTTCACGTTGGCGACGTCACACCGATTCGGCAGGCGCACCGGTCGAATGACCTCGAGGTCACAGTCACACCAACAGAGGTCGGCACGGTCCCCCGTGTCTCGGGGCGTCCGTATCGCGACCGAAATGGAGAAACCGTGCAGGTCGTCGGAGTACACGGGGCGGTCGAAGGCGATCAGGAATCCCGACCGCATCACCTTGGGCAGCGAGACGGTCCCCGCGTGATCCCAGCTGATCGCGCAGATGTGCGCCAAGTCCTGCGACAGCCCGGTGCCGTCGTCGCCCTTGGGCCCTCTCAGCCCCTGAGGCCCGCGTGGTCCGGCGGGGCCCGCGAGCCCCTGCGGTCCCTGTGGACCCGCTCCCCCCGGCACACCGGGCGGACCCGGTGGGCCCTGGAGTCCAGTGCCTCCGCCCCCACCCCCGCGACAGAGGCAGCGCACCGCCTCTGCGATCGCCTGCGTGCTGGGCAGGTATCGGCGCTCCTCGGTCACGATTCGCGCGTGGGGATCGGGGACGGGCCGAGCCCCCGGTGCCGGCATGTCGAGCACGCGGCGCCCTGGCCGGTACCCGACAATGCGGGCGAGGAGCACGCAGTCGTCGTCGCACGCCGGACACGCGGCGCCGTCCAAGATCGCGCAGCAGTCGCCGATACGAATGTCGAACACGGCGACCCCACTCGGGGCGCCGTCGACGTTGTTGGGGATCAGCACACGGGCGCCGTCGTCCATGAACGTCATCGGGCCGGCGCGGGGCCCGATCGTCACGGGTGGGATCGAAGATGGCGTCGTCCCGCGGCGCAGCGCTTGAAGGTCTACGACTTCGAACACGTGACCCGCACCGTCGTCCTCGACGACGAGCGCCGCGTGACCGCCATGGACGGCACGAGCTCGAAGGGGCTCGTGTTCCAGCGCAAACGACGCCAAGCGCGGCTCGACGGCGGTCGGATCGAGGATGTAGAGGAGCTGCGCCGCTGCGTCGACCCCCACCAGAACGTCCGGCGCCGTGCTGCGGACAACGGTGACGTCGCGGAGTGTCACTCCGGCGATCGCAGCCGTCGTGTGGCTGAGATCGACGGTCGCGAGGGTCACGAGATCGCTGCCGTTCGCGACCGCGTACGCGCGCGTCCCGTCGCTGCTGAACTCGGCGACCGTCAACGGGTCGCCGACGTCGACCTCGTGCTGCGGCGTCGCGGGGTCCGCGACACCGACGTCCCAGCGCTTCACGATCCCGGTACCCATGACCTGAGCCATGAGACGACCGTCAGGCGCGGGGTAGAGCACGACATAGCCGGCATCCGAGTCCGGAATCTCGCCGTCGCGGACGACGCCACCTGCAAACGCCGCGGTGTCGATCGCGGCGAGACGCCTCGGTCCCGGGTCTGCAGGATGCAGCGCCACGTAGAGCTCCGAGCCATCGGCGGCGAGCGCAATCGTGTCCGCCGGAACACCGAGGTCGAGCGTCGACTCCACCCCCATCGTGTCGAGGCGAACCCGGACGATCGTCGACGGCGCCGGGAGGTCGCGCGTCAGGACGTAGGCCAGACCGGCGTCCTCGTCGAGGACGACCTGTGTTGCGCGTTCGACGTTGAGGTCCGCGATCCGAGCGAGCTCGAGCGAAGCGCCGTGCAGGTGCCGAAGCGGCTGGTCGACCTTCGCCGTGACTTGGAACGACTCCAGGACTCGGTTCGGCGCGCAGGCCGTGTCATCACAGCCGCACTCGTCGTAGAGCACCGGGACGTCCTCCGCGTAGCACTCCCGATACTCGAGGCAGAGGTCGATCGTGTGGTCGCGATCGTCGGCGATGGCACGCACCTCGGCGAAGTCCTCGAGCACGATCGAGTCGGCGTCGACGACCATGATGTCGTGACCGCAGCAGTCGATGGCGCTCCCGGGTAACAGCTCCAGCATTCGATCCGGGCACTTGGCATGCTCGCGAACCTCGAGGCCGCACACGATCCCCGTGCCGTGCAGGCGCTGATGATGCAGCCGAATCTTCTCCACGAAGTAGCGCTGCTCATCGGTGAAGTCGCGCTCCATCATGAGCTTGCCGGTGAAGTAGTTGTTCCTCGACGGACGACTCGGCTCGCAGGTTGGACACGTACTCTTGAACTTGGTGGTAGGCGACATGGTCGGGGCTCCGCTACTCGATGATCGAAGTGAGTCCGACGCGCGCACGGCCTGCGGCGGCGCGGTCGGTGTCTTGGGGTCGGTTCGAACCGACGATGTTGGTTCCGCCCGTGTTGAACGAGGCGATGGCCGTGGGTGCGGGCGCGGCGGCGATCGCACCGTCGTAGCCGATCATCGACTGCACGCCGATGCGGTACCGAGGCTCGACCCAGCGCACGTCGACCTTCACGTGCCCCGGCGACTCGAGGTCGACGAGGCGTCGTACGGCGCGCCGATCGGCATCGGTGCGCGCCATCGCCGCAGGGAGGAAGACCGTCGCGCGGTGCGCGAAGTGGTGAAAGGGATCTCGCTTCGGGTCGCGCTCGGTAGCGAGCTTCGTCCGGCCCAAGCTCGCCGTCTCACCGAGCTGACTTCGGCCCACGATCTTCTCGCCCCAAAGGCGAGACTGATCTCCGAGCCGTCCGCCGTCGACGAACAGCCAGCGCCGGAGTTGGAAGTGTTCGAGCACCAGCGGAGGTGGACACCACCGGTCGACCGCGGGCGCGTCGCAGCGCCCGCAGGGCGGGCACCGAGGGCAGTCGTGGTCTTGGATTCCGAGGTAGACGAGCACGGCGCGTCGGAGGCCGTCGCGCGTTCCACGTTGGGCGAACAACCGACCGGCTTCGCGTAGGTACCGACGACGACGCTCCACGGACCATGTCCGATCGAACGTGATGCCCACCCAGCTCCCGAGCCAGCTCAGAAAGTCGGGCGCACCTGCCGGCGCGCTCCGCGCGTCGAAGTAACTCGACTGGTCGTCGAGCACCTCTTCGATCTCCCGAAATCCTCGATCGAAGATCCCGAGGAATCGGTCCAGGAAGTCCGCCGAGCTCTCCTCGCCCCGATAGGCCGCGGGGAGGAAACGGCTGAGGCTGATCCTCGGCATCTCGACCCGCACCGCCTCGATCGTCGGCGTCTCGGCGCCCCCGCCCTCCAACTGGAGGGCGAGCGAGAGGTAACGTGCGCGCGACGATCGAATCGCAAAGTCGACGCGCGCCGTGTCGTCTTCGAGCGGCCCCTCGAAGACGGGTCCGGACACCCACGGAGGCGCGCCGACGGGCGGGAGCGCGTCGACGCGCGCGTGGCTCTCGGTGAGGGTCCACGCTCGAATCCGAGTCCGCTCCGGGAGCCGGAGGCGCAGCTCTACACGATCCCAGACGCAGCGCTCGATTCGGCTGTCGAGCGGCTCCGTCACCCACGAACCGAGTGACTCATAGCGAGCGCCCGTGCCCTGCGGAACTTCGGGGAGACGAACACCTTGGTCGTCGAACGCCACTTCCCCGTCGTCACAAGGGATGACGATGGACGCCCCTCGCACCTCGAACGGGAGCGCGCGGAACCGATGCGCGATCCGGTCGCGGCGCGTGACACGCTCCAAGCGCTGACCAGAGAACGACAGAACCTCGACCGCGCCGGCCCCGGGCGCCACCACATAGATCCGACAGACTTCGTCGAGCGCGACTCCGGTGACCCCACCGAGCCCAGTGATGCTGCGAAGCAGCCGACCGCGACGGTCGAACACATGGACCGCACCGCCCAGGGGGTCGGCCACGTAAAGCCCCTCCGGCCCCACCGCGAGTTGGCGCGGGCTCCATGCGCGACCGGAAGGCAGGGCGAAGGCGGTGCTCCGAACGAGATCAGGCAGCCGCCGAACGACGATACGATCGTCCTCGATCGCGTAGAGCGCGTCGCAGCTCACGACGATCGACCGCGTACGTTCGGAGGCCGTCGCGCACGGCACCACCTCGAACGCGCAAGTGCAGGGATCGAAGCGCAGGAATCGACGGCCCCGCGCGTCCCAGAGGTATAGCCCCCAACGTTCGTCGAACGCGAGTCGGTCCGGAGGAACGAGCCCGGCCAGACCCGTCGCTGCGTCGTCGAGCGGCGGAACCGACGCGGCGCTCCGAGGGAGCACCAGGGCGCCCGAGACTGGATGTGTCTCCACGGGGTTCGCGATCGACGGACGCGTCCGCCAACCCGTGCGCCCGTCCATGACGATCGCCAGCGGGTCGTGCGGCGGTCGTCGTACGACTGGATATCGAAGCCCCGTCATCGGCCGGCCTCACCGTCCGCCTCGTAGCGAATGTCGAACGTGTGATCGCCGCTCTCCGTAAGCGCCCCGGGTGCCAACAGGAGGTCGGCGCACGTGACGGGATCCTCGCCGTCGAATCGTAGCTCGACCTCACCGACGCGACGTACACCGCTCTGGCGCATGAGGCGGTGGAGCACCAGCCCGTAGCGGATCGCTCCGCCGAACGGCCATCCGTCTCCTTCGCCGCCGGTGAGGGGATGGAAGTAGGTGTCGAGCGCTCGAGTCGCCTCGCTCCGAATCTGCGCGAAGTCCTCACCCTCTTCCGCGATGATCTCCGCGTGGACATGGACCTTCCGATAACAAGGCGGCACCACGAACAGCTCGGTCGTCGCCAAGCGTCGTTTGTCGAGATGCGCACAAATTCGCGCCAGACGATCGCGGCCGGGCAACGGAGCCGGCCCCTCGACGTCCGGAACGACGATCACGCTGATCACGCCCGGAACCTCGATGCCCGGGAACTTCGGATGCGCGAACGGCAACGCCTTGGCTCGGCGCGCACCCGCAGCGCGGGCGAGTAGCTCGAAGTCCTCGGCCGTCACCGCGCGCTCGCGGCTCTTCAGAAACTGCGGTGCCCGGTCGACGGCGTCGTCGATCGACTCCTCGTCCTGTCCTCCGTGGGCGGCAAAGAGGTTCGTCACGCGCCCCGGGTCGACACCCGGCACGCTGGCGAGCACCGCATTGAGGCGCCCCGCGCCCACGTTCCCGCGAGCTCCACCACCGAAGCGGTAGGAACGAGCCACGATGCTCGACGTCGGGCGGCGGGGATTCGCGGAGGGGATGCGACCGCGCCGACCATCACCCGCGCGGATTCGGCCGGTCGCGGCGTCGACCGCGACGTGTTCGTCGAGGGGCCCCGAACCCAGGAGGTCTTCTCGCACCGACCATCGAACGGCGGTCTCGTCTTCATAGACGTCGAGCTCCAGAGAGCCGGGGACGATCGGAACGTTCCGAAGGTGCCACTCCTGATCCGGTCGCCCATCGCTCCCGGCGACGATCTCGTCACGGATCGTCTGCTCCTGAACGACGCGCACGGTGTTCGTGCGGACCGCGACGATCCGCGGAGACGCATCCAGCCCACTACGTTCGAGTCGCGCCCGAATCCAATGACGCTCTCGGTCGGTCGCCGAGCCCATTCGCGCCAACGCGATCTCCCCGGGCGCCGGTGCCCCGAGCCGCACGTGTCCAGACCGCGTGAGGCCCAGAGTCTCGTCCGCGCGCACCGCGAGCGGCTTCCAGAGCCGACCGTTCCAGTACTCCCAGGCCAGCGCCGTCGTGGCCGTCGGGCCCCGCCGGGATCCACAAGGCTCCGCCTCCACTGCGAGCTCCTCACCGGCGAGGAAGAAGGCCAGGTCGAGCTCGACCTGCGGGAAGGGGGCCGGTGTAGAGCTCGGGTCGCGGAAACCCAGGTACAGGGCGTTGCCTTCGACGGGCCTGCGCCCAAAAGCGTCGAAACCCACCGTCGCCTCGGCGTTCACCAGGCTCTCGTCGAGATCGCCTGTTTCGATACGCACCAGCACGGATTCGAGCGTCATTCGGAGCGCGGTCAGGGACCGTTGCGTCTCGAAGATGATGGGCCCCTCGTCATCGGCATCCTGCGCCGCGACCTGCGTGGCGATGGGAATGTCGACGATGGGTTCAGCGTAGGCCGGGAGCACGCCGAAGGTGACCTCCGAGGTCGCGGGACGCGCTGGCTCGAGCTCGATTCCGACCATCTCCAGAAATGCGAGATAATTGCGCTCCGGGATTCGGTTCATCCGGAACACCATCATCTCGGTCATCCAGGAGAACAGTTGGATGAGCGTGATGCCGGGATCACTCTCGTTGCGGTCTGTCCACTCGGGCGCGTACCGCTGAATTCGACGCAGCGCTTCTTCGACGATGTCGTCGTAAGTACGGTCGTCGAGACGCGGGATGTGATCGGAGAGTGGCACGACGTCAGGTCCCTTCCGTGAGGTAGAAGGGGTGGACGAGGTTCTTGACCGTGTTCGTCGAACGAACGCGGTAGTCCACGCGGATCAACAGGACGTTTGATTCCTCCGGCACACTCTCCACACGAACGCTCAAGATGTCGGCGCGAGGTTCGAACGACACGAGGGCCCTCCGGACTTCGTCGGTGACGATGCTGCGCGTCTGCGCATTGTTGGGCGCAAAGAGCAGGTCATGGATCCCACAACCGAACTCGGGATTCATCATGCGCTCCCCTTTCGCCGTGGAGAGAATGATGAAGATCGACTCCTCGACCTTCGCCTCCTGACGTTCGGTGGCGATCCCACCGCGACGGTCGACCTGCAGAGGGAACTTCCAGCCGCTCCCGAGATGTTCACGCGAACCCACGTCAACCTCCCAGCGCCGCGGCTGCGGCGCTCATCCCTTCCGAAGCGGTGCGCAACGCGTCCACGAGCTCCTCGAGGGCTTCGACCGAATCCGTATCGCCAACCTCCGGCAAACCAGGAGCCTCGGCGCCGATCAAGGCGATCATGGGTTGCAGCAAACCCATGATTCCCTCGAGCGGAGCCAATAGACCGACCGAATAACTCATCGACGTCTGCATGTTCTGACGCGCATCATCGAGGATCTTCTGAAGCGCCGGATTCCCCTCTGCCGCCTCCATCGACGCCTGGATGTGCTTCATGGACGCCACCACGTTCTCGAGTTGCTCGACGACGGCCCCGAGGAGCTTCGCCACCAACGCGAGGCAGTCGCGCACCATGGGGAGAATCGAGGCCTGGGGAATCGCGAGAGGAACGAGCTTCGTGACGTTCTTGATGAAACGCTCGATCGCCTCCGGTGGAGGGAACGGAAGCCCTGAGACGATCTCCTGTAGGGCCTTGAACGTGTCGATGATCGTGATGATCGGATCCAGCGCCGCCAGCAGTGGCCCCATCTGCCCGAGGAGGTTCATCAGCGTGGCGGTGTCGTCCGCCGCACCCCCAGAGAAGTCTGGGATGCCCTTGAGCACGGCTCCGCCCGGCAGCGTCACCTGAACGGAGCCCACGGGGGGTAGCGCGAGCTGCGCCAGGTCGGGCGCCTCGAGAGCACTCGCGAGCGAGGCAGGAAGATCGATGTCGATATTCGCCACGGTGCTCCCTCAGATCGGCCTTCCGTTGGGTAGAACCGTCCGCGTCGTACCCATCGCCTTGATCACCACCTGTGAGCCCGAGAGCTCGAGCACGCCCGGGGTCTGGATCGAAATCTTGCCGTTCGACATCGCGATGACGTTGTGATGAGCGTCCTCGATGATGAGGGCGCCCGAGTCCCCGTCGACCTCGGTGGAATCGACGAAGCGAATCGTGTGTCCGTTCCGCGACCTGATCATGCGCTGGCGGACGTCACGACTCGGCGTGTCGTGCTGCCCGTTCCACATGAAGCCCACGACGTAGGGGTGTGCGAAGTCTCCGTGCTCGAAGGCGAGCAGTACCTCGTCGTCACGCTCCGGCATGAAGAACAAGCCGCTGTCGCCGCCGGCCATCGGCGCCGCAACCGATGCCCAGTGGCTCTCGGCAGTGGAATCCATCCAAGGATAGCGAACCTGAATCCGACCTCGGCTCTCCGGGTCCTCGACGTTGGTCACCGTGCCGATGACGACTCCGCTGAATCGTGTGCTCATCCGGCGCGCCCCTCCTCCTGGTCCTCTCGGCGAGCCTCGAAGCGCGTCGTATAACCTCCGCTCGGATCGAATCGGTGCTCGCTACTCTTGATGAAATACGTCCCCGAGAAGCGACCACCCACGCCGACGATCTGCACACGCCGACCCGCGCGCAGGCGCGGCAATCCGACGGTCGACGCCGAAGCGGTCACCATCTCCCGGTTTCGATCGAGGAGGAGGTTGGTTGCGCGACGCCGGGCCTCGGCTCGACTGAACACCGGTTCGTGAACCACCTGCTCCTCGCGGGGGTCGCAGTCCATCAGCACCTCATGAAGGTCGCGGTTGATTCGGATCCGTCGGTCGTCGAGTGAGACCGTCTCCGAGATCTCCCGCTGCCGTCGTCGGTCCCACCCGCGTACCGTGACGGAGCGAACCTGGTTGGCGGTGGTCAGACTCGGCTTGAAGTCGACGAGTGACTCGCCCCAGGCCAATTCGTAGGTGATGGGTTCCTCGCGGTTCTCGGACGGGCCGAAGTAGAGACGCTGCGGCGTACCGCGCTCCGCATCCGCTTCCTCGAGGTAGACGACGTAGCCGCGACGACGCGCCCGCGTGAGCAGGAAGTCGATGTCGTACTGATTGTCCTGAACGACGTACTCGAGCTCCTCTTCGTCGCGCATCGCGGACTCGTCGATGCGGATCGGAATGGGAAAGCGTCGCTCACGTCGGTCGCGCAGCGTCGCGATGTTTCGTGCAATCCAGCTATCCTTCTTCGCGGTCCAAGCGGTGGTGTACTGACGCCGTCGAAGTCGATGCAGGGCGTTGAGCCCTCGCACCGTGAGGGTCGGCGCCCCAGACGAGGGGAACGACGGTTCGAGCGTCGTGAACGTCCCCGAGAGCATCCGAACGAGTTGCCCGGCGTAACCCAGCCAAAGGTCGACCGTCTTGTTGCAGGGATCGAACAGCTCGAAGCGTGCACGTTCGGCGGCCCCGAGAGACGAACGATCGCGCGGCTCGCTACCGATGTACTTGAACTGATTGAGTCGGTCGTCCCAGTTGTTCACCGTGAGGTCGAAGCTGTCGATCTCCTCGATGCTGTCGCGATACGTGACGCTGATGACGTCCCGGAGCACATCACTGGGGAGCCCGGCGCCTTCGATTCGAACCTCGAAGGCAGGAACGTAGAACCCACCCAGTTCGGGTGAGCGTTCGGCGAGTGTCACACTCATCGGCGCCCTCCTCCCCGTCGACCGCTCGGATCCAGCCGCGGAACGCGAAGCACCGCGCCAACTTCGAGGCGGCGTGGATCGTCGATCCCGTTCTCGATGGCGACCTCGCGCCACTTCGAAGTCCGACCGTAGTAGCGGTGCGAGATACTCGACAGCCGTTCCCCCGCGCCAACGACGTGAGCGTGGGTCTTGTCCGGTGAGCTCAAACGAAGCTCCGCGAGCTGCTGTTCGAGCGGACGGTACTCACGCAAGGTGAGGTTGATGCGCGCCCGCAGTGGGACGCCCTCGGGGCTGAACAACGTGAAGCGCTGCGAGAGGCTCTCGACGACGCCCGTGAAGTTGTGGCGCGCCTGGTTACCCGATCGCTCGGAGAGGTGGTCACCGGCGAAGTGTGCGTTCCAGATGAACGTGACGATGGGCGGCGCGTGACGCTCCGGATCGATCTTCGCCAACTCGTAGATTCGGTCCGTCTCCTCGGTCACGGAGCGCGCTCCCCGGCCCGTGCCCTCCTCCGTGGTGTCGAAGAACAGCTCGACGGTCAGCTTCTCCGCTTGTCCCCGGACGAACTGCTGAAGCGGCGCGTCGATCCCGGGGATCGTGATCTCCGCGAGTTGGACGCTCTTCTCGAGCGACAGCTCCGTGGGGTTGTACTGCACGGGATAGTTGGTCGTCGCTCCCGACGCCCAACTGGCCCGCAGAACCGCCTTCATCGGCTGCGTCACGAGCGACCCCCCCGGTTTCCGCCACCGTGTCCACGGGTGTCGAGGTCTCGTGCGAGACGTCGTTCCTGGAGGTCGCGATCTTCGATCGTCTGCAGCACCGCCTCGACGAGGTGACGAATGGTCTCCTCGGAGAGGCCGCGACGGCCGTCGAGCGCGCGCACCCGACTGACGATCTCATGGACGTCGACACGGGTCCTCACGACGTGACCCCCGGGAGCGTGTAGAGCCCTTCGTGAGTGATCTCGATACTCTCGATGGCGACCTGAGATTGCGCAGCGTTGAGCGATGGTCCCGACCATCGACGCGGCAACCCACGACGAAACGTCCAGGCGGTGTGAGCTCGGCCGTCCGCGTCCCGCAGCGTGATGACACCGTTCTTTCGACGGCCTCTCCCCTCGACGAATCCCTGAAACCAGTCGACGAGGTCACGGTTGGTCGCAATGCCCCGCTTCAGCGTGATCGGGTTCCATTGCACGCGCGTCGGGAACTGCAAAACCGTCCCGTTCCGCCCCCCCTCTTGGTACTCCTCGAGGTCGAGCGTCATCTCCAGGCCGGTGCACTCCGAGAACCCCGCGCTTGCGCCACCGAGCAGCGCCCCCACCGAGATCGTCGCGATGCCGCTCCCCGCTGCTGCGGGTGAATCGAGCAGTGTCACCGCGAAGTTGAATCCGGCCACCGGATCGTTGCGCCTTCCGACGGTCATGCGAAACCTCCGTTTGATTCGCGCTGCTCGGTGATTTCCAGGAGATCGAACGCTCGACCCACGCGAACGACGACCAACTCAGCGGTCATCGTGGGACGAAACTGCACGCGACAGATGAGCTCACCACGGTCACGTGCCGCGGCGGGCATCGTCTCTTCGTCGCACTTCACGTCGAACGCGGTGTCTGACGTCTCACCGTCGAACGCACCGCGCTCCCACAACGAGGTCAGGTACGCGCTGACGACGTGGCGTACCTGGCGCCAGGTGTCCGAATGACTCGGCTCGAACGTCGCCCACCGGGTCAGCGGGTCGAGCGCCCGACGCAGAAGAACGATCAGACGCCGAACGGGCAGCGACCGGTGACGCGGGTCGCTGCTCAGGGTGCGCGCACCCAACACGCGAACCCCACGGCCCGGCTGAACCCGAATGACGTTGATGCCCTCCGAGTTCAGGAGGCCGTGCTCGGTATCCGCGACTTCGACCGAGGCCCCGATCGTCCCTTCGAGCCTCAGGTTCGCGGGGGCGCGGTGAGGCCCGGTCTCGAGATCCACCGACGCGATCTGACCAGCGACATGACCGCACGGAGGAATCGGGCGCGACGGACGTGTGCCGCTGCGGTCGACGACGTCGAGCCACGGGAAATAGAGCGCCGCCAGGTCCGAGTCGAAGGACCGGCGCCACGCCCGCGCCCCGTCGATGGCACCCGCGGGCGCCAGCGCGACGCTGATCGGCACGTCGAGAATCGCGATGCGATCCCGACGGCGCTCACAGGACGCGACGAGTACCGTTTGTGCGGTTCGAATCTCTTCGGCGAGGAAGCGACGCGGTTGTTCGGCGACGGCAGGCTCGGGCCGCGGCAATGCGGCGGCTGGCGCCGGGCACGGAGCGCAAGGGTCGGAAACCACGGTACGCAGGTCGTACTGAGGCGGGACGCGCGGCACGACCATGAGATCCGGAGCCGCGACCTGCGTGACTTCGTCGATACGTTCGAGCGCCTCGAACGCGCGCACATAGTCATCGACTCGCAGCAACGACAAACCATCGGCGCCGCCCCGGAGCCGCACCTGCTGCGAGGGCGGGAGCCGCGTCGTGATTGGGGCCACGGCCTCCACTCGAACGGTCGCGAGGGCGGACCGCGAGAGGTCGCCAACGTACCGGGCAGCCCCTTCCACGGGCGAAAGGTCATCGTAAGTTGCGATGAGTCGCCCAAGGTCGCGAACCTGGATGTCGTATCCGAGTACGGTGAGTAGCGCACGTTGATCGTGCGCGATGCCAATGAGCGGACGCTCACCGGCGACACCGCGGCCGCGGATGGGATGCATCCAGTGGACGAGACGACGGTCGTGGTCGACGGCGGAGACCACCGCGACGCGCTCCACGACGCCCTGCGTGACGGACACGAGCGTTCCCGGTTCGAATCCTACGCTCTGTTCGACGACGGCACGGTTGGGTCGACTCTCGTGGAGCACCGTCTCCGTCTGATGCCGAACCCGCGATCGAATCGTGACCTCGAGATCGTCGCCGCGCACACCCACGCTCGCGGCCGAGACCTTCCAGACCCGTCCTCCAGCCTCGTCGACCACCCAGCCTTCCGCCGCCGCAGCGCCTTCACCAGCGACCCGCACGATGTAACAACGGCGACCACCGTTGGCGAAGAACGCGCGCACGACCGACGGTAGATAGGCCGCTGGATGGTCGATGCCGAACTGGCTCTCGAAGTGACGGACGGACTCGATGGCCACAGGGACCGCAACGGGGCCCCGCGTCGCGATCCCCACGAACGCCGCGACGTCCGTGCGTACGCCCGCGAGCGAATGATCGAGCGCATCGGCGCGCTCGAATCGCACGGACGGTGGGGATAGTGAGACCACGTCGCGTTCGTCCTCACTCGCTGGTCGCGAGCTCCATCGTTAGACCTTCGTGGCAGAGCTCGATCGTCTCGACGGCGACGTCGTTGCCCGTTGCGTTCAGCGACGGGCCCTCGATCTTGTTCAGCCACGCGTTTTCGAAGTTCCAGCGCATGACGGGAACGTGCGCTTCGTTCTTGAGCGTGATGGTCCCGTTGCGACGGTCGTCCAGACCGTTCGCAACGTTCCCGTACCAATCCCACATCGTCGTATCGCTGATGTAGCCGCGCTTCAGGGTGATGTTGCTGTACTTACGAAGGCCGACGAGTTTGCGGACCGTATTGGGTCGGTCCGTCCCTTCGCGGTACTCCACGGGATCACCTTCAGCGGTCAGCCCGCTGACTTCGCTGAACGAACCCACGGTCGTGCCATCGATCTCGACCTCGAAGTTGTAAGTACGAAAAGGATCTCGTCTCTGATCAGTAGACATTCCGAACTCCTAGTTAGGACTCACGATCGGCCGTCCATAGACCGATGCGAATGATGACGTACTCGGCGGGCTTGACGATCGCGACGCCGACGTTTGCAACGAGCCGGCCCGCATCGATGTCGGACTGAGTCATGGTCGTGCGATCGCACTTCACGAAGAAGCCATGCTCCGGTGACGGTCCTTCGAGCGCACCGTTCCGCCACACCACCGTCAAGAAGTTGCGAATGGAACGGCGAACCCGCGCCCAGGTCGGCTCGGAGTTGGGCTCGAAGACCACCCACTGCAGCCCGCGATCGATCGACTTCTCGAGGAAGATCAGGGTGCGCCGGACATTGACGTACTTGTAGTCCGTGTCGCTCGTGATGACGCGTCCGCCCCAGATCCTTATCCCGCGGTTGTTCGGTCGGAAGTCTCGGACCACGTTGATGTTCACGGGCGACGGGTTGAGGATGTCGTGCTCCCCCCGATCCAACGATCGCGACAGGCCGATGATCCCTCGAACGACCTCGTTCGCCGGCGCCTTGTGCACGCCGCGGTCCTGGTCGGTTCGCGCGTAGACGCCCATGACGTGACCGCTCGGCGGAATTGCGTAGGGCTCGATGTTGACGACGCTGCTCGGCGTGGGATCCGGGATGAGAAGCCACGGATGGTAGATGGCGGCGTACCGAGTATCGAACTGTTGCCTCTGGAATCGTACGTCGTTGAGTTGATCGGCCGGGGGCGGCGGACCGTCCAGCACGGCGAAACGATAGCGATCGATCTCGCAGTGGCTGATCAACGCCTGCTGCACGAGCGGGGTCCGTTGCCCCGGCGCAGCCACGATGCTGATGTCCTGCTCGTTACGAAGGCTGAACAGCCCGGTGCGCAGTGCGGGCTCGTGATTGTCGAGCCCCACGTACATGGCATCGGTCATCGTCCCCGGCGAGTCGTCACCGTTCGCCAGCGCCAGACGAGCCGGACGCGACGTACCCGTCGGGAGGAGGTCCCGGAGATTCTCCGGTCCCAAGCGCGTCGAGGTGAGGTCGGCGGGCATGGTCGCAACATCTGCAACGCGGATGTAGGCCGACTCTCCGGGCGTGCGCCTATCCCAACGACGCAGCTCTTCACCGGGACGAAGCGTGATCGATCCGATGACGTCTACGAAGTATCGGCTGTGCCGTGAGTCCATCGACAGATGTCGATGCACCTCGGTGTCGAGGACAGTCTCGTCGCGGGTCGGCACCGCGGGATCCGGACGGCGCAGGTACGTCACGATGAGTTGGAACTCACGTGAGCGCGCTCGAATCGGCGCTCCCGGAGGGGCGCCCGCGAAGGCGGCCGCGTGGGCGACGCCGAGGCCACCGCTGAGGGTGACCGTGCGCGCCGCACGATCCACGGCCTGCACCTTCAGTAACCCCGCGACGGGAGCGCCGTCGGGCTGAAGGAGCTCCAGGATCGTACCCGGTTCGATACCGGTCACGGTGGTGAGGTCGATCTGCTGCGTTACGGTGTTCAGCGCCACGAGATCGGCCCGCGAGGCGAGGCCTTCCTCTTCGTCACGAACGCCGATCCGAAGTCGGTCCCCCCATCGACCTGCGTCGAGCGCCTCGACCGTCATGAGTGGGTCGCGACCGAGCATGGCAGACCCGCGGCCGTGTGAAGCTTCGAGTGTTCTCGTGAGCTCGATGGTGCCCGCGTTTGCGAACGCCGCCGCTGCGGTCGAGTCCGCGAAGAGGACCCGACCGTCCGGCGTCGTGACCCGAACGATGTCGCCGGCGCCAAGACCAGCGACGCCTCCGACGGACAAAGTGGCGGCGTCGGCCCCCTCGTCGAAGAGGAGAGCGGCGACGGCGTGGTTGGCCACTCGGAAGGGCGGCATCAACACCTCGACGGCAGCGGCAGCGTGCGCGTGCTGCAGAGGTGTCATCAGTACGACGTTGCCCGGATCGTTGGGGGCGCTTCGATCCCCCGGGACGTCGAGGACGACGACGTACTCCGCGAGCGGACCCACGTCGACCTCGAGAACGTCTCCGGCCCGAAGGTCCTCGCGGTTATCGAGAGGCAAGACACTCGCGCCCGCCGTCACGTTTCCAACGACGTTCCTCGGGGCACGCGTAATGGGGTTCGTCGCGATGAGTCCCGCGGGGAGCGCGGCAAACTCGAGCTCGTTGGTGAACGGATGGACGCGAGTCACCTCGATGGGTGGGTTCGCGCCGAGTCGCAGCATCATCCCCTCGCGAGCGCCCACGACACTCTCGGTCTGAACGCGGTTGCCGATCGGCGCCGCGGTAATGGTTCGGCTGAACTGAACCACTTCCGCGACCGAGCCTGCTGGGCACGACACGCCGAGCGGAGCATCGAGGGTGACGCTCCCCGGGGTCGCCCACATGATCCGCTCCGTGCCGATCTCGATGTAGGTTCCCGCGGGGGGTAGCAGAGGGGAGAAGACGATCGGGTCGCCGGGGTTGGCGTCGAGGTCGAGGTTGATCGGTGCCGTGACGGGCGCGAGCGTGTTGACGACCTCGACGTTCGCTCCGATCGGGTACGGGAGATGGAGTGGCTCGTCGAGCGTGAGTCGAAACTCGTCGACGACACCGGTCGGGGCAGCGTCGGTCGCGGTCCGGATCTCTTTGCGTCCCGCCGGTCCGACCGCGACGACATCATTCGCCGCGAGCCCAGCGCGCCGGACGACGATTTCGTTCGCGCCTGCGTCGACCGCCGCTCCGAGGGCGCCGCCCGCGCCCGGCGCGGCGTAGGTTCGAGCCCGAATGGGCGTCCCCGACGCGTGAGCCCTCTGAAGCGGGAACATCAAACCCACGTGGCGGGCGGGCCCGGGCGCGCTCGCCACCTGGTGGTACTCCGTGCGGCTCCCGTCGTGGATGCGGACCCAAGTGTTGGCCGCAGCCGAGGTCGTGTCGGTCACGTACAACAGCGGCGCAAAGCCCGCGGCGCCGGTATCACGCGCCGCCGGCCGGAGTAGCCTCGTTTCTACCGCGTCGCCGGTACGGGCGTGCAGCATTCGTCCAGCGTGCCTCGCGTTCTGCGGGAGCACGCGGGTCACGAACATGCGTCGGCCGCGATTCGTGAAGAAGCCTTCGACGGCGTGCGGCGTGTACGAATGCCGTACGCCGCGAAGATCCACGAAGTCATCCGCGTCGAGCGTTCCCCCGAAGACACGCTGATAAGCGGCGTAGCTGGTGACGAGCACCGGGATGTCGACCGGACCGCGCTCGGTCACGCCCACGACACCCGCCGTGCTCGTGCTGACACCCTCGATGGGACGGTTACCTGTATCGACTTCTTCGACGTAGACGCCGGGGGCCAAGTACTCAGCCATGAACGTTACTCCCTCGATCGAGCTCGACGCGCGTCTTCACCGCGACACCACGTCGACCCTTTGTTCAGCTCGCCCGTACGCGGGCGTCGTGACGATGTTCAGAGGCCCCGGGAGACTTCCTCCCGAGAAACGAATTGTTAGACGGGCCACGCGTGAGATCGGCGGGAGCGCGTAGCGCCCACGCATGCTCGTCGTGGCGGAGAAGAGGGACGCGCGCCGGAACTCCGGCGCCGCGGCGCCGCCGAAGACTTCGATCCACTGGCCGGCGCCCACGCCAGCGACGGCGTCGAGAAACAGGGTGGCGTCACCGGAGTGGACCTCTCTCGTGACCATTCGCGTCGGCACACCTGGAGCGAGGCGAGCGGCGGGGCGCGCCACGGTGCCTTCGCGGTGCACGTGGACCAGCGGGTGGTCGAGGCGCACGGTCTGCGGGCCCGCGACGGGACCGACGCCCTCGATCGCAGCGACGGTCACGACTTCCTCCCGATCGGGGTGACCCGGTTCGAACACCAGCGGCTCGCCCACGACGACGCCAACGGCGTTCTCCAAGTCGATGCGCTCCTCGCCGATCTCCGCATCCTCGACGAGCCGCTTGTCGGCGACGGGGTTTGGCGCGAAACCGCGGGGACGAACCTGTGCGCCGACCGACCGATCCCGAGCGAGCGGTTGATGCAGCGTGATGAGGTTCGGCACGAGAGGAGCCCCCGTCGTGCTCGGCTCGTCCAGCCAGATCTCGGTGACTCGAACGCTCGCGCCGACGACAGGGATGTCGCCGACCGGGAGTCGCCGCACGACGATACCGCTGATGCGTACGGGAGCACGGTGGAGGAGTCGGACGCCAAGGTCGACGGCGTTGAACACCGCCGGGTAGCCGGGGATCGGTCCGAGCGTCGCGGTGAGCTCACGACCGATGTAACCCGAAGCCTCCACCCGTAGGTGCAAGGGCGCCCCGGCTGCGGCGAGGTCGCCGAATCGGCGGAGCGGCTGCGCGACGAGCCCGATCAACCCATCCGGTCCGAGGCGCGGCGCGACGTCCGGCGTCAGCGTGGAGAGGCGTAGCGGCGTAGCGGGCTGTCGACCGGTGACCTCGTCGACGATTCGCGTCGTCAAGATTGCCTGGACCGCTGCGCTGCCCGTCGGGAGCGCGTCCGTGACGAATCGATACCGATCCGTCCCGACCGTCTCGATGCGCGTCACGGGAGTCGCTCCGCGACGCCGGTTTCGACCGAAGCGCTCCGCACGGGCGGAACGGGTTGGAGCGGGCGATGCGAGTCGACGAGGACGACGCTCACCTCGTAGGAGACGCAGAGTTGGTACGGGCGCTCCAGGGCGTCCCATACACGCGTGATCTCCTCGACACCGTGGGACTCCAGGCGAACGGTCAGGCGCGCACCCGTCCCCGCGAAGTCGTCGCGCAGCAGCGCGCCCTCGACGATCGGGATGTCGTGGAACGTTTGGAGCACGCGCCCCATCAATGCTTGCTCCATCTCCACGGCCCGGTTGCCGTCCGCCAACGGCGTGATCAGGTAGTGCAGGCGTAGCGGGAGCGGTGCGCGTTGCTCGCGATCGAGACCGACGCGTGTCGGTGACATGTTGAGACGCTGTTCGTCGCGGACGATTCGGTAGAGCCACAGTGAGATGCCGGTGTCGCCCGCGGTCAGCATCTCTTGGGGAGTCGCGAGGTTCACCGTCATCCCACCGCCAGCGACGAAGGACGGAGCGAGCAGCGGCGTGGCTGCGAACTCGCTTCGGAGGAGCCCCCGCAGCGTCAGACTCGTGGCGCGAAGCGCAGTGAACACACGACCTCCTCACCTTGGATCGCGACGAGCGAGAAAGAGCGTCTCACCGTCCAGACCTTCGCGCGCCTCGAGCAGCCCCGCGTCGGCGAGCGCATCGACGGCGCTCTGAAGCTGTTCGAACGTGACCCGGTGACGGAGGCGTCGAGGCAGCCACCAATCGTGAATGCCCTGGAGGGTGTCGGCCGCGCGCGGGTTCGCGGCGACGTGCGATCGGATCGCATCCTCGACCTCCGCGACCGCCTTGTCGTCAGGAACGCCCACACGATTCGAGGCGACGTCTCTACAAGGCGCGCGCCACGATCGAGCTCGCCGTCAAACGGCCGACTTCATTGATCGAAGCCTCGAATCCGCCTTCGGACACCGGGTCCCTGCGGACCCAACTGGGTCATGAGCGACCCACCCCATCGCCGACGAACGCGGCGCCCTCCGCTGGCATCTGCGATGCAGCGACGCGCGACGTGGGCGATCGACCGCACCGTGAGCATCTGCCGGCGCGCCGACCCCGCCGACGACCCGCGCCATCGGCGGCGACACCGCGTCCCACGATGGCGCCTCCCTGCCCCTGCGCGTCCTGTACGAGCAAACGCGCGCAGCGCGCAGCGGCCGACGGCGTACGAGGTGCCGAGCGGTCGCTACCGCACCTGAGCCGAGTGCAGGCTGCGTTCGGCCCGCATGATCTGTCGGACGTGCGCGCGAAGGTCGGTGAGACGCCGACGACGCGGCTTCTTTCCGCGCACGCCTTCACCGCGAACAACCGAGTCGCCTTCGCGCGCGAACCGAATCTTCGACTCGCTGCACACGAGGCTGCGCACGTGGTTCAGCAACGCGCCGGCGTCGTCCCCGCGGGGCTCGGACGCCGCAACGATCGGTGGGAGCGACACGCCGACGCGGTCGCAAATGCCGTGGCCGGCGGGCGTTCGGCGACGCCCCTGCTCTCGGGACTTCCGCGCCGAGCTCCATCGAAGGACGCCGTGCAGCGTGAACACGAAGGCGGCACGGACACCGACCTCGGCGCGGTCGTCGACCGAATGGTCGCAGCGTACCGCACGGGCGACGTCGCCGATGTCGCGGCGGAGCTTCAAGGCAAGAGCGTCACGCAGCTGCGGTTGATGCGAAGCCTGTTCGACGAGAACGCGAGCGCCGACCTCGCCCGATGGTTCGCATCCCGGACGAGCTCGACGACCGCGAGCACGATCGCAACGGTCGCGGGGGTCATCCTCGGAACGCTCCCGGGGGCGACGTTGCTCGCGCCCCTGATTCCTCTTGGAACGACGATGGTCGTGCAGTCGGGCGCGTCCGATCGAGCCGCTGCGGAGACCGGCTTGAGACGACTCTGGCCGGCGCTGCCGCTGATCGATCGCCTCGAGATCTACATGAACCAGTTCACGGAGATCGAGCAGGCACAGCTCGACATCATCCGATCGGCGAGCGCGGAGGAACGCAGCACTGCACGGCGTGAGTACGCGCGACTGCTCGCGGTCTACGCGGCGATGTCGCCCGCCGAGGAGTACGAAGCCCGCAAGCTGATGGACCCCGACGACATGGAGTTCTCGGTCGGCCGGCTGATCGTTCGTGCGTCGGGTTTCTTCATGGACGATGAAGATCCGGTCTTCGACGCATTCATGGATCTCACACGCACGCAGCGCGAGTCTGTTTGGCGGACGCACAACGGCGGACTGTATCGACTGCTCAGCCTGCAGAGGTTCAACCTCCTCCAGACACTGGTCCACGGCACGGAAGCCGAGGCGCTCGTCGCGCGACTTCGCCTCGCCACCGACAACCGCATGGATGACATGGACGCCGTCGGGCGGGTGGTCGAGCGGGCGCGGCATCTCCTGCGTGAGCAAGCCACCTTGCGCGCTCAGATTGCGTCCGAGTCCCTGTCCGGCCCGGACCTAACGGCGGCCAACGCGCGCCTGCGCCAGCTCGGAGAGCTGGAGTCACTGCTCGAGGTCGAGCGAACGTCGGAAGGAGACATCGACACCACGACGTTCATGGGTCGGCTCTACCAAGCGTCCGGCTCCGGAGATCAGTTCGGCACGTGGGCGCGTTCGCTCGGTGCCGATCCGGAGGAGATCGCCAAACAGCGAATCATCGCGGCCTCCGGAGCCTTCGTGGACGCCTCGGCGATCCAGCGGGCTCTCATGGACATCCAGGTGCAGCTCGAGCCCGGTCCACCGGACGAGACCCCTGCGCAGCTCCAGATACGACAGCGCCGGGCGAACAACGATGCGCGGACTCGCGTCCTCGAGGACACACGAGTGCAAGCCATCTTGCGGAGGCTCGGCCACCAGGGGCCATCCGGAGGTGGCGAGCTCGCCGACGTTCGGCGTTTGGCGGGCGCGACCCGATACGACGAGCTCGTGAGCGAGTTCGACGAGGCGCGGCGCGCGCTCAGATGGTCTCAGATGTACCGGGCGACCCTGGAGATCGCTCAGACGGACGCGTACCGATCGCAGTTTCGGACGGACTCGCGACAAGCGTGGTCGGCCTACTCCTGGCTCAACGGCGCACGCAAGGACATCGTCGACCGGATCCTCGACACGCGGCGGATCCCGATCAACCTCGTCCTCGAGTCGACGGGCAACGTCGAGTCTCTCCAGGCGATCCTCAGCACGCTCGACGAACGAACGCGCGGAGAGCTTCGCTTGGGGTACTGGCTGGACCGAACGGAGCGCACCCCCGCCGACGACACGCAGCGCACCGCGCTCACGGCGTTCCGCGACTTCGAGAGACGCGTGCGCGCTTCGCAGTCCTTGGGCGTGGCGAGTGTCGAAATCGAAACCGCGGCAGGCACCGTGAGCCGCTCGGGCGTTCAGGACATCCTCGATGCCGCGTTGGGCGCCGCCCCGACGGAGGAGGAGATGGACTCCGACGAGGGCCGATTCCGCGCGGCGGAGCTGCTCTACCATCGACAGCGCGAGCGCCTCGCGCTGCGACGCGGTCTTGCGGCCGCCTTCTCGGAGACCGACGAAACGATGGTCGCCGCAGCGCGAGAGTTCGCAGCGCTATGGCTTCGCATCGAGGGCACGGGCCGGGTATCGACCACGAACTTCGCCGCCCTGTCGCGACTGCACGAGCGGTTCGAAGGTCGCGCGAGAGAGTTCGACGAGGCGAACAATCGAATCGGCGAGATCGCCGGGATCGTCGCGTCCACGGTCGCGGCGCTGGTGGTCGTCGCCGCGACGGGCGGCGCCGCCACGGTACCCGCGATCGCCGCCGCTGCGGCGGCCGGCGCGAGCGGACGTGTCTTCGCGCGGGCGATGTTCGGCGGCGACCACTACAACGCAGCCAGCGGCGAAGGGGCGCGCGACGCCCTCATCGGAGCGATCGACGGCGCACTCGCGGTTGCCTCGACCGCGCTGGCGGCGCGCGCCACGCGAATGATCGGTCTGTCGGGCCGCGCGCTCGCGCACGGGGCCGCCGAGACCGGCGGGCTGGCCGCGCAGCAGGCGACGCGCCCCTTCGGCCGGAGGCTCGCTGCGAGCGTGGTCGAAAACGCCATCGACGGTGTCGTCTCGGGCACGATCAGCGAGGGCGTCGTCGCGATGACGGACGACCGAACTTGGCGAAGCGGAATCTGGCAGGGCCTGATTCGTGTCGGGCAAGCCGCCCTGGTCGGTGGCCTGGCGGGGCTGGGTGGCGGCGCTGCGATGGGCGCGGTCACGACGATCGCCGGCCGGGGCGCGAGGGGGCTGCGCAATGCGCTGATCGGCGAGCCCGCCGAAGCCGCGATCGAGCGCGCAGGTGCACGCGAGACACTCGACGCGGCTCGACGCGCGAGCCAAGGCGGCAACTACGACGAAGCCCGTCGCCTCGTGGGAGAGCTCGAACCGCACTTGAACGCGCGGCAGATTCAATCGCTATTGAGCGAGCTCGGCGAGCCGCCACCTGGCGCGGTCCTCTTTCGACAGACGATCGAGCTGGATGGCGTGCGGCACACGCTGAAGTTGGTCGCTACGCAGGGCGACGAAGCGATCTTCGTCCTGTGCAGCAGCTGTCGCCACGCCGTGTCCGTCCTGTCGGACCTGATCCAGACCGCCGACGCCAGCGGACTGACCGCGCTCAAGCGAGAGTTGGAGATCGACCTCGCCCGGATGCAGGCGTTCGAGACCCGGCTGCGGAGCGGAACGCGGGTGCTCCCGCAGGAGCTTCGCGACGAGTTCACGCACCTCGCGGGTCGCCTACGCGGGCACGCGACGGCCAACCCCGCGATGGCCGACGATCTGAACCGCCTCTCCGGCGTTCGAATCGACGCGCCCGACAGCATCCCGGCGCCGACACCGCAGGCAGAGCAACGGATCCTGTCGCAGCTCCGGCGCGCCAGCATCCCAACGCCCGATGACCCGATGGTTCCACTGTCCGACTTGGTCGGGGCGTTCACTCGCGCGCAGGATCTCGGTACGGAGGTCGCGCAGCATTACCGATCGATGCTCGACCGACGGCTGGTCGACGATCTCGAATCGGTCATCCGGCGACGCCGCGCCATTCAGGCGACGGACCCCGCGGCACGGTCTGCGGCCGACACCGCATACCTCCACGGCGGAGCCGCGCGGGACCTCGAGACGATCGGGGATGCCGCGCGGGACGTCGGGATCGACCTGCGCCCGCTTCGCGGCATCCACGGGCCCACCGTCGATCCGGCCACCCTCCGGGGCGACGCCGGGCGCGCCTACCGACACATCGTGTCGGGAGGCTCTGACGCGCGACATCTTCAGGTGGCGAGCCGCGAGGAGGCAGAGCAGCTGCTGCGCGCCCTCCGAGGCAACTTCCCCGACCTCGCCGACGCCACGGGCTTCATCCCGTCGCACTCCAAGAGGCTCCTGGGTTCGAAGGATCGAATCTTCCACTGGGACGACATGGTCGGGGCGGATGGCCGGACGTTGATCGACCACCCGACCGGACACGACCACGCGCGTTTTCGACACCTCCAGATCCACATTGGTGATAGCCAATATCGTATCAACTGGGGCGACCCACTCTTCGACCCATGACTCGCCGAAACCACCAACACCTGACGTCCGACGTCATCGCCGCCCTACGGAAGGGTCAGACGAGCTCGGTCGAGCTACCCACGGAGCGCCCTGGCCACCGCGCCTGGGTCGGCGTACACGCCCGGTTTCCTCGAGGCGTGCGGATCGCGGACGCGGAACCCAACGGCTTCCACGTCCGGCGCTTTGCGATATCGGACGAATGGATCGCTTGCGAGGGGTACCCGGTCGTCCAGGACGCGGTGGACTTCGTAGGCTTCGATGCCGCCACCCTCGACGAGCTCGACGCCAAGCTCGACACACTCCTTCCGGCCGGGGCGATGCTGCGCCCCGACGGCGTCGACTCGGATTACCCGTTCTGACTCACACGTCGGATTGACTCTGCGCGGCGCGGGGGCCACACGTCCCGCCCATGGCAAGAAACGTCCCTGCGGTCGGATTGTTCGTCGTCGCGTTGTTCGGCTGCGACTCCGACGCGTACATCGTGCAGAGCGCCCTGATCTCTGCCGTCCCGGCGACGGTGGACTTCGGCGTCGTTCCGGTCGGATCGACGGCCCGCCGGGAGTTGGTGCTGGCGAACGCCGGGACCCTCCCCACGCGGGTGGACGGGATCGTGGTCGAACCGGCGACCGACGTCTTTCGGACGACCGACGACGTGATGCGGCTCGATCCGCTGCAGGAGCATCGCCTGGAGATCACGTTCGCACCGGTCGTCGGCGGAGAGCACGCGGCGACGCTGCGGGTCTCGAGCAGCGCGGACCGTGGCGAGCTCGACGTCGTCCTGAAGGGATCGACGGAGTCGTTCACGCACTGCTCGACGTGTGCGGAACCTCGTCCGCGACCCGACCCCTGTGGCGGTCCATCGCAGCCGCAGATCCTTCCGCCCGACGCACGCAACGTGTCGCGGAGCGCCCTGTCGTGGGACGGCGATGCGTACACGGCGACCTACGCGGTGGAGGCCAACGGTACATCGGACCTCCACCGGCTCCGGATCTCTCGTGGGGGATCCGTCGAACGAACGGAGGTCCTCCGCCGCGACGTGAATGACGTGGTCGTCGCGCCGACGAGCGGTGGACACGTGGTGGCCTACCGCGAGGGTTGGACGGACGGCGCGACCTTCGCGCGCGTGGACGAAACGGGGACGGTGACCTTCGAACGGCGCTTCGACGCCGACTTCATCGAGGCGGTCGCGGTCGACGGCGCCGAGCAGCAAGCGTTCGTGTACATGGTCGAACGATCGACCCCCGAAAATGGCGACGAGCGCGACCTCTGGATCACCGTGCTCGACGACGAAGGTGGGTCACGCCTGCCCCCCACGCAAATCGACGCCAGCGGCGAACAACCCATCGCCGCGGGGGTCGTCGCCGTGCCCGGCGGTTGGACCGTCGTCTACACCATCTCCGTCGACGAGCGTGTGCGGGGACGCAGCGTCCACGTCACGGCGTCCGGTCAGGTCGGACCGCGATCGTCCGTCGCGGGTGACGCCGCGTCGGTGCGCTTCGAACGCAACCGCGGAATGGCCGTCGGGACAGACGACATTCTGATCACCTACGTCGATGGGTTCGTCGAACCTCACAGCGTTCACGCGCAGCGCCTGACCCTACAGGGCGCGCCCCTCGAGCTGCCGCTACCGATCGTCGAGCGAATCGCCGCCGCCGCTTCGGCGACCGCGCACCGGATCGACGCGCGCTGGTTCATCGCGTGGCAGGACTTTCGTCATGACCGGCAGCGCAGCGACCTCTACGTGAGCGAGGTCGGCGGCACACCGCGCCGCGTGCCGAACACGGTCGGAGGAGGCTTCGAAGCCTCCTTCGCGTTCAACGGCTGTGACGCCGCGGTGCTGTCCACGCACGACATCGAAGGCTACGGGCGTCTGGTGTTCGACACGATCGAGCTGTGACGTGCGTCTGGCAACGGGCGGGGACGCGGACCGAGGCTTCGGAGCTCGCTCAGGGCAGATAGGTCATCGGCACCTGCTCCGTGACGAGCCCCAGCGTTCCGCCCGTCAGCCACATGTAGTCCGAGAGCCGGACACGCACCCGCCAGCGCGGACCGTCTTCCAACTCGGGCATCCGCGTTACGTCCCGGCCCGCCGTCGCGACGAAGGTGGTAGTGCCGCGCGGGTGGGTCTCCGGGGTCATGAGATCCAGGAGCGCCGCGGGGACGACGCCGGTGCCGAGCGCACCGTCGAACGAACACACGATCGAGACGTACTGCGGGACCAGCTGCTGAACGCGAACGTCGATCGTGTGGCCGGCTGCAGTCTGCCAAGCGATGGGCAGCGGGTCGCCGGGCGGGGGGACGACGATCGTCGAGAAGCCGTTGACCCCTGGCGCGGTGAGCTCCACCGCGGGGGTCGGTGGCAACACGTCCGCGGCAAACGCCGGGAACGTGTCGGTGCCGGCGAAGTCGACGTGCAGCGGCTGGCCGGCGACGAACACCGAGCGGCGCGTATCTTGGAAGCTGTATCGGCCGAGCAGACCCGGATCGACGGCGATGTCGAACGCACCGCCCGTGATCGTGAGGCGCCCCGCGTCCTCGCCGCGCGGTGGCGTGGCCTCCCCCGCACACACGAGCGCGGTGCAATCACCCGCGCGGGTCGTGCTGCACTCGGAGGGGAACGGCGAGCCGGCGATGAACTGCGCCGCGACCGCCGTCCGTGGCGTGCCTCCGGGGAGACGTGTGCTCTGCACGTCGCCGGCGTGAACGACGACGGCACCCTCGTGTGGGGCGAGCCGCAGGACGAAGCGCCCGACGCTCTTCAGATCCGCGCGCCGCGCGCTCTGGGCGCGGCGCGTGACGGAGAGCTCGAAGTCACCGACCGTCTCCGTCTCGAGGACTCGGATCGTGAGGGCGTCGTCCCGCCACGCGACGAGCTCCAGCCAGGGCGGCAGCGTCGTGCTCCCGTCGACTTCGAGGACGCCGGTGGCGTCACCCAGATCGCGACCGGCGATGACCAGTGTCTGGTCCTCCAGCGGGTTCGCCGTCGCGACGAGATCCTCCGCGTTCATCGGCGGTGACAACTCGAGGATCGGGACGCGGCGGCACCAGTTCGACGCGCTGTCGTAACCGTGGGTCGGGATCTTGTCGCCGACCACGTTTGTCTCTCGAGCTCGCGCGAGGCGATGAGGCCGCTCGACGTAGCCGGGGTCGAGGTAGTACGGGACGTCCGGATCCGTGTCGCCGTCGGTCTCGACGAGCCCGTATCGAGCGCAGATCGGCTCCGCGACGATCCGCTCGGTTCCGTCGCCGATCGGGTAGCGGTGCTCCTCGGCGCGCGCTCCCGTGTAGCGCGGGTCCGTGCCGCGGTAGACGCGGTCCGCGAGGTAGGCGCAGACCTCCACGTTGAGGCCGTCGCGAGTGTTCGATCGAACCTCGCGGAGCGCGTCGAGGATCGGGCGCGGCGAGAGCGTCGCATCCTCGCTGCACCACCAATCCGTGTGGGCGCGATTGAAGAAGCCGAACACACTCGCTTTGTCGCGGCCGGGCCGGTTGTCCACCCGCGTCCAGTCCGCGTCGGCGAGCGGTGCGGTGGGGAGCGTCGCGAAGTCGACCGGCTCCACGAAGTCCGGGACGTGGAGGAGGCGCGGGTCGTTCCCCGGCGGAGTCTTTTCGAACGTGCCGAGGCCGGGGAGGTCGAGGCCTTCGACGACCTGGTTGCGTGCGACGTCGGTGCACGTCGGGCAAGCGCGAGCGCGCTTCAGCAACCGCCAGTAAAGACGCGTCCGATCGCGTGCGTCGGGGGTGAAGCTCGGGAGCGCCTCGAACACGCCCTCGCCGAAGCGGCGGAGGAAGTCCAACAACTCAGCGACGGGGTGACTCGGTGGCTCCGCGGGACGCGAGAACTCATAGCGGAGGAACGCGCCGGTGAGTTTGCCGAGCGG
The DNA here is from genome assembly GCA_040218735.1 of Deltaproteobacteria bacterium. GTDB lineage: Bacteria > Myxococcota > Kuafuiibacteriia > Kuafuiibacteriales > Kuafuiibacteriaceae > JAUHYN01. The sequence goes on from JAVJQW010000023.1 coordinate 559,529, forward strand.
ACCCTCGATATCGAAGGACGCACTCCCGTACGCCTGGATCCCCAGCCCGGACGACAGCCCCCTCAGCATCGCGCGGTTCGTCGCCCACCCCTGCCAGCAGCGACGCTCGGTGCCGAGGTCGTGACCTTCGCGGATTTGCAGCTTCAACGTGCCGTAGGCGCCGTCGATTCGCGGGAGCTCGCGAATGACTTCCGTCCACCCCTGGGCGGCGCAGAAGAACAGCTCGCGCCGCTGCTCGAGGACGTCGAGCTCGTAAGTTTGGGCTCCGTCGACGTCTCGGTAGGTTCCTTCCAGGAAGTCGGTCGCGCGGAAGTCACCGACGCCGAAGAAGGTCTGTTCGCCATCGGGGAAGCGGCGCCACGTCATCGGATGTAGCTCGCGTCGCTCGTTGTTGGGGTCGCCGGTGATGACGACCTCCGGCGAGCAGAGGAGGTCTCGACTGAGACCAGGAGCCAACGCAGCGGTCACGGCTTCGTGTCCGTGGATCATCCCGGCGATGGCACCGACGTACGCGCTCGCGTTGGGGTCGGTTCGGATCGGCGGCGCCAGCAGCGCCGCCCAGTCGGGTCCGTTCCAGCGTTCCCACATGTGGCCGGACGACCAACGGTCCTGCAGGAAGTGTTGCCCGATCGCTTCGTAGGTGAGCGCTTCGAGCTCGGCCTCTTTGACGTAGTCGGACCACGCCACGACTTCGTTGGGCCCGACGGATTCGATGTTCCGATACAGGTCCGCGGCGCGCTTCGCGAGGCGGACGGCGATGGCGTGGTAGTGCCGGTAGTTCAGGCTCGCCTGACTCCCGAAGTGCGAGCTGTTGAACACCGCGCCCATCCACAGCCCGTAGTCGTGGCAGTCGTCGTGGCGATCCGCGGTAGGCGGGAGCGGCGGACACAGTCGGTGCCGATTGATCCAGTCGTAGAGCGTGTAGCTGACGTCCGGGAGCCCCGCGAATTGAGCGGGCGCGGGGAGACGACGCTCCTGGAGCGAGGTCTTGGGTTCGTCGCCGGGGATCCGACCGGGGCCGTTCACGAGCGTCCCCAGGTTCCAACGTACGTCGCGCCTGAAGTAGCTGGCGTTGAGGTCGACGACGGTGAAGTTCAACCCGCGGTCCGTGCGGATCGGGCTGTCGGCGAGCCCCATGCCATCGAGCGTCCAATCGGCGAGGAACGCATGTTCGTTTCGTCCGGCCCGAGTGTCGAGATAGAGCGAACGCCACTCTTCCTCGTCGAGCGCTTCCAACGACGAGGTTCGCGTGTCCCACGCCTCGGCCGATCCGATGCTGGCGACGAAGACGAGCGTCGCGATCGCAAAGATCCGCGCGGCGCTCACGAGCTGCGCTCCCCGGCGCGCGGCGCGCACGGTGCATCGTCCGCGACGAAGACCGCCTCGAAGGCGTCGAGCGCTTCCACGTCGTCGACGGCGTCGCGCTTCGCCCACTCTGCCTTGCAGACCTCGGGGCACTCCGCGACCTCGACGCACGTCGCGAGTGATGTGTCGCTCGCCGCGCAGGCGCCGAAGGTGAGGACACATCGTGTCCACTGCACGATCGAGTCGTCGACGGCAGGATCGTAGACGAATCGAACGGCGCCGCCGTGCGTGCTGCCGGGGTGGATCGCGACTTCGACGCAGGCCTCGCAGGTGGGGTCGAAGGGTCGCGTCGTCGGAGCCCAGGGCTCCGCGAGCGTCGGGGGCGGCGCTTCGGTAGGTGCCTTGGAGGCACAGCCCACCGCGAAGAGGGTCAGGAGCAGAGTCTTGGATCGCATGAGGCGACGCGAGTGCACGGACCGCGCCGTGTTCTTCGCCGCCATCCGGGCGCCGTGTTGTGCACGGTCGTGCACGACCGTCGAGCACGACCGTGCACGACCGCGAACAGGAGCGCGCCCGGCGCGGCGTGGCACCGCGAGTGCACTGTCGACGCGCCATGTCACTTCCGAGAGCCCGCTTCATCGCCCTGACCCTGTTCCTCACTGCGGCCGCCCCCTGCAGCTCCACGTCGACGGCGCCCGGCATGGCCGGCGTCGACGGCGGCATGCCAGCCAGCCCCCGCGAGACGGCGTGCGCCGACGCGGTCGACAACGACGGCAACGGTCTCACCGACTGCGACGATCCCGCGTGCGCCGCCGATCCGCTCTGCGACGTACCCGAGCCCTGTCCGCGAAACGACCCCAACTGCGACGAGACGCCGGTCGAGATCTGCGACAACGCCATGGACGACGACGACGACACTCGGGTGGACTGCGACGATCCCGACTGCACGAACACGCCCGCGTGCAGCCCGCAGACGTGCCCCGGTCCTCAGGACGAGGTCGCCGCGTTCTTCGGCGTGGTGACACCTTCGCTCGCCCACCGCATCTGTCTGTACGATTCGTGCGGACGCTCGCTCGGCGGGCAGCCGGTGGATCCACCCGCCGCGGATCCGGGGAGCCGAACCGCCGGGTTCATCGTGAACCCGGTCGCCGTCCCGGTCGAAGGCCCCGTGAAGTTGGCGGCCTTCCGCGCCTTCGACTTCGACGACGACGCCGGCTGTCCGGAGGACACGTTCCCAGCGAGCGCGCGGCTCGACCTAGAGATGCCGGCCGTCGCGTCGGACCGCGGCCGCCCGATCGTCCTCCTCGGCGGAGCGCCCGTGAATCCGGACGGCACGACGCGAGACATCTGCGGTCCGACGCGCGACCAGCCGTGCACCGAGACCGCGCCGGGGTTCTCGGTGTTCTACAGCGAATGCGCTCCCGACGCCGACCGCGCGACGGCGCGGGTGATCAACCTGTCGCCGAACGCCGGCCCGATCACGGTCGAAGTGATCGACGACTTCTCGGATCCGGAGGTCACGGTCACCACGTTCGGCCCCGTGCCGTACGGCGGGACGACGGACTACGTGGCGTTGTCCAAGCTCCCGGCGGACTCGAGCTTCCCGTTGGTCGAGGCCACGCTGCGCGTGAAGAACGCGTCGAACGAAGTCATCGCGACGCGTGTCCCGTTCGGGCCTGCGTTCCCCGACAGCGGCAGCCGAATGATGTGGACGGGCTTCTGTTACTCGATCCTGTTCACGGGCGAGGTCCGGAGCTTCGACGGCGCGCCGATCGCAGATCCGCCGGCCCTCTTCGTCGAGGACACTCCGCTGTGCGAGGTGTGGCGGTCGAGCGACCCGAGCGGGGAGCCGGCGCACTGGCCCATGTGTGAATAGGCGGCGGGGCTCGCCCAAGTAGGCTCAGGGGGCGTCGGCGCCGCCCGAAAACGCGATCAGCACGACGACGACGACCAAGGTCCCGAGCCCCACGATGCCGGCGCGCCACAGCGGCGGTGCGGTTCGGAACGCTTCGTAGGCCCGCTCGACGTGCGCGATCACCGTGGTGATCGCGTTCGGCTCGTACCGGGGAGGCGGGCGCGGATAGGCGACGCGCTCCTGCGTGTCGACCGCCGAACCGTCGGGGAGCACGGCCTCGACGAACGCCGCGACTTCGTGCGCACCCGTGTCCCATCCGTGGTCGACGACCACGCCGCGAATCGCGTCGCGCATCGCAGCTGCGGTTGCGAATCGATCGTCCGGCTTGGTGGCGAGCGCCTGCGCGAGGATCGACTCGAGCGCTTCGGGGAGATCGTCGCGATGGTGCCGAACGCGAGCGACGAAGTCCGTGTCGAGGGTGCGGAACACCGCCTCGGCGTCGGTGTCGACGAGAGGCCGCCGGGTGAGCAACTCGAACGCGAGGAGCCCGGCCGCGAAGACATCCGTACGGCGCTCGATCGGCTGGCCGGCGAGCTGCTCGGGCGCCATGTAGCGGCTCTTGCCCGCCGGCCCCTGGGCGCGCGCGATGCCGAAGTCCGAGAGCTTCACTTCACCGGCCCGAGACAGCAGGACGTTCGACGGCGAGACGTCGCGATGCACGATGCCGAGCGACGCTCCGTCCACGTCCGTCGCGTTGTGGCAGTAGTCGAGGCCCTGGAGGATCTGCACCACGATGTGCAGCGCGACGGCGATCGGGACGTCCTTCTCCTGCTTGGCGTACTCGCCGAGCACCTGCAGGAGGTCGCAGCCCTCGACGTGCTCCATCGCGATGAACAGCACGCCGTCGGCTTCGCCGAGGTCGTGCACCTGAACGATGTTCGGGTGGCGAAGTCCGACGCTCAGCTCGGCCTCGCCGACGAACGCCTGCCTCGCCTCCTCGTCGCGCGCGAGCTTGGGGAGCAGACGTTTGATCGCCAACGTCGCCGCCGGACCGGTGGCGCCCTTCACGTTCGCGACGAAGATCTCCGCCATCCCGCCTTTGCCGATGCGCCGTCCGAGCTCGTACTCACCGAACGTCTCGTGCGGCGGCGCCGCGGTCACTTCGACGAGGTCGGCCTCGGCAAACGGGAGGTCCTCCGTGGAGTCGCCGTAGTAGTGGACCAGCCCGGCGGCGAGCGCGCTCTGGCTGCACAGGAGCCACGAGACGTTCGTGCCGACGGGGAGCAGCGCCTCCACGGCGCGGCGCGCGTCGTCGGCGTACGGATCGGTCGTGGCGAGGAACAGACTCTCGCCGTCACCGTGTCGCTTCCGTGCGATCGGAATGACGCGATGAGCGATCGCGACCTCCGCGGGCACGAGCTCGAGCACCCGCGGATGCACCGGCGTTCGCAGCGGGTCCACGGTGGGCACGCCGAGGTGACGCGACAGCGCGGAGACGAGGACGTCCTCCTCGATGTCGCCGGCCTCCACGAGGTAGCGGCCGAGCGCACGCGCGGCGAGGCGCGCCTCGACGACGGCGTCGTCTAGCCGCTCCTCGTCGATGAAGCCCAGCTCGAGCAGCACGTCACCGAGGCGTTGTCTCGCCACCGTCGGCCAGCATACGCGCAGAGCCCTCGCGAGGGCAGCCGGCGTCGCGAGCCCTAGCGAACGCCTTCCGGCAGGCCGATCCGGTCGAGGTCCGTCGTGCGGCGCCACGTATCGTCCAGGGTCCTCAGCCTCGACAGCTGGGCGCGCTCGTCGCCACGAATCGCGCGTGGCGTGCGACCCGGCGCGATCGGTGTGGCGCTACGCAGCGCCGGTCCATTCACCCACATCGGTCGGGGGCCGTAGTTCTGGATGCCCACCATCGCGCGCCCGACGTAGCGGCCCGACGCGAGGACCGAGAAGCGCACCCAGCGCACGTCGTCGATCGTCACCGCGGTCTCGGGGTGCTCCTCGAGGTCGACCGCGACGGCGCCCGCGTCCGCCTCGAAGACGAAGAACGTGACCTCGTCTCCGCGGAACGGCGCGTCCCCCAACGACGCGTCGAAGCCGAGCCAGACCGAAGCGTTGAATCCGACTCCGGTGAGCCAACCCATCCCGTAGATCGCGACCGTGGCCGGGTGGGTCTCGGTCCCGGGGATCCGCACGACCTCGCGCCGATCGGAGGGGGTGTCGATGAAGATCTGTCGTTGGATCGGCGGCGGCGCCGTCGCCATCGGGTTCTGATCCACCGCCGGCCAGCCCGCGCTGATCAGCTTGCTCTCGAAGTCCGGCGCGTTGAGCTGGTTGTCGTCCTCGGCGCCGGGGAGCAGCTCGTACTCGACGAGCGTTCGGATCCGCGCGCCGCCGTCGGGCGGATCGACCGTCTCCTCGCCGGCGTCCCGCGCGACGCCGGCGTCCTTCATCGGCGGATTCGTTTCGCCGTCGTCATCGTCCTCGCTACAGGCCACCACCGCCACCGCCATGGTCGCCACCGCGAACCACCGTGCCCGCTGCATCACTCTGCCTCCGTGAGCCACTGCATCGCCGCCTCGACTTGGGTGTCGATGCCACGCGCTGCGTCGCTCTGTTTCTGGAAGACGACCTCGTCGGGCTCCACGCCGCGACCGCCGACGTGAACGTCTACCGGATCGGCGGCGCTCCCGAGGATCACGCCGCCCGTCATCTGAAAGGAGCCGCCGCCGAAGCCCACGCGGTGCAGCGGCGAGAACGCGAGCTCCCCATAGGCGCCGAGGGTCGGGACGGGCCCGAACACCCGCGTCCGCCCCTCGGGCCGGAGCACACGAACGTTGTACGTGAGCCAGTCGTTACCCGAGCCGTCGATGCCCGTGAGCACGCCGAGCTTGGTGTCGGCGGCGACGTTCGGCGCGGGGTGTGAGCCGCCGAGCAACGCGTAGTTCGACACGAGCACGCCGCCGCAGATGTAGTAGCCGAAGCCCGGCCACCCGGTGTCGATCGAGCACGCGAACATCGCGTCGCGGAGGGCGGTGTCCCCCTCGAAACCCGCGAGCGGCGGCACCACCACGTTCGCCGGGTAGATGTCGTCGGGGAAGAAGAACGACGTCAGCCACGCCACGCCCGCGAGCGAGCCTCCGTCACCGCGGCGCTCGTCGAGCAGCATGCGCTGAGGTGCGGGATCGAACGCGGCGGCGATCTCGTTCCACCAGGACATCACGTTGCCGGGTGTCCCGTTGATCTGCAGGATCCGAACGCCCGCGACGGAGGCCGTCGCGACGTGCCCCGTCTGCACGATGTCGGACGCCTCGGCGGTGCGGAGGAAGCGCGTGTCGCAGGGCAGGCGGAGGCCGCGCCACGCCGGGACCTCGTTCGACCACAGCGCGGCGGACATCGTCGCCGTGGTGACCTCGATGATCTCGAGCTCCGCTTCGGAGCACGCGACGCCGTCTTGCCGATCACAGCGCGCGAAGCGCAGCGCGGCGCCCTTGTTCATCGCGACGCCGAGGAGCTGCGGCGTGGTCACGAAGTCTCGCGCGCGGTCGTCACCGGGGTACAGCAAGTACGGCTCGGCAAGCGCGCGCCACTCGGGGGTCGGGACGTCGTCGACGTGAGTCAGCACGTCACCCGCCCGCAGCATGCGGGCGACGGGGTGCGCGGGGATCGTGCGGAAGACCATCGGGAGCGTCGCTCGGGTCGGGAGGAGGTCCGCGTCGGACTGCACCGCGCACGTCCCGGAGCCGAGCCCGCTCACGGGCGCGATGGCGACCCCGCGCGCGTGGCCGTCCTCGAGGTGGTCGACGGCGAGGCGGAAGCGCGACCAGAATCGTTTGTTCGGAGCCGCGACGATCTCGGCGAGCTCCGCGTCGTAGCGTTCGAGGTTCGCGCGCGCCGCGCGGTGGCCGGAGAAGGTGTGCCGCTCGAACATCCGGCGCGCGAGGTACGCGTCGCGCATGCGCTCCGTCGCGAAGTCCGGGCCGTCCACGACGGCGCGATCGGCGCAGCGCCCCATCGTGCAGAGCCCTTCGGCGCCGCAGCGCTGGTCCTCGTCGACGAGCGAGCAGGTCGCGTCCGGCACCGCGGCCTCACCTCGGTCGTAGAACGCAACGGCGTCGATCCGCATGCGGCCTTCGAAGTTCGGGACGAACGGCGGCTGCTCGTTCCGCAGCTCGTCGTCCACGTAGAGGACGGGCGCGAGCCGACGCCCGAAGAGGAAGTCGAACGCACCGGACGTGAGCTCCACCCAGCCGTCGTCGGTCGCACGCCCCGACGGGAGGAGCGGTAGAACGCCGACGTCGTGCACCGACGCGAAGTTCGGCGCCGCGACCGCAGCCTCCACGTCGCCGCTGAACCAGATGAGGAACGCGCGCGGTCGAGTGCCCTCGGCGCGGTACCACAGCTTCACCTCGACCCGCCGGTCGCCGAAGCGATCGCGCAGGCCCTCCGTATTCGCGAGCATCATCGCCGACGCCTGCCCACCCATGACGAGCGCGCCGTCGCCTTCGATCGCCGTCCCGCCCTCGAGGAGCTGGATGATCGCCTGCTCGTCCATGGGGGCGAGGCCGCCGTCGAAGTGAAAGACGTCGAGGCCCTCCGGCGGAGGTCGACCTTCGAAGCCGTGCACGAGCGCAGCGCCGGAGACGTCGAGGTGCCCCGTCGCGTCGAGCTCTTGAGCGAGCACGACGGCGGGCGACGAGAGCAGGAGGATTATCGCGAGCGCGTCCGCGTGTCGCATCGCGGGGCGCGACTGCAACGCACGTGCCGCGCTCCGCGTTCGTTCCTGCACACGCGGCGTTTAGATCCGCTTAGATCGTCGAGTGCTACGCTCGTCGTGCATGCGTCCCGCTCCCCTCCCGCCGCCGCACGTGCCTCCGATCGGTCGAGACGAAACCATCCTCGCGCTGCGAGCGAAGGTGGTTCGCGGCGAGGTCGTCGCGCTCGTCGGCCCGCCCGGCGTCGGCAAGGCGACCGTCGCGGTGGCGCTCGCCGAAGCGGCGACGGAACGAACCGGCCGCCCGTTCGCGATCGTCGACGTCGCCCGCGGCGAGTCCCCGCCCCCCGGCGTCGGCCTCGTTCTGCTCGATGTGGACCGAGCCGCCGAGCCGATCGACTGGCGCACGCTGACGAACCGACCGCTCGTGGTGACCTCGCGCGCCTACTCGCGCTGTCCACCGCTGGCCGCCGACGCCGTCCGTTCCGTTCGACCGCTCTCGCCCGAGGACACCGCGAAGGTCTTCGCCCGGCTCGTCGGCCATCACGTCTTCGAACCGGACGCCCTCGCCTTCACCGGCGGGCTCGGCGGTTTGATCGCCGAGGTCGCCGAACGATCCAAGACTGCGCCACTGCTGCGCATCGCCGACGATCTCGCGTGCGGCCGATGGACTTGGTCGCCGCTCGAAGAAGCCATCGAAGCGTTGAGCCCGCCCGTGCGAAACACGCTCGTACGCCTCGCGCGGCTCGCGCCCGTACCGCGCCGCACCGCGGAGCTGCTCCTCGGCGCGAAGTCGCTCGAGCGGCACCTGCCGGTCCTGGAGGATCGCGGTTGGGTGTGGCGCGCCGATCAACAGCTCCACGTCGCCGCGCCCCGAGTGTTACTTCGATCGCAGCGAACGCCGCCGTGGCGCGAGGACGAAGCGGCGCAGATCGTGGACGAAGCCGTGCGCCGACGTGCGCGCCACTACGTGCAGACCTCGCCCGAGGACCTTCGATGGATCCGGCGATTCCGAGCGCAGCTCCTCGAGATCTCGACTCGCGAGCGCTCGCGCCCCGAGCTCGCGGCGCGCGCGGCGTTTGCGCTGGAGCCGTTGCTCACCACGCACGGGTCGATGCTCGACAACGTCGCGATCCTCGACCACGCAAGCGAGCTTGCGCACGAGTCGGATGACCGAACGCTCGTCTCCGCGACCGCGTGGGCCCAGGGCAAAGCGTGGCTGACGCGCGGATGTTACGAACGCAGCCTCGACGCGCTGATGAAGGCCGATGGGCTGGCACCTTCGATCGACGATGTATCGATCGCGGCCCACGCGTACGTCGCGATCGGTCACACGCAGGCGGCGCTCGGGGACGTGGCGACGGCGAACGCTTACCTGCGCGAGGCGGAGGGCTGGGCCGACGACGCCGACCTCGCCTACGAGCGTGCGCTCGCGCGCGTGCAGTTCGGGTACGTCGCGCTCGCCGCCAACGATCCCGACGAGGCGCTCCGCATCGCCGAGGAGTCGATCCGTGAGACGACGCTCGCGCAGCTCGAGAGGATCCGCGCGATCGCGGAGCTCGTGCGAGGACGCGCGCTCGTCGAGACGGGTGCGCCGAGGCCCGCCGTCGGTGCGTTCATGCACGCGGCGTCCGTGTTCGTAGCGCTCGGCGAGTCCGCGCAGGCGAGCAAGGTCTGGACGTTCGCCGCCGACGCGAGCGCCAAGGCGGGCGACGTCGACGACGCGCGTGCGCTGTGCCTCGACGCGATCGCCCTCGCCCGAAGGACGGACGACGAGGAGAGCGCGCTGTTCGCGCAGGTGGCGCGAGCGGATCTCGAGCTCAGCGCGGAGCGCATCGCCGAAGCCAGCCACGCGGTGCGCGAGGCCCGCCGACTCGCGGCGCGCGTGGGGACGCCGCTCTCGGTGGAGCGCCTCGCGGACGTCATGAAGCGGCTCGACCGGATCACACCATCGCCGGCGGCGATCGCGGTGCTCGACCGGGAAGGTCGCTTCGTCCGCCTCGGCGACGTGCAGCACGATCTCTCACGACGCGCGGCGCTGCGACGCATCCTCGCCCACCTCGTGGCGGCCGCAGAGGAGCGCGCCGGTGAGAGCATCTCCGCCGACGAGCTCTTCGAAGCGGGCTGGCCGGGCCGGGCCGCGTCGACGAACGCGCGCCGGAAGGTCTACACGGCGCTGTGGGCGCTGCGTCGCCTCGGGCTCGCCGACGCGATCGTGACGCGCGACGCCGGCTACGCGCTGAGCCCGGGCCGGGTGCGCATCGGTCGACTTTGATCGGAGCGACCCTCCTCGAACGCAACACTGTCGTCCTCTTGCGTCGATCGATCCGGCGCGGTGGGAGCAGAACGACCTGGCATCGTTCGTGCGTTCGCGACGAGCTCATGTCGAAGCGTCGTACCCTGCCCCTCCTCCTCCTCGTGTTCACGGCCTGCGGTGACGCCGAAACGACGCCGGCGGGTCCCGCTCTCCTCGCCACGCCGATCGCCGCCGAGCTCCGAGTCTACGGCGAGCGCGGGAACCTGGCGGAGCCGCTCCCGGTCACGCCCGCGTTCATCGGCTACCGCGGCGAGGGCGACACGTGGGTCGAGCTCGACCCCGCCGAAGCGGTCGCGTTCGACATCCTCCACGAGCGGTACGCCCTGTGGGTGGTGTGCGCGCCGCTCGAGGGCGACGCACAGACGGTCAGCCAGGTGCTCTACCTCCACGCGGAAGACACCGTGCGACCGACCGTCCGCTGCCCGACCGACATCGCGTTGGACCCGTTCCCCGCTCTGGATGTCGAGATCCGGGAGACCGAGAACCGCTCCATCGGCATCGCCGTGGGCCAGACCCAGTCGCTGTACCACCACATCCAGGGCGGAACCGTGACGATCTCCATCGTCGCGCCCGAGCCGAAGGAGGTCGATGTGGTGACGCTCCGGAAGTACGAAGGAACCTTCGGCCTGCGCGTCGCGCGCGACGTCCAGATCCGGGAGGGCGCCCAGTTCTTGGTCGACGTCCACGCCGAGCACGCCGACATCCAGACCGCGAAGCTCGAGAGCCCCGTCAACGGAACGGTCCACACCGTCTTCATCACCGGTGGCGGCACGCAAGCTCACTTGCACACCAGCGAGTCGTCGTCCGTCGCGGTCGTCGGGCCGGAGGGCCGCGACGCTGACGACGTCTACGTCGGCATCGTCGAAGTCGACGGCGGCGTTCACCTCAGCTATCGAGCCGACCCGACGAAGGCGACGTACCGCGCTCCCGAGGTCTTCGACGCCTGGGAGCTCGACCCCGTGGCCAACGGACCGATCGTCGGCGGTATCGAGCTCGGCGCGGCTCAGGTCGCGACCTACCTCTACGGCACGGAGAGCTCCTACGTCGAAGCGTTGGCGACGTCGACGTACCTCGGCTCCGACGCGACGCTGTCGTTGGACGCGCCCGAGGCCGCCGCGATCGTCGCGCCGAGCGAAGGCGACTTCTTGCAATCCCGGACGCGGCTCCACGAGAGCAACCGCACCCTTCAGGAGCTCCTCGACGTCGAGATGTTCAAGTCGACGGACGTGCCCCCGCGCGCGAAAGACGGCTTCGACGTCCGGATCTCGGCCCGCGGCACGTCGGGTCGCCTCGGCCAGCGCTGAACGCGGCGGATCGACTTCGGGCGGGATTCGCCACGTGAGTGTGGCACCATCGCGCGATGCTGATTCGACAGCTGGTAGACCCCGGCTCGTGGACCTTCACGTACCTCCTCGCCGACCCGGACTCGAAGGCGGCCGTGTTGATCGACCCGGTGCTGGAGCAGTTCCTGCGCGACCTCGCGATCGTTCGGGAGCTCGGGCTCGATCTCCACTACACGATCGAGACCCACGCCCACGCGGACCATGTCACGTCCGCGTGGCGCTTCAAGCAGAAGCTCGGGAGTCGGATCGTCGTGTCGAAGGCGTCGGGAGCCGAAGGGGCCGACCGGGTCGTCGAGCACGGTGACGTGATCGAGTTCGGCGCGCATCGACTCGAGGTCCGCGCGACGCCGGGGCACACAAATGGGTGCGTCACGTTCGTCACGCCCGACCGCACGATGGCCTTCACCGGCGACGCGTTGATGGTTCGCGGTACGGGTCGCACGGACTTTCAGGAGGGTGATGCCGGCCAGCTGTTCCGTTCGGTGCGCGAGGAGATCTTCTCGCTCCCGGCGACGTGCAAGCTCTATCCCGCGCACGACTACCAGGGCCGCACGGAGACCACCGTCGCGGAGGAGCGCGCGTTCAACCCGCGCGTCGGTGACGACAAGAAGGAGGAGGACTTCGTCGGCTACATGCGCAACCTCGGTCTTCCCCACCCACGCAAGATCGACGTGGCCGTGCCCGCGAACCTGAAGTGCGGCCGCCTCGACGACGACCCGATCCGCGAGCCCACCTGGGGCCCTCTGGTCCGGACCGTCGCGGGGGTCTGGGAGGTCGAAGCCAACTGGGTCGCGGAGAACCAAAGCGCGCTGCACGTCATCGACGTTCGCTCCGCGGAGGAGTTCGACGGCGAGCTCGGCCACGTCCCGGACGCGCAGCTCGTGCCACTTGACGACCTGAGCGATCGACTGGATGCCATGCCGCGCGACCGCCCGGTGATCGCGGTGTGCCAGTCCGGTGCGCGCTCCTCGAAGGCGACGGCGATCCTCGAGAAGGCCGGCTTCGAGCGTGTCGCGAACCTCAGCGGCGGGATGCTGCGGTGGCGCCAGCTGGGCCTCCCGGTCCAAGGGGGCGCAGACTGAGGCCTCGGCCGGCGGCGCGACTTCTCTTTTTTCTCGGGCCCGTGTCGAATCGCGTCCAGGCCGATCGTCATCGTCCCGATGTGTCGACGAACGGCGCACGAATCGAGGCCAAAACGCCGGCCCGCGGCGCGGGACGGCTTGGCGCAGCTTTCGGACCGGTCGCTCACGCGACCGGCCTCAGCCGAGGAGGACGAAGATGAAATACATGCTGTTGATCTATGGAGCGCCGGATTCATCGCCGGCACCGGACACGCCGGAGTTCGGCGCGTACATGGAGGGCTACGTGAAGGCTGACGCCACCTTCAAGGAGGAAGGCGTGATGCTCGGCGGGGAAGCGCTCGAGTCCACCGAGACCGCGACGAGCGTTCGCATCCGCGGCGGGAAGACGGAGACGATGGACGGCCCGTTCGCAGAGACGAAGGAGCAGCTCGGGGGCTTCTACCTGCTCGAATGCAAGGACCTCGACGCGGCCATCCGCTACGCGGAGCTGATCCCCGACGCGAAGACCGGGACGGTCGAGATCCGTCCGGTCATGGACGTCAGTCAGTTCGAGGAATGAGCGACCCGCACCGAGACGCACCGATTCGCGAGGCCGTCGAAGCGACGGTCCGCGCCGATGGTGGGCGTCTCCTTGCGCTGTTGATCCGACACCTCGGCGACTTCGAGCTGGCCGAAGACTGCCTGCAGGACGCGCTCGCGTCTGCGCTCGTTCACTGGCGCCGCAACGGTGTTCCGCACGCGCCCGAAGCGTGGCTCATGCAGGTGGCGCGTCGCAAGGCGATCGATCGGCTGCGCCGCGACACGAACCTGCGCGGCAAGAAGGAAGAGTACGCCGCGCTGCTCGCGTTGGAGGCGGAGCAGCCCGACCCGTCCGAGATCCCGGACGAACGCCTCCGCTTGATCTTCACGTGCTGCCACCCCGCGCTCGACGAACCGACGCGCATCGCGCTCACGCTGCGGACGCTCGGGGGCCTGACGACCGAGGAGATCGCGCGCGCGTTCGTCGTCAAGGAGCAGACGATGGGGCAACGCCTCGTGCGCGCCCGCCACAAGATCACGAAGGCCCGAATCCCGTACGAGGTCCCGGACGCCGAGCGGTGGCACGAACGCTTGGACGCGGTCCTCACCGTCCTCTACCTGATCTTCAACGAGGGGTACGCGTCGTGCCACGACGACTACATCCGCACGGACCTGTGCGAGGAAGCGATTCGCTTGACGAGCATCCTCGCCCGACTGTGCCCCGAGGAGCCGGAGGTCGAAGGACTGCTGGCGTTGATGCTCCTCCCTCACGCGCGCCGCCGCGCGCGCCTCGCTCCCGACCGTTCGATGGTGCCGCTCGAAGAGCAGGACCGTAGCGCGTGGGACCACGAGGCGATCGCGACGGGCGTGGCGTTGGTGGAGACCGCGCTGAAGCGGGGCCGGCCCGGACCGTTCTCGATCCAGGCCGCCGTCAGCGCGCTGCACGCCGAGGCGCCGACCGCGGAGGCCACGGACTGGGCGCAGATCGTGTTGCTCTACGAGACGCTGAAGCGCTACCGCAGCAATCCGATCTACGAGCTCAACCGCGTCGCCGCGCTGGCCCACACCCGCGGAGCCGATGTCGCGCTGTCGCTCCTCGAACCGCTGCGGGCGTCGCTCGGCGACTACCAGCCGTTCCACGCGCTGGAGGCCGACCTACTCCGCCGCGAGGGACGAACGCGCGAGGCGCTCGACGCGTACGACGCCGCGATCGCCGGCGCGCGCAACGACGCGGATCGAAAGTTCCTCGAGCGACGACGCGAGACCGTTCGGCGAGCCTTGGATCGTTCGACGTAGGCGTCAGGCGGAGTCGACCAACGCCGCCAGCCGCGTCTCGGCTTCGGCGTCGCGCGGGAAGAGCAGCTCGACGCGGAGCTCGGAGAGGCGCACGTCGCGTGGCGCGTTGAAATACGAGATGACGGAGAACGTGCGGATCGCCGCGCCGCCGACCAGGAACGTCGGGCTGACGACCAGGGCGTCCTCGGGTTCGTCACGAAGCCGTACCCCTTCCACCTCGACCGCTTCCTCCGCGCGCGCGACGAGCGCGGCGAGGCGGTCGTCGAACGGGGAGGCGCGCTGCTCGCGGCGCAGTCGATGGAGGACGGCGGCGGCGACGGCCGGCCAGTTCTCGATCTTGTCGCGGAGCGAGGCCGTGTCCAGGAGCCCCTCGACCATGTTGTCGGGCCGCGCGCCGAGCGCGGTGAACAACCGCGCCGCGCCTTCGTTCTGGTCGACGACATCCCACCACCCGTCGAGCACGAGCGCGGGGAAGGGTTCGTGTCGTTCGAGGATCGAACGGAGCGCCGCACGAAAGGGCGCACTCGACGCGTCGTCGCGCGCGTCCCGGTAGGCCGGCGGGAGCCCCGCGAGCGCGAGCAGCGCGTTGCGCTCCCGAAGCGGGACGTCGAGCGCGTTCGCGAGTCGGAGCACGATGTCGGCGCCGGGTCGGGAGCGACCGGTCTCGAGGAACGAGAGGTGTCGCTGCGACGCACGTGCCTCCAGCGCGAGCTCGAGCTGGGTCAGCCCACGTGCTCTTCGCCACTCGCGCAGCGCGCGGCCGAACGCCGAGGTCGTCATGGCAAAGACGCTACTCGACGTCGGTCGTGTGCGCGATGACCTCGGAGGGAATCGACGGGCGGATCGCGAGGTCGGTAGCGTCGTCCGCCATGACGAACACGAATTCGACGCCCCGCGGCGTCCTGACCGCCCTCGCCGCGACGGCGATCCCCATCGGCGCGTTTGCGCTGCTCTTGCCCGAGACCCTCCTCGTGGAGGTGAAGGCCGCCGCAGCTGCGTCGAGCGCGGTCGCGATGGCACGCACGGTGGGCGTCCTCCTACTCGCGGTCGGGACTTTGAACCTCATGGTGCGGAACCACCCGCCGTCGCCGACGTTGCGCGTCGTCCTCTGGGCGGACTTGCTCCTGCAGGTCCTGATTCTCCCGCTCGATCCGCTCGCCTACGTGGAGGGCGCATTCGGGACCGCCGGAGCCTTCGTCCCGAACACGGTGCTCCACGTCGTCCTCATCGCCTGGCTCGCAGTCCAGGTGCGACGCGCACGAACGTGGGGCTGAGCGGAGGCCGGATCCCTGATTTCAACGGACGCGCAGCTCGATTCGTGGGAACTCGGCTGTAGGCGAGGCGCGGACCAGGGCGGCCGAGGACACTAGATGACGCCGATGCGCTTGCTCTCGTCATCGTCGGCGCTCTTCAGCCAGACTTCGGAGCTCGCTCGGTCCCGCGGGACGACCAGGAAGCACGCCGGAACGCCGAGGCGCCCGATCTCGATGGCGGCGTACCTGACGTCGAGGCGACTCGGGCCGCCCGTGGACGGCTTCCACCCGACGACCCCGACGTCGTGTGTGGGTTTGTCGAGCGTGACGTACAAGATGACCTGCGTGGCCCAGTCGACGTCGGGGACCGCGAGGGGTCGCTCCTGCTCGTCGAGGACCGGCGAAGCCGCAACGAACGAGGCCCACGCGTCCGAGCTCGCGGCGACTCCGACGTGCAGCTGCTCGGACGCGGCGTCCGGGCCAACCGGAAGACCGACGTGACGTCCCGGCAAGGTGGGCTCGTTCCATCTCGAGATGACTCCGCACTGGTGGGCTGTGACGACCTCCGCTTCGGCGGAGGCGATCGGCGCGGCCGAGCCTCCGGCAGGGGACGACGACGAAGCACACGCGACGACGAGCGAGAAGAGCGCGAGGGAGAGAAGCTGTCTCATGCCTGCCTTCTACGCGCGGGTCGCGACGGAGACCTATTCTCGCTTCGCGATTTCAGGAGATGTCAGCGAGCCGTCGTCGCACTGCCTCGACGGCCGCCGAGCGACGATCGCTCAGACACACTCGACGGCCCTCGCAACGCCGTTCGAGCCACTCAGAGCACGCTGCGCGTCGAGGGTCTGCCAGCGCTGCCGCATGCGCCACAGCGTCGTGCGGTGAATGCCCAAGGCTTCGGCCGCGCGCTTCACGCTCCCGTGCACCGCGAGCGCGCGCTCCACGGCGCTTCGTTCGAGCGCGTCCAAAGGTGCCGACGTTCTCGGTGCCGTCGTCGGTGTGTCGGCCGCGCTGCGGAGCTCCGGTGCGAGCGCGCAGAGCTGCGTCGCGGTGAGCACCGGGCCCGCAGAGATCGACATGACGCGGTCGACGATGTTCTTCAGCTCGCGCACGTTCCCGGGCCAGTCGTGCTCACACAGCGCTGCGCGCGCGCACGGCGCGAGCGAGACCTCGCCGGCGCGGTCGTGGGCCGCGATGAACCGGTCGATGAGCTCAGCGAGATCGTTGGGGCGGCAGCCGAGCGCCGGGACGTCCAAACGGAAGGTGGAGAGGCGGTAGTAGAGGTCCGCGCGGAACCGCTGCGTGGCGCTCTCTTCGAGGAGGTTGCGGTTCGTCGCGGAGACGACGCGGACGTCGACCGGGGTCGGGGTCGCCGCGCCGACCGGTTGGACCTGCCCGGTCTCCAACACCCGAAGGAGCTTCGCCTGCATTGCCGGCTCGAGCTCTCCGACCTCGTCGAGGAACAACGTCCCGCCGGCGGCCTCCCGAAACGCGCCGAGCGTGTCCTGGTCGGCGCCCGTGAAGGCGCCGCGTCGGTGCCCGAACAGCAGGCTCTCGGCGAGGTGCGGACTGATCGCTGCGCCATTCACGGCGATGAACTTGCCCGTACGACGCGAGCGGTCGTGCAGGCGTTTCGCGAGGAGCTCCTTGCCGACGCCCGTCGGGCCCGCGATCAGCACACTCCCCGGGCGCGGTGCGATGCGTTCGGCGACGCGCAGCGCTTCGCGCATCGGCGGATCGACCGCGACGATCGGGTCGCGGCGACGCGCGAGCCGCGCCCCCGCCACGGACCGGAGCTCCGCGGTCGAAAACGGGATGGTGAGGTCGCGGCCGATGATCAAGACCCGCGAAGGCGTAGGTTGTGGCTCGTCGCCGTCGACGACGACGAGATCGGCCTCCTCCTTCGCGGCGATCCGCCACGATGGCGCCGAGCGCTGCAGGACGGCGGCGATCGCGCACCCGAGCGGGCCCTCGAAGTCGACGCAGACCGAGGGGGCGACGAGGCTCATCGCGCGACCTCCAGCTCGATGCGAACGACGACGCGGCCCTCACGGAGCTCGACGGTCAGCGAGCGCTGCTGACTCGAAAGGGCCGCCGCGATCGGCTCGACCTGTGTTCGCACGGAGATCGCGTCGCCCTCCGCCAGACCCGAGGGGTGTGAGCGCTCCATCTCGAGGCCGTCGATGTCGTCCGATGAGCGGCGAAATGCGAGCACGCCACCGCTTCCGCCCACACGACAGAGCACGCCGACTACGGCTGCGACCGCGGCGCGATCGCGATCGCGATCGCACCGGGCGTCGCTGAGCGCATCGAGCTCATCGATGACGTGAATCTCGGTCCGCTCCAGGTACGTAGCGAGCGGTGCGATGGTCTCCCTCACGAGGCGAGGTGCGGCGACCGAGGTGGGTGCGCCGATCTGCTCGCTGACCTCGGCGACGAGTGATTTAGCAGCAGACGCACAATGACTAATCTCATCGTCGAGGGCGATCACGACAGCGACGAAGTCATCGTGGGACGAGGACAAGGCTTCGCGCACTAGCTGAACACGGAGTCGAGCCGCGGCCAGACGATGAAGGAGAGCAACGGTCTGAGCGTGTACGTTCGACCACGCCGCTTCCTCACGAAACACAAGTCCCCCTTCCCCGCTCGACTGGCGGCCCAAGCGCCGTCGCGACCGCGCCAGGCATTGGGTCTACGATCGTGGTGTGTCGGATCTGACACAGAAATCGAATGCGATTCGATCACGTCGGAAGTGAGTCTTCGCGGGCGATACGCTCGGCGATTCGTAGGTGATTCGTGATAGTTTGGTGAGCATGGCCGAGCTCGTCGCGGTGCAAGGAGCGACCGTCAAGCTGTCCCCCGTCGTGAAGTCGTTGAGTATCTCGGTCGACACACACGTACTGAGCATCGTGACCTCCGGCCCGCTCGCGACGGTCGACGATCTGGAGATCCTCCTCGAGAAGGACGTAGACTCGTCGTTCGCGACGTACGTGACGCCGTACGACAACGCGGCCTATGTCGGCGGCGTGCTCAAGTACTCCAAGCTGACGGTGATCGAACAGCTGTCGACGATCACAACGAAGGACGGCGATCCCATCGTCCTCAAGAAGACGACCGGCAAGATATCTTGCTCGGTGACCAAGCCGGCGCAGGATCCCGCGCAAGGCACACCGGACCCCGTTGCTACCTATGACTTGGAGATCGAGTTCACGGATGTGAGTCAGTCGATTCTCACGAGCGACTGAATTCTTCCGCCTGGGCGATCAAACTCACAGCGAGCGCCGAGACCTCCGCGGCCGGATCCATCGTCGCGGCCTGAAGGATCTGCAGCACCTGCGGATCAGCGTAGGTTTGCGGCGGCCGCCAGTGCATCAGCCCCAAACCCATCACGGCGCGGAGCCGACGCACCGGGTCACGCGCGTGGACCGCCGTGAGTTTGAGGAGGAGGACGGGGAGCACCGGCAGCCGCCGGCTCAACGTCCACGCTAGGCCCGAGGCCTCGGGTCCCGACAGACTCACCGTTCCGATGCCGAACCTGCGGTCGACGAGCGCTTCGATCGCGGTCGCGTCCAAGCGCATTTGCGCGCCGGCGACGTGGGTGCGGTCGGTGCGCTCCACGAGCTCGACGCCGGGCACCTCCAGGGTGATCTGCAGGATGTGCTCCGCGACCTCGGGTGCGAGCATGGGGAGCACGACCTCCTCCTCCGACGCGGACGGGTCGAGGAACTCGGTCCAGTTGTCGATGAGCCCCTCCTCATCGCCGTCCTCTTCCCACGTGTCTTCGAGGACCGCGGTGAGGACGTCTCGCACGGCGCCGTGGGTTGGGTCGTCCGCGAGCGCTTGCACGCGCGCGCGGCCGTCGGGGGGAGGCTCCGACAGGAGCGCCAACATCGCGCCCGACACCGTGAGATCGACGTCCCCCGTCGCCACCGCTGCTTCGACGGAGCGCCGGGCTTCGTCGTCCCAGAAGATCCCGTGCACCGGGTCCATGTACAGCGACGTCAGCGTGTCGAGCGCATCCAAGCGCGCCTCGGGGTCGGCCTGCGCGTTTCGGGCGTCGAGGTGCACCAGCGGCGTCGGGACGAGGTGCAGACGCTCGGCGATCTGAAACGCCGCGTCGACCGCGGTGGGGCCCGACACGTCCGCGACGCAGATCCCTCGGGCACCGGCGACGAGCGTGACCTCCGCGTCGCGGTCGTCACCCGAGAGTTGAAACGTCGCGCTGGGGCGTTCGTCGTCTTCCTCTTCGCCGTCGAGCTGCTCACCGTCGAGCTGTCCGGTGATTCGTGAGACGAGCGCGTCGAAGTCACCGCCGTCGAAAAACGCGAGGCGCAGGGAGTCCGGCGGAATCACGATTGAGACTCATACTTCTTCTTGAGGGCCCGCTCTAGCTCGAGGATGTGTTTGTGCATCTGGTCGGGGAGGACGACGACGTTCTGCCCCAACTCCTTCTCGAGCTGCAGCCCGTGTTTCTTCACGAGTTTTCGCGCCGCCTCCGTCATGATCGCCGCACTGCGTCTCTCGTGCTTGGAGACGAACTGCTTCATGACGTGCGGCAGGACCGACGTCTGGAACACCTTGACGAGGTCGGGGCCCGACTCGGCGTTGGCGATATTCTCCAGCACGAGCTCCCACGCGCTGCCTTCACGGCTGAACTCGACGTGGATCAGCGTCTCCAGGCGCTCGACCATGAGGTTGAAGGACTGGTCTTCCTGTACCCTCCCCTTCAAGGTTACGTCGATCTCTCCGTCGATCTGAATTGGGTGCCCTTGGAGCCGCTTCCTGAGCTTCTCCGCCTGAACCTTGGAGAGCTTGGCCAAGGTCGCGTTGATGTCGTCGTACGTGCCGATGCCTGCGACTTCCTCGGCCTTGCTGTCGACGACCGTGACTGCGCTCTTGGGCACGTCCGTCGCGCCGGTGAGGCCCTCCACGGGTAGCTTCGGCTTCTCACGGAGTTGGCCTTTGTCATTCCGCGTCCCGGTGGCGGCCAAGGCCTTCCGGCGCGTCCTCTCGATCATGTGTCGAGCCTTCGCGGCTGTGCGGTAGCGCTTTCCTTTCGGAGCCGACTTCGAGATCTGCGTGACCACGTTGTCGACCGCCCGCTGGAGGATCTTACCCAAGCTCACGACCGTGTAGGCCGCCATGATGTTCACGCCGGGCACCAGCGCGCCGAAGTGGTCCGTGACCTCCTTGAGAGTCGGAGCACCCTTCTTGCCGCTGACGAGGGCGTGCGCCTCCCGGTCCACCTGAGCCGCCTTCTCTCGCACCTTGGCGGCCCCGTTCGCGACGGTATCCGCCTTGATCAGAGCCTTCTGCCTGCGTGCGATCGTCTCGAACCGCTTCGCGGTCGTCGTGAGCCGGTTCGGGCTCTTCGTAGCGCTCACGACTCCGCGTTGCCCGCTGATCATGACGTGCGTCGAGCGCTTCGTCTTTCTGAACGAGAGCTCCCCGGCCTTGTACTTGGCGCGGAGCGGGAGCTCCGTCGCGCCGGGGTGTTCGCCGAAGTAGCGGTAGATCGTGGAGAGCACGTACGCGAGGCTCTGCTGGCGGCGCACGAGGTCTTTCTGATAACGCCCCCGAGCTGCGCCCTCCGCCGTGCGGAACGCACGTACCGTGGCGTCGGCCGTATCGTCCGCGAGAATGACGAGGCGCTTGGCCTTCTTGATCTCGGCGCGCGCCTTCGACCGCCGAGACACATCGTGAATCTCGTCGAGCCGCGCCGTGAACTGGTCGAGTCGCGCCCGCACCTCCATCGGGTACGACGCGACCATCGGCACCGCGTCGTCGCCGCGACGCACGAAGTACATCTTGTGGTCACCGCCGGGCGCCGGCACCGGGACGACTTCGCCGATCGCCGAGTTCTCCTTCGCCGGCGACTCACCCGGCTTCGCGAGGCCGATCTTCGTCGCGATCCACGCGATCGCCTTGTCCAGGGCCCGGTCGACCATCGCCTGCAGGCCGCCAACGATCTGCTTCACCTTGTCGGGGAGTCCGCCGAGGCCGAGGATCTTCGCGAGCAGGTCGATCACGATCGGGACGAGCTTCGCCAGCGCTTGCTCGATGAGGTTCGCGGCGGCGCCGATCGCCCCGGACATGATGCTCGCCGCACCGGTGACGACGGCGTCGATCAGCGAGAAGATCTTCGCCGCGTTGTCGATGATCCAGCTGACCACCTTGTAGATCATCTCGACGGCCTGGATGATCGCACCCACAGGGTTGAACATCGCGATCAGCCGCGCGGTGGCGACCTTCACAATCGTCGTCACGATGTAGTCCTTGATCGCGGCCATCACCGTGTTGACGATCGTCTCGGGGTTGATCTTGTCCTGGAGGAGCTTCCAGAGGCCCTCCCAGCCCTCCTTCATCAGGATGGTTACGAACTCGAGCGCCATCTCGATGCGCCGCATGTTCTTCTCACCGATGTATTTGACGAGCTTCGTGCGAATGCGCGGCCAGCTGATGCCGAGGATCTGAAGAATCAACTTCAGCACGGCCTTGACCGAGAACTCCGTCGGTACCTCGACCCCGACGTCTTTGAGCTTCGACGTCAGCCACTCGAGGAGGCCCTTGATCAGGTGCTTTCCGATGTTCGCCTTGAACTGCTCGAAACCCTTCTTCAGCGCCTTCACCACGTTGTTCGCGAACTTCTTGGGTTTGTCCGCAATCTTGTCGACCACGGCGGCGAACCGCCGGACCAGGCCCCAGAACGTCGGCGGCGGAATACCGAGGATCCGCAGGAGTCCGTTGACCATCGCGCGCAGCGGGTCGTCCATGAACTCACTCACGAAGTCGGCGAACTTCTGGAAGAGGCCCTTCGACATCTCCCGGAGCTTGGTGATCTTCGCCCTCTTCTCGGCGACGGTGCGCTTCAGACGGTTTCCGAGCTGCTTGTTGAAGTCCTTCCGCGTGTTCTCTACGTCCGTCTCCAGCTTCTTGAACTTCTTGTCGAACTTCGCCTGCTGCTCCAGGACGAAGTTCTCCATCCCCTTCGGTACCTTGGAGAGCTCGGTCTTGATCTTCGTGCGGGCGTCCTTGATGAGTTTGCGGCACGTCTTGATGACCCCGCGAACCCACGAGCTGATCGTGAGCGCGAGCTTGGACGCGCCGTTGACGAAGTCCTGCTCCGCGCGCTCGTAGAGCCGCACGATCCAACCCGGCAGCCCCACGAAGAAGTCGCGAATGCTGGAGAGCGTCGAGTCCTTGCGCTTCTTGATGTGTTTGTCGACGCGCTTCAGCGTGCGCTCGAAGTTCTCGCTGAGCGGTTTGATGCCGTCGTCCCACTGCTTGAGAGCGCTCGGCACGAGCGCCTCGAGCTTCGGCTTCACCTGCGTTTCGGCCTCCGCGAAGATGCCGTCGAGCTTCTTGCCGAGGGCGTCGCGCAGCTTCTCCTCCTCCGTCTTGAACGTCTTCTTGTCCTGGTCGACCGCGGGGATCTGGGACGCGCGCGCCTCCAGCATGCGCTTCCGTGCTTCCTTCTCCGCCTTCGCAAACGACGCGCTCGCGCCCGCACGCAGCTGCTTGTCGGTCTTGAGAACCGCCTTGGGCCCCTGCTTCGCGAGGTCACCGAACTGCGACTGTGCAGCCCGCGCGTTCGCCACCGGTCCGTCCTTCACGAGCGGCGCCATCTCGTGGTCGAGCTTGGCGTCCTTCGCCTTGGTGTTCAGCTTCGTCTGGTGGGCCGTGAGGGAGACGTCGGCCTCCCGCACGGGGTCGGGCGTCGCCGTCTGCGCGTCGATCGCGGGGGTCTTCGGGGCGGCGTCGTGCGCGGTCAGCGGCGTGACCTTCTTCTTGCTCTGAACGCTGGGCCGCGCCTTGACCGCGCGCTGGTAGCTCGTCTGGGTCTTCGAAACCTCGACGTCGATGTCGTTGTTGAGCTCCTTCCCGGCCGCCTTCGCCATCTCCTTGGGGTCCGCCTTGCCGAGGTCGTCCTCGTCGGCGGGGCGCTTCAGCCACATCGCGATCTTCAGGCGCATCACCAGGGCTTGAATCTCGGGATCCGGTGGCTCGTGTTTCTCGATCGTCTCCGCGTGGCCTTCGAGGGCCCGCCCGTCGACCTCCTTCTTCGGTTCGACGACCGCCGCCCGCGATGCGGCGACGGAGGTCTTCGTCGTCTCGTGGGACCCCTCGGCGATGCGTTTCTGATCCGCGCGGTGTTTGACGGATTCGACGCGCTTGCGCTCTCGCGCGGAGAGTCGCGTCGGATCCCGCTTCGGCTTCTTCTTCTTCGCGACGACCTTCCGCTTGGGGGGTCGGCTCGCCGACTTGTCCCGGCCGCGCGCCGGTGCCTTCGGCTTGGCCGCACGCTTCGGCGTGTCCTTCTTGGCGGCGCTCGGAGCCTTGGCTGACGCTCTCATGTCGAATCAGTGCAGCGGCGCCATGAAGGCCTCGAGCTCCCCGCGGGCGTAGAGGCGGTCCATCTTCTCCAGCTCGCGCGCGATCGCCCGCCCGAGGTGTCGTCGACCGATCGCGACGTCCTCCGCGGCCGCGAGGTACGCCGCCTTCGTCACGATGCTCTTGATCGCCCCCCCCGACAGCTCGAACTTCTCCGCGAGCACCTGCACGTCGACGTCCGCGTCCACCGGCGCCTCCGGGGGGAACGTGATGCTCCAGATTCGTTCGCGCGCCGCGAGGTCCGGCGCGGGGAACTCGACGACGTGGTGGAGCCGGCGCAGGAACGCCTCGTCGATGTTGGACTTCATGTTCGTCGTCAACACCGCGACGCCCGGGTACTCGTCGAGGCGCTGGAGCAGATAGTTGACCTCCATGTTGGCGTAGCGGTCGGTCGCGGTGCCGATGCTCGTTCGCTTTCCGAAGAGGCTGTCGGCCTCGTCGAAGACCAACACGGCGGGGGCGCGTTCGACCTCGTCGAAGAGTCGCGAGAGCGCCCGCTCGCTCTCGCCTACCCACTTCGACACGATCTTGGCCGTGTCGATCCGGAGGAGCGGGAGCCCCAGCGTCGTGGCGACGACTTCCGCCGCGAGTGTCTTGCCGGTCCCCGACGGCCCGTAGAACAACGACTTCACGCCGCGACCGAGCTGGTGGTGTCGCGCGAAGCCCCACGCCTCGTCGACCTGTTCGCGACGCTCGACCTGCGCGCACATCGTTCGCAGCGCGTCGACCGCGGGGTCGGGCAACACGATGCGGTCCCAGCCCACGTTGCGCATCCGACGCTCTCCGAAGGTGCGGCGGTGTTCGTCGGCCTGCAGCCGACACGCCCGATCGATGTCGTCGCCGTCGAACTGCGCGGCGGCCCGTCGGATCTCCTCGGCGCCGAACGTGTAGCGCTCACTCGCCCACCGCACCCGGTCGTCCTCGGCGTCGAGGCTCGTGTAACCCGCCCAGAGCCGCCGTCGCTCGGCGACACCCAACGCGGCGAGCTCCACGCGAGCCAACGGCACTTCACGCAGCGCGTTCGGCAGACGATCGTCCTCCTCGAGGACGACACACAGCGGGACGCCCTCGGGTACTCGATGCAGAGGCCCCGTGACGAGGAGGCGCGCGTCGAGGATCCTCGCGTCGCGCTCCGCGATCGCCAGCGCGTCCGCCGGTCCGCCCTCGCCCACGTGGAGGTGGAGCAGCGCACGCCCCTCGTCGCGCGCGATCTGCAGCGCGGCGCGGACCGCGTCCTCGCGGTGCCGACCCCAGAACAGGACGTGACGCCCGCCCACGTGCGCCGTGCGCCGGACGTCGACGTCGTCGAGCGGCCGATCCGGCACCACCGTCAGCGACGCGCCGTCCGACTCGAGCGGGGGCATCGCTCCGCTCGCGACGAACGCGACGAGGCGATCGTCGAGCGCCAAGAGCGCGTCCGGGCCGCTTCGATCCTTGTCGACGACCCCGTAGCGAACGAGTGCCCCTGACCCCGCGAGCGCGCACGCCACGCCCCGAGGGTCCAGCGCCCACGCGAGCGCAGCGTGGGACGGGCGGTCACGCGCGAGGTCACCGTGGAGGTGCCCAATCAGCTCGCCGATGGCGGGTTCGAGGGACCACGCGACGAGGAGTCGGAGCACGTCGCGCTCCGACCGCTCCAACGTCAACCCCTCCTCGATCCGCGCGAGCGGGTGCTCCGGCTCGAGCTCGACCTCGCCATCGAGCAGCACGCGCGCCTCGAACGCCGCGCCATCACGGTCCAGACCACGCGCCCCCCCGGCCTCACACGTCGCGAGCAACGTGTGGAGCTCGTCGTCCGGACCGAGGCGTCGTGTGATCGCCTCGTGGAGCGCGCGCGCTGCGAACCGGCGGGTGGTGTCGAGGACCGAAGTCATGGCCTCAGGCGTCGTCGTCCGTCGAGGGCGTTTCCGTGGTGGTGTCCGTGCTCGGCGGAGGCGGCGGCGCCAACACCTCCTCGGCCGCCTTGCGCTCCTCGTTCAGGCTCTCGAGCTTCGACTTCGCCGACGCGAGCCGTGTCCCGATCGTCGCGTTCTCCTTTTCACGATCCGCGACCAGCGCCTGGGCGACGGCGATCTCTTCGTCGAGCGCAGCGATGCGCGCACGCGCGCCCTCTTTGGCCTCGGACGCCTCGTACGCTTCTTTCGTCGACGCAAACGTCTTCTCCGCCTCATCCGCCGAACCGGCTGCCTTGGCTTCGGCCTCCGCCGCGGTGACGGCATCTTTCAGCGGCTTCACGACGTCCGGCGCGGAGCCGTTGGCTTCGGCGATGGCCACACGGCGCTTCGCCTCGGCGACCTTCGACTGCTTCTCCGCGATGTCGAGGACGCGCTTGGCGGCCTCGTGCCACTTCGTCGCGTCCGACGCGACGGACGCGAGCGTCGTCGCGCGCGTCTCGTCGTCGGCGAGCTCCTTCTTGGCCGCCTTCAGCTGCGCGTTCAGCGCCGCCACGGTCTCCTTGCGACGCTTGCATGCGTCCTCGACGTTCTTGTGGGCGACCGTCGCCTCCCAACACTTCAGACGTGCTTCGTCGTACCGGGTGCGCGCCCGCTCTAGATGCTCCATGCCTGTCCTCCTCCGTCGCTCGCGACGAATACGATGTTGACGGATCGCTCTTCGAACCACGGCACCGCCGCGACGTCGCGCAGCATGTCGGCGAAGAGAAGATCCACGTAGCCGGGCGGAAACTCGAGGCGCACCTCGAGTGACTCCGCTTCGAGATTGAACGTTCCGCGCGTGCGCAGGATGGCTTCGACGAGCTCGCGGTCGACGAGGCGCCGCGTCACCTCCGCCTCGATCTGCTCCCCGAGCCGCTCGCCGAAGGCTTCGGGGGCTCGCACCGTCGACGACGACGCCACCCACGCCAGCTCCTCCTCGTCGGGGCAGACCTCGAGTCCCCCGAGCAGCCACACCGCGGGGTCGTCGATCGGGATCGAGAGGCTCCGCGCCAGAGCACGGAACGCAAAGGCGGCGACCGCGACGTCACCGTTTTGCGCGGCCTCCGCCTCGGGCGTCGTCAGATCCAACAGCGGCCCGAGCACAAAAACCAGGCCGGCGGCCCGTGAGAAGATCGCCTCGCCCTCGGCGGCGGCCTCGGGGACGATCTCGGACGGCGCTTCGACCTCACACAGAAGCTCCGCCTCGGCGGCGGTTGCGCTCGAGACCGGAACCGACGCCGACGGGGGCGCCTCCGGCCGCGACGCGTGGTCATCCTCGACCACGTCCTCGCTCCCCGACGGTGCGTCGCTCGGCGGATTGTCGACGTCGAGCGACGCTTCCGCGGTTCGATGTGCGTCCGCCGTCGGGCGCGGGCTCGTAGCGTCGGTGGTCGTGGCCGTCGCCGGCACCACGGTCGGGTCCCCGCCCTCGAACTCCACCGTCCCAGTGTCGAGCAGACGCGGCGAGAGCCGCGCGAGCAGCGCGACCCGAAGGAGTCGCATCCAAGCGACCTTCTCCGTCGACGGCAGCGGCCCCGCTTCCGCGACCGCCTCGAGCGCGACGACGAGTCGATCCACCCGAGCTGCGAGCTGCCGTCGCGTCTCACGCACACAACCGCGCTCGAACGCGGGTGCAGCGCTTCGTCGTCGCCGATGCGTCAGCTCCTCCTGCACCCGCCTCCACAGCGCTTCGGCCATCCCGGCGTGAGGCAACGCCGTGAGCACGTCCCAGCGGTGCCGCCGAAGCAGTCGAACGATCTGCGGCAGCGGTGCCTCGGACGACCACAACGCCTCGACGAGGGCCTCGACCGAGGTGTCGTCGACGCCGATGTCCATCACGGCGAGCGCGCGAAGGGCCGCTCGCGGCGAGCCCGAGTCGGCGACGCGCTTCGCGATCGTGACGAGCCGCTCAGCACGGGCTCGCGTCGTTTCGGGCACAGTGGTCGAAACGGGGTCGCGCTCCTCCGCGATCGCGGGCAACGCGCTGACGTCCATCGGCGGCAACGTCGCGATGATCTGCATCGCGATCTCACGACCGATGCGTTCGACGAGCGTCCCGAACGACGCATCGCCCGCGTGGATCTGCAGGTCCAAGCGAAGGGTCGGGATGACGATCGGCCGGTGCATCGCCTCCAGCCGCTGGTCGAGCTGCCGCTCGACCTCGGAGAGGATCTTCATGACGAAGTCCTCCGCGTCGACGACGTGCCGGGCCGAGACCCCGCGCACCTCGAGACGCCCGCGTCCGATCACGACCTCCCGCGCCACGGCTCACCCCACGCTCACGAGCACACGAACGACGTTGCCGTTGACCGCGGTCAACGCGGTCCCGACGACCTTGGTGGCCGAGGTGCCCGCCTTGACGGTGCCCTTCGTCCCCGCGGCCGTCGACAGCACGACCTTCTTGCCGGCCTGGATGTTGTGGCCCGCGTCGACCTCGACGTCGATCGCGCCGCCGACCGCCACCAGGAGGTCTCCGCTGCTGTGCGCGCCCGCGCCGACCCCCACCGGTCGGTCACTCCCTCCCACGCGACCGATGAACGCGCCGGTCCCGTCGAAGCCGACGAAGTGGTTGTCGTACGTGGGCAGGTGCGGAACGCCGTTGAGCCGAACGCAGATCGCCTGCACGACGACGCGGCCGTCGAAGCCGACGTCCTGGTTGAAGTTCGCCGCACCGAGGAACGACGCCGCCTGCCCGAACTGCACCGCGCCGTTGAAGACTGTGGACTGCAACGTCGTGTTGCCCTGGAAGACGGCGTTTGTCTGGAACGTGGCGGTGCCCGTGAACGTCGTCGCGGGGAGTGTCATCGTCGCCCCCGCGCCGAAGCCAACACCGCTGTCGAACGTGACCGTGTCTTCGAACGTCACGGGCTTCTCGAACGTCGACGTGCCCTCGAACAGCGCCTGGTTCTTGAACGTCGACTTCAACTTGAACTGCGTCTGGTCGTCGAACACGGCGAGTTTGTCGACGTTGAGCCCGCCCTCGATCTGCACGGCCTCCTCGACGAGGACCGACCCCTTGACCTCCAGCGCGTGCGCGCCGGTGGCGACCGCGTCCTTGACGATCCGCGTCCGGCCGCTCACGACGAGCGCGTCAACCGGGATGGCGGGGTTCGTCGCCTCGAACTTGATCGTCGTCGTCGCGCCCTCGACGTCGAGCCCCTTCGTCGCCTTCACGGGCGCGGTCGTGAACACCGCCGCACCCGCGGTGAGCTTCGCGCCCGAATCGATCGTGACGTCCTTCTTTGCGTCGATGACGTCTTTGGTGGTGAGCTTTCCCTCGACGTCCGTCACGCCGAGGGTGGCGAGACCCGCGACCTTCAACTTCTCGGGTACCTGCAGCTCCGCGCCCCCCGCGCCGACCCGGGCCGCGAGCGCCGTCTTGGCGTCGGCGCCGTCGCAAATGTCGATCACCACGCCCGGATCGATCGCGCCGCCGCCGGGGTCGTAGGCGACCTTGGCGCTGATCGACCCGTCGTCGGTGAGGACGAGGCCGCTACGCACGACGAGCGGGTCGTGGAAGTACACACCCTTCTCGCGCCCGATCTCGAAGGCCACGGAGGTCTCCGTCGCCGTCTGCGCGACGGAGTCCGTGTTGCGGAGCGGGTGCGTGAACGTCGCGCCGGTGACGCCGATGACGTCGACACCTTCGTTGGAGACGTCCTCGCCCAGCCCGCAACCTACCTTGCGCGTCTGCTTGACAACCTTCAGTTCGTCTTCGAGCGTTCGGTGCACGATGCCGAGACACACGCGCCGGTCCGCTCCGGGTCGCGTCACGTCGGCGGGGAGCGATGCATGCGGTTCGAGGAGCGCCTTTCGGCGGAGCACCTTGGACGCCCCTTCCTTCTCGAAGGCCTTGATCGCATAGGCCTCCTCGACACGCGGATCGAGGGCGCGGTTGCAGTACGTGAACTCGCTGTTCTGGCGTTGCTCCTCGGCGAAGTAGAGAAAGACCTCGAACTTCGTGTCTGGATCGCCTTCCACGAGATCGGCAATGTTGACCGGCTCACGAACCACGATGGCCTTTCCGTCCGGCCCGTACGCGACCCCCGGACTCACGACCGGAGACGCCCCCACCATCTCGAGCTCCAGACCCCACGCGACGCCGTAGAGATCACGAGCCAGCGAGCGTCGCTCGAGCGCCGCGCGGAAGTACGTCTGGTCGTCGTCGAGCTCGTCGGCGCCCAGCGGCATCCCGTCGATGTAAAGGGTTCGAACGTTGTCATTCGCCACGGCCGCTCTCCTCTTCGTCGAGCTCCGGCGTCTCCAGGCGCTCGTCGGCCTCCACCGGCCGGAACGAGTCGAACTCATCCTCCAGACCGCGCTCCTTCAGGAAGGACTGGAGTCGACTCGCCTCGCGTGTCGCGGACTCCACCACGTCGAAGTCCTTGAAGTACCGCCCCGCGACCTCGAGCCAGTCGCGTGACAGCTCGCGATCCAACGCCGCGTAGACCCGTTCGACGAGCTTCTTGCCGTCGCTCCACGACACCAACTCGAAGTCCGTCGTGTCGTGGGCGACAAACGCCTCCTCGATCACCGCGAGCGCCTTGTCGCGCGCCGTGAGGTCCTCCGTCGCGTCCGGCGCGATCATCGCCAACGCACGTTCGACACGCGGCCGGCGCTCCAGCGTCCCGAGCGCCTCCGCGCGACGCTGCTCGATCGCGTCGGCCTCGACCGTGTCCGGGACCCTCCCGTTCACCGCGTAGCTGATCTTCAGCAGACGATCGATCGGGACGTCGGCGACACGCTGGTAACCTTCGACGACCAGCGCATACGCGGCCTCCTTCGTCGCAGTCTCGCGGACCTTCGCGGGGGCCGTCGCCCCGGTGACGATGTTCGCGATGACCTCGGCCTTGTCGCGGCTCGGCTCACACTGATCACCGCAGTCGACCTTCCACGCTTGCGGCGGCTCCGGGCTCGTCTCGTAGGTCTGCGGCTCGCAGAGCTGTCGACGAATCACCCAGGCCAACAGGTACGTCAGGTCCGCGTTCGACAGCACCCGTCGTCGAATCGGCCGCACCGCGACACCGCTCTGCGTCCCCTGGGTCTTGAACAGCACGTGCGCCAGCAGGACGATCGGCTGGCCTCGACACGGCTGACACGCCACGCCCGAGATCACGTCGATCATCGCCGCCACGGGGTTGTCGCAGCACACCGCCTGACGTGCGTTCGGCGCCATCACCGTCGCGGGCTCCTTGTCGAGGATCCGCTGCGCGTTGCGGTCCACGTTCCACAGCTTTCGCAGCGCGCGGCTGTAGTGGGCGACGCCCGCCGCTCCGCGCAGCCCGGTGTCGGGCGTGCACTCGTCGAGGAGCGGCTCGAAGACGTCACACGGATCGTAGATCTCGGACTGCGCCTCCGGCAGGTCGTCGCACGGATCCGGGAGGCAGCCCGTCACCCAGAAGATGTGGTCCTTCGGGGGCACCTTCTTGATCCAGACGAAGCGCGCGCGCTCCTGCACACGCGTGTGATCGCAGCCGGGGTCCTCGGACGGACCGCACGGCGTCGTGTAGCGAGGCTTCGCCGCGTCGAGGCAGTCGTCGTAGACGAGCCCGAGGTACCACCCCGCCGTCGACGGCGGCTCTTCACACGGTTCACAAGGATCGTTGAGCTCGGAAAGATCCGGGCGGCCGAACTGCATCCATCGGCCGCTCACGAGCGGGCGGCCTTTTGCGTCGTAGGCGACGCCGGGCCCGACCTCGATCTTGCAGCTCTCCTCGTCGATTCGGATCGGATAGCCGCAGTACACGCCCCACCCGCCGATGACGGAGCTCGCGAGGTGCTGCTGGCTGCGGTGGTACGTGACGGCGGCGGAGAGGTCCGCGTCGGTCACGAGCTGCCCCGGGAAGTAGCGCGGTCGCGGCGCGAGGCACGCCTCCGTGGGTACGCCGTGGTAGCCGCTGGACTCTTCCGTCCCGGAGGTGCACGCGGACGACGCCGAACCCGAGCCGCACGAGGAACCTCCGCAGCCGCAACCGCCGGCCGACTTCGACGAAGCGCTCGTACCCGAGCACCCACATGAGCGCGTTTCTGACTTGGTGATCTGTCGGTTCACCGCATTTTCCTTTCGAAGGCGAAGAGCAGCAGCTCGGCGATGAGGAAGGTCGGGATGGCAAACGGGCGCACGCAGTTGTCGACGTGACTCACGTGCCCCCGTGGGTCGACGCGCAGACGCGCGAGCGTCAGGCAGTGACCGAGGCGGTCGCAGGGATCCGGCTCACACGGCGCGCAGTCGCAGGTGAGGTAATCGCAGAGCCACCGGCGTACGTCGTCGGGGCGGCAGTCGTGGGGGTTGAGGTCCTCAGCGATCGTGCGCGGTAGCCGCGCGGTGCGCTCCGGCTCACCGAAGGGCTCCTCGGTGATCGTGAGACACCAGCCGTGCCGAACGCGGGAGTCGTCACACGTAGGCTGGCAGCAGGTCTCGGGACCGCCGAGCGACTGCACGGGGCGCTCGCCGCGCTCCTGGTAGCAGAGCCCGATCCACAGCTCGACGTGGTCTCTCCAGTAGCGCTCGTCGGTGGGCGTGGGGCGATCTTGATCGCTGGCGTACGCGCCTTCGTCGCGGATCTCGCGCTTCACCTTGCCGATGAAAGCGCGGCGCGCGGCGGACTCGAGATCGATCTCGACGTCGCGCGACACCTCGATGCGGCGCCCCAGACAGTCCAGCGCGACACCGCGATTCACCGTGACCTTCCACGGACACGCATCGTCGAGCTCGTGCACCTTCAGGCCGCACACCGTCCCGTAGCCGTGGAGCTCGGCGTTGTGGTTCCGAATGTTCTGGAGGTGAAACGCCTGGTCGACGGAGAGGTCCTCCGCCTCCAGCAACATGCTGTAGAAGTAGCGGGTGCGGAGCGAGTCGTTCGTCCCGCGCGCCACACACGGATCCACGCAGTCGTCGGGCTCTGCGTGATCACGTCCGGGCCGGTGCGGGGCCGTGGCGATTGGCTTCTGTACGTGCATCGTTCGTCCTTTCTCGGTCCTCAGACCTTCGCGCCCATCCCGAGGCGAGGTCCGATACCGACCTGGGCCTCGGCGCGCGTCTCGGGCGCGCGCGTGAGCAACATGGCGTTTGTCGACGGGGGCTCGTCGGTGAGCACCCACGGTGCGTGGCGTCCGAGCGTCGCATCGAGCCCGAGCCGACCGAGTTGTCCGAGCGCGAGGTGTTGCGGTGCGACGCGCAGCTCCGCCTCCACTCCGGCCGGCTTCTCCCGCTGGACCATGCGATCGATCTGGGCCACCCGATCGGGATCGCGGCTCGTCGTCGGTCCGAGGTAGATGATGAGCTTTCCACGTCCCTGCGAGATCGGTCCGAGCTCCGGGTACGGCTTCGAGTCCAGGTTGCCGGCGCCGAGCCGTACCTGGTTCCCGAGGACGATGCGATCGCCGCCGCACGAGCCGGGCATGATCGAGTCGCAGCCCAGCGTGACGGTCCCGCCGAGTAGGAAGCTCCGTCGCTGTGCGAACGCTTCGACGATGCGGGCGTCCGAGGCTCCGTACAGCTCGAGGTAGCGCTCGAGCGCCCACCGCGTCCCACGCATCCGATACAGCGCGAACGCCAGGCTCAGCGCCCGCCGCTTCGTCGCGACGGACCAGTCCGGCTCGAGCACGAAGCCGATGCGTTCGGCGAGCCAGTCGAGCTGCGCGGCTGTCCCCGCGCGGGCGGAGAAGAACCGGTACGCCTCGTCGATCGTACGGGCGACCTCGACGTTGCTCGCCTCGAACATCGACAGGAACCGCGCGAGGAGATCGCGGCTCGTGGGGTCCTCGCTGAACACGGCTGGCAGGAACCGCAGGTACGTGACCCGCGGGTACTCGACGCGGAGCCACTCCAAGAGCGGCGCTTGTCGACCGTCGGAGAGCAGCTCGATCTCCACGAACGCGAAGCGCCCGACGGCGCCGTCCATCAGGAGCTCACCGATGTCGTCGCCGCGCGGAAACGAGAACGGACGTGGCGCGGACCAGCGCGGATCCGCGCGGACCTCCTCTGGCGTGACGCCGTCGAGCGTGAGGCAGTCGTCGTCCGCGAGCACACGCGCGCTAAGGTGCGTGGATTGGGTGGCCCGAATGACGAGGCGGTGCCACTCGACGCGCGGCGACTTGGCGTCGAGCGGGCCGACGATGAACGACCCGCTCGCGCGCACGAACCCCTCTGGCTCGAGCTCGAGCGGGTGAAGCGCACACGTCTCGTCGACCGCGACGAGACGCGCGGCGCGGAACGTCGCACCCACGAACGACCCGGACTCGCGCGTCCACCCGAGCGGGATCGGCTCGGAGCCCGACAGGTCCCACTGCACGACGCGCCCGGTCAGCGTGTCGCCCGCCCTGAGGTGCCCCTCGGAGTCGACCTCGAAGGCCCCGGACCAGCTCCGCTCGAGCACGTGCCGAACGAGCGCGTTCGCAGGGCCGGACCACACCGATCGCGTCCCGGAGCGCCCGGCGAAGATCGTACCGGTCGAGGAGACCGCGAGCCGGTTCGCCGGCGCGGAGAGCGCGAAGCGTGCGAGCGGTCGACCTTCGGGATCGATGCGCACGAGCTCGCCGCGCGTGAGCAACCAGATCTGCTCCGGGTGCAGGACCGCGGCGTCCAGCCGGGGCGGCACGACAGCGACGGCGACGGGCGCTTCGAACGTGCGCGCGCCGACGAGCCCCATCGGGTCGGAGCGGAGGATGTAGAGCCGGTCCTGGTCCGGGACGGTGACGTAGAGGCGCCCGCGTCCGGAGCGCGCCACGTCCGTCGCTCCCAAGAGGTCGCGCGGCCAGCACGCGGGCATGTCCAAGCGACGCGCTTCGTCGCCGCACACGTCGAGTCGGCAGAGTCCGTCGGGGCCCACGGCGATCGCGTAACCCGGTCCGTCGAACACGAGCCCCCCCAGCGGCGGCGCGCGCCCCGGTTCGGCCGTAGTGGTCGGGAGCTGCTTGGCCGGCGCGAGCGTCGTACCCGCGGGGGTACGCATGAGATCCGACGACCGTTCGAAGGCGAGCGACCACCCGTTCCACCCGTCCAGGTGGAAGAACTTCTCCGCGCCGACGCCGGGGTTGCGCACCTTCAGCGATCCCCCCGCTCGATGCCGATCTGATGGAGCGCCGAACGCCACAGGTGAGCGCCTTCGCGCATCTCGACGTCCTCGCAGTCGAACGTCTCGCCCCGCACGTGCAGCACGAGCTTTCGAATGGAACCGACCGACTCCAGCCGGAGCAGCTCGCTCGCGAGTTCGTTGTTCACGATGCGACGGCCCACGGGCCAACCGTCACCTTCGGCGCCGCCGCGCGTCGGATGCAGGTAGTCCTCGATTCGCGCCGCGACCTCTTCGCGCGCGCGGTCGGCGTCCGTCGGTCGCGCCGGAACCACGACGACCTCGGCCGTGACGTCCTCGTAGACGGGCGCGATGACGAACAGCTCCGTGGTCAACACGCGGAACCGATCCAACTCACTGGCTACGTGCGCGAGGAACGTCTGGTCCGGCATCGGCGCGACCTCGTCACGCGGTGCCTCGGGGACGACGATCAAAGTCACCGCGCCGGTCGCGGGCGCGGACGGAAAGCGTGGGTCGTGCCGGTCGAGGGCTATCGCTCGAGCGGCGCCGGCGTCGAGCGCGAGCGCTTCGAAGTTCGACGCCGTGACGGCGGCGTCCAGCGACCGCACGCGCCCTGGGGCGGTCCGGCGCGCGACTTCGATGGGTTCTTCGTCCTGACCACCGGTCGCGAGCTCCAGCGGCTCGACGGTGCGAATGTCGGAGATCGCGAACTCACGCGTGAGTGACTTCTGACCGTTGCCGACGGCGCCCCCTCCACTGCGGTAGGTGACGAACACGTTGTTCGTCCCGGACGGCGGGATGCGCCCTTCGATGCCGTCGCCGAACACGATCGACGCGCGGTCCGGGCTCACGGTGAAGATACGCCGTGGGCCGGGTGAGTCGTCGCGCCCTCGCCTGTCGCCGAGATCCTCGACGAGCTCCCAGACCTCCGGGTCGGGCTCCTTCACGAGCACCGACGGGGGGAAGTCGTCCGTCATGAGGATCGGCGCGTGCCGGACGTCGAAGGTCTGGTTCGGGGAGCCATCGCTCGCGCCGACACGCTCCTCGGCGTAGGTCCGCCACTGCACGAGCACAACAGCGTTCGGCGCCACGTACCGCACACGTCGTCGTTCCTCGCGCGCGGTGGCGTGGACGCGCGCGCGGATCCAGTGTCGGAGCACGCCGTCCGTCGCGGAGCCCACCTGCGGGGCGAGCTTCGACGTCAGGGTGATCTCGATGAACCCATTGCTCCGCAGCGCGTCGGTCCGATCCGCCGCGACCTCCAGCGCGAACCACTGGCCGTCCTCGTCGAGGCCCTCCCAGACCACGTCCGAGGTGGGTTGCGCGGCCTGTACGGGCCTCGGGCCCGGCACCGTGGACGCCGGTTGAAGGGCGGCCTCCTCCTCGACCGTGCGCACGTAGATGCGGAGGCGACCCTCGTTCGACACGCCGAGGATGGGCGAGGGTTTGTTGGTCGCGGCGTCGATCTCCGTGTCGAAGCCGAAGTGGAGCGCGCGGTCCCTGAGGCGCGCCTCCCCGAACGGCGCATAGTCCTGGTCGGGTGCGAGGTTCAGCGCGGTGAGATCTTGAACCTGGGAGCTCACGCGGTCGTCGAGGAGGAGCGCGCCGAGGTTCGCCTTGATGAGGTGAACGTCCTCGATGGCCTCGAAGAAGATGTCGTCGTCTTCACCGGGCGCGGAGAAACGGAGCTCGTGCGCGAGGAGAGATACAACACCGCCGGTCGGTTCCATCGTCGCCTGCACGGGCATCAACGCGGGCTTCGGTGGTCTCGGCGCGAACCCCAGGAGGTCGAGGAACTCGACGTACATGCGCTCGTCGGGGAGCCGATTGAGTCGGTAGAGGAGCGTCTCGGTGAGCCACGCGAAGACGTCGACGATCGCGATGCCGGGATCGCTGGTGTTGTACTCACTCCACTGACGCGCCGTTCGGCCGCGCTGGTCGACCTTCCAGTCGGGCACGTAGGCCGAGATGCGGCGGCGCGCTTCGCTGACCAAGTCCTCGAAGGTTCGGTCGTCGAGGTTTTCGGGGATGAAGGGCATCAGGGCCTCTCACTTCCCTCCCGCAGGTAGAGCGGGAACACCTGGTTGAAGATGGCGTTGTTCTCGCGGAGTCGATAACTCAGCGAGGCGACGAGGCGGGTCTCGATCTCCTCGTCCTCGGCGACCGAGACCTCCAGCACGTCGATACGCGGTTCGTGCGCGGCGAGCGCGTCGCGGATCGCACGTTCGAGGTGGTCGGCCGTCGCGGAGGTCTTGGCTTCGAAGAGGAGCTGCGGCACCTCCGATCCGAACTCCGGGCGCATCACACGCTCGTTCACACCCGTCCCCAGGATGATCCGAATGGCCTCCTGGACGTCGCGCTCCGCTTCGACCATCGCGAAGCGGCCGTTGGCGTCGATGCGTACCGGGAAGGCCCAGCCCACCCCCAGCTCTCTGCGGCGATCGGAAGTCCTCATCATCAACCCTTCTTGAGCGCGATGCTCGAGGCGACGACCTCGACCGTCGTCGCCTTGACCTTGATGCTGTTGGCGTTGTCGTCGAGGACGATCTCGTTGCCCCCGGCGCTCTTCACCGTGACCTTCTTGCCCTCGCCGGCCAGCTCGATCGTGTGTTCGTTGGCGATCGTGATGGTCTTGGATTTCTCGTCGATGAGTACCTTTTGTTTGTTCTTGGTCTCGATCAGGACCTTCTCCTCGCCTTCGACGTCAGATACCAGGACCTGAGTTCCGGCCTTCGTGTGAAACCTGCGCTCATCGACCTTCGTGGTCGGCGGCTTGCGTTTCTTCGAATAGATCGACCCGAGGACGAAGAGCATCTTGGGATCACCGGCGTAGTAGGCGACGACGACCTCGTCGCCCTTCTCCGGCACCGAGTAGGCGCCGTGCGTCTCCCCGGCGAACGGCATGAGGACGCGACACCAGTCCGTCTCTCGGTCCTTCTCGAGCGGAAGCTTGAGCCGCACCCGTCCGAGCTGCTCCTTCTTGTCCTCGCGGTCGACGACGATGCCGACCGTGAGCCCCATGGACTTGGATGCGATCGTCATGCGTACGCCTTCCTGACCGAGAACGTCGTCTGGTAGCCGGACTGATCGATGCGATGGGTCGACTCGGTCACGTAGTAGGCGCCATCGAAGCGCTTCCCGAGGCCCTTCAGCTCGATGTTCACGCCGGCACGCAGGGAGGGAATGCCGACCGTCTGTCCGGAGCCGGTGACGAAGGAGTGCGCGTTTCGGCGCAGGACGGACTCGGCCAGAGTCTGAGCCTCCTCGTCGCTGAGTACGGCTTCCTTGAGGATGACCTCCTCTTTGCCCTTGCCGAACGCCGACTCCAGGACCTCACCCGCGTTCTTGCCCTTTTGCTTGAGGTCGTTCAGCTTCGCGCGCGTCGCCGACTTCTCGATGAGTCGACCCTCGATCGGGTGCCAGCACCGCACCGTCACCTTCGAGACCTGACGCGCCAACGTGAGGGACGGCGCAAAGGACATCAGCGACTTGCCGTACTCGAGGGTGAGGACGGGGCTGTTGCCTTCGCGGGTGTGTACGAAGTGGAGGTCGCCGTCTCGGAGGAAGACCTCGAAGTCGAGACGCTTCGCGCGCTCGAGGAGGAAGGAGATGTCGTCCTTGTTGTCCTGCGGGACGACGTCGTGTCGTTCCTTTGTCGAGTCGATGAGTGCCCCGAACCCATTTTCGCGGGCGATCTCCCCCGCGATCTCGGCGTCGGTCTTCTTCTCCCAACTCTTGGTCTTCGGCTGGTTTCGGAGTCGGTGCAGGAGGTCGAGGCCGCGCACGACCAGCGTGGAGGACCCGGTCGGAGGGAACTGCGGGTCGAAGGCGATGACCTCCCCCTGCAGCATGCGCTGCATCTTCGGGGCATCCGCGTAACCCATCTCGAGCTCGAACTGCTTGCCGAGGTCGATGGGGTCACCACCGTCCGAGTACTTGTACGTGGGTGACTCGCTCCGGCTGGTGTGACGGACGTTGTTGAGCACCAGCTCGACGGCAGCGAGGTCCTTGATGCTGTCCTTGAACTGAACGCTCAGGACGTCACCCGCCTCTTCGTGCAGCTCCTTCCCGCCGATTCGGAACCGGAACTGCGGCGCGTAGAACCGAGGCGCCTTCCCGGTTCCCTGGTCGAGTACGACGTCCATCTACGCCTCCTCCTCGATCCGCGGCACCCGGAGGATCGCGCCCGGGGAGAGATCGGCCGCGTCGCGGAGGTTGTTGGCCGTGGCGATCTCGCGCCACTGCGACGCATCACCGTACGCTTCGTGTGCGATGGCCGGCAGCGTGTCCCCGTGGCGAACGACGACCGTCTTGGTGCGGTCGGGGGAGCGCAGGTTCATCGCGCCGAGCTGCTCGATGACGGTCCGGTAGCGCTTCACGCCCAGAGCCACGTTCACGCGGAGCGGCGTCCCGTCCGGGTCGAAGAGGACGAACTGGCGCCGCACGGACTCGATGACGCCCTCGACGATGTTCTTGCTCCACTCGAAGACGACGATCGGCGGTGCGTGGCGCTCACCGTCGACCCGCGCGAGCTGCTGGAGCTTCTCGGCGTGTTTGGAGGCATCGCGCCCCGGTGTCCCCGGTGCCTCGTTGGTGGTGTCCACCAGGAGCTCGAACGTCAGCTTCTCGGTGTTGCCGCGTACGAACTGGATCACGGGCGCCTCGAGGCCGGGAATGCCGATCTCGGCGAAGGCGTTCGACTGCTCCATCGTGTACTCCTTCGGGTTGAAGAGCACGTCGACGGCGAGGTACTTGTCGTCCTTCTTTCCCTTGGGAAAGATCTTCATGCGTGTCAGCGGCTGCCGGTCAGCGAAGGGTTTGGTGAAGGAAACCATTCTCACTCACCTCCCAAGAGGTCGGGATCGCGTTGCTGGATCTTGCGCTCCTCTTCGAAGCGCCGCGCCGAATCTCGGCGCATCTGCTCGAGGAACGCATCACGGACATCCACCGGATCCGGGCCACCGTGGTCCCTGGAGCTCTCCTCGGTGACGGCGATACGCGCGTCGAGATTTCCGATGATCAGCGGCATTTCACGTCAACCCGATATTCGAGAGCCCGAAATGATCGAGCCCTTCGTGAGCGATGGTGAGTGTTTCGGTCGCTACGCCGTTCTGACCCGCGTTGAGACCAGGGCCGGTCCATTTCAGCGGGAGCCCCTGCCGGAACATCCACGCTTGCGCTGGGATCCCTCCGTTGGTGAGTAGGACGATGATTCCGTCCTTCCGTTGGTAGACGCCGTCGCTGACCTTCCGGACCCAGGACCAGAGGTCGGAGGTGATGAGCAACCCGCGCTTCAGAACGAGGTCGGAGGGTTTCGTCCGCGTCGGGAGGCGGCGCACGTATTTGTTCTGACCGCCCTCGGGATAATCCAGCGTCTCGAGGCTCATCTCGATACCGGAGCACTCCGAGAACCCACCACCGAGGAGGGCCAACGCAGCGCCCACCGTGGCCTTGGTGTCGAGCAGACCGGCGCTGTCGCGGAGCATCACGACGTACCGGAATGCGGGGAGCGGGAGCGGATTGAGGCGACCCGGGCGTTGAACCATCACGCGCCTCCCTGAATGTCGTCGAGGACGGCGGACCCGTCTCGGGAGAACGCGACCCGAATGAGGATGAACTCGGTGGGGATCGCGGGCGCGATCTCGACCTCGGCGACGACCATGCCCTGGTCCCGCTCGGCCGGCGTCGTCGTGGAGTCGTCGACGCGAACGCTGTACGACTCTGCGCGCGTCGTGCCGGCGAGCGCGTTCTTCCGCCACAGCTCGTCGAGGACGGCGTCGATGGTGAGGTGGATGCGGAAGCGAACGTCGGCGTCGTTCGGCTCGAAGACAAACGTCGACCCGAGCGCGCGCAGCACCCGGCGAACGTAGGCGACGACGCGGCTCGCCGGGATGAAGCGATCCGGGCGGCTCCAAGTCGCGAGGGAACGCACGCCGTGGACCAGCGCGCCGCGCCCCGGGATCGCGTGGACGACGCCGAGGTGCGCGGCGTTGAGATCCGCACGGTCGCGATCCGGAAGGACCTCGGCGATTCCCACGGCGCCTTCGAGCGTGATGTTGGCGAAGCGCGCACCGGGCGTCCCCTCGCGTGTCGTCGCGGCCATCAGACCTGCGACGTGACCCGACGGCGGAACGAGGATGACGCGGCGCCCGCGCGTGCCGGGATCCAGGACGCGGACCCAGGGGTGGAACATCGCGCAGTGCGGGAGCGCGCTCGCGTGCCCTTCGAGCGCCACTTCGGATCGCATGACGTGGGTCGACGCGATCACCTCGGCCGGGGTGAGCATCGGCAGCGGGTCGAGGAGGAGCGTGCGGTCCAAGCCGCGGTCCAACCCCAGCTCCGAGGACGGGAGGGACATCGCGATGAGGTCGCGCTGCAGGGCGGAGATCGCCGACCCGAATCCGGGCATCTGAGACTCGGGCACCACCTCCGGAGGGATGCTCGGCGCGGGAGTCGGGACGGCGCTCTCGGTCTCGTTCCGCGGCGCGCAAGGAGGCGGCGGTTCGGGTGGAAGCTCGTCGCGCGGGTCGTCGACCGGCGGTCTCGAGCAGTCGTGCGGCTCGGGCGCGGCGGGCAGCATGAGATCCGGGAACGTGACGATACTGGGCGCAGGGTGGGTCATCATCGCGCGCCCCGCAGTGAGTACGACGTTGGCGTCCATCGCCTTCGTACCGTCCACGCCGCCGGTGAGTTGGACCCGCCATTCGGGGACATCCGCGACCGCTTCGAGGGATGGCGTTCCGTTCCATGGGTTGGGTAGCGGCGCGGGCATCGTCTGGGGCGGGAACGACGTGGGGTAGCCGTCGGGCAGCGCGCTGCGGAGGAGCGACGAGTTCCCGGGTCGCTGCTGTCCCAGCGACAGCGCAATCTCGGAGTCCTCCGCGTAGGGAGTCCAGGACTCGGGGACGGCTGGGCTCCACTCGGTTTGCGGCCCGCTCGGCATGAAGTATCGCCACACCGCGCGCGGGCTCTCCCACGCGAGCGACAGTTCGCGGTGACGCTCGCGTCCCGCGGCGCTGTCGACGATGACTTCGACGGTGGGATCGATCACCTCGACGAGGTCGACGGACGGATCCACGGCGGCGTGGGGCCACGCGAACAACCCACCGGTGCCGGCCACCAGGCGCCCGAACGTGGGGGGGGATCCCACGCCTCGACGGAAGCGAACGACGTCCCCTTCCCGCAGGCCCGCCGCGAGCGTCGGGAACCCGGCCACCGTACGTCGTCGTCGCACGCGGAGCGGCATCGCGATCCGTGTGGCGTTGCCCCAGCGCCCCGCGGAGCTCGCGGTGAGTCCGATCGTCGCGCCCGTCGCCGGGTCGATGACTTCGGCGCGTGCGACGCGCGTCGTGGTCGACGCCCAACGCAGCACGTAGGCCGTCGAGCCTCGGTTCTGAAAATGAGCGTACGCCGCGAGTGGAGTGAGCGCCTGGCGCTGGGTACCGCGAATGGGTAGGAACCCACCGAACTCGAGCTTGAAGCCCCCCCAGTCCTCGACCCGTCGAGGAACCAGGATGGGCCCGCGCTCGAGGATGCCCGCGAAGCCGACGATGTCGGCGCGCAAGGCATCCCCGGACCCGCGCGGGGCCTCCTCCTGGACGATTTCGACTCCCGGCGCGAGCATCAGATCATCTCGATCCCTTCGTGCGCGAGCTCGAGGGTCTCCAGGGCCGTCTCGTTCTTGTTGGCGGCCATCGCGGGCCCCATCCACTTCACCGGCCAGGCCTTCTTGAGCTTCCAGGTCGCGACGACCCCTCGCTTCTCGTCGAGGAGGTGGATCTTCACCGAGGTCTTGCCCTCGCTGTCGTCGGCGTTGCCGATGCCGCCGACCACCTCGTCGCGCCATCGAAAGAGATCCGAGGCGCCGATCACGCCGCGCTTGAGCACGACGTTGGGGTGCTTCCGGATCCCCGGAATCTTGCGCATCACCGTGTCTTCGTCCCCGGTTCGGTACTCGACGACGCCCTGTTCGCTGTCGATTCCCGACACCTCCGAGAACGCCGCGATGATTCCGTTGTCGAACTCGACGCGGAAATTGAATGACCCGTATGGGTTGTTCCTCTCGACCGCCATGATTTATACCTCCTGATCAGCCCTGGCTGTCCGCGGTGAATTGACCGATTCGGAAGATCACGAACTCGGCGGGTTTGGTCGGAGCCACACCAATCTCACAGATCAGGCGGCCGTTATCCAAGTCATCCTGACTCATCGTGGAGCGATCACACTTCACGTAGAAGGCGTCGTCCGGTTTGGTTCCGAGGAGCGCGCCCGTGCGCCACACCGACTCCAGGAACGTCTCGATAGTGCTCCGGACGGCGGCCCAGAGCTGCTCGTTGTTCGGTTCGAACACGACCCACTGCGTGCCCTTGTCGATCGAGTGCTCGAGGAAGATGAACAGCCGTCGAACGTTGACGTACTTCCACTCCGGGTCACTCGAGATGGTGCGCGCGCCCCACACGCGGATGCCGCGTTTGTTCTCGCGGAAGTCACGGATGACGTTGATGCCCTCCGGATTCAGGACCTCCTGGACGCCGTGCAGCACCTTCGTCACGACGTCGCGTGCGCCGCGTACGACCTCGTTGGCGGGCGCCTTGTGTACGCCGCGGTCGACATCGGAGCGGGCGTAGATGCCCACCATCGGCCCCGACGGGGGCACCTCGATCTCCCGGGCCGTCTGCGGGTCCGAGCTACGGATCCACGGGTGGTAGATCGCGGCGTACTTGCTGTCGAAATTGCCGCGGTGTCCGCGGATGGTCGCGGTCTCGGCGCCGCTCGGGCCGTCGAGGACCGCGAAGCGGTACTTCATCAGCTCGCAGTGGGTGATCAGCGCGTCCTGCACGGCCGGCGCCGTCACACCGGGGACGGCGGTGATCGAAATCGCCTCCTCGTCTTCGAGCGCCGCGATACCGCTGCGCTGACCCGGGTCGGCGCCGGAGTTGCCGATGTAGTCGGGGACGTCGGGGAGCTGGTCGTCGGTCCCCACCGCGAGCCCGGCGACGGGCGCCAGCCACTCGGGGTGACCGTTCGTCGTGGTGGGGTGCGTGTCGAGCGGTGCGGCTGGATCGAAACCCGTCGGCGCCGTCATCGTGATGAGTTTGGAGTCGTCGACCTTCTTCCAGTACGTGCGGGTCGCGTTGAACTCGGCGGCCTGCGCGGCCGTGAACCCGAGGGTTGCACCGGCCGCGACTTGTCCCCAGGCGCCGCGGAAGGTCTCGACCGTCGCGCCCCAACTCACGATGAGGTCGACTTCGCTCAGGAGCGCGACGAGGCGCTCACCGGGGCCCGCGGCGGTCGGCGCGCCGGCGGTTGGGGTGACGATTTCCAGCGTGTTGCCGGCGATCTTCGCGACCGTGGCGTAGGTGGCTTCGACCAGGTCACCTGTGGCGGTCGCTTCCTTGCGCAGCTCGATCACGCAGCCCGGGTAGAACGCGGACGCCGACGCCACTGCGATGGCGTTGCCGGAGACGGAACCCACCTCTACGGGGGGCCCGTAGGTCGGCCGCACCTGCACGCCAACGCGCTCGGCCCACACGCCAGGC
Organism: Deltaproteobacteria bacterium; assembly: GCA_040218735.1. Lineage (GTDB taxonomy): Bacteria > Myxococcota > Kuafuiibacteriia > Kuafuiibacteriales > Kuafuiibacteriaceae > JAUHYN01. The sequence goes on from JAVJQW010000023.1 coordinate 604,109, forward strand.
TCCTTGGCGCGGAGCGTGGGTCCGCCGGCCGTTGCGGCGCGGAGACGGACGTACGAGTTCGCCGCCTTGTGTTCGCCCTCGGCGGTGGTGATGGGGTTGGCCAGCCCGATCTGGCGGGTCGACGAGATCCCCTTCGAGACCGCGACCGGCGTCGCAGGGTCGTCTCCGCCGAAGAGCGCGACGGTCGTCGAGTCGTACCCGCGGAGCGTCGTCACGCCGATCTTGTCCATACCCACCGGCGCGTTGGCGCGGAGGCGAGCGAAGATGCCGTGCTGGAGCTGGAGCTCGCGCAGGTCGACGGCGTTTCCACCCTGGGGCGGGTGCGCCTTGTAGACTCGGCACACGAAGGCACGCTTGCCTCCGTTGTCGAAGAACTGCTTCATCGCGATGGGCAAGTGTCCGTGTTCGCCGCCCGGTCCCGCTCCGGTCTTGCGCGGAATGAACCCACCGAAGTTTCGCTGGTACTCACCGAAACTCGTCACGAGCTTGGGGAGCCCCTGAACGGGGCCGCGTTCGGTCATGCCGACGAACCCAGCGGTACTGGTAGATACGCCTTCGATGGTTTTTTTGCCGGGTCGTTCTTCGATGTACACGCCTGGCGCGAGATATTCGGGCATCGTGTTCTCCTAAGGTATGAGTATGGGCTGAACCGAAGTGACTCGATTCAACTCGACGGTAGGGATGTTTGTTGTTTTGGCTCCGGACGGCCACGTCACGATGACGGTCGCGCTGGATGCTGCGAGCTTCTCGGGCACGTGAACGACGAACTGCCAGCGTTGGGGGAACTCTTCCTTGGTGACGTAGACGGGCACCGTGTGGTTCGGGACCGACGGCGCCGGATCGACGAGCTGAACGGTGACGTCCTCAGGCGCGAGGTTCGCCACTGCGTTGTGCACTTCGCCCACCACGCGCGTGTCTTCAGGGCTGAACTGGAACGTCGCGCGTCGGTGGAGCTGAAGTGTCTGCGGTGAGGGCATCGGCGAGACGACCGTGGGGAGCTTCTTCGTCACGTAGTCGCGAGCCCACACCACGACGTCGTAGGTGCCCGGTGGGGTGTCGAGGACGACGAGATCTCCGCTCAGGTTCGTGACGACGGGATAGAACATCCGCCGGTCGCGTAGCGTGTTGCTCGGGCTCTTGGGGACGAGCAGCTCCACGGAGGAGCTGCGAATCCGTCTCCCGGTCGAATAGTCGACCACCTTGAATCCGAGGTTCGGCATGACTTTCGTCCCTCAGGGGAGCGGGACCTCGGGCGGCACTTCGCTGGGGTTCGGGGCGCCGATGGTGTGCGGCGCGTTGCTGCGCTCCTGCACGATGCCGGAGGTGAAGACACGCTGAGACGCGATCGGGATGACGCGCGCCTTGTAGTAGAGCGCGAGCTTGAAGCGCTTGAACCCGAACGTCGTCCAGATGCGCGCCTGATCTTCGATGCTCGGGTTGTGCAGCGAGAGCTGCACCGTGTCGGCCGGATCCCAGCCGGCGCCGAGGTACACGGGCTCGAGCTCGGCGTGGTCGTACATGACACGCAGGACGTCGCCGAGGAGCTGGTGCTCGTCGGTCGTGGAGGCCGCCCAAGCACACACCATGAAGTCGAGGTCGACGACACACGGCGGGACAACCTGCTGCGAGGTCCCGCCCACGCTCGAGACGACCTGGTGGTCGCGGTTCTTGAGGAAGGGGTTCTCGGAGATGTTGTAGAGAAAGACCGTCAGGCGCGGGCGCGGGATCGGGTCGGGGAGCAGATCGATGGACTCGATGAAGATCTGGGACGCGGTGATGCTGAGGAGCGAGAGATTCTCCTGCAGCACGCGCTTGAACGCGTCGCTCACCTGATAGATCGCCCGAGCATCCGCCACGGCTAGTCCTCCGAGAACGCTTCCAACAGCGCGTGGGGATCGTGGGCGCCGCGTCCGGCCACATGGATGCGGGTGGCGCCCGCGAGGTAGGCGTCGTGGTGGTCTTCGGGCGCCTCGCGGTCGGTGATCAGCCCGCGGACGCGGACGTGAAGCGGGATGCGCCCGAGCAGCGCCACGCCGGCGTCGTGGTGCCCGCGCGCGTCGATGACGACGGTCTCATCCGAGCCCTCCGTCCAGAAGCGCGAGGACGACAGATCGACGTAGACGACCCCGTCGGCGGAGCTCCACCGCCCCTCCCCCGCAACGTCCAGTAGCACCGTGCGCATGACTCCCGGCTAGAGCAGGAAGCGATCCACATCGAGACACTCGCCAGCGGAGCCTGGGCGCCGGAGTGGGTTGCGGAATGCAACATGGGTTGCGCGACCAAGACGTTGCGCAACGGCGTCGGCGCGCCGCCCGTGACCGCTTTCAGCGGGAGACGCTGAGGTAGTCGATGCGCAGCAGGATGTCGTCGACCTCGTTGAGGCGAAGGCCATCACCCACCGGCCGGCCCTCGTCGTCGACGTTCGGCAGCTCGCTCTCGGGGATGAACAACGCGTACTCACCGAAGAGGAGCCTCGCGGCGAGCTCGGTGCTCTCACCGTCGACGGTGGTGCTCGAGGCGAGCGTCGTCGGGTCCACGTTCAAGCGAGCCTGCAGTCGCGCCGTTGCGAAGTTCCTCGCCGAGTCGTCGACGAGGTTTGGGACGCCCTCGCCGACCCCGGGGAGGCGGAAGAGGTTTCGACGCGGCCGCGTGCTCGCGACCTGGAACGAGTCGTCGGCCGCACGCGCACAGCGGTTCGCGTAGAAGGTGTTGGCCTGCTGAATCTCCAGGTTCACCGTCTGCGCCAGCCCTTGGAACATGCGCGCCTCGTCGCCGACGACGGTCGCGTTGAGGCTCCATACGCGCTCGGCGCACGCGTTCTCGAGCGCAAACGGGATGCCCGAGGCGTCCCCTCGATTGAGCGCCGAGAGCGGCGCGAGGTTGAACGGGATGCGCACGCCGAGGCGACGACCATCCCTCCGCACCTCGAAGCGCGGGTGAGTCAGGATCGCGCGGAAGCGCTCGGTGGCGTCGAGGATGTGATTGCCCGGATCGACTTCGAGCTGATCGGCGACCTGTAGGATCTCGTTCTTGAGGCTGATGACCTGGGTGAGCTCGGCCGGGACCGCACCGTTGACGGAGCCGGTGGCCTTGATCGCGCGGAGCTCGTCGAGCACCTCGACCAGGTCGTTCGCCTCCTGCGCCGCGAGCACGTCTGCGCGCGCCGACAAGGACTGCTGAAACTCGTACTCTACCGCGCGCACGCCGAGGTACGACGCGCGGCGCGCGAGCGCGAACTTCCGACGGAACGCTTCGATGTCGTCGTTCAGCCACGGGTCGCGCCCGACAACGCTCGCGAGCGAAGCCTCCGCAGCCGCCACGTCGGCGAGCCCGCGCGGCACCCGTCGCACGAGTTGCTCGCGCAGCCCCTCGAACTCGAGGTACCCGGCCGACGCTTCTTGCATCGCCCGACGAATACGCAGCTGGGCGGCGTCGAGTCCGACCAGCGCGAGCTCGGCCTCCTTGAAGCAACGCTCCTCCTCGATGTCATTCTCGATGCCGAGCACCGTGAGGTCGTGGCTGCGCTGGGCGTCGTCCATCGCGGCCTGGATCGCGAGCGAGGCGATCTCGAACCCAGCCGCCACGCCCCCCGCGGTGCAGGCCGTCCCCGACGCCGCGCCGAACTTCGTGTCCGAACCGACGGCATCGGCACAGTCCGCCACCGCGTGCGAGGCGACGGCGGCGGAGTCCACCGCGGTCTTCGCTGCGTTGAGATCGGACATGGTGTTCGCGTGGTCCTCTTCGAGGCCCTCGATCTCTCGATTGCCCGCGCGGAGGATGTCGCAGCTCCGAACCTGGATGTCGTACTCGTCGAGGAGCGCGTTGAACTCGGCGCGCGCCGTCGCGATGTCGGTCGCGAGGATGCGGAGGCCGAACGCGACCTCCCCGAGCGCGCCGGAGTAACACACCGACGGCGGCTGCGCCGTGCTGAGAGCGTCGGGCTGTCCGGGCAGCGGGAACAACAGCTGACACCGTTGCTGCTGCTCGAGGAACGCCGTCCGCTGCGACAGCGTGGGATCGGCGGCGAGCGTGGTGAATGGGGCGACGAGGTCGGGATCGTACTCGACCTCGAACGCGTCGCCGGCGCCGGCCTGGCGGGGTGCGCAGCGGAGGCGCGCGGTCGTCGGATCGTCGCCGGTGAAGACCACCTGCGGCATCACGGCCGGGAAGTCCTCCGGGACGTCGGGGTTGAGGCACGGGTTCAGCGCCGCCGGCTTCAGCGTCCCGAAGAACGGCGCGCGGACGTAGCCGGGCGTCACGGGGATCGTCGCGACCCTCGGTCCCAGGTCGATCTCACCGATCGCAGAGGATTCGCGCACGAAGACATCCGAGCCGCGGACGTCGAACCGGAACTCATCGAGTCGAATGTCTCCGTAGTACGGGCCGAGGCGCGCACGACGCCGCACCGTTGTGAGGTTCGCGTCCAGGATGCTCCCGAACGAGTCCCCGCCTACGCCGAAGTCGCGGCTGGCCTTCGCGTGGATCTCACTCAGGAGTGGGGAGGCATAGTCGATGAGGTTGTGGTCGAAGCCGCGCATGTACCGACCGACGTACTGATCGTCCGCCTTCTCTTCTTCGCTCGGCTCTCGACCCGCTACGTACTCGAATTCAATCGACGTCGCCGTGACTCCGACGCGCCCGGAGGCCATGCAGAGCTCCTGATAGATCGTGCTCCGGACGCTCTCGAGCTCGCGCTCGGCGTCCGACACTGGGTCGGGTTGCGGGGTGCACACCGGCAGGTCGCTCTGGTACCAGCACCCGTCGATGTCGAGGTCGCCGTCCTCGAGCGCGATCGCGAGCGCCTCTGCACCCAGCCCCCCGAAGACATCGTCGCCGCACAGATCCAGGACCTCCGCGCCGAGCGCCACGCGCTCCATGCGGACGAACAGATCACGGTCCGCCTGAACGTTCTCGACCTGGACCATCCGCTGCTGCTCCGCGAGGTACGCCGTGCGCGCGGTCGCGAAGGCATCGACCGCGTCCTGCACCAGGGAGGGCACGGGGGAGAAGGTCGAGAAGTCACTCCCGATCAGATAGTCACTCACCGCGGTGAACCGTGAGCCGGCGTCCGTCGCCACCTGTTCGAAGTACAGCGGGAGATCCTCGTCCTCGATCCCGAGTGGGTTGCGTCCCGCGTTGACCGCTTGAATGAGCTGCACCGCCTCGGCTTGTGCGTCCGCCGCGCGGGTGACCGCACGATCGAGCGCCGCCTTCCACTCGGGCGTTCGTCGGAGCGTGACCCCGGCGAGGAGCTCGTTGACCAGGCCGTTGAGCGGGACCTGCAGCCGCAGCGCTTCACTCACTTCCGTCGGCAGCGTCGTGGCGCCGAGCCGAACGTCGTGCTCGACGAGGCGTGCGACGAGCTGACTGTGGACCTCGAGGAGCTCCGTGACCGAAGTGAGGAGGCTTTCGTCGGTGGACCACAGGGCCGGCGCGGGATCGTCGACCGCGGTGACGGCGTCGTAGATGTTCTTCTCGGCCAAGACCGCGTCGTCGAGCGAAGCGAGCGGCGTGAAGACGCGCGGGTGGAGGAGGAGTCTGAGCGCTTGGTTCGTGCGCGCGATGGCGTCGACCAGCGCGCTGCGTTCATCGGTCGAGTCCACGCCCGGGAGCACCTCGACGCGCTGCACCGCCTCCGAAGCGACGAATGTCGCCGCCTGAACGAACCGCTGCGCGAGCCGCGCGGTCAGGACGTCGGGACGCGGATCCTCGGGCGCGCCGTCGGGTGTGCCCACGAGCGCCGCGGCCCGGATCGACTCGCTCACGGCGCCGAAGCGCGTGAGGAACCGAGGCGCGCTGAGACACGTGCTCTCGTCGAACCCGCCGCGGCCGAGGCGGGCCGAGAGATCTCCGGTCGTGCCGGGCGAAGGCGGCTGAGCGAGCGCTTCGAGATCCGAGCGACACGCCGTGAGCAGCTCGTCGGCGGCCCTCGGCTGGTCGAGCCCGACGGCCAGGCCGGCGCCGTTCTCACACTGCAGATCACCCGTCGCCGGGTCGAGCGCGCTGGTGAATCGGTCGGGCTCGAAGGCGGCCCCATTCGCCGATCGGTGATCGCAGAGGATCGAGGTGACCGCATTCTTCGAGACCGGCCGCACTTCGCACCCGGCCGTCGCCGTCACGGGGACGATGACGGACTCCAGTCGGATCTGATTGTCCTCCCCCGATATGAGTACGGCGAGCCCGATATTGAACTGCCGCGCCTGCACCGTACCGGCGGTGGTCAGATCGATGGGCTCGCACTGGTAGCGCCGAGCCAGCGCCTCGCAGAAGTTGGCGCCGCCCGACGAACGCGCAGGATCGAAGCGGGGACGATTGTTGTGGGTTCGTCCGTCGGTGCGTACCGAGAAGACGACGTCCGTGGCCGCGTTTTCGAATGCGCAGGGGACGACGGGTCGTGTGGTCCGACCGCCGATGGTCCACGTGGTCGGGAATGGCGCGTGCGCCGTGGATGCCAGCGAGACGAGGCTCACGTCGGGCTGCGGCTGCTCGTAGTCACTCACCTCGAGGGTGGAGTCGACGAAGAAGGCCATGGCGATCGACTGGATGCGATCGCGCATCCCGATATCCCTGAATCCGGTGAAGTGACCGAATCTCGCGAGGACGAACCCATCTAGCCAACCGGCGAAGTCACCCCCCATCCAGTCACCGAAATAGGCCTTGGCGGTGAACTCATCGACGGCGCCTGTCGGGGGAATCGTCTCCCAGCCGTCGAACCTCGTGAGCATTCCGATGTTGGGTGCATCGTCGGCCGCACCCTGATCCGCAAGCATCGTCGGCGGTCGCGCGTCCGCGATGAACCCTCCCAGCACCGTCTGGAGCCACGCTCGTGAGTCGGTCGTGAGCGGCCCTGAGAACGCGGACTGTGGGAGACTCGGCGCGTCCGACTGCGCACGACGCCAGACGCTCCGCTGGTCTTCCAGGGTGAGTTGTGTCTGCTCGAGATCCGCGACGAGATCGACGTAGTTCTGTTCGGCGAGGAACCTCGTCGTCGCCTCCTGCGCCGGGACGTACGCGAGCTGCGCGTCCGAATCGACCGCCGGGGGCGCGCCCTCGGGGAGGTCGTCGGTTCGCTCCAACGCGATCTCGAACACCGCGATCGGCTCCCGCGCGATGTTCGCCGAGACCCCGGTCAACGTCACCGCGAGCGAGAAGCGGAGGTCTCCGCTCCACGTCTCGGCCAACGGATCGGTGCGAAGCCCGGCCGGCTCCGCGACCGCGACGACGTGGAGCCGGCCGCTCCCCGCCACGGGCGACGGCGCAGCCCACTCGAAGGCCGGCATCACGACGGAGCCGAACACGTCATCGTCGTCCGGCGCCAACTCGAGCGTGCCGGTCCACGCTCCGGCGGGGTTCATCAGGCGGCTGTCGTCGATGATCCGGATGCGTGCTTCGTTGCCGTTCGGCTCGTAGACCTCCGCGCGGATCGGGACCGTGATGCGCGCGACGGGCGGAGCGAGCGAGAACGCGTTTGCGCCCACTTGTACGAGCTGCATCTGCCCCGCGTAGACCCCGGCGACCGGGCCAACGGGCGCAGTCACGAGGTCCGGTGCCACCGTCGCCTCGCTGCGTCCCCCCGCGTCGTCCAACACCTGCACGCGCGCCGACGCGCTCGGTTCGCCCATCATCGAAGGCGACTCCTTCACGGCGATGTCCGTCACCGAGTCGGCCGCCAGACCCTCGAGCATCAGCTCCGATCCGAAGTCGAGCTCGTCGAGGTCGACGCCGGGCGGTGCGAGCGCGACCTCGACGTTCGCGCCAGGCGCCACGCGAGCCCGGGCGACTGGGCCCCCGTCGGCGCGAATCGAAAGTGTGTAGATGCCGCTCGGGCTCCTACGGACCTGCGCTTGTTGGAGCGTCGCACGTCCCTTGCCGTCGAGGTTGGCGAGCGGGAAGACGTTCGTGCCCTCGAGGGCGCAGCGCCCGAAGTCGTCGCAGAGCTCACCGTCGGTGCAATCCGCGTCCGCCGTACACTCGAAGGCACACACCCCCAGATCGCAGAACGAGCCGCACGCGCAATGGTCGTCGCGCGTACATCGCCGCGCCTCGAATGTGTCCGGTCGCTCGCAGGCCACGACGGGGGCCGGATCCGGGTCCGGGCGGGGCCCAGGTTCGTCGCCGGACCCGCAGGCGACCACCAGACCGACAGCGAGGACCGCGACACCTACTCTCTTCGTGGCGATGGTGTGGAGGCCTGTGTCGTTCCGGTAGTGCTTCATCGATCCCGTACGGGTGATATCAACAGAGGTCGGTGTTACGAAATCGTTCCGCGCGCAAGGCAGCGGGAGGTCGCCTATCGCCCACGAATCGGGCCCTACGGTGCCGCTGAGCGTCTCCTCGGCCCTTCACGCGATTTGTCCGAGCGGTACGCCCGTTCTCTCATCGTGAAGAGCTCACGCGACGCCGGAGACGAAGTCGAGCCCACCCGCGTGATGCCCCGACGCCACCGCATCTCAGTTCTCTCACGCGGTGAGCACGCGTCTCGTGTCGCGCTCCATCGAGGTGGCTGCCCGGCGCCGTGCAGGTGCGGCGGTCTTGCCTCGATGAAGGCGCGCAAGGTCAACCAACGGTCCACCCGCGACTGAACACAACCGAACGCGAGCGTCGCGGTAATTCACGAGCTGCGGGTCCAAGCAGGCGGAGGATCCCGTCGAATGACCATCACCCCCCTGCGCTCACCGGGCTCGATTCACAGAACGACGACGCCCGAGCACGGTCGACGCCCCGACCTCCGCGACGTACGCGACGTACGCGCACTGACCAACCCCGACACCTTCACGAAGGCGTCGGCGGAGCCCAAGCGCACAACCACCCAAGCGAAGCGCTCCGCCTGGGTTCAGTCCCCGACCAGGGGGATCGACGCGATCGACGCGCGCCTCCGGAAATCGGGTTTCAACGGGACCGTCCTCGTCGCGAAGAACGGGAAGGTACTGATGGAACGCGGCTACGGGCTCGCCAACCGCACCACCGGCGTGAAGAACGGGGCCGACACACTCTACGACGTCGGGTCCGTCACGAAGCAGTTCACTGCGGCGGCGCTCCTGAAGCTCCAGGAGCAGGGCAAGCTCTCGCTCGACGATCCGATCTCCAAGTACTTCGAGGTCCCCGCGGCGCGGCGTGACATCACGCTGCGGCAGCTCCTGCAGCACCGCTCCGGGCTCGGCTATCCCAGCGAGTCGGCGCTCGCGAACACCAACCCGGACGACCCGAAGTCGTTCCTCGAAGCCTTCCTGGCGAAGGCCCCGACGATCGGCAAACCCGGGGAGCGCTACGAGTACAGCAACCTCGGCTACAACGTCCTCGCCAACGTCGTAGAGCAGGCGAGCGGACGTTCCTACGAGGACTACGTGAAGCGAAACCTGTTCGGACCGGCGAAGATGACTTCCAGCGGATTCAACGAGCCGGGCTCCGTCGATCCCCAGCGCGCCGCCACCGGCTACGAGAACAGGAACGAGGAGGCGCTCCCCGCCGGCGAGCTCCCGAACAGCTGGGGCTACAAGGGCGCGACCGGCGTCGTGACCTCGGCGCGCGACATGCTGCGCTGGGCGGAGGCGTTGAAGGACAACCGCGTCCTTTCGAAGGCGTCCACCCAGGAGCTCTTCGCGACCGCCGGCGACCGCTCGGGGTACGCGTTGGGCTGGGAGGTCCAACGCGACGCCAAGGGCAACATCACGTCGGTCGGCCACGGCGGCTCGACCATCGGCTTCGCGTCCAACTTCACCATCGACCCGCGCAGCGGGATGGTCTTCGTGACCCTCAGCAACGACGAAGCCGGCTCCGAGCGAGCGATCGGCATCCCCGAGGAGGAGTGGGCGAAGTACGCGCGCAGGCTCGACGACCTCGGACGCCCGTCCACCTGGCCCAGCCTCGGAAAGTAGCCGCCGAAATCAATCGACCGCGTCGAGGACGGTGGCACGAGCGGCCGCCTCACTCGGGTTGTGGGGCTTCGGGATCACCGCGCTGTGGCGCCGTCGCCGGGTCGCAGGGCGGTGAGAAGACCACGATCACGCGCCCGCTCATTCGCTTGCTGACGGGATGCGGGCCGCGCTCCCAGAAGACGAGGTCCGGGCGCCCGTCCTGGTCGAAGTCCTCGACGCCGACGATGTCCGTGAAGTGAGGCTCGACGAAGGGGTAGTCGCGGGTGATGCGGCACGCGGCGATGGGTCGGGTGGGTTCGGCGCCCGCGAGGTCGAAGGTGCGAAAGAGCAGCTGCTCCTCGCGGCGCTGGTTCGCGAGCTTGTACGCCACCTGCGCGGCCGAGATCAGCCGGTCTCCGACCACGGTGGTCGTGCCGGGCTGCGCGTAGTCGTAGAACGTCGGGGCGTCCGGGGGCGGGAAGCCGAGCGCGGCCGACGACGGGATTCGAAGCTCGCGAAGATATCCGGGCAGGGCCAGGGCCTCTCGCAGCTTCGCTCGACTCACCACCCAGATCGCGCCGAGGCCCGCATCGTAGTCGGAGTACCCGGTCGCGAGCACGAGCAAGTCCGGTTGTCCGTCGCCGTCGAGGTCTCGCACGACGTCGAAACGGGTGCCGGGGGGTCGTGACGCGCACGGTCAGGCAGTCGCCCGCATCGGGGACAGCGCCCGCGCGAGGGTCGCAGTAGCGGATAGGCCAGCCACCGTGCAGCACGTGGAGCCGGCCGCCGGGCGCCTCGTAGACGTAGTCGTGGCGGGGCAAGAGGGTTTTCGGAGCTTCGAGCGTGCGCACCCCCTCGTCCGAGGTGACCGCCCAGGTGCGCCCGGTGAAGCTCGCGAAGCCTGGGCCCGGCAGGGCGACCTGCGTCGGCACCCGCCTTCCCGCGCCGAGATCGCGCCCCGAGAACAGGCTGAGCGTTTGGCCCTGCTGGATCGCGACGTCCGCGATCCCGTCCCCGTCCGCGTCCTGGAGGGTGACCGGGCAGGTCGGCGGCCGGTCGCGCAGGGCCACTCCGGTGTCCTCGAGGACGAGCACGCGCTGTCCCTCGGCGTAGGCCTGGGTGCGGGTGTGCAAGTCGTCCGGCAGAGCGTGGGGCCACGGCGCGGGGCTCACAACGGCTGCGGGGGCCGGCGCGCGCGGCGGCGCTGAGCGGCACGCGGCCAGAAGGCCGAGGACCGCGAGGGCCCGACGACGCGAATGAGGCCGAAGAAGACATCTGAACTCGAACGCCATGAGTCGCTACAATAGATTCCACGCCGACGAGACGTGTCCCCACTGCCATAGCGACGCGGACCTCGCGTTCCAAGCCGACATCGGTCGCCTCGACTGGAGCGACTACCGACCGAACGAGGCAATCCCGCACGCCCCCGTCACCGAGCCCGTCGGCCCCGACCCGGGCGTCGACTGGTCGCGCCCTTGAATGAAGCAGACGCTCGACGCGTCACCGCAGAGAGCTCGTAGAGGACCGTCTCTGCCCGCAAGCTACCTTGCAATACCATGACACATTTGTGCCAGACACCCGCGTATACATGAGACAGAAGGCACGCATGACATGGTCTACGCGCCGAGCCGGGAGTCGATCGGAGGTCGCCGAAGCTAGAGGATCCCGCGGACCTGCCCGGGTTCAGAGCGACACGAAGCCGATGGGCCCTGTGGGAATCGAACCCACGACCTTGGGATAAAGATACTCGCGAGGATCGACGCAAACAGCCGGAACATGTCCGGTTGTTCCCGGGACGGGTGGCGCCTGTGGCAAATGCGTGCCGAGCTTAGGGCCGGCGCCTCAGATCTGTCCCGCACCGCCTGATTGGCCTTCGCGGCTTCGATGTACGTGCAGATCTGGGTCGCCGACTTGTTCCCGACCGGCCCGGCAACGCCCGCGTCATCGAACAGCGTGATCCGGCGCCAGGCGAACATCGACACAGCCACTCCCTCCGCGGGAAGCGTTGCGATCCGCGCGAGTAACGCCGACATGTCTAGCTCCATGAACGCGGTTGTCGCGTGGCTCGTAGGGACGAGATTGATGCTACCGACGACGACTGTGTCATAGGCCGGCTGCGTCACCGCTCGGAATCCCAGCCGTCGGGGCAGCGCCAGATGACGTTATTCCAACGCCCCCTCGGCCTCGAGCCACGCGCGAAGCTCCGCCCGAACCTCGTTGGCCTCCCCCGGACGTCCCTCACCGAAGTGAATCCAACCTTCCCGGGGTCGCCAGGTCCGAAGGTACTCGGTGATTTCTCCGCGGATCGAAGCAGGGACCGCCGACCAGAGCACGGCGCGCTCCTCGGAGCCCGCGAGCACGCGCATCACCGCCCACTGGATTTCGTCATCGGTGTAGAGCCCCACATCGTACGCCGCGAGGATTGCCTTCAGGTCTTCGATCGTTGTCATCGTCATCCACCGCGCATCTTCTTGACGAGCAGGTTGGCCACATCCCACGCCTGCTCGTGAAGGTTGTTGGCCCAGCCACCGTCCAACCGATCCGCGATCAGCGCGTTCAATCTCCTCACCTGTATCGCACCTTCCTTGTTGAACAGCTCGCGAAGCGCGTTGATTTCGTGCATCTCGTGCGCGATGTGGGCGACGATGGCTTCGTCGCTCGTGAGGAGCGACTCGTCGAACCTCACGGGCACACGTCCCGTTCTTTGATGAAGGAAGTCCTCCCAGGTCACCCAGTCGTCTGGAGCGAAGTCTCTCGTGCGCGTGAAGTACTCGGCCCTGGCGTCCTTCCGTGACCACCGTATGAAGCCGATCGCCAAATCGTCGCCGATCTCCACGCCGTAGGACTTGGCCAGCTCGAGTGCTTCCTTCGGGGTCCTCCTCACCCCACCTGGGTTGGGCCTGAAATCGAACGCGGGCGCGCGCGCTGCGCCGCCGAGCCGCGCGCCGCCGCGGAGCTTACCCGCCACGAAACCGAACGCAGCCCCCAACACCTTCGCGACCACTGCTCCGAGCACACCCATCAAGGCTCCGCCGGCCGTGTCCTTGGCGTACGTCTCCGCGGAGCTGACCTCGCCTCGTGTCGCGTCGTGCAGCGCTCGCATACCCGGCGCGGACAGGGCACCGCTGATCATGCCCTCCAGGATCAAGCTCCCCCCGCCGTAGGCCGCACCCACCTGACCGGCGGCCGCCATGATGGCCGAGTATCCGACGAGCTTGGCGTTGCCGGTCACGACATCGTCCATCGCCACATCGAGCCTACGGCCGGATCCGGTGGGCGCGCGTTGCACCTGTCCGATGCTCCCGGCCGCTCCGAATGCCATCCGCGCGCAGAAACTCTCGGGCGCTCCCGCCTCCGTGCAGACCTTGTATTGCGCCTCTGGCGAAAGTGGCTTGGCCTCCGCCGCCGGATCCGCGGTCGCGTTGGCCACGTGGTCCTCTCGCCCGTCCGCGTCTCTTCGTGTGACCGGGTTGTTGCCCATCGCGACGTACGCGCTCTTGGACGCGTCTTCGACGGGATCTCTCGACAACCACCGTCCGAGCCAACTCAAGTAGTAGCGAGCCTGGAACGCGTAGAACCCAGTCTCCTCGTCTCGCTCCTCTCCGGAGTACCGAAAACGTTTGGGTCCTGCGGTCAGACCGGAAGCCGTCGCACGATACGAGGTCGACCCGAACGGGAAGTACTCTTCGTAGGTCAGCAGGGGAGCTTGCACCGAAGGTCCGACCTCGACGCCGCTCGAACCCAGATGATCCGTCAGCGGATAACGTGCGCGTGGCGCAGGTGCCATGGAGATACCGTTGCGAACGGTCGCCGTCTCGACGATCGCGATTCGCTCCGCGCCGTTCATCACGTGGAGGGTTTCGGTCTGCTCCTGATTCCCGCGACGATAGAACTCCCAACCGTCGAGGTACCGACGCTCTACGACCTCGGTCGTTCGTCGGACGATCTTTCGAAGACGCAGCCCGCTCTCGTCGTAGACATAGTACGCGTGCCCGCCCCCACCGAGGTCCACCTCGACGAGGCGATCGTCCGCGTCCCAACTCAGCGGACGCATCCCGACGACCCCAGTCATGTTCCCGTGGCCGTCGTGTGCGTAGGTGTCGAGGTACGTCGGACCGATTGTCGGGTCCACGTAGGTCGGATGGCTCGACGGGCTCCCGGGTGAGCTCGTCGCGACGAGGTGGTTCGAGTTGAGGGCGTACTGATGACGCCGGCGCCACGCCACCGAGACTCCGCGTCGGTGTGACGTCTCGAGGATGTTGCCGACGGCGTCGTATCGATAGCGCTCAACGTAGCGTTCCAGCGTCGACGCGTCGTTTGCGTGCGGGAGGCTTCGTCCAGGGGGGAGGCCGGCGCCGGGTTGCTGCCCCGGATGACAGCGTCCCTCGGCGCGCGTGAGCCGGTGGCGAGCGTCGTACTCGAAGCGGCGGTCGGCCGATACGACCGCGTTGTCGAAGAACAGACGTGGCTGCGCTCCGTCGAGGATCGCCACGACGTTTCCGAACGGGTCGTACGTGTACGCGCGATCCTGAAGCAGCGTCCCGTTCGCCCGACGGCTCGTCACCCCGGCCAAACGCTGACTGTCGCGATCGTAGCTGTAGCTCGTCTCGACTTCGTTCCCGAGCACGACCTGCTCACGGCGGCCGAGCGCGTCGTACCGCGACGACCGAAGGTAGGGGACGCGGCCACCGACGCCGTGGTGCTGTACTTCGATGCCTTCGAGCTGCCCCCCGACACCGTAGCGGTAGTGCGTCGTGCTCTGATCCGGAGCGCGCGCGGACACGACGCGGCCCAGCCCGTCGAGCTTGGACACCGCTCGGTACTCCGTGCGCTCCAGCGCCGCATCGGCGAGCGTCTCCAGCGCCGCCAGATCCGGCGCCGACGTCAGCGCCGTCCAATCCGCGCCCTGCGCCCACGTACTCCACACCGCCACCGACGCGGCTGCGTCGGGTGCGGCGCGGAGCCGTCGCGCGACTTCGAGTGTGTTGCCGTCGAAGTCTCGACGAAGCACACGCCGAGCTCCCGCGGCGTCGTACACGGCGTAGGCGTGACCCACGCATCGTTGCGCGCGCGCGGTCGCCGTCGGGAGATCGCTGCCGTAGACGACGTGACTTCGGACGACCTCCGCGCCAGCACCGACGCGCAGATGTCGACTCACCGGACGCCGTAGACGATCGTACGTCATGCGCCACGCGTGGCCCCGGCTGTCCCACGTGCGTGCGGGTTGCCCGTCGGTCGCGGGGAGCGTCCACCACGATCCGCCGTCGCACGTCGAGGCGGCCAGCGAACGCCCCAGGAGGTCATACGTCGTCGTCGCGCTCGTGTTGCCGCGCCCGTCGGTGACCAAGACCGGACGGCCCTCGAGGTCGAGCGTCGACGTCGTGGTGTGAAGGTCGGGCGCCGCGGCGGTTCCGTTATCCTCGTCGATGCGGAACGTGCGGCCGAGCGCGTCCACGTGCGCCGTCATCGGCGTATCGGCGTGGACCAATGCAAGCGTGCGCGCGCGCTGCTGCTCGGCGCCTCCCGCCGCCGCCGTTCGCTCCCAGTCGGAGCCCACGACGGTGTCCGAACGGTCGCGCGTCACGTTCGACCAGGTTCGGTAGTCGATGCGCTCCTCGGTCCCGTCGCAGTACTGCACCCGAGCTCGACGCCCGATCGGATCGTAGTGGGAGACCGAAGCCGGACGTGACAGTTGGGAGCTCTACCGGCGCCGCGACGACGCGGGAGAGATCGAAGCGATCGAGACGCTGCACGTCCACGACGACCTGCGCCGAGTCGCCCTCGTGGAGACGCGAACGCGCCGCGAGCGCGCGGTCGAAGCGACGCCCTCTCCGCGCACCCGGTATCAGCTCGACGACCACCTCGGCAGCGCGACGCTCGAGGTGGACGCCTCCGCGCAGGCCCGGGTTCTGACCTACGAGGAGTACGGGCCCTACGGTGCCGTCACCTACCGCGCGACGCGAGGCGGCGTCGATCTGTCGCCGAAGCGCTACCGCTACACCACGAAGGAGCGGGACGAAGAGACCGGCCTCGACGACTTCGGCCAACGCCTCTACGCGAGCTGGCTCGCGCGGTGGGTATCGGCGGATCCCGCGGGGCTCATGGACGGGACGAACGTCTACGCGTACGTACGAGGATCGCCGATGAACCTCGTGGACCCGGATGGCCTGGAGGGCGACCTCCCGGTCACGGCCTACCCCGAGCCGCCCAAGGGCGAGGTCAGCGGCGACGGGATTCACGTCTTCCCGCACCCCGCCGACGACGGGACGCTGATGTGGCTGAAGCGCGAGGGCGGTCAGACGACGGACGCCGCCACGTTTGCGTTCCTCAACGAGAACTACAACGACATCCTCGCGCGGGTCGGCGGCGACGAAGACGTTGCGCGCCGGCTCACGGAGGCCGCGACGGCGTTCAACGACTACATCGAGAGCCGCCTCTACGCAGGCGAGAACCCGGTCGACGCGCGGAAGCGCTGGCTCGACGTGAACCTCGCGGAGGCCGCGGTCCACGGGTTCTTCTTCGGCGGGGACCCATCGTCGCCGGACTACGACGACAGCCGCAGCCTGATCGCCCTGGGCTTCAACCTTCTGCCGACGGCGTTTGCCATGCTGGCCGGGATGCGGAGCCGGCCGCGCCGGTCGTCACGCCGATCGGCCCGCGTGGTGATGGAGCGTGCGTTCCGCACGAAGGAGGAGTCTCAGGCGCCGGACTCGCGCGGGCTGTTCAAGAACCTGATTCCGAAGGACAAACCGCAGAGGGTGGAGTTCCAGACCGCCCGAGTCGCCGACGACGGAACGGTCACGGGCTTGACGAAGGTCCCCGATCGCCCGGTCGAGTTCGTTCGAATGCCGGGCGGCGAGCTTCGAATGGGCCGAGGCGGACACATCGATCTGTCGAACGGCGACCCCGTGAAGTTCGCGGGGCTCATCGAGGTCCGCCGCCGAGCCGACGGTTCGGTGTACGTCCTGGACTGGAACAACGCATCCGGTCATTACCGACCGGGTGCGGCCTGGGCGCGCCAGGCTGGGCTCCTGATGAACAAGTTCAACGATGCGTCGCGAGCCTTCGCGATGTTCCGCAACCCCAATGCGAAGGTCTACCGTCGTTCGCAGCTCGGGAGGTGATGCAAATGGACGAGAACGAAGCCAAGCTGTTGGCGCGCGTGGCCGCTTGGGCCACGGCACAGTCCGGGCGCCCCGAGGCGCCCGAGGCGTTCCCGGACGAGATTCTCGAGCTCGCCACCGTCGCACGAGTGCGCTCGCTCCTGGGAATCGAGTTCGGCTACCTCCCGCGGATCGGTCTGCTCTTGCTGTTCGAGCACCTCAAGCCCCCGTACGCCGAGCTCCGCGACGCCTTTCACGAGGGGCTACGACGGGGGGACGTCAGCGCCATCAAACACGACATTCGCATCCTCGGGCCACACATCCAGCGCCGTGATATCGAGCGGATCCTGGAGGACATCGCGGCGACCGATAACGATCACGCGGACGGCATCGTCTACTGGCTGAACCGGACCCCGCTGTAGTCCGCCGCGTGACTGCCTACGCGACGAGCTCGTCGTGTCAGAGCCCGCAAGGTTGTTCGGCGCGTAGCGCGGGAGCGGGCGCTGGGCGTACCTCGATGACCACGTCGGCGCCCTCCAACTTGCTACCCGCTGGCGTGGTAGGTCAGCGACGCGACCGGCGGGCCTTGAATCTGTGTCTTCGAGGTCGGCCGGGGGGCGAAGTCGGGCCCGAGGCCCTCACGGGCCCCCGCCGGCCGCCGCATCACGTCCGGCCCGCAAGCTAGCTTGCAAGCTTGTGACACATTTGTGCCAGACACCCGCGTATCCATGAGACAGATGGCACGCATGACACGGTCTACGCGCCGAGCCGGGAGTCGATCGAACGTCGCCGAAACGAAAGGGCCCCGCGGACCTGCGCGGGATCAGAGGGGGTCGCCACCCGAATGGGCCCTGTGGGAATCGAACCCACGACCTTGGGATTAAAAATACTCGCGAGGATCGACGTAAGCATACGGAGTATATGGAGTTGTGACTTTGAACGGGCGGCGCCTGTGGCAAATGTGTACCGAGCTTCGGGCCGACGGGCTTCGATCGGTCCCGCCCACCGTCCGCACTGTGCAGAGCGCATGGGCGCGTCCGCGTCCGGTTGGTTTTCGGACGAAGTTCGATAATCGGACGTTGGCGGACGCCACGGTCCTTACGCACACGACCGCACGCCCGGCACGGCGCTCGCGTCCGACGGACCGGTGTCCATCGCATGTACCGCCTACGTCCCAGGGACGAATCCAGCCGACGCCCTCGACCGGACCACCGGGTTCCCTGAGCCGCCAACTCGAGTTGCCGCTCGCTGGCTGATCCCCAAACGGCCTCGCACCATTCTTCAACGTGTCATCGCGTTCATGGACACGTGCGTTCAGCTCCTCCCAACGCGCCAGCCACAGACTCAACAACAGCCTCAACCGAGAAGGCGTGGCACGCCTTTGGTCGGGATCCATGCCGCCCACCGTCCCCCGCGCCATAGGAATCCGCGGATCTGCGCTTGAACGCCATATCCGGCCTGAGAGCCCCTCTTGTCCTTCCTATTCCCTTGAGTTTTAGACCATGATTGTATCAAGTATCATCGCGCGTTGGTCGCGCTGTTAGACTTCTGATTTCTAAAGCCACGCGAGCCCCTATCCTTTCCTCCATGCTTGAAGGCAATTGTCGTGCGACTCGAAAGTATCACGCTATCAGGCTTCCGTTGCTTCGGACCGGAGGCAATCACAATCCCTGTCAGCGCCGAGATCACGACCATTGTCGGCCCCAACGCGGCCGGCAAGACTGCACTGCTCCAGGCGCTCGCCAAGCTGTTCGGGGTCAGCCGGGCACAGCGCACCATTCATCGGTCGGATTTTCACATCGCCGTTGACGATGACCCAGACGATCGTGAGGCCAAGAACCTCGTCATCGACGTGCTCGTCGCGTTGCCCGAGCTCAAGGGCGGAACGGCAACGCCCGAAAGCGTTGCACCGTCGTTTCGGCATATGCTGATCGTGCGCAAAAACAAGGCGCCGGTCTGCCGTCTGCGCCTTGAGGCGCGATGGGAGGACGATGGAACCGTTGAGGGCGAGGTCTCGCAGGAACTTTTCTGGGTCGACACGCTCGACGATGATCCGAAGGACGACAAGAAGCATGCCACCGCCGCCGCCGATCGCGGCTTGATCCAACTCTACTACACGCCGGCGAACCGCGATGCTGGCGCACAGGTTCGAGCGACGGCCGGCGCCTTGGCCGCGCGCTTACTCCGCGCGATCGAATGGTCCGACGAGGCCCGCGAGAGCGTCGAGGAAGCGACCGAGAGTCTCTCGGACGCCTTCGAGGGAGAAGCTGCGATCACGGCGATTGGCAAGGCGTTGCAGAAGCGCTGGGCGACGCTTCATGACGAGACGGTCGACACCAAACCGCGCTTGAGCCTGGTCAGCCGGCGGTTCGAGGAAGTGGTGAGCAAGATCGCCGTTATCTTCGAACAGGGCCCGGACGGGCGCGAGCGCGGACTCGACGCACTCAGTGATGGCCAGCAATCCTTGTTCTACTTCGCTTTGGTCGCCGCCGTGTTCGACATGGAGCGGCAGGTCGCGACAGGTAAGGTAGACGGGTTCGACAAGGATCACTTGCGTATTCCGGCGTTGTCGGTCTTCGCGCTTGAGGAGCCGGAAAACCACCTGTCGCCATATTTCCTCGCGCGCATCGTTCGCCAGGTTCGCTCGCTCACTGCGGGGGGCAGCGCGCAGGCGCTCGTCACCAGCCATTCGCCGGCGGTGCTTAGCCGAGTTAAACCAGTCGAGGTGCGCTATTGCCGGTGTGACCCCGAAACCCGCGAATCCTCGGTCAAGAAGATCAAGCTTCCGACTAACAGGAGCGAGGAAGGCAAGTTCGTTCGCGGCGCGATGATGGCTTTCCCAGAGCTCTATTTCGCGCGCTTCGTATTGTTGGTCGAAGGCGATTCCGAGCGCGTCGTGCTCCCGCGTCTTGCCGAAGCGCTTGATCTACTGATCGACCCGGCGTTTGTCGCGATCGTCCCGCTCGGAGGTCGTCACGTCCAGCATTTCTGGCGCCTGCTGTCGCAACTCGACGTTCCCTACGCGACCTTGCTCGACCTTGACCTCGGGCGGGCAGGAGGCGGCTTCGGGCGCATCAAGACCGCGATTGAAAAGCTGATCGACATGGGCGCCTCTAAGGCTGAGTTGCTCAACACCGACAAAGGTATGTTGACCGATGCGGAGTTTGCAGCCATGCACACTTGGCAGGATGCGAAGAATCGCGAGCTCTTGAGCGGGTGGATCGACTGCCTCAAGGAACACGGCGTGTACTTTTCGGAGCCGCTCGATCTCGACCTGGCGATGCTCGCCGCCTTCGCCTCCGCCTACGAGGCGGTCATTCCTAAAGGCGGTGGCCCGAAAAACTCCAAGAAAGCCGCAGAGGCTGTGCTCGGAACCTCGGGGCCGGGAACAACGCTCTATTTGGGCCCATACAAGGATTACCCGCAGCTCTTTTCGGCCTATCGCTATCATTTCCTGACGCATAGCAAGCCCGTGACACATCTGGCGGCGCTCACGAAGATCAAGGACGGCGAGTTGAAGGCGAACATGCCGCGGGTGTTGGCGGAGGTTCTCGCTCATATCACGAAGCACCTCAGGCGGGATTGACGATGGGCGTTCTGGCGCGTCGGGTGCGACCCGAAGACTGGACGCCGGTCGGCGTAGACGAACTTGAGTCGAACGCGATGACAGTGGTGCGTTCGACCGAGAACCGGTCGGTCATCGCTGGTCCTGGTGCCGGCAAAACCGAGCTGCTGGCACAGCGCGCCGCGTATCTTCTCCGCACCGGAGCGTCGCTGGCGCCGCAACGGATCCTCGCCATCAGCTTCAAGCGGGACGCCGCGTCGAATCTGGGTGCGCGCGTGCGCAAGCGCTGTCATCGCCAGCACGCAGGCCGTTTCGATTCGATGACCTTCGATGCCTTCGCAAAGGGCTTGCTCGATCGCTTCGGGCAGGCCCTGCCGGAACAATGGCGTCCATCGCCAGACTATGAGATTTACTTCCCGACCGAGCGCGGCTACCGCGATTATCTTCAGCACACGCTTGGCGCTCCACCAAAGTGCGTCGGGACCTATGCCGATATTGTGACGCTGACTGTTGAGCGCTTCGAGCGGCGTTACCTTTTCGGGTCGCCCTTGCCGGTCGAGGGCTGGTCCGAGCCGTCGCCTGGGGAGTGGGCGGCCGACCAGTATTGGCAGTCGTCACTGCGCGGCGGCAAGAGAAGCCGTCTCTCCTTCCCCATGATAGGTCGTCTCGCCGAACTGCTGCTACGCCTCACTCCGATGGCGCGCGACGCGCTGCGTCTGACCTACTCACATCTGTTCATGGACGAGTTTCAGGATACGACGCAGGTTCAATACGATCTGATGCGCGCGATATTTAATAGCGGCGACACGGTCATGACGGCCGTCGGCGACAATAAGCAACAGATCATGCGTTGGGCGATGGCGATGGACGATCCGTTCGCGGCATTCGAAGCGGACTTCAAGGCAGTGCGCACGCCGCTCTTCAACAATTACCGCTCCTCGCCGGAACTTGTCCGCATCCAGCATATCCTGGCGCAAGCGCTGGATGCGAAGTCGGTGAAGCCGGTTTCAAAGAGCGCCGGCACGATCGCCGGTGACAGCTGCGCGATCTGGGATTTTTCATCGCCCGAAACCGAGGCTCAGAAACTCGCCGAGTTTGTCGCGTCGGAGATGAAGGCGCACGAACTCGTTCCACGCGATTTCGTGCTACTCGCTCGCCAGAAGGCAGCCGATTATGCGGCTGTACTCCAACCTGCTTTCGCGGCCGCAGGCATCCCACTGCGCAACGAGGCCGGTCAGGTTGGTGCGATCATGCTTCAGGATCTGCTCGCGGAGGAAGCATCCGCGCTCATCATGTGCGTGCTGCGGCTGGCGATGACGGTGCGCGCCGGTCGGCATTGGACGGAGTGTCGGGAAGCACTCGGCGCTCTGCGTGGCATCGGGCCGGACGACGAAGTCGCGCAAGGCCGCCTCGCACGCGAGTTGGATGTTTATGCCAGGCGTCTGAAATCAGATTATGTGATTGCGCCCGCCACCGAGCCGACTGCGCGCAAGCTCATTGACGACGTGCTTGAATTCATCGGCCGCGCCAGGCTTGTCGCCGCGCACCCAGCTTATGGGCAGGGAGATTGGCTGGAGAAAGTACTGGCTTCGGCGGCGGCGCATCTTGCTCAGTCAGCATCCGGCACGAAGGACTGGACCGCGACGCTTGATTTCTATGAGGGATTTCATGCGATTCCGCTGATGACAATCCATAAAAGCAAGGGGCTTGAGTACCATACGGTGATCTTCGTCGGGCTCGACGATGGCGCCTGGTGGAGCTTTTCGGCCGACCAGGTGGAGGCAACGGCCGGGTTCTTCGTTGCCTTCACGCGAGCCAAACAGCGAGTCGTCTTCACATACTGCGCGCGACGCGGAATGCGCACGAAGATCGCCACTCTCTACGACATGCTTGCTCAAGCCGGTGTGCAGAACTTCTGGATTAGTTGACGAGGAATCAATAGGAAGAGCAAACAGGCCTGCTCGAGTCGCCGCTGTGTCAGCGTAGATGCGCCTCGACCTGACCCCGAACCTGGGGGTGAGCGAGGCTTAAAGAAGGGGCGATCACTGGATGGTACCCCCGACCGAGCAGGCGCGGCACGCCCTCGGTCGGGATCCATGCCGACCCCGTGTGCGGCTCCACCCGGGTCCCAGAGGCAACTGCGGAGTTGCGCTTGAGCGTCCTATCCAGCCTATCCCGCTTGACGACGACCTGCGGGTGGGCACGCTGTGGCGCCTCCCATGAGCGCCGACCTCGTCATTCCCTCCGACCTACTCCGACCGATCTACGACCTCCTGAGAGTCATGCCGGGCACGGGCGGGATTCTCCGCGACCTTGGTGAGTTTCACCTCGTCCTCGATACGAACGTTTTGCTCGCTGACATTCGTTGGATGATCCAGAAGGCTCGGAGCCCGGGCGTTCGGACCGCCCTCCTCGAGACACTCGAGTCGGGCACAACCGTGGGGTACTTTCCGGAGGAGGGGCTCGCGGAGATGAGCGCAAAGCTCGACGCGTTCTCCCAGCGCTACGCCATTCCGCGCGGCGACCTCGAAACAACGTGGCGGCGCTACCGGCTCCGCCTCCGCGTCCTGGCCACCACGGACGTGCCGCGGGCGCGCTATTTCGTCGCAAGCGCCCTCCGGGATCCGACGGACCTTCCGTTCGTGCTCCTCCATGCGTCCACCGGAACCGACGCCGTCTGCAGCCGCGACAAGGACATACCGGCGGCCGGCGTCCCTACCGTCGATCCCCAGATCCTCGATCGAATTCGGCAGCTCGCACGCCACCAAGCGCCGCGCGCAGCGTTCGTGATCGTTGGCGCCTCCGTCGTCGTCGTCCCCGTCGCGTCGCTCCTCGCGGTCGGAGTCGGCACCGTCGATCTGTTCCGCCGCGCGCCCCGTTGGGCTCAGGTCCTGATCGGCGCGGGCGCGCTGACCTCGGTCGCGTACCCGCGGTCGCGGCGGTACCTCGCGCGAAACGTCCGGCAGGCCGCTTCGAAGTTGATTGAACTCGCGAGCGAAGCCGCTCCCATCCTCGTCGTGCTCCAGCAACACGCGGAGGATGGCCGTCACTCCGCCGCCTCCGTGAAGGCGGACATCGAAGCGACCGGTAACTTCGACGCACCCACGTCATCCGCCGCCGCCTTCAGAATCTGCGCGCGACGCGACACGCCTCTGACGCTCGAGCAAATCTCGCTCGACCTCGCCATAGAAGGCCTGGTCCACGAAGATCGCGAGGCCCTCGCACGTGCCCTGCACGAACACCCGCACCTGGAACGCCTCGCCGATGGCCGCTGGCGCAAGCGCGCCGCACGGGCTCCAGCTTCGTCGGCGCCCGCGCCGTGAAGTACGCTCCCGTCGCTCCTTCATGGAGACGAAGGAGGGCGACTCGAACACCTCGGTACGTCGGCGCGTACGGGCGGAGGTGGAAGACCGGCGGTCCCGCGTCGAGGGCTTCTTCTGGTACCGCGGATGGCCGGACCCCGACGAGCTCGTCGACACGACGTTCGATCGCGCCGGGGGCCAAAGCTGGCCGCCGGTACGGAGCTCACGAGCGACGTACCTCGATACGCGCTCGGCGTCGCGTGTCGTCCACCTCGAAACAAACCACGGCGCGCGCCCAGAACGGACGTGCGCTTCGGACCGTGCAGACGCCACCGGACAAAACCGCGGAGCGCCTCGAACACGAGAAACGACTGGCCGTGCTCGAGGGCTGCGTAATCGCAGTCGTCGACCGGATCTGCGCTCTCTGTGAGCCCCAGAACAGGGTCTCGTGCGAGCCCAGAAGTAGGACTCAACGGCTCCAGAGAGACGAATGAGACCGATGGCACCGTCGCGCAACCGAGCTTGCAAAGACCGAAAGACGAAAAGGTCCCGCGAAGCTGCGCGGGATCGAGGCGGTCGCCACCCAATGGGCCCTGTGGGAATCGAACCCACGACCTTGGGATTAAAAATACTCGCGAGGATCGACGTAAGCAGCCGGAACGTATTCGGTTGTGGCTCGGAACGGGCGGCGTCGGTGGCAAATGTGTACCGAGCTTCGGACCGATGCGCTCGGATCGATCCGACCCATCGTCAGCACTGTGCAGAACGCACGTCCGCGTCCGCGTCCGCGTCCGCGTGGTTTTCGGACGAAGTTCGATAATCGGACGTTGGCGGACGTAACCGTCCAGACGCACACGACCTCACGCCCGGCACGGCGCTCGCGTCCGGCGGACCGGTGTCCATCGCATGTACCGCCTATGTCCAGGAGATCCGCGCGACGATCCCCTGCAAGCTCTGGTGAAGACGGCCTGGCCCCGCTACGTCGAGTTGTTCGAAGCCTCCGGAGGCACCGTCCCAAAGTTTGTGACCGCCGCCTTCGACAGCAACCTCAGGTACGGCCTCCCTGAGGAAGGCGGCTTCATCCGCCTCGGGTGCGCCAAGTGCGGCACCGAGCGTGCCCTGCCGTTATCCTGCAAGCGCCGAGGAATCCGTCCAAGCTGCGGCGCCCGTCGCATGCACGACCTCGCGCTACGTTTGGTGGAGCGCGTCCTTCCCGATGTCCCGATTCGCCAATACGTTCTATCACCGCCCTTCGAGCTCGTGAGCCTGCTCGGCGCCCGAACCGAGCCCTCGTCCGCGCTCGCGCGCATCTTCGTTCGCTGCATGTTCGACGCGATCGGCCGACGCATCGATTCGTGCGTTGCCGCGTACCCAGGTGCAGTCGTTGTGGTGCAGAGGTTCTCCAAAACGCTCGCGCTCTTTCCTCACCTCCATGTGCTCGCGTTGGACGGTGCGTACGTCGAGGTCGGCGACGAGCTCGAGTTCCGCTTCGATCCCGGGCCCACGCCCGACGACCTCCTCGACCTCGAAGACGAGGTGGAGCGTCGATTCTCGCGATGGCTCGAACAGCATGGCTATCTCGAGGAGGACGAGGAGGCCCTCGACGGCTGGTTCGGTCCCGCGGCCTACGACACCGTTCAAGGACACCGTCCACCCGCAAAGCCGCACGACCCCTTCCGCTTTCAAGTGCACGCTACAGTTCGTGTGCCGGCGGGTGATCGCCCGGGACGAGAACGACTCTGCACCTACGTCGCTCGACCGCCAGTGGCGGAGGCTCAGATCGAGCCCGTCGATGAAGACCGAGTCCGCCTCTGGCTTCGCAATCCGGGACGAAGCCCCGCCAGCAGCGTCGTCCTCACCTCGGTGCAGCTCTAGACCGAGGCGCGCCGCGAATGCGGCATGTCCGAGGGCTGTGCCAAGCGCTCCCGCGAAAGCGGGAGGACGTTGTGGTCATTCGCCGCCTCGCCTGGCAGGTTCCGCCCCCCAACCTCCACCTCGTCCGCTACGCCGGCATCCTCGCCCCCGCGGCTCGACGGCGTCATCGCGTCGTACCTGCGGGACGGGTCGCCATCCAGGCCGCATGGTTCGGCGCGAGGAAGTTCGAGCCACTCGTTCCCGTTCCGTCCCGGACCGCCTGGGCGAGGCTTTTTGCGAAGGTGTACGATGTCGACGTCCACCAGTGCCCAGATGCCAAGCTCCGATGCGCCCCATCGGTACGGTACTTCCACCCCGCGCCCGCGCCTGGATCGAACAGGGACGAATCCAGCCGATGCCCTCGACCGGACCACCGGGTTCCCTGAGCCGCCAACTCGAGTTGCCGCTCGCTGGCTGATCCCCAAACGGCCCCGCACCATTCTTCAACGTGTCATCGCGTTCATGGATACGTGCGTTCAGCTCCTCCCAAACGCGCCAGGCCACCGACTCAACAACAGCCTCAACCGAGAAGGCGTGGCACGCCCTTGGTCGGGATCCATACCGCCCCACCGTCCCCCGCGCCCCAGAGGCAGCCGCGGATCTGCGCTTGCACGCCCTATCCGGCATCTTCGTGCTCCCGGTGATCTTCGAGCGGTGGGGCACGGCGTCGACCGAGCCCGACTGATGCGTCCGCTCGTCTGGTGTTTGTTGTCGGCCGCGCTCTTCGGCGTGCCGACCCGGGTTGCTCTACGTCGGCGCCGCCGTGGTCTTCGGCGCCCTCCGCGATCGCGGACGACTCGCCGCAGCCCTGCAGAATCGAGCCCGTCTCCGGGCACGGTGGCAATGAATCCTGGAGGCAACCGCGGCGTCGAAGGCCCCATGTCACTGTCCCATCTCCTGAAGGCCAAGGACGTCCGAGCGCAGCTGAACCGAATCACGCCCGACTACCGTCGTACGCTCTCTGCGACGACGAACGTCGAGAAGTTGGGCGGCCCCCATCAGCTCATCGGCACCGCATTCGACTACGCGCTTCGATTCGAGATTGGACGACGATGCCCGTCCGCGCGCGGCGAGCGTTGGGTAGCCGAGAATGGCGTGAGGCGTCTGGAGCTTGGTCGAGCCTTGGCGGGGACGGCCACGCTCCTCTCGACGCCCAAGCTGTCGGGGCCTTCACGAGACCTGGACCGCCTCGCCCGAAGGGCGCGGCGATGGATAGACGCAGCGCGCGAGCAAGTACCGACCTATCAGAGTATCCGAGCCGTTCGACGCTCCGACCTGACTGTGCTCGCCGAACTGACGCTAACGCTCGCGAGACTCGACGTGGTGGCTCGTTGCGGCGATCCCAGCGCCCTGCGCAGCGAGCCGAGTGCAGAGGAGCGCGAAGAGCTCGTCCGACTGCTGGAGGTCGTTCCTTTCCAGCGACTCGCCCTCGCCGGGGACGTCTTCCTCAATCCAACGTTCTCGAGCGCCTCGGAAGCGGTCGGCGGCGCGGACGCGGATCTCGTCATCGACGGACGCCTCCTGGACATCAAGACGCTGGCGAATTCGTTCATCGAGCGACCAGCTGTCCACCAGCTCCTGGGTTATCTGATGCTCGCGCGTCATGCGCGACGCCGCGACACCGCCTTTCCTCGGATTCGATCGGTCGGCTTGTACTTCGCGCGACAGGCCGCCATCTGGGAAATCGACGTCGAGCCCATCGTGAGATCAGAGACATTCGCGGACGTCGAACGCTGGTTCGCCGCACGTGCCCGCTTGGACCAGCCTGCTCCCCGAGCCCGGAGTCGTCCCCGGGCCGACCGCGTTGCGCCTGACACGACCGAGCGCTAGCATTTGCGACGCGCGGGGGTAGCTCAGTGGTCAGAGCACCGGACCAATAATCCGGGGGTCAGGGCGTTCAATTCCTCTCCTCCGCATCACGACATGCTGAAATGGCAGGCGGCACATGAGGCTTGGCAGTCGTTCATGGAGCGACTTACGACGGTTCAGCGCGAGCTTCATTGTTCGTATCGGAATGCGTGGTTTCGAGGCCATCCCGATGCGAACTACAAGCTAACACCATCGATTCTTCGCCAGGCCCCCCCGCCCGGCCTCGGCGAACTGTCGAAGATGAACAGCCACCGCGGCCCGACATCTGAAGAACTGCGCCGCCCCAAACCGATGGTCATCGATGGTCTCGAGCCCGTCGACGGGCCGCCGGCGGAGGCTAACTCCGCGAAACGCCACCGGGTCGTCGACGAGCGCAAGCTCGACTCGACAGAGAAGTTCCTCGAAACGGATGTTCGTAGCGATCTCCGGAGCACGCGTGCAGCACTCGCCAACGCTCTCAACTCGATCGAAGCGTCGTCGGCCGAGCTCCGTGAGATCAGCCAGCAACTCCAACAGAAACGGGACCGCATCTTCCGGGACGTGCTCATCGCTCGAAGGCGCGACCTCAAGAACAGCATGAGCGACGCTCGAGGCACCATCGCGTCTGAGCGCGATAGAATCCTCGTCCTCCGGTCGATCTGCTACGGAGAGCGTGACACGCTGCTGGCCTTTCGCCACCGGAGCAGCGCGGTGCTCGCGGAGTCGTCATCTTGGGTCACGCTTGCCGCGATGCAGCACCACGGCGTTCCGACAAGGCTCCTCGACTGGACGACTTCCGCGGGCGTTGGCCTTTACTTTGCCGTGAAGTCGATCCGGGAGCGAATGATCTCGAACCGCGGCTCTATCGAGAACTGGCTCGAGTCGAACTGGGGTGAAATCGACCTTCGGGAGTTCGACGGTTTGCCTCTTCCGTGCCTTTGGGTTCTCAATCCATACTTCCTCGCTCGGCGCACAACGGGTCAAAATAGAATCGAGGATCCAACTCTCCGGCCCGACCTCGACTACCTTCTGGCGTTCCACGAGAATCTTTCGTGGCCTTACAACGGTGCCGTCCCGGTCCTCATTCCGTGGCGGTCCGAACGGATCTTCGCGCAACGCGGCGTCTTTACGGTTCATGGCCGAGACACACGACCATTGGAGTGTCAGGTGCCGGTCATGGGTGGAGCGGACGCACCACTTCTCGCCTCCGTCCCCTTGGGTCTCGAGGCGGCCGTGTACGCCGTCCGGCATATCGTCCAGTTCATTGGGCTCGATCAGTTCACGGTATTCCGAGGCGAGGACGACCTCGGCACATCGATACGGGATCGACACATCGCGCGTGTGGAAAGCGGTTGAACTACCAACTGCATCCGAATCTCCAGGACTTCTCCACCCCGCCTCCAAGTCTTCGCGCCGCCGGACGGCGATACTCCTCATCGATAATCGGACGTTGGCGGACGCCACGGTCCATTCGCACACGACCTCACGCCCGGCACGGCGCTCGCGTCCGGCGGCCCGGTGTCCATCGAATGCACGGCCTACGTCCCACGAGATCCGCGCAACGGTCCCCTTCATCCTCTCGTGAAGGCGGCCTGGCCTCGCTTCGTCGAGCAACTCGAAGCCTCCGGAGGCACCGTCCCGAAGTTCGTGACCGCCGCCTTCGATAGCTACCTCAGGTGCGGCCTCCCCGAGGAGGGCGGCTTCATCCGCCTCGGGTGCACCCAGTGTGGCAACGAGCGTGCACTTCCGTTGTCCTGCAAGCGCCGAGGAATCTGTCCGAGCTGCGGCGCTCGTCGCATGCACGACCTCGCGCAACGTCTGGTCGAGCGCGTCCTCCCCGACGTCCCGATTCGTCAGTACGTCCTATCACCGCCCTCCGAGCTCGTGGGCCTGCTCGGCGCTCGAACCGAGCCCTTGTCCGCGCTCGCGCGCGCCTTCGTTCGCTGCATGTTCGACGCGATCGGGCGGCGGGTCGATGCGGGCGTTGCCGCGCACCCCGGTGCGATCGTCGTGGTGCAGAGATTCTCCAAGACGCTCGCGCTCTTTCCTCACCTTCACGTGCTCCGCATTGGACGGAGCGTACGTCGAGGTCGGCGACGAGCTCGAGTTCCGCGTCGATCCCGGCCGCACACCCGACGACCTCCTCGACCTCGAAGACGAGGTGGAGCGTCGATTCTCGCGATGGCTCGAACAGCATGGCTATCTCGAGGAGGACGACCAGGACGAGGAGGCCCTCGACGGCTGGTTCGGCCCCGCGGCCTACGACACCGTTCAAGGACACCGCCCGCCCGCGAAGCCTCGCGACCCCAACCGCTTTCAGGTGCACGCCCGTGTTCGCGTAAGAGCCGGTGATCGCCCAGGCCGCGAACGACTCTGCACCTACGTCGCTCGACCGCCAGTGGCGGAGGCTCAGATCGAGCCCCTCGATGAAGACCGAGTCCGCCTCTGGCTCCGCAATCCGGGTCGAAGTCTCGCCAGCAGCGTCGTACTCACCTCGATGCAGCTCATTCGCCGCCTCGCCTGGCAGGTTCCGCCCCCCAACCTCCACCTCGTTCGCTACGCCGGCATCCTCGCCCCCGCGGCTCGACTACGTCAACGCGTCGTACCTGCGGGACGGGTCGCCATCAAGGCCGCATGGTTCGGCGAGAGGAAGTTCGAGCCACTCGTTCCCGTCCCGTCCCGGACCGCCTGGGCGAGGCTGCTGGCGAAGGTCTACGAGATCCACGCTCACCAGTGCCCCAGATGCCACGCTCCCATGCGCCCCATCGCCGCGGTCCTTCCACCACAGGCCCGCGCCTGGATCGAACAGGGACGAATCCTGCCCATGCCCTCGACCGGACCACCGGCCCTCGTGAGCCGCCAACTCGACCTGCCGCTCGTTGCGTGATCCCAAACGGCCCCCGCACCCATTCCTCAATGCGTCGTCGCGTTCATGGATACGTGCGTTCAGAGCCGCTCAACTCGCCCCCCGCCACCGCAAAGACGGCCTCCGACCGAGCCGGCGCGACACGCAATCGGTCGGGATCCAAGCCGACCGAGGGCGTGCCGCTCCCCACGAGTCCCAGAGGCAGCCGCGGAATTGCGCTTGGATGCCCTATCCCGCTTCCTGGCGATTTCAGTGAAGTACGGCGGGCAACCATCAGCCTTTGGAAAGGTCGCTTGGCTTGGGAAGGCAGCCTCGAACGACGACCACGCCCAGGAGGACTGACAATCCCTCGCCGACGGGAGGAGCAACTGCGCGCAGGCCGATGTCGTTGACAACGAGCCCGGGAGCGGCGGTCTTCTGGCTGCCGTCCAGCACACAGAGCGCACCAAAGCGTCGATCGCTCGCAACCACATACTGCGCCGTTTGGCCGAAGTATTTTGTGCACGAATCCAGGCTGAAGGCTGAATCGTTGTTCTCAACTTTTAGTTCGAGCCGGATCTTCCGAAACGAGAGATCAGTTTCGCCTCCCCCAGCAGCAGGATGCTCTTCAAGCTCCCCGCCGATCCGCGGATCGAGTCTCAAGATATCTCTCAATCGTTCCTGGAACTCACGCTCCAGGATCTGTTCGTCAAAAAGGTCGTCCTGCAGCGCCTGTTGAGCCAGACGACAGACGCCGGTCATCAAAACCAAGAAGTCGCCAAGCTCGCGGTCTGAGACTCCGGCAAAACTTCGGGCGTTGTTCCGAAGGTCGAGAAGGGCGTTGTCGACTCCCGCGTAGCCGCTGATCGGGTTGGTTGCAGGATCATGACTCTGCAAATAGAGCTGACGCTGTCCCACCACCTCCAAACGATCGGGCGCCTGCTCGAATCGCGCTCGATATGAGAACTGGAGGGGCCGAGACGGCAAACTCTGCCCGACCTTCAATAGCAACCTGCCCGTCGCGGTCAGCCTATAGGGTGCCGCCCCCGTAGAGGGTCTATCGATCTCGAACACCGGTAGCTGACAGACCTCGGGCGGTTCGACTGTAATCGGTTCAAGCACGAGCTTGCCATTGCTGGGGTTCCACCGGGAGACCGACACGTCGACTGAGAGGTCTTGAACCAGATCGACCGTCACCGTATGTGGTTCCTGAACGGCTGCATCGTCTAGTCTAAATTCTGTGAACACAACGGTGGTCGACTCGACGGACTCATGCTCCTCCGTTTTGCGTCTCGGGACCTGTGGCGTCACGCGACTAGTTATGGGCAAAGGGAGACTCAGCAACGAAAGCGATCCGGCAAGAGCGGCAACATCCTCAACTTCTTCAATTGAAAGAATCTGCTCGATGTGCGGCTTGAATTGAACGCCCCGGGCTTCGTCGTCGCCATCTCGCGCAACATCCTTGGCGTTGGTCTTGGCGGCCTTGAGGAAACGATCCGCATCGACTTCTGCACTGCGAACCGCATGTCCCCAACGCAGCAGGTCAAGAAAGCAGTGCAAAAGCGCGCGGTAGCGACGGTATACTTGAGCCGCGCTAGTCTCGCCAACCTCGGAAATCTCCTCGCCGAGTCCTGTGACCGCGTCCGACAGATCCGAGAGGACGTCATCACGGCCAGCAGCCTTCCTGAGAAGGCTAACGATTTCAGCCCGGCGGGGGGATATGGTTAAAAAGGCCCCGCTTCTTCTCTCGCCGCTCATCCTCTCTCCGATATTTCTCTGCGATCAGGCGCACCTCTTCCGCGCTCTCAACCAATCGGGCGTTATCCCCCTCTGACGCGGCTATCTCGATCTCGATGGCCTTTCGGAGCACCGAGGCCCGCAGAGTTAACAACTTGTCCCATTCACTGGATTCCAGGCGGCTCAGCACACGGTCAATCATCGCAGCGGCCGTCGCGTGCATCCCCGCGTCGCATAGGATCTCACAGAGCTCTTCGGTCCATCCGGTGCCGAATTCAATCAGCTCGTCTGATCGCTTCACAAATGTCGCGTGCAAAGGTCTGAGGTGCTTGGACGGCACCGCGCGAAGCATCTGAATGACGTCATCGGACTGGTAGGAGCTAACGCGGTCTTGAACTGCCAGATGTATGAGCAGTCTCGGAAACCGCGGGTCGGCCTTCATGTCGCCCCAGTACCATCTTAGGATCTCGAGCGCTTCGTATGCCTCCATTCGGAAGCACACTCCGACAACGTATTTCACGAGATTTTGGTGCAGCTCCACATCCGTTTTTGAGCTTAGGCGAAAAGATGCGCGGATCGCGTACTTCAGACTGGAGTTGGGCTGAGGATTCTTCCCGTAAGTTGCGAGCCAATCGATCGAGGACCGGAGTGCTCGCGGCACGAACTTCTGCGGCAGCGTTACTTCGAGCAATGCCTGGAGAGCCCTCCCATGTACTGCCACGTAAGAGTCAGACAGAAGCACGAGGAACGTCTCATGGACGAGATCGGGCAGATCGTCTGATGAGCCTGCGATCGCCGTGTACGCTTCGACGCCGGCGGCCCTGACAGCAACAGACGGGTCGAGCATTGACGCATAGATTTGTGGAAGAACGAGGCGCAGTCCGTCAGGCGATCGTCCGCACGCCCCCAGCGCCCGAACCAAAGTTGAACGAAGCATCCGGTCCTTCTCATGCACGCTCGGAAGCATTTCAATGAGCGCTGTCCCACACTTGGCGGGAAACCTAGAGGCGAGTTGCCCAATCAGCTGGGTTACATCTCGAAGGGCCGCTGAAAGTCGTGTCCGCTCATTCTGCTTCTCTAAAAGGGTCAGCGCATTCAATTTGGGCTCTAGAAGGGGGCTGCTCGGCTTCTCCAGCTCGGTAGCCATTAGTGCGGTGGCGCCAAGCAGATGCTCGATCGATTCGCTTGCTTCTTTGAGGAGGCGACTTTCTAGGTGGGAGAGGGATCGGGCTGCGTCCGATAGGCGCTCGTCTCTCGGCAGGCTGACCACTGTTGCGATAAGACGTTGAAGGCAGACGCGCTCCGGTTCGACATCCCGATCTTCCGCTTCGCGACGAGCAAATCGAAGCACCTCCGTGTACGCCCCGAAGAGCTTCTCTCGTCCATCCTCCGATGCAGCGCTTATCGCTTCCTGCAACAGCTCATCTGCTTCAGAGGGCCGTTGCCTAAGCGCCTCTACAATTGCCCTCACCGCGTGCTCTGAGACGCGGGCTCCGTAGCCGTGTCGGCTTTCCGTGAATTCAACGCTCTTCGCCAGGACCGGAATGGTTTTTGCGATTGCCGTTGGCTTGTGAGCGAAGAGCGGACGGAGGGCGCGAGCAGCCGCCGCTCTGGTCCAGTCGCTCTGGCTAGAGAGCGCCCAGGAGAAATAGCTTTCGAGCGTATCCGGAAACAGATCGTAGGCCTTGAGCAATGCAGCCGGACGGGAGTCCAAGCGTTGTCCGGGAATCAGCTCCGTCGGCGAGGCGATTTCACATATGGATCCCATCGCAGCACGAATCAACTTGGAGTCGTCGGCGGTCATCTCTGACGCGGCTATTTCCGCGGCCACCGTGGAGCTGTGGCTGGCCCCAAGGTAGACAAGACAAGCTTGGCCCAGGCGGCGCCTGTCGTCTGCGACCAGGTTCAGCACTTGCAGCGCCGGTTGCGCCTTGGCGGGCTCATCCGATTGGAGCAATGCGTAGAGATGATCCTGAATGTCGCGGAAGGCACCGGGTGCGGCCTGTGCTGCGGCCAAGAGCAGAGCCGATGCCTCCTTAGTCCCGGTTTCGTCGAGCGCAGAGACGAGATCGAGGACACCTTTCACTCCAGGCGAAGTTTGATCACGCTGCTTGTTTCGTAGCTCCTCTCGGACTTCTCGTTCCTGCTCCCTCTTTGTTTTCTCTGCCTTCTGACGCTCCTGGCCCAGTTGCTGGTGCCTGTCCCGTTCTCCAACAATCTCCGAGATGTTTGGAAACCGGACAGGATTTCGATGTTCGCACCCAACGCAGTTCTTGTCGTGAAAGTCCAAAGCAATCCGCCGGAAATCCATCGAGTGGCTGCCCTTGTGCGCTGCATGTGGACACTGGACGAAGCCCATAAATATTGGCAGCCCGGTCTGCTGCTCAACGAGCCCCATTCCTGCGAACTGTGAGCGCTCGACAGATAGGTGAGAGCACCAGTTGTGAAGTAGGTCCCTCGTCCGCTCGTTCCGTCGACCGATCTCGATCGCATCGCGGATTCCCGCTTCTGTGTCTCGCGATCCCATGCTCTTCGTCTCGGACTTTCCGAGACATGCGAACCTAGTCGCGGGTCGGCCGCGTGGCAACGCTGGTCCCCTCTGTTTTCAGGCGTTCAAATGAGCAGCGGCCCGGGCCGAGTCGGATGCTCAGCGATTCTCCTGCCGCACGTCTCCGCGACAAACGACCTCGTAGTCCTCCGACGGCACGACGCTCCCATTCAGCACCGGTTTCGAGCAGCCCGCGCCACGCTCGGACGAGCGCTAGCCACGTCGGTCGCCGCCCTCACCGAGCTGTCGCGCGCCGGGCGGCGTAGCGAGGCCACCGTCGACTTCCATCGCCGTAAGGCCGGACACCTCGTTCGCATCTTCGAGCAGGGCGGCACTGCCCCGTACCCGCTGAAGACGCTGACGCCGCGTGAGGTCGACGCCTACATCTCTCAGCGCCGCGCCGAGGGAGGCCGAGAACACGATCAGCAAGGAGCTCGTGGTCCTTCGGAAGGCTCTGAAGTTAGCGAGGCACAACGGCGAGTGGGCGGGCGACGTCAACGCCGTGCTGCCGGTCGGCTTCTCGCCAGCGGTACCGCCCACGGGAACGGTTCCTCACCGCAGAGGAGGTGACGGCCTTGCTCGGGGAGCTGCCGGCCGACCGCGCGGCGCGGGTCGCGTTCATTCTGGCGACCTCCTCGTCATGGGGCCCGACCGACCGAGCGCGGCGGGCCGACGTCTCCGCCGACCTCTCGCGCGTCCACATCCGACGTACCAAGCGCAGCACCCGAGACCGCGTCGTACCGATCGTCCTCCTGGCGCACCGCGAGCTACTCGAGTTCGCCGTGCGCCACGCCGGGGGCACGAACGGCCTGCTGTTCCAGCGGTGGAGCAACCACGGTCGTGACATCAGGGCCGCCTGCAAGCGAGCAGGCATCGCCCCGTGCTCCCCGAACGACCTGCGCCGGACGTTCGGCGTTTGGCTTCGCGCCTCCGGCGCGCCGCCCGATCTGATCGCCCCTTGCATGGGGCACAAGGACAGCACAATGGTCGAGCGCGTCTACGGACGACTCCCGCCGGAGCTGCTGGCCGCGCGCATCCAAGACGCCGTGTCGCAGTCCTCGACCGCTTCTACGCTGCCTGTAGGCCTCCAGGACTGTGTCAAACATGTACCAGACACATGCGATTCAACGGCTCCAGAGAGACGAATGAGACCGATGGCACCGTCTCGCAACCGAGCTTGCAAAGACCGAAAGACGAAAAGATCCCGCGATGCTGCGCGAGATCAGAGGGGGTCGCCACCCGATGGGCCCTGTGGGAATCGAACCCACGACCTTGGGATTAAAAATCCCCTGCTCTGCCGACTGAGCTAAAGGCCCTGCTCGCCTCCCTAATCCCCGGCTCCCGCACGGTCAAGCCCAAGCTCGCGCGGCGGTGCTTGGACGTCCGGATGCGTTGTGGGGTACGTAGCTCCCCGCAATGAAGCGAGCTGCTTGGATCGTCGCTGCGCTGATCGTCGTCGGGCTGGCCGTGGCCGGTGCGTGCAAGGAGAACGATCCCCCGAAGTCGGCGCCGCCGCCCTCGCCTGCGAAGGCGCCGCCCGCCAAGGCGCCGCCGCCTGCGCCGAAGCCTCAGGGGACGCCGCCGTCTGCGGGCGCGGAGGTGCCCGCGAAGCGGGAGGCCTCCAAGGCCGACGTCGAGAAGGCCATCGCCACGCTCACCGCCAACGTCACCGCGGGGGCGCACGACCGGACGAACCCCTGGGCGATGGCGCACGGACTGCTCGTGTTCGGGAAAGACATGAAGGCGTCCGACGGGCGGCTCGCCGTGGACGTCATGGTCAGCGACTTCACCGTCAGCGCCAAGACCGACGGTCGCAAGATCTACGGCTTCCCCGAGCGCACCGCGAGCGGCACGCCCGTCGATCCGCACGGCAACATGATCGTCCGCGCCCTGCTCGCCGCCGGCGTGAACGAAGACAAGAAGTTCAAGCTCGGCACCGGCGAGACCATCACGCTCAAACGCCTCGCCGACGACGCCGAGTGGGTCACCGCGATCCCCTCCAACGACAAAGACTGGCACCGCTTCGCCTGGACCCACGGCGCCATCCTCGAACGCCACGGCGCCTCCGACGCCATCGACACCAAGTTCGGCAAGAAGACGCTCCTCGAGCTCGCGCTCCGCGCCGTGCACCACCTCGAAGAGGATCAACAAACGCTCACGCGACTCCGCGAGAGCGGACACCCCGATCAGGTCACCAAGGACCGCACCGGGATCTTCGGACACCCTTGCGGCGGCCTGCACTTCGTCCAGACCACCGCCGAAGCCGCCCAGCAACAGGGCGACGAAAACCTCCTCGCCAAGGTCCGCGCGCAGCTCGACACCGTGCTCTTCCGCTGGGAAGCCGAGCGCCGCATCTACCGCAACTTCGCCACGCAACGCCCCGACGTCCGCATCCTGATCCTCGTGCAGGAGCTCAAGTTCTACGGGCACATCCTCGAGACGTTCGCGCTCGCCTCCGAACAAGGCGTCGTGAAGCTCTCCGCGGACGACAAGAAGCGCCTCCGCGAAGTCGCCGGCGACCTCCTGAACACCATCGAAGCGCTCTCGGGCGCGTACGCCAACCTCGACAAGATCAAGGCCTCGTCCGCCCAGACGTACTACGACCTCATCGGCGACGGCTGCCACGCGATTCGTGGCCTTCGTGAGGGCCTTGTGCCATTCTTCGGCGCTGACCCATGAGCAAGCGGAAGATCCGCGTCGTCGCCGCCCAGATCGAACGCGACGGCAAGTACCTGATCACGCAGCGCAAGCCGACGAGCTCGCTCCCGCTGCTCTGGGAGTTCCCCGGCGGACGCGTCGAAGAAGGCGAATCGGACGAAGCCGCCCTCGCCCGCGAGCTGCGCGAGGAGATGGAGATCGACGTCGAAGTCCGCGAACCGACCATCTCCGTCACCCACGAGTACACCGCCTACGTCATCGACTTCCGCGTCTACCGCTGCAAACTCGTCACCCCCGACGAAGAGATCCGCAAAATCGGTATCCACGATTTCACCTGGGTCTCACCGCTCGAGCTCGACGACTACGAATTCCCCGGCGCCGACCAAGCCACCGTCGACGCGCTCCTCGGCGACTGACGCGACGAAGGTTGACATCACCCCCGAGGGGTTCCATCCGTGAAGGGTGAAGCTCGCAATCCTCTCGGCGAACTCGAAGTCGTACAGCACCAAGCGCCTCCGCGAAGCGGCCGAATCCCGCGGCCACAACGTGAAGGTCCTCAACACCCTCAAGTTCGCGATCGACCTCGAACAGGGCGCGCCGGACCTCTACTGGCGCCAGAAACAGCTCAGCACGTACGACGCCGTGCTCCCGCGCATCGGCGCGTCCATCACCTACTTCGGCACCGCCGTCGTCCGGCAGTTCGAGACGATGGACGTCTTCTGCGCGAACTCCGCCGTCGGCATCATCAACTCGCGCGACAAACTGCGCAGCCTCCAGATCCTCAGCCGCCACCGAATCGGCATCCCGCGTACGTCCTACGTGCGTGACAAACGTGACGTCCTCCCCGCCATCGAACGCGTCGGCGGCGCACCCGTCATCATCAAGCTGATCGAAGGGACGCAGGGCATCGGCGTCCTGCTCGCCGAGTCCGTGAAGGCCGCGGAGTCGATCATCGAGCTCCTCCAGTCACAGAAGCAGAACGTCCTCGTCCAAAAGTTCGTCGCGGAGAGCAAAGGCAAGGACATCCGCGCGTTCGTCATCGGCGACCAGGTCGTCGCCGCCATGCGACGCGTCGCGCAGGGGCAAGAGTTCCGCAGCAACGTGCACCGCGGCGGACGCACCGAGCAGGTCGAGCTCGATCCCGAGTACGTGCGCACCGCCGTGCGCTCCGCGCAGATCCTCGGGCTGCGCGTCGCGGGCGTCGACATGCTCGAAGGCAAGGACGGCCCGCAGGTCATGGAGGTCAACTCGTCGCCGGGCCTCGAAGGCATCGAGACGTGCACGCAGCTCGACATCGCCGGCGCCATCGTCGACTACATGGCCGCGCAGGTGGACTTCCCGGAGATCGACATCCGCCAACGCCTCACCGTCAGCCGCGGCTACGGCGTCGCCGAGCTGCACATCCCCGAGGGCTCCTCGTACGTCGGCAAGACCATCGAAGGAAACGAGTTCTGGAACCGCGACATCAACGTGCTCACGCTCTACCGCGGCACCACCGTCATCCCGAACCCGAAGACCACGCGCGTCCTCGAAGCCGGCGACCGCCTGCTCTGCTTCGGCAAACTCGAAGCGATGCGCGGGATGGTGCCCGAAAAGACGCGCCGCCGCCGCCGCCCCAAGCTCGGCGAGCTCCCCCAGGAAAGTTAGATCAGGGTTCGAGCGGTAGTCGGAACGTGAAGCGCGTGCCGCGGCGCGTGCTCTCGTAGTTCACCGTCCCGCGGTGCTCCTCGGCGATCTGCCGGACCATCGCGAGGCCGAGGCCGGTGCCGCCGACCTTGCCGGACGTCGCGAACGGCTCGAACACGCGATCCTCGAGCTCCGACGGGATGCCGGAGCCGGTGTCCGTGAAGTGGATGACGAGGTACTCGTCGTCCTGCAGGACGCGGATGCGGAACGTTCCGCCCCCCGGCATCGCCTCGCGCGCGTTCCGCGCGATGTTGTGGAAGACACGCCGCATCTTCGTCTCGTCGAAGCGCGCGGCGCCGCGGTAACGCGTGTCGAGCACCAACGTGACGCCGGAACCCGCGAACTCCTGCTCGAGGTAATCGCGCATCTCGTCCATGAAGCGGTGCACGTAGACCTTGCGGATGAGGACGTTGCGCTCGCCGCGCGCGAACGCGAGGAGGTCCTTCGTCATCGCCGACAGCAGATCGATCTGCCGGTTCACGAGGTGCGCGTACTGCGAACGATCGTCGACGTTCTCCGACGACGCCATGATCTGCGTGTAGCCGGAGATCAACGTCATCGGTGTTCGCATGTCGTGCATGACACCCGACAGCATCCGCCCGATCGTCGTGAGCCGCTCCGACTGCTCACGTTCCTTGCGCCGCCGCTCCGCCGCGATCGCACGGCCCGCCTGCGCGGCCACCACCGTCAACGTCGCGACGTCGCTCTGCGAGAAGTGTTTCTTGTCGCGGCGGTTGATCAGCTCGAACGAACCGATGATGCCCGAGTACTTCGTGCGGATCGGCACCGCGAGCACGGACCGCGCGTTGATGCGCCCGCGGCGCATCCCCTCCAGGTCGTTCAAACACACCGGCTCGCCCGTGCGAACGATGTTGCCGACGACCCCCTCGCCGATCTGCAGCGCGGTCTTTTCGAGCGAACGCGCGTAGACGCCGTGCGCGGCGATGACCTCGATGCGGAGGCCCCGCTCGTCGATCACGTGAATCGCCGCGGTCTTCGCGCGCAGCGCCGTCATCGCGGTGTCGAGGATCGCGCCGAGCATGTCTTCGAGCGCGGACGACTGCGAGATGACCCGCTCCGTCTCGAACAGCAGCTGCAACTCGGATTGTGTCTTTTCCAGCGCCTCCGAGTGTTCGACCGCCTGCCGGTAGAGCGTCGCCACCTCGAGCGCGACGCCGATCTCCGAAGCGATCGCCTCCAGCAGACGCTCGTCCGTCGCGTTGAAGTTGCCTTCCTTCTTGTTGAGGACCTGCACCACCCCGAGCACCTCCGTGCTCTGCGGGTGACGCACCGGCCACACGAGCATGCAGCGCGTCTTGTAACCGGACTCCTTGTCGAACGCCGGGTTGAAACGTTTGTCCTTGTACGCGTTGCGGATGTGGAGCGGCTTACCGTGGTCCGCAACCCAGCCTGCGAGGCCCTGCCCGAACGGGAGCCGAATCTCCTTGAGCTCCTCGCCCTGAATGATCTTCGACCACAGCTCGCGTTTGTCGGCGTCCACCAGGAACAGCGTGGAGCGATCCGCCTCCAGCAGGTCCGTCGTGCGCGACACGATCTCCGACAGCAGCGGGTCGAGCTCGAGGTTCGACCCGAGCGCGCGCCCGATCTGCTTCATCGCCTCGACGCGCCGCTCGGAGCGCTCGAGCTCGTAGTGCATGTCCGACAGCTCGCTCTCGAGCTCGCGGACGCGGGCCTCCAGCTCCTTCTGCGCGCCGCGCGTGCGGAGGATGTTGCGCTGGACGTCGGAGACGATCGGCCCGCGCGAGCGACCGTTGGCGCCGGAGCGCGACGGTAGACGCTTCTTCGCCTTCTTCTTCGGCGAGCGCTTCGGAGGGTCCGACCGGGCCACGATTGGCCGAAACGCTACCATGCATCGCGGTTCAGTTCTCGGCGGTCAGCGCGCGGCCGTTCCTTGCGCTCATGACCTGCGGGAGCACCTCCCCGAGCGGGAGCCCGCCGGGGACACCGAAGTCCAGCGTACGGATCGGGAACGGGATCGTGATGTCGTTTTCGTCGAACTTGCGCTTGATCGCCATGATGACGTCACTGCGCGCGGTCAGGAAGTCCCGCTGCGTAGGATTGACCCAGACGCGGACCTTCATGTCGATCGACGAGGATCCGAAGCCCGTATAGACCGCGTCGACGTCCTTGCTCTCGAGGCGCCCGTCGATGCTCGACGCCGCCTCCACCGCGAGGCGCTTCGCCTTCTCGAGATCGTCGCCGTACGACACGCCGACCTCCAAGTCGATCCGGCGCTCGCCGCTCGTGTGGTAGTTCGTGATCTTCGAGTTGAAGATGTCCTTGTTCGGGATGATCACCTTCTGACCCTGGAACGTGCGCCCGATCGTCACGCGCAGGTTGACGTCCTCGACGATCCCGAAGAACCCCGCCGCCTCGATCAAGTCACCGCGGTCGAACTGCCGACGGAACGCGAGCACCACACCGGACACGAAGTTCGACGCGATGTCCTGGAACGCAAAACCGAGCGCGAGGCCGATGACGCCGACACCGGCGAGGAGCGACTTCACCGTCCCGTCGAGCTGCAGGATGCCGAGCGCCGCGAACATCGCAGCGCCGAGCACGACGAGCCGACTGAGCTGCGTGACGAGCGCGGTCGCCTGGTGGTTGTCGGAGACGCGGTTGAGCGAGCGCTGAACGATCGCCCCGACGAGCTTCGACGCGCCGAAGCCGATCAACAGCACCACGATCGCGACCGCGAAGTTCGGCAACAGCGCCGCCGCGGCGTTCGTCCACCCCTCGAGGGTGGAGAGGACTTGGTCGAGCAGGTTCTCCCAGTTCATGCGCGATCCGCTTCGCCACTTTCGTGCCGGGGCCATCGACGCAGCTTTCGCGCACGAACCTGCGCGCTGCGCGAGGCAACGTGCGGCGCCCGTGGCGTTTCGCCACGCCGCCCCGTGCAGAGCGGCGCGCAGGAGCCGCGATCCGGGTGGCACGGATGCTGCTCTTCAACCGGGCATGACCGACAATTTTGTACTCGACATCGAACGTATCCGAGACCGCGCGAAGCGCGAGATGGAGAAGGGCGCCGTGACGGACGCGTACGGCGCGGACCGCGAGCAAGTCATCAAGGTCCTCAACGAAGCGCTCGCGACGGAGATCGTCTGCACGCTCCGCTACAAGAACCACTACTACCGCGCCTCCGGCATCCGCGGTCGCGAAGCGGCCGAGGAGTTCCTGGAGCACGCGCAGGAGGAGCAGGCGCACGCGGATCAGATCGCCGAACGCATCACGCAGCTCGGCGGCGTCCCGGATCTGAACCCGAAGACCATCGCGACCCGCGCGCACGCGGAGTACACAAACGACGACACCCGCACGCTGGAAGCGATGCTCAAGGAAGACCTCGTCGCAGAGCGCATCGCCGTCGACGTCTACACGCAGATGGCGAAGTGGCTCGGCGACAAGGACCCGACCACCCGCCGCATGATCGAAGAGATCCTCGCGACGGAGGAGGAGCACGCCGACGACATCGCGGACCTCCTCGAGAGCCGCTAGCCAACAGCGCACAGCAGAGAACCGCCCCTCTCGCAGCCGGCTGCTGCCCTCTGGCTGCCGGCTGCCGGCTGCCAGCTCATAGCTTCTCAGTGCGCGTCGTCCCAGCTCGGTCCCCAGCTCGCTTCGCAGTCGAGCGGGACCTCGAGCGGGTAGATGTTCTCCATCAGCTGCGTGACGAGCTTCGCGACCGCCTCGGCGTCCTCCTCGGGCGCCTCGACGAGGAGCTCGTCGTGTACCTGCAGCAGGATCCGCGCGGCCGGGAACTCCTCCGCGAGCACCGCGTCGACGCGGATCATCGCCAGCTTCATCAGGTCTGCGGCGCTCCCCTGGATGGGCGTGTTCGTCGCGATCCGTTCCGCGGCGGCGCGCGCCCCGCGGTTCTTGGAGTTGATGTCCGAGATCAGCCGGCGCCGCCCGAGGATCGTCCGCACGATCCCATTCGCACGTGCGCCGTCGAGGGTTTCGTCGATGAACTTTCGCACGCCCGGCTGGCGATCGAAGTAGTCCTTCACGAACTGCGAAGCCGTGCGACGCGGGATCTTCAGGTCCCGCGCGAGACGCACCGGCCCCATCCCGTACAACACGCCGAAGTTCACCGCCTTCGCCTGCGTTCGCTTCTCGCGATCGACCTCCTCCGGATCGATCTGGAAGATCGCCGCCGCCGTGCGCGTGTGCACGTCCGCGCGATCCGCGAACGCCTTCAACAGCAACGCGTCTTGCGAGAAGTGCGCGAGCACGCGCAGCTCGATCTGCGAGTAGTCCACCGAGATGAGCGCGTTGCCCTCGTCCGCGATGAACACCTGACGCAGCTCGCGCCCCAGCTCGGTGCGGATCGGGATGTTCTGGAGGTTCGGGTCCGTCGACGACAGGCGCCCCGTCGCCGCTGTGCTCTGGGAGAACAGCGTGTGCACGCGACCGGTCTTCGGCGACACCATCTTCGGCAGCGCCTCGACGTACGTGCTCTGGAGCTTCTGCACCTGACGGTAGTCGAGGATCGCCTGCGGTAGCGGGTGCGCATCCGCGAGATTTTCGAGCACGGACTGGTCCGTCGAAGGCCGCCCCGTGCGGGTGCGTTTCACGATCTTCAGCTCCAGCTCCTCGAAGAGGATCTGCTCGAGCTGCTTCGGCGAGCCGACGTTGAACTCCTTGCCCGCCGCCTCGAAACACGTCGCCTCCAGGCGCTTCAGCTCCTTGCCGAACCGCTCCGACATCCGCGCCAACCGATCGAGATCGATCCGGATCCCCACGCGCTCCATCCGCGACAACACCGGCACCAGCGGCAGCTCGACGTCCTTCAGCACGCCGTCCACCGCCGCGTCCTCGATCGCCGGCTCCATCGCCTGCGTCCCGACCAACGCGATGTCCGCGAGCTCCGCCATCAGCGGCGTCATCTCGGGCGCCGGCTGCGACTCCACCGTGACCGCCTTCTTCCCGGTGCCGAGGACCTTCGAACGCTCCAGCGGCTCGTGGCCGATGTACCGCCGCGACACCAACACCGGGCCGTGGTTCAGCTCGTCGGGCTCCAAGAGATAACTCGCGATCGTCGTGTCGAACGCGAGGCCCGCCATCTCGATCCCCTCGCGCGCCAGCACACCAACGACGTTCTTCGCGTCGACCGACACCTTGGTGATCGCCGAGTCCGTGAACACCGGCACGAGCGCCTCGAGCACCGTCGCCGCGTCGAGCCCGTCGCCGTGCGCGAGCGGCACGTAGACCGCCTTGTCCTTCTCACGCGACAGACCGATCCCCACGAGCTTCGAGTCGACCGCCTGCGTCGTGTCCGTCTCGAACCACACGCCGATGCGCGACGCCGACTTCAACTCGGCGACCACCGTCTCGAGCTGCTTGGCGGTGGTGATCGTCCGGTACCCCTCGCGGTCGATCGTGATCTGCAGGCTCTTCGGCCCCTCCGGCGCGGGGGGCGGCTCCAGCTCGTCTTCGTCCTGCGCGACCTTCGGGATGAGCTTCTTGAACTCGAGCTCGGTGTACAGCTCGTACAGGCGCGACTGATCCG
Organism: Deltaproteobacteria bacterium; assembly: GCA_040218735.1. Lineage (GTDB taxonomy): Bacteria > Myxococcota > Kuafuiibacteriia > Kuafuiibacteriales > Kuafuiibacteriaceae > JAUHYN01. The sequence continues at coordinate 648,696 of JAVJQW010000023.1, forward strand.
GCCCGCCGTAACGGAGCTCTTCGACGTCCTCGACGGAGACCTTCACGTGGTCGTCGAGCGCGACGAGCTTCCTCGACAAACGCGCGTCCTCCGCGTTCGCCGCGAGGTTCTCGCCCATCTTGCCTTTGACCTTCTTGTTCTTCGCCGCCTCCAGCACGGATTCGAGGTCGCCGTGTTTGTTGAGCAGCTTCGCCGCGGTCTTCAGGCCGACGCCGCGCACGCCCGGGATGTTGTCGGTCGAGTCCCCCGCGAGCGCGAGCGCGTCGGCGACGAGCTCGGGCGGCACCCCCATCTTCTCCTCGACCTCCTTCGGACCGAAGCGCTGGTTGCGCATCGGCTCGAAGATCGTCACGCGGTCATTGACGAGCTGGAACAGATCCTTGTCTCCGGTGATCAACCGAACGTCGAAGCCCTGCTCCAACGCGATGCGGACGAGCGTCGCGATCGTGTCGTCGGCCTCGCACCCCTCGAGATTGAAACACGGCAAGAGGAACGCCTCCGCGATCTGGTGGATGCGCGGGATCTGCGTCGCGAGATCCTCCGGCGGCGGCGGACGGTTCGCCTTGTACTCGGGGTAGAGGTCCTTGCGGAAGTTGTTGCCGCCGGCGTCGAACGTGATCGCGAAGTGCGTCGGGCTCTCCTCCCGGAGCGCCTTGTCGATCATCGTCGCGAACCCCATGGCCGCGTTGGTCGGTTCGCCGCGCGCGGTGGTGAGCGGTCGAATCGCGTAGTAGGCCCGGAAGATGTAGCCGGAGCCGTCGATGATGTGGAGGAGCGGTCGTTTTTTCACGGTGTCGGTATGCAGGCGTCCGTCGCCCAGCCCTCGCGGCGATCACACACCGCATCTGTCCGCTGCGGACAAGTCCCGTCGCTCGCGCAGTCGACGAAGCACACGCCAAAGTCACCGTACGGCTGACACGTCGAGCCCGTCGGACACGGCGTCGCTTCGGGTGTTCCGGAGCAGATCTGCGCGCACATACCGCACGGGAAGCCCCAGCCGAGCTCGGAGAAACAAACCTCGCCCATGCCGCAGTCGACGGTGCTCTTGCAGCGGCCGCCCATGCGCGAACCGACCTGCTGCAACGGCGTGGACGCGCAGCGGCCCGTCGCGCGATTGCAGTACCAGGTCCCGTCGCGGGGATCGCAGTCGATGACGTCGTCGCGGCAGTCCGTCACGCACACGCCGTTCGCGCCGGGCACGACGGCCTCCACGCAGTGCGCGTCGGGGCGACACGACGGGTCCGCCTGACACAGCTGGAGGCACCCCGTAGGCCCGTTGGGGAACTGAAAACACGCGCTGCCGACCGGGCACCCGGACGTTTCACACGGTGAGATCGTGCAGTAACCCCAGAACCCCGGCGCCTCGTCTCTTGTCCAACAGGTCAGTCCGTCCGCGCAGGTGGTGTCGTCGGCGCACGCGCCGCCGACGGGCTGGTTCGGCGCGGGCGGAGGGCCACCGTCGTAGCGGCACGAGCCCGCGTCGGGGAGGTCGTCGCCGTCGCAGACACGCGGACGATCCGTGGTGTCGAGGCACGGCGCACCGTTCGGGCAGCCGGCCTTGTCGCAGCAGTAGATCGGTTGGCCGACGGCGCGACAGACGCCGTCGATGCACCCCACGCCCTGCGGGCACTGGCACGAGAAGCGACACGTGAGGTCGCCCGCGTCGCGCGGCCCCGCGTCGCGGGGGAGGATCCCCGAATCGCGCGGGCCCCCGTCGCGGGCCACGCCGACGTCCCGCGGAGGGCCGCCGTCGCGCTCCGCGCCGCCGTCGTCGCCGCTCGAACACGCACAAAGCGCGAGCAGGCACCAGGACCATCGGTACACGCGGCGCGTCATGGTTCGGGCGTATCGTACCGCAACGCGCCCATTCGCCCACACCGTCGACCCGATCTTCCGGACGAGTTCCATTGCGAGGACGGTGGAGAGCAACGACAATCACGCAAGTTCGCGCGCCCCATGTCTTCCGAAGGAGTTCAACGCTTTGGCCCCTACATCATCCTCGATCGCATCGGGGACGGTGGCATGGCCGAGATCTTCCTCGCCAAGCTCCAGGGGTACTCGGGGTTCGAGAAGCTCCTCGCCCTGAAGAAGATCCACCCGCGCTACTCGGAGAACGAGACCTTCGCCCAGATGCTCATCCACGAGGCGAAGCTCGCGGCGAGCCTCCAGCACTTCAACGTCGTCCAGGTCCACGACCTCGGGGAGATCGACAAGCAGGTCTTCGTCGCGATGGAGTACGTGCGCGGGCGCGACCTCGCCGCGGTGCTCTCCACGGCCTACCGACGCAAGGAGCGTCTCCCACTGAACCTGTCGCTGTGCATCGCGACCGAGTTCATGACCGGCCTCGACTACGCCCACCGCATGCGCGCGACCGACGGCTCGCCGCTCGGGCTCATCCACCGCGACATCTCCCCGCAGAACATCCTCATCTCCTACGAGGGCGAGGTGAAGGTCACCGACTTCGGCATCGCGCGTGTGCTGTCGGAGAAGGACGGCTTCAAGCTCCCCGGCAACCTGCACGGCAAGTTCGGCTACATGTCGCCGGAGCAGGTGATGGGCAAGGAGATCGACCAGCGATCCGACGTCTTCTCCGCGGGCGTCGTTCTCTGGGAGATGCTCACCGGCCAGCGCCTCTTCCGCGGCAAGGACCACAAGGCGACGATCAAGCTGATCGTGTCGCACGCGATCCCGCCGCCGTCGTCGATCAACGACGAGGTCCCGCCGTCCGTCGATCGCATCTGCCACAAGGCGCTCGCGCGCGATCGCAACGCGCGCTACCAGACGACCGGCGCGCTCCTCGGTGAGCTCTCGCGCGCCGCCGACGATCTCCCCCGCCGCGCCGCGACGCGCGACCTCGCGGTCTACATGCGCCGTCAGTTCGGCGCGCAGTCCGGGCTCTACACGGCGAGCCGCCCCCGGGATTCGAAGAGCAACCTGTCGGCGCACAGCGGCTTCGACGGGACCAACACCGGTATCTCGCAGCTGTCGGGCTTCTCGGTCACGAGCGGCGACCGCCTCCCGCTCGGCCAGGTGCTGATGGAGCAGTCGGCGATCACGATGCAGGACCTGGAGATCGCGCTCGCGGAGCAACGCGCGCGGGGTGGTCGCATCGGCGAGCTGCTCGTCGCCTCCGGCAACATCTCGGAGGACGACCTCGCGCGCGCCCTCAGCACGCAGTCCGGCTCGCCCGTGATCGCGGAGAGCGACCTGCTCGCTCTGCCGCCCCCGACGAAGCTGCTCAATCGCTTCCCGCGCGAGGCGGCCGAGGCGACGCTGATCATCCCGACGTCGATCAACGAGGAGCGACGCTCGGTGAGCCTCGCGGTGTGTGATCCGTACGACGAGCGCGCGATCCTCGAGACGAAGGTCGTGCTCGGCGTGAACGACGTCGACGTGTTCGTCGCCAAACGCACGGCGATCCGCGGGCTGATCCAGTCGTGGTACGGCGACGAAGTCGTCGAGGCGGCGCCCGAGATCCAGATCCAGGAGCCGATCTTCATCGAAGCCCCGGTCGAGGCCGAGCCCGCCGGTCCGCCGATCGTGTTGATCGCCGACGCCGACACCTCCGTCGCGGACGAGCTCGTCGCGCGCATCCAAGAGGAGGAGTGCGAGGTCGTCGTCGCCAACGACGGCAAACGCGCGCGCACCCTGTGTCGCGAGCGCACACCGACCGTCGCGTTCCTCGACGCCGCCCTCCCGGGGATCGACGGCTACAACATCCTGCTCGAGCTGCGCGCGAAGAACGCGGACGCGGCGGTGTTCATCACCTCGAACCGCGGCGACGACTTCCGTCAGGCGAAGGCGCTCGAGCTCGGCGCGGACGACTTCATCGTGAAGCCGCTGTCGATCGAAGTGACGACCTCGAAGATCCGTCGCGAGATCCAGAAGCGGTCGTCGGGGCGCAAAGTCGTCGCGCCGACGGTGCAGTTCGAAGGCGTCAGCGGATCACTCAAGGACATGACCGGGCTCGACATCATGCAGAGCTTGGAGATCGGCAAGAAGACCGCGCACGTCGTGCTGCAGTACGAAGACGGCCGCAACGGCGAGCTCAACGTCGACGACGGCCACCTGCGCGGCGCGATGTGCGGACCGCTCCTCGGCGAGGAAGCCTTCTACCGGCTCGCTCGGCCCGGCGCGGGGCTGTTCCGCATCGAGTACCGCGACTCGCCGGTGCCGAAGAACATCGGCAAGCCGAACACGTTCCTGATGATCGAGGCGATGCGCCGGCTCGACGAAGAGGTTCGTGACAGCGACATCCCCGACGAGCCGGAGCTGCCGGTCGTCGAACCACGCGCGCCGTCGGGTGTCGACCTCCCGCTGGTCACCCCCGTCGAGGCCATCGTCGAGCAGTCGGCGGCGGTGCAGGGCCTCGTGGACGACCTCGTCCTCGAACCGCCGAAGGAGATCCCGGTGACGCGCCTCCCGGAGCCCATCGCCAAGGTCGACTCGAAGTTCGGACGTGAGTTCCCACCCGAGGCGACCCCAGCCGGCCACGAGCTCGGCGAAGCGCTCCGCCGCCTGTCCGGCGAAGACGAGCCGAGCGCCCCGCGCCCCCGCGGCGAACGCTTCACCGCACGTGACCGCGAGAAGACGAAGGTCATCGCGCGCGTGCCCCTGCGTCGCGTGAAGTCGTTGTCGAAGTCCGACGACGACGATCCCTCCGAGACCATCACCGCGGACGTCGAACCCAACGCCCGGAACTGACGCGTTCGTCCTCGTGTGGACCAACGGTTCACACGCAACCCCAGCCAGAACCCGCGGCGACGGAGTATCCTCGAATGCGGTGCCGCGTCTTCGTCTCGAACCGGTCCTCCTCCTCGCCGCCTGCGCGGCACCCGAGATCGACGTCGAGCCGCCACCGCCACCGCCCGCGCCCGCGCGGTGTGACGACGCGGTCGCCAAGGAGCGCGCGGACCTCGAGGCGCAGTACCGCGACACGGTGCACCCGCTCATCGTGCGACCGATCGCCGAAGGAGGCTGCGCCGAGTGCCACGCGCCGGGCACGAGCCACGATCTGATCGTCTGGCCCGACGACGCGGCGCGAACGTTCGAAGCGATGTGGGCGGTCGGCCTGCTCGACACCTCGGCGCCGCCGCGTTCGTTGCTCGCGGTGCTCGCCGAGGATGGCGTGCCGAGGATGCCGCTCGGCCGCGACGCGTGGCCCGAGGAGGAGCGCGCGGCGGTGGAGGCGCTCGCGTGTGATCTGAAGGCGAGCGCGATCGACGCACCGCCGGTGTGTGACGGGCCGCCGGATCCGGGGCACGTGCCGATCCGCAGGCTCTCCTCGACGCAGTACGCGACGACCGTCGCGTCCGCGCTCGGCTACCGTGGACCGATCTCCTTGGTGCCCGACGAGATTGCGTTCGGGTTCGACAGCGTCGCGGTCGCGCAGCGGCTCTCGACGGGACACGTCGAGCAGTACGCGGAGGCCGCGGAGCGGATCGCCGGCGACACGCTCTTCGTCGCGGACCCGCTCGAGCTGACGTACGAAGCGGAAGGTCTCGACGCCTGGCTGTACAACGGCAACCGCCCCGGCACCGGACACGGCGGCCCCGTCGATACCGACGGCGACGGCGTGCGGGACGTCTATCACTTCCAGCGCATCATCTCGTACGTGACGCCGGGGTTGGTGGAGGTCGAGTACCCGGGGCGCTACGCGGTGACGATGCGCGTGCAGGGCTACAACGCCGACCAGCGCGTGCGCCAGAACGACGTGCTCGTGACGACGGAGTCGAACGTTCCGCCGGAGCTTCGCGTCGACTTCGGGACTTCGTTGTTCCAGGTCGTCGAGGTCCCCGGTGACTACCTCGAGTTCGGCCCGTGGATGGAGATCACGATGGTGTTCGACGACGTCCCCGCCGGACCGCACGAGATCCGCGTCGGGATGACGAACATGGGTTACGGCCCGAACCGTCAGCGCGACGTGCGGATGCGCCTCGACCACTTCTCGATCACGGGCCCGGCGCCGAACGAGCTCCCCGCAACGGATCGAATGCGCGTGGACCGCTACCTCGTGTGCCCCGACGGATCGGACCCGGCGTGTAACACCCGCGCGGTGGAGAACGTGCTCGCGACGCTGTGGCGACGCGTCCCGGACGCCGCCGAGGTCGAACGCTACGAGACGCGCCTGCTGGACGCCGTGCTCGACGACGACGGCACGTTCCGCGACGGGATGGAGCTGGTGCTGGAGGCGGCGCTGCTGTCGCCCCACTTCCTGTACCGCGTGGAGCTCCCGGGCCACCAAGCCGAGCGGGTGCTCGACGGCTACGAGCTCGCGACGCGCCTGTCGTACTTCCTGTGGAGCGGACCGCCGGACGCGACGCTCCTCGCGCGCGCCGCGGACGGGACGCTCCTGGATGACGCGATCCTCGAAGCCGAGATCGATCGGATGCTCGCGGACGAACGGGCCGACGCGCTGGTCCACGACTTCGGCGCGCAGTGGCTGGGCCTTCGGAGGCTCGACACCCTCATGCTCTCCGCGGAGGTCTTCCCGGAGCTCGACGAAGATCTGCGCCGCGACCTCGCGACGGAGCTGGAGCGTCTGCTCGACTACGTCATGCGCGGCGACCGCGACCTGCGCGAGCTCCTCGACACGGACGTCACCTGGGTCAACGACCGCCTCGCCGCACATTACGGGTTGCCGGCGCCCGGCACCGGCGAAACGTTCGTCGAAGTCCCCGTCGGCGACGCACCGCGCGGGGGCCTGCTGGAGAGCGGCGGCGTCCACGCGCTCACGTCCCACCCCGACCGCACGTCGCCGACGCTGCGCGGGAAGTGGATCCTCGACAACCTCCTCTGCCAGCCGCCGGCCGAGCCGCCCGCGGACGCCGACACCAACATCCAGCGCCCCGGCCTCGAAGACCTCACGCTGCGCGAGCGACTCGAGCAACACCGCGTCGACCCGGCGTGCGCCGCGTGCCACGCGATGATGGATCCGCTCGGCATGTCGATGGAGCACTTCGACGCGCTCGGCCGCTGGCGCACGACGGACGACTTCGGCGACACCGTGGACCCCACGGCCGAGATGCCCGATGGCACCGCGGTCACCGGACACACCGACGTGCTGACGTGGCTCGATACGCAGCCCGCGTTCGATCGCTGCGTGACGAAGAAACTCGCGACCTACGCGCTCGGTCGCGACCCAACCACCGTCGACGCGTGTGCGCTCGACGCCGTGCGCGACACGTGGACGCAGGGCGACCGCTCGCTGCGCGGCCTGGTGAAGGCACTCGCGACGAGCCCGGTCTTCCGTGCTCGGCGCGACGAACGCACCGGTGAGTACGACCACCTGACGGGAGGACCGTGAGATGACGAAGGTGAACCGTCGAACGATGCTCCGCGGCGTGGGGGCCTCCCTCGCGCTCCCGTTCCTGCCGAGCCTGCTGCCGAAGCGCGCGTGGGCGCAGGCCGCGACGCCGCCGAAGCGGCTGCTCTACTACTACGTGCCCAACGGGATGCTCCGCGCGAAGTGGACGCCCGCGCAGACCGGCCCGGACTACGCGCTGACCGAGCTGCTCGCGCCGCTCGCGCGTCACAAGCCGGACATGACGGTGGTGAGCGGACTGGACAACGCTCCGGGGCTGCGTCGCGACGGCGACGTCGGCGGCGGCGCGCACTTCCAACAGACCGCGTCGTTCCTGACGTTCGAGCACATCCGCCAGGAGGTCTTCGCCGCCGGGAAGTCGGTGGATCAGATCGCGGCGGACGCGGTCGGCGACGCGACGGCGTACCGGTCCCTCGTGCTCGGAACGTCGGGCGGGAGCTCCAGCGGCGTGTGCGCGGGCAACGACTGGCCCTGCGCGTACATCGGGCACATCTCCTGGGCCGACGCGACGACGCCGATGGCCAAGTACGGCAACCCGCGTTCGCTCTTCGACGTCCTCTTCGGCGCGGCCAACGCGAGCGCGGAGGATCGGGCGAAGCGTTTGTCGAACAAACAGAAGGTCCTCGACGTCGTGCGCGACGACGCGTCGTCGCTGTCGTCGCGGCTCGGCAAATACGACCGCTACAAACTCGACCGCTACCTCACCGCGGTGAACGAGCTGGAGGACCGCGTGATTCGGCTCTCGAACGCGCCGGCGTGCGACGCGGGCGACGAACCCGACTGGGGCTCCGGATACCTCGCGCGCCACGAGGCGATGCTCGATCTGCTGGTGCTCGCGTTCGAGTGCGACATCACGCGCATCGCGACGTTCATGACCGAGCAGGGCGGCAACAACAACCTCGGCCCGTACAGCTGGGTCATGCACGAGGGCACGCCGCTCACGGAGGCGTTCCACCCGCTGTCGCACCACTCCGGCGACCCGGTGAAGATCGCGAAGATCGCGGCGATCTGCCTCTGGGAGATGGAGGTCTTCGCGCGCCTGCTCGACCGGATGAAGGCGGTCGACGAAGGCGACGGCACGACGCTGCTCGACAACAGCATCGTCTTCTTCAGCAGCGAAGCCGGCGAAGGCAACGACCACCGGCCGACGGACCTCCCGATCGTCCTCGCGGGCGGCGGGCAGGGCTCGGTCGTGAAGGGCACGCACCTCGCGTACGCGGCGCCGAACAACATCTACGCGGACCTGCACGTCGCGTTGTTGAACGCGTTCGGGGTCGAGCCGGGGCCGCTCGGTGAAGAGGAGCGGATGACGCCGCTGCCGGGGATCCTCGTCTGACGGTCAGATGACGATCGCCATGCCGGGGTCCACGCCGTCGAGCGCTTCGGATCCCAGCATCGACTCGGTGTGGTGCTCCCCCTGACACCATGCAACGCGTTGTAGATTCTCTGCGCAGTACTCCCGCGGAGACTTGCAACCGAGCGCCTGACGGGGCCGTACGTTTGCTGCATCGATCGATCACTTCTCCGATCGCGCGCTTCGAATCTGCGTGCGACCAGTTGGGCTGCCACGCATACTCCTCTTTCAGACTCCTGAAGAAGCCTTCGAACAGCCGTTCTGCTCGGGCGTGTCCGGCGTGATGACCTCCTGCTTCATGCGAGTAGTCGCGACACATCGCGGAAGCGACGGCTCTGGCAGGTCAGGCCGCTCTCGCCTCGTACGAGCGGGGTGGGCCCCACTGGCCGAAGCGTCCCGCAGCGCTGGATACATGCTTGCCCGAGCGCTTGCTCCGCTTCGCATGCTCGGCCGTGCAGTGCGTACTCCAGCCGATAAGGTCGCGATCGTGACAATCAATGTGGGCGGCGAAATGTCCCCAACCCGTGCTCTCAGCAGGGGGAATGAAGTGCCTTCTATTGCCCATCGACGACCACTCGCTGGAGCGACACTGCGCCGTCCTCTCACACACGGTCGTGGGTTCTTCTCCCACTGAACATCGAACCTACCTTTGCGCACTAGAACGTGGTGCACGGCCTACTTATTGACCACAACGTTGTCCCGACACCCCCGGAAGACCGAAGTCGGTGATAGCCAATGTACCGTTCTTCGCCACCTGTCTTCGTCCTTACCGTGTCCGAGAAGAGCGGGTTGGGTGGTCTCACTCAGAGGGGAGCGAGAATCTCGGCCCGTCGACCTCCGCGAGATTACAAATAACCGTGCGGCTGACCTTCGCGCCGGAAGAGTCGCGCACACAAGGAACTACAGCCACCATCTGACTGGCGGGCCGAATGGGTCACACGGAAACATGTAGAGTAGAGCTTCCGATCGAGCGTCGATCAACTCGCCATTATAGGGCATCCCTGCGTCGGCGAAACGGCGTCGAATCGCGGCCTTGGTTTCCTGTTCGGAGGAGTTGATTCCGCAAAGATCGAACGAATGCTCGGGCTGGAAGAAGACAAGAAAGAGATCTCGGTCCGGGATCCACTTCGAGTGGGGGAACGGGTAGCATGGCGCAAAAACATTCAGGAACATCCGCATGCCCGAAAACTCGAACTGCCAGTCTGGCGCAAGAACGTCTGCGGCGAGGCAACGTCGGCATGACTCATCTTCCGAGGCCAATCCAAAGAGAAGATCGCGAAATCCAACGCGAACTGATTCGAAATCGCAAGCTGCAGCACCCAACCTCACCTCGGCGCAGAACCCATGAAGAGTTGCCGCGCGATCGAAGAGAACAAATCTCCCAAGCTCCCGTGCAATTATTGAGTAATTAGTCAACACCGACAGGGAGTTATCCCAGGCTGGGGACCTCCAAATGCGCGCCCCCTCGGCGAACGGGCACAACGTTCTTTCCTGCAACCGACTGAATGCGTCGGCGTGAGAGTCTTGCTTGGTTGGCATTGCGGATATCCTTCAGTGAGAACAACTCATCCAGACGGCCCTTGGCCTCGCGACGGCTCGAACTTCCAATAGAAGGTAACCATGTCACGCATCCGACCCTTCGCGCGCCTTGAAACTTCGGCCGTAAGGCGATGGCGCTCATCTGAGTCGATGGCACTAACGTCTAGGTAGCTGTTGAGTATTGCGGCAGTCCGCCACATCTTCAGGCGCTCGTCCGGTTGAACTTGGAATCGGACAGAAAGTTCCTGATGAGCTAGTTCAAGACCAGTTTCCGTGTTGGCAAGCGCCTCAACCACCTGTGTCGGAGTGAGTTTCTGACGTTCTTCGCTACGAACCAGAGGCGCCAGGTGATGAAACTTGGATTGAAGCACCTTGTGGAGGGCATCCTTTACTGGATCCCTTTCCTTTCGATGGGTTTCTCCCGCGTCAATTGCCGCATGGTGAGCGCAAAGAACGAAGCAACCCCCCGTGCGAATCCTTCTTGAGATCCAGATACCGAACTGCCGCAACTGCTCCTGATTCTGCAGTGCCTCCGGCATAACCAGATGACAGTACGCGAAATCAAACTGTGATTGACTCGCCGTCCCGAACATCTCAGCCGTCACAGGGATCGACGCGAGCATGAACTCAGCAGGTCCGGAAAGCTCGCGTCGAGCAGCCATCAGCATCTGGGGAGAGCTGTCGAGTACCGTGATGTGCGCCGTCGGAAACCGCTCGCGAACTCGAGCGGCGATATGGCCGGTACCACCAGCCAGGTCGAGAATTCTGTTCCAGCTTGGACCATCACCAGCGACTTCCAGCAGCTTGTCGGCCGATGCTCTGTGCGCCTCACTCGACGCGCAGAACTCCCCCCAGTCCTTCGCGCTGTCATCCCAGGCACTAGGTGAGAATCCACCAAGCAGTCGAGCTTGCTGGATGACCCGGTCGTAAGATCGGCGAAACTCCTCTAGGACGAGCTTGGCGTTGGGATGCGACGCCTCGTCAACCTGAAGTTCATACATCAAGGCACCCCTTTCGACGGGAGACACGGCCGGAAGGTAGTTTACTAGATAGAGAATGGCGCTTGTTTCATCGCGTTCGAGTATACAACCCCCAAAGTTCACGCGATGCGAAGCCTGAAAGAACCGCACCTCGGTCAATTGCGGCACTGCGCGACGAAAGTCTTGGTGGGTGAGCGTTCGAGCAAGTTCCTGCCTCGCCTTCTCAGCGCGGTCAGCGAAATCGGCGTGCCAGTATCCCCCATCGGACTCGGAGGCGAGAATTACGTCGATCTCCTCCCATTTTGCCGTCCGGTTGCTCCTAACACACCTCTCAAGGATCCTTCGTAGGTGAATAGGCAGGCTTCGTTGCGAAACACCGAGGAACGTTAGACGCCGATACTGGAGAATATGCTCTCCAAGCGGATCACCGCTTCCGATGTCTCCAACGAGCCACCTCCCCACACTATCCCGAGCGCCTGGCGCTCCCGTACTTGAAAGCTCAAGAGGCCTATCGCCGGCCGAGTCGTCTGCGGCGGCCGTACCATGAAGAGACTCCGCGATGATCCTCGTATGCGTATGCGGCATCTGATAGTGCTCGCCAAAGGGAGGCGTGCTCGTTTTGCTCTTCGCTAGCACCACATCCCACGCACTGAGTTGGCGCCGGAACCCCCTGCTTATCCTCGGCGTGACAGAGATCTGCGGTTTCGTCAGCGTTCGCCATAGAGCAGACACGAAGTCCTCTTCGCTGAATGAGGTCAGTCTTTCCCCGACCTCATACCGGCTTCGAGCGATCGGGTCGTCGCGAATCAACTTGTGGAGCGTCTCGACAGCAACAGTCCTGCTGCACTGGATTTTTCCGTTCTTGAGCTTTCTGACGTCCGAGTTAGAACGTACAACCTTGTCGCGAATAAAGACCGCGGCGTCGTACAGATCATCCTCACTTACAGACGCTATTGACAGCTCACAGGCTTCATCTCCCTGCGTGGGCGCGCAGGGCTCTGACAGAAACAGAATCTGGTTATCAAAGACGGACGTTAGGCGACTTAGGAAATGATGAAGTTCGAAGTTTGGGCTTCTTCGTGGGAGTTCATGAAGAACGCCAAGGAAGAGGCAGACCAAGCCTGTGTATCCAGCTGACTTTTGGTCCTCAAGGACCGTGACAACGTCTTCAAGTCGCTGGTGTGCATCACCCTGTATCACGCGCAGCTGGCCATCAAGTTCTTTGATTTCCGCTGCAGTGACTTGTCTTGCGCGCTCTGCTGCAAGATCGTCGACTTCGAGAAGCACCGCATTCTTCAGAGGGGTGGATCTCGCGAGACCGAGCAGATCGCTACCGTCGGCCCCGCCAACGCTCAGAGCAACATAGCTCTCAAGGTTGAGGCGCGCACCCGCCTCCTCCTGTGCGAAGTACTCAATTACAAAATCCACCTTCTTCTCACCTTCTGACGAGAATGCTTCTGCATACTCAGCCGCTGCCGTTCGGCTGTCGCTTTCCGGGCGGAGAATCTGACCAAGGAACCTCTTGATCGCTCGCTGAGCAGGGGTGAGTCCGTCAGTCGTTGTTGGATCCATGCTGTGCCGAATTCCCTATACGCATTCTAAACCTAAGTGTCTATGGCATCGGTGATCTTTCCTTAGCTTCATCTGGTTTGAAGGCGCATTCTCGTTGCGGTACTGCATAGCGACGCAATGGATAGCAGAACCTGTTCGACTCTTACTAATGAGTCCGGATGCGTTCATGAGCACTCCAAACGACGTGCGTCAGATGACGATCGCCATGCCGGGGTCCACGCCGTCGAGCGCTTCGGATCCCAGCATCGACTCGATCTTCGACTCGGGCCCGTCGACCTCCGCGAGGTTGCGGATGATGGTGCGGCGAACCTTGTCGCCCGACGCGTTGCGGACGATCTTGATCCACGGCTTCTCGAACAGGTCCGGGTCGTTCGAGTTGTGGTAGACGACGCCGATCTCCCCGGACGCGAGCCGGACGACGCTGCCGAGCGGATACATGCCCATCAGGTTGACGAGCACCTTCACGACCAGCGGGTCGTACTTCGTGCCGGACTCCTGCATGAGGATCTTGAGCGCTTCGTCCGCCGTGAAACCTTCGCGCCAGGGGCGACGTGTGGTCAGCGCATCGAACGCGTCCGCGACGGCGACGATGCGCGAGAAGACGTGTTTCTGGCCGTACACCTGCGTCTCGGGATCGTAGTAGGGCCGGTGGTGCTCGTACGCGACGATCACCCGACGCATCATCGCTTCGTTCACCGCGCCCGCACCGATGATGGCGCGGATCTGCCGGACCATCGCGTCGCGGACCTCGTTGCGTTCGGCCTCCGTGAGCTCGCCTCCTCGCTCGGTGAGCTCGTTCGGGAGCATCGCGAATCCGATGTCCGCGAACATCGCCGCGGTGCCGAGGTCCACCAGCGCGAGGCGGTCGATCTCCAACGCACGGCCCAGGACGATCGCGAGCACACACGTGTTGGCGGCGTGGTTGTACGCGTACTCGTTCGCCTGTTTGATCGTCGCGAGCTTGAGGCTGAAGTTCACGCGCTCGGTGGCGACGTCGACGAGGTCCTGCACGATGCGGGTGATGTGCATCTTGCCGGCGAGCGGGTCGCGGCCGTCGCGGAGCGCGGCGACGAACTCACGAATGCAGACGATCGTCTTGGCGTAGGTCTGCAGCGCAAACGTCTTGCGGTCGATGCGCAGCGCCTTCTCTTCCTCGTTGCCGTCCGCGAAGTGACGCGGGTCCAGCAGCTCCAACGCGAGGTCGCGGAACTCCTCGAGCTTGCGGCGTAGCTCCTTGACGTCGGCCTCCGATTCGACCGGACGACTGAACACGACCAGAAAGTCACGCAGCGCCGCCGAGTCGACGGGGCGCGAGAACGCGAGCCCGCCGAGGCCGCGCGCCTCGAACTCGGCCTGGAGCGTCTTCACCTGCTTCGTCGTGCTGGGGTCCATCCGCAGCCGCATGTCGTTGAGGTAGATGACGGACTCGACGAACTGCAGCCGCACTTCGCCGTCGAGCGCAGCCCACAGCGTGTTGATCGTGTCCTTCAGCGACTCGGACGCGACGAGGAGCGCTTTGTTCGTCGGGTCGTGGATGCGCATCGTGCGCAGCACCATGTGGAGCTGGAGCACGAGGCCCCGGCCGAGGCGTTGAAGCTGCGCGGTCGCCGCGAGTGATACGCCCTTGGCCATCAGTCGTCCTCCGTCCCGCCGGACTTCGTGTCGCTGTCGAGCACGAGATCATCGACCCACGGCAACACGGGCGGCGGCGCTGGCGTCGGGGGCGGCGCGCCCGACCAGGTGTTGGAGCGCGGCGGCGGCACACCCGTTGGCGTCCCGTAGGGATCGCTGTCGACGGTCGGGATGTACGGCGCCGACATCGGGTCCGCCAGCCCGTCGTCGTCCGCATCGGGCGAAGCGACGGTCGGGGTGGGCGGCGGCGGCTCGCCCAGATCACTCGACGAGTGGGAGATATCACCCGTGACGGTGTCGGCCTGGAGCGGGGTCTCGCCCTCGCCCTGGGGCTCCGCGACGTCGCCGAACAGCGACGCGACCACCGCGTCCGCGGAGGGGATATCGTCCTCCGCTTGCGGCGGCGCGGTCGGCGCGGTCGGCGCGATGGGCTCCTCGCGACGGTCCGCGAGCTCGCCGATCGACAGGGCCATGGTCTCGGCCTCCGCCGGGGGTGCGGCCTGCGGCGGTGCTTCGCTGCTGCGGTCGGAGAGATCCTGCATCTGCAGCGTCATCTCCTGCTCCTCCGCCTCGTAGTCGGGCACCGACGCCATCGCCTCGCTGACCCAGTCCGGGATGTCGCCGGACTCCCCGTCCTCGTCGAAGCCCGGCGCCTCACTCTCCGACTCGAGCCCCGGGAACGGCGTGTGCCCCGTGGGCGGCACCGGCGGCGCGACGAGCGGCGGGGGCGAACGCGGGAACGACGGCATCACGTCTCGCGTCCCCGCGGCCGAAGGCGGGGACCACGACGACGTCTCGTCCTCCGACGGCGAAGCCGCCTGCGCCGGGAACGACGGCATCACGTCCCGCGTCCCCGCGGCGGAGGGAGGTGCGTTCTCCTCGCGCGGCGCCGGCATCCGCGGCGGAGGTGCGTCGCCGTACGAATGCGTCGCCGCCTCGATCTGTTCGGTCGCGTCGCGGTCGGGCGACGACGACCCCACCTCGACGCGTCCGCGCGGCGCGGGCGGGAGGTTGTCCGGGATGAGGTCCGGCGTCGGGTACGGCTGCATCACCGAGGCCACGACCGGGCCCTCCTGGTAGAGCGGCTGGTGCGCCGGCGCCTGCTTGTTCTCGGTCTCGAGGGTGGGATCGTACAGGTAGAACGGCGGCGCGTTCTCGAGGCTGTCCGCGTCGACCGACATCAGCGTCTGTGAAGGCGTCGGGTCCTCGAGGTCCTTCGTCGACTGGTTCGGGTCGGTCTTCGTCGCCGGGATGCCCGCGATCGCCGTGCGCGCGTTCGGGTCGGGGAGATCGCCGGTGGGGTTGGTCGGGCTCGTCGGGATCTTGGGGATCGCCGTCGTGTCCGCTTCCTTCTTGCCGTCGCGCGCGAGGCCGCGCTTGCACGCGTCGCGCACCTTCGAGTTGAGGCTGCGAGCCCCCTTCGAGAGCGCCTCCGCCCCGAGCGGTCCGAGTGACGCGAGCGCAAACGCCGCCGAGACCTGCGGCTCCGTGTTCTTGAGCGTCTTCAGGAATCCGGGGTTGAGGATCTGGTCGAGCAGCGGCACGGCCTCCCCTCGCGCGATCGCCGCGTAGGCCGCCATCGCCATGCGCAGCTCCCGCGGCTCCCGGTCGGTGAGGTCGTCGGCGGAGAGCATGTGGTGCAACGCGTCGCGCGCCGGCGCGGAGCGACGCGCCGCCGCGACGCGGATCGCGGAGAGGCGCACGTCGAGGTCGTCGTCGTGGATGCGCTCGACGATCAGCTGGTCGGCGAGGCCCCGCGCGTACCCGCGCAGCATCCCCACCGCGTACGCACGCACCTTGGGGTGGTTGTGCGCGAGGGACTGTTTGATCAGCACGCTGATCTTCTCGGGCGGGTGGTGCTGCGCCAGCCCGAGCACGTCGCGCACCACGAACCACTTCGCGCTCTCACACACGTCCATGAGCCGGGCGACGTCGGGGACGCCGAACTCGACGATCAGATCACACAGGAGGCGACGGTGCGTCGGCGACGTCACCATCTCGAGGTTGCCGATCAACGCGTTCGCGATCGGCGCGCCGAGCGCGCGCAGGAACGCGACCATGTCGGTGACGGAGGCCGACGTGTACCCGTCGTTCAGCGCGTTGAGCACCGGGAGCACCCGCGACTCGGCCGCGAAGAGCCGCACGAGGTGCCGGGCGATGTGGACCTCCTGCATGTTGTCGCTCTCGTCCGCGACACCCTTCAGGCGATCGATCAACGCGATGGCGTGTTGGTAGTCCTGCGCGAGGACCAGCGAGTCGAAGAGGCGTTGGAGGAGATCGATCGTCGCGCCCGACTCCTTCGACGAGGTCTCCTTGAAGAGCATCCTCACGAGGATGTCGAGCATCTCGGAGGTGAGGCGGTCGCGGGTGTCGGCGTCGAGCGCGTCGTGCACCGCGTCGAGGTCGCGCTTGCCTATCTTGGCGATCGCGCGCGACGTCGCGTGGTCGAGCATGTCGAGGTCCTCCGCCGACTCCTGGCGGATGTCCTTGAGCGCTTCGAGATCTTCCTTGGTGATCGAGACGCCGGCGACGATGTCGTCGTCGTCCGCGGTCGTCTGGTAGATCGCCGCGACGATGCCTTCGATGTTCCCCTGGATGCGGTCGAGCTCCTCGCGGTCGAGCTCCGTGGCGACGCCCTTCTTCCCGGAGGTGATCGAGTCGATCGTGAGGTAGCGAAGGTGGGGGAGCGCCTCGCGCCACAGCGTGGTGACGAGGTCGTCGCCCATCGCGTTGTAGCCCTTGTAATCGGTCGTGACGGCCTTGAGCAGGCGGAGCATCTCGTCGCGCCCCATCCCGTGCACGAGCGTGATGCGACGGAACGCGTTCCGGTAGAACGTGAACGGCAGCCCTTCTTCGCGGTCCGAGTTGACGTGGACGGCGTCGCCGTTGTGGAGGATACGGTCCTCGCGGATGGAGAGGTGCAGCTCCGGGGTGCGTGTGAGGAGCTGTTCGAGGCCGAGGTGGGCGGTGTCGAGATACTTCTTCAGCATCTCGTTGTTCTCGGCGTAGACCCGCATGCCCTTTGCGGCTTTCGCAAAGTCTCGGATCCACGCCTCGACGGCCG
The DNA here is from genome assembly GCA_040218735.1 of Deltaproteobacteria bacterium. Classification (GTDB taxonomy): domain Bacteria; phylum Myxococcota; class Kuafuiibacteriia; order Kuafuiibacteriales; family Kuafuiibacteriaceae; genus JAUHYN01. Next base: position 666,161 of record JAVJQW010000023.1, read on the forward strand.
AGGACAGCGGATCGCTGAACTCTTGGGCCCGGGGCGACGGACCCGGCCCTGTCGGGTCCACCATCATCGCGAGGATGTCCGGCCCCGGCCGCCGGGTCAACGATGGACGCGCGTGGGAGCCACGGCGCGCGGAAGTACCTGCCCGGCGAGGACGTCCTGAGCGCCGAGATAACGGCGAACCCAGTGTTCGAACATCGCGATCGACCAGAACACGGTCGCGTGGTTGCGGAGCCCGATCTGGTGCTCGTACCACATCCGGCGCAACCCTGGCGTATCCAGCAGGCCGCTCTGTCCGCCCGGGCGATCGAAGAAGAGCGCCTGCGTCGAGTCGAGGAGGTCACCGCGGAACCACTCGGGGAGCGGGATCGTGAAACCCATCTTCTTGCGGTCGAGGATCGACGCCGGGAGCAGCTGCTCGGCGGCGGCCTTCAGGGCGATCTTGGTGCGGTCGCCCTCGAGTTTGTGTTTCGGCGGGAGACCGGCCGCGAGCTGCACCATGCGGTGGTCGAGCAGCGGGACACGAACCTCGAGCGCGTGCGCCATCGACGCGCGATCCACCTTCACCAAGATGTCGTCGCAGAGGTACATCTTCAGGTCGACGTACTGCAGCCGCGCGAGCGGATCCGAGGTGTTCGCGCGCGCGAGGTGCCGCTCGAAGTGGTGGTACGGGTCGTAGCCGTTCAGGCCGCCGAGGAAGTCGTTCGACAGGTACCGCGGGTACGTCTTCTGCGTGAGCGAGTAGAAGTACGCGCGTTCGTGGTCGACGGAGAGGTTCGTCAACGTGGCCTTCGCGCGGAGGAACCGCGGGAGGAAGTCGGCCTTCGGATAGGCGCGCGCGAGGGGCGCGACGACGTTCTCCCGGACGACGCCCGGCAGGCGATTGCGCACCGCGGCCTCGTACATTGCGAAGACGTAGCGGCGGTAACCGGCGAAGTTCTCGTCGCCGCCGTCTCCGGAGAGCGCCACCGTGACCTGGTCGCGGGTCGCTTCGCAGAGGTAGTACGTCGGGACCGCAGAGGAGTCGCCGAACGGTTCGTCATAGAACCACGCGAGGTCCTCGACGATCGCGGCCGCGTCGGCGCGCACGAGGCGCTCGGTGTGCTCGGTCGCGTAGAGCTCGGCCGTCTCCTTCGCGTACCCGCGCTCGTCGTAGCCGGCCTCCGAGAAGCCGATGGTGTTCGTCTTCACCGGGCCTTCGAGCTGCTTCGCCATCTGCGCGACGACGAGGCTCGAGTCCACGCCACCGGAGAGGAACGCGCCGAGCGGGACGTCGGAGCGTAGGCGAAGGCGAACCGCGTCCGAGAGCTGCTCGAGCACCCGCGTCGCGCTGTCTTCGACGCGCCCCTCCGCAGCGGCCTGCGAGAAGTCGACATCCCAGTAGCGCGCGACCCGCACGTCGTCCGACGACAGGAACATCGAGTGTCCGGCCGGGAGCTTGTGGATGTTCTGCAGGATGGTCTGCGGTCCGGGGACGTAGTTGTACGCGAAGAAGTCGAGCGCGGCGTGCGGGTCGAGGAGCCGCGGGACCGTCGGGTCCGCGAGGATCGCCTTGATCTCCGACGCGAAGATCACGCGCTCGCCGTCGCGGTAGTAGTACAGCGGCTTCTTCCCCATCCGATCGCGGGCGAGGAAGATCGTGCGCGTCTTCTTGTCGAAGAGCGCGAAGGCGAACATTCCATTGAAGCGATCGACGCACGCGGCGCCCCACTCCCGGAACGCGCAGAGGATCACCTCGGTGTCGGAGCGCGTGCGGAAGCGGTGCCCCTTGGCCTCGAGCTGCTCCGCGAGCTCGCGGTAGTTGTAGATCTCACCGTTGAAGACGACCGCGACCCGCTCCTCGAGATCCCACATCGGCTGATGCCCGCCGGCGACGTCGATGATCGACAGGCGCCGGTGCCCGAGGCCGACGCCCCGCCCCGCCCACGCGCCGCCGTCATCGGGCCCGCGGTGTGCGATGGCGTCGGTCTGACGGACGAGGAGATCCACGTCCACGGGACGTTCGGGATCGAAGTGGAAGACGCCGACGATGCCGCACATGGTTCAGGGGAGGCGCTTCGAGATGAACGGCCCGAACGCCTTGGTCAGGCCGACCGGGAGCCGCTTCCAGGTGTCGATCGCCTTGGCGTACTTCGGGTTCGTGGGGTTGAAGTTCGGGGGTTCGTCGATCGTGACGAGGTCGTACTGGTAGGCGAGCGGCTGCGGCTCCATGCCGAAGTGTTTCTTGAACTTGAACGCGCCCGTCCCGGCCTTGCTCCGGCCGAAGTCGAACACGCGGTAGCCGAGGTCGTAGCCGGTCTCGAGCATCGCCCAGTAGATGTAGTTGTTGACGCCGACGTCGCGCGCCTCGGGGAGCGTGCCCGCGAAGAACGGGAGCATCACGTCCTTGAAGTAGAAGTTCATCACGCAGCCGATGATTCGGCCGGTCTGCCGCACCGTCAGGAGGTCACAGCGATCGCCGAGCTCCTCGAGCGCCGCGACGAACAGCTCGCGAGGGAACATCGGCGTCCCGAGGTTCCTCAGCGAGAGCGCGTACAGATCGATGAACGCGTCGAGGTCCTCGCGGTTGTAACGCGCTCGCAGCTTCGAACGCTCGGCCTCCCTCAGCACCGCGCGTGTCTTGCGAGGAATCGCCGACATCTGCTGGTCGCGATCCCCGAAGAGCTCCTGCCGGAACGTGAAGTACAGGTCGCCCTTCGTGTAGAGGTGCTCGAAGCGCTGCGTCTCGGACTTCAGCTCGACGTACGCGAGGCCTTCGCGCTCCGCCACCGCGTGTGCGCCGTCGAGCAGCATCCGGGCGATGGTGTCGTCGTCGGCGAGCACGCCGCCGCCGACGCCGACGGGCACCGAGACCAACGCGCGCGTGAACGGCTTGCCGCCCGACTCGTACGCAGGGAGGACGCCGACGATCGCGCCACCCCGTTCGACGTAGAGGAGGTGACTCGGCCGACCGTACGTCCGGCGCAAGACCCGACGCCACTCGACGAGGTGATAGAACGTGCCGTCGGGGTGGGACTCGACGTACCGGTTCCACCGCGGATCCTCGACGTCGTCGTCGAGCGCCCGGAGCACCAGCGGTTGCGCCACGGCGACGTCATAACGTCGCGCGCGATCGGACGCAAACCTCGTTCGGCTCCGCGTCGATGTTTCTCAGTAGGGGTCCGCGACGAGGTTCTGCGGCGCGTTCTCGTCGTAGTACTTCAGCGACGTCATGACCTCGGTGCTCGAGATCCAGTCCACGCCGTGCCCACGTGACAGCAGCTGCGGGGGCGCACCGTCCTCACGCGCGGCCGGGTGGGCGACCTGCGTGGTGTCGATGATCTTTCGCAGCGTACGCGCGAGTACATTGAAGCGAACCGCGCGGACATCCGACCACCCGGCGGCGGTCCCCCCGTTGGGCGCTGCAACCCCGGCGGGGTTCGTGAACAGCCACGAGGTCGTGATGTCGACCGGGGCGGCGATGAACCGCTGATAGTCCGCCGACATCCCGAGCGCGATCTGGAAGTCCTCCACACCGGGGCTGATGGCGTTCTGGAGCGTGGTCGCGTCGTTGACCATGACGCGGCCCTGCACGATCGAGGAGGCGTCCGTCCGGTCGTCGATGTCCGAGCGCACCAGCCACCCGTTCGAATCGACGAAGTACGTGCTGATGCGAGCGCACATCACCCGTGCGCCGGGTGCGACGGTGAATGGGAAGCCCGTGCCACCGGCCAGGATCGTGATGCCGGTGGCGTCCCACGAGGCGAGGAACGCCACCAAGGCGCGCCCCGCGCCGGACGGGCCGGAGTTGTCGACGATGTAGACCAGCCGGTCGACCCCAGCGCAGGGCGGAACGATCTGGGCCGGCGCTGGGAGCGCCGGATCCGCACCCGCGTTGTACGGCAACATCGCCATCGTGCTGTTGCCCTGGCGACCGAACCCAGCCGACACCGCGGACGAGCTCGGGTCGGGGACGACGAGCTGGAGCAGGTCGGTGTTCGCGCGGACCGTCAGGCCCCCCGCCCCCACGGCCGCAACGTTCGTCTCACCCGTGACCGCCGGAATGGCCCAGTAGCCGTTCGGGGTCTGGTACCGCACCGTGTTGAACGGGATGCCACCGCCCGGATCCACGAACGCGATGGCACCGGTCGAACCGAGGCCCGCGACGCGGATGTCCGCGCGGAGCTGCTGCGTGACGGAGTGCGTCCGCGAGTGGAAGTCCGTGCGCTCGCGCCCCTTCGCGGACTGCTTGATCACGACCTGCGCGACCTTGGCCGCGACCGCGATGCTGATGACGCCGATCAGCCCGGCGACCATCACCTCGATCAGCGTGAAGCCCCGCTGCCGACGCAGACGACGAGACATCAGAAGAAGGCCCCGCGCGACAGCCCGCTGTCGTAGTTCGGAGCGCACAACTTCTGCACCGGGTAGTTGCGGATCCACGGCGCGTTCTCGAGGTTCGGATCGTCCTTCGCCACGTCACCCATGACCTGACGGATGCGGACTTCGATCAGGAGCGTGGGCGGAGGCTGGGCGCCGAGGCCGGGGGCGGGCGTCGCGTCGGTCACGCGGTAGTCGGCGATCATCGCCGGGACGTAGTCCTGCATCACCGGATCCGTCGGGACCCCCAACGCCGTGATCGCGGAGCCGGCGGCGGGCGCGGTCACCCAGGCGCCGAGGACGTTCAGCCCCGGATCCGCGATGATCGGGAACGCGGCGTCGTTGGCGTCGTACTCACAGCGCGCGTCGCGGATCTGCGCCGAGATGCGCGTGTAGAGATCCAGCGCGTTGTTGTTGAACGCGAGCGACTGGTTGGCGTCGAGGACGTTGTTGATCATCCCGAACAGCGCGGCGACGCCCGTGGCGAACACGGCGAGGGAGATGACGGCCTCGAGTAGCGTCATGCCGGCTCGGCTGCGTCTCGGCAAACGACGGCGCATCACACGTCCTCGTTGCACGGCGTCGCCGCCGGCGGGCTGAGCTCGGAGGAGGAGCACATCACTCCGGACGGCAGCACGGAGAAGCCGTAGGGGCGAGATGGGTCGACGGTGCCCACGGCGAGGATCGTGATCCACCCGCCGCCGGGCAACCCGGCCAGGCGACCGTTGGAAGTGAACTGGAAGGTGCCGGGCGGCGTGGTGATCTGCGCGGTACCGTCGGTGCGAACGTCCAGGTCGAAGATCTCGCACTCCACGGTGAGCGTCGTGCGACCGTCGGGGAGCGTCGCGGGGACGAGCGCGACCGGCACCTCGACCTGCGCCGCGTCGATGACCCGGACCTCGATGAAGTTGTTCGTCCCACCGCAGCTGCCACCGTTGGTGAGCGCCGGGGTCCCGATCCGCGCCCCCGCCACCAGCGCGAGCGTCTGGGCCTTGGCGATCATCCCCCGGAGGTGGACGACGGCGCGCTCGGCGTTCAGGCGACCGCGGGTGCGCTGGATGCTCGACACCGCGATGGTGGCGAGCACGGCGATGATGGCCACGACGACCATGGCCTCGAGGAGCGTGAAGCCCCGGCGAGCGGATCGTTTCGACACGGTCGGGGACCTCTGCAGACCCCGTTCCCGCGGGCGCCGCCAGCCGAAATGCCGGCCTGCGCGCAATGCGCTTCGTTCCCTACATGCAGGGGTTGTCGTCGTGCTCCTCACGCCTCGGCATCGAGATTATAGCCGAGCTCGACGTCCGGACCGAGCCGGTTGATGAGGTGCTGCTTCAGGCGCTTCCGCATCGCCTGGACGATCTGCCCCATCCGCTGCTTCGTGACCCCGAATTGCTCCCCGAGCTCCGACAGGGACATCGGATCCTCGGACATCAGGTGCTTCTCCCAAGCCATGCGCTCCCGGTCGTCTTTGAGGGTCGTCGCGAACTCCGCGAGCGCCTCGCTCACGTCGTTGGCGAACTCGTTGCGGAAGGCCTCGGCCTCGGGCGAAGCGCTCGCGGCCGAGAACCCGTCGAGGATGGTCGCGCCCGACACGTCGTCGGTGTGGGCCGGGGCGTCGAGGCGAACCTCCGACTGGTCCATGTGTTTCACGACCTCCTCGAGGTCGGCTTGCTTCACGTTCAGGCGCTCCGCGAGGAGCTTCGGCCCGGGCTCGATGCCCTGCGCACGCAGCTTCGCGCGCTCGCGGGCGAGCTGGAAGAACAGCTTCCGCCCCACGCGTGTGCGCGAGATCCGCACCGTGCGCGAGTGCTCGAGCAGGTACCGGAGCATGTACGCGCGGATCCAGAAGGTCGCGTACGTAGAGAACTTCGCGCCCTTGAACGGGTCGAACCGGTCGACCGCCTCCACCAACCCGACGTTCCCCTCCTGGATGAGGTCCAACACACTCGCCCACGCGCGGCGGTACTTGTAGGCCATCTTCACGACGAGGCGCAGGTTGTGAACGACGAGCTTGCGGGCCGCGACCGGGTCCTGCCGCTCGTAGTAGGCCATCGTCAGCTCGCGCTCCTCCTCGGGGTTGAGGACGGGGTACTTGCCGACCTGCGCGAGGAACGCGTCGAGCGCGCTCGCGCGATCCCGGGCGCGGACGGCCGGAACACTCGCTGCCGTCGTCGTGACGGCACGCGACGGGAGCGAGGGCGTGGTCCCGACGTCGACGACGACGTCGGAGTCATCGTTGTCGTCGTCGGAGCTATCGGAGGCCGACGAAGCGGAAGAGTCGTCCTCCGACCGCGTCTTCTTGACGGCCTTCGCCTTCGCGCGGCGCTTCCGAGGCGGCGGTGGAGCGGGGTTCGGGGCGGACGGCCCCGAGTCGTCACTCGCGGCCGGCGCATGGGCGGTCGCGCCCTCGTCCTCGACGGGCGGATTCTTGGAGTCCTCGGCCACTCGGGCCCTACTCAAGTGCCTGAACCGACCAGCGTCAAGCCAAGGTGTCCTCAGGGGAGGAACGAGACCATCGCCTGCTCGGGGAACCCGTCCGGACGCGGCGGACGCGGGCGCCCGTCACAGTTCGGGGAGCACCCCAGCGCCTCGATCCCGCGGTCGCCCGGGCCGTCCTCGATGCCCGCGGACCCGCTGAGCGCCGACGGCACCTGGCCTTCGGTCTCGGAGTCCGCGTAACGGAACTGGATCTCGCCGGTCTCGTAGAGCGCGATCTGGAAGGTCAGGCGCCGGTGGCGGTTCGAGAAGTGGTTCTGCGGCCGAATGTCGCGCCACTGCACCACGACCACGCGGCTCGGCGCCGTCCCCTGGACCTCCCAGCTGATGTCCGCCCCGCCCGGGATGCTGTCGTCCAGGTACAGGTCGTCCCACCAGGCCGCGATGACGCCGTCCGGCGTGTCGGTGGACGGGATGGCGTCGTTCTCCCAGCTGTCGCCGGGGGTGATCGGCGACATCGACAAGAAGCCGTTCACGCTGACGTAGACCTCCGTGGCCGGCACGTCCCAGTAGTTGAACGTGAACGGCAGCGTGACGACCGCCGTGCCGTCGTCGAACGGATCCTGGCCGCCGGTGAACGTGAGCGTCGACCCGTTCGTGAGCGGGACGTACGCCTGCGAGACGAGGCCCTGGGAGACGTAGAAGCGGCACGTCGCCGGGCAGCCGTCGCCGCCCACGGTGTTGCCGTCGTCGCACTCCTCGACGCCGATCTGAATCACGCCGTCGCCGCACGCCGCCGCGGCGCAGTTCGGCAGGCACGCGTCGGTGCTGACGAGGTTGCCGTCGTCGCACGCTTCCGTGCCGACCGCGACGAAGCCGTCGCCGCAGACCGCGTCGAAGCAGTCGACGCAGAGGTCGTCGTCCGCGCCGTTCATGTCGTCGCACTGCTCGCCGGTGTCGACCGTGCCGTCGCCGCAGGTCGGCGAGACGCAGCGCGCGTCGTACGCGACGGTGATCGTGCCGCCCGCGGGTGCGATCGTCGGGTCGGTGAGCACGACGCGGTTCGTGACGGCCTCATACGCGAAGTCTTCGGCGCCGAGGGTCATCGCGCCGACCTGCACGCCGATCGTGGTGATCACCGGCTGCGTCGACAGCGCCACCGACGAGCCGCCGAGGATGCTCGCCATCGCGGCCTGCACGTTCTCGCGCATGTTCGCGCAGTACGACAGCAGCGTGCCGCGGCTCCCGACGCGCGCCGTGAGCTCCGCGTAACGCGCGCCGACCTGACCGATGCCGTACGGGCCGTTGCAGTCCGGCGCGACCGCGGGGCCGACGATCGACACGATGTGCAGGCGCCCCTGGCCCGCGGCGCCGCGCAGCACAGCGACGGACGTTTGGACGTTGAGGTCCGAGAAGTCGTTTTCGTCGGAGAGGATGAAGACCGCGAGGTCGGCGTCGTCGCGGAGGAATCCAGCGTTTTCGTTCTCGACGAGCGGCGAGGTCAGCGCGGCCCGCGCCGCCGCGATGCCCTGCTCGTCGCCGCTCCCCTCGATGCCCGGGACGAAGCGCGCCTCGAGCGTTCCGAGGAGATCGGTCGACATCGCGTCGAGGACCGCGGGCGACCCCTGGAAGCGACCGCTCTTCGCGCCGTCCTCCATGTCCGTGGTGACGACCGCGACGTGAACGTCGGCCTCACGCTGTTGGAACGCGTCCGTGATGATGTCCGCCGCCTCCGACAGCGCGGCCTGGGAGTCGGCCATCGAGCAGGAGTCGTCGACGACGAAGAGCACGTCCACCTTGCGCCGCCCGAGCACGATCGCGTCGGTGCGCGCCACGTCCGCGACGCCCTCGCCGGTGAGCGGCACGAGGATGGGCGTCGTCGAGCCGCTCGTGACGATGCGGAGCGCGGCGTCGCTGCGGCCGAGGTTCGACGGATCGAAGGAGACGACGATGTCGCTCGTCTCGAAGAAGTCGAGCTGCGCGGGCACACTCGCGCTCTCGATCGCGAAGCCCGCGTTCGCAGGCACGATCGACACGTTCACCGCGGACCCGATCCCCATGCTGACGTTCTGCATCTGCACGATCCGCGTCGCGGCCTCGGCGCAGCCCAGCGCGACATCACCGAAGTCGACGATCTCCGGCGACACCTGCAGCGGCGACGGGCCGGCGGATCCAGCCATCGCGACCTGGAGCGCAGGGGTGCCGGGGTTCGCGAACGACACGTCGAGCTCCGCCATCGCGACGCCCGGTGAGGTCGGCGCAAACGCCGCGACGAGCTCGAGCGCCTCGCCGGCCGCCACGGCGGTCCCCGGCGCGGGCAGATCGAAGACGCGGAACCCGTCGTCGGAGCCCGGGAGGAACGACACGCCGCGGAAGAGGCATGCTTCGCTGCCGGTGTTGTCGACGATGACCCGCGCCTCGCGCTGCTGACCGACGGCGGTCAGCCCGAACTCGACGGTGTCGGGGACGATCGTCGCGGAGCACGCGCCGATCATGACGGCCTCGCCGGTGAGAGCGACGTCGATCGTGGGCTGGTCCGGGTCGTTCGTGGTCAAGGTGAGCGTCCCGCTCTTCGCGCCCGCGCTCGACGGCATCAGCTGCACTTCGACCGCGCCGGACTCGCCGACGGGGATCACGAGGTCGCCCCCCGCGACGATGAACTCGGCGTTGTCGGACACGCCGCGGACGAGCGCGTCTTCGAAGCCGGTGTTGGTGCACGTGACGAACGCGGGGATCGCCGCGCCGACGCCGACCATCCCGTAGTCGATCGCCGTGGGGGTGCACGCGAGGTCGGCGCCGCCCCCGCGGCCGGTGAGCGCGGTGCGGTGCTCGGTCTCGAACGGCTCGAACGTGAACACGACCAGCTCGCCGGTGTGGTCGCCGACGTCGTCGGGGCAGTAGACGACGCGCACGTCGAGGGTGTCGTCCGGGGCGAGCTCGACGGGGAGCGCGGGCTGCATGATCGACATCTCTTCGTCGCTGGTCGGGTCGAGCTCGACGGCGGTGATGCGCTCCGTCGCATTGCCGCGGTTCGTGCACACGACGTCGCGTGTGACGCAGTCGCCGGGGTTGGCGATGCCGACGTCGAAGGTCGTCGGGCAGTCGAGCCCCGAGGGCGCACCGTCCGCGAGGAGCAAGATGGGTTGCGGGCAACGCCCCGCGCACGAGTCCACGACGACCACGCCGAGCAGCGGCCCTTCCGCGACGGGCGCGACGTCGATCGTCACGGTCGCGACGCCGCCGGCCTCGAGGTCGAAGACGCCGTCCGTCTCGGGGACGTTCACGCTGCGGGTGAACTGCGCGCCCTGCGGGCCGGCGATCGGGGAGAGCGCGACGGTCACCGTGTCATCGGCGACGTTGGTGATCGTGAGCTCCGCGAAGTCCGTGGTGCCCACGACGACGGCGCCGAGGTCGACGGTGTCGGTGCTGAGCTCGACCATGCCGACCATCGGCGCGGCGACGCCGGCGTCACGCGGAGGCTGGAGGTCGGGCGGATCCTCGCCACTGCAGGCGACTGCGGAGAGTGATGAGGCGAGGAGGAGGAAGAGGACGCGTCGCACGGCGCGGTTCTAACACCGCTGCACCGCGTGGGGAATCGTTCTAGACGGGGTCAGAGCCCCGCGGTGAAGAGCATCGCGAGTGTGATCTTCACGTCGAACTCGACGGGCTCCTGGTCGGCCACGCCGATGATGTTCATCTCGATCGCCCCTTCTTCCTCGAAGACGATCTTGTTGAGCTCGGCCTGCTTCTCCGGGGAGAGCGTGAGGCGGAAGACGTTGTCCTGCTGGACCGGCACGCCCTCCCACTCGGCGACGCCCTGGACCCAGTCCGCGGCGCCTTCCTTACGGACGTCCACGCCGCCGACGACCCAGGTCGCCATATTGCGCGGCGGGATGCGCGTGATCTCGACGTCGATCGAGACGATCTCGCCCTCTTGGATCTTGTCCTTGTTGTTTCGGTAGTCCTCGTTCTCGTTCGGGTCGACGAGCTCGACGCTCTCGAAGTTCGTCTGACCGTCGTCTCCGACGACCTCGGCGAGGATGGTCACGGTGCCTTCGAAGTCCGCGGATATGAGGCCACAGCCGACGTTCGCGGAGGCGCCAGCGATCAGAACACAAGACAACAGGGCGTTACGCATGACGCCCATTAGAGACGAAAGAATCGCGCCCACGCAACCCGAGAGCGACGCCGAGACACCGACATCGCTCCGAAATTCATTGAGCTAGGCGCGGTGTCACAACACGAGGGCGATGATCACGATGACCGCCCACGCCGCCCAGTTGATGAAGAACCCAGCCTTCGCCATCTGCGCGATGCGGATCTTGCCGGTGCCGAAGACGATCGCGTTCGGCCCCGTCGCCGCCGGCATCATGAACGCACACGAGCACGCCAGCGCGACGGGCACCACGAGCGTAGTCGGGTCCATCGCCGCCGCCTTCGCGGTCTCGGCCAGGATGGGCATGGTGATGTTCGCGAGCGCGGTGTTGCTGATGATCTCCGTCCCGAAGGTCGCCGCGAGGGCGGTCACACCCACGAACACCGAAGGTGAAGCGTCCGCCAGCCGCCCCAACGTGGCGCCGAGGTAAGCCGACAGCCCCGTCGCATCGAAGCCCTTCGAGAGCGCGACCCCTCCGCCGAAGAGCAGCACCAGGCCCCACGGCACCTTCACCGCGACGTGCCACGGGAGGAGCCGCTCCTTCGAGCCGCCACCCGCCGGCAACGCAAACGCGATGCAGGCGACGAGGATCGCGACCGTGCCGTCGTGAGTGCCGACCAGGCCGAACAGCGACTCCCAGCCGCGCACGCCGACGCGCCCCTTGCCGAGATCGAGCCACGCCACGAGGGTGTCCCAGCCCGCGAAGTCTTCGGCGCGACCGAGCACGAAGTCCTTCCGCGTAATCCAGAGGATCGCTGCGACGCCGAACACCGCGAGCGACAGGATCTCCGGCGTGCGCCACTTGCCGAGGCGCTTCAGCTCGTCGCGGATCACGTGCGCGGCGCCGAGGTCGAGGTCCTTCGGGACCTTCGGGTACAGGCGCGTGAGCATCAGCCACATGATCGGCACGATGATCACCACCGCCGGCAACGCCTCGATCGCCCACGTCACGAACGTGAGCTGCGTGGCGCCGGGGAACTTGTCCGCGATCGCCGCCATCGCGATCAGGTTCGGGGGCGTCCCGATCGGCGTACCCATCCCGCCGATCGACGCGCCGTAACCCGTGCCGAGCAGCACGGCGATCGTGAAGGCCTGCGCGACCGGATCGTCGTCGCGCCCCGCGCGCTCCGCGATCGCGATGCCGATCGGCATCATGATCAGCGTCGTCGCGGTGTTCGAGATCCACATCGACATCACCGCCGCCGCGATCGCGAACCCCAGCACCAACCGACGCGGCGACGTCCCCACGATCCGCAGCACGTGGAGCGACAGGCGACGGTGCACCCCCGAGCGCTCCACCGCGAGCGCCAACAAGAAGCCGCCGAGCAGGAGCAGGATGAACGGCGACGCGTACGCGGGCGCGGTCGCCTTCGCGGTCGCGATGCCCAACAGCGGGAACGTCGCGAACGGGATCAGCGCGGTGGCGCCGAGCGGGATCGCCTCCGAGATCCACCAGATGCCGACCCACATCGTGACGCCGACGAGGCGGATCGCTTCGACGGAGAGCCCGTCCGGGCGCGGGAGGACGCCGGCCAGCAGAACGACGCCCAGGCCGGCGAGGAGGCCGGCCCAGAAACCCAGGCGTTGTGAAGGAGTGACCTCTTCGACGAGCGCGGTCACGAGAAGCGACGACTACTCGACGAGGTTCGGGAACTTGTTCTTCAGCAGGTCGCCGAGCGTGCCGAGGCCCTTGCCCTTGCCGCTCTCCTTGCCGAGGTACCCTTCGATCTCGGCGCGCTCCTCGGCCTCGGCCGCGGCGCGGATCGACAGGCGAATCTTGCCGGACTTGGTGTCGACCTCCTGGACCACGACCTTCACCTTCTGGTTGTTGTCGAACTCCTTCTTGAGGTCGGTTCCGCGCTGCGTGCCGGTCTCGGCCGCGGGCACCAGGCCACGCGCGCCGCTCGGCAGCTTCACGAAGACACCGAAGCTCTCGATGCGATCCACCGTGCCCTCGAAGACCGTGCCCTGACGAAGCTCGTTCGCGAGCTCCTGGGGCGTCTTCACGAGCGACAGCCCGATGCGGCGCTTGCTCCAGTCGACGGTCACGACCGTGGCCTCGACCTCCTCACCTTCCTGCACGACGTCGCGCGGGTTGGCGATGCGGCGACCGAGCGCCATGTTCGAGATGTGGATCAGGCCGTCCACGCCGGGGAGGATCTCCACGAACGCGCCGAAGGTCTGGATGCGAGCCACCTTGCCCGTGACCTTCTGGCCTTCCTTGATCTGATCCTGCGCGACGGTCCACGGGTCCTGGCTGAGCGCCTTGATCGAGAGGCTGATCTTCTTCTGCGAAGGATCCTTGCCATCCTCGATGCGCAGCACCTTCGCCGCCACGGGGTCGCCGACCTTCAGCACCTCGCGCGGCTTGTGGATGTGGCCGTGCGAGATCTCCGAGAGGTGCACGAGGCCCTCGACGCCGCCGATGTCGACGAACGCGCCGTAGTCCTTCAGCGAGGTGACGGTGCCCTGAACGGTGTCGCCGGCGTTGAGCGTCGACAGAACCTTCTCGGCCTTCTTCTTGTTCTCCTCGATGAGCAACGCGCGGCGCGACACGACGATGTTGCGCCCGTTGTCCTTCATCTCGGTGATGCGGAAGTGGAACTTGCGGCCGATGTAGTTCTCGCCCTTGCCGGGCCGGAGATCCATCTGCGACGCCGGGCAGAACGCCCGAATGCCCGCAACCTCGACGTCGAACCCGCCCTTGTTCTGGCCGGTGACGCGCCCCTCGACGGGGATGTTCGTGCGGTGCGCTTCCTTCAGCTCCTCGCGGTTCTTGAGGGACTGGTGCGGGAGGACCTTCGACAGGATGACCGTGCCGCCGTCGAACTTGCGAACGCGCGCCTCGACCTTGTCGCCTTCCTTGAGGTTGAGCTCACCGTTTTCGTCGACGAGCTCCGACTTCGCGATGACACCTTCCGCCTTCGCGCCGATGTCGAGGAACACACTGTCGTGTGAGAAGCCGACGACCTTCGCGAACAGGACCTGACCGGGGCGGATGTTGCCACCGATCGCTTCCTTCTCCGCTTTGCGCTTCTCGGCGCTCTGCTTCTCCGCGAGCTCGAACATCTCGGCGAACGACATGTCGCCTTCCTTCGGCAGCTCGGGCGCACCGTCCGTCTTCAGCTCGGGTGCGTTCGTGTCGGGCTCGGACTCGGCGGCGGCAGCGCCGTTCGCTTCCGGCGTCGGAGCGTCTTCGCTCTTCGCCTCGGTCGCCGCGGCGACCTCGTCCGTGGCGCTCGCGACTGCGGGCGCACCCTCTTCCTTGCTCACGCCGTTGGCAGGCGCCGCGGCCTCGGGGGCTGCGGTCGTCTCTTCGGTCGTGGCTTCCTTGTTCTCGGCCATCATTGAACTTCTTTGTAGGTCCCCTTACTGGGGGAGGCGCGTCGGTTACATGATCCGTGCGAGCTTGTCACGCCCCACCTGACGGCGTCGCCAGGGGGCCGCCAAGCCGCCCGGATCACTGGATTCGTTGGAGCACACCGCCGGCGACCTCGACGAGGCCACCCATCGGATCCGCCACGCCGACGTCGAACTCGACGCAGTCGACGGCGATCGGCTGAAGGCCATCGTTGATGGTCAGCTCGTCGAATCCGTAGGTGATGAACATGACGGGACGCTCACTCGCGAACAGCGACATGTTGACCCGGTAGTTCTGCTGGTTGTCGGTCGTGTCCAGGTACTTGGTCCGCAGCACGTTGAAACACGGGTTGTGCCAGTCGTTCCACGCGATCGTCGCGGGGACGTCCGCGCAGGACAGGAGCAGCCCGCCGGCCGGCTCGCGATCGACGGCCATCGTGATGATCGACTGCACGTCGGTCTCGAGGCCGGTCAGGCCGATGTTGACCACGTGGGAGTTGCCGGACGGGATCGGCGTCGGCGTCTGGCACTGGCCCGTGTAACAGAGGTCGCCGTAGTCCACTGGGCAGTCCGGGCAGTCCGCCTGCGGGTTGCGCTCGTCGCCGCAGTCACTCGACGCCACGCACTCCGGGTTGTTCTCTGGGATCGTGCAGGTCGCGAGGACGCCGCCGTCGGGCGGAGGACCACCGTCACGGAAGCCTCCATCACGGTCCATCACGTCCGTGTCGTCGTCCGAGGTATTGCCGGAGCACGCCGCGCCAGCGAGCGCGACGGTGAGGAGGGCGACGAGCCCGTTGCGGCGTCGAAACGAGAGCAGTGCTGTCATCGGGTTCGCGCCGATCTACCGCGACCGACGGGGGTTCGGGCAAGGTCAAATCATCGCATTCACGAAGTCGTCGACCAGCGCCGCCAGCCGGGCGCCGTGACCGGTCGCCTCGAGGCGGCGCGCGTCGTCGTCCGTGACCGTCAAACGCAGCGCGATCCACTCCGGCGGCGCGGCCTCCGGGATCTGGTCGATCCACTCCACGAGCGCGAAGCCGGGGGCGTGGAAGAGATCGCGATCACCGATCGCCGCGAGCTCGTCGTAGTCGCCGAGGCGGTACAGATCGAGGTGCCGGACCTGGGGATCGGTGTCGTACACCTGCGCGATCGCGAAGGTCGGGGAGGTGACGTAGAGGTCCTCGTCGGGCGCGATGCCGGCCACGAAGCCCTGCACGAAGGTCGTCTTGCCGGCGCCCAGATCTCCGATCAGGCCGATCACGACGGACTCGGGGCCGTGGGCGACGAGGTGCCGCGCGAAGGCGGCCGCCCAACGCTGCGTCGCGTCGACGTCCCGGAGCGTCCAGGTCCTCGTCATCGACGCCGTCTCCTCGAGGGGCCCGGCGCGACGCGGGCAGGCCGGGGGCCCGTCCCGGTGCATCGCGTGCGGACGACGAGGCTCCCCGGGGCCCGGCGCGGAGAATGAACGCGGCCCACGATGCTCATGGGTCTTCCCGCTGGCGCTCGGCGAGGACGTCCCCCACCGCGAGGATCAGATCGCTGGCGAGAAGCGCCGGCTCCCCCTTGTGCTTCGCGGCGAGATCCCCCGCGCGGGCGTGCAGCTGCGCGCCCCCGCGCGCGGCGAGCTGCGGCTCGACCCCCTGCGCGAGGAGCCCGCCGATGACCCCCGCGAGGACGTCCCCGGTGCCTCCGCTCGCCATACCGGAGTTCCCGGCGACGACGACGCCGACCTGCCCGTCCGGGCTCGCCACGACCGTCGACGCCCCCTTGAGCACCACGTGGGCTCCGGTCTTTCGGGCGAGCGTCGTCGCCGCGAGGACGCGGTCCGCCTGGATCGCCGGGGTGTCGAGGCCGAGCAGCGATCCCATCTCCCCGGGGTGCGGGGTCAGGATGGTCGGGGCCTCGCGAGCGGCGAGCCACTCGACGTCGGTGCCGAGCGCGACGAGGGCCCCCGCGTCGACGAGCGCCGGTTTGCGCGACGCCTCCAGGACCTGTCGCACCAGCTTCTTCGTGGTCTCGGTCGGCGGGAGCGACGGGCCGATCACCAGCGCCGTGCGCGTCGCGAGCGCCGCCTCGAGCTCCGCGACCCCCGCCAGCGATAGCCCCATCAGCTCGTCGAGCTGCCCGGCGATGCGCTCGATCGTACGTGCGTCGCTCCCCACCGTGACGAGCCCCGTCCCCGCGCGCAGCGCCGCGCGGCCCGCGAGCAGCGCCGCCCCGGGGCGATCCGGGACCCCCGCGACGATCATCAGGTGGCCGTACGTCCCCTTGTGCGTGTCGGCGCCGCGCAGCGGGACGGCGAGGTCGATCTCGTCGTCGTCCACGACCTCCGCCCAAGGCTCGACGTCGGCGAGGCGCGAGGCCGGCAACCCGATGTCGACCGCGCGAAGCTCACCGGCGTACGCGCGGCCCGGGTAGAGGACGTGACCGAGCTTCGGATGTTGGAACGTGACCGTGAGATCCGCCTCCACCGCGACGCCGAGCACCTGGCCGGTGTTGGCGTCGATACCGGAAGGGATGTCCGCGGCGACGACGCACAGCCCGTCGAACCCGAGCGCACCGATCGCGGCGGCGTACATGCCCTCGACGGGGCGGTCGAGCCCCGTGCCGAAGATCCCGTCGATCACGTAGCTCGCCTGCTCGGCGAGCGCACGCAGGCGCGAGCCGACGACCTCCCCCTCCAGGAACGTCGCGTCCAAGCCGAGCGCCGCGGCGATCTCCAGCTCGGCGAGCAGATCCCGCGACAAACGCTGCGGGTCCCCGAGGACGACGAGCTCCACCGGCAGCCCGCGCTCGACGAGGTGCCGCGCGGCGACGACGGCGTCACCGCCGTTGTTCCCGCGCCCGGCGACCGCCAGGACCAGACCGGGCTCGTCTCGCCAGAGCTGATAGACGGCTTCGGCGACCGCGCGTCCGGCGACCTCCATCAGGACCATCGACGGGATGCCCACGTCCTCGATGGCGATGCGATCCAGCTCGCGCATCTGTTCACGCGACAGGAGCGTAGTCATCGAGGCGGGCGTAGCAGGACGGGGCGGCGGAGTCATTCCTCGCCGACGCTTGCGTGTCGCGCCGGGGATACGGTACGCGCTCGGATGATGCGTTGGGTCGTTCCCTTCCTGCTCGTCCTCGTCGCGTGCGACGTGGAGCCACGCGACGAACCGACACCGACCACGACGGCGGACGCGGGTCCGAACGACCGCGACGGCGGCGTGCGCGACGGCGGCTCGGACTGCCGCCTCGGACAGGTCACGTGCGGCGCGAACGAGTTCTGCACCTCGGACGGGATCTGCGTCGCACGAAACCGCGGGTGCACCTACTCCGCGGACTGCGCGGCGGGCGACGTGTGTGTGAAGCCTTTCGTCGCGACGAGCACCGTCAACCCCGGCGCCTGCGCGGCGCGACCGAACGGGTGCTCCACCGACGCCGAGTGCGGCGGCGGCCGGTGCCTCGGGGTCGGCGTGTGTGGCCCGCAGGCGGACCGCTTCGAGGTCAGCGGAACGTCCCCCGTACCGGTGCTCGCGTGCAGCGACGACCGGGTGTGCGGACCCGGCTCGGTGTGCCGCGGGACGGAGTGTGGGCGCTGCCAGGAGGACGACGACTGCCCGCGCCGGCTCGCGTGCGGCGCGGACGGCTACTGCGCGGAGCAGCCGAGCTGCCTGTCCGACGACGACTGCTACGAGGGCAACGTGTGCGGGCTCGACGCGCTGTGCGCGCGGCCTTCGATGGGGTGCCCTTCGGACGCCGGCAACGACTTCGCGTCGGGGGCGATCGTGCTTTCGGACGGGTGGTACGGCGAGGGCTCGATCTGCGGCGACGACGTGGACTGGTACACCGTCGACATCCCTCATCTGTATGGGGCGTTCGTGGTGGTCACCGCGACGAGCGCCTACGCGACGCTGGACGTCGAGATCGAAGCGCCCTCGGAGACGACGGGCTTCGTGCGGACGCTGGACCTGCCGAACGTGGTCGCGTTCGCGGTGCCGCAGGTGTTCCTCGACGATCCGGACGGATCGGCGTCGCTGTACTTCTCGGTGGCGACGCTCGACGTGAACGCGGACTACACCGTCGAGGTGATCGCGGACCGTCGCGGGTGTGCGGACGCGTTGGATCTGTATGGGGACCGCGCGGAGCACGCGTTGGCCGCGCCGCCGAACGTCGCCTTCGAGCGCATCGCGTGCCCGAACGGCGCGGACCGCGTGGCGGTCGACGCGCTCGACGGGGACCAGGTGATCGTGAGCGGGGCCTGGACGTCGTCTTCGCTGGACGTCGACTTCTTCCTGCGCGCGTCGGGCGGTGAGCTCCTGACGACGACGCCGACCGTCGCGAGCACGTCCGAGGAGACCGTGACGAGCAACGTGCTGGGGGCGGCGGATCGGCTGACGGTCGAAGCGCAGACGCGTTTGGCGCCGACGGCGGGCACGACCTACACGATGTCGGTCACGCGCGACCTCGGGACGCGCGAGGCGGTGTGTCAGAACCCGGCGGATCTGATTCTATCGAATGGAACGGCGTCGTTCATGGACACGTTCACGGGGGCTTCGAACCTCGGGCGGCCGGCGTGTGAGCCGGTCGAGTTCTGCGCGGGCGCGCTGTGTGAGACGTACGCGGCGTACGACCGGCGGGATCGTCTGTACCGCGTGGAGCCGCCGATGGTGCCGGCGGTGCTGACGGCTTCGGTGCGTCCTTTGGATCGGGCGGCGGTGCGGATGAGCGTGGCGTTGCTGTCGACGTGCCTGGACGACGCTTCGGACGTCGTGTGCAACTCGTCGCCGCTGGTGCGGAACGGGACTTCCTTCGAAGCGCAGCTGACGGAGGCCGGGCCGGTGTTCTTGATGGTGTCGAGCGACGGGGAGATCGAGGACTTCGACTTTCAGCTCGACGTGACGGTGGAGCCGATCGCGCCGCCGCTGAACGACGTGTGTTTCGACGCTTCGGAGCTCGCGACCTCCGGCGCGCAGCGCGTAGCTACGTACGGCGCGGCGAACGACGACCAGCTCCGCGAGACCGGGATCTGCGGGCTCGCGACGTACGGCGCGGGGCCGGATCGGTTCTACCGAATGACGTTGGGCGCTCGGGAGCGTGCAGCGGTGGAGCTGACGGGTCCGCAGGGGGGGTACCTGTGGGCCGGTACGAGCTGCGCGGCGATGACCGAGACCTGCACGACGGCGGCGACGATCGAGACGGACTTCACGCAGCCGGTGGCGATCACCACGTTCGAGCCCGGGGTGGACCAGACGTTCTACGTGGCGGTCGACGGGCTGACGCGCGTGATCGAGGGGACGTGGACGCTCCGAACGATCCGAGAGCCGCAGCTGCAGTGCCTCGACGACGACGACTGCGCCTCGCCGCTACGCTGCGACGACTACGCGTGCCGGCCGGTGCCTCCGTCGGACGTGTGCCCGGGTCAGGCGGTCACGCTGACGGACGGATTTGTGTCGATCCAGGGGAGCACAGGGGCGGCGACGGACGACTACGCGGTCATCAGTCGCGGAGCGCCCGACGTGGTGTATGCGGTGACGCTCCCGGCCGGAGTGACGGAGGCGGCGTTCCGGATCTCGGACGCCCGCTTCGACCCGCTGCTGTCGGTCCGACGCGGGAACTGCGCTTCGGATCCCGCGGAGGTGATCGTCGACGACGTTCGGTATCCCGACGTGCTGCTCCCGGAGGTGCGCCTCGAAACGCCACCGGCCGGGACGTACTACGTGATCGTGGACGCGTTCGCGGGCGAGGGGCCGTTCACGTTGGAGATCGAGACGGCGCAGTAGACGTCCGATTATCGGACCTTCTCGTTCGGTTTTCGGACGACGTTCGATTATCGGACGATCGGCTTCGCTGGCTTGGGCGTCGCCGGTGGCGCGGGCCTTGCTCTTTCGGTGCGCGTGACGAACACGCCGCACGACGCGTTGTTCAAGCGCTTGTTTGCACGACCGGAGCACGTTGCGGACGAGGCGCGAGCGGTGCTTCCGGCGGAGGTCTCGGAGGCGATCGACTGGTCGACGCTTCGCCGCGAGCGCGCGGAGGTCGTCGCGCCGGAGCTGGGGCGGCGGCACACGGACATGCTCTACCGCGCGCGGCTGCGGGGTTCGGACGCGGAGGCGGCGGTGTGGCTCGCGTTCGAGCACCGGAGCCGTGGGGACCGCTGGATGCCGCTGCGGATGCTACGGACCGCGGTTCTCGAAGCAGACCGCTACCGGGAGAGCCACACGAAGGCGAAGCGGCTCCCGCTGTTCCTCCCGATCGTCGTCTCCCACGGACCTCGGTGGCGGGGCCCCGTTCGCTACTCCCAGCTGACGGCGGGCGCGCCCGCGCTGAAGCGAGCGCTGGGGGCGCGGATGCCGGAGCTGGAGCTGATCGTCGACGACCTCGCGGGGTGGGACGAACCGGGGCTCGCGCGGCGGACGTCGTCGGCGTTCCTGCGGCTGGGGCTGTGGGCGCTCCGCGGGCGAGGCGCTCCGGCCACCGACCGGGTTCGGGCGTGGATCGACGAGATCCGCCACCTCGCGGACGCGGAGGACGACGACGCGCTGGAGAGTGTCCTGCGGTATCATGCACTGGTCGCGGAGAGCACCGCGGAGCTCGCGGCGGCGCTGAAGACGGTGCCGCGAGGAGAGGAGGTCTACGTGGCGACGATCGCGGAAGGGTACTTCAACCGGGGCCGAGAGAAGGGCCTCCAGGAGGGCATCGAGCAGGGCATCGAGAGAGGCATCGAGCAGGGCCTCCAGGAAGGCATCGAGCAGGGCATCGAGAGAGGCATCGAGCAGGGCATCGAGCAGGGCATCGAAAGAGGCATCGAACGCGGGCTCGAGCTCGGCCGCAGCGAAGGCCGCGCCGACGTCCTTCGCACGCTCCTGGAGAAGCGCTTCGGCCCCCTCCCCGTCGAGTTCGTCGAGCGCCTCTCCGCCCTCACGAACGGCGCGTTCGAGCGCTACGTCGAGCGCGCGATCAGCGTCGACCGGATCGAAGACGTCTTCGACGCCGACGGAGACTGAATCACCGCGCCGCGGTCGGCGGCACACTCGTCGGGATCCGCTCCGGCACGCTCTGCTCCCGCTGCACGCGCAGCGCCTTCAGCACGTCCATCGGCCTGAACGGCGTCCGCCGCAGCCGGATCCCCACGGCGTCGAACACCGCGTTGCTGATCGCCGGGATCGCCGGGTGCAGCGGGCCCTCGCCCGCCTCCTTTGCGCCGTACGGGCCCTTCGGATCGTTCGACTCCACGATCAGCGATTGCAGGTCCGGCGTGTCGACGGTCGTCGGCATCTTGTAGTCGAGCAAGGACGGCGCGCGGTGCAGGCCGGTCCCCATGTGGAAGTCCTGCACCTCCATGATCGCCTCGGCCGCGCCCATGTACGCCGAGCCTTCCATCTGCCCTTCGACCAGCACCGGCGCGAGCGCCTTGCCGCAGTCGTGTGCGATCCAGATCTTCTCGACCTTGATGAACCCGGTCTCCTCGTCGACCTCGACCTCCACCACGTGCGCCGTGAACGAGTACGCGGGCGACGCCCCGATCGTCCCGCCGCGGTACGATCCGCCGAGCTTCTCGGTGCGGTAGCTGCCCGTCGACGCGAGCGAGCCGAACTTCGCCTCCGCCAGCTGGTACGCCTCCGCGATCGGCATCGACTTCGAAGTGTCCTGCGTCCACATCGCCATCCCGCCCGCGAGCTGCACCGACTTCGGCTTCACCTCCCAGGCCTCGCCGACCGCCTCCTGGATCTGCGCCTTGAGCTTCTGACACGCCTCGATGGCCGCGTTGCCGACCATGAACGTGCCGCGGCTCGAGTACGCACCGAGGTCGACCGGCGTCAGGTCGGTGTCCGAAGAGAACACTCGCACCGCGTCGAGCGGCGCGCCGAGCTCCTCCGCGGCGATGTACTGCAACAGGGAGTCGGAGCCCTGCCCGATGTCGGACGCTCCGCAGTGCACCGCGATCACGCCGCTACGATCCACACGCACCATCACGCCGGACTGCGGCATCTCGTTCGGATAAATCGGGTACGCGGTCCCGCTGATGTACATCGACCCCGCGATCCCCAGCCCACGCCCGCGCGGCAGCTTGCCGTAGCGCGCACGCCAACCGGACGCCTCCTCGACCGCATCGAGGCACTGCAGGAATCCATTCGATGTAATCTTCTGCCCGTTGACGGTCTCGACGTTCTCGCCGATGAAGTTCTTCCGACGCAACGCGATCGGATCCATCCCGAGCTTCTCGGCCACCTCGTCGAGCTGAACCTCGAACCCGAACCGCGGCTGCACACTCCCGTGCCCTCGCTTCGGCCCGCAGCACGGCTTGTTCGTGTACACACGGGTCGCGTCGAACGCGTAGGTCGGGAAGTGGTACGGCCCGGTCAGCAGCTGCCCCGCGTAGTACGCGGTGACGAGCCCGAACGAAGAGTACGCGCCACCGTCGATCAGGATCTTCGAACGAACGCCGGTGAGCGTGCCGTCCTTCTTGGCCCCCGTCGCAAACGTCATCAGCATCGGGTGCCGACCGCGGTGCGAGTAGAAGACCTCCTCGCGCGTGTAGAGGAGCTTCACCGGCCGCCCCGTCTTCATCGCGAGCTTCGACACCACGAACTCGAGATCGAACGGCTCGCTCTTCCCGCCGAACGCCCCGCCGAGCGCCGGCTGGATGACGCGGATCTGTGACTGCTTCAGCCCGAGCACCTTCGCGAGCTCGCGGTGCAGGTAGTGCGGCACCTGCGTCGACGACGTCAGCGTGAGGAGCCCGACGCCGTCGCCCGTCTCCTCCGCCCACTGCGCCACCGCGCAGTGCGGCTCGATCGGCGCGTGTGTCGTGCCCTCGAAGAAGTACTCGTCCTCGACCACCACATCGGCCGACGCGAGCGCCTCGTCCAGATCGCCGAACGCGAGGTCGACGCGCTTCGACACGTTGCCCTTCTTCTCGACCTGCCGCGCGTTGTAGTCGTGGATGATCAGCTCGCGCTCCTTCACCGCCTCCAGCGGATCCAGGAGCGGGCGCAGCACCTCGTACTCGACCTCGATGAGCTTGAGCGCTTCGTTCGCCGTGTCCTCGTCGAGCGCCGCGACCGCCGCGACACCGTCCCCGACGTACCGCGCCTTGTCCGCCGCGAGCGCCTGCTCGTCCGGCGTCCAGGGGATGATGCCGTAGCGCGTGGGCATCTCGGCGCCGACGACGACGCCCTTCACGCCGGGGAGCGCCTCGGCCTTGGAGGTGTCGACACGAAGGATGCGCGCGTGGGCGTGGGGGCTGCGGAGGATCTTCGCGTGCAGCATCCCCGGCAGCTGGATGTCGTCGGCGTAGATCGCCTTTCCGGTGGCTTTGGCGTTGCCGTCGACCTTGCGGTGACGACCCCCGATGACCTCGCTGCTCATGCGGTCGAAACTAAGGGCGCCGAGAACCTCCAGGCAAGCGTCCTGGCCGTGGCGCGCGGCCTTTGCCAGGATGCGCCGCATGTCCGCGGACCGCCCCGACGGTGTCTTCGACGCCTGGATTCAACACCCCACGCCCGCGTTCCTCGGCCACGAGATGTTCGCCTCGCTGCGCCGGTGGATGAAGATCGATCGCGTCCCGGACGAGATCCCGCTCGACCTCACCCGCGCGATGCTCGACGCCGCCGGGGTCACCCGTGCCGCCATCACCGCGTGGTACGGCCCGGACGATCCGCTGATCGACAACGACGAGGTCGCAGCGTTTGCGCGCCAGGATCCGGACCGCCTGATCCCGATCGCCTCCGTGGATCTGCGGCGCCCGATGGACGCCGTCCGTGAGCTGCGACGCGCCGTCGAGGAGCTCGGCTGCCGCGGCCTGCGGATCCTCCCCTGGTTGTGGGGGCTCCCGCCGAACGACCGCCGCTACTACCCGCTCTACGTCGCGTGCATCGAGCTCGGCATCCCGTTCTGCCTGCAGGTCGGCCACGCCGGTCCGCTACGGCCGTCCGAGCCCGGCCGCCCGATCCCCTACCTCGACGAGGTCGCCTGTGACTTCCCGGAGCTCACGATCGTCGCGGGCCACATCGGCTACCCGTGGACGAACGAGATGATCGCGCTCGCGTACAAGTACGAGAACGTCTACATCGATACGTCAGCGTACAAACCCAAGCGCTTCCCGCCCGAGCTCGTGCAGATGATGAAGGGGTCGGGGCGGCGCAAGGTTCTCTTCGGGAGCAACTACCCGATGATACCCCCGGCGGACTGCCTCGCCGAGGTCGACGCCCTAGGCCTCGACGACGACGCGCGCGCGCTGTTCCTGTTCGGCAACGCGACGCGCGTCTTTGGCGGCTGAGGCCGACGCTCGCGAGGAACTATCCGTTGTAGATGTCCATCACCTTGTTCAGGAGGGCCATGCCGTCGGACTTGCTGCGCTGGAAGCTGTTGCGTCCGATGATCGAGCCGAAGCCACCGCCGGCGTGGATGCCACGGATCTCTTCGAGCACCGCGTCCTCGCCCTTCGCCGCGCCACCCGAGAAGATGACGATGCGACGGCCGTTGAAGGACGACTGGATCACGTGGCGGATGCGATCCGCGAGTGTGTCGATCTTGATGCCTTCCTTCTCGTAGACCTTCTTCGCGGCGCCCTGCTCGATGTGATCGGTCGGCGGCTTGACCTTCACGATGTGCGCGCCGAGCTGGCAGGCGATCTGCGCCGCGTACGCGACGACGTCGATCGCGGTCTCGCCTTCCTTCGACAGGCCGTTGCCGCGCGGGTACGACCAAAGCACGGTGGGCAGGCCGACGGAGCGCGCCTCGCGCGAGATCTCGCGGATCTGCTCGTACATGTCGTTGCGGAACGCCGAGCCGGGGTAGATCGTGAAGCCGATCGCGGCGCAGCCGAGCTCGAGGGCGTCCTGCACCGAGCCGGTGACGGCGGGGCAGGGGTCCTCGCCGCTGTAGAGCGAGTCGGAGTTGTTGAGCTTGAGGATCGTCGGGATGCGGCCGGCGAACTCCGCCGCGCCCGCCGCGATGAAGCCGAGCGGCGCCGCGTACGCGTTGCAGCCCGCGTCGATCGCGAGCTCGAAGTGATAGCGCGGATCGTAGCCCGCCGCGTTCGGCGCGAAGGTCCGCGCGGGGCCGTGCTCGAAGCCCTGGTCGACGGGCAGGATGACGAACTTGCCGGTGCCGGCGAGGCGGCCCGTGTTCATGATCTTGGAAAGGTTGTTGAGGACGCCGGGCGTCTCGGACGCATACCAGCTCAGGATTTCTTTGACGCGATCACTCATTCGGTTCGGATTTCCTTTCAGAAACGGGAGCTATCAGGAAAGCGCCGCCAGATCGACCCCAACCGTCGCTATCGATTTCCCTCGCGAATCGCGGGGCGACCTTCGGTATCCTTTCGAGTCTGTGGGGGACTACGCAACCCGGCGAAAGGAACGCTGGAGACGCCACGTGGACCAGCAGGCCGACCGGCGGCGCCTCGGCGCGAAGAGCAGCTGGAGCCGTGTCGCCCAACGCCTCGGCCTCCAGATCCGGACCGACGAACCCCACCTCGTCGTCTTCGAGGGACGCCACGCGGGGTGCGCCATCGAGCTGCGTCGCACCACCCCGAACCGCCGCGTCGCCGAGTGGACGCTCGTCGTCGCGCGCGCCGACGTCGACCCGAAGATCAAGCTCACCAAGGAGAACGCCGTCACCCGCGCGAAGAAGCTCCTCGGCCACGAGGACGTGCTCACCGGCGCCGCGGGGTTCGACTACCTCGTCTACGTCGAGGGCGACGCCCCGCACCTCGTCGCGGCCCTCGACGACAAGACCCGCGCGGTCGCCTACCGCCTGATCGAACGCGGCGCGTCCGTCCAAGGCGGCGCGCTCCACCTCGTCCGACGCTCGACGCACGACTACGGCCCGCCGGAGCACCTTCGGCAGGACATCGTCGACGCGTCTCGCCTGCTCCGTCGACTCGGCAACGCCACCGACGATCTCCGCACCCAGCTGCTGAAGAACGCACGCGACAGAAACGAAGGGGTCCGCATCCACACCCTCGATCTGCTCCGACGCACCTACCCCTACGACGTCGGCGCGCTCGACTGGCCCCTCGAACCGGACGCCCCCACCGAGGTCGCGTGGCGCGTCGCGTTGATGTCTTCCCGGAGCGACGCCGGCACCCTCGCCCGGTGGGCGAACGACCGCGCGCTCGACCTGAAGGCACGCGGCGCGTTCATCGCTCGACTCGAGGCTCTCCTCCCGGCGCCCAGGGCGCTCGACGCGCTCCTCGCGCAGCTCGACCAAGACCTCTCCGGCGCCGCGACGCGACGCCTCCTCGCCCACGCCGACGACCCGAGCGTCGTGCGCAGCCTCGATCCCCAGGCGCTCGCCCTCCTGTTCGAGCGCGCGACCGACGTCGACCGGGTGCGGCTCGCCCACACGCTCGGGGAGGTCGGCGCGAGCGGCGCCATCGAGGTGCTCGTCGAGTATGCGAGCGGGTTCCTCCTATCGCGGGCCGTCAAAGACGCCGCGCGGCGCGCCGTTCAGCGCATCGAGCGCCGCGCGAAGACCCACCGCGGGCACCTCTCGGTCACCACCGCGCAGGAATCCGGGACGCTCTCCCTGAGCGGCGAAGCGGGACGGCTCGCGCTGTCGGACGACGACCCCTGACTGCTACAATGACACCCATGCGCCGGTTCACGATCGCGAGCACCGGCGCCCTGGTCGCGGCGCTGTTCGCCTGCGACAACGGCGGCGGTCTCGAAGCCGCGCGCGGCCAGCTCGTGTTCTCGCCCGAGTCGATCGACTTCGGCGAGATAGCGGTCGGCGGCGCCACCGCGCAGCGCCTCACCGTCACCGCGCTGAACGTCGACGTCGACGCCACGTTCGAGATCGACGCCCCCTTCCGGATCAACAGCGAGGCCCCCGCGACCGTGCCCCGCGCAGGTATCGCGCTCGACCTCGGCTTCGTGCCCACGGAGGGCGGCCGCGCCGACGGCGAGCTCCGCGTCACCGCGGGCGAAGACATCTACACCGTGGCCCTCACGGGCGTCGGCACCGCGGGCGGGCTCCGCCTCGTCTACGACGGCGCGCGCTGCGATTCGGGGGGCGTCTCCTTCGGCGCGGTGACCCGCTTCTCGGAGGTCCACAACTCGTTCTTCGTGGAAGCCGCCGGAAACCTCCCCGCGGACATCGTCGGCGTCTACCTCGCCGCCGGCAGCTCCTCGGACCTCGGCATCGTCGCGCCACGCGAGCAACGCCACACCCTCCAACCCGGCGAGCAGCTCGAGGTGGAGCTCGTGTACATCCCGAGCGACAACGGCGCCGACAGCGGCGAGGTCGTGTTCGAGCTCGCGACCGGGACGACCTTCACCGTCAGCCTTTGCGGCATCGGCTCCGCGGTGTCGGCGTGTGTCGAACCCGACCCCCTCGACCTCGGCGCGGTTCCGGTCGGCAGCACCGCGCGCGGGACCTTCGCGATCCGCTCCTGCAACGACGAACCCCTGGTGATCTCCGATGTCACGCCCGTGAACGACGCCGCGCACCCGTCCGATCCCGGCTTCGCGGTCGAGCTCCCGGACCGACTCTCCACGCCACTCCCCACGAACGCGAGCGTCGACATCACCGCGACGTACGCGGCCAACGACATCGGCGAAGCCACCGGCTGGCTCCGCATCGACACCAACGATCCGCTGACGCCATCCCATTACCTCCAGGTCACGGCAGATGCGCTCCCGCCCTGCCAGCTGCGTGTGTCGCCGGAGCGTATTGCGTTCGCCAACGTCCCGCTGGGGTCGACCCAGGTCCGTCGCGCGCTCCTGTTCAACGACAACCCACGCGACTGCGACGTCGTCCGCACGCAGCTCGTCGGCGTCGACGCCGCGGCGTTCTCCGTCGAGACGAGCTCGGCCACGACGCTCGCCCCCGGCGCGGCCCTCCTCATCCCGATCACGTACACCCCCACGCGCGAGGACCGCGTCGAGTCTGCGCGGCTGGAGGTCGAGACGAACAACAGCTTCGTCAGCGCCGTCGATCTCTTCGGCGCCGCGTTCCTCGACCCGGGCTGTCAGCTGGACATCCGCCCGAACGCGGTCAGCTACGGCGCGGTGGAGGCGGGCGTCACACACACCCGCGAGATCGTCGTGCGCAACATCTCCCAGTTCACGTGCGAGGTCGTCAGCGGGGTTTGGCAGTCCGGCACGAGCGCAGCGTGGACCACGACGAGTAACTTCCCGGTCGTCCTCGGCCCGCAACAAACGCGGCCCGTGACGATCGAGCTCGACGCCGATCGGCCCGGCGCACACAGCGGCGTCCTTCGGCTCTCCACGACAGACGTCGATGACGCCACGGTCGACGTCGCCGTCCACGCGATCACCCGCGACGCGGAGATCTGCGTGCAGCCGGACAGCATCGACTTTGGCTCGCCGAGCGCACCCGCGATGCAGACGGTGACGATCGCGGCGTGCGGCGCGGCGGACCTCGACGTCTCCGCGATTCAGTTCGCGGCGCCCGCCGATCCGGAGGTCACGCTCCTCGGCGTCCCGTCCCTCCCGACGACGATCCCCGCGGGCAACGCCGTCACGATCGACGTCCGCTACGCGCCGAACGACGAGTTCGCCGACTGGGCTACGCTGCAGATCGTCTCCGCCGACACACTCCGGCCCACGGTCAGCGTCCCGGTGCGCGGCGGCCCGCAGGAGTTCCCGCCGGAGACCGGCGAGAACCTCTACGTCTGGCAGTCGCAGGCGATCTACCGGTTCCCGTTGCAGGGGGGCTCGCCGGGCGCGCCGTTCTACGGACCTGCGGCGTCGCCGAGCCACGGCTGCTCGGGCTGCCACGCGGTGTCACCCGACGGACGTTACGTCGCGCTGATCGAGTACCCCGAGCTGGTGCTGATCGACACCACCACCAACATCGAGATCACCACCGGCATCACCGCGAGCGTCGAGTCCGTCGCCTGGAACCCCGACGTGAACACCACGCCGCCGTACCAGTTCGTCTACGCGACCGGCGACGGTCCGCTCACCACCGCGTCCGTCACCGGACCGATCGGCGCGCTCCCCGGCACCGACGACGGCACCTACGTCTACAAGATGCCGGACTGGGGGCCGTCCGGTCAGATCGTCGCGGCGCGCGCGCCGAGCGCGGCGGCGACGACCGACTTCGCCTTCGTGGGCCCGGTCGATCTCGTGCTCGTCCCGGAGGGTGGCGGCGCGCCCGCGCTCGTGGCCGGCGCGAGCAACGACGGCGGCGGGCACTACTACCCGGCGTGGTCCCCGACCGGCACGTGGATCGCGTACACCCACAGCGTGTCGGCGGCGACGACCTACGCGGCCGCCGACGCCACCATCCGCCTCGTGCGCGCCAACCAGAGCGGCACCGTCGCGACGCTCCCGTTCGCGAACGACATCACCGGCGCCTCGAGCTACCCGACCTGGAGCCTCGACGGCCGCATCCTCTCGTTCTCCTCGAACCGCAGCGGCGGCCTCGGCGACTGGGACGTCTACGCGGCCTTCGTCGACGACGCCAACGGCACGTCGAGCTCCGCAGTTCCGATCCAGAACATCAACACGCCGTCGTTCGATCACATCGCGATCTGGGCGCGCTGATCAGTTCCGCGTCGGCGCGTCGTTCTTCTGCGACAAGATCTGCGCGTTCTGCAGCGCCTCCGCGTCCGTGAACGCGACGTCGTACAGCGCGACGTAGCCGATGCGGCCGTCGACGGACTTGTCGTTCGTCGGCGCGTTGCCGATCAGGAAGGTGTCGCCCGCGAGGATCCGGAACGTCTCGCCCGGCTGCAGCGCGGCACTGGCGGGCCCCTGGTCCACGCCGTCCACGTAGAGGCGGAAGCGGTCCGAAGCGTCCGTCGCCGTCTGGTCGAAGACCGCCGTCACGACCGCCGGGGTCTTCCGGTTCATGTCGACCGACCAGAAGACGTTGAGGTTGTCGTTGCGCACCAGGTAGACGGCGT
Source organism: Deltaproteobacteria bacterium (assembly GCA_040218735.1). Classification (GTDB taxonomy): domain Bacteria; phylum Myxococcota; class Kuafuiibacteriia; order Kuafuiibacteriales; family Kuafuiibacteriaceae; genus JAUHYN01. The sequence goes on from JAVJQW010000023.1 coordinate 696,340, forward strand.
CGGTTCGCACGGCGAGCGCGCACTCGGAGTGGAACCCGGTGCCGATGTCGAACACGCGCGACGCGTTGGCGTCGGCCTGAACCGTGACCACGGCCTCCATCGTGAGGGTCTCGGTGTCGGTGAACGCGTTGATGATCTTCGGCGTGACCTGTCGAGCGTACGAGCCGCCCTGGCCTTCGTCGTCCCAGCGCACCACGCGGCCTTGCGCCGAGTCCTCGAAGTACGGGCCCGCCGTCGTCGCGAAGAGCTGGAGGTCGAACGCGGGTGACCGACCGGAGTCGGACACCGTGCCGGGACGTTCGCCGTCGGTCTCGTCGAGGAAGTAACGAACGACGAGCCCGCGCTCCACGAGGTCGCGCCGCTCCTCGATCGCGACGACAGCTTCGACGTCGCCGAGCAAGGCGCCCTCCGCGGCTTCCACGACCACCGTGAACGACTCCCCTTCGTCGATCGGATCTTCCTCGACGGTGACCGGGAGCTGCGCGGCGCGCACGCCCGCGGCGATCGTGATCGTCTGGTTCGTGAGTGGCTCGTAGTCGCCGGGCGCCACCGCGGTGCCGTCGCGTGTCGCCCACGTCAGCACGACGTCGTAGCCGACCGTCGCGGTGAGCGTGGCCGCGACGAGCGCGACGCTCCCTTCGATCGCCGTCGTGTCCGCGACATCGACGGTCGGCGCGCGCTCGCAGCTCGACGGTGCGACGCCGGGGACGCAGTACCAGCCGGACTCGATCGCACACGCCGCGGAGCAGCCGTCCATCGCCACGCGGTTGCCGTCGTCGCAGGTCTCGCCCTCGTCGAGCGCGCCGTTGCCACACGCCGGCGGTCCGGCGTCGCGCGTCGGCCCGGCGTCGCGCGTGTTGTTGCCGCCGTCGTCGACGCCAGCGTCGCGGTCGGCGACGACGCTCGCGTCCGCGTCGTCGATCGGCTCGGGCACGGCCGGGTCGAACGAACACGCCGCCAACGCGGCGGCGAGACACGGGGCAAAGCGGAGCACGACAGCTCGAATCATGGTCGAGGCGCTCGTGGCGCCGCAACCACACCCGGGGCGGTCAGAACAGGAGCGCGATCCCGGCCGCAAACAGCAAGCAGAACAGCACGATCCGGAAGCCCCGCTCGTCGACGCGGCGGTGGAGGACCTCGCCGATCGCGGTCGCCGCCACGACGGGGATGGTCAGCCAGCCGACCTCCGTGAGGGCGGGGCCGTCGAGGCGACCGTCCAGGAGGAAGACCACCGTGAGCCCGACGTTCATCGCGAGCCAGATCATCGCGAGGGTGGAGCGGAACGCCGTGCGCGCGAGGCCGGAGCGCCCGAGCGCGTAGACGAGCATCGGCCCGCCGGACGCGTAGATGCCGTGCATGATCCCCGCGCCGAACACAAACGGGAGGCTCGCGCCGCCGGTGGACGACGCCGGTTCATCGCGTTGGGCGAAGAGCCGGTACAGCTCCAGCGAGGACAGCACCACGACGAGCGCGCCGAACGCCGTCTTGAGCGTCGACCCCTCGAGCCTCGCCTGCACGAGGACCCCGAGCCCTGCGCCTGCGCCCATCACCCAGATGAGGCGCGTGAGCAGGAGCCGCCACGCGACGCGGCCACGGTGGGCGAGCACGAGGTACCCGTTCAGCAGCACGTTGAGCGCGACGAGGCGCGGCACCATCCATTCGATCGAATAGAACTGGCCGGCGAGCGTCAGCGCGATGATCACCGAGCCGAAGCCCGCCATCGCACCGGAGACGAACGCGACGAGCACCACCAGGGCGAAGACGAGCAGCTCGGCGGTCGGCACCACCTTGCACGCTGTCAGCCCGTTTACCGATCGGTCAACTCGGCCGATTGACCGATCGGTAAACCAAGGGCCTCCTAGGAGCCGTGGCCCGGCACGAGACCAGCGAGAAGATCCTCACGGCCGCCGACGCGCTCCTCGCGGAGGTCGGCTACGACGGCGCGTCGGTCGGACGCGTCGCGGAGCGCGCGGGCGTGAACAAGGCGCTGGTGTTCTATCACTTCGAGAGCAAGTCGAAGCTCGTGGAGGCGGTGCTCGCGCGCTACTACGAGGCGCACCAGAGCGCGCTTCGCCAAGCGTACGACACCAAGGGCGACGCGCGCCTCCGCATCCACTCCGTGGTCGACGCCTACTTCAAGTTCATGAGCGAGCACCGCACCTACCCGCGGCTCGTGCTCGGCCTGATCGCCGCGAGCGACGAAGCGCGCGCCATGGTGCAAGACAACTTGCTCTCGCTGTTTCGGTGGACGACCGAGATGCTCGCCGACATCACACCGAACGGCGGCCCCCTCGACGCGCGCCAGTTCTACTCCACCTTCTCCGGCATGGTGACGGGTTACTTCACGTACGCACCCGTCATCGCGGACGCGTGGGGCGACGACCCGCTCGCTCCCGAATCACTGAGCGCGCGACTCGAACACGTGCACTGGATGGTCGACGCCGTGCTCGATCGCCTGGAGGCCGAACGATGAACTTCGAAACCCGCTCCACCACACGATCGAAGCCGCACCTCGCCTATTCGATCGAAGGCGACCGCGGACCGTGGGTCGTGCTCGTCATGGGGCTCGGCATGAAGGGCGCCGCGTGGCGCCCGCAGATCGAAGTGCTCCGCGAGACCTGCCGCGTCGTCTTCTTCGACAACCGCGGCCTCGGCAACAGCGCGCCGCTCGACGCCGAGACCTCGCGCTTCGACATGAAGACACTCGGCACCGACGTCGTGCGCCTCATGGACGAGCTCGGCATCGACCGCGCGCACCTCGGCGGCGTCTCACTTGGCGGCATGATCTCCCAGCACGCCGCGCTCGATCACTCGGACCGCTTCCTCTCCCTCACGTTGATCGCCACGCACTGCGGCGGCCCCCTCACGTGGCTCCCGCCCGCGCCCGGCATCCGTCACTTCCTCCGCGCGCAACGCAGCCGCGGCCAAGCGCGCCTCGACGCGATCGAAGCCCTCCTCTACCCGTCACGCTTCCGCGAAGAGACGAACCGCGCCGAGCTCGACGAACGCATGCGGGTGTCCTTCGGCGGCCCGCCGCCCAAACGTGTGCAGCGCCTCCAGCTCCGCGCCGTACTCGGCCACGACACCGCCGGGCGCCTCCCCTCACTCCGCCTCCCCACCCAGGTCATCGCACCCGACCTCGATCTGCTCGTTCGCCCCAGCGCGTGTCGCCGCCTCGCGGACCTGATCCCGGACGCGCGCCTGCACCGCATCCCCGACGCCGGACACGGGCTGATCTTCCAGAGCGCCGACGCGATCAACCGATGGATGCTCGACCACTTCGCCGCGTGTGAGGCGGTCGCTTGAGGTTCCTCGCCGTCGTCGTCGCGCTGCTCCCGAGCTCGGCGTTCGCCGCCGGCTTCTACACCGGCGACGTCGGAACCCGCGGCGTCGGGCGCGGCGGCGCGTTCGTCGCCGCTCCGGACAGCGTGCTCGCCGCACACTACAACCCCGCCGGTCTCAGTCAGCTCCGCGGGCTCCACCTGCTCGTGGACGCCTCCCTCGTCGACTTCAACGCGACGCTGAACCGTCGCTGCCGTTGCGCCGACCCTTCGCTAGAGATGGCAGCGACCTACGACGCCGCGCTCACCGCCGACTTCACGCCGCAGACCAGCCGCACGCCGCTCGTCATCCCGTTCATCGGCGCCGCGTACGGCTTCGACTTCCTCGACCTCACCGTCGCCGCCACCGTCCACGGCCCCAACAGCGGCCGCCACCAGTGGGGTGACCCACCGCCGACGCGCCGCCCGAACTACGTGAACGAAGCGACGGACTTCGCGGGACGCTACTCCGCGCACACGGTGAAGAACGTCGAGGTGAACAGCGCGTTGACCGTCGCGCTACAGCCGCTTCCGCGCCTGCGCGTCGGCGCTTCGCTCATCGTCTTCCTCGCACAGAGCGAGCAAACCCAAACGCTGTGGGCCAACCTCGCCGACTTCCCGGACGGACCGGAGGACCCCCGCTTCGACGTCCCGATCCGCTTCACCCTCGCCCCGTCGCTGTTCCTCAACTGGGCGGTGGGCGCGAGCTACGAACCGATCGACGGCCTCTTCATCGGCGCGTCCTTCCGCGCCGAACGGCGGGTCCGCGGCGACGGAACGTTGGAGGCCGATCTCCCCCGCTTCCTCCGCGACCCCGACACCAACGCGCCGCTCCTCGGCGCGGCGATTCGCGGCCAGGACGCGAAGGTCGCGCTCGACATCGCACCCATCGCTCGCGCCGGAATCGAATACCGGATGCCGGGAGTCTTCCGCGCGGAGGCCGCCGTGGTTTGGGAGGGGTGGTCGGCGCACGAGAGCATCGTGCTCTCGCCGCAGGACATCGTGATCGATCTGATGGGATCGTCGACGCCCATCCCCGAGATCACGATCGACCGACGCTGGGTCGACACGGTCTCGGTCCGGCTCGGTGGGGAGCTCGACGTCCTGCAACCTCACTTGCGGCTCCGAGCTGGTTATTACTTCGAGACCTCGGCTGTCGAGGAGCGACGCCTCACCATCGCGCGGATCGACCGCCCCAAACACGGCTTCTCGCTCGGCGCGTCGAAGTCCTTCTACGGTTTCGACATCGACGTCGCGTTCACGTACGTCTACCTCGCACCGTCGGACGTCTCCGACTCCGAGGTCCCGATCGTCGCCCCGTTCCCGGAGGAGGAGGACGGGATCGGCGACCGCGAGTTCGTTTCGACCATCGGCAACGGGTCGATAACGAGCCGGTTCCTGATCGGGTCGGTGGCGGTCGGCTACCGCTGGTGATTTTGTGTGATCACTTTGCGGCCCGTTTCCGGCGTCCCTACGTAAGGACCCCGGAAAATGAAAAAGACGAACCTCACGCTCCTCACCCTCCTCCTCGCGGCCTGCGCCTCGGGCAGCAACGAAACCCCCGCCCCCGTCGAATTCGACGACACCTACGTCCCTCCGGCGAACCGCATCGACCCGGTCGCCGCCGCGGCCTTCGAGAGCCCGGACTTCGCGGCCCTCGGCGCCGCCCGGTCCGGCGTGTCCGGCGTCGGGCGCGCTCCGGAGGCCTCCCTCCGCCGCTACGTCTCCGCCGCGAACGGTGACGACGCGAACGACGGCTCCGAGGCGAACCCCTGGCGGACGCTCCAACACGCCGCCGACACGGCGGAGCCCGGAACGATGATCCTCGTCGACGACAGCGCCCCCTACGCGGGCGGGCTGCAGATCCACAACAGCGGCGAGCCGGGCCGCTACATCGTCTTCGCGAACCGCGACCCGGGGCGCGCCCCGATCATCCAGCCGGATCCGTCACGCCGTGCCGTGGTGGAGATCGACGCGAGCTACGTCGTGCTCCGCGGCTTCGACATCGGCCACCACCAACGCGCGACCCTCGACGACGACACGATCGGCGTGCTCGTCGAGCCCAACGACGGCGACATCTCGAACATCTACGTCGTCGCCAACCGCGTCCACCACATCGGCCCGCCCGACCTCTCGGATGTGTCCTGCTACTACAACGGCCACGGAATCATCGCGCAGGCGGAGGGCCACCGCATCTCGGCGATCGTCATCGACGGCAACGAGATCCACGACATGTACGTCGGCAACAGCGAGGTGCTCGTGCTCAACGGCAACGTGAACGGCTTCCGCGTCACCAACAACTACGTGCACGACGTGAACAACATCGCGATCGACATCATCGGCTACGAGAAGAACTCGAGCGAGACCACCAGCAACGGACTCGTCGCGGACAACGTCGTCCTCGACGCGTCGAACTACTGGCCCTACTGCTCACGCGGTAACTGCACTTACCCGGCGGGCGACGAGTCCTCCGACGGCATCTATGTCGACGGCGGCGCCAGCATGGTCATCGAGTACAACGTCGTCGGCCGCACCGACCACGGCATCGAGCTGCAGTCCGAGAACGGAGAGCTGATCCGCGACGTCGAGGTCCGCTACAACGTCGTCTTCAACAGCAACTACAAGAACATCACGATCGGCGACTCCGAGAACGTGAGTGAGCACGACAACGTGACGATGGACGAGGCGAGGCTCGCGGACGCGAGCCTCGAAAGCTGCATACGGTAGCCGACAGCCACGAGCCGACAGCCGCTAGCTCCAGAATCTGGCTAGCGGCTGCTGGCTGCAAGCGGGCTCAACGCTTCTCGAAGCGGATCGCGTCCGCGATGAGGTAGCCGCGGCCGTTGGTCCAGCAGGAGATCAACACACGCCAGGCATCACCCGCCGCGAAGCGGTACGTGCCGAGGCTGACCCACTGGCCGCCCTTGTCGCTGATGTTCCGGTGCACCGTCGTCGATCCGCTCGCGTGCTGAATCACGTACGGGACGTTGGTGTTGTAGCCGTTGCCCGGGACGCGCGCGAAGACCTCGTAGTTGCCGGTCTCGCCCAGCGCGACCTTGTACTCGGCCGGGTCGCTCGTGAACGCCGGCGAACGGAAGCGGTAGTTCGACCCGACCTTGCCGGACGCCCAGCTCGACAGATCCCAGGAGCCGCTCGAACGGAACCGACCGCTGTCCGTGTTGTCGACCGTGACGACCGGGCCCGTGCTCGGCGGCGGGTTCGTCGGCGGCGGGTTCGTCGGCGGCGGCGGGTTCGTCGAGCCGCTCGCGATGCGCTGCAGGTACGAGCTCCAGGGCCAGTTCGGACCCGGGTCGGTGCGCGACTCGGGCTGCAGCTGACCGTGCGCCACGATGTGGTAGCGGTCGCGCGGGATGTTGTTGCGCGCGGTGATGTCCCGAACCAGGTTCACGCTCGCGGTGATCTGCCCCTCGGGCCACGTGCGCTGCGCGGCGCGGCCGCCGTGCTCGATGCCGACTGAGAAGTTGTTCGAGGAGACGCCGTTGCGGTTCGACAGGCGGCCGCTGTTCAGGCTCGAGCGATACGTCGCCGAGATGTGCCAAGCCTTGCGCGCCTCGTCGACGAGCTGCGCGATCTGGCTGCCGCTCTCGTTGACGACGTAGTGCGCCGACACGCGGGAGCGCGACTGACGCAGCCAGCTCACGCAACCGGAGTACGCACCTTCGCAGGTGTGAATCACGACGATCTCGGGGCTGTAGCTGCCGCGCGAGCTGTGGTTCGGGGAGGGCAGCCACGTGGCGAGCGACGAGCGCAGGCCCTGCGACGTCGTCTCGACCATCTCCTGCGCCTCGGCGTGGCGACCGATGATCATCGTGCTGCCGTCGGCGAGCGGGACCGCGAGGCCCTGCGAAACGATCGAGAGGATCTCGTTCGAGAACACCGGACGCATGTCGTCGTCGAGGTCGCCCATCTTCTCGAGCGCGTCCTTCCACAGCGTGACGTCGCCGCGCTGGTCACGCGGGATGCCGGCGTCGTCCGCGTAGGTCGACAGCAGGGCCGCCGCCGCGCGCACGTTGAGGTCGTCCGCGGACATGACCTCTTCGACCGTCGAGCCGATGAGGAAGGAGGCGAGCTGCAGCTCGTCACCGCGCAGCGCGAAGAGACCGTACGGCGCAGGCTGGCCTTCGAACTCCACCGCACCCGCGGCGGGCTCGAGCTGCGTCTCGTGGTACGAGATCGCCTTCAGGAGATCGACCGGCACGTCGAACTCGTCGGCGGCCTCCTCGAACATCAACGCCATCGGCGAAGACTCGTCGACCTCCGGGACGGCCACACCGAGCCGCCCGTCGACCTGACCGTCGCCCTCCGGGACACAAGCGGCCAACATCAGTACCGCACCACCAACCAACACACTCGTTTTGTTCATCACGCTTCGTCGCTCCCTTCGACGTCCATCGAATCAACCCAGCGCGGCAGCCAGAGCTCGTCGACATCGACCGAAAGGGTCGTCCGACGCTCGCCGTCCTCGCGCATCAGGAGGAGGCGGTTCTTGCCCTCCTCCTTCGAAACCAAGACCAAGAATTGCCCGTCCGGTGACCAGGACGGATCGAAGTGATCATCGCTCTTCTTCGAGAGCCGCCAGCTCGTGTGCTTCGTCGCGTGCGCGACGTGCAGCTTCGAGCCGGTCTGCTGCGCGCGCACGGTGTACGCGACGAGCGGCTGCGCGGGGTGCCACGCGAACCGTTCGACGCGCGCGTGCGCGGGGGCCTCGCCGAGCTTCGTCAGGCCATTGCCGTCGGCGCCGATCACGTACAGCTCGTCGCGCGTGTCGCGACCGCTGATGAACGCGATGTGTCGACCGTCCGCCGACCACGCCGGCTTGATCGAGTCGCCGGTGTGGGAAGTGAGGCGGCGCTGCGCGCTGCCGTCGGCGTTCATCACGAACAGGTCGAGCTGGCCGTGCCGGCTGCTCGCGAACGCGATCTTCGTTCCGTCGGGCGACCACGCCGCGTCGAAGTTGCCTTCGCGGTTGTCCGTCAGCCGGACGAGCTCACCCGTCGCGAGCTGCACCTTGTACAGGTCGCGGAACGAAGCGCGCGCGGACTCGAAGAGGACCCACGCGCCGTCGGGCGAAAAGCGCGGGTGCCAGTCGAAGCCCGGCGCCGGCGCGATGACCTGACGTCCGCCGAGCGCGGCGTCCGCGAGGACGATGTCGTCGTCGATCGTGAGCGCGACGCGATCCTTCGCGTCGCCGACGTACGCGCGCTCGTCCTGTGTGAGCCGGCGGGCGTCGGTGCCGTCGGGGCGTACGCGGTACAGGGGGCTGGGGTCGTCGGCGTGGTGGCCGCCCGCGGAGAAGTAGACGTATCCGGGGAGGGCGCTCCGCTCGTCGGCGGTCAGCGGGCCACGGGGCGAGGCGTCACGGCACGAAGCAGCCGCAACGAAGAGCAGGACAGCGCCGACTCCGAACCTCACGCATCCAGTCGTAGAACCTCCGTGAAAGGGCCCCTATCCCCCGAATATCGAACGGGTTCCGAACTCATGTGTACTAGAGACATCAGTGCGGATGTCAGACACCTTCAGGTCGAGGCAGGCGGGGAGGTCGAGGCGGGGGGTGGGGAGCGCGAGATCGGCATCTGCGCACATCTACCCACCCCCTGTGGACTGGAATGTACAGCTGGGCCCTGAGCGGTGTGTGCAGACCGCTAGTCCACGCGGCTGCGCTCGCGTTCTGCGACATCCGACTCAGGCGGCATCCGATCGCGCGGCATGGAGTCGTCACAGTCGGCGGCCCAGCGGGCGAGGAAGACCCCACCGCGCGCGTCGTCGTTCGCGATGATGCGGCCGTGGATCACGCCGGCGGTGTCGCCGTTGCGCTGGTGGAAGCGGGCACGCACGGCGATGGTCTCGTCGTCGATGCGCTCGAAGGTGCCGCGGGCGCGAGCGATGAAGTCGCCGTTCAGGCCGACGAGCTTCGCGAAGAACACGTGGCTGCCGTCCCCACGCACGCCGTAGCGGCCGCGGATGTGGCCGATGCGATCGCCGTCGCGGTTGCGCACGACGCCGAAGACCGCGCCGACGCCGTCGTCGCCGAGGCCGGTCGCACGCGCGCGGATGGTGCCGCCGCGACACTCGGCGCCGTCGCTCTCCCGGTGCATGCGGAACGCACGAACGTAGACCTGGCCGTTCGGCGTGCGGTGCATGCTCTCGTGGTCGACGAGCTCGCGGAGCGGAATGCCGATCGTGAGGCCGGCGGTTTCGATCGCGAGGCCCCGTGCGTCCTCGCCGAACCCGAGGACGAAGCGGGCGCCGTCGTGGTCGCCGGCGGGCGTCGCGGAGTGCCACGAGACGGTGCTGCGGTCTCGGCGGGTCAGCTCGGGATCTTCGCGGTCTTCCGTGATGACCTGGCCGCGCAGGAACGCGCCGCCTTGCGCCGCGACGGTGAAGCGCCAGCGCGCGTCCGTGGGGCGGGAGCGATCGACGAGGTGACCGTATCGAATGGACAGGCCGATGCGGACGCCGTCGGCGCGGTCCGTCTCGGGGGGCATCCGGACGTCGCGCTCGGCGCGATCCTCGGCGCGGACGCGGTCGTCGCCGAACTCGGGCGCCTCGTCCGACGTGGAGAGGCCGGCGTAGGCCTGCTCGAGATCGGCGATGGCGCTGTTCGACTGCGATACAGCGGTGGACGCGTCAGGACCACCGCAAGCGATGAGGAGGAAGGGCGTGACGAGGAGAGTGATTCGCTTCATGCGAACACCTCATCGCAAGGCGCAGGCCAACGGGGATCCATCGCGCGGCCCGTGATCTGCGGACAGATGTCCGCAGCCGCCACGTGTGGGTTTGCCGACGGCAGACCGCAGTTCGTAGGGTAGAATCGAACGTTGTCGGCGCCACCCCAACCGTCGCAGATCCGCGTGGGCTCGGTGATCCTCGCCCGCTACCGCGTCGATCTCCTCCTCTCGCGCGGCGCGAGCCCGACGCTGATGTGCACGCGCTACCCCGACGGCGAGAAGGTCCTCGTGCGCGTGCTCTTCGATCCGCTCACGCAGGCGAAGGGGCCCCTGCTCGTCCACCTCGTGAAGGAGGCGCACGTCGCGCTCGCGGGCCGCGCCGACATCGCGCGGATCCTCAAGTTCGGCATCGACCGGGCGACGGGCGCGCGATGCCTGGTCATGACCTACGACCAGTCCGCGACGGCCGCGCAGATCGTCGATCCCGAAGGTCGCGAGAACCGCACCGCACACGCCTTCCTGGAGATCGCAGGCGCGCTCGTCGAGCGCCACGAACACGACCGCCGCCAAGCAACCCCGGAAGCCGCGCGCGGCCGGCCGAACGCGGTGGCGCCACGCCCGCGCGAACACACCACGGGGCCCACGCGATCACGATCGACCCCCGATGAACACGTCGTGTGGGCGCAGGCGAAGGTCGTCGACGGCGACGACACCGTGCGCGGCATCCCGCGCCGACAGCTCCACGCGATCGTCGCGTTCCTCGTCGTCTCGCTGGTGATCGGCGCGGCCGTGTTCAGCCAGGACCGCAAGATCGAGCTGCCGCCGCAGCTGTACCCCTGGTACCACGACTACGGCGGCGGAACGACCGGCTACACCGACCTGTTCGACGGCCCCGCCGACCCGAACGATCCTTTTGCGAACGACCCCGACGTCCGCGCCGCGCGCGCCATGCGCATCACCGTCCGCTCCAACCCGAGCGGCGCGAACCTCTGGGACGGCATGCGGAACCTCGGTCGCACTCCGACGGAGATCCAGCGCCCGAGCCGCGGCAGCGAGATGGTGCTGCGCGTCTCGAAGGCCGGCTACGGCGAGACGACGCTCGCCGTCTCGTGGAACAGCCCGCGCTCGCTGAAGGTCACGCTGGGCGGCGGCAACATCGGCGACGAGACCTCGAAGTTCATCCAAGAGCTGAAGCGCCAGAACGCGACGGGGATGGAGGAGATCGAGAAGGCCGTCGGCGAGAAGGCGCCGACGGAGCTCGGCAAGCCGGACGGCCTCCCCGAGGTCGAGTCGCTGCCGAAGGGCCTCCCAAAGGTCGAGGGCGCGGTGCCCGAGATCTACGAGGACGAGTGAGGCGCTCTATCGCGAGGGCCGGTACTCGGCGATCGAGTCCGTCGGGCGTTGCGTCTCGTAGACGCGGGTGAAGTCGACGCGCACCCGGTCGTCCTGCACCGCCTTCGCGGTGACGCGATAGAGCCACTCGCTGATGCGCTCGCTGGTCGGGTTGAACGGGAAGACCGCGATCTTCATGCCCCCGGGGAAGCGGGTCTCGGCGCCTTCGAGCTCCACGTGCGGAAGCTCCAACGTGTCGATGCGCCCGTGCAGCTCGCGGCGGCTCTCGAGGAGCGCGACACCCATCGGCTCGAGCTGCGCGGCGATGTCGTCGTAGGTGTCGGCGCCGAGCGCGAGCGAGTGATCGAGGAGCTGGTGGCAAGGCCGAAGCACGTTCTTCTTGAGCACGGCGAAGTCCACGACGAAGCCCTGCGCGTCGAGCTCGTCCGCCGACACCCCGACCTCGAAGCGCCAGGTGTGCCCGTGGATGTTGATACACGCGCCTGCGTGCCCACGGATGTGGTGCGCGAAGTCGATGTCGATGCTCTTGGTGATCAGATACATCGCGTCGACCGACTAAAGCGGACGAAGCAGGGCCCTACAAGCCCAAATCTTCCTCAGGCCCCCGCGTGGTCACCACGTCGTTCTCACTCGCCCACGCCGCGAGGTCCTTCCGCTTCAACGCCGCGGCCATCAGCTGGGGGAACAACGCCGGCGTACACGCGAAGGAGGGCACCCCGAACGCGGCGAATTCGGCCGCCGTCTCCTTGTCGAACCAGGGCGCCCCCGCGTCGTCGAGCGACAGCAGCGTCACACAATTCACGCCCGAAGCCGCGAGCGCGCCCATGCGTTTGATCATGCGCTTGCGGTTACCCCCCTCGTAGAGGTCGGTGATCAGCACCAAGATCGTGTCCTCGGGCCGCGTCACGAGCCCCTGCACGTACCCGAGCGCCCGGTCGATATCCGTGCCACCCCCGAGCTGGACGCCGAACAGCAGATCCACCGGGTCTTCGTGCAGCTCCTCGGTGAGGTCGACGACCGACGTATCGAACACGACGAGGTGTGTCTTCACGGAGGGCAGCGACGCAAGCACCGCCGCGAACACGCCGGAGTAGATCACGGACTTCGCCATCGACCCGCTCTGGTCGACGCACAGGATCACCTCCCGGACCTCCGCGCGCCGCCGCCCGAAGCCGACGAGCCGCTCCGGAATCACCGTCCTCAGCTCCGGCTGGTAGTGCCGCAAGTTGGCTTGCACCGTTCGGCCCCAGTCGATGTCCTTCAGCTTCGGTCGCCGCCGACGCTGCGAGCGATCCACCGTGCCCACGATCGCATCGCGCAACGGCTGCTCGAGGCGCGCGATGAGATCGTCCACCACCTTGCGCACGACCTGGCGCGCCGTGTCCTTGGTGTGGTCGGGGATGACGTGTTTGAGCGACAGCAACGTCGCCACCAGATCCACGTCCGGCTCGACCGCCTCGAGCATCTCCGGTTCGAGGAGCATCTGCGCGAGGCCGAGCCGATCGAACGCGTCCTTCTGCATCACGCGCACGACGTCCTTGGGGAACAGGCTCCGCACGTCGCCGAGCCACCGCGCGACGCGCGGCGCGGACGCACCGAGGCCACCGCGCTGGTGTCCGTCCGGTTGCTCGCCGTAGAGCGTCTGGAGCGCGGAGTCGATCCGCTGGTCCTCCGTGGACAGCTCCGAGGACGACTCCTCCGGATCCGCCGCGCCGAGCACCAACCGCCACCTTCGTTTCTGCTCGCTCACAGCCCCAGCATCCTCTCCACCAGCAAGCGCGCGGCGTCGGCGCGCGCGGGGTCGATCCGCTCCACACGTTTCACTTCCTGGATGCGCCCGCGCTTCACGCGCTCCGTCATCTGGCGACGCTCCGGCGCGGTGAACGTGGCAAACGTCCTGCGCAGCAGCGGCAAGAGCATCCCGAACGCTTCCTCCTCCAGCGACGCGAGCCACCGGTCGAGCACGGCCCACAGCCCTTCGTCGTACACGAGGATCTGCCCCGACCCGCGCAGGAACCCCTCCGCGAACGCCGCCGCGCGCGCCGGCTCCGCCGCGGTCGACAACGCGTACGACAGACCACGCTCCACGGCGTCGCGGTCGGTGCGGTTGGCGTCGAAGCTCAAACGCATCGCACGTCCCCTGAGCAGCGCCGGGTACGGCTCGTGCGCCGCCACCTTCGACAGCGCGTCGAACCACAGATCGCGGTGCGCCTCCACCAAGCCGATCGCGCCGTGCACGTTCATCACGTGCGTGAACATGTCGTCCGCGGCGTCCTCGTTCAGCCCCGACACCGCCGCTGGCAAGCCGACCGCCACGCGCGTCACGAAGTCGTCGAGCACGTCCCGCACGACCTCCGTCGACGTCCCACGCACGTCACCGTAGCGAACGAGCTGCGCGAGCTGCGGGATCGCGGCCATCAGGTGCGTCAGGTCCGCGACCATCGCCGCGCGCGACTCCAACGCTGCGAGCACCTTCGGCACGAGCTCGGGGAGCTCCGCGAACATCACTTGTCGCAGCAGCACCGTCAGCGCCGACAGCTCTTCGATCTTCTCGACGCGCTCCGCCGCGAGCTTCTCCGCCGCGCTGTCGATCGTCCCGCCGTACACCCCCGCTTCGATCAACCGGATCGCGAACTCCGGCTCCCAACACAGACGCCACTCCTCTTTGAACGTCCCGAGCCCGGCGCCGCGATCGCCGCCGACACCCCACGGGACACCGAGCAGCTCGAGGCGCCGGAGCAGCACACTCTTCTCGAGGTCCCGCGGTTTGCGGAGGTCCAGCGTGACGACCTTCTCCGTCGCCGAAGGTTTCAGCCGCAATCGCTTCTGCTGCTTCGCGAGGTCCCGCATCAGCGGCACCATCGGTGTGTCGCCCGGGACGGACCCGAGCGCCTGCCCAACGATGAGCTGCTCGTGCACGAGCTTCAGCGGGAGGACGTTCCCGAAGAGCATCACCGTTTCGATCGCGTCGTTCATCTCGTCGAGCCCGGGGAGCGGCCGACCGCGCAACGACGCGAGCGCCTCCGCCATCCGTACCGTCTCGATGACGTGCGCGGAGGACACGTCGATCCCCTCCGCGCGCAGCAGCCGCGCGACCCGCGTGAGCCACGACGCGACGACGTCCTGCGCGTGCGTGAAGAGGTGGTGATACCAACCCGGCGAACGCACGCCCGCGCCGTAACCCGCCGCGACGGAGAGGCGCCCGTGGGTCCAGGGGATCAGCGTGCACTCGACCTTCTTCTTGGGGAGCCCGCGGAGAATCTGCCGGTCGACCTTCTCGGCCGGGAGCTCCGTCAACGCGGGCACGTGCCACGCGCCGCACACGACCGCGATCTCTTCGCAGCCCTCCTTCATCGCGGCGCGGATCGTCTTGCGCATGTACGCCTCGCGCATCGACTCCCGCTTCGACTCCGCCTCCCCCTTCGCGAGGTCCCACGACAGCTCGCGGCGCAGCGAGGTCATCGCGTAGCGGATCGCTTCGAAGATCTCGCGCGCGTCCTGCCGCTCCTCGACCATGTGCTCCCACCACCGCTCGCTGTCCTCGTAGCCCGCGGCGTTGGCGATCAGCGACAGCGGATCCCCGCGCACGCGCTCCCGCTTCTCGGGTTTGTCGTCCAGCGCGAGTGAGTGGGTGATCGGCAGATCCATGAACCGCACCGGCACGCCGTGTTCGACGGCGTAGCGCGCGGCGTGAAGCTCCGGCGAGAACGCGGCGAACGGGTAGTAGACGGCCTCGGTGGGATCGTCCTTCGCGTGGATCAGGATCGCGACCGGCGGCTGCAGGCCCTCGTCGGCGAACAGCGGTAACAGCGCGTCGGCGTCCGGCGGCCCCTCGATGAGGACGCAGTCCGGCCTCAGCTGACGAAGCGCCAGCGCGAGGCTCTTGGCGGACCCGGGGCCGTGATGCCGGATCCCGAAGACGTGGACGCCCATACCGCTAAAGCTGCTCGCGACACGCGCGGTACAGATCGCCCCAGGCCTCGCGCTGCCGCACCACTGCTTCGAGGTACTCCTTCCACGCGATGCCGTCCTGCACCGGGTCCTTCACCACCGCACCCGTGATGCCGGACGCGATGTCCGAGGGGTGCAGCGTCCCGTCGCCGAAGTGCGCGGCCAACGCGAGCCCGCTCGACATCACCGAGATGATCTCCGCCGTCGACAGCGTGCCCGTCGGCTGCTTGAGCTTCGTGCGCCCGTCCTCCGTCTTGCCGCCGCGCAGCTCACGGAAGATCGTGACGACCCGACGAATCTCCTCGAGCGCCGGCTTCTCAGCCGGGATCTCCAACGCACGCCCCAACGCCGCGACGCGGTCGGCGACGATCGTCACCTCCTCGTCCGCCGTCGCGGGCAGCGGCAACACCACCGTGTTGAAGCGACGCTTCAGCGCGGACGACAGCTCGTTGACGCCCTTGTCGCGGTTGTTCGCCGTCGCGATCACGTTGAAGCCACGCACCGCCTGCACCTGCGTCCCGAGCTCGGGGATCGGCAGCGCCTTCTCGGAGAGCACGGTGATCAACGTGTCCTGCACGTCGGAGGGGATGCGCGTCAGCTCTTCGATGCGCGCGAGCGCACCCTCGCGCATCGCGTTCATCACCGGGCTCGGCACCATCGCGCCCTCGGTCGGCCCCTCGGCGAGGAGCTTCGCGTAGTTCCATCCGTAACGAATCGCGTCCTCTGCGGTGCCGGCGGTGCCCTGCACGAGGCGTTTGGAGTCGCCGCTGATCGCCGCCGCGAGGTGCTCCGAAACCCACGACTTCGCGGTGCCCGGCACGCCGTACAACAGCAGCGCGCGGTCCGTCGCGAGCGTCGCGATGGCGACCTCCATCAGCCGCTGCTGGCCGATGTACTTGGGGCGCACCTCGAAGCCGTTCGCGAGCTTCCCGCCGAGCAGGTACGTCAGCGTCGCCCACGGCGAGAGCTTCCAGTTCGGCGGACGCTGCCGGTCGTCGATCTTCGCGAGCTCTTCGAGCTCCTCCGCGAACTCGTCTTCGGCCTGACGTCGGATGAGTTGTTCGTTCATGGTCATTCGTCTTCCTGCAGGGCCGCGGTCATGGCGGCCCGTCGTTCGAGGGCTTCGAGGCAGTCGATGAGCGACTTCTTCCAGTAGGAGCGCTCCGAGATGTGCATCACGAGTTGTTTCACGGCGGGGAGCGAGCTGGGCGCGAGCTTGCGCCCGGCGTCGCGCAACACGTTGAACGCGGGGAACTCACCGAGCCGCTCCTCACTCGCGACGAGCTTCCCGATCGCGGCGACCACCTGCTTCGACAGCTCGACGTTCCAAGGGCCATCGACCTTCGGGAGGTGGAACAGCGCGCGGTGCAGCGACAGGTGCGAGGTCGCGCGCTTCAGCACGCGGAGGAACAGCGCCTCGCGACGCTCCGCCGGGAGCGCGCTCCACAGCGCGCCGTCCTCTTCGACCTTCTCGAAGATCAGCGCCTCCAACCAGTCGTCGGCGCCGTACGCCTTCGCGGCCGACGCAAAGCCGGGCGCGAGCAAGTTGCGTTGCTCGCTGCGCAGCAGCGCTTCGACGAGCCGCGGCGCGTTTCGCTCGAACGCGGCTTCGTACGCGGTGGGGGGCGTCGCCTCGAGGATCTGCGTGAGACACCAGTGGAAGCCGTCGGCGCTGGCGTCCGACTCGACGATCCCGTCGCGGAGCATCGCCTCGTCGATGGCGGTCGGGAGTGTGACCTCCCAACCCTCCGCCGAGACACGAACGAACTCGAGCGCGCGCTCGATCATGCGCTTCGCGCGGCGTGACTCGGGGAGGCGACCGAGGACCCTCGCAGCGGCGCGACGAACCTCCTTCGACTTGTCGTCGAGGCACGACTCCAGGAACGGCTCGTCGTCCATCGTGAGGCCGGTGCGCAGCGTCTCGACCAGCGCCGTGCGCACGCGCGCCTTCTCGGCGGGGAGCGCCTTTTCGACCGCCGCGCGCGCGCCGGCGGGATCGATCTTGCGCCAGCCCTCGAGCTGCCGAGTCTGCTCTTCCGCGGAGGCGGCCTCGAACGCCTCCACGTCCGGCGCCTCGGGGCGCGCCAACGCGTAGCGCCACGCTTCGTTGTGGCGCGCGAGCCAACGACCGCGCTCTCCGATCACCGCGCGCACGCGCTCTGCGAGCTTGGGGTGATGTCGACCGGCTTCGAGGATCGCGGGGAGGAGGCGCGGCGGCAGGCAACGGTCGGCGTTCGCGACGCCGTCGAGCCACTCGGGCAACAGCTCGCGATGCCGCGGCTCGTAGAGGAACAACGTCCCGTGCGCGACGGCGCGCGCGCCGATGTAACGCTGGTCCTCCGGCGCGCAGATCTCAGGCCGTGGGGTCTGAGCGTCGTCGGGGAGTCGGCCGGCGTCGCGGGTGATCAGCGTGAGCGCGGCGGCGTCGAGGAGCGCCTTTTCGGCGTCTTCACCCGCGGACGCATCGCGCTCCACGCCGAGGAGCGCCTGCTTCACGATCTGGTCCCAGGGCTGCGTCACCACGTCGCCACCCGCCCCGTCGTGAACGCGACGTAGCCGTCGGCTTCGGACACCGCGGCGTAGGGGAGCACGGCGCCTTCACGCCACTCACCGAGCACCGCGATCGGACGCCCGCCGCCGATGCCAAACAACGACCACCGCTCCTCGTGCTCCTCGGAGATCGCGGCCTCGTGGGTGTCGTCGCGCAGCGCCCACCCCGCTTCGGTCTGCACCACGGTCACGTCGCGCAACCGCGCACAGAAACCTCCGGCCCACGGTTGTCGAGCGAGGACATCGCCGTTGCGCGCGTAGTTCGCTTCAATGGAATCACAGATCTCGAACAGGTCGGCGACGTCGCGCGTGACGATCTCCGGCTCCGTCTGCGCCAACGCGCGCACCGGCCAGCTCCCGGGATAAAACGCGAGGCGGGCCTTCACACACGCGCCGGCGACGAAACGTTTGTCGAGCGGCGCGCCGTTGAACGAGAAGTCGAGAAGCAGCGCTTCGCGCTTGGAGCGTGTCCCGTACAGCCAGGTGCGCTGCGTGAGCATCGCGTCCTCGGGATCTTCGCGAACCCACTGCCCGAGGACCCACCACACGTCGTCGACGCCGGGCCCCGCCTCCAGCGCGGCCTTGCTCTGCCTGAAGCCGATCCGCGCGCGCACCTCGGCGGCGACGTCCTCGTCCAGCGTGTCGATGCGCCGATACGCCTCGACCAACAGGTGCGTGCGCGCGAGCTGCGCGACGAACCGCGACGCCCAGTCGGGGCCCACGTGCACGACGCTCCCGAGCGTCCGCACCATCTTCGCGAGCCCGGGCGCTTGCGCGTCGACGAGGCGCGCGCCCATCTCGTCCCAGTAGCGATAGGAGTGCTCGGCCTGCGCGGCGACGCCCTGCCGCACGACGTCCCGCAGGAACAGCGCGAGATCCTCGACGCCCGCGGCGACCTTCGCCTCGCGCTCCGCGGCGCGCTTCGTGGCGCCGGCCTCACGCTTCGCGGCGGTCTCGGGATCGACCGGCTCGTTCTTTCGCGCCTCCCGCTCCGCGCGACGTTTGTCGCGCTCGACCCGCTTGATGATCCAGTCCTCGACCCACCCCGGCGGGGCCTTGTCGGGCACGACCTCCGGCTGATCGGCGTACAGGAAGAGAAGCGCAAGCCCGTGTTTGCAAGGCCGCTTGCGGCTCGGACAGGTGCAGGAGATCTCGGCGGTCGCGAGGTCCACGATCGCCTGGTACGGCGTGCGCCCGCGTCCCCCGACGCCGCCCCAGACCAGCGTCGCCATTCGGCCGAGGCCGATCCACCGGGAGGGGAACGCGAGGCCCTTCGCCCGCGTGACGGACGCCGGATCGGGCGCGATCCGTTCGACACGCGCGGCGTCCCACTGCGCGGTGATCTTGGCGTCGTCGGCCATGCGGGGGCGAGGACGCTAGCAGCGCAGGGGGAGCGGACCAACCGCCCAGCTCTCGCTAAAACTCGGCCTCGGTCAGAAATCCGGGATCTGACACAGGTGCGTGTTCGGGTTGCAGATCTCCCCTTCGTCACATCCCGCGTCCTCACACGGCGGCACGCACTCGTCGTTCGACGGGTCGCAGACCTGCCCCGCGTCGCAGCCGCACGGATCCGTCGGCGGCGTCACGTCGCCGGGGTCCACGCATTCGGCGATGTCGTAGTCACACGCCTGCGAAGGATCGCACTCGACCTCGCCGCACGGTGAGCCGCACTCCGCGATGTCCTCTTCGGGATCGCAGAACTGGCTGACCTCGCAGAGGTCGCACGGGTCGCCGGGGGTGTTCGGGTTGTTGGCCCAGTCCCAGCGGCGGTAGGCGACGACGATCTCGTCGTCCTTGTTCGGGACCGCGTCGCCGAGGAAGACGATGCGGTTGTTGATCGGATCGTAGTCGAAGCCGTTCTCGCGGCTGCGCGGGATGACACGGCCCTGGCCCGGCGGGCCGACCGCGACACGCAGCGTCGCCGACGCCGGGAGGCCCGAGAGCTGGTACGCGCTCGCGATGCCCGTCGCCGCGCGCGCGACGTCTTCCAGGTTCTGACGCATGTCGCCGCACAACGAACCGAACGCACCGCCCGTCGCGTTCGCGACCTCGACGTAGCCCTGCCCCGGCTCGAAGTCGTCGCGCGTCCCGGTCTGCTGGCAACCGTTCGGGAGGTCGCCCACGATCGCAAACGTGACGGCGTCGCGCTGCGTGTACTGCGACACGAAGTCGTCGATCACGCTCTCGCCACCCGAGCAGAACGTCTGCTGGCTCTCCTCGCGCTCACAACCGCCACACGCCACACACTCCACCGTCTGGTCGCGCTCGTCGGACATGTGGATGACGACGATCGCCGCGTCCTCGCGAAGCTTCTCACCTTCGGCCGCCGCACCCGCCGCCGTCGCCGGCAGCGCACGATCGATCGCCATGATCCCGGTCTGAAGACCCGGCTCCCAACCACCGTCCGCACCGACCACGATGTCGCGCTTGAACTGCTCGACGTCCGCCGTGAAGCCGTCGCCCTCGAGGCGCCCGCGCCGCGGGTCGTTCTCGTTCTGCGCGCGCGTCCGCGTGACGGCGAGGCGGAAGTCGACCTCCGCGAGTGACAGCACTTCTTCCATCGCGTCGGCCGCCGCGCGCACCGCCATCTGGTCGTCCTCCATCGAGCCGCTGTCGTCGACGACCCACAGGATGTCCGCCTTGCTCTGCTCCTTCGCGACGAACTCGTCGCAGACGTGCCGCGTGAACGCGCCGTGGCGCGCGACGTTCGTCCCGTCCGTCAGCTCCTCCACACGAATGAGCTGATCGCCCGACGGCTCCTCCGCGATCACGACCGCCGCGACCATCACGAAGTGGTTCGCCTCGCGACGTACCGTCAGCAGGTTCAGCGTCAGGTCACGCCCCGCCGTGCCCTGCCCCGCCGGCAACGTCCCCATCAGCGGCGCGCCGCTCAGGAACGCCGACGCGAGCTCGTTGATCACGTCCGTCGCTGCGACCATCTGCCCCGAGCGAATGCGGAAACTCGCCTGCTCCGCGTCGAAGCCCTCCGCCGTGACGAACGCGCGCGTGCGCTGCGCTTCGATCTGACCGAGCGACGCGATCGAAGACCGACGCTCGTAGTCACGCTGCGCCGAAGGCGTCGCGACACCAGCGGCCGGCCGCTTCCCGATCAACACCGCGGCCACGCCGCGATCCGGATCCAGGAACACCGCACCCGGCGCGCGGTTGTCGCTCGTCCGAAGCATCGAACGCTCCCGAACCTGCGCGTCCGCGAGCAACATCGCGTCGGCACCCGGGATGTCGTAGACGAAGAACGGACGGTCGTTGCTCGGGTCACACGCGAGCGTCGACACCTCGTCGCTGTCGAGGATGCCGTCGCCGTCCGTGTCCTCCTTCGTCGGATCCGTCTCGCCGGGATTCACCATCCCGTCCTGGTTCCGGTCCTCCGTCTGATCCGGAAAGCCGTCCTGGTCCGTGTCGACCTGGTCCGGCGGCAACCCCGCGTTCGGGTCGCTCTTGCAGCTCGGCGCCGCCGCCGCGAAGGCGAGCATCGCCGTTACGACGATCGTCCGACTGAACGCTTGTTCGATCCCCTTACCCGTCATGGCGGGGAACATTCGTCGCAATCTCGGGACCCTACGGCGCCGTTGGTGCTTTTGGCCCCCGGTGAGGAGCCCCCTCCTCACTTCGGGTCCAATACACCCCTCACGTGAGACGTGCGGCCCTCGACTCGACGGTCGAGGCAGCGAGGACCCGATCAGCTCTTTTGAGGTGGCGCCGGCGGCTTCGACGGCGCGCCGTTCGACTTGCTCATCGTGCAGCTGCCGTCGAACGTGACGCCCTTTTCGATCTCGAGCGCCGGCGTGGTGACGTTCCCGCGGAGACGACCCGGCGCCTTGATCTGCACCGACTCCTTCGCCGTGATGTCCCCCTCGACGCTCCCGTTGATGACGACGCTGCCCACGTTGAGCGTCGCCTTCACCTCGGCCCCGGGGCCGATCAGCAGTAGGTCGTTCGTTTGGATCTCACCTTCGAACTTCCCGTCGATGCGCACCGCGCCCTCGAAGGTCAGCTTCCCGGAGAAGCGCGCCTCGCGCCCCAGGATCGTGTGAGCATCCGCTGGATTGATTCGCGCCGACGACACCGAGTCCTCCCGTTTCCCGCCCATGATCGCCATCGATCGTTACCTCTTCTTCTTCGCTACCCCTTGAGGTGCGTGATCAATCGTTCGAGCTCTTCCACCGAAGTGAAGTCGATCTCGATCTTGCCCCGCCGCCCCTGCGGCAGGATTCGAACTTTGGTCCCGAGCGAGCGACGGAGATCTTCCATCACCCGCTTCACCGCCGGCTCGCCGCCGGGCATGTGCGCGTAGCTGTCCGTGCCCGGACCCTTGTCGCCGCCGTCCTCCGCGGCCTCCTTGCGCGCTGCGCGCACCAGGCGCTCGACCTCGCGGACCGAGAGGCCCTTCTTCACGACGTCGCGCCCCATCTTCACCATCGCTTCGGGCGAATCGAGCGACAGCAAGCTCCGCGCGTGGCCCATCGACAGCGCGCCCGCGATGACCTGGCGGCGCACCTCGTCCGGGAGGCGGAGGAGGCGTAGCGCGTTGGCGATCGTCGAACGATCCTTGCTCACGCGCACCGCGAGCTTCTCCTGCGTCATGCCCGACGCGTCGAGCAGACGCTTGTACGCCTCGGCCTCTTCGATCGGGTTGAGATCCTCGCGCTGGATGTTCTCGATCAGCGCCCACTCGAAGACCTCGGCGTCCGCGAGGTCCTTCACGATCACGTCGATCGTCTTGAGCCCGGCGCGCTGACACGCACGCCAACGACGCTCACCCGCGATGATCTCGAACGCCGCGCCGCGCTTGCGCACGAGCACGGGCTGCATCAGTCCGTGTTCGCGGATCGACTCCGCGAGCTCCTCGAGTGCGGTGTCGTCGAACGTCTTGCGCGGCTGATTGCGGTTCGGCCGCACGTCCTCGATCGGCACGTTGGCCACACCGCGCTTCTCAGCCGCCGGCGCTGCCGACTCGACGGTGGTGGTCGCCGCTTTCTTCTGAGGGATCAGAGCGCCGAGCCCTTTGCCGAGGGCCTGTCGCTTTTGCGCCGGAGGAGACATGAGGGGCGAACGAACCTAACCAATCCCTCGCCACTCGGGAAGGGCATACTCGATTACGAAACGGATGCGCGGATTCAAGACTCGGATGCGAGTCGCTTGCGGCAGTTGGCGCAGAAGGACGAGCCCTTCTTGTCGGTGTCCTGAATCGTCGCGGAGTAGAACATCACGCAACGGTTGTTCGGGCACTGCGCGAGGCCACGGATCAAACCGATCTGGTGGATCGCCTCGGCGATCAACCGCTTGACGAGCAGCTCACGTCGCGCTTCGGCGGTGCCGGACTCCGGCTTGAGGCGCGTGAGGCTGATGATCGCGGAGCGGGTGCTGCGATCTGCCTCACCGAAGATGAACGGGACCTCCGGTACGAAGAGGTCGACGTCGACGAGCCCGATTGCGGCGTCCCACGCCGAATCACGGAGCGTCTCGACGCGCTTGAGAATCGCCGCGGAGTGATACTGCGCGCGGGTGGGGTTGTACGCATACTTCGGCACCGGCAGCGGCTTGTGTATCGCCGTGGAACGCCGAAACGTCTCCTCGACGATCGGCCGAATCGCCTCGAACAGCGACTCGTCGACCTTGCCGACCGGGATCATCACGACGGGTGCGTCGGCGCCGGGTTTGATCTCGTCCTCGTCCTGCGGCTCGGGTGGGAGCGGCTCCGCGGGGAGATCTCCCGAGAGGTCTTCGGGGGCATCCACACCAGGGAACTGCCGCCTGCGGGAGCGTTTTTGCGCGGAGGACTGCTTCATGCGCGCGCAGGATGCTGGCAGCCGGTCGCCCCTCTGGCAACAACAAATGACTCGGGCTAACCTCGATGGGACCACCTTCGCGCGATGCTCCCGGGCTTCAATCACAACATTCGGTACAAGGACCGCGTCTTCCACGTCCAAACCGAGGACAACGGGCTGAAGCAGCCTCGCCTCATCACGCAGGTCTTCGTGGACGGGCACATCCTGGCCATCGAGAAGTCGGAGTACGCCGACATCCTCGCGCGTTGCGGCGACGACGAGGAGAACCGGGACCAGCAGATCCGCGTGAAGATGCAGGATCAGCACAAACAGCTCCTGAAGAACCTCGTCGCGGGCGCGTACGACGACAAGATCGAGATCTACCTGGGCGGCGAGCCCACGATCATCCCGCACCACCCGGACGTCCCGACCCGCGCGATCCAGGAGGCCGAGGCCCTCCCGAGCGCCCCGATGCACCCGGAGGGGCTCACGCAGGAGCTCGAGGCCATCATCATCGAGGCCCCCGAAGAGATCTCGCCGGAGAGCCTCCTCGACCCCGACTTCCTCGAAGAGATCGGCGCGGCCGTCGAGGCCGAGACCCGGCGCGACGCCCCCGAGCGCCCGCCCACCCCGATCAGCAGCCTCTCGGGGAGCCCGCTCGCGGACCCCGATCAGACCGGCGACTTCCTGGACGTCCTCGACCAGGAGATGAAGAAGCAGCTCCCGTTCGAGCCGCGGAAGCGCCCGCCCGACGACGAAGCCCCGACGACGCGACCGCAACGCGTCGTGGGCCGTCCGCTCCACCCGCCGCGCCGGCGCAACGAACCGACGAGTGCCGACACCGTCGTGGACTTCGGCCTGCCCGCCGCCCTGCGCGACACCCTCGAACGTCCCGGCCCCAAACCGAGCCCGCGCAGCGACAACGAGACCCTCCTCGACATGGAGCTGCGCAACGTCGCCGCGAAGCTGCGGCCGGTGCAGATGCGCATCGACGACGACACCGCCCTCGAGACGGACGCCGCCGAGCTGCAACGCGACGTCGCCGCACAACGCAACCGCCTCCGCGCGCCCGAGGACACGCCGACCGAAGAGGAGGTCGTCGTCAGCGAGCGCTCGCTCGACGAAGTGATCCTCAGCTACCTGTCCGACGATCCGGAGCAGTGAGCCGCGCTTCGAGGTGATCGTGCCAGGCGCCGAGCGCGCCTTCGAAGGTCGCGAAGCGGAGGTGCGTGTTCGCGGGTGTGGCGAGGCCGCGTTGGATTTGTTCGGCGAGGCGGAAGTCTTCTTCGAGCGTCTTCAGCGTGAAGGTGTGGTTCGCTTCGAGGAACGCGCGAACCTTCTCGCCGGCGGCGCCTTCCGGCACCGGGCGACCGACCGTCGCGATGTCGATCTGCGTGGCGTCGATATCGACCGGAGTCATCGAGATGAGCGCGTAGTGGCCGCCCTGCACGAGCGCCGTCGCGTTGGGGTTGATCGTGTAGAGGATGTTCGCGTGCTCGGCGAGGCGCCACTCGGACTCGGGGCGCTCGGCGAGGTCCGCGAGTGTCGACTTGGGGAGGACGGAGCGGAGGTGCCCGTCGTAGACCTCGTAGGTCGAGCGGGTGTCGGTGAACAGCGAGGCGATCGTCTCGCGGTGTGCGATCTTGAAGTGGTAGGACTCGATGCCGCCCTCGACGAAGAGCTTCCAGTTCGCGCGCCACACGCGACGCTCACGACGGTAGACCGCGTAGCCGTCGTCGAAGCCGGCGAGCTCGTCGATGAGCCGCTCGGCGCCTTCGTCGAAGCGCGGCGTCGCGTCGGGGTCGGGGCAGACCCAGACGAACGGCCCGCGCTCGACACACGGGAGCTCCTTCAACGACGTGGCGTCGACGTCGAGCGACGGGAACCCGTCGCGGTGGCGCACGTGATCGAGGACGCCGTCGGTGCGGTAGGTCCACGCGTGGTACGGGCAGACGAAGCGCTTGCACTGTCCGTGCTCGCGGAGCTCGACCGTCGCGCCGCGGTGCCGGCACACGTTGAGGAACGCGCGCGCGCGGCCGGCGTCGTCGCGGACGAGGATCACCGGAGCGCCAACCACGTCCATCGTGCGGAACGCGCCGGGTGTGGCGAGCTCGCTGCGGTGCGCGACGAGGTTGTACGCGCCGCGGTGGATGCGTTCGACCTCGACGTCGTAGCGCGCGCGGTCGAGGTAGAGCTCGACGGGAACTTCGCGCTCGGCGCCGTCCGCCGGCGGACGTGCGGCGCCGACCGTCGCGAGGGATTCGCGGATCAGACGTAGCTCGGTATCCCTGTTCATCGCGACCGCCCGGTCGCGGATTCGCTTTCGGTGCCCCGGATGTCAAGGCGACCGCGGCAGGAGCCTCCGTGACACCGGCTTCATGTCCTGCATCAGCGCCTCGCGGTGTTTGGCGAGCAGCGCCTCTGCTTTCAGACGCTGCGCGGCGCCGAGGCGGATTTTCGGCGCACCGAGCTCACCGACGATCTGCGCCTGGCGCGCGACCACCGTCGGGCCAGTGACGAACAGCGGCGCGCGCGTCGAGTTCTCGATGAACAGCAGGTTCGCGCCGATCAACTGCAACATCGTGGAGCCTTCGAAGCGCTGCCACGTGATGCCGTCCATGGTGACCGTCTCTCCGCTCGGGAGGAGCTGGAGCACCGCGTCGAGCTGTGACTGCGCGAGCCCGAGGATCAGCGCCGTCCCGTCGACGCGATCGCCGTCGCGGACACCCATCCACACCGACGCCGTCGTCATCCCCGGCTCGGCCTGGACGAAGACAAACGCGCTGTCGTTCGCCGCGAGCTCGAGCGCCGGCTGCCGCGTCGGCGTGTGCGCGAAGTGCCGCGTCGCGGAGCTCCCCACCTGCGTGAAGGGCCCGACCGTCGACAGCGACGTGAGGTTCGGGTTCATCACGAGGTTGTCGGGCGGCGAGTCGCCCAGCAACGAGAACTCCACGAGCGTGCGCGCGGGGCCGGCGTCGACCGGCGCGCCCGCGTCGCGTTCGCCGCCGTCGCGCGCCTCGCCACCGTCACGCGGCGGCGTACCCGCGTCGTGGGCGACGCCCGCGTCACGGTCGCCGTCGAGGCCTTGAGTGTCGGCGCTGCTGCACGCGACCGCAGCCATCATGATCAGCACAATCGATAGGCGTCGCATCAGTCGGCCCCTTCCAGGATCCACGCGCGGGCGCGGGCGAGGAGCGTGTCCACACCGGCGAGCGCATCACTCTGCTTCTGACGAACGACCTCGTCCGGCTCCACACCGAAGCCAGTCTCGAACGTCGTGCTCGTGTCGGTCAGGTCGGCGAGGAACACGGTGTCGTGCACCTGGAACGAGCCGCCGAACAGCTCCCCCGCGACGCGCGGCATCCGCGACAGCGGTCCGAACGCACCGTACGTCGGGACTGCACCGAAGATGCGCGTCTGTCCACCGGCGCGGCGCTTCAGTGCGTAGGGGAGGAAGTCGTTTCCGGAGACGTCGAGCCCGTTGACGATCGCGACGCGCGCCTCCGGGCGCGGCGTAGGCGCCACGCCGCCGAGCGTCATCGGAAGCACGAACGCGTTGCCGCACGACTGCCCGCCGAGGTTCTGGCAGTTCATGATCTGCTGCCGCGTCGCGTCGTCCAGCTCCGGTGCGAGGCGCGGGAGCACCATCGCGATCGGGTCTTCGTTCGCGCGCAGGAACGGCGCGAGCAGCGCGGCGACGCCCTCGAACGTTCCGCCTCCGCCGAAGCGCTCGTCGAGGATCACACCCTCGGGCACGCCGGTCAGCGCGTCGCGGACGCGGTTCATCCAGCGGTTGTCGCCGGAGACGCCGTTGATGACGATCGTACGAATCGCCTCCTCGGGATCGTCGACGTGGCCGACGAAGTCGTCGTCGCGCGGCGGGCGCGGCACCGCCTCGGTGAAGCGGTAGTCGCAGTTCATCTGCTGGAACCACCACGCAGGGCGCGCCCCCGTGAACAGGTCCGCGACGAGCGCCGCGCCGTCGATCTCGATCGTCTGGAGCTCCTCCGTCGTGCACGGCGTCGGCTGGGCGCACCGCGCGAAGGTGAGCGTCGAGCCGCCGCGGATCGCAGCCGGGAGCAGGTCCGGCGCGATGATGAACGAACGTCCGCGCTGATCACCGCCGTAGCGCAACAGGCGCTCGGCGCGCTCCGCCCAATCGTCGACCGCGATGCCGTCGATCGCGACGAGCACGTCACCCACCGCCAGCATCTCGGAGACGGGGTGTCCCGGGAGCAGCCGCGACACCATCGGCGCGACCGGCGCGGCGGGCAGCAGATCGGCGTCGCTCTCGTACAGACACGCCGAAGCGCCGAGCCCCTGAAGGAAGCTGAGGAACGGCGTGCTGAGGTGACCGTCCGCGAGCTCGTCGTGCGCGCGTCGGAACGTCGCCCACAGCTCGGGGAGCGGGCGGTCCTTGGCGGCGTTCATCCGCGCCTCGAACGTGTCGATCTGCGCGCCGATGTACCGGCTCCCCGCGAACCGACGGAGCCGCTGCACCTGGTAGTCGAGGTACTCAGCGCGGATGCGCGCGTCGGAGGGCAGCGTCCCCTCGGCGATCGCGGCGTCCGCGCAGAAGCCGAAGAGGCAGACGCCCTCCGCGCCACACGTCGCGGCTTCGCCGGCCAGGTTACACGCGACGTCCGGCGCCGTTCGCGCTCCGACGTCGACGATCTCGAGCGCATCGATGCGGACCGACGCGCCGGGCGTGGGCGGGATGCCGAAGAACGCGTTGCCGAAGGTTCGGTCGTCGACGATCCGAAGCATCCGCGCGCGCACCGCGCCGTGCGCCGAGAAGTCGAAGGGCCCGGTGGACATCTCGACCCACCCGTCGTCCGTCGCGCGCCCCGTCGGCCAGAAGCGCACGGAGCCCACGGCGGCGAACGGCGCCTGCGGGTTGTCGAGGACCGCGCGCCCGCCGACTTCGATGAAGTAGATCTCGGCGACCGGCACGGTGCCCTCGGGGAGGTACCAGAAGCGAGCCTCGATGCGGCGGTCCCCCAACGTCGGCGCGAGGCCGTCGAGGAGGATGTCGATTCCGCCGACGTCGTCGTCGAGCAGCAGCGCGGCGTCACCTTCGATCGAATCGGCGGCGGAACCGACGAACGTCGGCGCGCGACCGAAAGCTTCGTTCAGGTTGTGGCCGAGGAGCTTGAAGTCGGGGAGCGCGTCGAGCGCGTCCGCGTCGTCGAGGCCGCTGACGAGCGCGCCTTCGAGCTCGACGCGTCCCGAGCCTGGTTGGAATCCGGCGAGCGCGGGTGATGCGAGCCACGTGAGGCTCGACACCGTTGCCACCAAGAGCGTGCGTTTGGCGATCACGTTACGTACGCAACGCAACTCGTGTGCCACGGAGGACGTTCGTTTTCGAACACCGACGATCGACGGGTCCGTTCGTTTGCCGAGCCGAAGCCGAGCGACGCGCAGTAGCGCTCAGTCAGCGGTCGTCGCGGTCTGGGTCGGGAACCCTTCGACGACCTCGCCGAGCTTCGCGTAAAGATACCGCGCGACCTGGTCGTGGCCCTTCACGTCGTAGTGACCGTCGGCGAGGTAGTACTCGGCGAGATTGCCGTCGTAGAGATCGTGGAAGAGCGGCGTCGTGTCCACGAACGGGAGCCCCGCGCGCTCCGCCGTTTGCTCGAAGCGAACGGCGTCGGCGGGGCGGTCCTTGCGCTCGCAGAAGCCGGTGCCGCTGGAGGTGCACGACGCCTCGACGTCGCCGCTCCCGGCGAGATAGACGAGCACGCCGCGGCGGTGCTTGGCGTCGAGCTTCTTCGCCACGTCCGCGAAGAGCAGATCGGCGACGGCGAACGGGTCGTAGTGTTTGCGAACGAACACGGTGTCGAGCGCGTCGCGCACGAGCTGGTAGCTGCGGAGGCTCCGCGGGAACGCGACGAGCTTGGTGAAGAACAACCCGTCGTGCCGGTGATACTGCCCGTAGTCGGGGACGGGGACGTTCGTCAGCTTCAACGCGCCGTCGACGATGCGGAAGCGTGGCTTCGGATTGATGACGTTGCGGGCGTCCGGGATCATGCGTTGGAAGTCGGAGTCGATGAACGCGAAGATCGCGAGGTCGTGTTCGAGCGGCTCGCCGTCGCGCCCGTACCAGAGCACCGACTGATCGACGCCCGCGGCGCCGACGCCCATGTTCACGGCCTCGATGCGGGGATCGATCTTCTCGAGCAGCGGACACCACCCCTCTTCGTCGCCGACGCCCGCGCCGAACGTGAACGAGTCACCGACGCAGATGATCCGGTAGCGGTCGGGAGCCTTCTCCACCGCGACGTCGCGCAATCCGCGGAAGCCTTGTGCATTGATGTGGAGGTGTTGGTTCGGACCGTAGAACTGCTCGCCGACGTAGCCGGGCGTATACGTCCAACCTACGAGCGGATCGACGCGCACGCGGTTGTCGGTGTCGACGCTGAGGAAGCTCCACCCGCGGCGGCGGATGAAGATCGCGTGCGCCACGATCTCCAACCCGATGACGACGAAGAGCGCGACGAACACAAACGACGCGAGCTTCACCTTCCAGGACGGGGTCGTCTTGCCGTCCTCCACGCACGCGATCGATACCACCGCGGGCGCCACGCGACGACCCTCGATTGACTGCATGGCCGCCGCCCCCTAGGTGTCATGCGCATGGACGACGGCGCCGGACCGCGGGCGAGTCGAATCGCGAACCTGATCCTGACGGCAGGTCTGTTGGGTGGGATCGCCCTGGTCGTCGGCCCGATCCTGAGGTGGTCCCACTTCGGCGCGTACGTCGCCGAGCGCTGGATCGTGATCGGCGGGACAGGTGCCGTCCTCCACGCCGCCGCCCTCTTCGGGCCCAAGGCTTGGCGCAGCACCCTCGCCGTGGTGAGCGTGACGTTGGTGGCCTCGGCCTACCTGTTCGAAGTCGCGATCGCGTACGACTGGATCGAGCCCGACGCGGCGCAGGACGCCGAAGAAGCCGCGTGGCGCGCGAGCGTGCCGAACTACGACACGCGGATGAAGCTCGAAGTGCTCGAGGACCTACGCGCGGAAGGGCAGGACGCCTGGCCGGACATCGGACAAGCCACCCTCTTCGGGGGCCTCGACGTCGACGGACGACGCCTCGTCCCGATCTCCGGCGTAGCGACGGCGACCACCGTCTACTGCAACGAGAGCGGACAGCGCACGGTCTACGTCGCCGACGAACACGGCTTCAACAACCCGCGCGGCCTCTACGACGGTGCGGCAGATGTCGTGATCGTAGGTGACTCGTTCGCGCACGGCGCGTGTGTCCCCCAGGGCGAGGACGTCGCGAGCCAGCTCCGTCGAGCGCGCCCCGACCTCGCGGTCGTCAACCTCGGGTATGGCGGAGCCGGGCCGCTCACGGTGCAAGCGACGCTCGCCGAGTACGCGCGCCGGCTGAAGCCGCGCGACGTCTTCTGGCTGTACTACTCGGGCAACGATCTGCGCGACACACAGCTCGAGCTCACCTCGGACGTCCTGACGCGTTACCTCGAGGACATCGACTTCACGCAGAACCTCTGGGACGCACGCGCCGGCTTCGACCCGGTGCTCCGTGCGTTCATCGACGCCAAGGAAGCGGAGCGACGGGCCGCGGGGGCGTACGTGCCGCCGCCGGTTCCGCTCGGACCGACGCTGAAGCTGCAGCAGGTGCGGCGGCTGTTCGGGCTGAAGCCGTTCCCGGATCCGCAGGGGCCGTTCGCTCGCGCGGCCGCGCAGACCAAGGCGCGGGTCGAGCGATGGGGCGGACGCCTCCACTTCGTCTACGTGTGGAACTGGCCGCACGAACCCACCGGCGAGCGGTACCGCAAGGCGGAGGTGCTGGAGATCGTTCGAGGCTTGGGCATCCCCGTGATCGACACGGCCGCGGTCCTCGCGGACGCGACGACGCAGTACTACCCCTCGCGGTTCGGCGGGCACCTCTCGCCGAAGGGGTACCGCGCGCTCGCGGAGGCGATGGCGAGGGCGCTCCCGGCCTCCGATCCCGGGGCTTCCCCTTGATCCTACGCGCAATCTTTCGTCGCACCGAGCCCACACAAACGGTTGATCTCTTTCTCTTGAATCAATAATGTCGCCAAACATGAAATCGATGTCTTCCATCCTGACTCTCGCACTGGCGGGGCTCGCTCTCGTCGCGTGCGAAGGGGCGCCGGTCGGCGAGCCGACCGCGGAGGAGACGCTTCGGAGCGTCGACGTCCCTGAAGACTTCGACTTCGCCACGACGAAGTCGCTCTACGTCCTCGTCTCCACGGCCGACGCCGGGCGCGTCGAGGTGATCGACGCACGCGGCCGCACCCGGTTTCAGGGGCCGGCGCTCACCGAGCGACCGACGG
Organism: Deltaproteobacteria bacterium; assembly: GCA_040218735.1. GTDB lineage: Bacteria > Myxococcota > Kuafuiibacteriia > Kuafuiibacteriales > Kuafuiibacteriaceae > JAUHYN01. The sequence goes on from JAVJQW010000023.1 coordinate 728,313, forward strand.
TCGTAAGCCTGAGCGTGCCGAGCGCCGACGACCACGTGCGGCTCCGGCTGACGAACGGGCGCGGCGTCGAGCGCATCGCCGTCGCGCAGATCGTCGACGACGTCGCCGAGTTCCGCTTCGACTGATCAGCGCACCTGATCAGCGCACCTGATCAGCGCGATCGGCCGACGTCGACCGTCATCGACACGGACACGTCGCCCGTCGCGACGCGCGCTTCGAGGCGCGCGCCGTGCTCTGCCCACCACGCCGCCGCGTCGTTCGGCGTCCACGTTCCGGTCTCATCCGCACAACCATCGATCGCCTTCGCGAGCTCGAAGGCGGAAGCCGGACGATCCTCGGGCGCCTTCGCCAAGCACTGCATCAACAGCGCCTCGAGCGTCGGGGACAGCGGGGCGTCGCGGTGCTTCGAGATCGGATCCGGCGTCTTGTGCAGGTGGTCGCTGCAGACCTGAACGACGCTGTCGCCCGGGAACACCGGTCGCCCCGTGAGCAGGAAGTAAGCGACGGCTCCGACCGCGTACAGATCACTTCGCGCGTCGACTTCGTCCGGTGAGCGGATCGTCTCGGGCGACATGTACTGCGGCGTGCCGCTGATTACGTTGGTCTGCGTGAGGCTCACGCCGCCATGCGTCTGGATCTCCTTCACCAGGCCGAAGTCCAACAGCGTCACGTGATCGTTCGCGCCGCCGAAGCGGTGCGGCAGCGAGACCATGATGTTACCGGGTTTGATGTCGCGGTGGATCAAGCCGACGCCGTGCGCCTCGATCAACGCGCCGCAGATCTGTAGCAGCAAGTGACGCACGCGCGCCTGGGGTTGCGGTCCGCCGACCCGGACGATGCGATCGATGTCGGCGCCCGCGAGCAGCTCCATCGCGTAGTAGAAGACGCCGTCCGAGGTGTGGCCGTAGTCGAAGATGGTGACGGTGTTCGGGTGCGCGAGCTTGGCCGTCAGCTGCACCTCGTTCTCGAACCGCTTCAGCGCCTTCTCCCCCGCGCGCTCCGGACGGAGCAGCTTCACCGCGGTGGGGCGCCGAAGGAAGGCGTGATGCGCGCGGTAGACCTCACCCATCCCGCCCTCCCCGAGCTTGGCTTCGAGGCGGTACTGCCCGAGCTGAAGCGCGTCGCGCACCTTGCGGCGCAGGCCGTAGATGACCCACGACGCCGACGTGGCGATGGCGGCGGTGAGGAGCCACCAGACCCCCTGGGTGATCGTCAGCCAGAGCGCGATCGTGTGACCGTCCTCTTGGAAGTTTTGGGGGTCGATCGCGGACCACCTCGCAGCGTCGATCTTCGAGAAGGCGATGTAGTTGCCGATCAGCATCGCAGCGCCGATGGCCACCGACAACGCGAGCGTCCGCCGACCGGAGCTGGGCACGAACACCGAGCGCGCCAGCAACGCGTACGTCAGGGCGACCAGCACGATCATGTCCGGCCGCGCGATGAGGGGGATGAACGTACCCATCGCGATCAGCGCGATGCTCCCGGTGAGGACCCCCGTCGTCTCCAGCCGACGGAGCCCTGTCATCGACAGGTCGGTGTGTCGCGCGATGGCCCAGACGACCAGGAAGTTGAGCGAGGCGGCGCCGTGGAGCGGGTAGGAGAGGTTGGTGATCTCCGGCCAGGCCTCGACGAGGATGATGATGATCGTGCGGTAGAGGAAAAACGCACCGATCAGCGCCGTCGAGACGAGCGCGGCGAGCTCCACCCGCCGCTTCAGGAACGCCCGTTCCTCGTCGGTCGACGAGGTCTCGATCCCCGGGGCGCTCAAGACGAGGCGTAGTTAACGCCCCTAACCCTGCCCATCAAGCTCGCTGCGATCGAACGTGATCGCGCTCGCCGATTTCCTCAGATCGGAGGCCGCGGCGTGTTTGGGACGCTGCGCCACCCGCTGGGGTGCAAACGCAGTTCGCTCGAAGAGGCGCGCCGCGAGGTCCGGCGGGAGCACGTTCTCGAGGTATTCGAGCGCCGTGCCGCGTAGGCGTTTGTCGTCGCCCTCCAGCGCCCCGAGCGCGAGGCGAACGACGTCGTGCTCCAGCGCGAGCCCGAGCACTTCGAATACGAGGCCGAGCGCCCGGTGGACGCCGGTGCGCGTCGGTGGGTCGCTGCGGAGCCGTGCGCGGCGCCTCCACGTGGCGTCGTCCACCTCGAGCTCCGCCCTCGCCTGCGCGAAGGCTCGTGACTCGTCGTACGGGATGGCCACGCCGCGCTCGACCAACATCCCGAGCGCGCGCGCGGAGAAGTAGCGCACGTCGAAGTCGTCGTCGCTCAGCCCGCGGACCAGCACGTCGGCGACGCGGGTGTCGTCGGAGGCGCGAAGGATCCGAGGGAGCCTCCGACGCATCTGCAGCGGCGCCTCCTTGTCGAGGAACGCGTCGGTGAGTTGACCTGCGATGTGATCGACGCGCGCCTCGAGCGCGCTGCTGACGGCGGCGACGAGGGCGCTGTCCGAACGGGCGAGGAGCGGCGCGAGGAACGGGACGAGCTTCGGGTCGAGGTCCGCCTCCAGCAGCGCTCGGATCTGCTCTGGCGACCCGTGCGCGATCGTACGAATCGCGGCGCACCAGCGCTCGGATTCTCCGTCGTCCACCACGCGGCGTACGGCCTCTTCGACCACCGCGGCCGGTTGGCTGCCCGTGCTCCCGGTGACGTCGCGCAGCGCTTCGATCTCCGCGAGGAGGCGATCGCGATCGAGGGCCATCGTCGTGGACGCGAGCGTCTGGCGGGTGGTGGCGTCGACGACGTCCTTTTCGTCGAGCGCGACGACGCCGGACTGGAGGCTGTGTGCGAGCTCGCTGACGTAGCCGCGATGCAGCCCCAGGCAGAGCGCAAGCGCGGTTGCAGCGAGCACAGCGGCGAGGAGGATCACCGCGAGGTTCACGGGGAGCGCGACGGCGACGAGCACGATGATCACGCCGCTGCCGATCATGCTCCCTAGGCGCCCGAGCGCGACGTCGATCACCACCTTGATCGGTCGCTTCACTGCGGGATCGACCGGCGTGTAGAGGAGCTCGTACGCGGAGCGGAAGACGGAGTTCGCCACGACCGACTGCACGCCGGTCGCGAGCGCGATCGTCCACAGCTCGAAGTGGAGCGCCGCACCGATCGAAGTGCCGATGACCAACGCCGGGCCGAGCGCGAGTGTGCCGCCGAGGCCGAGTTTGTCGAGGCTCTTGTTCGCGAAGCCGACCTGGACCACGAACGTCACGAACGCCGCCGCGGTGTAGAAGATCGCGAAGAACGACACGAGGCCGCGCTCGTCGGCGTGGACCTCGGCGGCCTTCGCCTTCAGCGCGTACTCCAGGAACACCTCCAGGAGCGCCACCGAGACGACGACCGCCGCGACCGCGCGCAGATACCGACTGCGGGAGAGCGGTCGAAAGCCCTCGACGAAGCTCGCCGCCGCGCGGGTCATCGAGTCGACGCCGTGTGCGATGCGCGCGACGCCGATCGCGCCGCCGATGTTCGCGACGGCGAGCAGGAGGAGGATGTGCCGAGGGTCGAGCCACACGCCGACGCGCTCCGCAGCGAGGCCCCCTACCAGGCCACCGAGGGTCGCGCCGGTCGTGATGCGCGCGACGGCGAGCTTGGCGGTGTGGGGATCGAAGCGTTCGTTGACGACCGACCAGAAGCCGCTGATCACCACGCCGCCGACCGCGGCGGTGTGCAGGTAGATCGCGGCGGCGACGACCCCGGGGAACTGCGGCGCGAGTACCCACTCGACGCCGAAGAGCACGCCGTTCAAGGCAAACGCCGCCGGCACGAGACGGCGGGGACCGACGCGCGCCATCAGACGTGACGTCGCGAGCACGGCGAGGAGCGAGAGCAGCGCCCCGGCGACGACGGCGCGCGGCAGATAGGTCGCGGGGAAGCTCGAGAGGAACAGCGCGTCGCGCGCGACCTTCCCGGCCACCTGCTGGGCGATCATGGTCCCGGCGACCGCGGAAGCCCCGAGCAGCGGTCCCTTGGCATCGTCCGTCGTCACCGGCGTCGGGCGCAACGTGCCACGGCGCGACGCCGCGGGCCACACGTGAGAGTCTTCGGGCCATGGCGACAGACATCGAGATCAGCCAAGCCGCCCAGCCCCGCCCGATCGTCGAGGTCGCGGCAGAGCTCGGGCTGGGCGAAGACGACATCGTGCCGTTCGGCCGGCACAAGGCGAAGATTCCGCCGGGCTCCGAGGGGGCGTCGCGCGGCAAGCTCGTCCTGATCACGGCGGTGACGCCGACGCCCGCCGGCGAGGGCAAGTCGACGTGCACGATCGGCCTCGGCGACGCGCTGCGACGCCTCGGGAAGAAGGCGCTCGTGTGTATTCGGGAGCCCTCCCTCGGACCGGTCTTCGGGATGAAGGGCGGCGCGGCCGGCGGCGGCTACGCGCAGGTGATTCCGATGGAGTCGATCAACCTGCACTTCACGGGTGACCTTCACGCGATCACGTCGGCGCACAACCTGTTGTCGGCGCTGGTGGACAACCACCTGCACCACGGCAACGCGCTCGGGATCGACCCGCGCCGTATCACGTGGCCGCGGACGATCGACATGAACGATCGGTCGCTGCGTTCGACGGTGGTGGGTCTCGGCGGCACGGCGAATGGACCGGTGCGCGAGGACGGCTACGTCATCACGCCGGCGAGCGAAGTCATGGCCGTGCTGTGCCTCGCGCGGGACCTCGAAGATCTCCGCGCGCGGCTCGACCGGATCATCGTGGGTTACACACGCGACCGGCAGCCGATTCGCGCGGCGGACCTGCAGGCGACGGGCGCGATGACGATGCTCCTCGCGGAGGCGATGCAGCCGAACCTCGTGCAGACGCTGGAGGGCGGCCCCGCGCTCGTGCACGGCGGCCCGTTCGCGAACATCGCGCACGGGTGCTCGTCCCTGGCGGCGACGCGGCTCGGCCTTTCACTCGCGGATGTGGTGCTCACCGAAGCGGGCTTCGGCGCGGACCTCGGGGCAGAGAAGTTCTTCGACATCAAGTGTCGCGAAGGCGGCCTCGAGCCACAGGCCGCGGTGGTGGTCGCGACGGTGCGTGCGTTGAAGATGCACGGCGACGTCGACAAGGACGCGCTCGCGACGCCGGACCTCGCGGCGGTGGAGCGCGGCCTCGGGAACCTCCGGGCGCACGTCGAGAACGTGCAGCGCTTCGGCGTGCCGGTGGTCGTCGCGGTGAACCGCTTCGCGACCGACACCGAAGACGAGCTGAAGGCGGTGCTGGAAGGCGCGCGCGGCTTGGGCGTGCGCGCCGAGGTGATGGACGCCTGGGGCCAAGGCGGCGCCGGCGGCGAAGCCGTGGGAGAGGCCTTGCTCGCGACGCTCGAAGAGGGCCGCGCCGCGTTCGAACCGCTGTACGCGGTGGACCGCCCGCTGCGCGAGAAGATCGAGACGATCGCGCAGAAGATCTACGGCGCGGACGGCGTCGACTTCGGCCCCGACGCCACGCGGGCGCTCAAGCAGATCGAACGCATCGGCCTCGGCGGCACGCCGGTGTGCATGGCGAAGACGCAGTACTCGCTGTCGGACGACCCGACGAAGCGCGGGCGACCGAAGGACTTCCGAATCACGGTGCGCGACGCGTACGTCTCCGCGGGCGCGGGGTTCACGGTGGCGCTGACGAGCAACGTGATGACGATGCCGGGGCTGCCGAGGGAGCCGGCGGCGGCGAAGATGGGCGTCAGCGCCGCAGGAAAGATCGAAGGCCTGTTCTAACCAACTTCCTCCGCCGACCTGAGACCCGGCGCTGACCCCCAGCCCCAGCCCCAGCCCCAGCCCTCGCCCTCGAAAGCGATGACCGAAGGGCCAGGGCTGGGGAGAGGGCTCGGGCTAGGGTTTTGTGGCTCGTTGGTTTGCGAACGCAGTGCTCGGATCGAACACCTCCCCCTCCAACAACCCCTCCGCGAACCTCAAGATCCGCTCCCTCAGCTCGGGCGCCAAGTTCGGGTACCAAGCCGGGCACACCAACACCAACGCCCGCCACGCGAAGTACGGCGCGACGAGCTCCAGAACGTCGTCGTCGCCCGTGCGCTCCAGGTACACGCGCCAGAACAGATCCCACACCTGGCGCAGCGCACCGTCGAACGCGCCGTTCGTCGACAGCGCGAAGAACGCGTAGTTGATCGACAGCGCGGTGACGTCGTCCGCCGGATCTCCCGCGCCGCCGCGGCTCGCATCGAGCACCGTGAAGTCGGCGCCGTCCGCGAACAGGATGTTGAACGGGTGGAAGTCGCCGTGCGTGCGGCGCGAGCGATCGTCGCGGTCGCGGAGGCGCCACAGCCAGTCGACCGCCGCGTGTTCCATCGAGCGGAGGCGGCGGGGCGTCGCGATCGGGTCGGCGGGATCGAACGCGTCGACGAGGCCGAAGATGCCTTCGCCGTGCCCCACGAGGTCGCGCGTCGCGCGGCGACGCTCCGAAGCGGGCCTGCGCTCGGCGTGCATCTCGGCGAGGTAGTACGCGAGCGCCGAGGCGCGCGTCGCGTCGAGCACCGTGGGCTCGGCGAGCTTCGCGAGGCGCGTGAGGTCGTGCGCGTAGAGCTCGCCGTCCACGTAGGTGGTGAGGAGGAACGGCTCGCCGTCGGCGATCGACTGCATCCGACCGCGGCGATCCACGAACCCGAAGTCGAGCGGCGCGACGTGGCGCCGGTAGTTGCCGAAGTCGTCGAACGCGAGCGCGAGCCCGTCGAACCGATCCGCGCGCCGCTCGTGCCCGAACGCATCGACCCCCATCGTCCGCAACGTCACGTCGCGCTGCGCGCCGCCCTGCTCGAACGTCACCCGCAGCGGGTGCCCGTAGCCGTGCGCCTTGAGGCTCTCCTGCACCTCTTCGCCGAGCGGCGTGAGGCCCTTCAGCACCGCCCCCGCGTAGCCGTGTTCGTTCAGGTACCGCTGCACGTGCGCGGGCCGAATTCCGGTGCCGCCCTCCCCGCGCAGCCGCGTGACGATCGCGTCGGCCACGGCGTCGACGCCCTCGGCGTTTGTGTCGAACTCGAGGTCGGGGTGCTCCGGCGGCTCGTAGTCCGCGCCGCGCCCCGGCAACGTGTCGATCGTCCCCGCGCGCGCCGCCGCGTACAGGCCCTTCGGATCCCGCGCCTCGAGCACGGCGTCGGGGGCGTACAGATAGACCTCGACGAACCGCTCAGCCTCCGCGCGCGCGGCGTCCCGGTAACGGCGTCGCGACGCCGTGGCGGCGACGACCACCGTGGCGCCGGACTCCGCGTGCATCGCGGCGAGCCCGGCGAGCTGCGCGTAGAAGCGGTCGCGCTCGGCGGCGTCGTAGGTGGGCTCGGGGGTGAGCACCGCCCGGAGGGCGTCGCTATCCAGCAGCAGCGCCCCCGGGCCCAGCCGCGCGACGACGGCCTCCGCCACCGTGGTCTTGCCGCAGGCCGGGGGGCCCGTCAGCCAAACGACCTCGCCTCCGCCTTTCATCCCGGGCAGTTGGGCTGCATCGGTTGTGCCGCGCCGGGCGGCTGTGGGTTCGCGGCGGGGGGTTTCGAATCGGAAACGTCGGATCTTCGGCGGACCCGCGTCAGATCCAGAGCCGACACCACGAATGCCTGAGCACGGTCATGCGGACGGAAGGGATCGGATACGTCTTCCTGGGACGGCGGATTCATCTGGAGAGCGGTGCGTGCCGCTCACTCGACCCCTGCGAGGTTTCGCGGATGGGCGCCGTGTGGATCGACGACGACCGCATCCCCTTCGAACGCAAGTGGGACGGTCTCAGGACCGACGCGTTCATCCCGGTCGTCTTCCACTCCCCGTTCGAGCTCGCCGAAGCCCTCGTGCACCGCGCCGCCGAGGCGGCGAAGGTCATCCGCTTTCCGACGCTTCCCCCGCCGCCAATGCCTTCTGCCGGCCGAAGTCGGTATCGCGCGCGTAGCGCATGATGCGGTCGAAGTACTCCGAGACCTGCGGGGGCCGCAGCGCGATCGCGGCGTCGGTGTTCGCGGTCGAGAACGTCGGGTTGCTGCGTAGGTAAGGGAGGAACACGCCGCCGCGGCGCGCGACGTCCGGGCGGACGAGCATCAGCAGCGGCTTCAGCACCGGCCGGAGCCAGCGCATGTACAAGTCCGGATCGATGTAACGCACCGGCTTGCGGTCGAACACCGTCCGCGCGATCGCGACGAGCTCCTCGATCGTCGACTGCCGCTCGGGTCCCGCCGCGAGGTGGAACGTCTTCCCGACCGCGTCGTCCAGATCGAACAGCGCGAGCATCGCGTCCGCGACGTAGTCGACCGGCACCACGTCCACGAAACACGAGGGCCGCCCGAACAGCGTTCGGAAGCGACCGCGCGCGTACACCTTCATCGGCCAGTACAGCACCTTGAAGCTCGACGCGCGCCCGGTGCGCGAGTCGCCGACGATGATCGACGGGCGGTGCACCGTGACCGGGAGCCCGTCGGCCTTCGCGGCCCCGACCTCCACCTCCGCGAGGAGCTTCGTGCGTTCGTAGCTGTTGCGCGGCGTCTGGCCGACGTCGAGGTCCCCTTCGAGCGCGACATCTTCCCGATCCCCCGCGACGTACGCGGTGGAGACGTGGTCGAAGCGGACGAGCTTCCCCGCGTCTGCAAGTTGCCTTGCGACGCCGAGCGCCTGCTTCGTCCCGCCGACGTTCTGTTCCAGCATGTGCGCGTACGGAAGATCGAACCGAACCTCCGCCGCCCCGTGGACGACCTGCACCGGCCCCGCGTCGAGCCAGGCGCGCGCGTCGGCGTCGAGGCCGAGCCCGTCCTGGGTGACGTCGCCGAGCGCGACGGTCATGGTGTCGGTCGAGACGTTGGGCGCCGTGTGGCGGACAACCTCGGCGAGCCGCTGGGCGGCGTCGGTGTCAGCGCGGGGTCGAGTGGTGACGAGGACGTCGGCGCGTCGTTCGAGGAGTCGGACGAGCACCTCGCGACCGAGGAAGCCCGTGGCGCCGGTGAGGAGGTAACGCGTCAATGCGCGTTGAAGAATCGCACGGCGTTGGCGTCGGCGGCGCGGATGGCCGACACGGCCTCGGAGGACACGATGATGTGGGAGTCCGGGGCGCCGTTTTCGACGATCGCGAGGCGACCGGAGGCCAGGCCGCCGGAAATCTGCTGGCTCACGAAGAGCTTACGGACGCGGCCGTCGCGGAGCGGGAAGTAGAACTCGACGTCGCCGCGGGTGTTGCCGCGGACGCGGTGGATCTCGACCGCCTGGAGAATCTCGAGCCGAGCCGGGTCGGAGGTGTCGACCATTCGGTTCAGGGGCTGCGCCGCGATTTCCTTCTTCGTCGGCTTCGCCTGGACAGGCCGCTTCTTCTTCTTGGGACGCGAGCGGCGCTGAGATTCGACCTTGGTCACTTGCTCCTCGGACACCAAACCGGCCTTCAGGAGCTGATCACGGAGATTCTGCATTCGTTGGGTCGGACATGTGCAGCATCGTTCCTACAAATGCAACCAACTTTAACGCAGCGTTTCAGGGCGGGACCGTGGCGTCTGGACACGTCGCGCGCCCGGACTTGAGGATCCCCCCATGCGCGAGCTCGTCTGGATGACGGCCTTCGCCTTGGTGGCATGCGCCGAGGCGCGCCCGATCGATCGGCCGGACGACGAACCGCCGCCCGCCCTCGAACCGCTCGTCCGCATCGCCGAAGATCGCCCGCTGCGCCCCTGGCTCTTCCTCGACGACGAGCACCTGCTCGTGGCGGAGCGCCAGACGCTCCACTATGACGACGTCTTCGTCATCGATCTGCCGACGCGGACACTCACCCCCCAGGTTCCCCCCAACGGCAGCCCGTGGCGGTCGCTCACGCTCGGGGGCTACGGAGCGGGCGCCGTCGAACACCCGCTCTACGTTCGCACCCGCGCCCCCGACGGCGGCGCCGCCGACTTCTTGTGGCGCGCGGACGACGGATCGTTCGCGCCCGTGTACGAGAGCGCGTGCCCGACCGACACGCCGCGCGTCTTCTACGACGACGCCGATCGTTGGCTCGTCTCCGAGGTCCGCGAGGATCGCTGCGAAGGATCGCGCACCCTCATCGTCACGGACCTCGATACAGGCGCGACGGAACGCATCACCGACGGGAGCGCCGACGCCCGAGGCGGACAGTTCGTCCTCGGGAGCTTCTTCTTTCTGAACGGCGCCGCGCTCGAACGCTACGACCTGACTTCGAAGACGACCGAGGTCGTCGTCGACGCAATCCCCGCCGCGGACACCGCCGGGTTCGACGACACCGCACCGGGTGACTTCGCCGTCTCCCGCCTCGGTCACGTCGCGTTCCTCGTGGGCTCGACGCTGACCGTCCGAGACCCGACCTCCGGCCTCGACGTGGTCGTGAGCGAGGACGCCCACGCCGTCATCACGTGGTCCGGCGACGGGCGCGCGTTGACGTACCTGGCCGAGATCTCCCGAGGTGAATACCGGCTCCAGGTGTTCGATCGATTCGAACGAACGCGTCGCGCCCTCGCCCCGAACACGTACGCCGTCACCTTCCCCACGAACGCCGAACGTACGCGGTTCTCGTTCACCGGCGATCGCGGCACCTACCTCGCGACGTTCGACGACGACCCCGTGCGCATCAGCGACTGCGAAGCCCGCTCGGCCGCGATGCTCGCGGACGGTGTCATCGTGTGGTGCCGCGACACGGCCGTCGTCACGGACGGAGCCGGCGCACCGCGTTTGGCGATGGCCACGAGCGACGCTCCTGCCGTCGTCTCACCGAACGAACGGTGGGCCATCGTTCGGCAGGACACCGTCGGCCTTCACGTCCTCGATCTTCACGACCTCACGACGGAGGTCATCGTCGTGCCCGGCGAGCTCCGCAGCGTGGTCGCGACGACCGACCGGAGGTTCGCGGTGACGACGGGTCAGACGATCGAGGTTCACGTCTGGCCGGAGTAGGTCAGCGCTTTACGGCTTCGAGGACGTCGACGATCTCTCGCACGCGCGGGTACCGACGCCTCGCGTCCGGCTCGAGCGCGCGCATCAACACCGGATCCACGCGACGGTCGAGCGCCTTGTTCTTCTTCGACGGCTCCGCGAAGCGGCCGAGCGGCAGCTCACCCGTGAACATCTCGTAGAGGAGCACGCCGTAGGAGTAGACGTCGGCGCGCTGGTCGACGCGGCCCGCGTCCTGGCGCTGCTCGGGCGCCATGTAGTTCACGGTGCCCATCGAGATCCGCGAGCCGGTGAGGTTCACGTAGGAGCGGTCGCTGTAGAGGATGTCCGCGAGGCCGAAGTCGCAGATCTTCGCGATGTGGCCCTCGGGGCCGCCGTCGGCGAGGAGCACGTTCTCCGGTTTGAGGTCGCGGTGCACGACGCCCTTGCCGTGCGCGTAGTCGAGGCCGCGGCCGATCTGCACCGCGAGGTCGAGCGCCTGCGACAGTCGCAAGCTACGTTGCGAGAGCATCCGCCGGAGCGTCGGGCCGTCGACGTACTCCATCACGAAGTACCAATTGTTCTCGACGTTGCCCTGGTCGATGATCGAGACGACGTTGTGGTGCGCGAGCGCCGCCAGCGCCGCCGCCTCGCGCTTGAACCGCAGGATGAACTCCGGCTGGCTCACGAGGTCCGAGCTCATGAGCTTCAGCGCCACGGGGCGGTCGAGGGATATCTGCTTGGCGCGGTAGACGGTGCCCATCGCGCCGCGACCGAGCACCGTGCCGACCTCGTACCCCGCGAGCATCGTCCCGAGCGCGATGTCGTTCTGCGCGGTGCGGTGCTGCTTGGTCGCCGGGCGCGGCGGCCGCTGCGACTCGTTGCCCCCGGGCGCTCCGCCCACGGGCTTGATCTTGCCGCGCTCGAGATCTTGTCCGTACTGCGTGTCGTTGCGGACGACCGCGAACTTGATCCCGCAGCGCCGGCAGCGAACCTTTTGACCGGAGACGTAGATCCCCACGTCGTACTTCGCGCTGCAGTTCGGACAACGCTGAACGACTTGCTTCCGCGCCAAGACCATCTAGCTCCCTGTGGCGCTGTCCGCGCCTTCCTGCAACCGCACGGCCTCGTACACGTTGACCTCTTGCTCCTTGCCCTTCACTTGGCGGGTCCCCAGATAGCGCGCCTCGATCCGATCCGCAATGAGGGCCTGGGTCCGGTCGGAGATGATCACCTGGTCGCCCTCGGCGAGGCCGCACAGGCGCGACGCGGTGTTCACCGTATCGCCGATCACCGTGTACTCGAGCCGTCGCTTCGACCCCATGTACCCCGCGACCAGCTGCCCGGTGTTGACGCCGACGCCCATGCGAATCGGGTCCGCGTTGCGCAGGGCGCGCTCGTCGTTGAGGTCGCGAATCGCGTCGCGGAACTCGATGGCCGCGGCGACGCAGTTGTACGTCGACTCCTCGACGTCGTCGCCCTCGAGCGTGCCCCAGGTCGCCATCAACGCGTCGCCGATGAACTTGTCGAGCACGCCGTGCCGCGTGAACACGATCTCCACGAGCCGCTCGAAGTACTCGTTCAGCAGATCGACGACCTCCTGCGGCCCCCCCGCCGTCTCCGACAGCGAAGTGAACCCGCGGATGTCACAGAAGACGACCGACGCTTCCGTCTCACGCCCGCCCTTCTGAATGGGCTGGCCCTTCCCCTGGACCATCTCCTCCACCACGTGCGGCGGCAGGAAGCGGTTCAGCTGACCGCGCGTCTTCGCCTCTTCCTCGATCTGCCGAACGAGGCGCGCGTTCTCGATCGCGATCGCGGTCTGCGTCGCGATCGCCTTGAGCACCTGCAGGTCCTTCTCGGTGAACGCGCCGACGCGCTCGCGCGAGTCGAGGTGCATCAACCCGAGCACCTTGTCGTGCGCCACCAACGGCACACACATCGCGGCGCGAATGCCCTGCGCGATGATCGACTGCGAGCCCGAGAACCGCGGGTCGAGGAACGCGTCCGACGACAACACCGACGCACGCTCCTGCAGCGCGCCGTTCACGATCGTCGAGGACAGCAGAATCTCCTGCTTGTCGTCGCCGCCGTCCTTCTGCCGGACGGTGTGCGGCACGAGCGTGTTGGTGTCCGCGTCGACCAACATGATGACCGCGTTGTCCGCGGGGAACATCGAGAACACGACGTCCAGCGTGCTCTGCAACAGCTTCGACAGGTCCGTGGTCAGGCCGATGCGCGCCAGCTCGTGCGACAGGCGGAGCTTTTCGTAGTCGCGCTTGAGGACCTCGACGTCGTGCACCTCGGTGACGGGCTTGAAGTCCTCTTCCTCCTCCTCCTGGAGCTTCGCGTGGATGTGCGTGGAGCCCGCCGGGTCCTGCGGGAGGATCGTGACGAGGTCGCGCACGCTCGTGCGCGGGTCGTCCGGCACCTGCATTACAAACTGCAGACGCATCGAGCCGAGGAGCAGCTCGTCGCCGTCCTTCATGTGCGCTTCGGTGATGCGGCGCGTGTTGAGGTACGTGCCGTTCGACGAGTTCAGGTCGCGGACCCACCACTCGCTCCCGCGCAGCTCGATGATCGCGTGCTCCTTCGAGATCTCGCGGTCGTTGAGGCGGATGTTGTTCTTCGGGTGACGCCCGACGCTGTTGACCTCGTCCAACACGAAGTCGGTCTCGAGGCCGTCCGGGCTGACGTAGAGGATCTTCGCGAGCGGCGTGTCGTCGTCGTTCGTCTTGTCGCGTGCCTTGGGCACGATGACCGCCGCGGCGACCGGCCCCGACCGACGACGGCGGCGCCCCGCCCTGAACGGCGCGGTCGCCTCGCGCTCCCCGTCGGGCGTCCGCGGGACCCCGCCCGGCGGCGTGCCCGGGTTGGACGCGTGACGCTGCGGCGTCTGCTGCCGCGGCACCTGGGGCGGCGGCGTCGTGCTCCCGCCCCCCGCCTGAATCGCCGCAGCGCCGAATGGTTTACGGCAGTGCTGGCAATAGACGATCGCGGTCGTCGGCGGACGCTGAAATTCGTTCAGAGCACCGCAGTGCGGACACCAAGCGCGCATCTTCCGTCAGCGGCTCCCCACTCGCCCGGACATCGATTCGTGGATCAGGAGGTGCGGTGAGTCCACGCGGGACGCTAGCACGGCTCCTTCCGGTTTGCACGGTAGGGGTGGTGCTCGACCTCAGGGTCGGACAAGCTCGCCGAGCCCGAGGCCGAAGAAACCTTGAACCTGCCCGTCACCAAGACCGCGCCGGCGCTCGCCCCCGCGCCGCGCCACCGCGCGGCGACGCTGAATCGGCTCCTCGCGCCCTTCTTCGACCGAATTCGCATCGACGAGGAGGACGCGCACCGCCTGCGGAGCGCCCACGAGAAGGGGATCGTCGTCCACGTCCTGCGCGCCTCGCGCGCGATGGACCCGCTGTACATCCTCTACGCCCTCGAGCGCCTCGGGCTACCGGCGCCCGGCTGGCTGCACGATCACTTCGCGGCCAAGAACAGCGCCCGCGTCACGGAGCTCATCCAAACGGTCGAAGGCGAGCAGACGGCCCTCCTGTTCCTGAAGCGCCCCAAGACACTCCTCAGCTCCAGCTCGTCGTACCAAGAGCGCTACGTCGAGGCGCTCCTCGACCTGCAGCGGAAGACGGACCGGCCCATACTCTTACTCCCGGAGACGCTGAACTGGGAGAAACGCGCAGTCGGTCTACGACGCACGATCATCGATTCGATCTTCGGGGACCGCGACGCCCCGGGCCGGATGCGCGAGGCGCTCGGGTTCTTCTGGCACCACCGCTCGTCGCGCTTCCACGTCGGCGCGCCGGTCGACCTCGCCGCGGTCATCGAGCGCGAGAAGGGCCAGCGCAACGAGGTCATCGCCAAGAAGATCCGCTGGGCGATCCTCCACCACCTCACGCGCGAGGAGCAGATCCGCACCGGCCCCGTCCACCGCTCCGCGGCGCGCACGCGACAGAACGTGCTCAACGACGGGAGTGTCCGGCGCTTCTTCCAGGAGCGCGTCAAACAGGGCGCTGAGCTGCCGGACCTCGAGAAGAAGGCCGACGAGATCCTCCGCGGCGTCGCCGCGGACATGCGCTACGGCTGGCTGCGGGTCCTCGACGCGATCATCGACGTCATCTGGCACCGCATCTACGACGGCATCGTCGTCGACGAAGAGGGCCTCGCCGCCGTTCGCCGCGCGGCGCGGAAGGGCTCGGTGGTCCTCGTCCCGAGCCACAAGAGCCACGTCGACTACCTCGTCCTGTCGCAGGTGTTCTTCAAGGACGGGATGATGCCCCCGCACATCGCGGCCGGCGACAACCTCAACTTCTGGCCGATCGGCCACATCTTCCGGCGGTCGGGCGCGTTCTTCATCCGGCGTAGCTTCAAGGGCGACAAGCTCTACACGATCCTCTTCGGCGCGTACGTGCGACGCCTCCTCCGCGAGGGGCACGCCGTGGAGTTCTTCATCGAGGGTGGACGCAGCCGGACCGGGAAGCTCCTCCCGCCGAAGATGGGGATGCTGTCGATGTGCGCCGACCCGGTGCTCGAAGGATCGATCAACGACGTCTCCTTCATCCCGGTGTCGATCGGCTACGAGAAGGTCGTCGAGGCGAAGTCGTACGCGAAGGAGCTACACGGCGGCGAGAAGAAGAAGGAGGCCGTCGCGGGCCTGCTCTCCTCGACGCGGGTGCTCGCCTCCAAGTACGGGCGTGTCTACGTCGACTTCGCGCAGCCGATCTCCCTGCGCGTGTTCGCCGCCGCACGCGGCCACGAGATCGGACGCGAGGACAACGAGGGCCACCGCCGCGTACTCATCGGCCAGCTCGGACACCGCATGGTCTACGGCATCAACGAGGTCACGCGCGTCACGCCGACGAGCGTCGCTGCGCTGGTGCTCCTCGGCGGAACCCAGCGCGGGATCGCCGAGGAAGATCTGTACGCCGGCGCCGACCGGGCGATCGACTTCCTCCAGGCGAAGAAGGCGCGCCTGTCGGAGGTCCTCGCGCCGAACACCCGACGCGCCGCGCTCCGCGAAGCGCTCGGCCGCTTCGCGAGCGAAGGCCTCGTCGTCATGACCCCCGCGCCCGACGGCGCGACGATCTACCAGGTCAACGACGCCGGCCGCCTCGCGCTCGACTACTACAAGAACAACATCCTGCACTTCTTCGTGCCGTACGCCGTGGTCGCGCTCGCGGTGCTCGCGAGCGGCGACGCCGCCGTCCCCGAAGCCGACGTTCGCGTCCGCGCGCAGGAGCTGTCGCGCCTCCTCAAACACGAGTTCTCGTTCCGCGTGGACAAGAGCTTCGACGACAACTTCGCCGAGGCACTCGACGGGCTCGTCGCGCGCCGCACGGTGGTCGCCGAGGACGGCACCATCGCCCTCACCACCAACGGCCGCACCGAGGCTCACGCGCTCGCGGGGCTGCTCGCGGTCTTCCTCGAAGCCTACCGGCTCGTCGCCGAGACCCTCGGCGAGCTCACCGAGGAGACCCCCGAAAAGGCGTTCCTCGCCCTGGCCCTCCGCCGCGGCGGCCGCCAGAGCCTCGAGGGACGCATCGCGCGGGCCGAGGCCGTCTCCCAGCCCCTGATGAAGTCGGGCCTCGCGCTCCTCCGCGAAGACGGCGTCGCCGACAAGAGCGGTCATATCAAAGTGTTGGACGAGGCCGGCCGGAAGGAGGTCGTCGAGCAGCTCGGCGTCTACCTCGGCGCCCTCATCCGCCCCGCCTGAATCGCCCCATCCTGGCCCACGGGCCGGTGCCCCAGAGATCCGTTGTCACAGTTGCGCAAGAGCGTGACACTCTCGATAGTTATCTTCCGGTTTTGAGCGACGGATTCCGACGCGTGAAATCGGGACCGCGAGCGCTCGGGGAACACATCCATGTCGAAATCCATCTACCTGTGGGCCGTGCTGGCCGTCGCCGCGATCGCGGCCTGCAGCAACGGCCCCGCCGACACCACGCCCACCGACAACCTCGATCGGGTCGAGATCCCGGAAGACTTCAGCTTCGTGACGAAGAAGTCCGTCGCCCTGAAGGTCCGCGCCGCCGCGAGCGTCGTCGAGAACGGCGCCGCGCTCGAGGTCAAACGCGAGGACGGCCGTATCCTGTACATGGGTCCGATCCAGGCCGGGCAGGACGTCGACCTGAAGCTCAACCTCCCCACCAAGGACGAAGCGGTCACCGTGACGCTCCAGTCCAACGATACCGCCCAGTCGGCGCGTGTGCTGATCGACTCGGGTGAAGCGACGGCGGAGTTCGAATGATGAAGCGGCTCAGCGGACTCCTCCTCCTCTCGACCCTCGTCGCCACACCCGCGTGGGCGTTCGACGCCGACGGCGACGGCACCAAGGACGCCCTCGACGCGTTCCCCTGCGAGCCCAACGCGGTGGGCGCCGCGTTCTATCCGGCGCAGGGCGACCACGGGATGCTGATGTTCGAGGACCTGTGGCCGAACTACGGCGACAAGGACTTCAACGACGCGGTCATCGCGTACAACTACATTCACAAGCTCGATGCGGCCGGCGACGTCGTGCAGATCAAGCTGACGCTCAACGTGCTCGCGATCGGCGCCGAGCTGCGCAGCGGCCTCGGCCTGCGCCTCCCCGTCCCGCGCAACGCGGTGGCGGGCGTGTCGCTCTCGCGCATCACGCACCACAAGGACAAACACACCTCGGTCAACCTCGCCCCGTCGACGAGCGACACCGAGCTCGTGGTCCGCATCTCCAACGACCTGCGTGAGTTCTTCGCCGACTTCGGATCCGCGGTGAACACCGTCGACATCTACGACCGGCTGCACGGCGAGACCGTCGAGGTCACCATCAGCTTCTGGCAGCCCACGACGGTCGACCTGAACGAGGCCCCCTACGACCTGTTCCTCTTCCGCACCGACAACCCGTCGCACGAGCTGCACCGCCCCGAGTACCGCGGCACCGCGGCGATGGACACGGCGCTGTTCAACACCGGCGACGACGGCTCCACCGCCACGCGCGCGTTCACGTCGATCCACGGCCTCCCGTTCGCGCTCGACTTTCCGACGCTCGTCCCCTACCCGGCCGAGGGCGTCCGCATCGACACCCTCTTCCCGAACATCACCGCGTGGGCCTCGTCGGGCGGCGCGACGAACCAGGACTTCTACACGAACGGCGTCCTCGCCTCCGCGATCTTCAAGGACGCGAAGGGCTACGGTCCTATCACCCCGTCGTTCATCGGGCCGGACCACCTCCCCGCCGAGACCGGCTGCATCCAGGACTGGGGCGTCGCCGTGGAGTGGGGCTCCGTCGCGAGCCGCTACTCCAAGAGCGCCGTCGTCGACGCCGCGGGCATCGCGACGGTCACCGGCTACACACGCAGCGCGTTCACCGGCCAGACCTACGCGGGTGGGCTCGACGCCTTCGTCGCGCGCTACGACACCACCAACGGCAACCTGATCTGGGCCACGCAGTTCGGCAGCAGCGGCGACGACGCCGGACGTGACATCGTCGCGGACGGCGCGCACGTGTACGTGGTCGGCGACGTCGAAGGTGCGATCCACGGCCAAACCCATGCGGGCGGCGCGGACGCCTTCGTCACCAAGCTCGACAACACCGGCGCCGTGGTGTGGACGCGCCTCTTCGGCGGCGGCGCGAACGAGCTCGGCTACGGCATCACCGTCGACGCCGCGGGCAACGTGTACATCGCCGGCGGCTCGACCTCGGCCTCGCTCCCCGGCGGCACCTCGCCCGGCAACACGCCGGCGAGCTTCCTCGTGAAGTTCGACGCGGACGGCACCCGCCTGTGGACGCAGCACTACGTCACCGACGCCGCCAACGGCACGAGCTACAGCTACTCGACCGACGTCACCGTCGACCCGACCTCGCAGGACCTCTACGTCGTCGGCACCGAGCGACGCTTCACGCAGTCGGCCAACGCGGCGGTGAACCAGTTCCTCGCGCGCCACAGCGCGGCGACGGGCGCGCAGACTTGGATCGAGCACATCGGCGACCACGGCTACCGCGCGAGCGCGACCGACTTCCGCTACAGCTACGCGTACGGCGTCACCGCCGACTCGCTCGACGGCAGCGCCTACGTCGTCGGCTACTGGTACGGCGGCCCCGCGGTCAGCGCGTGGGCCGGCTACACCCGCGCGACGGGCGACGCCTCCCCGGACGCAACCATCGCGAAGTTCGCGAACAACGGCGCCTCGCGCTGGCAGTACGCGATCGCTTCGACCGACGGCCAGGAAGACTTCGCGTGGGCCGTGCTCGCCGACGGCGTCGGCGGCTCCGTCTACGTCACCGGCCGCACCGCGGGCTCGCTCCCGGGGCAGGCGAACGTCGGCGCGACCGACTACTTCATCCGCTCGTACGCCTACGACGGCACGCAGCGCTGGACGGTCCAGAGCGGCGGCTACGCGTTCGACTCGGGGCACGTCGCGGCCGTCCACAACACGTCACAGACCACCGGCGACGTGTACGTCGTGGGCAACGCGACGGCGGTGCACAGCAACGACTGGAGCACGTGGGACATCATCCTCACCCTGCTCGACCGCGACGACGGCTCGCTCCTCTCGAGCAACGCCGCGCGCCGCCTCGGCTGGGTGACCGGCACGCCCGGGATGTGCTCGACGACGTGCGGCCAGGGCACGGCACCGTGGACCGTCACGTGCGTGCGCGCCGACGGCTCGACCGCGCCCGACAGCGAGTGCTCTGGCCTCAAGCACCCGGGCCCCGCGGCGGACTGCTGGGACTACTCGTTCTGCACGCAGACCTGGCAGACCGAGGTGTGGTCGTCGTGCAGCACGAGCTGCGGCGCCGGAACGCAAACGCGCGCGGTCTACTGCGAGCGCGACGACGGCATCATCCTCCCGGACTCGGACTGCGCGGGCGAGCCGCGGCCGAACGAGAGGCAGACGTGCACCGACCTGTCGGAGTGTGAGTACGACTGGGCGCTCGGCGCCTGGAGCGTGTGCAGCGTGAATGGCTGCGCGACGGGCACGCAGGGGCGCGCGGTCTCGTGTCAGCGGAGCGACGGCGCTTCGGTGGCGGATTCGTTCTGCCCGGTGCCGCGTCCGACGACGACGCAGACCTGCGGCGGCGCGAACTGCACGCCGACGACCTGCGCGGACCTCCTCGCCAACAACAACACGCGGAGTGGCGAGTACACGATCTTCCCGAATGGCTCCGGCACCTCCGGCGTGGGTGTGTATTGCGACATGACCTCGAGCGGCGGCGGCTGGACGAACCTCGACCTCGCCAACGACATCGTTCACCTGGAGAACGGCCACGCGATCCACTGCAGCGGCGGTCTGACGACGACCGCGAACAGCGTGACCTGCGCGGGGCCGTACTTCGACAACGACACGTCGAAGCTGCTCTACCAGTTCGGCTGCGGCGGCAACGATCGCAGCGCCGACTACCTGCTGGACCACGCCGCCACGATGCTCGGCCACAACGACGCGCCCGTGCTCGGCTACGCCGGCATCGCGCAGGACGGCGCAAGCATCGCGAGCGGGAGTGAGTACTGCTACGCGAGCGGCGCGGTGTACCCGTGGCACGCTCCGCAGTGCGCGCCGTACAACGCGGAAGGCAACGGCAGCTGCAAGCTGACGACGTTCACGCTGTCGCGGTAGCGCGCGGACGCTAACGAATCAGAACCGGCCGCCGAGGGTGAGCATGCCGCCGTCGGGGGTGACGCCGCCCGAGAGGGCGAGGTCGCCTTCGTCGTCGCCGCCCGTGGTGACCAGTAAGACCACGCCGACCGCGCCGAGGACGGCGCCGCCGATGAACGCGACGTCCGCGATGGCGGCGTTGCGGTCGACGTCGTCCTTGAGCGACTGGAGGCGAGCCATGTCGCTCTCGTCCTTCTCGTCTTCGAATTTGCCGTTGGCCTGAAGCGCGACGACGCCGAAGGCGGCGCCGACGAGGACGGCGGCGGCACCTGTTCCGATCAGCGCGTACTCGAGGGCGCGGCTCTTCTGCGGCTTCTGCGTGCGCACCGTGACCGGCGGGCCGGCGGTCGTCGTGCCCGAGGGCGGCGGGACCACGCCGCCGCCGGTCGGAGGCGGAGGCGCCTCCGCGGCGCGGCGCGCGGCCTGTTCACGCTTGAGCGCGCCGAGCGACTGAAGCGCCTTGGCGCGGAGATCCGCGGTCGTGCCCGGCAGCGCGAGGAACCGTTCGTAGGCCTCGATCGCCTCCTCGGACTGCAGTGACTTCTCGTGCGCGCGCGCGATGTTGTAGACGAGCTCCGGCTGCTGCCGAATCTCGTACGCGCGCTCGAACTCGACGATCGCCTCGGCGTACTGCTTGTTGCGGTACGCGTTCATCGCCTTGGTGACGGTCTCGTTGAAGCCATCGTCCTGCGCCTCGGCGGGGGTGGCCGAAGTCAGGAACAGCGCTCCGAAGAGGAGCGCAGCGGTCGTTTTCGTCATCTCAGTTGTCACCCACGCAGCCCGGCGCTTCGCCGGGCCGACCGTCCGCCATGAAGATGTTGTCCGCGAGCCAACACATCCGCAGAAGCTCGGCGTCCGTCGGAATCTCTCCGGGTTCGTAACGCACATTGCCCCGCGAGTCCGTCATTCCGCCGAGGAACGGGAACATTCGCGCCTCTTCCGTATTCGGAGTCAGGCTGGAGATGGCCGCCTCCGCATCGATCTGCACGTCATTCGGGACGATTGCCTCGTTGACGGAGATGTACGCCATGCTCAAGTCCGGCGTCCCGCGAATTTGATCCCACACGAGCTGCGACGGATCCCATGTCCCCGCCTTCATGTCGTTGATGATGCGCTCGAGGCGCGGGCCCCAGTTCCAGTACGCGGACGCGAGGCAGCGGTCGGGCACGAAGCTGCACGAGTCGGGGTTGTCGTAGCCGAGCGCAAAGACCGGGACGCTGGACGTCGTCGTTCGTCGCGGGCACGGGCTCTCGTCCGCGCCGCACGCGGTGCGCATCGGAATGAGGGTGTCGGTGAAGCCGAAGATGATGTCGGTGTCGGCCTGTTCGATGAGGCGGTCGGTCATCGCCGCCTCCACCGGTGGGTCGAACCACTTCTGGACCCACTCGATGTGAACCTGCACCGTCGGGTCGACGGAGCGCACGCCCTGCGCGAACGCATTTGCGTGGCGCACGGTCTCCGGAATGATCACCGGACCGACGATCCCGACGTGCCCGGTCCGCGTCTGGCGCGCCGCGATGATCCCCATCATGTACATGACCTGGTACATCCGGCCGAAGTACGAGCCGAGGTTCGGCGTGCTCGTGAAGCCAGAGCACAGCAGGAAGTTCACGTTCGGGTTGTTCGCCGCCATCGTCTGGATCGGCACGAGGAAGTCGAAGCTCGTGCCGACGATGATGTTGTTGCCCTGGTCGATGAACGTCTGCATGACCTGAGCCGCGTTCGCCGGGTTCACCGTGGGCTCGAACTGCGTCGTGATCCCCGAGATGTTCTGCTCCAGGTACTGACGGCTGTCCTCGTGGGTCTTCGTCCACCCGTGGTCACCCGTCGGCCCGACGTAGAGGAAGCCGATCGAGGGGTCCGGGACGGCCGCGGGGAACTTGAACGTGCACATCCCCGATGCGCCACACTCCGAGATGTCCTCGTTCGCGCAGTCGCTGTTCGACGCGCACGTGCTCGTGCACCGATTCGAACGACACACGTAACCTCCGCAGGTCGTGTCGTCCTCGCAGTTGTTCCCGAACTTGGTCACGTCGATCTCGTCGGGGATGTCTTGAATCTCGGGGAGCTCCGGGTTCAGGAGCGCCGAACAGCCGGTGAGTCCGGCGATCGCCACGCTGAAGATCGGTGCGATTGATTTGTGCATCGTTGCCCTCTCGTCCCTCTACACGAAGCGACTCAGTCCACGATCGGAACGGAGTCTTCCTCGACGACATGGGTGTTCTGTTCGTCCACGACGAGCCCACCCGGCCCTTCGTCGACGCCCAGCGGAACCGCTTCGACCGCGGGGGGCGGCGCGGCCTCGGGTTCGGTGATCTCGGCGACCGGCGGCGGCGCCTCCGACCGTTCGGACCGGTCCGACCGTTCCGATCGCGTCCGGGTGCGCGACCGACGACGACGCGGCGGCGGCGCCTCTTCGACCTTCTCGGTCGGCGTCGGCTCGATGCGGGTCGGCTCGACACGCTCCGCGGGGAGCGGCACCAACGCCGCGTGCAGGTCGACGTTGCGCTCGCGCACCTTCGTCGTGAGCGTCTGCTTCTCGTAGCCGTCGAGCTCGAGCTCGAACGACTTCGTCTGCCCGATCGCGTCGGCGCCCACGCGGTGGACCAGCGGCGTCTCACCGATCTTGCGCCCTTCGGCGCGCACCGTCGCGCCCGCCGGCGACGTCGTCAGCCGCACCTCGACCTCGGCGGGCGCAGGCGCGGCGGGCGTGTTCACCGCGATCGGCTTGGCCGGCTCGGGGCGAAGCGCCCGCGTCGCCGCGTAGCCGACGAAGCCCACGAGCAGCAAGAGCGGCACGACCAACCAAACTCTGCGCGACCGTCGCGGCTGGACGAACGAGACGTCCATATCGTCGGACGGCGTGGGGCTCGGCGTCGAGCTCGGGAGCGGCGGCGGCGTCATCGTCAGATCGACGGAGACCGATGCCTCCGAGGGCATCGACAAGTCCGGCGGTGCGGTGAGCCCGGGCGGCACGGAGAAGTCGGGGGGCAGCGAGAGGTCGGGGGGCGCGCTCGTGTGCGATGCGCCGAGCGTCGACAGCTGCGACTCAGTCTGCACGCTGACGCCGGTCATGAGGCGGTACGCCGCCTTGAGGTCGGCGATGACCTCGTCCATCGACTGGTACCGATCGTCGGGGCGCTTCTCCATGCACCGCCGAATCACGACCTCCAGCTCGGGCGCGACGACGACGTCCGGGACGACGTCCGCGAAGGTCGGCGGGGCGTCGCGCAGGTGCTGTTCGAGGATCTCGACGCTGTTCGCGCCGACGAACGGTGGCCGCCCCGCGACCATGTTGAACATGATGATTCCGAGCGAATAGACGTCCGTGCGCGGGTCGACCGGCTTGCAGCGTATCTGCTCCGGCGCCATGTACCGCGGCGAACCGAGCCAGGTCCCGGAGCGCGTGAGCTCCATGTTGCCCTCGGTCTCGTCGTCCTCGAAGACCTTCACGAGTCCGAAGTCGAGGACCTTCACGAAGTCGCCGTCCTGGTCCTCGTCGCGGAGGAGCATGACATTTCCCGGCTTGAGATCGCGGTGCACGATGCCGGTCTTGTGTGCGGTGCGGAGCGCGCGACAGATCTGCAGCCCGATCTGCGCGGTGCGTTCGCTCCCGAGGCGTATCTGCTGGGAGATGATGCGCGAGAGCGGCTCCCCGGCGAGGTACTCCATCGCCATGAAGAGCTCGCCGTCGTCGGCTTCCCCGTAGTCGTGGACGGTGACGATGTGCCGGTGCACGAGCTTCGCGCAGGTCGACGCCTCCAAGAAGAAGCGCTGCCGGAACTCGTCGTCGTTCGGCTTCGAGGTCAGCACTTTGACGGCGACCTCGCGTCCGAGCGGCAGCTGCGTGGCGAGATAAACCCGGCCCATCCCCCCCTTCGCGACCATGCGATCCAGGCGATACCGACCGGCGAGAAGCTCTCCGACGCGGTGCTCGGGCTTCGCCGTAACCTGTTCGCTCACGAGCTGGGATTGGGTGACGTCCTCGGGTGCGACCGAACCTGGTCGCTCGGCCGGGACGCGCTCATCCGTAGACGCGGGCCGCGTAGCCTGCTCGTTTTCCGCGGGCCCGCTCATCGGGAAATCGAGGATGCCACGCGGCCTCTATCGGCGCAAAGGGCCGCGGGTGACGTCCTCGCGTACCCGTATTCCACGTTACGGCTCCGGTTGACATCCGTTCGGGGGACGGGCGTCGTAGGCGGCGGGGGTTGAGGGGGTTGCCGGCGGGCCAGTCGCTCGAAGAGCTGACACGAATCGCTCAGGCTCGACCGCAGGACGTCGACGCCTGGCATGCGCTTGGCCGTGCATTCGTCGATGCAGGTGACACCGCACGCGCGGTGATGTCGCTGCGCCACGCGATGGGCCTCGCGGCGACGGACGCTGCCCAACTCTCGGACATCGGTGCATCCCTCCTCCGTGCGGGCGCTTCGTCGGACGCGCTCGCCGCACTGCGGCGCGCGGTTCAGTTGGACCCGACGCGCGAAGAAGCCCACGAGCGCATCGGGGCGACCCTCCTCGCAATGGGAGACGCCGAAGCCGCCGCGCTGTCGTTGAAAGTTGCGTTGACACGCCTCCCGGACGCCGCGCGCCTGCGCGTTCGGCTCGGACGCGCGCTGTTGACGAGTGGCCGCACGCGCGAAGCGCTGGGCCACGCGCAGCGCGCCGCCGAAGTCTTGACGCAGGACGCCGACGCCCACCGCCTCCTCGCGCAGATTCACCGGGAGCTCGATCAGCCGCAGGACTACGCCGCCGCGCTCGAGCGGCTGAGCATCCTCGACCCGACGGACGCCGAGGCCGCGATCGCGTTGGGGCTTCGGCGCGCCCGCGAAGGCCGCCACGACGAAGCGCTCGCGATCCTCGACCAAGCGCGCAAACACGCGCCCGCGCGCGCCGACATTCAGGTTCGGCTGGGCCGCGCGCTCATGGAGGCGGGCGCGATCGGCGGCGCCGTGCGGTGCTTTCGCGAAACGATACGCATCAACCCGGACCTCGCCGAAGCCCACCTCGAGCTCGGCCTCGCGCTACGCGCGGGCGGCGCGCTGAAGGACGCGATCCACTCCCTGCGGAGCGCAACCCGGCTTGCACCGACGAGCGGCGAGATGTTCTTCCACCTCGGCATGACGCTACGGACGGCCGGCGAGAACCGCGAGGCCGCGAGCATGTTGATCAAGGCGGCCGCGAACACCCCGGACGACGAGCGCATCCAGGCGGCGCTCGCCACCGCGCTCACCCACCTCCGCGGTGCGCCCGCGGCGCAACCGCAGCGCGCGATGGACGACGCGGCGAGTGGCATCACGAGCGACCTCGCGATCTTCTCGCTCGCCGAGCTGCTGGAGTTCCTCCTGAACCAACACTCGACCGGCGTCCTGGAGGTGACCTCGGATCACGGAATCGGGCGACTCGAGCTGTTCGACGGCTCCATCGCGGCGGCGTCGTACCCGAGCGGGAAGCCGCTCGGTGAGCAGGTGCTGGAGCTGGACCTGATCACCCAGACGGACCTGAAGCGCTCCGTCGTGGACCCGAACGACCTGGAGCGCGACGCGATCGTCGCGAACGTCCTGCTGTCCTCACAGCTCGTCGACCGAACGTCGCTCTACGACGTGCTCAGCAAACACGTGCGCTCCGCGCTGACGGAGATGCTGGGGTGGTCGACCGGGAGCGCGTCGTTCCGCCGAACGGCGGCGACGCAGAACGCCCCCGAGATCCTGGTCGATACGCGGTGGGCGCTCCTCGAAGCGACGCGCCTCGTCGACGAGTCGAGGCGCTGACACCGATAACGGCCTAGATCGGCCCGTTCTGCAAGACAGCTTGCAGGTAGCCCTCGGCGAACCACTCGTCCCAGTCGCGCGGGCCGATGATGTGCCCGATGAGCCGACCGTCGACGATGATGTACGTCTCCGGGAACTTCGTCGTGCCGTACTGGGTCGCGATCTTGCCCGAGGGGTCGAGTAGGACCTGGAAGGGCGCCGGCTCCTTGGCGAAGAACTCGCGGACGGGCGCCCACTCTTCATCCGTGCTCACGGCGAGCATGACGAAGCGGTCGTCGTTCGCGAAGCGCTGCGCGAGGCGGCGCATCGAAGGCATCTCTTCGATGCACGGCGGGCACCACGTCGCCCAGTAGTTCAGGAAGACGACCTTCCCGGCGTAGTCGGAGAGCGACCGTTTGCTGCCGTCGAGGGTCTCGAGCGTGAACGGGATCGGCGCCTCGTTCTTCTTCTTGATGTCGAGCAGCTCGGCAGCGACACGACCGCGGCCAACGCGGACGTCGCTCATGCCCTCCGCGACCTGATAACCAAACGCGCCGAACACCACGACCGCGAGGAACGCGCTCACCGCGCGGGCCGGGATCCAGGGGCGGGGTTCGAGGTTCTCGAGCGCTTCGACGCTCGGTGCGTCGGCCCCGCGCGTCTGCGACTTGGACGCCTTCTCGAGGCGCTTGCGGAACGCCTGCTCCGTCATGCGGCCCTTGAAGGCCTTGCGACCCTCGATGGCGACGACCGGGATCTCGTTGCCGTACTTCCTGGTCAGCTCGGCGTCGTCGGAGATGTCGACCGTCTCGAAGTCGAGGTCGATCTCTTCGCCGACGCGTTCGACCGTCTCGATGACGGGCTTGCACAGCTTGCAGTCGGGGCGGGTGTAGACCGTGACCGAAATCGCCATCGAGGGGGGATCTGAGCAGGAAAGGTTGCGCCAAGACAAGGATCGCGTCATCCACCGCGCGATGGGTCGCATCTCGGGCGACATCGCGGTCATGCCGATCGCCGACGTAGTCATCTGGCTCGCCAACCGCGGGCACGCGGGGCGCCTGACCGTCGAGAGCGAGGGCGTCGAGAAGACGTTCGACATCGAGCCGGGGATGGTCACGCGCGCCACATCGAACGCCGCGCGCGAGTACTTCGGACAGTTCCTCCTCCACTTCGGACTGCTGACCGAGGACCAGCTCGAGCGTGCGTTCGAGACCCAACGCGAGACCGGCGTGCTGCTCGGTCGCATCCTCGTGATGATCGGCATCGTCCCCGAGGAGCAGGTCATCCAGTCGTTGCGCGTGAAGATCAGCGAGTCGCTCCTGGCCTGTTGCCGGTGGCGCACGGGACACTTCGAGTTCGTCGGCGACGCCCCCAAGCGCACCGAAGCCCAGATCGAGGTCGCGGTCCCGCTGCGCGATCTGTTCTCCGAGGGCACACAGCGTGAAGAGGTGTGGCGGCGCTTCGAGATCGCGTTCCCTTCGCCGAGCCACGTCGCGATCGTCGACGAGGCCCGTGTGCGCACCGAAGCGATCGACGCACCGGACCGTCGACTCCTCGAGCTGTGTCGTTCGGGGCTCTCCGTCTCCGAGATGACGCTCGAGCTCCACGCCACCGACTACCAGATCGCCGCGGGTCTCCTCGGGCTGTACGAGCGAAGGATGATCGCGCCGGCGGAGCCCACGACGGATCTCCCGGTGCCGGGGACGTTCCGCGAGGACGCGGTGAGCACGACGCACCGGGCCTCCGTCCCGCAGGTCGTTCGCGAACCGTCGTACGACGAGCGCCGAGCGCTCAGCGCGAAGCAGCGCTACGTCTTGGGAAGAGTCGACGGGAAACGAACGGTGCAGGCGATCATCGAAGTGAGCCCGATGCACGATCTCGAAGCGCTACAGATCCTCGACGCCTTCGTTCGGGACCAGCTCGTCCGGATCGATTGAGCTCGCAGCCGACTACAGCTCGCCGCCGTTTTTGTCGTAGTGCGCGAGGCGCCGGTAGAGCGTGGCGCGCCCCATGCCCAGCAGCTTCGCGGCCTTCTCGACGCTGCCGCCGGAGAGGCGCAGCGCCTTCTTGATGGCGCGGCGCTCGAGCTCGCGCACCGGGATGACCTCGTCGTCGTCGCCGAGGATGTCCCCGCGGGGTACGCCACCGGCCGGCGCGCCGCCGATCTCACGAAGCTCCGACGCGAGGTGCTCCACGAGCAGCGCGTCGCCGTCCATGGAGAGCACCGCGCGGTGCACGATGTTCTCGAGCTGCCGAACGTTCTCCGGCCACTCGTAGCGCGCGAGGGTGTCGAGCACCTCGGGCGCGACGCGCTTCACCGGACGATCCGGCGCCGCGTGTTTGCGGAGGAAGTGATTCACGAGCAGCGGGATGTCGTCGCGACGCTCGCGCAGCGACGGGACGCGCAGCGGGAACACGACGAGGTTGAGGTACAGGTCCTCGCGGAACCGCCCGGCCTTCACCTCTTCGAGGAGGTCGCGGCGCGTCGAGCAGATGATCCGCGTGTCGACGTCGTAGGGCGCAGAGCCCCCGACGCGCGACGCTCGCTTGTCGTGGATGGCGCGGAGCAAGCTCGCTTGCGAGAGCGGGCTGAGGTGCTCGACGCCGTCGAGGAACAACGTGCCTCCGCGCGCTTCTTCGACCCGGCCCGCGTGAGCGCTCGGCGCGCCCGACACCGCACCGCGCTCGTGACCGAACAGCTCCGACTCGTGGAGCATCTGCGGAATCGCGGCGCAGTTCATCGTGACGAACGGCGACTGCCCGCGCGGGCCGTCGTCGTGGATCGCGCGCGCGACGAGCTCCTTGCCGGTGCCCGCTTCGCCACGGATGGCTACGATGACTTCGCTATCGATGACGCGCCGAACCTGACGCGCGAGCTCGACCATCGGCGCGCTGCGCCCGATGACCGCGGTGTTGTCGGTCCGACCGCCCTCGGCGGCGGCGCGGGCGAGCCGATTCGTGAGGGCACGTCGCTCGAGCGCGTGCTGCACCGACAGCTCGAGGCGCTCCTGGACGAGCGGCTTGACGATGTAGTCGTAGGCCCCGGTGCGCATCGACGCCACGGCGGCCTCCATGTCCTCGCGCCCGGTGATCACGATGACCGGGAGCTCCGGGTCGGTGGTCACGATGCGCTCGAGGAGCTTGAGGCCGTCGATGTCGGGGAGGTTGAGATCGAGGCAGAGACACCCGAGGGTCGAGAGGTCCTGCTGCTCGAGCTGCTCGCCGTCGCTGAGCTCGAGCGTGCGACGCCCGCGCCGGCTCACCCAGCGCGCGATGAGTCGGCAGACCGCGAGATCGTCGTCGAGGACGACGACCGGTCCGACATCGGGGCCGAAGGAGGCCTCGCCGAAGCGGCTCGCGCCGAGGGCCGGGCTGCTGCTCGCCGTGCTCTCCGTGGCTGATGTGTCGGTTGTCCCGGGTTGGGACTCATGCTTGGTGGGCGTCAAAGTCACGATGAGACCTTAAGCAGCAGACGTGCCAAACGCGAAAGCCGCGCTCGTGGTCTCGGCTACGCAACCGATGTCCCAAACCTCCGGATGATCGTGCCCGCGGGGCGCACAAACTTGCGTAGTCGATCGGACAACCGCTCAAAGCGAGATTCAGGGTGCTTCAGGCTTGGTCGCAATCGCGAGGTTGTTGAGACCGGCGCGGCGCGCCGCCTCCATCACGGAGACCACCCGTTTGTGTAGGGCGGCTTCGTCGGCCTGAACGAGGACCAGCTTGCCGGCGTTCGCGGCCGCCTCGGCCTTGAAGATCGCCTCGAGCTCCGAAGTGGACACCGCCTCGCCGCGCGCCACGACCGTCCCATCCTCCAGGACGGCGACGACCAGCTCGTCGGAGATGGTGCTGACCTCGTCGGTGTCGGAGCCCGTGGGGAGGTTCACGCGGAAGCCGCTGCCTTCGCCCTGGCCCGGCGGAGCGATGATCGCGGTGCTCCCGGCCATGAGGATCACCAGGAGGACCAGCATGATGTCCACGAGCGGGACGATGTTGATCTCCGTGAACCCGCCCCCGGCGAGGTCGTCGGAGTCTTCGAGGCCGTCCGCCTGCGGCGCGGGTCCCTGGATGGCCACGGTCAGCCCTCCGACGGGAGCGGCGCGGCCGTGGGCGTCGGCGCCGGGGTCGCCATGTCGACGGACGGGGTCCGCGAGGTCGGCGGGGCCGCACCGTCCTCCATCACCTTGCCGAGGGTCTCGATGAACTCGTCGACGACGAGCTTCACTTCGACGCCCGCTCGGCTGCCGCGGATCTGGAAGAAGTTGTAGAGGATGACGGCCAGGATCGCGACGAAGATGCCGCCCGCGGTGGCCTGCAACGCCTCCGACACCCCCTCCGCCACGATGCCGAAGCCGCCCGAGCCCGCCTGCGCGATGTCGCGGAAGGACCGGATGATGCCGACCACCGTTCCGAACAGACCTATGAATGGGGCGATGGCGCCGATGCTTCCGAGCGCCCAGAGGCGCCGCCGCATCCACAGCCCGAACCGCTGTCGCTCACGCTCGGCCGCCTTGTGTATGGAGAGGCCGGGACGATTCACCTTGTTGAGCGCCGCGATGAAGATGTCCGCGACCGGCGAGGTGCTGCGCTCGCACACGGTGCGCGCGGCCTGCAGGTCGCCGTGGAACAGCACCTTCTGGACCTCGGTGCCCAGGTCTCGCGCCGACTCGACGAGGCGCCAGAACGTATAGAGCTGCTCGAGCGCCAGCCCGAGCACCAAGATGGAGCCCACGAGCGTCGCGAAGAAGGCCGTCGGGTCGACCGCAAAGGCCTCGGTCGTCGCCTCAGGCGTCATCGTTCCCCATGCTCGGCATTGTTACCCGCCAGTGCGCTCCTCTGCCAGATTCGCGTCGTCGTCAGGAGTGCGACCGCGACCGTAATCATCTCTACGGCCACTTCGGCGATCTTGGGGAGCGAGAACATCGACAGCGTCCCAAATCCGATCGCACATACCAGTACGCCCGCGACGAGCCCGCCGATCCACGCCGCGCGCGACACCGTCGACGCGGAGGGCTCCACCGGCTCCGAGGAGGAACCGGCGGCGGGCGCGCGGCCTTCCCGCTGTTCCTCAGTCGCCATCGAACGCATCGCGGAGCCGATCGAAGAAGCCGCCGGAGCGACGACGTTTGTTGCGTGTCTCGCGCCGCCCCGCGTCGCCGGACGAGAACTCCGGCTCCTGCGGGATGATGTCCTCGATCACTTCGATCGCTTTCTTCTGGTCGTCGCTGAGCTTCCTGGGGACCTGCACCGTGAGGTGCACGATCATGTCGCCGCGCCCGCGGCCACCGAGGCGCGGTAGCCCCTCGCCCTCGATGCGCACCTGGTCACCCGGCTGCATCGCGGAGGGGACGACGACCTCGACTTCGTCGCCGCCGAGCTTCGGGACGATCGCCTCACCGCCGAGGCACGCCATCGGGTACGGGACGGCGAGCTCGCAGTGCAGGTCGGCGCCCTCGCGGAAGAACATGTCGTGCGGGGTGACGGCGATGAATACGTAGAGGTCACCGGGCGGGCCGCCGAACGTGCCCGCGTCGCCCTCGCCCTGGAGGCGGAGCCGCACACCGGTGGAGACGCCGGGCGGGACCTTCACGTCGAGCCGCCGCGTCTCTTCGACGAAGCCGCGGCCCTCGCAGGTCTCACACGCAGCGCGCGGGACCTGGCCGCGACCGCCGCACGCGCGACAGGTCGTCGCGATCATGAATCCGCCGCGGCCCTGCACGACCTGACCGCGGCCCTGGCACACGGCGCAGGTCGTGAGCTCGGCGTCCTTCGCGCCGGTGCCGACGCACGGCTGGCACTGGATGGAGCGGTTGACCTTCACCTTGTGGGAGGTGCCCGTGAGCGCCTCCTCGAGGGTGATCTCGAGGTCCTGCCGCAGGTCGGCGCCGACCGTCGGGCGCGGGCGGCCGAAGCCCCCGCCGCCGAACGCGGCGCCGCCGCCGAAGAGGTCGGCGAAGATGTCGCCGAAGTGCGAGAAGATGTCGCCGATGTCGCCCGTGAACCCGGGCGCGAAGCCGCCGGAGCGGAGCCCGTCGAAGCCGGCGCGGTCGTACAGGCCGCGCTTGCCTTGGTCCGAGAGCACCTCGTAGGCCTCGGCGGCCTCCTTGAACTGGTCCTCGGCGCTCGGGTCGTCCGGGTTGCGGTCGGGGTGATACTTCAGCGCGAGCTTGCGATACGCCGACTTGATGGTCGCGGCGTCCGCGTCGCGAGCGACCCCGAGTACCTCGTAGTAGTCCCGCTTCTGCGACATCCGGCGACAGTTGTTAGTTACTCGTCTGACCGAGTCAAACCTTCACTTTCTCGGGTTCTTCGCGGGGATCATGTTGACGCCATCCAGATAGGGTCTTATTGACTCTTTATGTCGATCTCAAGATCCGAAGCCGCGCGTCTGGGGCAGTCGGCCGTCTCGATCCTGGCCGCCGGTACGTACACATCCGCAAGCGGTCGCGTCGTCTCGATCGCGGAGGCGACGGAGCGCGCGGTGGCGGGGACGGTGTCCTATCCGCCCGGCGCGGCGCGGCCGGCGCTGGGGGCAGCGCGGTTCGACACCGAGATCACCGTGACGGGCGAGACCACGCTCGCGGCGAGCTTCCGGCTCGTGGACGAGGGGGAGACGCCGTGTGCGTTGAACTTCGCGTCGGCGAAGAACCCGGGGGGTGGATTCCTCTCGGGCGCGCGCGCGCAGGAGGAGACACTCGCGCGCGCGTCATCGTTGTTCGCGTGCATCGACGGTAACCCGATGTACGGGTTCCACCGTCAGCGCCGCGACGCGATGTACACGCACTACGCGATCTACTCGCCCGACGTCCCGGTGTTCCGCGACGACGCGGGCACGATGCTCGACGCACCGTACACGTTCGCGATGCTCACCTCGCCGGCCCCGAACACCGGCGCGGTCCTCGCGAAGGACGCGGGGCGCACGGCCGCGATCGAAGCGGCGTTCGCCGAGCGCATCGATCTCGTCCTGCACCTGATGGCGGCGCACGGCCACGAGGTCGTGGTCCTCGGCGCGTGGGGCTGCGGCGCCTTCCGCGGCGACCCGAAGATGGTCGCGCGCCTCTTCGCCGACGCGCTGCGGGGCCCGTTCGCCGGCGTGTTCCGGCGCGCGGTGTTCGCGGTGTTCGATCCCGGGAAGGGCACGCCGAACCGGAAGGCCTTCGAGGCCGCGTTGGGTCAGGCGACGTAGGGCGGGAGCGGGATGCCGTCGATCTCGAGGCCGCGCGTGTGGCGGACGCCGAGGGCGATGGCGTGGCGGAGGGTGGAGATGGGAACGGGCTTCGACAGCTCGAGCTCTGGTTCGAGCGCTTCGAGCGGTGGATCGTCCCACATCAGCCGTCCACCCGACGCGATGATGATGAAGAGGCCTCGCAACGTCTCGTCGCGACGAATGATGTCGATCATCTTCGCACCGCTCATGAAGGGCATGTTGAGGTTGGTGACGACCACATCCGGTCGATCCGAACGAATACGCTCTAAACCTTCGATACCCGTCGTCGCGAAGCTGATCCGAAACGTTTGACGGTACCGCCGCAAGACCCGGTTGTAGGAGCTGAGTAGCGGCAACTCATCATCCACCATGAGTACGTGTGCACGGCCGTCCGGCGCAGCATCACGACCTTGGTGATGCTCTCGCCCTAGCCTTCGAAGCTCGCGCTCCAACACAGGAGCAACGTCGTTCACGAGAGCTCCATCGAGGTCGTGGCCCTGGTGATGCCGATTCCAGGTCATCATGAACCCCGGCGTCGGGTCTGCCTCGAAGCAGCGCCCGTGCACCACCACCAGATCCGGCTTCAGCCTCTGCACCGCTTGAAACCGCGACTCCCCGCGCACGCGCGCCACCGCGATCTCGGGCGAGAACAACGCCGCCGCCTCGACCCACTGCGCGTGATCCTCGTCGGGGAGATCGGCCGTCAGCACCAG
This sequence comes from Deltaproteobacteria bacterium, assembly GCA_040218735.1. GTDB lineage: Bacteria > Myxococcota > Kuafuiibacteriia > Kuafuiibacteriales > Kuafuiibacteriaceae > JAUHYN01. The sequence goes on from JAVJQW010000023.1 coordinate 762,446, forward strand.
CGAGCGCCGGTCGCCCGGCGGAAACGGTCGCGCTCTCATTCGTCGTCCTCCCCTACACCCACGCGCCCTTGCGCGATGTTCAAGCCATGAACGAGCGCCCAACCTACGCGTTCCTTCGAGAGCTCGAGCGGTGCGCGCCTCGAGAGCGGGGGCCGGTGCACGAACACCGACTCGTCCTCCTCGGTGATGAAGTACCGTCGCCTCAGCTCCGAATCCGCGCGCAGCTTCGCCAACAGCGCTTCGGACAGCGTCGGCCGTACCAGACTCACGACGACGGACGGCGCTTCCGCGCGAATCCGCTCGATCACGTCGGCGATGGTCGACGACCAGATGAAGTGGTCCGTGTGACCGTTCCTCGCGAGCACACGCCGCATGATGTCGATGAGGAACGACTCCTCCTCGAACACGAGCACACGACCATCCCCCTCGATCGGCCTCGCCTCGTCCGAGCGATGTGACCGACCCACGCGCAGCAGCTCTCGCTGAAGCACACCAACGAGCCCGTCCACGGCAGCCCCCGCCAAGTCATCGGGCCGCCCCGGGCACCCGCCCGTCATCACCAGCCCCGGCGCCGCCGCCAGATCCGCGCTCTTCCCCTGCACGACGAGCAAGTCCGGACGCAGCCGATCGATCGCGCTGGCTTCGTCCGGTCGGAGCACCACCACCTCCGGCTCGAGCCACCTCGCCGCCTCGACCCACCGCGCGTGATCCTCATCCGGCAGATCCACCGTCAGCACGAGCGCGCGCGGGTCACCCACCGGAAACGGACGCTCTATCATCGCGCTACGAATCTCCCACGCGCCCGCGGTAGGACACGAGCCCCCGGCGTCCCCTCGCCTCCGACTCCGTCCCTCCCGTTATACTCAGTACCGTGCGCTGCTTCGTTCTCGTCCTCGGCTTCTCGATGATATCCGCGCCCGCGTTCGCGCAGCGCGGCGTCGCCCTGCCCGTCCCCGCGGACGGGGAGTGGGACTTCCTGGCGATCACGCCCGACGAATCGACCGTCTACATCGGTGACTACGCATCGCGCCTGCTCGCCGTAGACACCGCCGACCAGAACATCACGGTCCTCGACCTCCCCGACGATGAGTTCTTGGGCGGCGTCGCCGTCGCGCCCGACGGGCGGCTCTTCGTCACCCACGACTACGCGGTCTTCGAGATCGACCCCGCGACCGGCATGGCTTCACAGACCGCCATCCCACCCTCCTGGTACGGCGGGCCGATGGTCTTCACGGCCGACGCCCAACGCATGTACGTCGCCGGCGGCGACGACATCTACGTGCTCGACACCGATCCCCTCGCGTTCGTCGACACCACGCCCGGCGACGGCGAGATCAACGGCCTCTACGCCCTCAACCCCACGTGGTCCGCGTGGCATCGCGCGTGGCGCCTCGAGCTGTCACCGGACGGCGACACACTCTTCTTCGTCGGCGACCCCACCGAGAACGACCTCCACGCCCTCCAGAAGATCACCGGACTCACCACCGATCTCGCCACGCTCACGTACGAGGTCGTCGAGATTCCCAACCCCACCGGCACCACCGTCGAGCCCCGCATCCTCCTCGCGGAAGACGGCAGTTACCTCGACGACAGCTACGGCACCCGATGGAACACCGCCGATCTCACCGTTCGAGACACCATCCAACTCAGCCAGTGGGCCTCCTTCACGCCCTCCACGATCGCCCGCTCTCCGAGTGGGTTCCTCTGGCTCCAAGGTTTTGCGACGACCACCGACGGCGGAACTCATCGCGGCGAATCACTCCTCGCGATCAACCCAGGCACCCTCGACCTGGTCGACCTCGATGACAACACCCCGAACGGCGTCACCGGCATCCCCCTCCCCGGCCCCGGCGGTGAGTTCGATCGCGTCGGCGCCTACAACGTCCACGCGATGGTCGCGACCGACAACCAGGTCTACGTCGCCGGTGGCACCGACGTCGCGGTCTTCGTCGATCTCAACGCATCACCCGCGACCCGCGGACGCGTCGTTCCCAACCGAGGCGGCGACGGCGGCGACGTCTCCCTCTCCGTCACCGGCCAGTACGTCCCCGGAACTCAGATCCGGCTCGAGCTCGGCGCCGACACCCTCACGCCCTCCCGCACCGAGGTGCTCCCCGGCGGCGCGCTCGACGCCACCTTCGATCTGAGAGGTGTCACCCGCGGCGCCTACGACGTCGTCCTCACCCCGCCGGGCGGGACGCCGGAGCGACTCACCGAAGCGTTCACCGTCGAAGAGACCCGTGAGAACGCGATCGTCGACGTGGTCGGCGCAGACCGCTTCCACGCGATCGACGAAGCGCTCGTCCGCGTCTTCGTGACGAACACCGGCAACGTCGATCTCACCGACCCGATCGTCTCGCTCGAAATCAGCGAAGGCACCCGCTACGCCGTCAACCTCCCCGCGCTCGTCCCCGGCGGCCCCGCCCAGAACGACGACGAGAAGACCACCGCCGAAGCCGACGTCCCCGAGCGCATCTGGCTCGCGCGCCTCCGCCCCGGGCAGAGCTACGCGTTCACCGTCGTCATCGAAGGCCCCGCGAACGGGCGCCCCCAGGACTGGGACATCTCGGTGCGCGCCACGGTCGGCTACGTCCAGACCCCCGGCGAGGAAGACGGCGCCCTCATCGGCGAGCTGTGCACCGTCGGCGACGCGTTCGCGCAAGCGTTGATCAACGAGTCCAAGCGACGCGAGCTGGAGGTGAACCGCGCCGACGTCAAGGACACCACAGCGCGCGTCCTCCGCGACACCGCCGTCGAGTACGGCGTCTCCAAGACCAAGGAGATCGCCGCGAAGACGATCACCGCGCTCGTCGTCGCCGGCCTGTTCCCCGCGGCGCTGCCGCTCGTCCCGGTCATCTTCGGCGCGCTCAACGACATGAAGTCCTGCTACGACTTCGCGACCAAGCTGAAGACGCTCGCCGCGCTGTTCTCGCTCGACCCGAACGACAAGGCGGGCACCACGGGGATCGACGGCTTCATCACCGGCAACGAGACGATGCGCTACCGCATTCGCTTCGAGAACCAACCCGAGGCGACCGCCGCCGCTCGAATCGTCACCATCACGGACACCATCGATCCCAACCTCCGCCTCGACACCCTCGAAGTCACCGGGAGCAGCCACGCGACGCTCCTCGACGTCGCCGTCGACGAGACCACCCGCGTCGTCACCTTCACCTTCGATGACATCGACCTCCCCCCGAACGCGACGCCACCGGAGGGCGAAGGTTGGATCGACTACGCGATCGAGCTCGCCCCCGACCTCCCCGACGGGACGCAGATCGACAACGCCGCTTCGATCGTCTTCGACATCAACGAGCCGATCGTCACACCGACCGTCGTCCACACCGTCGACAAGGCCGCCCCCGTCACGACCGTGGCCGAGCTCGGCCCCAGCCCGGAGACGATCACCCTGACCTGGGCCGGCGACGACGCGGGCGTCGGCGTCTGGGACTACGACGTCTTCGTCTCCAAGGACGGCGGCCCCTTCGAGCCCGTCGCGGAGCGCATCGACGCCACCCAGATCGACTACACGGGGCAGGTCGGCGCGACGTACGGCTTCTACGTGGTCGCCCGCGACTACCTCGGCAACGCGGAGCGACGGAGTGAAGCCGCGGTGACCACGACCGTCGTGAGCAACGAGGAGGAAGAGGGCGGATGCGGGTGCAACCACACCGCCGGGGGCTCGACCGCGTGGTGGGCCCTCCTCGCCCTTGTCGTCCTGCGCCGGAGGCGGTGAACCGCCCGGTATTTGCCCGTCCGATCGTCCTGCGGTACTTCGCATCCGATGCGACGCTCGGCCGCACTCCTGCTCCCGCTCGCGCTCGTCGGCTGCCCGAGCTCCACGACGCGCCAAGGACCTCCGCCCCCACCGCCCGCACCGAAGGCCGACCTCGTGTTGGTCGGCGGTCAGGTGGTCACGCTGGCGGACGGCGTCGAAGGGACGGCGATCGCCGCGAAGGACGGCGTCGTCCTGGACGTCGCGGACGACGCGACGATCGAAAAGTACATCGGTCCCAACACAAAGGTCGTGGGGCTGAAGGGCCGCACCGCAGTGCCCGGCCTCTCGGACGCCCACATGCACCTCGCCGGTCTCGGCGTTCGCCGCTTCGGGATCGACCTCGTCGGCACGCAGTCCTTGGAGGAAGTGAAGGCGCGCGTCGCGAAGGCGGTGGCCGACGCCAAGGAAGGGCAGTGGATTCGGGGGCGCGGTTGGGACCAGAACGACTGGCCGTCGTTCTCGCGGCGCCGCCGCAAGTTCCCGTCGGCGCGCGACCTCGATCGAGTCGCGCCGAACCACCCGGTGGTGCTCACGCGGATCGACGGGCACGCGATCTGGGTCAACTCCAAGGCGATGAAGATGGCCGGCATCTCGCGGCGAACGAAGACGCCGAAGGGCGGTGAGATCGTGAAGCGCCGCGGGCGCCCCGAGGGCGTGTTCATCGACAACGCGATGTCGCTCGTCCGCGAGAAGATGCCGCCGCTCACGACCGAGGAGCTCGAGCGCGCCATCCTGCTCGGCCAACGCGAGTGCCTCGTCGCCGGGCTCACGCAGGTGCAGGACATGGGCACCGACCTCGAGACGATCGAGGTCATGAAGAAACTCGACGCCGCGGGTGAGCTGAAGGTCCGCGCGTACGTCATGCACGACGGCGCCGCCGAAGATCTCGCGGGCGCGATCCAGGGCGGTCCGATCGTCGCGGAGGGGGACAGCCGGCTCACGGTGCGCGGTGTGAAGTTCTACATGGACGGTGCGCTCGGTTCGCGCGGCGCCGCGCTGCTCGAACCGTACGACGACGACCGGCGAAACAAGGGCCTCTTGCTCCTCGAGCCCGCGGTGTTCGAAGCCCGCGTGCGCACCGTGGACGCCGCGGGGTTCCAGGTCGCGACCCACGCGATCGGAGATCGCGCGAACCAGATCGTGCTCGACGTCTACGAGCGGGTGTTCGGTGCGGAGGCAGCGACGAAACGACCGCGCGTCGAACACGCGCAGATCCTCACGGAGGTCGACCTCGCACGCTTCGGTCGCCTCGGGGTGTTGGCGTCGATGCAGCCGACGCACGCCACGAGTGACATGGAGTGGGCGGAGCAGCGCGTGGGTTCCGAGCGCATCAAGGGCGCCTACGCGTGGCAGTCGTTGCTGACCTCGAACGCCACGGTGGCGTTCGGATCGGACGCGCCCGTCGAGGACATCTCGCCGATCCTCGGTCTGTACGCAGCGACGACGCGCAAGGATCAGTTCGGCTTCCCCGAGGAGGGGTGGCTGCCGCCGGAGAAGGTCACGACGCGGCAGGCGCTCGAAGGCTTCACGACCGGCGCCGCCTGGGCGGCCTTCCGCGAGGACGAGGCCGGGCGGCTGAGCCCCGGGCGCGTCGCTGACATCACCGTGCTCGACAAGAACCCGCTCACTTCGTCGGAGGATCTGCTGGTGCAGACGCAAGTCATGTTGACGATCGTCGGGGGGAAGATCGAGTACGCGCGCGGGGGCGCCGATGCACCACCGGCCGCGCCCGAGGAAGTGAAGACGTCGACCACCGCCACGTCGACGACCGGGGTGGGCCAATGATCGACCTCCGCTCCGACACCCTCACCAAACCCACGCCCGCGATGCTCGAGGCGATGATGCGCGCCGAGGTCGGCGACGACGTCTGGAACGAGGACCCGACCGTCCAAGCGCTCGAAGCGAAGCTCGCGGCCACGCTCGGCCAGTCCCACGGGGTGTTCTGTCCGTCGGGCACGATGGCGAACCAAATCGCGATCGCCGTCCACGCCGGACCGGGCGACGAGGTCATCTGCTCCGCCGACGCGCACGTCTACAACTACGAGGGCGGCGGCATCGCCGCCAACGCCGGCGCCTCGGTGAAGCTCGTCGCCGGAGCGCGCGGGATGTTCACCGCCGCCGACGTCGAAGCCGCGATCCACGGCGACGATCCGCACTACCCGACCTCCGCGCTGGTGTGCGTAGAGGACACCGCGAACCGCGGCGGGGGGGCGATCTGGTCGACATCCGAGCTCGACGGGATCGCCAAGCTGTGCACCGCGCGTGGCCTCCCGCTCCACCTCGACGGCGCGCGTGTCTTCAACCGCCTCGTCGCGGCGGGCGACGACCCGGCCGCGTACGGCCGGCGCTTCACTTCGATCTCCGTGTGCCTGTCGAAGGGCCTCGGCGCTCCGGTCGGATCCGTGCTGCTCGGTGACGAAACGTTCTGCGCGAAGGCGCGCCGCGTCCGCAAACGCTTCGGCGGCGGGATGCGGCAAGCGGGTTACCTCGCCGCCGCCGGCGTGTTCGCGTTGGACCACCACGTCGAGCGCCTCGCAGACGATCACCGCCGCGCGGCCTCACTCGCGGACGCGCTGCGCGCGAACGACGCCGTCGCCGAAGTCCTGCCGGTCGAGACGAACATCGTCATCTTCCGCCCGAAGGCAAAGGTCCCGCAGGTGCTCGCCGCGCTGAAAGCGGACGGCATCCTCGCCGCGCCGATGGGCGACGGCGTCCGCTTCGTCACGCACCTCGACTTCGACGACGCGGATCTCGAAGCGACGGTCGGCGCGATTCAGCGCCTCACCGCGTAAACGTCTCAGGTCCCAGGCGTCTCGCCCCACAGGAGCTTGTGCACCTGCAGGTTCAGCCTCGCGTCGAGCCCGCTCGCGAGCAACCACCCCGCGAGCTCCGTCGGGTTCATGACCCCGTACACCGGGGCGACCAGGATCTGCGCGCGCCCCGCGAGCCGGTGCCGTTCGACCTGCTCCAGCATCCAGTCGAAGTCCGCGCGATCCTGCACGACGAACTTCACCTCGTCGTTCGGGGTCAGCCGGTCGACGTTCGCCCAGTCGTTTCGGTGCGACTCACCGCTCGCCGGCGCCTTGAAGTCCACGATCCGGTGAACTTCGCGCGGGAGGATGTCGATGTCCCGCTCGCCGCTCGTCTCGCAGAGCACTGTGTACCCCGCGTCCAACAGACGCTGCGCGAGCACGCGGACGTCCTTCTGCAGCAACGGCTCGCCGCCCGTGATCTCCACGCGGCGCGCACCGTACGAGGCGGTCTTCACGAGGATCTCGTCGACCGTCATCCACTCGCCGCCATGGAAGCTGTACTCGGTGTCGCACCAGGTGCAACGCAGGTTGCAACCCGTCAGCCGAATCATCACGCACGGCAGACCCGCGAACGACGACTCACCCTGCAGCGAGAAGAAGATCTCCGTCAGGCGGAGGCGCACGTCGCCGGGCGCGATCTGGAGGTCACTGGCCAATGCAGGCGCAGGTTCATCGGGCGACCCCGGGTCGTCAACCGTGGACCTCGGCGAAGATCTTCTGGTACTCCGCCGTGACCTCGTCGAGCTGCGTCTCGGTCTTGGTTTGTTTCTCGCTCAGCTCGTCGAACTGCGTCTGTAGGGAGGCCATCTCCGCCAGCTTCGTCTCGAGCTCCTCGCGCGCCTTCACGAGCTCTGGCTCGGCCTGGATCTGGTCGAGGAGCTCCTGCTTCAGCCGCTGGTACTCCTCGGCCGTCTGCCCGTCCGCGCGCGAGATGATGACCTCGTTGATCTCGAAGTGCGTGAGGACCGGATCCGCCGACCCGTTCGCCTCCTGGATCACCAGGCTGATGCGCTCGTTGGTCTTCTCGATCTGCTCGGCGAGGTTCATCGAGCCATCGCACAGCTCCCCGACCTGATCGTCGACGGTGCGCATCGTCTCGACGATCGCATCCCGGCGCTCTGCGATCTCGTCCGGCAACCCCTCCGTGCCACCCAACCCGCCGAGGCCCGTCGTGACCGCGACCGCGGCGTTCATGATTTCGTCGATCGCCGCCTGAATCGACTCTTGGCACTTCGTGAGCTCCGCGAGCTCCTGACGCGCGGCCTCGATCGCCTCCAGCGTCTGCTTGCCCTGATCGTCCCCGCCCTCCGGCAAGAGAACTTGCATGTCCTCCGCGACGAGCAGCACCGGCTTGTGCACGATCTCCTTCTCCGGCGGTGGCGGCGGCTTGTCCTCCGCCTCCCTCAACGCCTCCGCCGCCGCCTTCAGGCGCCCACGCAGCACGAAGATGAACCCGATCGCCAACAGCGCGAGCAACCCCAGTCCACCCGCCACGTAGGGCCACACCCCCGCGACCGTGGTCACCTCGGCCGTCGCAGCGGCAGCGGCGACGGGCACCGGCGGCGGCTTCGGCGCGACGTCGAGGAGGATGCGCTTCTCCCGCTCGATGAGCGTGCTCTGCGCACGCACGAACATCCCGACGCGCCCGACCTTCAGCGCGTCGATGGTCGCCTCGTACCCGCCATCGCGAACGCGCTTCAGCTGGAGCGTACGTTCCATGCCTTCTTCGGACGCGACGTATGCCGTCACCGACAACCCATCGTGCAGCTCGAAGCTGTTCGTGAGCTCACCCTTGCGACGCAGCTCGGCGCGCACGAGGACCGGCTCACCTTCCGTGGGCGTCTCGGGGCTCACCATCGCGATGAACTCGAGGTCACTCGCGGTGATCATCGCGACGGGCGGTGCGGCGCCCGGCGGCACGTCGACACCCCACGGACCCGCCTGTGGCTTCGTCAACGTGATGTGGTCGTAGGCGGCGCCCGACTTCCACTCGACGCCGGCCTGGTGCGAGTCCTTGGTGACGACGACGTCGTTGGGCGTCCGGATCGTGTTCTCGTCGCCCGGCGCTCCCTTGGAGAGCACTAGGGAGGTCTTATCGATGTTCGGGTCCGTGATGAACGCTCCGTCCCGCATCGGCAGCGTCTCGAGGTTGCTCGCGGACGTGAACATCTCGGCGAAGGCACCGGCGAGCGCCGCCGCGTGCGGCAGGTAGCGGAACTCACCGCGCGTCGCGCGCGCGAGGCCGCGCATGAGCGACTGATCCGCCTCGGGCGTGAACGCGATCGTGTAACTTCGAACGTTCCGCGCGGCGAGCGTCGGCGCGACCTGCTTTCGAATGCGCTCGATGGACGCGCGCTCCGCGCCGTCGGCTGCGGGACCGAGGTCGACCTTCCCGTCGGTGATCAACACGATCGTGTCCCGCGACTGAGTCGCCGTCGGGCCGAGCATCACCAGCGCGGCGTTCAGCCCCGACTCGATGTCCGTGGTGCGACCGTCGAACTTCAAGCGACGCAGGCTCTTCCTCACCGCCTTCATCGTCCGCCGCGACTTCGCCGGCGACATCGGCACCAACACCCGCGGCCGATCGCCGAACGCAACCACCGCGATCTGATCCGCGTCGAGGCTCAGCTCCGCGAACAGGCGCGTCGCGTCGAGGCTGAGGCGCGCCGGATCGTTCTTCTTCATGCTCCCCGACTCGTCGAGGAGGATGACGGTGCGCTTCGGCGGCGGCGCCGCGTGGACCGTCGCGCTCACCGCGAGCGCCAACGTCACGAAGACCGCGCGCCTCACGCCGCGTCCTCCTCGCCCATCCGACCGTGCTGTCGAATGAGATCGTCGAGCTCGCTCTCTTCGAGCACCCCCTGGAGCACGAGCACCTCGCCGATGCGTGGGTTCTGGCGCTTCAGGTACTGCTCGATCTGGTCGAAGTCGTCCTCCTCCAACATCGCCATCGCCTTACAGGTCTGCGCGAAGAGGGTCCCGGTCTCGCGCTGGTGGAGACGGACGCGCTGGAGCTGCTCGGGGGTGAGGAGGCCGAGGAGCACCGCCGCCTCGCCGGCGGCGACGGTCATGTCGCGCTGGAGCTGGATCGCACGACGCATCTGACGGTCCGTCACGATGCCGTTCTTCACCAGGAAGCGACCGAACAGGATGGGAAGAGTGGCAGCCACGTGCTCCGGACATCGGATCGATCCGAGTCACGTTTGAGGTGGCTGCCTCGTTTCGAGGCGGTCTTCGACCTAGGCTGGGGCGTCGAGGGGGCGCAGATCCCGCACGCGGAGCTCGAGCTTCTCGAGACCCGCCCACTCGTTCAGGTCCAGGTGGCACGCGAGGTCGAGCGAGCGCCCTGGCACCATCGACTCGTGCATGTCGCCGCGCTTGAACGCGATCGCCGACAGGCCCCCCCAGCGCCCCTCCATGATGCGGAACTTGAGGTGGTCGCCGCCCACGATGCGCGCGTCACGCACGCGGACGTTCTTCATCCTGAACAGCGGCTCCGGGTTCCCGAGGCCGTAGGGCTCGAGCTTCGACAGCTCGCGGTGGAACGGATAGTCGATGTCCTCGGGCGAGAGGTCGTCGTCGAATATGAGCGTCGACTCCGTCTGCTCCCCGTAGCTCGGGTCCTGCGCGACGCGATCCACCAAGGCCGCGCGGAACGCCTCGACGTTTTTGTGCGACATCCTCAACCCCGCCGCCGCGCGGTGCCCGCCGAACTTGGTGAGGAAGGACGAGCAGTCGTTGATGGCGTCGTACAGGTGCACGCCCTTCGCGGTGCGCGCGCTCCCACGGCCGCCCTCGCCGACGAGGATCGCCGGGCGGTCGTAGCGCTCCACGAGTTTGCTGCACACGATGCCGACGACGCCGGGGTGCCACGACTCGTCCGCGAGCACGATCGCGTGCGGCAGCGCATCCCAGCCGTCGATGATGTCGACCGCCGCGCGGAAGACATCGCCCTCGATCTGCTGGCGGCTCCCGTTTGCGTGGTCCAGCGACTGCGCGTACTTGCGCGCTTCGGACATGTCCTCGGTGAGCAGCATCTTCACGCCCACCGACGCGTCGTGCAGGCGCCCAGCCGCGTTAATGCGCGGGCCGAGCCGGAACGCGACGTCCGAGGACGCCACCTTCACCGGGCGCACCTTCGAGACCTCCATCAGCGCGCGCACGCCGGGCCGCATCGCGCGCTTCAGCTCGATGACGCCGTACCAGGTCAGCACGCGGTTCACGCCGGTGAGCGGCACCATGTCGGCGATGGTCCCGAGGGCGACGAGGTCCATCATCCGCTTGAGGTTTGGCTCGGCGAGGTCGTCGCCACCGTAGACGCCGCGGTCGCGCAGCACCTTCCGCACCGCGATGATCAGGTTGAACGTCACCCCGACCGCCGCGAGCACCTTGTCCGGGTACGGGCAGTCGTCCTGGTGCGGGTTGAGCGTCGCAAACGCCGGCGGGAGCTTCGGCGGGCACTTGTGGTGGTCCACGACGATCGTCTGGATGCCGTGTTCGTTCGCCCGTTGGATCTCCTCGGAGGCCGTGATGCCACAATCGAGCGTGATGAGGAGGTCGGTCCCCCACCCCGCGATGGTGTTCACCGCCTCCTCGTTCAGCCCGTAGCCCTCGATCAGCCGCTTCGGGATGTACGAGCGCGCCTCGACGCCGTGCATCTTCAGGAACGACGCGAGCAGCGACGTCGACGTCACCCCGTCCACGTCGTAGTCGCCGTACAGCGTGATGCGCTCGTTCGCCTGTATCGCGTCCGCGATGCGGTTCGCTGCGACGTCGACCCCCTTCATCGAGAAGGGGTCGGGCAGGTGCTTCAGCTGCGGGTTGAGGTACCGCTCGGCGACGTCCGGGTCGGTGACGCCCCGGCGGACGAGCAGCCGGGCGGTCTCGAGGCGGATCTGAAGGATCGGCGCGAGGCGGATCGCGTGGGCTTCATCGACGAGCGCCTTGATCCAAGTTCGCTCGACGGCACCCGCGCTCACGGATCTCGATCCTAGGGGACGCGATCGATCACGTCCACCCTCGCAAAGGCTTTCAGACGACGGCCGTCTCGGCCTTGCTGCGCTTCGCCTTCGGCTTCGTCACGTTCTCCTTCGGGCCGAAGCGCAGGCGGAGCGCGCGGAACGCCGGGGAGGCGACGTACACCGAGGAGTACGTACCGATCACGATGCCGACGGTCATGATGATGCCGAACTCGGCGAGCACCGTCCCGGCGCCGAACACGATGAGGCAGATGCACGCGGCGAGCGTGGACAGCGACGTCATGATCGTGCGGCCGAGGGTCTCGTTGATCGCGCGGTTGAGGATGTCGTCCAGCGCCGACCCCTGCGCCTTGCCGACCGTCTCACGGATACGGTCGAAGACGACGATGGTGTCGTTGATGGAGTAACCGACGAGGGTCAGCAGACCCGCGATCGTCGCCAGCGTGAACTGCTGACCGGCGAGCGCGAGGAGCGCGACCGTGATGATCGCGTCGTGGAACAGACAGAGGATCGCACCCGGCGAGTAGAAGAAGTCGAACCGGAGCGCGATGTACACCATGATGAACAGCAGCGCGTAGAGCACCGCGAGGATGCCCTGGTCGCGCAGCTGCTTACCGACGGTCGGACCGACGAACTCGACGCGCACCGCGTCGACGCCCTCGTCGAGCGCCTTCATCGCGTTGACGACCGTGGCGTCGACGCCCGTGAGGACGATCGACCACCGCATCTGCTCCTTGCGACCGATGCGCTTCACGAGGCGAACCTCGTGGCCCGTCGCCGCGACGACGCCGCTCAGCGCCGTGTCGGAGAGGTCTGCAGCCGCCGTCGCGTTCTCGGCGAACTCGACCTCGACGACATCACCCGCCTCCGGGTTGTAGCGCAGCTTCTTGAACGTCTCGCCGTACTTGTCCTTGAAGCCCTTGTTGAGCTGGTCGATCTCGTTTTGACCGAACGACTCCGAGCGACGCAGACGCACCAGGTAGAACGTCTTGTCCGCCTCGGTCGGGACCTCGAACGACTGCACCGCGTTGTCGACGCCCGGGAAGGCGCCCTCCAACTTGCCGCGGACGTCCGCCGCCGTGGGCTGCTTCTCGAACCGGAGCAGGATCTCGTGACCGCCGGAGAAGTCGAGGCCGAAGTTCAGGCCGAACACACCGATGACGAGCAGCGCACCGATGACCAGGCCGAGCGACACCTTCGTGAAGAGCGGCGCCTTGCCCATGAAGTCGTACTTGGTACCGGGCTTGATGACGTGAAACATCGTGTCGTCCTCCCTTCCTTTAGATGCTCAACGTCTGCACACGCTTGCCGCGCGTGAAGTAGTCGAGGACGAGCCGCGGCACGACCACGGCGGTGAAGGTGTTGACGACCACGCCGATGCCGAGCGTCGTCGCGAAGCCTCGGATCGGACCCGAGCCGTACTGCAGCAGGACGATCGCTGCGATCAGCGTCGTCACGTTGGCGTCGAAGATGGCGGAGAACGCCTTGTCGAACCCGGCGTCGACCGCCGCCCGCGCCGTCTTGCCGTGCGCGAGCTCCTCTCGGATGCGTTCGAACTGGATGATGTTCGCGTCGACCGCCATACCGATCGTCAGCGCCAACCCCGCGATGCCCGGCAGCGTGAGCGTCGCCGAGAACCCGGCGAGCACCGCGAACAGGAACAGCATGTTCACGGACAGCGCGACCGTCCCGACCACGCCGGAGAGGCGGTAGTAGACGATCATCAGGATGAACACGAGGCCGATGGCAAACGACAGCGCCGTCTTGCCCTTCACGACCGCGTCGTCACCGAGCGTCGCACCGACCGTGCGCTCCTCCTGCGGGTAGACCGGCGCAGGCAGCGCGCCCGCCTTGAGGACGATGGCGAGGTTGCGCGCGTCCTCCAGGATCTCGTTCTTGCTCTTGTACCCGCCGAGGGTGATCTGCGCGTTGCCGTTCGGGATGGGGCCCTGGATGATCGGCGCCGAGTCGACGGCGTCGTCCAGCACGATCGCCATCTTCCGCTTCACGTTCTCGCGCGTGAGCTTCTCGAAGATGACGGCACCCTTTTTGTCGAACTTCATCGCGACGTAGTACTGCGCCTGGTCGCTGTCGTAGGCGACGAACGCGTTCGTCAGCGAGTCACCGGTCAGCGGCGTGCGACGGTCGAGCAGCCAGGTGCGGTAGACCGCCTCCGCCTGCGCGTTCGCCTTGAACTCCTGGATACCGACCACACGATCGTTCGGCGGCGGGTTGGCCTCGAGGAAGTCCTTCAGCTTCTGCTTGTCGGTCGACTCCAGGTACGGGCGCGACACGATCCCGTCCGCAGCCTCGTAGGTGTCCTGCGACAGCGTGATCTCGGCGGGCTTGTCCGCCTTGCCCGCGATCTCGACGAAGTACTGGCTCGTCTCGTCGACCATCTTGAACTCGAGCTGCGCGGTCTGGCCGATGATGTTGTCCTTGACCTGCTTGTAGTCCTCCGCCGTGAGACCGGCGATCTGGATCATGATCGAGTTGTCGCCGCGTTTGCGCACCTCGGGCTCGGTGACGCCGTACTTGTCGATGCGGTTGCGGAGCGTCTTGAGCGCCTGCGACACCGCGTCCTCGCGGAGGGTCTGCTCGTGCTGCGTGTCCATCGCGTAGCCGACGTAGACGCCGGAGTGCGAAGTGACCGTCCACGTGTCACCGCGGGACTCGAGGATCTCCTTGAGCGTCTCCCAGTCGTTGGCGTCCTTCAGGATGATCGACAGCGCGGGGGCGTCGCCGTCGCGCTTGATGCTGACGAGGTCCTTCCCCTTCTCCTGCATCTCCTGGAGGACCTCGTCGCCGACGCGGTCCGCGCGCGACTGCACGGCCTTCTCGACGTCCACGCCCATCACGAGGTGGAGGCCACCCTGCAGGTCGATGCCGAGGTTGAACCGCTTGTCGGGCATCCAGTCCGGGATCTCGGCGTCGATCTTGGTCTTCGACCGCCGGACCTCGGGGTCGGCCATGAAGTAGATTGCGGAGGGCGCCGTGTAATAGACCGCGAGGCCCAACAGGCCTACGACGAGGACGAGACGCCAATACCAACTGCGTTCCATGATTGTGTTCAGCTCTTCTTGGTGGAGGTCGAGGACTCGGACTTCTTCTCGTCGTCCGACGACAGGTCGGCCACGCGCTTGGACACGGCGCTCTTGAGCACCCGAATCTTCACGTTCTTGGCGACCTCGATGGTCATGACCTTGTCGGAGATGTCGGAGATGGTCCCGAGGATCCCGCTCGACGTGACGATCTCGTCACCGCGCTTGAGGGCGTCGAGCATCGCCTGCTGCTGCCGCCGCTCCTTACCCGCCGGACGGATCCAGACGAAGTAGAGGATCAGCATCATCACGATCGGAAGCGCCAGCTCGCCCATACCAAACCCCCCTTGGGATCCGGACGCTTGGGCGGCCAGCAGGGACGTGACCTGCTGAATGGGTGGCAGCATGAGGGCGCCGGACTACCCGCCCCGACCTCTTCTGGCAAGCCCGAATGGGCCGGAGGGGCCGGATCGCACGCGATCGGCGGCCGAACGTCATTTCGCGGCGATGAAACCGGGCGGATCGGTGCACTGTACAGGGCGGATGCGCTTCGCCTTCGTCGCCCTCGCCGCGCTCCTCGTCGCCTGCGGCGTCGAGCGGAAACCGCCGCTCAACGTCTTCGAGGGCTGTGAGGGCCCCGCCGTCGGGCCGAGGCTGGGCGTCGAAAGCGCCCGGTCGGTCATGCGTTACGTCGCCTGCATCCGCGGCGAGGCCCCGCTCGACCCCGCGCCGGGCGCGACGTTCCACGACTATCGCTCGGAGGCGCTCGCCTCGCACTGGACGCAGAGCCTCGGACCCGTCGACACGACCCGCGTTCGCCGCGACCGCCTGATCGGCCTGGACCACACGGCGACCTTCGACCGCATCGACCACGGTGACCTGAGGACCGTCGCGGAGACCCTCGCCGACGGCGACTTTCACGTCTGGGGCGGGCGCGGGTACGGGGCGATTGCGATGGGGGCCGCCGCCGCCCTCCGGCGCCGCTCGACCGACGTCGACGCCTGGCTCGACGGGGCGCCGACCACGGACGCCCGGCTCGCGCGCCGCGCGGTCTTTCGGAGCGAGGCGCGGATCTACTGGTACCTCTACAACGACTACGACACGGGTCGGCCCCCTCTCTCGGACCTCGCCGACGATCAGGCCATCGCCCGGCGCAACCTCGGTGACGCGTACGGTCTGACGTACGCGTCCGCTCGGCCGGTCGTCGATGGCACCGTACGCTTCGGAGAATTCGGCGCCGTCGTCGGGGCCCTCGACGCCTGGAACACGGACCGTGAGGCCGGCCTGCAGGCGCGCTTCGAGGATCCTCCGGCCTCGACTGCGGAGCTGCTCGGGGTGACGCCGCCCGTCGTCTCGCGGCCCGCGCCCCCGCTCCCCGGCGAGCGGGTGCAGGAGGACACCCTCGGCGCCTACCTGGTGCTGTCCCTCCTCGCCTACGCGCAGGCGCCGCAGCCGTTGAACGAGGTGGTGTGGGGCGGGGACCAGCTCTACCTCGTGCGCGACGGCGACGACCTCGGCGTCGTCTGGTGGGTTCGGCTCATGCGCAAGTCCGGAGCCGACGGACTCGCGAAGCTCCTGACGCAGTGGCCGCACGCGTCGGTGCAGACGCAGGAAGCCGACGGCGCCTTCGACGTCACCATCGTGTCCGCGGAGACGGCGGCGCTGCACGACGCGCTGAGCGAGGCGATCGCCCAATGGGAGGATCCGTCGTGAGGCGCGGCGTCTTCACCCTGCTCGCGCTGGCCGCGTGCGGCGGCGATCCGACCTTCGACCCGCCGGTGGACCCGGGGCTCCCGGTCGCCGGGCTCGACGCCGCGAGCATCGAGGCGACCTGCGACGCGCTCGCCGAGTTCGAGGACGAGGTCATCAACGACACCACACGTTCGAAGCTCTACCGCGGCGAGGCCAACGCGGTGTTCGCACACGCACGCGACGAGCCGATCTGCTCGCGGGTCAGCGACGACAAGTTCCTCGACGACCTCCCTCCGGTCGTCGCCTGCAACCTGGCTTGCATCGCAGGCTTCGACCAGTGCGACGCCACCGTCGGCGACTTCGCGGCCTGCGCCGAGGCGCGGCTCTTCGCCGCGAGGGAGCGCACCGAATCGCTGGAGTGCCGCCTCCGCGACCCGCTGCCTCCGCCCGAAGACACGGAGGCGTGCCGCGCGCTGCGGGAGAGGTGCCGAGACTCGAGGACGATCGTCCCCGCCGACCGGGTGCGCTGCTGATGTGATCGCTCAGAGAAGGAGTCCGAAAGCTCTGCGCCGATTCGCCCCGCCGACCGCGTGCGCTGCTGATGTGATCGCTCCGAGAAGGAGTCCGAAAGCTCTGCGCCGATCGCCCCGCCGACCGGGGCGCGCTGCTGACGTGATCGCTCCGGGAAGGAGTCCGAAAGCTCTGCGCCGATTCGCCCCGCCGACCGCGTGCGCTGCCGACGTGATCGCGCTTCCTTCGGGAGTTGTCAGGTGATCGGCGTTCGCCGTCGCGTCATCCTCGCGGCGGATGTTACGCCGCCTCCCCCTCATCCTCGTCCTCGCGCTCGCCTGCAAGAGCGCGCCACCGGCGCCGCCGTCGACGGTCGCGAAGACGTGCGGCGCCGAGGTGAAGCTCACCGCGCCCGCGCACGCCGAGCCGCTCGCCGAAGACGCCGTCGCGGCCGCGCTCGTCGCGATGCTCGAGCGCGTGGAGGCGTGGGCGAAAAGCGACGCCCCAGACTACGTGATGGGCCTGCACGACGCGCGGACGCTGGTGATGCTCGGGCACGAGCTGAGCAGCAAGGAGAAGGCGCTCGAACGCGAGCTCGAAGCGCACCCCGAGCTGCGCGGCTACCTCGTGATGGCGTGCCTCGCGAGCCACGCGCCCGCGCTCGACTGCACGCAGGCGAGCCCCAAACAGATCATCGACGCTCTGGGTGGTTCCGACGACGAGACCTCACGCCGCGCCGAGCAGCGCGCGCTGTTCGCAAAGGGCTGCCGCCTCGAAGACGTCGGCCGCGCCTACCAGCCGCGCTTCGACCCACCGGACCTCGTCGTTCGCGCCGTGCAGCGCTGCGGCGCCGGCGCGACCCGCAAGTTCCTCCCGACGGTCAACCGCTACCACGTCTCCCGCGTACGCTGCGGCGAAGAGGACGCGGTGCTCGTGAGCTCCGAGGTCAACACGTGGTGGGAGCGCGTCGACGGGAAGTTCCTTCCGGTCGAGCGCCAGTCGACGCGCGTGCGCCCGGTGATGGTGAGGCCGCTGACCCGCGAGCGCTTCGACGCCGCGGTCGCGAAGCTCGACTCGGTATCGCTCTAGGCAAGCTCTAGACACGATGCCGGCAACTTAGCGGAGCTGGCCCGCCTGGAAATGCCGTAGGCGGGGAATGACGCGCCCGACGCACCTTGGAACCATCGCCCGACGCTGGTGCCCCGCCGACCCGCGCGGTCGCCGCTCCATGTCGGCAGGAGGACGGCGGTTGGCTCCGCTCGATGGTCCGCGGCACTCGCAATGCTCCCCATGTAGCGCTCGCGGCGCGGTCATCCCCAGATGGATCTTCGCGGCTTTGCCCGCGAGTCGCCCACGCCGCCTTCGACGCGGTCGCGCAAGTTGAGTTGCGGAAGAGGTTTCTTTCTCTTTTGGGGGTTGACGGAATCAAAGGCCCTGTCCGGGCCATCTGCTCGACGAACGCCGTCCGTTTCGAAGTTTTCGAGCTTGGACTAATCGCCGGACGCTGACGGTCCATGGCGTGCCTCCTCGCACGTCTCAGGCCGTCATCCTCGAGCCCTACCGAATCGCGTTTCGAAGGCTCGATGATACCTTCGATGCATGAGCCCGAACGCTTGCAATCTGTCTTGCATGACCCAGAACGGTCTCCTGAGCGGACTTCGTGAAGCGCTTCGCGCCGAGCTGAAGAGCGGTGTGCAGGCGCTCCGGTTCATGGCGGAGATCGAGCGGCGAAAGCTCTACGTGGAGCGTGGCTTCAGCTCGCTGTTCCGGTTCTGCGTCGAGGG
>JAVJQW010000025.1:0-7402 GCA_040218735.1 Deltaproteobacteria bacterium
GCGCGCTACAAGGTGCTGAGCGGCTACGATGTCGCGCCGTACGTCGAAGGGGCGCTCGGGTACCAGTGGACGATCTACTCGGCGCAGGACCTTCGCGAGGTGCAGACGGGCCGCAGCTTCGGGGTCGATCTTTCGGACGAAGGGCAGGGCGGGGCGACGGTGATGCTCGGGGTCGCGGTCGACTGGCGGATCTTCAACCTCGTGTTCGTGGGCGCGGCGCTGCGCGTGACCGAGGTGTTCGGGGCGGAGCGCTACGCGCGGTTCGTGACCGTCCCGCTAGAGCTGAGCGTGTACTGGTGAAGCGGTCATTCGCCAAAGCGCGCGGGATCGATCTCGAGCTTGTGCAGCCAGCGTCGCAGCGTGGTGTCGGGCACGGCGAGGACCTCCATCGCCGCACGCCGGACGTTGCCGCCGGTGCTGCGGAGCGCGGCTTCGATCTGCGCGCGCGGCACGCGCCGATGATGGCGCGTCGCGGCTATCGCGGGCGCCGCCTCGACGTCGCCGAGCTGGTGAAGCGCAGCCTGCACATCACCCACGTCGATGTCGCGCGCGCCGCGGGCGAGGGCGCGGCGCGTGCTCGCCTTCAAGACCGCGTTGAGTTCGCGCAGGTTGGTGCGCCAAGAGTGCGTCCGAAGAACGGACAATGCGTCCGACGTGAGCGCGAGGTCGGGGTCGTGCTTCGAAAGAAAGCTCCTCGCGTAGGGCGCGATGTCTTCGGGGCGATCGCGAAGAGCGGGGATGCGAATCGGCGGGACTTGAAGCAGTCGTGCCAGCAAGTCGGTCCGGAAGCGTCCCTCGGCGACCTCCTGTTTGAGGTCGCGCCAAGTCGCGGCGACGATGCGCGCATCGAACGCAACATCTTGGGTCGCGCCGATCGGCGTGACCGCGCCCTCGTCGCACGCGCGGAGCAAGCGAAGTTGCGCGGTCTTGTTGTAGTCGCCGATCTCGTCGAGGAACGCGGTGCCGCCGTCGGCGCGCACGAACACGCCGTCGCGATCGCCGTCCGCGCCGGTGTAGCCGCCCTTCTTGACGCCGACGAGGTCCGCCTCGACGCCGACCTCGGAGTGCTCGGACTTCACGAACTTGTCCGCCGCCGTGTCTCGGCCCACGGAATGATCGTGGATGCGTCGCGCGAGGATGGTCTTGCCCACGCCTGTCTCGCCGAGGATGAGGACGGTGTCCTTGTGGTACGCGAGCTCCGTGTCGATGCGGTCGTAGATCGCCTTCATCGCGGCGCTCGCCGGCATGAAGTCCCAGGGGTCGGGCACGAGGCGCAGCTGCAGCGGCGTCTTGCCGCAGTAAAGGATCACCGGTCGGCGAAGGCTTGTGCGCGTGAGCGCGAGGTGCTGCCCGTGCGGGATGAGCAGGTCGTGCGCGACGGTGCCGTGCTTCGCGAACGAAGCGACGACCCAGTAGGGGCCATCGGCGTAGACGTGGCAGTGCTCGCGCGACACGACAGGATCGTTGCGAAGCACGCAGACGTGGTCGTGGCTCGCCGGGGGGCGACGGCCGATGACCAACGGCGTGGCCTTGGTGTGCTGCTCGGGGTCGAGGCGAACGGTGCGCCCGTCGGGCAGCGACAGCTCGAGCGCGCGCGCCGCCGGCGGCGCATCGACCTCGGTCATCGTCGCCCCGCGCTCCGACGAGTCCGAAAAGCGCACGCGCGCCCCACCAACCATGATCTCGTCGTTGGCCTCGACGAACGCAGGCTCGGTCGGCGTCTCGCCGTTGAGGAGGAGCGGAACCAGCGGCTCCAGCGTGAAGGCCTGGGACGTCGCAGGATGCAGAAGGAAGACGGTTTGCGCTTGGCCGTCGGGATGAGGCACACGCACGTCGGCGTGGGTCGTCGAGCCGCAGCGAACGCCGCGATGGCGGGGCAAGATCGCTTCGTCGTAGTCGCGACCGTCGATGGTGACGCGCACCCTCATGCGCGAAACGATAGCAGGTTCAGATCGAGGGACGCGCGATGAATACGCGCTACGAAAAGCTCGATCGCCTCGGCGGTGGCGGCATGGGCGTCGTCTACCGCGCGCGTCAGATCAAGGACGTGTGGGAGCGCGAAGTCGCGCTCAAGTTCATGAAGGCGCCGCCGCGTGAGGACCTCCGCGAAGCGTACGCGCTGGCGTTCGTGAACGAGGCGCGCCTGTGCGCGCAGCTGGCCCACAAGAACATCGTGCGCCTGCTCGACTCCGGCGAAAGCGAGGAGGGGCGCTTCCTCGTCTTCGAGCTGGTGCGCGGCGCGTTCGAGGGCGGTCCCGACGTGAAGGCCGTCTTGAAGAAGCGCGGGGCGCTTCCGCCCGAGCTCGCCGGCTACATCGCGGCGGAGGTGCTCCGGGGTTTGGCGTACGCGCACGCCTGGACGAACGAAGCGGGCGAGCCCACGCCGGTCGTCCATCGCGACATCTCGCCCGACAACATCCTCGTCGACAGCGAGGGCGCCGTGCGCATCGCGGACTTCGGCGTCGCGCGTGTCTACGAGCGCCTCGATACGACGCGGAGCAACGTCTTCGTTGGCAAGCTCACGTACGCGAGCCCGGAGCGCCTTCAGTTTCAGCCCGTCGACGGACGGTCGGACGTCTTCGGCGTCGGCGTGGTGCTGCACGAGATGCTCACGGGCCGGGCGCTGTTCGGGTACGACGAAGACGGCCAGCGCCTCAGCGACCGTCGCATCGGCCGGCAGATCTTGGACGGCAAGGTCCGCGACCCGCGCGAGCTCCGCGAAGGGATCCCGGCCGCGCTGGCGACGGCGTGCCTGCGGATGCTCGAGCGTGACGTCGCCAAACGGCCGACGGCCGTGGACGCGGTCCGTGCGCTGCAGGCGAGCAGGCTCTTGGATGGCGTGGATGACGAACGCCTCAAGGTCTGGCTGCGCACGCAGGACGCGACCCGACGGATCGAGTTCGCGGACGCGCCGACCCGCGACGACCGCGGCGCCGCGGCGATGCGCTCGACGACCCAGTCGTTCGGGTGGGCGAGCGGGGAGGCTGGCGACCCGCGTCTGTTGAAGTGGGCGACGTACGCCCTCGCGGTGGTGGTGGTCGTGCTGATGGGCATGCTCGTGGCGCGGCGTCTGGGGCAAGGCGAGGCGGCAGAGGCGAGCACGACCTTGCCCGGCGCGCGGATCGCGCGGGACGGCGGCGCAATGCATGGCGCGGGGTCTACGGAGTCGGTCGCCGCATCGATCCGGGACGCGGGCGACGAGGACGCCAGCGTGGTGTCGGTGCCTCGGGACGGCGGTCAGGTCGCGCGTCGCGGGAGCGCTCGCCCGGTTCGCGTCGCACCGGCACGGCGCACGGGGTCGAGCGCGCCCACGCCAGAGCCCGCGACGAAGAGGTCGCCTGCAACAGAACCGCCACGCGACGGCGGGGCGACGCCGCTCGATCGCCTGTTCCCCGAAGGCTACGAGCTGCCGCCCAAGCCGGACGCCGGCGAGCGCCCTGCGTTGGATCCAGACGCCCTGTTCCCGGAGGGCTACGACCCCGGTCGTTGAATATGAGGAGCGAAGTCGAATGTCTTGGATGAA
This sequence comes from Deltaproteobacteria bacterium, assembly GCA_040218735.1. Lineage (GTDB taxonomy): Bacteria > Myxococcota > Kuafuiibacteriia > Kuafuiibacteriales > Kuafuiibacteriaceae > JAUHYN01. Next base: position 3,524 of record JAVJQW010000025.1, read on the forward strand.
CCTCACCCTGGTCGCGCTGCTCACCGCGCAAGCCGCGCCGTCAACGGACCCGGATGCGTCCGCCGAGGAGCTTGCGCGCCGCGGCCGCCGCGCCTTCACGCTCGAAGCCTACGACGAGGCCGTCGATCTGTTGTCGAAGGCCTATCGCAAGAACGGTGATCCCGCGCTGCTGTTCGGGATCGCGCAGGCCTACCGCAAGAGTGATCGCTGCGACGAGGCGGTCGAGTTCTACGAGCGCTACCGCGCCGCCTGCACCGGCGACTGCCGAATGGACTCGCGGACGCCGACGCTCATCGCCAAGTCCAAAGAGACCTGCGCCGCGCAGCGCGCGACCGCCGCGGCACCACCGCGCGGGATCGAGCCGGAGCCCGACGGTCCCCCGCGGGGGTCGGGCGTGGATCCCAAGCGCGACGGGGCCGCGCCCGGAGAGGCGCGCGTGGATCCACCGGCCGGTGCCGTGACCACCGAGCCGGACCCCACGAACGCGACGCAGGCGATGCCGTGGCGCGCCCAGGTCGAAGCGGCGGGCGCCGCGATTCAAAACGGCGACGTGTCCGGGCTGCAGAGCAGCTTCCGAGGTGCGGTGGGCTACGGCTTCGGTGACGGCGCGCTCCGCGTCGGTCCCGCCGCAGGGTTCGAACTGCTGCCGGTCGCCTACGAGCACGAAGCGAACGGAACGATCCTCCTCGTCGAGCTGTCGGCGCGCGCGGCGCTTCGCTACGCGCTGTCGGATCGCTTCACGCTTCGCGCTGAGGCGGGGCTGGGTCTGTTGATCACGGGCGGACAGGGCGAAGGCGTCCCGCTGCGGACGGATCGATCCGCGGACAGCGCGACCCTCCCGACGTTCGTCGGAGCCGTCGGCGCCGACGTCTGGGTGACCGAGACGGTGGGCCTCGCGGCCACGCTGCAGGCGCGCACGACGTTGGGGCGCGGCGCGCTCGCAGAAGGGCTCACGATCTTCACCTTCGGCGGAGGGCCGACGGTGCGTTGGTGACGCGCGCGTAGAGACGCGACGTCACCGCCTCGCGCCGCCGCGATCGTGAAGATCGCGCGGCGCTGATCAACGGACCCCGCGTGCGGTTCTCGGCGCGCACGGGGACAGGTGCGTCCCGAGCGGACGCGGAAAGGCAGAGGTGCGCCATGAGCAGGCGTACATGGATGGTATGGGGCGTCCTCGCTTCGGCGTGCGCCGAGCCGTCGCCCGCGCCCGAAGGCCGGGTGACGACGCCGATCATCGGGTCGGTGTTCTTCGACGGCGCGTCCGTCGGTGAAGCGATCGCGCTGTACGACTTCGCCGAGGGCGTGCGGGGCGCGCGCCTCGCCTCCGGCTTCACCGAGGACGACGGCGCGTTCGTGCTCGATGCCGAGATCGCGAACGGGACCCTCCTCGTCGAGGCCGACGCGCTGAGCGCGATCGTCGACGACGTCACGTTGGGTGCGCCGCGTTCGCAGGTGCGCGTCACCGCGGCGACGCACCTGGCGAGGATCTATGCGGGCACACGGGTAGGGCAGGGCGACGATCCGGACGAAGCGCTGCAGGCGGCGCGCGCGGCCGTCCACGACTGGCTCGGCGGCGTGGCGCACGATCGGGTCGCACCGATCGACGTGCGCGCGGTCGCGGGCGTGCCCGCCTCGGACGGCGTTATTGCCGGCCTCGTCGCCGCCGCGCTCGTCGAGCTCGGCGAAGGCTTGCGCCAGCAGGCGGGGCTCGACCTCGGTCCCGAGGTGTCGAGCGGTGCGCTCCTTCGGCAGCTGTCGATCGATCTGAGCGATGGCTTGTTCGATGGCCTCGACGCGAGCGGTGTGCAGGTCCGCTTCGCCGGGATCGCGCTCGACGATCAAACGCTCCGCGCCGGCCTCGCGGCGGCGCTGATCCGTTTCGCTGAAGGCCCCGACAACCTCAGCGGCGTGCGCGGCGCCGAGGTTGGCGCGCTCGCGCAAGCGATCACGACCAACGATGGACCCTTGTTCCCAGCGGGCACTGCGATGCCGGTGGACGCCGAGCCCCCGCGCTTCGTACGGGCGGAGCTGCGCGATCGTCGCGGGCGCCTCGTCGTCGCGGGCACCGACGTCGCCGGCGTGCTCGAGCTGCAGGTCGAGGCGGCGGACGACGCCGGCGACGTCGTCGAGGTCCTCGTCGAGGCGGGCGCGAGTCGCCAACGGACGCCCGGAGGTTCTGGGCGCTTCGAGGTCGACACGGAGACGCTACAGGACGGCGCGCGGCGGGTCGTGATCACCGGCGTGGATCGCGCGGGCCGAAGGACGGCGCGGGTCTTCGACTTCGTGGTCGACAACACCGCGCCGCGCCTGAGCGCCGAGGTGCCGGACTCGGTGCCCACGGCGACGGTCGCGATCTTTGGCGAGGTCGAGGAGGCCAGCCGGGTCGACGTCGTGATCTACGTCGACGGTGCGCCGGCCGCGCGGTTGCAGGACGCGGGCGCGACGTTCGAGGCGATCGCGCCGCTGCCGTGCGGCCGCGTGGCGTCTCTTTCTGTATGGGCGGAGGACGCGGCCGGCAACCGGTCCGAGGCCTCGGAGCACAACGTGCTGTGCACGGCGACGGGACCGCAGATCACGTTGCAGGCCACGCGTTTCGTCCAGGAGGGCGACTGGGCGGTGGACCTCGAGCCGAGCGGCGCCCTTCGGTACACCGCGCCGGCCGGCGGCGGGCGCGAGCTCGTGATCGACGAGACGGCGCCGCAGCCGTTTCGGTTCGAAAAGTTCCTCAACCGCTTCGACCTCGCGAGCGACAACCTCCCGGTCTTCGACCTCACCTTCTCGCCGGACGTGATCGCTGCGACCTACCGCTACGTCGTCAACGGTCTGGAGCGCGGTGCGCCTCGCGCGATCGAAATCGACGCTGACGGCCGTGCCGCGATTCCCGTCGCCTACGCAACCCTCGGGCCTGAGCTGATCGCGCGACCGGGGGCACTTCACGCCGTCGAGGTGCACGCGCGTGACGCCGCAGGTGTCACACGCCCGCGGACGTTCACCTTCGAGGTCGACATTCGATCGCCGCCGGTTTGGTACACGGACTGCAACCCGTCCGGGCGCATCGGCTGGGCGAATCTCGGTGAGCTGTTCACCGAGAACTCCACGGCATCAGCCTTCGAAGGTCAGCTCGCCTATCACCTCGAGCTGCCTTCGGACACAGCGCTCGACGTAGCGAGCACGCCTTCGGTGATCGCGCGTCTCACGGCGCCGACGTTGGGAAGTCGTGTCACGGCGTTGAGCGAGCAGACGTTCGTGGGGTCTTGGTCGGCCCCACAGACGACGGCGATCTGGTCCATGCCTTGCGGAATCGACGTCCTGAACAACCGCGGCTACGAAGTCGCCGAAGCGTGGGTCACGCCGCCCGCACCGGTCTGTGCGATCGGCCCCGGCCTCGTCTTCCCGGATGAGCGCGTCTTCTGGAACGCGGACGTTCGCGGACCGCTCAGCGACACGAGCGCGCATCCGTCGGTCCTTGAAGTGCAGCGCAACACGGGCGTGCGGTCGGTGGCCGCGCGCGACGAGCGCCTCGTCGGGGATGAAGCAGCGACGTTGATCGTGCGGCTCGATGCGCCGCGCCTGTCGATCGGCGGCGCGGTCTACGACTGGCGCACCACGTATCCGCCGGCGCCGGCGGGCTGGGTCGCCTCGGTGTCGACCGAAGGTCGCTACCGTTGGCCGGGTCCTGAGCACCACGTCGGCCGCGAACTCGCGTATGCGTCAAGCGGGCCCGGCGTGAGCGCGCGCTATCGCGAGCGTCCGTTCGAGACGCGCGCCTCCATCAGCGAAATCGAAATCTTCGGCCCTCCGGTCGGCGTCGATGTGACGCCGGCGCTGGGGTGGTCGTTCTTGGCCGTGCCGCTGCGTCGAGACGACAGCTGCGCGGCG
>JAVJQW010000028.1:0-4077 GCA_040218735.1 Deltaproteobacteria bacterium
CGGTGCAAGGACGTGCGCGTGCACGGAGCTCGCGTAGCCCGAATCGAATGGAAGCGGCGTATCGAGAGGCCCTCCCGTGCCTCCGTTCGATGCGTGAATCTGAATCTGAATCTGGTCGGCATCGAGCGCTACATCGGGCGCGGGTCCAATGAAGGCACCGTCTTCGAGCACCAGCGTCGCGTTGACGCGCACGCTGACGGGGCCCTGCGCCACGAGGCATCCGCCTTCGCGGACCGTGATCGAGCCAAACAGGTGGGCGCCGGCCTCCAGCTCGAGACAGGCATCCTCTTCGACCTCAACGGTCGCGAGTGCAGCTCCCGCCGAGAGCGTCTGAGTCGTTCCCGTGGAAACGACGAGTGCTCCGCTAACCGCAGCCGTCGCCGTTGCGGCAAGAGCTTCCATCGATGGAAGTGACGCCGTGTCTTCGGCCGAAGTGCCTTGATCGAAGACCAGGTCATCGGTGTACACGTCGTCGACGCTGGAGTTGTAGTCGAGCGCAACCGTGTCTCCGAAGACGTCCCCGTCGACGTAGCCACCAACCGTGGTGCGCGCGGTTCCCCACCATCCGCTGCCCAAGAACGTACCCGAGCCGCTCTGAACCGCGCCGACATCGCCCTTGATAATCGCACCACCCGCTACTTGAACGCTCTCGGTGGCGTAGAGCGCGAAGTACTCGGATCGAGGACTCGTCGTGACCTCGATGCCCCGCACTTGGGCCGTCTCGAGTCCGTCCGAGTCCGTGACGACAATGCTAACGACGTTCGCACCCTCGTCACCCGACGCCGGCGTCCACTCGACGACGCCACCCGAATCAACCGTGGCTGCCGCGGGCGACTCGGACTCCAGTGCGTAGGTGAATGTCTCGTTGGTATCGGCGTCCGTTGCGACGACGGTGTAGTCCCAAAGCGCGCCCACAAACGAGAAGCGCTCAGGCTCCGAGACGATTCGAGGTGCATCAGCCTCGTCGTCGACCGAGAATGTGACCGTCGCAGTCGGCGAGTAGTAGGTCCCGTCGAAGACTCGATAGGTAAAGGAGTCGCTCCCCGTGAAGTCCATCTGCGGCGTGTATGAGAAGCTCCCGTCCGTCGAGAGCGCCACGGTACCGCTGTTTGTGCCCGTGACGAGCTCGGCGACGATAGCGTCCTGGTTCGGATCGTAGTCGTTCCACAGGACGCCAGGGGCCGAGACGCTCAGCGTCTCCTCCTCGCTCACGGTGTAGCCATCCGAGAACGCGACCGGCGCATCACTTGCGTAAGGGTCGCGGCCATCTTCGAACGCCACAGTCGCTCCGAAGTCGACCCAGACATCCCGGGCAAAGACGACGCCGTCGACCACCGCGTCCTCCCCAACCCATGCGGTCCCGTTCGGTGCGAAGACGATCGCGCGCACGTCAGCTCGGTCGCCCAGGTCCACCGCACGCACCGTCGCGAGTGGGTCCGGTGGACTGTTGAAGCCAGCGACGTCGACTCGAAGATCGCCGGCCGAAAAGCCCGTCGTCGCCGTGAGCACGCTGTCCGCGCCAAGGACCAGCGCATCCGCGATACGCAGGTCAACGCGATCGAGCGCGATGACGTTGGCGTTCGTGCTCGTCGTGACGGTGGCGACCCGATGCGCGCCGGTCTCGAGGTAGAGCGTCGCGCCCGTCTCGACGACAATCGCGTCATAGCTCGTGCTCGCCGTCAGCGTTTGACTCGTCCCCGCTGCCACCGTGAGCGTGCCGATGCCGGGCGTCACCGGCGCGACCGTCGGAAACGCCGGCGGCGGCGGCGACATCGGCAGACTCACGCCGCCGCGCACAAGGCCGTTGTAGAAGACGCCGTCGAGCGCAGCGTATCGGTCGAAGTTGTTTCCATCGACGAGCTCACTGCCGTACTCGAACAACCCCGTCGCTGCGACGACGTCGCCGCCGATGGTCGACCACGCGCCCACAGAGATGCGCGCGCCGTCTGCAAGCGTACCCGACGTCGGATAGGGCGACCCGGCCGTGGCCTCAACCGCGATGTCCCCCCCGAGCACCGCGGACGAGGGCTCGACGCGCACCGAATTTCGACCGAAGACCACGACGTCTTCGACGGCGCCAAGTGCCGTCCGGGCCGAGTCGAATTTCGTTGAGTTGGGCGACGGCGAGCACGCCATTGCGGCGGACGCACTCACGAGTGCGAGACCGATTTGTCGAAGGACGCTTCTGTTTGCCAACGCCCCGAACCACTGCACGTCTTGCGGCAGCTCTGAAAGCTGACCACGAGATCAGTTGCACGCGGCGGCCGCCACGCCGCGTCTCGACCTGGTTGCCCGGCAGCGCGACGCTCGTCACACCTCTTCTACTGAATACATCCGAGGTGCTCCCCCGGTACCGCGGAAGCCACGAGCGACACCCTGAAAAGCACCGCATCGGACTCGATTCGTAACACCCCCGGTGAACTGCGATCTTGCGGCGTCCGATACTGGGAATTTCTGGTCACCTTGTATTCCGTGCGTCAGTTGACGCGTCAGCACCAGCTCGACGAGACGATCCTCCTATTGAGTGGCGCGCGGTTCGCTAGCGAGGCGCCTGGATCTAGCGCCCGTCTAAAGCGCAAGAACCCGTTGGTTCGGGTCCGTCTCAAGCCGGCGGGTTCGGCAGCCAAGCCGTTTCACCTCGTCCAGCCGATGGAACGACAGGTAGCGACAGGAGCCGCGCAGCGCTCGGCACACCTCGACACGCGGCCACTCCAGCCAGTCGAGGAACGCCGGGAAGTGCCGCCCCGCTTCTTGCGCCGCCATGCTGCGAGCGCTGCAGAACGCCTTGTGCTCGTCCTTGTCGGCGCGCCGAGGTTCGAGGTCGAAGCCGAGGTCGATGTCGCCGAGCGTGGGCGAGTCGGTCAGGTAGCTGCCGAAGACCACGAGCTTGTCGACGCGGTAGGCGAACTCGTCGTTTGCGTTCATGGCGTGCAGTCGCTCCATGAACTCCGCCATCAGGCGTTCTGCCGTCGACCGAAGTAGTCGCTTCGACAGCCGCGAGGCCGCGAGCCGATTGCCCAACTTCGTACTTCGAACGCCAGCAGATGAAACCTCCGCAAACCCGTGGGCGATCAACACCTTCACGACTTCGTCCGTGTCCGGTCGACCCAGCACACCTTCGAGGTACTCCTGTGCGACCCAGCCATCCACGTGGCCGCTGCAGCGCAACCGGCCGATGAGCGAGCGCGCCTCCATCAGCGCGAAGGGTCCGATCGGCGTTTTCGGGTCAAAGTACATGCGCGACATCCTGGCTCCCTGCTCCTGTCAAAGAAGGTCAGACCTCGCGGAGTACAAGTCGTGGGCCAACGTCGACGCGCTGAGGACCAACGCGTTCGTCCGACGAAAACGTCCGAACGAATCGGCGAGTCGCTACTTCTTCTTCTTCGTGGTCTTCGCCTTGCGCGCCGCCCACATCTTTCGTGCCCGCTCGGCCTGCCGTTTCCGCGCTTCGTCCGACCACTGGCGCTTCTTCTTCGGCTGGGTCGCCGACGTCTTCTTGCTCTTGCTTGCCCCGCGCTTCGGAGGCCGTCCCGGTCCACGCCGGTCTCCCACCATGCGCTCCAGGACCAATATCTCCTGGTCGAGCTCGTCGCGCCGCGTCTTCATCGTCTTGAGGGCGCGTTGAAGCGCCTCCGGAACTGAACTGGTCATCGCCCGGCATCCTGCGCGCTGGGCCGTAGCCCGCAAGTTTTCGTCACAGCCTCCTCTAAAGACGGGCGGATCGTTTCGCGCGCTGATGTTCTTGGCGGTCGTTCTCTGAAGCCGCCGTTCCATCCTTCGCTCAGGCCTTCCTCCCAGGCGGTGCAGCCATCTTGGGATTCGTGGCTCACCTCCCTTCGGGCCTCACGCCTCGAGCTACCGCCCCTTCGGGGTCGGCGGGGTTCTGCTTTCGGTCCCCTCGCTTCGCTCGGCTCGGCTTATGCCTCGCAGAAAGCACCCCGCCGCCTCGAGGAGCTCGGACGGTTCGCCTGCTCACGAACCCAAGACGGCCCGCACCGCGGGCGAAAGGCCAACGCGATGAGCAACAACAACACCAACCCCGAAACGACCTCGAAGAACACCGGCGAGCGCGTCCGC
>JAVJQW010000029.1:0-4095 GCA_040218735.1 Deltaproteobacteria bacterium
CGGTGCAAGGACGTGCGCGTGCACGGAGCTCGCGTAGCCCGAATCGAATGGAAGCGGCGTATCGAGAGGCCCTCCCGTGCCTCCGTTCGATGCGTGAATCTGAATCTGAATCTGGTCGGCATCGAGCGCTACATCGGGCGCAGGTCCAATGAAGGCACCGTCTTCGAGCAGCAGCATCGCGTTGATGCGCACGCTGACGGGGCCCTGCGCCACGAGGCACCCACCTTCGCGGACGGTGATCGAGCCAAACAGGTGCGCGCCGGCCTCCAGCTCGAGACAGGCATCCTCTTCGATCTCAACGGTCGCGAGTGCAGCTCCCGCCGAGAGGGTCTGAGTCGTTCCCGTGGAAACGACGAGTGCTCCGCTAACCGCAGCGGTCGCCGTGGCGGGGAGGACTTCCATCGTCGGAAGCGACGCCATGTCTTGGTGCGCAGTGCCCTGATCGAAGACCAGATCATCGGTGTACACATCGTGGACGTTGGAGTTGAAATCGAGCGCAACGGTGTCTCCGAAGACGTCCCCGTCGACGTAGCCCCCAATCGTGGTACGTGCAGTCCCCCACCATCCACTGCCCAAGAACGTGCCCGAGCCGCTCTGAACCGCGCCGACATCGCCCTTGATGATCGCACCACCCGCCACTTGAACGCTCTCGGTGGCGTAGAGCGCGAAGTACTCGGATCGAGGACTCGTCGTGACCTCGATGCCCCGCACTTGGGCCGTCTCGAGTCCGTCCGAGTCCGTGACGACAATGCTGACGACGTTCGCGCCCTCGTCACCCGCCCCCGGCGTCCACTCGACGACGCCACTCGAGTCGATCGTGGCTGCTGCGGGCGACCCGGACTCCAGAGCATAGGTGAACGTCTCGTTGGTATCGGCGTCCGTAGCGACGACGGTGTAGTCCCAAAGCGCGCCCACGAACGAGAAGCGCCCGGGCTCCGAGATGATTCGAGGCGCATCAGCCTCGTCGTCGACCGTGAATGTCACCGTCGCGGTCGGCGAGTAGTAGGTCCCGTCGAAGACTCGATACGTAAAGGAGTCGATCCCCGTGAAGTCCATCTGCGGCGTGTACGAGAAACTCCCGTCCGTCGAGAGCGCCACGGTACCGCTGGTCGTGCCCGTGACGAGCTCGGCGACGATAGCGTCCTGGTTCGGGTCGTAGTCGTTCCACAGGACGCCAGGGGTCGAGACGCTCAGCGTCTCCTCCTCGCTCACGGTGTAGCCATCCGAGAACGCGACCGGCGCGTCACTCGCGTAAGGGTCGCGGCCGTCTTCGAACGCCACGGTCGCTCCGAGGTCGACCCAGACATCCCGCGCAAAGACGACGCCGTCGACCACCGCGTCCTCGCCAACCCATGCGGTCCCATTCGGTGCGAAGACGATCGCCTGCACGTCTGAGCGGTCGCCGAGATCCACCGCACGCACGGTCGCGAGTGGGTCCGGCGGACTGTTGAAGCCCGCGACGTCGACCCGAAGATCGCCAGCCGAAAATCCCGTCGTCGTCGTGAGCACGCTGTCCGCCCCGAGCACCAGCGCATCTGCGATACGCAGGTCGACGCGGTCGAGCGCGACGATGTTGGCGTTCGTGCTCGTCGTGACGGTGCCGGCTCGATGCGCGCCGGTTGCAAGGTAGAGCGTCGCGCCCGTTTCGACGACGATCGCGTCATAGCTCGTGCTCGCCGTCAGCGTTTGACTCGTCCCCGCTGCCACCGTGAGCGTGCCGATGCCGGGCGTCACCGGCGCGACCGTTGGAAACGCTGGCGGCGGCGGGGACATCGGCAGACTCACGCCGCCGCGCACGAGGCCGTTGTAGAAGACGCCGTTGAGCGCAGCGTATCGATCGAAGTTGTTTCCATCGACGAGCTCACTGCCATACTCGAACAACCCCGTCGCCGCGACGACGTCGCCCCCGATCGTCGACCACGCGCCCACGGAGATGCGCGCACCGTCTGCAAGCGTACCCGACGTCGGATACGGCGAGCCTGCGGTGGCCTCAACAGCGATGTCGCCCCCGAGGACCGCGGACGAAGGCTCGACGCGAACCGAGTTGCGACCGAACACCACCACATCTTCGACGGCACCGAGTGACGCCTTGGACGAGTCAACGTTCGTGGAATTAGACGATGGCGAGCACGCCATTGCGGCGGACGCACTCACGACTGCGAGACCGAGTTGTCGAAGGACGCTTCTGTTTGCCAACGTCCCGAACCACTGCACGTCTTGCGGCCATCCCGAAACTGGTCGCCAGATCAGTTTCACGCGGCCGCCAACACTCTGAGTCCCGACTTGGGCGGCTGCAGAGTGTCGCTCATCGCACCTCTTCTACTGAATACATCCTGAGTGCTTCATCGGTACCGTGGAAGCCACGAGCGCCCCCAGGGAGAACCACCCGCATCGGACTCGGCCGTAACGCCCCGGTGAACTGCGATGCTGCGGCGTCCGATGTTGGGAATTTCTGGGCGCCCTGTATTCCGTGGCGCAGTTTGACGACGCACCCCGCACCATCGCAGTTCGCCGAGACGCTCCACCCTAGAGTGGAGCGTGGTTCGTTGGAGACACCTGGAGCTGGCATCCGCTTACAGCGCTAGGACCCGTTGGTTCAGGTCCGTCTCCAGCCGGCGGGTCGGGCAGCCGAGCCGTTTCACCTCGGCCAGCCGATGAAACGACAGGTGGCGACGGGAGGCGCGCAGCGCTCGGCACACCTCGACGCGCGGCCACTCCAACCAGTCGAGGAACGCCGGGAAGTGCCGCCCCGCTTCTTGCGCCGCCATGCTTCGAGCGTTGCAGAACGCCTTGTGCTCGTCCTTGTCGGCGCGCCGAGGTTCGAGGTCGAAACCAAGGTCGATATCACCGAGCGTCGGCGAGTCCGTCAGGTAGCTGCCGAAGACCACGAGCTTGTCGACGCGGTAGGCGAACTCGTCGTTTGCGTTCATCGCGTGCAGTCGCTCCAGGAACTCCGCCAACAGGCGCTCTGCCGTCGATCGCATCAGTCGCTTCGATAGCCGCGACGCCGCCAGCCGGTTGCCCAACTTCGTGCTTCGGACGCCAGCAGATGAGGCCTCCGCAAATCCGTGGGCGATCAACACGCTCACGACCTCGTCCGCGTCCGCGTCCGGTCGACCCAGCACGCCCTCGAGGAACTCCTGTGCGACCCAGCCATCCACGTGGCCGCTGCAGCGCAACCGGCCGACGAGCGAGCGCACCTCCATCAGCGTGAAGGGTCCGATCGGCGTTTTCGGGTCGAAGTACATGCGCGACATCCTGGCTCCCTGCTCTGTTGAAGGAGGTCAGACCTCGCGGAGTACAATTCGTAGGCCAACGCCGGCGCGCTGAGAACCAGCGCGTTCGTCCGACGAACGTCCGAACGCATCCGGACAAATCGGCGAGCCGCTACTTCTTCTTCGTGGCCTTCGCCTTGCGCGCCGCCCACATCTTTCGCGCGCGCTCGGCCTGCCGCTTCCGCGCTTCCTCCGACCACTGGCGCTTCTTCTTCGGCTTGGACGCCGACGTCATCTTGCTCTTGCTCGCCCCGCGTTTCGGAGGCCGTCCCGGTCCACGGCGATCTCCCACCATGCGCTCCAGGACCAAGATCTCTTGGTCGAGATCGTCGCGCCGCGTCTTCATCGTCTTGAGGGCGCGTTGAAGCGCCTCCGGAACTGAACTGGTCATCGCCGGGCATCCTGCGCGCTGGGCTGTTGCCCGCAAGTTTTCGTCACAGCCTGCACTAAGGACGGGAGGTTCGCGCTCGCCGGCGCCGATGTTCGGGCGGTCGTTCTCTGAGGCCGCGTTCCTGCTCCCGCACAAGCCTTCATCCCAGGCGGTGCACGCCATCTCGGGATTCGTGGCTCACCTCCCTTCGGGCCTCACGCCTCGAGCTGCCGCCCCTTCGGGGTCGGCGGGGTTCTGCTTTCGGTCTCCTCGCTTCGCTCGGCTCGGCGCACGCCTCGCAGAAAGCACCCCCGCCGCCTCGAGGAGCTCGGACGGTTCGCCTGCTCACGAACCCAAGACGGCCCGCACCGCGGGCGAAAGGCCAACGCGATGAGCAACAACAACACCAACCCCGAAACGACCTCGAAGAACACCGGCGAGCGCGTCCGC
>JAVJQW010000031.1:0-28893 GCA_040218735.1 Deltaproteobacteria bacterium
TATGAACAGAAAAAACAATGCAGCCTCTCCTGGTCGGTTCATCGTTCTGGAGGTGAGCGTGGAGCTCATCGAGGAGCTCGTCGACGTGGTGAGCAAGATTCGGAAGAAGGATGCGAGCTTGGCGAAGCAGATTCGGGACGCGGCGAGCTCGGTGGCGCTGAATCTCGGTGAAGGACGGCGGCGGGAAGGCGGGTCGAGGACGTACCACTACACGGTGGCTGCGGGGAGCGCGGACGAGGTGCGTTGCGCTCTGCGGGTGGCGGTGGCCTGGGGGTACGTGAAGGTGGAGGACGCAGCGGTGAGCATGGAGCTCATCGATCGGATCAACGCGATGCTGTATCGGCTGACGCATTAGGTGGAGGTACCGGCGGCGCTCCGCGAGGGGCGCCGCCGCGATCCGACTCGGAATCCGAGTCCGTGGCCGATTTCGAATCCGAATCCGAATCCGTGGCCGAATCCGAGTCCGTGGCCGAATCCGAGTCCGTGGCCGAATCCGAGTCCGTGGCCGAATCCGAGTCCGTGGCCGAATCCGAGTCCGTGGCCGAATCCGAGTCCGTGGCCGAATCCGAGTCCGTAGCCGAATCCGAGTCCGTAGCCGAATCCGAATCCGATCCCTCAGCTACTCGAAGTCCTCGAGCCTCACCTCCACCACATCCCCCCGCGCCAGCAGCGCCCGCCTGAACCGCCCCTTGTGCCAGGCGCCGAACGTCACCACGAACAGCTTCCCCTCGCCGCGATGCGCGTCCAGCGCCCGCGCGATCAGCCCGAAGTGCGCGCGGTTGATGTTGGTCCAGCCGCCCGGGCCCAGGTCCTCGTTGAAGAGCCGATCGTACGGCTCCATGCCCCGCTCGACGATCGCGTCGTAGGCGTCGGTGTGGATCATCGCCGGGTCGTCGGCCCACCCCTTCGCTTCGAGCTCCGCGTCCGCGGCCTCCATCGCGGCGTCGACCTCGCGTGACTCCTCGGGACGCGTCGCCTTCCACTCCGTGAGCTTCGCCTTCCGGTCGTCGGCCATCGCGCGGGTCCACGCCGCGCAGGGGACGATCTCGAAGTCCATGGTTCGGGTGAGCGGGAAGACGACGTCCGTGTACTCGGGGAAGCGCCGCACGCGGGGCTCGGTGATTGTGCCGGTGGCGGCGAACTGCGCCCGCGCAGCCTCGAAGCGGTCCGGGGGGATCTCCGCCAACACGTAGTCGGGGTCCACGCGCTCGATCAGCGCTCGAAGCGCATCCACGCCGTACCGCGTGCTCGTGCGGTGCCCGTCGTGGATCATGACGAGCACCAGGACGCGGTTCTTCCGCTCCGCCGGGGGCGCGTGCGCGCACCCGAGAGTCACCAGCAGCAGCAGGGCAAGTCCGCGCACGCGCTCCCGAATCCCCCGTCCCGCCCCTTCTTGTCCACCCGAACGAATTTCGTGACCCGATCCCCACCCCCCTTCGCTCCATGGGGGGTGATGCCGAGGTTGTTGCCCTGCCGCGTCGCGTCGCTCGCCTTCCTCGCCGCCCTGTCCTGCAAAGGGCTCGTCGGCGAGACGGACGGCCCCTCGGGCCCCGACGACCCGAACGTCCCCGTCGATGACCCCAACCTCGAGACCGGCCTCGACCACTGGACCGCCAAGTGCGCCGGCTGCCACGGCAACTTCGGCGCCGCCTCCGCGATCAGCTCCGGGAACGCCAACGGGGACTTCCGCCTCGACGCCAACGCGGCCGTCGAAAAACACGGCGCCGGCCTCGAGGCCTACATCGACGCCGCGATGCCCCAGGCCGCGGCCGGGACCTGCGTGGGCCGCTGCGCCGAGCTCACCGGCGCGCTCATCCGCTCCAAGGCGCAACCTGTCTTGCCCGCCGACTGCCCCGCCGATCCCGCCCCAACCTACGGCGTCCGCGAGCTGAAGCTGCTCACCAGCGCCGAGTACGACAACGCCCTCGAAGATCTCCTCGGCGCCCCGGGCGCGTACGGCGCGACCGTCGCCAACAACGACGGCGCGCTCGGCGGTTTCGTCAACATGCGCGGCAAGGGCGTCAACAGCGCGACGCTCGAGAGCTACGTCGCCAACGCCGAGGCCGTCGCGACCTGGGCGACGAGCAACGGCCGCCCGTTCACCTGCGGCGGCGACGCTACGGCGTGCGCGAACCGCTTCGTCGACGAGTTCCTCTTCTTCGCTTTCCGCGGCCCCGTCTCGGACGCGCAGCGCGCCGAGTACGTCGCGCTGTTCGAAACGTACCCCGCCGACGCGATGCAGCTCGCGCTCGAAGCCGCGCTGACTTCGCCCTACTTCCTGTACCGCGTCGAAGCCGGCGTCGATCTCACCACCGCGCGCGAGCGCGGCTACTACTCGGGCACCGGCGAGGCCGGCCCGACGAACGGCGCCACCGAAGAGATCCTCCCCGCGCAGTTCCCGCAGCAGGGCGGGCGCCTCGACGGCGACGTCTGGGGCTTCTTCGAAAACGGCGGCGTCGAGCTCGTCTTCACCACGCCGTTCACCGACCCGAGCACGATCGAGATCGACGCACGCGGCAGCAACCACGACCAGCACTGGCCCGAGCTCCGCGTGCGCGTGAGCGGCCACGAGATCGGCGTGGAGCGCGTCGACACCCAGACCCTCACCACCTACCGCTTCACCGTCACGGGCGAGACCGGCACCCCCCGCGTCCGCATCTCGTTCGACAACGACTCCGGCGTCGCGCCGTATGGCCCCGGGCAAGACGCCAACCTCTTCATCGGTAGCGTCCGGCTCGTGACGACGTCGAGCGAGCCGCCGCCGATGATGCCGCCGCCCGCCGGAGACGCCCTCGCCGACGTCGACCCGAACGCCTACGTGCTCACGCCGTACGAGCTGGCGTCCACCCTCGCCTTCATGCTCACCGGCTCTACGCCGGACCGCACCCTCCTCGCCGCGGCACGGGCCGACCAACTCACCACGCGCGCGCAGATTCGCGCGCAGGTCGAACGCCTCATCGACAGCGAGCGCGGCCGCGCGCACTTCGGCGACTTCGTCACGCAGTGGTTCGACCTCGACGCCGTGAAGAGCGCCACCCGGCCCGACGTCACCGAGTTCACGCCCGCCGTGAAGGACGCGATGGTCGAAGAGGTGCGCCAGCACTTCGCGCACGTCTTCTATGAACCCGACGCCCCCTACCGCGAGTTCTTCGGCGGCGACTACACGTTCCTGAACCGCACCCTCGCCGACTTCTACGGAGTGACCGGCAACTTCGGAGACACGTTCACGCAGACCGTCGTCGAAGGTCGCGGCGGCCCGATCGCGAGCGGCGCGTTCATGGCGGCGAACGCACACGCCGAACGCACCGCGCCGATCCTCCGCGCGGTGCACAGCCGGCAAGCGGCGCTCTGCCACTACATCGACCCGCCCAATTCCCCCATCGCGGGCGACGACATCGACGCGCAGCGCGCCGCAGCGCAGATGCGGGTCACGGAGCGCGAGGCAGAGGGCACGCTGAGCAGCCGCGAGTTCTACTTCCTCTACACCGACGGCATCGAGGCCTGCGCCGGCTGCCACGAGAAGATCATCAACCCGATGTTCGGGATGGAGGACTTCGATCACGTCGGTCGTCTCCGCCCCACCGCAGCGGCCGGCACCGTGCTCGAGACGGTACGCGGCGAAGAGGTCGCGGTGTCGCTGGAGGGGACGCTGTTCGGCGTCGACTCCACGAGCGATCAGGCTTCGCTCGAGTATAGCGGCGCCAAGGACTTCTCGAACCAGATCGCCGACACCGACGCGGTGAAGTCGTGCCTCGTGCGCCGCGGGTTCCGCTTCGCCACCGGTCTCACCTTCAACGACCGCGACCTCGACACCGCGAACCAGGAGTCGCTCACCGAGGAGCAGCGCAACGCCTACGCGTGCATCGCATCGCGGATGAACGACGCGCTCGTCGACGCCAACGAGAGCCCCCGCGCGATGTTCGTCGAGCTGGCCACGGAGTCGCTGGTGCGTCTGCGCCGCTGAGGAGCCCCGAGATGAAGGACACGAACCACCGCAACAACCGCCGCGAGTTCCTCGGCTTGGCTTCCCGGATCGGCGCCGCGGCGCTGGCGTCGCCGCTGGTCGGCGGCCTCCTCGGCTCGCGCGTCGCACGCGCGCAGGCCACCGGCCCCAAGCGCGTGGTGTTCGTCTACACCCCCGACGGCGCGCCCAACGGTCTGTGGCTCCCGAACGGCAATACACTGAATGTCGCGACGCGGGCCTACGAGGGCCTTCAGTCGGTCTGTCACTTCCGCGAGGTCGACGTCGTGAGCAGCGGCCACGGCCTCGCGCGCAAGTGCCTCGGGGCGCTGCGCTGGTCGCAGGACTGGACGAGCGACACCGTGGACCAGCAGGTCGCGAGTGTCCTCGGCGCGACGACGCCGTACGAGTCGTACACCCTCGGCGTGCAGGCCAACCCACAGGAGGTCGTCGGGCGGAAGTCGGGGGACGCGGTGCCCGCGCAGAACAGCCCGGCCGCAGCGTACGAGCAGCTCTTCGGCGGCGCGCCGCCCACGAGTGACACCGCCGGTTTCCTCGCGCGAAAGCAGAGCGTGATGGACGTGAACCGCGCTGCGCTCGCGGAGCTGAAGGGGCGCCTCGGCACCTTCGAACGCGAGACGTTGGAGAAACACGAAGTCGCGCTGCGCCAGGTCGAGCAGCGGCTCGTGGACTCCGTGAACTTCGAACCCGCGGAGGGCTGCGAGGCGCCGGCGTGGAACGCAGGAGGGTACCCGACCGACGGCGGCGAGGGCGTCCCGTTCCTCCACACCGCCGAGCTGCAGTCGGACGTGATCGTCGCGGCGCTGTCGTGCGGCATCACCAACGTGATGACGCTTCAGCTCGGATGGCACCAGGCGACCTGGTACGGCCACGACACCAACTACCGCGGCGACCACCACGGCTCATGTCACGCCGCCCCCGCGGCGGACAACGCGGAGATGACGAACTACCTCAGCCGCTGCGTCGCGTACCTCGTGCGCCGGCTCGTCGAAGAGGACGACCCCGCGGCGCCCGGCACGAAGATGATCGACAACACCGTCGTCGTGCAGGTGACCGACATGGGCGACGGCCAGGACCACTCCGGCGGCAACGGCCCGAACATGATCGCGACCCGAATGCCGAGCTTCCGCACCGGAACGACCTCCTCGGGCGGCAACAACCTCGAAGTCCTCGAAGCGGTCGTCGAAGGCCTCGGCCTCGGGATGTACAAGGGCGAAGACGCCAACGCGCACAAGATCTGGCCGCACGCAGGCGGCAGCGTGGCGACAGACCTGCTGAGCTAGGCGGCGGCGCGCGCGCCGAGGTGACGCGCGAGGAAGGCCTTCGTGTGGCGGGCGAACGTCGCGGCGTGCTCCTCGTGCACGAACAGCTTTCCGCCCTCGATGACCTCCAGGTCCGAGCCCTCCGGGAACTGATCGAGCATCCCGCGCGCACCGGCGAGCGGGAACCACGGGTCGTCGGCGCCCCACACCATGCGCACCGGCGCCTTCAGCTCGCGGTGCAGCTTGCGGAGGTTCTTCAGGTCGTCCTTGTCGAAGTGCTGGATCAGCTCGAACGCGCCGCGGCTCCGCTGCGGGTCCGCGAGCGGCTCGACGACCCGGTTGAAAAACGGACCCTCGGCGTAGCTCGGATCGGTGAAACAACCGCCGAACCCGAGCACGCTCCTGCGGAAGGTCTTCGACTTCAGGCAGAGGGCCATCAGGCTGCGCCCGCCGGGGACGTGCGCGAGCATGAAGTAGACACCGAGCATCCACGGGACGTGGCCCGGGATCTCCGTGTTGCCGAAGACCATCGCGCGGACGTGCTCGGGGCGACGTGCGGCGATCATCCGGGCGACGACCGCACCGCTGTCGTGCGCGACGAGGGCGTAGTCCTGGATCTGGAGGGCGTCGAGGGCGGCGATGAGCGCGTCCGCGTGGCGGCGGAGTTTGACGTCGTGCGGTCGGTCGTACTCCGTCTCCCCCGCGCCCGGGAGATCGAACACGTGGCACGTGTAGTCGTCGGCGAGCCGCTCCACGAGCGGCGCCCAGGTGCGGCCGTCGAGGGGCCAGCCGTGCACGAACACCACGTCGGGGCCTTGCCCGGTGTGGCGGTACGCGAGGCGGGCGTGGCCGGCGTCCACGAAGTTCACGTCGAGGTCGTCGTAGCGAGTCATGCCTGCACCGTGCGATTCGCGGCCCTCGCCTGCCAATGACCTCGGGAGGTCATGGCGCTCGACGGGGCATCCAAGTTACCGATCTTCCATGGCCTCTCGAACCGCCCTGTTCCCCGCGCTCCTCAAGTACTGGCGACGCGAGCGCGGGATGAGCCAGCTCGACTTCGCGCTGACGGCCGACGTCTCCACGCGGCACCTGAGCTACATGGAGACGGGCCGCGCCAAACCCAGCCGCGAGATGGTGCTCCGCCTCGCCGGCGTGCTCGGCGTCCCGCTGCGCGAGCAGAACGCGATGCTGCGCGCGGCCGGGTTCGAAGCGGAGTTCGAGGAGCCGGCGTTCGACGACGGCCTGACGCCGGAGGTCGAGTACATCCTCGACACGATGCTGAAGGCCCACGAGCCGTACCCAATGGCGATCATGAACCGTCGGTACGACGCGCTCCGGGTGAACGAACCAGCGCAGCGTCTCCTCGCGTCGGTCATCGCGGATCCGTCCGCGCTCCCCACGCCGCTCAACCTCTTCCACATCCTGCTCGACGAGCGGCTCTGCAAACCGTTCGTCCAAGACTGGGAGCGCACGGCCCGCCTGATGATGACACGCCTGCAGCGTGAGTGTCTGATGTCGCCGCAGGACGACGACCTGCAAGATCTCTTGCGCAGCTCCCTGGAGTACGCGCCCGACGACTGGCGTGAACCGGATCTCTCGACGCCCATGGACGCGCTCCTCACGATTCGCCTGAAGCGCGACGACGTCGAGCTCGCGCTCATCACGATGCTCACCGTGTTCAGCGCGCCGCAGAACGTGACGTTGGAGGAGCTGCGGATCGAGAGTTACTTCCCCGCCGACGAAGCGACGCGACACTTCTTCGAGCAAGCCTGACTACCGGGGGCCGCAGACGTTCGGGTCATCGCCCGGCCAGCGCGCCATGACCGTCTTCGACGCCGTCGCCGAGACCTTCGTGGTCGACGTCGGCTCGTACCAGACCTCGGTGCGGATCTCGACGCGCGCGTCCTCGAACTTCCAGGGCTGGATGAGGAAGCCGGTCATGCCGGCCGCCTCGCAGACGTCCTCGCCGTCGACCGGTTCGAGCGCGATGGCGAAGCTCGAGCGGCTCATCGTCGTGGTGCCCGTGTCGGCGTAGACGACCTCGTAGCGCAGCTTCGTCCCGCGCGACGGGAAGCCGACGGTGCGGACGCCCAACCAGAAGTGACAGCCGCCCTGCGGCCCGGGCGCGAAGAACAGGTCCTGCCCATCGACGAGGGGCTCGAACGAAGACTCGCCGGTACCGAGCTCGTAGGACGGGTTCGCCTCCGCCGAGCACTCCACGACGCCCGCGTCCATCGAACCAGGTCCCGGCCCTCCGCACGCCGTCAGCAGGACCACTGCGACGAACGGAAGGCCGGGACCCCGAACACACATCTTGGGAAACGGTCGGGGGTCAGCGGCGGCGGCGACGCATGAGCAGGCCGAACCCACACAGCGCGAGCGCCGCGATGGACAGGCCCGCCGAACGCTGCGTGGACGTCTCCTCGCAGCCGCAGCCGGACAGGTCGTTGATCTCGTTGTGGCGCTGCAGGAGGTCACCGATCTCGTTCGAATTGTCGCGCACCACGCGGTCCTCCGCGAGCTGCTCGACGCGCTCGGCGGCCGGCATCGCGTCGATGACCGACATGTCCGGCTCGAACGACGAGTCGTAGTAGATGGAGCGACCGTCCTCGAGGATGATCTGCACACCCGCATCGCCCGGCGCGCCGCCGAGGCCGCAGTACATGATCATCTTCGCCGAGTGCACGTTCGAGACGTCGTCGAGGTCCTTGCGATACGTGAACTGCGGATCGAGCGTCATCTCCTTGGGGTCGAGCAGCGTGAACAGACGCGTGAAGTAGTCGTTGCGCGTCATGAGCTCCTGCGCGCGACGGTCGGGCGCGAGCACCTTCTCGTCGATCTCGTCGATGAGCGCCTGCGGGTCCTCGATCAACGTCCCGCGGAACTGCTCCGAGCCGCAACCTGCGTTGCAGTCGGCGATCGCCGGGAAGTGCGACTCCAGGATCGAGCGCACACCGGGGCGACGCAAGATGCCTTGCTCCTGGAGCGCGTTCAGGAAGTCGGCGAGGTCACGAAGCGAAGCGAAGGCCGAGAGGTTGATCTGCGTGGGGTCGTAGACCATGCCGTCGAAGATGTCCGGCGACCCGGCGTACTCGGTCACGAACGCGTGGCCCTGGTCGGCCTCGTCGACCGCGCGCGAGATGACGTCGCGGTAGTTGGCGCCCCAGTTGATCCAGTCGATCTTCAGGAGGTTCGGCTTCACGTGGAAGAAGTTCTGCGGAATCGCGCGGCCCTCATCGGAGAAGACGTACGCGGTGATCGGCATGTCCGTGTTCGCGGCCATCGCCGTCATGCGGATCGGGATGCACGCCTCGAGGTCCGGCTTGGCCTCCGACGCGGTCATCTTCACCTCGATGGGCGTGATCTCGCCGACGTCCTTGTCGTTGAGGAGCTTCAGCGCCACGAGGGTGTCGCCCTGCGCGAGGTACGGCGTGACCATGTCCATCATCTCGTCGGTCACGCGGAAGCCGTTCTCGACGAGCCACCCCTGCACCGCCTCGGGGTCTCGGCCCTCGAGCACCACGGTGTCGTACGGCCCGACCTCCTTGCGCTCGATGACTTCGACGCCGCTGTTGCGGTTCGCCGGCGGCTGCGGTCCACCACCCGCCGAGGCGTCCTCGGCCTGGCTCGCGAGCCAGACCTGATCGTCACACGAACCGACTGTCTCCCACTCCGTGATGTTGAACTGCGGCGCGGTGAGCCCCTGCGCCGTGAGGAATGCCTGACGCGACCCGACCTCGATCGACTGAGGCGCGGTCTGCAGCGGGAGCACCCAAGCGAACTCCTCGGCGCTGCCCTGGTAGACGATGTTGATGATGGCGGTGACGTCCTTCCCGCCCTCGGTCACCTCGAAGATGATGGCCTCTTCGGCCTGGTTGACGGGGGTGTTGGCGCAGAAGAGGCCGCCGCAGGCTTCGGCGGGGGTGGGGGTCAGGGCGCTGAACGTGAGCGCAGCGGTGGAGGACAGGAGCAGTGCGGCGTTCTTTCGCAGGATCATCGGGCGGTTCGATTAGCAGGCGGCGGGCCAAGCTGCGCGTTCCCCTGAAAGGCTCGCGTTCGCGGGCCCCTGCGCCCCGCGTTCTCGGGCCGCGCCTCAGTCCTGCGGAGAGGAGAGCCGCGCCGCCCTCAAAAGTCTGAGCCCTCAGCGCGCGCCGGGGACGCTCATGCTCTGCACGACGTACACGGTGTTGACCGTGGTGACGAACAGCGAGGTCAGCGTCCGGTCCACGAACGCGACGTTCGAAGCCGGGTCGGGCGTCGAGATGACGCCGTAGTACGTACCGTCCGGCCCGAACACCTCGACCCCGGCGTTGGCGGCCACGTAGACGTTGCCGAGGCTGTCGACCGTGATGCCCTGCGGCGCGCCGCTCACCGAACGCGCGAAGGCCGTCTCCGTCGACAGCGCGCCGTCGGTCGCGACGTCGAAGGCGTAGATCAACCCGTCGATCCGATCCGACATGTAGAGCCGACTCTCGTCCGGCGACAGCTCCAACCCGCAGGGCTCGAACGAATCGAGCCCCTCCCACTCCGCGACCGGGGCGCCCATCCCCATCGGGATCCTGAACAGCCCGACGAAGTCGAGCTCGCGCGCCGCCTCCATCGTGTTGAAGCCCGGGTCGGTGAAGTAGAGCGTCCCGTCGGTGCGACGCACGACGTCCTGCGGACCGTTGAGCGCGGAGCCCTCGTAGGCCTGCGCGATCGTCTGCGCACCCTGCAGCGTGAGGTTCGCGACGGAGCGGTCCGTGCTCAACGCGACGACCAGGTTCCCCATCGCGTCGACCGCGAGGCCGGCCGGACCGCCGGGGAGGTTGAGCACCTCCATCGGCATGCCCGGGAGCATCGCCTGGTACATGCGGTCCTGCCGGCTGTCCGTGAACAAGACCGCAGCGGCGGCCGCGTTCCACACCGGAGCGTTGGCCCCGGCGTAACCGAACGCCAAGGGCTGGGCCGTCTCGGCGCCGGTCAACGGCCCCATGCCGCCGTCCATCCCCGTGCACATCCCTCCGTCACACCCGCCGGACGTGGGGCCCTGCGGCCCGCCGCGGTCCGCCCAGGCGACGATGATCGCGATCTCGTCCTCCGTCAGCATCGCCTGCCCGGCGGGGGGCATCGGCGAGGCGGTCGACGCCACGCGGATCGCCATGCGCTCGTAGACGGTGCCGCCGTTCGGTGACGCGGCCGCGACGTTGGCGTAGGTGACCAGGCTGAGCGGCGCGCCCTGCTGGAGCATCGTGCCGTGGCACATCAGGCAGCGCCGCGCGACGATCGGCTGCACGTCGACCTGCCAGTTGACGTCGGCGAGGTCCGGGTCGAGGCACTGGCCGTCGATGCACGCGAGGCCACCGCCGCACTCGTCCGCCCCGAAGCAGTCGGGGTTGCTGCGGCACGCCGTCGCGGCGGCCAGCACGGCGGCGATACACGCGGCCCGCATCATCATCCGATCTACCATCGGTACATCATCCCGGTCGGGAGAATCGTGAAGCCCTCACCCTCGTAGTACGTGTCCAGGTAGTAGTCGCCGGACGGCTCGGCCGGATCCGCGATGAAGAGCCACGCCGCGACCGCCAGCCCCGCGAGCGAGACGGTGTACGCACCGACCGACATCAAGCTCCACCGGAACGCCTCGTTGTCCAACGAACGAATCGGCGCGGAGTTCGCGGGCATGGGGTTGTCGGCGAGGAGCTGGTCGCGCTCCGACGTCGCGTTGAAGTGCGCGAGCAAGTACACGGTGCCGGCCACCGCGCTGACCAGGCCCGTCGCGCCCGAGAGCACCATCGCGGGCTGCGCGGCGTCCTCGATCGGGATGTCGCTGACCGCGGTCATGACCAGCGCGGTCCCCGCGCCCGCGAACGCGAGCGTGAACCCGAGCGTCGACCCGATGCTGTGCCGGTACGCGGCGTTGTCGAGGTCGCGCGCGGGCGTCCCGTCCGCGAGGTTGGCCTCCGCCGCGAGGAGCAAGTCGCGGTTGCCGGCGGTCTGCAGGTACAAGCCGCTGAACAACCACCCCAACGCGATGCCCGTGGCTCCGACCGTCCCGGCTGTCCACACCCCGACGTTCGAGACCGGCTCCAGGTCGGTGTCGGTCCCCGGCCCCACGAAGGGCGGCGGAGGTGGGGGCGGAGGAGGCGGCGGGCCCCCGACGATCGCGTTGCCGTTGTTCGGCGGACCCGCGGGAGGGCCCGACGGAGGTGGCGCGTTGGCCGCGGTCGTCGCGCCCTTGGGGGCGTCGTCCCACCAGCGTGTGTTCCGCTCCGCGAACGCGAGCAGCGCGTCGTGTTTCGGCGTCACACGACGGGGCTGATCGATATATTCGATGGAACCTTCGCGCCCGCTCTCGTCGAACGGCGTCGCGAACGACGCGTGGGTGAACAGCTCTCCGCCGGAGCGACGCCAGCCGTCGAGCAAGGAGGCGTAGACCTGGCCGATCCCACGGTCTCGGTTGGCTGCGTTCAGGCGCGAAGCGAGCGCTTCGTCGCGGCGTAGCCCGGCGGGGGCGACGAGGTCCTGGCCTCCGTCGTACGCGGCGAGCCCCACGCCGTAGCGCGACGCGACGCGCGCGCTGGAGCGGACGTTCTCCAGCACCTTCGGCACCCGCTCGAGCAGCTGCTCGACGAGCCACTTCACGCTCTGACGACGGATCGTCGCGGCGTTCTGCGTCGTGACGAAGTCCGAGCCGACCAGCGCGTCGATCGCGAGCAGGTCGATGCGCTCCGCGGCGCGGTCGAAGCCGAGGAGACGCTCGTGCTCGGCGCCCGCCCCGGCGCGACTGCCGATCACCCGGATGACACGCGGGTCGTCCTCGAAGATGCGCGCGAACATGTCGAACACCTCGAGGGAGCGCTGCGACTGGTAGTACAGACGCGCGAGTGAGGCGTCCTGTTCGAGGTTGCGGAAGCGGCCCTCCCGCTGCGCGTGGGCGAACGGAGCGGAGCCCGGGCGCCAGACCTCCGACGCGTACTCGATGTAGACCTTCAGGTCCTCGTCGAGGTTCGCGCGGATCAGCTTCGCGAGCGCTTCGACGAACTCGTCGTCCGCGGCGTACGGCACCGTGATCCACGCGTCCGCGCCGACCGCGTTGGCGAGCTGGATCATGTACTCGTACGCGACGCCGTGTTCGCCGGTCTGGCGTGCGTCCTTGTACTGCGTGCGATCTTCCCACCGCACGATCGGCGAGGTCGTCGCCTTGCCCCAGTCCGCGAACCGCAGCACCGAGAACTTCGTCAGGCGCCGCACGAAGAGCGGGTGGAACGGGTCGCGGTCCGCGCTCGACTCCAGCGACTCGGGGACGATGCGGATGTTGCGCACGTTGTCGGACGGGTTGGTCGCCTCGACGACGACGCGCATCCGCGCGTACGGCTTCGCTTCGACGAGGAGACGTCCGTCGCCCTCGCCCAACGTCTTCACCCCCTCGACGGAGAGGATCCCGCGCCCGTCGTACAGCACGACCATGCGACCGCCGTAGAGCGTCGGCACCTCGGCGACGGCGCGCTGGCCGTAGTCGAGCGCCTGCACCCAACCGT
Source organism: Deltaproteobacteria bacterium (assembly GCA_040218735.1). Classification (GTDB taxonomy): domain Bacteria; phylum Myxococcota; class Kuafuiibacteriia; order Kuafuiibacteriales; family Kuafuiibacteriaceae; genus JAUHYN01. The sequence continues at coordinate 12,765 of JAVJQW010000031.1, forward strand.
CGGGGTCGAGGTGCACGAGGTTGTTGTCCGCGCGGTTCTTCCGATCGCGCGACTGCCACGGCCCGGCGAAGCGGAACGCGTTGAGGAACGCCCAGTCGCGTGAGTCGAGCGTCGGCGCGGCGAGGTTCGTTGCGATCGGCGAGCTCGCGCCGGGTTTGCCGCGGCGCCGAGAGCCCGGGAGGACGCGACGCTCCGGCTTCACCCGCTTCTTCGGCTTCCGCCGGCCGGCGGTGGGCTGGTCGCCCGTACCGAACCACAGCGGCGTCGCGTCACCACCCTTCGGAGGCGGCGGCGTGACGGCGACCGGCGGCGCCGGCCCCCGCCGTCGACGACGACGCGAGCTCGCGCAGCTCGCGAGCAACGCGGCCGCGAGAACGAGTACGATCGCGGATGTCGAACGGTGACCCAGACGCATGGCGAACGCCGTCTTCCGAATAGCGAGAATACCGGATCGGGTAAAGCGCGTCTTCCGTCGGAGCCCACGCCGTCCTCGACTTCGCTGAAGGCGCGTGCAAGGCTCTTTTCGTACGCGATGTGGCGCCGCTTCCGTCCCTACGTGCGCGACCTGGTGGGTGACGTCCTCTATGCGTCGCGTCTGACGCGCCCCGCGCGAGCGGCCCGCGGGCTGCTGACGGTGGTCACTTTTCACCGCGTTCTGCCGCCGGAGCACTTCGAGGCGTATCCGCTGCGTGAGATCGCGGTGACGACCGACGAGTTCGAGTGGTTCGTCGCGTTCTTCGGGCGCCACTACACGATCCTCCCCCTCCCGGAGGCCTACCGGCGGTGGAACGCCTACGAGCGCACCGCGCGGCCGCTGCTGGCCATCACGTTCGACGACGGTCAGCTCGACAACTTCCTGCACGCGTGCCCCATCCTGGAACGCGCGGGGGTGCGCGGGAGCTTCTACGTCCCCGTCGACGCGATCGAGGAGGACGGCACGCTCTGGCACGACCGCCTCGCCTACGCCGCGGACGGGCTGCTCAAGAAGGACGCCTCCACGGCGCGCGCGATGTTCTCGGAGATCGGCGTGACGAACGATCCCGACGATCACGCGACGGTGGTGACAACCGTCGAGCGCGTGAAGTCGCTGCCGACCGAGGAGCGCCTCGACTTCGTCGCGCGGATGGAGAAGGCGCTGCCGGGTCCGGTGCGTCCAGAGTGGGACGGGATGATGTCGTGGGCGCAGCTGAAGACGATGGCCGACGCGGGGCACGAGATCGGGTCGCACTCGATGTCGCACCAGATCCTCCCGCTGCTCGACGACGCCGCGCTGACGAACGAGATCCACACGTCGCGCGCCGTGCTCGAGGAGAAGCTCGACCGTCCGATTCAGACCTTCTGTTATCCGAACGGTGACTACGACGATCGCACCCTCGCGGGCGTACGTGCGGAGGGGTACCGGCTCGGCGTCACGACGAAGTGGGGCCCGAACGGTGACGGCGCAAATCCGTACGAGCTGCACCGCGTCGACGTGCAGGGCCAGCATGCCCGCACGACGGCCGGCGCGATGTCCGAGCCGCGAATGACTTGGCGTATGTCGCGGTACTTCTCGGGGCCCAACTGATGGCAAAGCGCATCGGCTACCTCATCAGCCAGTACCCTGCGCCCTCGCACACGTTCATCCGTCGCGAGATCGACGCGATCCGGCGCGCGGGTCTGGACATCGAGACGTTCTCGATTCGCCGCCCGCCCGACGACGAGATCCTGTCCGACCGCGACGCGCAGGATCGCGACGAGACGTTCTACGTCCTCCCCGCGTCGCCGTTGAGGTTGCTGCGCACCAACGTGCGTCAGCTCGTGCGGCGGCCGGGGCGGTACCTCGACACACTGAAGGCGTCGCTCGAACACCGCGTGCCGGGCACGCGCTCGCTGGTGTGGGCGCTGTTCTACTTCCTGGAGGGGATGCGGCTGTCGCGTGAGCTCGAGGACCGCGGCGTCGACCACCTCCACGATCACTTCGCGAACCCCGCGGCGCACGCCGGGTTCGCGGCGGTGCGGTACCTCGGGATCGGGTGGAGCCTCACGCTTCACGGCCTGTCGGACTTCGACTACCCGGGTGGGTTGCTGCTCGAAGACAAGATCAAGGCGGCGCGTTTCGTCGCGTGTGTGACGCACTTCGGGCGGGCGCAGGCGATGCGCCTGTCGGACCCCGGGCTGTGGGAGAAGCTGTTCATCTCGCGCTGTGGGATCGAGCTCGACAAGTTCCCGGAGCGCGACACGAGTGACGGGCGCTTGCGCTTCGTGTGTGTCGGTCGGCTGTCACCGGAGAAGGGTCAGCTCGGTTTGCTCGACGCGTTCAAGCGCGCCGTCGACCAGGGCCTGGACGCGGAGCTGACGCTCGTCGGCGACGGGCCGGATCAGACGCGCGTCGAGGAGCGCATCCAGGCGCACGGCCTCCAAGACCGCATCAAGATGCCGGGGCGCATGGCGGAGGCCGACGCGCTGATGGCGATCGCGCGGAGCGACGTCATGGTCCTCGCCAGTTTCATGGAGGGCCTGCCGGTGGTGTTGATGGAGGCGCTCGCGCTGGAGATCCCGGTCATCGCGCCGTGCATCGCGGGCATCCCGGAGCTCGTCGAAGACGAGGTCACCGGCCTGCTCTTCCCCGCCGGCGACTGGGACGCGCTCGCAGAGCAGCTCGTTCGTCTCGGCGGTGACGCCGAGCTGCGGACGAAGCTCGGGCGCGCCGGTCACCAACGCATCATCGAAGAGTTCGACATCGACCGGGCGGTTCGCCCCCTGGTCGAGCACTTCCGACGTTAGCGCCGGCGGACGACGTAGCAGTACTCGTGTTGGTACGGCACGGTGAGGGTGTCGTCCATGTCGAGGTCCGCGTCCGCGAACCAACCGCGGATGCGCTTCACGCGCGGGTAGACCGGGTCGAACGGGCGCACGATGACGCGCCCGACCCACGGGTACACGAGCATGTTCGCGAACATCGCGCCCTCGCGGATGAACTGCTGCGGACGGCGGAAGGTGAACACGCGTGACGACAGCTCGGTGACGTAGCCGCGCAGATCCGACAGCGTGAAGATCGCCATGCCGCCGGGGCGGAGCACCCGACTGACTTCGTGAAGGACGCGCTGAATGTTCATGTACTGCAGCGCGCCGAGGCACACGATGATGTCGAAGCTGTCGTCGTCGAACGGCATCCGCTCGGCGCCGCTGTGCACGGTCTTCGGCGTCGGCACTTTGGAGAGCTCGGCCCAGATGGGCGTGAACTGCAGGTAGATCGGCTCGACCTCGAGGCCGACGACCGACTTGCACATGGTCTGGAACGAGAAGAGGTTCGTCCCGCAGCCGCAGCCGATCGAGAGGAGGTCCTTGCCTTCGAAGTGCTCCGCGCGGAGGACCGGGAGCTGCTCCCAGTCGTGGACCTTTCGGTCGCGTGCGTTCCAATTGACGAGCTCGCGGATCGGGTCACCCATCTTCCAGCCGAGCTTCGTCGCGAAGTGACCGCGATCGATCCAGCCGAGCTCCTCCGCGAGCGCGAGGACCTCGTCCGAGAAGTCCCCCTTCGGACGACCGCCGGTGGTGAGGCGGTGCATCAGCTCCATGAGCGAAGCCCCGTGGGGGCCCGTCAGCGCGGCCGTTACGGCCCCGAGCTCGTCCGGCGTCAGCGACATGCGCGGTCCGTCCATGCCGCGCTTCGACCGAGGAGTAAAGGATGACGTCGCACATGCGATACGTTGTCTCGTCATGACGCGTAACTCGTGGGTGCTCCTCTCGTTGACCCTGGTCGCCGGCGGTGTCGCCGCCTGGTGGTTCCTCGGGCGCGGCGCGGACGTCGTGCCGTCCGCGCCCGAGCCTTCGCCGCCGCCCGTGGTCGCGGCGGAGCCTGTGGTGCTCGACGCGGGGGTCGAGGAGGACGAAGCGCCGCCGCGCTCGGGCCCGACCGGGGAGGTGCGATTGCGCGAAGACCTCGCGGAGCGGCTCGCCGGTTCCTCCGGCGCGGCGTGGGTCGCGGCGCCGGGGCTGTTGCAGCGGCTTACGGCGGCGGTGTGGTTGGTGTCGCAGGGCCGTAGCCCGCGCGCGGTGCTCGGGTTCGTCTCGGTCACCGGTGACTTCGAGGTCGACGAAACGTCGAAGATCGATGACCCGATCTGGATGTCGGAGAAGAGCTACCGGCGCTACGACCGCATCGTCGAAGCGCTGGACAAGGTCGGCCCGACCTCGGCCGCGAAGATCTACCGCGCGACGAAGCAGAGCTTCACGCGCGAGTTCCGACAGGTCGCGAGCGACGGCGAGAGCTTCGACGCAGTGCTGCGCAAGGCGATCGATCACCTGCTGGAGGTCGACGTCCCCGACGAGCGAATCGAAGTGAAGGTGAAGGGCGGGATCTTCGTCTACGCCGACCCGAAGCTCGAAGGCCTGAGCGACGCCCAGAAACACCTCGTCCGCATGGGCCCCAAGAACGCGAAGGCCGCGCAGGACTTCCTGACCGCGTTTTCCGAGTCGCTCTAGTCACCGCGGCGCGCAGCCGTTGTACAGGTACGTGAGGCCGCCCGACATCGAGTGCACGATCACCTGACACACTTCGTTCGCCGCGCACTGCGCGTCGCGTGAGCACGACCCGAAGCTCGACGGCACCGGGACGCACGCCTTCGTCGCCTGCACGAAGTTCTGTCCCGGGTGGCTGATGTACGTGCAAAAGAAGCCGTTCGCGCACTGCCCGTCGTGGTCGCAGGGCTGGCGGCAGAACAGGTTGTTCGGGGACTGCACGCCCACCGAGCAGATGCCGTTTTGGCAGTCGAAGTAGCTGTTGCAGTTGCCTTGCGCCGGCTGCGGTCCGAGCGCGCCGCGGCAGCGTTGGTCCCAGCGACCGGGTTGCTCTTCCAGCCAGACACAACGGTTGCCGCCGCCGCAGTCGGCGTCGGTGGTGCAGTCGATCGCCTCCGCGACGGCGGGCGCGCTCGCGACGGGGATGCACATGCGCGCGCCGGAGAACATGTGGCAGCCGAAGCCCGCGTCGCAGTCCGCGGGGCGGCCGCAGGAGCGCGTGCAGCGCGGCCCGGCGCCGTAGTCGAAGCACACGCTGGAGAGGCAGTCCGCGTCGGCGGTGCAGGTCGCGCCGAGCGCACCGAGCGGGGCTTCGCAGCTCCCGTTCGCGCCGCACACTTGGCCGCCGGGGCACCCGGTCGTCGCGCAACCAACGCACGTCGCGGTGGTCGCCGCGCAGGTCGGCGTCGGCGCGGCGCAATCCGCGTTGCTCACACAGGCGAGGCACAGCCCGGAGGGGACGTGGCAGGCCGGCGTCGCGCCGGCGCAATCCGCGTTCGACGTGCAGCCGATGCACGTGGAGGTCGCGCCGTCGCAGGCCGGCGCGGACGCGGGGCAATCGTCCTTCGTCACGCACTCGACGCACGTCGCCGACGGAACGTGGCAGGCCGGCGTCGCGCCGGCGCAATCCGCGTTCGAGGTGCAGCCGGTGCACTGCCCCGACGGGCTGCAGATCGGCGGCGTCGTGCACTCGGTGTTGGAAGCGCAGCCGCGGCACGCGCCGGTCGGGAGATCACAGACGGGCGTGGTGCCGGAGCAGTTGGCGTCCGAGGCGCAGCCGACGCACGCGCCGGCGTTGCAGGTCGGCGTGGGGGACGCGCACTCGCTGTCGGCGGCGCACGCGAAGCACAACCCGCTCGGGGCGCACTCCGGCTTGGTCGTCGGGCAGTCGACGCGCGCGGCGCACGCGTAGCAGACGCCGGTGGCGGTGTTGCAGGTCGGCGTCGGCGCTGCGCAGTCGGCGTCCGTCGCGCAGCGCGGGAGCTCGCAGCGGCCGGTGCCCGCGTTGCAGACCTCGTTGGCCGCGCAGGTCGGTCCCCCCGCCTGGTCGCAGCCGGGTCGACAGCGCTCCGCGTCGCAGACGGGGGCGGCGATCGGGCACTCGGCGTCGGTCGTGCAGCTCGGGCGCGGTGCGCACCGCCCCGCTTCGCAGATCTCCTCCGCGCCGCAGACGGGGCCGTTGGGTTGGCCGCACCCGGCGACGCAGACCTGCGCTTCACACACCGTCACCGGCGGCGCACAGCCGCTGTCGTCGGTGCACATCGCGCCGGTCGACTCCGGGACGCAGCGCCCGGTGGTGTCGTCGCAGACCTCGCCCGCGCCGCACCCCGCCGCGCCGCACCCCGCGACGCAGACACCACGCTCACACACGGTGCTCGGCGGTGCGCACTCGAGGTCGATGCGGCAACCGCCGTCGGCGATGCAGCGACCGGTGGCTTCATCGCAGACCTCCCCCGTCGCGCAGACGACGGGGCTGTTGATCTTCCCGCAGCCGCCAACGCACAGCGCACCCTCGCACACGGTCGTGGGGGGTCGGCACTGGCCGTCGTTCGTGCACTCGGGGCGCTCGCTGATGCACGCGCCCGCGCTGCACACCCACCCCGTCGGGCAGTGCGCGCTGTCGACGCATGGACGGCAGACGCCGAGCGCGGTGTCGCAGTAGGCGTCGGTGCAGTCGGTGTCCGCGGCGCACGCCTGCGGACCCGAGCGGCACTCGCCGGTTGCGGCTTCGCACCAGGTGCCGGGCGCGCACTCGACGGTGTCGCAGCTGCGTCGGCGGTCGGTGCAGCGTCGCGTCGTGTCGTCGCAATAGCTCCCGCCGGGGCAGTCGGCGTGCGCGGCGCACGGCCGGGGCGCGTTGGGGTCGAGGACGCAGGCACCGTCGACGCACAGGTGGAGCGCGCCGCAGTCGGAGACCGAGACACAATCCGGCGTCGTCAGGGTCGGCGACGAGCAGGCCGCCAGCAGGAGGGTGAGGAGACCGACCGAGACCTCCCGTGCGCCGGGGGGCTCGAGCCGGTCTCCTCGGGGTGAGCGCCACATGCTCCATTCAGTGTACGGAGCACGCGCGGATGGCGCCGCCTCACCACGAACCCGCGGCGCGCACCATCGTTCGGGGTCCCAGCTGACGTAGTCAGTCGGTCTTGGCTTGCGCGGTCGCGGGCTGCGGGAAGCGGAAGTCGCGGAGGTGGTCGACGATGCCGGTGCGCTCGATGCGCCCGAGGTAGGGGTGCTCGACGACGACGCGGTAGGGGCCGTTGCCGGGGACGCCGATCTCGAAGCGACCCTTGGCGTCGGTGACCGCGAAGAAGGGGTGGTCGAAGACGTAGAGGCGCGACTTCATCCAGGGGTGCACGTCCGAGGTCACGGGGAAGTTCCGGGTCGCGCGCTTCATCTCGATCCGCCGCGTGCTCCCCTCCTTGGGGAGGACGAAGTGGTGGGCCAGCCCCCCCTTGTCGCCCCGACCCTCAGCGCGGACGCTGTGCAGCACGGGGTCCGCGTTCACGAACTCCACCGACTGCCCGACGCGCGCGACCGTGACGTTCGGGAACCGACAGTGCTCGATCACGAACGGGACGTCGCCTTCCTCCGGTGGGTAGCGCTCGCCGATGTTCTCGATCCACACCACCGCGTCCGCGACGCCGAGCCCCGCGGGGCGATGCACGACCGGCCGCTCCTGGTGGTCCTTCGCGATCTTCTTGCACTTCGGATCCGAGGACATGTCGAGGACCTCGGGCTCGGGCACCTCACCGCGGTAGGTGACCATGCCCTGGAGCGTGGCGACGCGCTGAACGAACACAGTCGATCCGGTGGCGCCTCCAGCGGCCTCGTCGTCTTCGCCATCGCCGTTGCCGTCGTCGCCCGTTTCGGGGTCGTCGTCCTCGCTCGCGTCGGCCTCGTCACCGGACGTCGAGCCCTCGCCCTCCTCGTCCGCGTCGCCGTTCGGCCACTGGATCTTCGCGGTGAGGCGCTCCTCGGGGTCGACCTCCTTGACCCCGACGACCTCCCCTTCGACGGCCCCCCGCCCGAAGCGCGCGCGCCGATCCGGCGGGCGATCGCTGATCAGCCCGTAGACGAGCACCACGGCGAGCACCACGAGGACACCCAGCACGAGCTTGGTCTTCGAGCCCACCCCACCATTGAGCCCCAATCCGCCGACGAAACGCCACCGGGCGGACTGCGGTCACGCGGGATGGGACCCGACCGGCGCCGTGTTACCTTCCCGCCGCCGATGGATGCCTTCCTCGACACCCTCGCCAACAACCCCCTCCTCGCCGCGGGCGCGATCGCGCTCGTGCTGCTCATCGTCTTCTCGCTCGTGAAGAAGCTGATGAAGCTCCTGCTCGTCACGGCGGTGGTGTTCGTCGCGCTGATGTCCTGGAGTTACTTCACGGGGCACGACCCCGGAGACCCCGTCCGCGCCGTGAAAAAAGCCACGAAGTAACCACCCGCCGCCTCCCCGCGACGTCGCGCACTTTCGATTCGAATATGCCTTGACGAGAATATTCGATCTGAAGCATATAAAACCCATGGTCGAGACGTTCGCGGCCCTCGCCGAACCCAACCGCTTCCGCATCGTGGAGCTCCTCCGCTCCGGGCCTCGCCCGGTGAACGCCATCGGCGAGCGGCTCGAGCTCCGTCAGCCGCAGGTGTCCAAGCACCTGAAGGTCCTCAAGGAGGTCGGGTTGGTGGAGGTCGAGCCGCGCGCGCAACAGCGGTTCTACGCGCTCCGCCCGGAGCCGCTGCGCCAGATGAACGAATGGTTGGAGCGTTACCGCCAGCTCTGGGAGTCGCGCTTCGAAGCGATGGACGAGGTGCTCGAAGAGCTCGCTCGCCAAGAAGAGGAAGAGAAATGACCGCAGCTACACAAACGAAAGATCCCACCACCGTCGAGCTCGAGGGCGACCGCGTCGTCGTCATCAAGCGCACGTTCCGCGCGCCGCCGCGCCTCGTGTACGAAGCGTGGACCAACCCCGAGCTCGTCGCCCGGTGGTGGGCGCCCGCGTGCCACCAAGTGACGATGAAGTCGTGCGACGCCGACGTCCGCGTCGGCGGCGACTACCGCTACGTGCTCCAGCACGGCGAGAACGTGTTCAGCTTCTACGGGACGTACCGCGAGCTCACGCCGCCCGACCGGCTCGTCTACACCCAGATCTACGAGCCGTACCCGGACGCGGAGACGGTCATCACCGTCACGTTCGAAGCCACCGACGACGGACGCACGAACATGATCTCGCGCGAAGTCTACGCATCGGCGGAGGCGCGCACCGGCGCCCTCGAGTCGGGCATGGAGACCGGGATGCGCGCGACGATGAACCAGCTCGACGAGCTCGTCGCCGAGCTGGCGAAGGCCTGACCTACTTCGTCGACTCCCACTTCATCTCGTTCTGCCGCACGCGCGGGTGCGACACGACGAGGTGCCAGATCACCGCCTGGAACGCCTCGGTCTGCGCCGTGGCCTCGCCGCTCGGGTTCGGGATGATCAGCACCGCGTCACCCTCGCGCCCCGCGTGCCCGCCGTCGCGACCGACGACGCCCACGATGCGCGCGCCGACCTCCTTCGCGTGTGTCATGCAGTTCACGAGGTTGATGCTCACGTTCTTCTCGCGGTTGCCGCCGCCGACCGAGAAGATGAACACGGCGTCGTTGCCATTCATCTTGCTGGTCTTCAGCCAGTTCACGTAGCTCGTGTCCCAGCCGTCGTCGTTGATGCGCGCGGTCAGCTCGGAGACGTTGTCCGTCGGCGTGTACGACTCGACGCAAGCGATCTTGCGGAAGTCGTTCACCGCGTGGCTCGCGTGGCCGGCGCCGCCGCCGCTCCCGATGAAGAAGAGGCGGCCGCCCTTCTCCCGCACGTCGACGATGATGTCGATCATCGCCTCGATCTTCGAACGGTCGATCCCGTCGATGATCTCTTTCGCTTCGTTCAGATACGCCTCGATGTACTCCATGGTCCCTACTCTTCGCGCCTCGCGAGGGAGGCGATCAAGTGCGCCGCGGCCAAGAGGTCCTCTGCCTCGTAGTCGCCACGCGTCTTACGATTGTCTTCACGCCGGATCAGCACCGTCGGCACCCCCGCCGCCGCGCCCGCGTCGATGTCCTTCCAGGAATCACCGACGAAGAACGACCGCGACAGGTCCACGTCGTGCTTCGAAGCCAGCGCCGTGAGCATCCCGGGTTTCGGTTTGCGGCAGTCACACTGGTGCGCGTCGTCGTGCGGGCACACCACCACGTCGTCCGGCGCGATCGCCGCACGCACCTGCTCGAGCATCACGTCGAGCGTCGCCTGGGTCATCAAACCGCGCGCGATGTCCGGCTGGTTCGTCACCACGTAGATCCGAAACCCCGCGGTCCGAATCACCTCCGCCGCGTCCGCGGCGAAGTCGAAGATCTCGAAGTCCTCCAGGGTCCGCGGCGACACCATGCGGCCGTCGCGCTCGACGACGCGATTGATCACGCCATCGCGATCCAGGAAGACGGCCCGCTCCACGCTTCAGTCCAACCCTTCAGTCGAGACCGATCGGCTGGCGCTGCTCGGCCGCGCGGTAGATCGCGTCGAGCACCCGCATCACGACCACGCCGTCGTTCGGCGTGCCCATGTAGCGCCCGGTCTCGATGCCGCGGATGAGGTCGTCCCACTCCAGCTTCCAGGAGATGTCCTCTTCGTCGTAGACGGTGCGCGACATGTACGGCGCCCCGCCCTCCTTCTTCCGCTTCGCGAAGATCAGCGTCTCCGGCCCGTAGCTCCGACCGAGCCCGTCGACCGTCACCGAGCCGTCCGTACCGAACACCTCGAACGAGAACATGTTCTTCCACTGCGTCCACGCCGTGTGGAAGCTCGCCAGCGCACCCGACTCGAACTTCATCAACGCAAACGCGCTGTCCTCGAGCGGCGCGATCGGCCACGCCGCGGTCTGCAGATAACCGAACACCTCGGTCGGCTCACCCGCGAACCACGCGATCAGATCGATCACGTGCACACCCTGGTCGGTCAGCTCCCCGCCACCCGCCAGCTCGCGGTTGCCGCGCCACTCGTTCTCGTAGCCCGGACGACCGCCGTGCCCGTAGCGCGCGCGGATGTTGATGATCTGACCGATCTCCCCGTCCGCGTACATCTCGTGCGCACGCATCAGCGCCGGGTGGTAGCGGTGGTTGAAGCCGATCTTCAGCACCTGGTTCGTGCTGGTCGCGGCGCCCGCCATCTGGATCGCCTCGTGGATGTTGCGGCCCATCGGCTTCTCGACGAGGACGTGTTTGCCCTTCTTCAGCGCCGAGATGCAGATCTCCGCGAGGAACGCGTTCGGCGTGGCGACCACCACGATGTCGGCGTTCGAGTCCGCCAACGCACCCGACCACGAGGTCGACCACGGCGCGCCCACGCGCTCGCCGAGGCGCTTCGCCGCCGCTTCGTTCGGATCCACGACGACCGCGAGCTCACACCGCGGGTCGTTCACGATCACGTCGGAACGTTTCCCGCCGATCAGCCCGCAGCCGACCACCGCGACTCGGTACTTGCGCTCACTCATGGGTTCAGCCCGTCGGGAGCGAGGCGACGACCTTCGTCCCCTCGCGGTCCACGCCGTAGTGCACGCGCGGCATCCCGAGCTCCTTCATGAAGTTCTCGAGGCGCCGCGGGTTCTTCGCGCAGTAGAGCATCAGGAAGCCGCCGCCACCGGCGCCGATGATCTTGCCGCCGAGCACGTCGTAGTTGGAGCGCGCCTCGTCGTAGATCTCGTTCCACTTCTCGTTCGAGATCTTGTTCGACATGCGCTTCTTGCGCTCCCAGTGCTCGTGCAGCAGGCGCCCGAACTCGTCGAACTCCTGCGTCTCGATCTGCTCGAGGATGCGGTACCCGAGGTCCTTGATCGCCTTGAGGCTGTCGCTCACGACGTCCGACTTCGGGTGCTCCTTCTTCTTCATCGCGTTGTCCTGATCCGACAGGACGTCCGGCGCCGCGCGACGCGTGCCCGTGTAATAGATGTGCGTGTTGCCGACGAGGTCCGCCATCGCGCTCTCGCCGAGATCCAACGAACGCACCGCGACCTTCCCGTCCTTCGCGATGTCCAACACCGTGAAGCCACCGAACGCCGCCATGTACTGGTCCTGCTTCCCGATCGGCTTCTTCAGGATGTCGAGCTCGATGTGGCAGGCGTCGTCCGCGGTCTTCTCGAGCGACTGGTACTCCCGCTTGTGCGCCTGCAGCGCGGTGAGCAACCCGACCAGGTAACACGACGACGAACCCACTCCGGTGCCCGCGGGGATGTCGGCCAGCGAGGAGATCTCGATCTGCCGCTCGATGCCGTACCGACGCAGCGCCTCACGCGCGAGCTCGTGTTTGAGCTCCGAGACGTGCTCGACCTCCTCCGCCTTCGTGTAGTGCAGCCGCACCTTCGTGTCCGCGATCGGGCGGTTCACACACAGGTACATGTACTTGTTGAGCCCCATCGCGAAGATGAAGCCGCCCTCCTTCTCGTAGAAGGAAGGGAGGTCGGTCCCGCCACCGCCGAGGGTGACGCGGAAGGGGGTACGCGTAATGATCATTGCAGCTTCACCTTGCCGGCCGAGATGAGCGCGTTCGCACGCTCGAAGGTCTCGGGCGTATCGATGCCCAAGCAATAGCCGGTAATGGAATGGCCATAAAGAGGACGCTCCCGCTCCAGCAGATCCGGGAACACCTCCTTACCGAAGTCGTAGAACGTGTCCGCCGGGATCGCGTCGAGCACCGACGGCTCGACGAAGTACACCCCCGCGTTCACGAGCGGCGACACCTCGTCACTCGCGCCCTCCGCGAACCGCACCACGCGCGCGTCGTCGTCGATGACGACACGCCCACCCGCGATCCCCGTATGCGGATGCGTATTCCTGTCGAACAGCGCGATCGACACGTCGCCGCCCTTGTCGAAGTGGAACTTCTCGAACTGCGCCAGGTCCGTGAACAGCAGGTTGTCGCCGTACACGACGACGAACGTGTCGCCGCCCAGCTCGGCCGCGAGGTTCTTCACCGCGCCCGCCGTGCCGAGGATCTCGTCCTCGACGGAGTAGGTGATCGACACGCCGAACTTCGATCCGTCGCCCACCGCCTCGCGGATCAGATCCGCCTTGTAGTGGAGGTTCACGAAGATCTCTTCGTACCCCTGCGACGCGAGCCAGCGGAGGTTCCGGAAGATGATCGGGTCGCCGTCGATCTCGAGCAGGGGCTTCGGACCACCCTTCGTCACGGCGTGGATGCGGGTGCTCTTCCCCGCCGCGAGCAGCAGAACTCGGCGGGCCACTCAGATGACCTTGGCTTCCTTGAGGTAGGTGACCATCCCGCGGAGCCCGTCTTCGAGCGACACCTGCGGCGCCCAACCGAGCGCCTTCGCCTTGTCGATGTTCGCGAGCGTCTCCGTCGCCTCACCGGGCAGGTCCGGCTTGTGGACCGGCGCGATGTCGGACGCGAGGATGCGCGCGACGTTGTCGTAGATGTCGCGCACCGAGTGGTTCGTCGCGCTGCCGAGGTTGTAGACCTGGCCGTCCGTCCGCGCGTCGTGGATGCACATCTCGTGGAAGCGGTTGATGTCGTCCACGTGGATGAAGTCGCGGCGCTTCTCACCGGTGCCGTAGATGATCGGCGGCTCGCCCTTCGACAGCTTCATGATGAACGCGCTCATCACCGGCGGGATCGTGCGGCGGTAGTCCTGCCGCGGACCGTACGCACAGAAGTACCGAAGCGCCGTCGTGCGCAGCCCGTAGTAACGCTCGTACGCCTCGGCGAAGAGCATCGAGCCGAGCTTGCTCACCGCGTAGAAGCTCTCCGCCGCGACCTCGGACTCCGGCGTCGGCATGACACTCGAGCCCTCGTACATCGCCGACGACTCCGCGTAGACGACCTTCGCCGCTTCGTTCTTCCGCGCCGCCTCGAAGACGTTCACGGTGCCGTGCACGTTGATCGACGCGGTCTCGACCGGGTCCTCCTGGCAGTCGGAGATGCAGTTCTTCGCGGCGAGATGAAAGATGACGTCGCCCTTTTCGACGACGCCCATCAAGTCCGGCGAACGGATGTCGAGCTGGTGGAACTCGCAGGCCTCGGGCACCTGCTCGCGCACGCCGTAGGCGAGGTTGTCCACCCCGACGACCGCGTAGCCGGAACGAAGCAGATGGTCGGCGAGGTTGCTGCCGATGAACCCCGCGACGCCCGTGATGAGTACGCGGGGCTTGGTCACAGCGAGTATCCGGCGCTCGACGCGTCGTTGTAGAACATCTGCACGGTCTCGAGCGAGAACTGCGCGAGGTCCTTACCGAAGTTCTTCACCTGCCCGATGATCGACGGCGTCGCGGTGATGATGTGGCAACCGCACTCCTGCGCCTGGATGATGTTGAGCGCCTCGCGCGGGCTCGCCCACAGCACCTCGGCCTTCGGGTTCGCCTTCGCGATCTCGACGGCGCGCTTCATCGCCGGCATCGGGTCGAGGCCCGTGTTCGCGATGCGACCCGCGAAGACCGAGATCACCGACGGCGTGTCGTTGTTCAGCGCCTCCGTGATCCACTCGACCTGCGCCTCCGTGAACACCGCGGTGACGTTCAGCTTCACGCCCGCGTTCGAGAGGCTCGTGATGATCGGCGCGGTCGAAACACCCTTTGTGTTCGTCACCGGGATCTTCACGTAGACGTTGTCGCCCCACTCGGCGATCAGCTTCGCCTGACGCTCCATCTCGTCGAGCTCGTCCGAGAAGACCTCGAAGGAGATCGGCATGTCGGTGATCTTCTCGAGCACCTTCTTCGCGAACGCGACGTAGTCCGTGACGCCCGCCGCGCGCATCAGCGTGGGGTTCGTCGTGAAGCCTTGAATGCGCCCACTCTCGTAGGCCGCCACCATCTCGTCGAGGTTGGCGCCATCGGCGTAGAGCTTGATCGTGAGGTCTGCCATCAGGAGTGTGCTTACTAGAAAACGAAGACGTGCACCACGCGCTTCGCACGTTGACTGCTCAGTCTTGAAACGCGATGTTCCCGCCCCTGCGCGACACGTCGCAGGTCGAACCACGGATGACCGAAAAGACGCTCACCGTACTCCCCAGCTTGACGGGGATACGCCGCCCCAACGGGCGCATCGTTCTGGCCGGACGCTTCCTCTCCGGCATGAAGGCCTACCGCGAGCTGTGGGACGGGCCCCTGATCGCCGTCGTAGAGCCCCAGAGCGCGTCCGTGGTCGACGAGGACCGAAAACTCGGCGGAGACGACGTCGAGATCGATCCCTCCAACGCCGACTTCGAGACGGTGCTCCTGGACTACGACGACCGCAGCGCCCTCACCCGCGAGCTGTCCCGCGCGAGCATCGTCCTCGGCGGAATCCACTATCGGCAGAACCACATCTGGTCGCTGGGTGAGAAGGCGCGCGTGCCCGTCGTGTACACCTCCGAGTACACGCTGAAGACCCGGCTGCAGGTCGTGCACGCCAGCGTGAAGAACCCGCTCGTGAAAGCCCGACGCATCGCGTGGGAGGTGAACCAAGAGCGGCAGATCCGCGTCGGCCTTCAGCGCTCCGCCGGCCTGCACGCCAACGGCACGCCGACCTACGAGGCGTACCGCGATCTGTCACCGAGCCCGCTGTTGTTCTTCGACGGCCGCGGCAGCGACGCGATGCTCGTCCCGCCCGACACCCTCGAGGAACGCCTCACGCGCCTCGACGGCCCGGGCCCCCTCCGCCTCGTCTTCGCCGGGCGCATGAACCACATGAAGGGCGCGGACGAGCTGTTGAAGGTCGCGCGCCAGCTCCTCGACGACCGCGTCCCGTTCACGCTCGACATCTACGGCGGCGGCATCCTCGAAGACACGATGCGCGAGACGATCGCGATGGAGCAGATGGGTCACGCCGTGCACATGCACGGGTTCGTCCCGTTCTCGGAGCTGATGCCGCGCATCGGCGTCGACTACGACTTGTTCCTCTGCTGTCACGTGCAGGGCGACCCGTCCGGGATGTACCTGGAGATGCTCGGCAAGGGGCTCCCGTTCGTCGGCTACGGGAACGAAGCGCTCGCGGGGATTCTGCGCATCACGAACGTCGGCGTCGTCGCGCCCGTGCGTGATCACGTCGGGTGCGCGAAGCACATCGGTCGCCTCGCTTCGGATCCGGATCGCATTCGGTTCATGGCGCGCGCGGCGCGTGCGTTCGCGCAGCGGCACACGTTCGATCGCAGCTTCAAGCGGCGCATCGATCACCTGCGATCACTCGCTAGTCACCTGCGTCAGTGATTGCTTGCGTATGTCGCGAGCCGAGTTTCGTGCCTGGTGCCCGCGTGAGGAGGGCGCATACCGGGCGTACGCAACCGACGAGAGCCGAAGGCGGCGCGGGCAGCAGGCGCGAAAGGCGGCC
>JAVJQW010000036.1:0-54297 GCA_040218735.1 Deltaproteobacteria bacterium
GAGCGGTAACGATCGCGTCGAGGCGACGACGCCCGACACGTTCGCTTCTCGCTTCGACGGGAGCGCCGAAGCGAAGGCGCTCTTGGATCGAGCCAAAGAGCTCACCCCGCCTGGGACGGACATCGGAGAGATCTTCGAAGCCGCGCTCGCGCTGTACGTCGAGAAGCTGGAGAGGAGGAAGAACGGAAAGACGAGTCGTCCGCGATCGAAACCCGCCGACGATGCGCCGGCGGGCGCAGCGTACGTCCCGGCGGCAACGCGGCGCGCGGTGGTCGAGCGCGACGGCGCGCAGTGCACGTACGTGAGCCCGGACGGTCGGCGATGCAGCGAACGGTCGAACCTCGAATTCGATCACGTGGGCGGGCGTACGCTGGGCGCCGGGAGCGTGGTCGGCGAGCTCCGCTTGCTGTGTCGCGCGCACAACCTTAACGCGGCGCGGGAGGTGTTGGGTCACGCCCTCATCGATCGGAGGATTCACGGGCGCCGCTCCACCCGGACCAGGCCAGGCTCGATTCCGGAGCCTACTCGGCCTGAAACGCATCCGACGCCGCCGGCACGCGCGGAGGGCAGTTCGTGAGAGCGATACCAGCCGATGTTCGAGAGCGCGGCCCTCCTTCGGAGCACTGCGCTCCGCGGACCCCCTCCCTCACCAGCCCGGCGAAACGGCGCACGTGGGACGAGTCGCTCCGCGTCGCCGGCGCGCTGCCTTCCATCGAGGCGCCCCTCGCCGCCTGATGGGGGCTCGAGGCAGGCCCGTCCGCTAAGTGAACGGCATTGCTTTTAGGCCATAACGCCGCTCCGCTTCGCGAACCGCCTTGGCACAGTCTTCGGACCGGCCGCACTCGCGACCGGCCGCAGCCTAGACCATAACGCCGCTCCGCTGCGCGGACCGCCTTGGCACAGTCTTCGGACCGGCCGCATTCGCGACCGGCCGCATTCGCAGCCTAGCCCGCTACCCAGAGGATCGTCACCAGCGTCACGATGAACACCCCCACGCCGATCAGCACGGCGACGGCGGTCGACATCGGCTTCGCGGCCGGCTCGGGGAGCGGGTTCGTGCGGGGGACCGGCGCCTCGGCGGGGTCGATGCTCCCGGGGATGGCGCTCGTCTCGACCGGGAACGGCTTCCGCACCGGCGGGAGCGTCATCTGCGTGTCCTCGTCGTCGAGGTTGAACGCGGAGCGGTCGCGGATGAACGTGTCCGCGAAGGGATCCACGTCGTCGCCCGGCACCGCACCGAACGTGGAGATCGCGGGGCGGTCGTCGGGCGGCTCGGCGTCATCGACCGTCGGCGGCTCCTGCACACGCGTGGGCGCCTCCGCTTCCGAGCGCTCCTGCACCGGGACAGCGCCGAGGTCCTTCGCGACCTTCTGCATCTCGGCGAGGCGCACGCCCATGATGGTGGAATCGAGCTCGAGGTTCTGGAGCGTGGCGCGGACGGCGTCGATCGTCTTCGGCCTCCGGCCGGGCGCCTTCGTGAGGAGCTTCTGCACCAGCGCGTCGAGCTCCGGCGGGACGTCCTGGAGCGCATTGGCGACGAGGGACGCCGGCGCCTCTTCGATCTGCTGGCGCAGCACCTCTTCGTGCGTCGCTCCGGCGAAGACCGGCTGCCCGGTGATGACGTGGTGGAGCAGCAGCCCGACGGCGTAGATGTCGGTGCGCGCGGTCGCGACACCCCCGCGCGCGACCTCCGGAGCCGTGTACCCGGGCGGCGGCACGTCGGCGGGGTCGAGCACGACGCTGAGCGTGTTGCCGAGGTGGTGGAACCGGACCGCGCCGGGGTGAATGGCCCCGTGGATCTGCCCGGCGCCGTGGATGCCGCTGAGGATCTCGCAGAGGCGGTCCACGATCTTGACCGCCTGCGACAGCGGGACCGGTCCGCGCTCCAGCGCCTTCGTGAGCGGCTCGAGCGGCGCGTGCGGCGCCCGGCCCTGCCCTGCGGCCGTCATCTCGCCGGGGATACTACCAGGTCATCGCGCCACGGGTACTCCACCGATGACCGGCCAAGATTGATGCAGAGGCTCAAGTCGCCCTGCCACCTACCCGACCTGATCGGGGACCATGGGCCTCCTCGACTGGTTTAGACGCAGCGAAGCACCTCAGCTCGACGAGGTCCTCGCGCGCGACCCCGCGACACTCCCGCCGCGCGCGAACAGCGTCATCCACAGGCAACCGGCGACGCCGGCTCCGATTGCGCCGATGGCGTTCGCCGGAGAGGCCGCCGAGCAGGTCGCGCGCGACCTCTACGCGAAGGCCTCGACGATGACGGACCCCAACGACCGCCGGTACATCTCGACCCTCATCCGAGCGGTCAAGAACGACGGCGTCGAGCTGCCCGCGATCCCCGAAGACGTCGTGCGCGTACAGCGCGTGCTCGCGTCGCCCGACTGCTCGGCGGGTGACCTCGCGCGCGCGATCAAACACGACCCGGCGATGGCGACGCGGTTCATCTCCGTCGCCAACTCGCCGCTGTACCGTCGCGGGGAGCGCACCAACACCCTCGAGGACGCGATCGTCCGCGTCGGGATGAAACAAGCGACCTCGCTGGTCCTCGCGATCGTCTCGAAGGCGAAGATGTTCCGCGTCGCGGACGACAAGGCGATGGCGGACCAGCTCCACCACCACGCGCTCGCGGCGGGCGTCGCGGCGAAGCTCATCGCGCAGACGCCGGAGGTCGAAAGCGACGCGTTCCTCGGCGGGATGTTACACGACCTCGGACGTGTCTTCCTGCTCACGGTCGCCGGAGATCAGTTCCGCGCGTCACGCGGCGCGAGCCGCCCGCGACACACCACCGTTGAGTACCTCCTCGACGAGCTGCACGCCGGCTTCTCCGGGCTCGTCGCCGAGCGCTGGGGGTTCAGCCAGGCGCTGGTCCACGCGCTCCTGCACCACCACCTCCCCGAAGAGGGCGGCGCGGAGCTCGTGATCCTCGTGCCCCCGTTCGCCGAAGACCTCACACACACCCTCGCGTGCGCCGACCTCGTCGCGCACCTCGTGCTGGGTGAAGAGCTCGCCGACGGCCGCGAGGAAGCGCTCGCCGCGATGCTCGAAAAGCTCGGCGCCGGTGAGCCGGACGAGGTCGTGCTCGACACGAAGGACGCCTACGAGGCGCTTCAGTACGAGCTGGGCGGCTGACCTACGTCCCCAGGACGTCGTGGCACCGCGCGCAGTCGACCTGCGGGATGTGGCAGGTCTGACAGCGCCGGATCCCGCGCTGCGCGGCGTTGCCGTGGCGCGTGCGGAAGAACTCCCGCGGGAAGTGATCGCGGGGCGGAACGTTGTGGCAGTCGGCGCAGCGATCGCGCTGGTGGCACGTCGAGCAGCGCTCGGGGTCACGCACCGCGGCGCGGCCGTGCGGCTCCTCGCGCCAACGCACCGTGTGGTCCTTCGGGCGCGTGCGCTCGTGGCAACGCTGACAGTCCGCGCCGACGCCACCCGACATCTCGACGTGGCAGGTCGCGCAGTCTCCGTCGTCCGCCTCCGCCGCGCGCGCGTGACGACGCCGGAACGTCGGCGAGTGCGCCAACGCGCGATCGAGCTGCGAAGCGAGGAACGGCGACGTGCTCTCGCGCGTCACCACGTGACAGACGGCGCAGCGATCCAGCCGCTCCGTCGAAGCGACCATCTCGCGCTCCAACCCGGCGTGGCACTCGAGGCAGTCCGCCATGCGCATCGGCTCGACCATCGACAGATCCCTTGAACGCGTCACCGACTCGTGGCACTGCCCGCACGCGACATCCTCCAGCTCCGGCTTCGGCTCGTCCGGGAGGTGCGCGCGGTGCTCGAACCGGATGTCCGTCATCCGCGGGCCCTGCGCGTAGTGCTCGGCGAGCAGCGAGCGCGCGAGCATCAGGCGGTCGCTCGACTCGGTGACCGCGTGGCAGCCGCTGCACGCCTCGGCGACGGCCGGCGCGACCTCGCTCTCGTTGTGGCACTTGACGCACACCGCGTGACCCGGCGCGACGCCCGGCGTCTGCCCGTCGAACACGGAGGTGTGGCAACGACGACAACCGATCTCGTACTCCTCCTGCGCGGCGCCCCCCTTCGCGAGGTGGGTGTCGTGGCTGAACGTCAGCGCGAGGCGCGCGGTGCGCTGCATCGGGGGCGTCGCCTCGAAGCTCACGTGGCAGCGCTCGCAGGTCTTGGTGTCGATCGGCAGGTACGTCGTCGGCTCCGCCGGGTCGCTGACGTGGCACCCCGCGCACCCCACGAGCTCCGTGACCGCGGCGTGTTTCGCGTGTTCGAAGCGATCGAAGCGCGCGGGGAACGGGTTCGGCACCGCGCGGGGCCCGTCCTTCGGCGCGACCTTCTTCGTCTCGATCGTCGGCGGCGGCGCGCTCGCCACCGGCGGTGGGGGCGGCGGCGGCGGAGGCGCCATCGTCGGCTCCAGCTCGACCGGCACGTAGACCGAGCCTCGCGGCAGCGCATCCCGCGCCCGCAATCCATTGAAGCGACGGATCGTGTCGAGCGAAGGCAACCCGTAGATCGTGCTCAGGTCACGCGCCGGCCGCGCGCCCACGGGCACCGCGATCTCCACGGGCAAGGGGAGCACGGTGCCGGTCGGCGGCTCGGTGCCCTCCGGGTACTTCAGCTTCGCGCGGAGGAACGCTTCGGCGCCCGGCGCGCGGTAGAAACGCGAGACGATCGCGGCGAGCGTCTGACCCAGCCGCACCTCGTGGCGCACCGTGCGGACGATGCGGACGAAGCGGCCGTTCTTGCAGTTGGCCTGGTCCGGCGTGCGGTTGAAGATCGCGAGGATCTTGCCGAGGCGCGCGTCGCCGTAGCGCTCCTGCGCGATCGCTTCGTAGGTCTGGCCGGTGCACTTCACCGTCAGCGCCTGCGCGGAGGCGACGCTCGGGAGGAACAGCAGCAGGAACACCAGCGCTCGCATCAGTAGCGCCCTCCCACCGTGAGCTGCAGGTCGTTGGCGAACCGCACACCGTCCGCGAAGAACGACGGGATGGTGCCGACGCCGTACCGAAGCAGCGCCCAGAAGTCGGAGTGGTACGAGACCAGCGCGGCCATCCCGCCGAAGAACGCGTTCTGGTTGTTCGTCACGCTCAGCGGACCGCGCGTCTTGAACGTCGACGCCTCACCCTCCGGACGCAGCGCGACCCGCCACGCGCCGAAGGACAACGGGACCTCCGCGTACAGCCGCACCGCGCCGCTCTGCCGTTCGCCGCTCCCGGTCGACGCGAACACCCGCCCCGGCTCACCCGGATCCTCGACCGCGAAGCGCGCTTCGGCGCCCACGCGGACCTGCTCCGTCACACGAAACTCCGGGCCGCCGTACACCTCGACGATCGCCGGGCGCATGCTCGTCTTGTCCTCGGCGGAGAGCGGCTGCCGGGTGAAGCCACCGACCGCGAGGACCACCGCCGTCGCCGGCCACCAGCGCGCCTCGGCCTCCGCCAACACGTGCGCGGTCTGCGGTCCGAGGAACAGCCGATCGAGGAGCGCGGTGGACAGCGGCACGCCCATCGCCGCCTGCACGTCGCTCGCATCGGGCCCGAGGCCACCGCGGCCGAACGTCACCGGGTCACGACCGAGCTGCATCTGAAGACGCCAATCGACGAGCACCGACGCGGTGGTGTTCTGCGCGGATCCGTCGTGTCGCAGGACCAAGGCGAGGCCGACGTCGTCGCGCTGCACGCCGTAGGCGTCGTCGTAGGCTTGGACGGAATCGCGCCCGCCGATGCGCGCCTCTGCGGAGAGGTCGAGGTACACCAGCTCCCCGGCCGAGAACCCGCCGCGGACGATCGCGCGGTGCAGCGACTCGAGCTTGTACGCAGCCTCGAGATCCACCGCGCCGAGCTCGAGCTTCAACCCGGCGCCGGCGACGAGCCATGTGAGGGCGTCGTTCGCGCCGTCTTCGAAGTTGCCGTCGAGCACGGCGCGCCGCCCGGCGTACACACTCCACCGCGCGGGGCCGGTGTTCAGCCCGAGGCGCGCGCCGTCGAACATCAACAACCGCGCGGTGCGGTCGAGGTCCGTGAGGCGTCCGGCGCGAACCGACCACACCCGGCGCCGGTCCTCGTCCTTCCCGACGTACTCGACGTACGCCGAGAACAACCGGACGTTCCGACCGAACGTGAAGTCGTCGTAGGGATCGCGGAACGGATCGCCGAGCGTGGGGTCGTTGGAGAACGGCCGCGCCACGGTACCGAGCCCGAGGTAGAGCCCGAGCGGACCGACGTCGCCGCTCCCGTACACCGACGCGCGCAGGGTGCTCTGCCCGGAGGGCCCCGGCTGGGCGTCCTCGGCGTAGACCGCGTTCTTGTAGCGCGCGTCGACCTCGGCGCCGAGGAACGCGGAGCTGCGGAGGCTACGGCTGAGCGTCGCGCGGGAGGCGGCGTCGGTCGCGCCGTCCTGCGCCCGGGCGTGCGGGGTCAGGAGGATCGTGGCGATGGCCACGCCGACCGCGCATGCGCTTCGCGTCGCCAACCGAAGGACCGCTCCCGAACCGGTCGGGTAACATCGATCCGATTCGCGCGCTACCGCGCCCGCGAGGCGGCGAGCTCGGGGCAGACCTTGTCGAGGTCGTCCACCTTCGCTTTGACGTCGATCAGCCCGGCGACCCACGACGACACCTCGCAGCTCGGGGTCATCCGCGTGGAGGCGCCGTCGAGCGACTCGACGAAAGCGACCCCCTTCGTCCGCACCGCGAGGCGCTCCACCATGCGCTCGATCTGTCCGTACAGGCGCTGCATCGCCGCGAGCTCGGCGCGTTCGATCGCCTGCTGCATACGCGCGTAGCGCGCCTCGATCTGTTTCGCGAGCGCCCGCGCCGCGTCGCCCGCCTGCGGGTCACCCTGCTCCGCTTTTGCGCGCAGCGTCGCGAGCTTCTTCTGGTCGGCGTCGAGCGCGTTCTGTTTGTCGTCCTTGTCCTTGTCGAGCTTGGCGATCGCGGCCTTCCCCTCGCGCATCTGGCGGACGATGTCGTCGAAGTCGACGTACAGGAAGAAGTCGAACCGGCAAGCTGGGTTGCGCGGCGGCGGCGCCTTCACTGCGCCCGCGCGCGCCGTCTCGATGAGCCAGGACGTCGCATCACACGCCTTCGGCGCACCGCGCAGCGGGACGTCGCCCACCTCGTGGATGTGAATCCCCTTCACCCGCTTCTGCGCGTCCGCCACGTAGCCGCGGAGCTCGGCGAGGTGCGGAGCGAGGAGCCGGTCCTGCGCCGCACCGAGCTCCTGGTTGATCCCCTGGATTCGCTCCGCGAGCTCTTCGGCCTGGGCGCGGTAGGCCGCGGGAGACATCTTCGCGCGCCCCGCGAGGAGGCGATCCTCGCGCTGGCGGATCTCGGCCTCCCGCTCACGCTGGAGCTTGCCGAGCGCCTCCGAGACCTCGCGCCCGGCGGGGAGCGCGCGGAGCGCAGCCGCGAGGTCGACGGTGTAGACCTCGGCGGGGGTCGGGCCGGTCGCGGCGGCGAGCGCGACGAGGACGGCGATCACGAGCCGAGGACCTCCCAGGGTTTCTTGGCCCCGGGGACCTTCGCGTTCCCCACGGGGCGGGGGTCGCGCTCGGTGCCCAGGAGCCTTCGCCACGTCGCGTCATCGACGCGCGCGCCGGGCGGGGGCGCGAAGACCTCGTCGACCTTCTTGAAGCGCAGGCCGACCTCCAGGAGGCCGCGGCCCGCCTGGGGGGCGTCGAGCTTCGTGGCCAGGAAGTGCGCGAAACGAAAGACGTCTCGGATGGTTTCGTCGAAGCGCGGCTGGGTCTTTTCGGCGTCGAGGATCGCGGCCACGGCGTCGAGGCCCTCGGGCGGGAAGGCGTAGGGTTCGTCGGTGCCCTTCACGAGGTGGGCGCCGATGCGCTCGGCGATGTCGGCGGGGGGCTGGGCCATCGGTGCGTCGAGCATGGGCAAAACGCCCATTGGGAAGCAACCTCCGGCTTTATCCCACCGATACACACATCACATGTCCGCATCTGCCGTCCGGGACGCCATTGCCCAAGTCATTGCCCCCAACAGCGCCGCCGGCGAGGCGGTCACGCTCGACGAGGGCCAGCGGGTCCTGCGGAGCGGCGGCGAGACGCTGTCGCGCGGGGAGCTTCGCGAGCTGGTGTCGTTCTTCCGCGACCAGGCGGCGGACCCGACGAACGATCGCGAGGTCCAGGCGTGGTGCTCGGAGCACGCGCAGACGATCACGTTCCTCACCGACGAGATCATCCCGGCGCGCCTCGAGCAGCTCGAGCGTGAAAAGCCGATCCTGGAGCAGGTGCAAAAGCAGATCATCAGCGAGGGCGTGACCCTCCCGCAGGTGGTCGCGCAGGACCTGAAGGACCGGCACGGGTTCGACGTCGACCTCCCGGCGTACATGCAGAAGCTCGACCCGAAGGCGCAGGCGCACCTCGCCAAGACGATCGGCGCCGGCGTCGCGCAGTCGTACGACTGCCGCGAGATCGAAGCGCGCGAGCTCGCCGTCGACCACGGGCACATCACGCTCAAGGGGCGCTTCCAGCGTTACCCGCAGGGGCACGAGATGGCGGAGCTATTCGCGCTGAGCAGTCAGCAGGGCAAGCTCGACGGCCTCGACCCCCGCGCGACCATCCTGCACGCCGAGGCCATGAAGCCCCTCATCTCGGGCAACGTGGAGCACAACGTCTTCTCGCGCAGCGGCGACACCGTGAACCTGCGCCCGAGCACCGACAACTGGAACGGCCGCATCACGGAGGTCTACGACGAAGCCAGCCACACCGACCACCTCGCGTGGCACAGCACGGGCCCCTTCGCGAGCAACTTCCTCATCGACTTCTCCGGCGGCATCCACGCGCTACGCGCCCCGCGTCGCAGCAACCACGCCGACAACTGGGGCATGGGCGGCGGCATCCTCACCACGGGTTCGCTCGGCCGCGGCTGGCCGGCGATCTGGCACGGTCACATCCACGCCGAGGTCCGCAACGGGGAGATGGTCATCACCCAGATCGGCCTGTCGGGGCGCCTGTGCCGTCAGGTCGCGGACGGCGAGCTGTCCCTCCCCGACCCGCGCCCGTTCTTCGAGGCCGCCGGCTTCAAGCTCGCGAGCCCGAACGTCATCCGCTTCGAGAACGCGGAGCACGGGCGCCGCTGCATGATCGACGAGTCGCGCGGCATCGTCACCGCGCGCCCCTGACCTCCGCCAAACGTCCCTCCAAGAAACGCCGCTCGACCTCGTTGCACGGCGCGGCCAGCGCCGCGGTGTACGCCTTGGCCGCCGCCTCGTAGCGCCCCAACCTCCGCAGCAGGTCCGCGCGCGCCGCGTGGAAGAGGTGGTAGCCGTCGAGCGCGTCGGCGAGGGCGTCGACCTCCGCGAGGCCCGCTTCGGGGCCGTCGCGCATCGCCACCGCGACGGCGCGGTTCAGCGCGACGACCGGCGTCGGGGCGCGCGCGAGCAGGTGATCGTAGAGCGCGACGATCTGCGCCCAGTCCGTCACGTCCGCCGTGGGGGCTTCGGCGTGGACCGCGGCGATCGCTGCCTGCAGCGCGTACGGGCCGGCGCGCCCCAGTCTCAGCGCCTGCTTCGTGACGCGGATGCCCTCCGCGATCTGCGCCTGGTTCCAGCGCCCGCGATCCTGCGCCTCGAGCAACACGAGCTCGCCGGACTCCGACGCACGCGCGGCGCTGCGCGCGTCGTGCAGGAGCATCAACCCGAGCAACCCGAACGCCTCGGGGTGGTCGTCGAGCAGCTGCGCCAGCGCCGCGCCGAGGCGGAGCGCGACCTTGCACAGATCGCGACGCACCACCTGCGCGCCGTGCGTCGCCGAGTACCCCTCGTTGAACACGAGGTAGACCACCGCGAGCACGCCCGCGACGCGTTCGTCGATCGCGTCCTCGTCGGGCACGACGAACGGGATCTTCGCGCCGCGGATCTTCTTCTTCGCGCGGACGAGGCGCTGCGCCATCGTCGCGTTGGGCACGAGGAACGCACGCGCAATCTCCTCGGTCTCGAGCCCGGCGATCGCCCGCAGCGTCAACGCCACACGCGCCTCCTCCGCGAGCGCGGGGTGGCAGCAGGTGAAGACGAGCCGGAGCATGTCGTCGCGGATCGGGCCGTCCTCCCCCGCGGCGACCTCGCGCTCGAGCGACGCGAGCCACTCCAGCTCGTCGTTCTTCTTGGAGCGCATCGTGCGCCGCCTCAGCTCGTCGATGGCGCGGTTGCGCGCCGCGACGACGAGCCACCGCCGGGGATCGTCCGGGACCCCGCGGACCGGCCACTGGTCGAGCGCCGTGAGCAAGGCGTCCTGCAGCGCGTCCTCCGCGAGGTCGAGGTCGCGGACGGATCGCACCAGGCGCGCGAGCACCCAGCCGTGGTGCTCGCGGTAGACCCGTTGGATTTCGAGGCGCGTCTGCACCGCGCGTCAGCTCAATCGAACACCATGAGCGGCCGGACCTCGACGGTGCCGAGGTCGGCGGCGGGGATGCGCGACGCGAACTCGATCGCCTCGTCGAGATCCTTCGCCTCCACGAGGTAATAGCCGCCGAGCTGCTCCTTCGTCTCCGCGAAGGGGCCGTCCGTGGTGACGACCTTGCCCTCGCGCTTGCGCACGGAGGTGGCGGTCGCCACGGACTGCAGCGCGTCCCCGGCGATGAACGCATCCTTGGATTTCAAGTAATCGTTGAACGCGAAGTAGCGCTCCAGCATCTCCTTTTGCTGGGCCTCGGTGTGGTCGGCCCGAGCGTTCTCGGCTTCGTAGATCAAGAGCAAGTACTGCATGTTTCGTCCTCCTACCCCGAGGACGAACGGGCCGCCCTAGGATCGACAGCGGGTCGTCGATTTTTTTTTGCGTCGGGCTGTCGATCGACGCCGACCTCCTTCGTCCTCCTCCCGAACACGGCGCCCCGGCGGGCGCTCAACGATGAGGAGAATGAAGATGGGTTACGATCACGGACGTTTCGTTTGGCACGAGATCATCACGAAGGACGCAGAGCAGGCGAAGGCCTTCTACACGGAGCTGCTCGGTTGGAAGGTCGAAGAGATGGACATGGGGGACTTCGTCTACCCGATGCTGAAGGCCGGCGACGCGCCGGTGTGCGGCGTGGCGCCGCCGCCGATGGAGGGTGTGCCGACGCACTGGGTCAGCTACCTGTCGGTCGAGGACGTGGACGCTGCGGCCAAGAAGGTCGTGGCCAACGGCGGCGAGGCGCTGATGGACGCGATGGACATCCCGACCGTCGGCCGCATGCAGCCGGTGAAGGATCCCTCCGGCGGGGCGTTCTTCCTGTTCAAGTCGGCCACCGAGGACGCCGAGGCCGCGACGGGCCCCGGCACCTTCCACTGGAACGAGCTCGCGACGGACGACCCGGAGGCGGCGGTGGCCTTCTACGAGAAGACGTTCGGCTACACCCACGAGACGATGGAGATGCCGGACGGCACGTACTTCGTGCTGAAGAACGGTGACACGATGCGGGCCGGCGTCATGAAGAACCCCGTCCCGAACGCCCCCACGCACTGGACGCGCTACGTCGCCGTCGATGACTGCGACGCGGCCGTGAAGCGCGCGACGTCGAGCGGCGGGAAGCTCCTCGGCGAGGTCATGGACGTCCCGGGCGTCGGCCGGTTCGCGCACGTGGAGGACCCGGGCGGCGCGGCGCTGGGCGTCATCAAGCCGGTCGAGCGCTGATCGAGCACGCATCGAACCGCGGGCACGATCGGCGACGCTCGATCGCGCCCGCCCGCGCTCGGTTGAAGTACAGTGGGCACGATGCGCTCCGTGCTCCTCCTGCTCCCCGCGCTGCTCCTCGCGCCGCGCGCGGCCGACGCGTGCTCACTCCCCGAGGGCCGCCACGTGGCCGCCCCGACCGAGGGGACCCAGATCCCGATGAACGGCGCGGTGTTCGTGATGGCGGAGGCGTTTTCGCCCTCCTCGGACGACCCGGCGGTCCTGGACGCGAGGGGCGACCGACTCCCCCTGCGCGCGAGCTACGGGACGTCGCCGAGCCGCGACCGGCTCTTCGTCTTCTCGCTCCCCGAAGACCACGGCGCCTACGTGTTCACCAGCGGACCCGTCGGCGTCTCCCGCTCGGACGAACCCGACATCACGAGCCCGGACGCCCCCTCCGCCGACGTCATCTTCTCGGAGGGTGACTACGACGAGGAGGACTCCTGCGGGGCAACGGGCGACGCCGTGACGCTGGCGATCGACCCGCCCTCGGACGCCGTCGCGTACGTCGTCTATCGTGACGAGGTCGCGATCACCGGTCGCTTCGTCGGCGAGCGCCTCGCGTACGACAGCCCCGGCCCCGGCGAGCACTGCTACGCGGTCACCGCCATCGACGCCGCCGGCCTCGAGAGCGCGCGCGGTACACTCGGGTGCTGGTCGTTCGACGAAGGCTGCCGGTGTGTCTCGGGCGCCGCGAGCGGCGGGGCGCTCGGTGCCCTCCTCGTCCCGTGGCTGCTCCTGCTCCGTCGTCGTCAGTCGATGCCGAGCTGAGCGCGGATCTTCTTCCGCCAGTGCGCTTCGACCTCGGCGGCTTCCTCGGGTGTCGACGCCTTCAACATCGTTCCCTCGCAGCGATCCACGCGCTCGTCCGGGAGGTCCTCGAGGAAACGTGAGCGCTCGCGCGGGACGACCTGCCCCCACTTCGTGCGGCTCGTCGCGTAGCTCACCGTCAGGTAGGTGCGCGCGCGTGTCACGGCGACGTACGCAAGCCGGCGCTCCTCGTCGATGTGACCGTCTCCCTCCAGCGTACGCCGGTGCGGGAGTAGCTCCTCTTCGACGCCGACGAGGAACACGTGCGGCCACTCCAACCCCTTCGACGCGTGGATCGTCGACAGGATGACCTTCTCCTCCTTGTCGTCCTTGTTGTTCGAGTCCTCCCAACCGGAGAGCGCGAGGTCGGAGAGGAACGCGCCGAGCGACGCCTCCTCCATCTCCACGAACAGCGCGTCGTCCTCGTCTTCGTCGTCCTCGGGCGGCTCCTGCTGAGCTTCGAACGCCGCGCGCTTCTTCTTCTTCTTCACGCGCTTCTCGAACCGGTCGAGCTGCTCGAGCACCGCGCGCACGTTGTCGACCTTGCGGCTCGCGGATTGCGGATCGTCGGTCGAAGCGAACAGCGTCGCTTCCAGTTCCACGGCGTCGAACAGCTTCCGCGCGACGGTGCTCGCCTTCTGCCGCTTCAACAGCTTCTTGTGCTGGGCGAGCAGCTCCATGAAGGACGCCACCGCGTCGGCGCCCTTCTCACTGAGTGTGTCGACTTCGTAGGCGCGGTTGAGCCCGTCGACGAGCGGGAGGTTCTCGCCGCGCGCCCAGTCGTCGATGCGTTTGATCGTCGTGTCCCCGATCCCCCGCGGCGGGTAGTTCAGGATGCGGCGCATCGACTGCTCGTCATCGGCGTTCACGAGAACCTTCAGGTACGCGAGCGCGTCCTTGATCTCCTTCTTGTCGAACAGGTCCATCCCGCCCACGACGCGGTACGGGACGTGCGCCGTGCGGAGCGCGAGTTCGATCGCACGCGATTGCACGTTGCTCCGGTAGAGCACCGCGACGTCCTCCAGCGGGACCTGCTTCGCCTGCAGCTGCACGATCGCGTCCGCGATCTCCTCGGCCTCCGCGTCCTCGTCCTCGAGCGCGACGATCTTCACCTTGTCCCCGTCGCCCGCCGCCGGCTTGAGCCGCTTGTCGTAGCGGTTCGCGTTCTTCTCGATGATCGCGTTCGCGACCTCGAGGATGTTGCCGGTGGAGCGGTAGTTCGTCTCGAGCATCACCGTCTTGGCGCCGGGGAAGTGCGTCGAGAAGCGCAGGATGTTCTCCACGTCCGCGCCCCGCCAGCCGTAGATCGACTGGTCGTCGTCGCCCACGACGCACAGGTTTCGCCGCTCGCCCGCGAGCACGCGCATCAGCTCGAACTGCGCGCCGTTGGTGTCCTGGTACTCGTCGATCATCAGGTACTGCCAACGTCGCGTGAGGCGCTCGCGGATCTCGTCGTCGGTCTGAAGGAGACGCAGCGTGAGGAGGAGCAGGTCGTCGAAGTCGACGACGTTCTGCGCGCGCAGCGCGGACTCGTACTTTTCGTAGGCCTCGATCGCGGCGACCCGGTAGTCGTCGTCGGGCATCAGCTCCTCGACGATCGACTCCCCCGCGGCGTTGAGCAGATCACCTTCCGCCTCGCGAAACCCACCGCTGTCGATCCCCGCGTTCTTCGCGTGCGAGATGACGACCATCAGGCGCTTCGCGTCGAACTTGCGGTCGTCGATCCGCAGCGTGCGGAGGATGCGACGCAGCGTGCCCATCTGCTCGCCCCCGTCGCAGATCGAAAAACCCGCCTTGAGGCCCACGCGATCCGGGCAGGTCCTCAGGATGCGCGCCCCAAGGGCATGGAAGGTGCTGATCGTCGTGCCGCGCGCCGCCTTCCCCGCGAGCTTCTTCGCCCGCTCCTTCATCTCGAACGCCGCCTTGTTCGTGAAGGTCACCGCCAGGATGCTCCGCGGGTGGACGCCGCGGTGGAGCAGGTGCGCGAGGCGATACGTGATCACGCGGGTCTTGCCGCTGCCGGCGCCCGCGAGGACGAGGAGCGGTCCCTCCGTAGTGAGGACCGCTTCGAGCTGCTCGCGGTTGAGTGAGTCGAGGTCGAGCAACGCGCCGTGTTGCTTAGGACCTCGGCGGTCGATCGGCAACCCGATCGAGCGGCTCAGCGTCGGATCACGAACCCGTCGATGCCGTCCGCGCGTCCGAGGCCTTCGACGTCGACCGCGCCCGAGTACGCGCCGGCGATCGTCACGCCGCTCGCGTCGTCGCGGTAGGCGGTCGCGGTAGCCTGCCCCGCCACGAGGAGCTCGGTCGCGGTGAGCACTCCGTCCGCGTCGAATTGCATCGCGACGACGCCCGCCGCGCCGACCGGAGGGACGACGGGCGTGCCGTCGATCTCGAACGTCGCGGTGAACGACGCCACGATCGTCGCGGTGACCCCGATGCTGCTCGCACCCGCGGTCGGGACGAGCGCCGCGTCCACCGCGACGTCCTTCACCCACTCGGGTTGCAGCGGCCCCGTCGTCAGGTGCATCGCGAAGATGCGGCGGTCGGGAGCGCCGATCGCACCGACCACGCCGTACCCGCGCGGCCCCGCGCCGAACGTGCCCGAGACGAGGAGCCTCCCTTGGGTGGGCGGCGCCGAGAGGACCTCGACCCGATCGTGCCCCGCGCCCGCGATCTCGACGAGGTTCGAGATGTCCCCGTCAGGCGACAGCTCGAACAACACCACGTCCGTTTCGCCGTCCGACGGCGCGGCGATCGGCGGGCGCCGATCCGCCATGGACGACGGCATCGCGACGACACCGAGCGTCCGCGCCGCGGTGACGACGTATCCGCCGCCGTGCACGACGACGGCGTCCGCGACGACGGCGTCACCGCCCGCGATCGTCGCGCCCCGTAGGCAGGCGAGGTCGGGATCGAAGACGACGGAGAGCGCGCGGTCCACGCCGTTTGTCACGCTGACCTGCCCGTTCCCCGTCCAGGCGCACCCGTCCTCCAGATCGACACGGCCGCGCTGCGCGCCGGCGACGGCGATGCGGAGCGCGCCCCGCTCGAGGCCCACCGCGACGTCCGTCGCACGATCGTCGACGCCCGATCCGAACGAACGGTCCGCGACGACGGCGCCGTCGCCGGACAGCACGAGCACGAACACGTCGGTCCCGCCGCGTGTGTCGAAGGTCGCGACGACGCCGCTCGGGCCCGTCACCTCGAGCCGCTGCTCGAAGGTCCCGACGACCGTGGTCGCGCCGTCTTCGAGCGACGCTACCGCGGTCACCGCTTCGTCGCCGGGGCCCGTGAGCCACAGCCACCACGCGGTCCCGCCGCCCTCATCGAGCGCGGCGACGAAGCCGTCTTCGCCGTCGGCCTGGCGCTCGCCTCCGAGATCGATCGTCCCCGAGAACCGCCCGACGACGACGTCGCGCGCCGCGTCCACGCGCACGACGCCGGTGACGTGTTGATCGCCGACCCCGCCGATCGCCGCCACGCGACGATCGCCGACGGCCATCGGATCGCCGTCTTCGCCGGGGGTGGTCGTGACGTCGGCGGTCGGTCCGCAGTCGTCCCAGCCGCGCGGCGGCACACCGGCTTCGAGGCGCGCCGCGTCGCACGCGCCGGCGCAGGCGGTCGCGGGGTCGAGGCAGACGAAGACGCGCGTTCGCTCACCCGCCGCGAAGTCGTCGAACCGCGCGACGTGCTCGAACGCGCCCCCCGCCTCCGTGAAGCGGAGCCTCACCTCGACGTCGTCTTCGGACGGCACGACGCCGAAGCTGCCGAGCGCTCCGTCGTCGTCCTCGGTCCGCGTGAGCAGCACGCCGTCGCGACGTTCACCGCCGACGTCGAGGTCGACCTGCACGTCCCCGAGCGCCGCCGCGTCGAGCGTGGTGCGCACGTGGACCACGAGCTGTCGCCCGTCGGGTGAAGAACACGCAGCGAGGAGAGCGACGAGGCCGGCCGAGGATACCGGACGTGGGATCGACGGTGGCTTCACAGCGCACCGCCCCACCCGGCACGCGGCGCGAGGCCGCGCAGGACGACGTCGCGCGAGCCGCCGTCGTACTCCGGATCGCCCGGCCGCGTGATCGCGTACGTCACGAGCGCCGCACCCGCGGCGGCGGCGACGATCGCGGCGCCGCCCACCCACCAGACCCACGTCGTGTCTTCGGCCGCCGGGGGCGCGGCGACCACCTGCGGCGGGGGCGGCGGGGGCGTCACCTTCGGGAGCGGCGGGCGGGCGTCGATCGTCACCGTGATGCGCGCGCCCGGCGCCAGCTCCGCGCGCCGGGTCTGCCGCGCGCCCGACGCGTCCTCGTACGTGAGCACGTGGGTCCCCGGCGCGAGGACGAGCGCGAGCTCACCCGCACCGTCCGCGAGCACGTCTCCATTCAAACGAAGGTCCCGCGCCGCGCCCACGACCGAGATGTTCAGGTGGACGAGGCGCGCCCGGAGGGCCTCGACCAGCGTCCGCGCGTGCTCGACGCCGTCGGTGTGGCCGCGCTCCGTCGCGGCGTCGAGGAACCGCTCGAACGTGGCGATGGCCGCGCGGTCGTCGCCCGCCGCGCGCTGCGCGAGGCCCAGGTTGTACTGGGCCGACAGGCTGAAGCGCAGCGCGAGGGATCGTTCGAAGGCCTCGACGGCCGACCGGTGCTCCCCGGCGTCGAGGTGGCCGACGCCGGCTTCGAAGGCGCCACGCGCGGCTTCGAAGTCGGGTTCGGGCGCAGCGGCGATGGACGCCAGGGCGGTGACGAGGACGAGCAGTCGATTCGGCTGAGGCACGGTTTCCCCCGCGGGGAATCATGGCAAACCGTTCGCGCCGTGAACAGACCGCGTGGTATGAATTCAGGCGATGACCACGGCGCACAACGAGGTCCCCTCGCGGGTGGGCGCCTGCATCGCGGACCGATATCAGCTGCTGCGGGTCATCGGTCGTGGGGGGACGGCGACGGTCTACGAGGCGGAGCACGTCGTGACGCAGCGTCGCGTCGCCGTGAAGACGATCGATGCGTCCATCGCCCTCTCCGTCCCGACGATCGCGATCCGCTTCCTGCGTGAAGCGCGCGCGGCGGCGCAGATTCGCCACCCTGGCCTCGTCGACGTCCTCGACGCCGGGCAAGAAGAGGACGGGAGCCTGTACCTCGTGCTCGAGCTCCTCGACGGCGAGGACCTCGGTCAGGCGCTCCGCAACGGACACATCGATCCGCTCGACGTCACCGACGTCGTCATCGAAGTGCTCGACGCGCTCCAAGCCATGCACGCCGAGGGCTTCGTCCACCGCGACGTGAAACCGGCCAACATCTTCCTCGCGCGCGGCCTCGACGGGCAGCGCCACGTGAAGCTGCTCGACCTCGGCATCGCCAAACAGATCGCCGGGGACGCCGTCCAGGAGATCACGGCGCACGGCGTGTTGCTCGGGACGTTGCACTTCATGAGCCCCGAGCAGGCGCTCGGGAGCGTCATCGACGCGCGCACCGACGTCTGGGGCGTCGGCGCGACGCTGTTCTTCGCGTGGGCCGGCCGGCCCCCGTTCACGGGCAAGGAGCCGGGCGCGCTGCTGCGCGCGGTGATGGACGAACCGCCGCCCTCCGTGTCGGCGTTGGCGCCGACGATCCCCGAAGCGCTGGCCGCCGTGATCGACCGGGCGCTGGAGCGCTCCTCGACGCGCCGCCACCCCAGCGCGGAAGCGCTCCGCCGCACGCTCCAGATCGCCCGCACCGCGCGCCCGCGGTACGAAACGCTGGAGCTGAAGGACACCCGACGCCTGGAAGCGCCCCCCCAACCGCGCCGCTGGGCGCGGGTCGTGCTGCCGGTGCTCGCGCTCGGCGCGCTGGCCGGGTGGGCGCTGATGCCTGCGCCCGGGTCCACCCCGCTCGGCATCGAAGCGCCCCGCAAGGCGCCCGCGATCGCGGCGCCCGCCTCGGCGGCGAGCGAGGGCCCCGCGCATGACGAGGACGGCCCGGCGCCCGCGAACACCAGCCCCCCGCCCGCGAACGACGGCCCCCCGCCCGCGAACGACGGCGCCGCGCCCGCGAACGACGGCACGGTGCACGCGAAGAGCAGCCGCGCGCAGGCAAGCGTCGCTCGGCCACCCGAGTCGCCCTCGACGTCCAAGCCCCTCACCGCGACGAAGCCGTCGAGCCGCGGTGCCCCGCCACGATCCCGGCCCGTGCCCCTCGTCCGCCCGCGACCGACCCGCACCAAGCCACGCCCCAAACCCACGGAAGCTTCGTCGCCAGCGACGCCGCCGCGGAGCCGCCCCGACGATCCGATGCGCGTGTACGAATGACGAAGCCTGACAAGCGAGGAACGTCGAAGCGGGGTAGCCCGGTCGAACGCGCCGGTTCACGCCGACGCGTCGGGCGAGCCCGCAACGCGTAGGTGAATAGGTCGGGTGTTCCGTTGACAGCAATCCAACGGCTCGCCTTAGGTGCCGCCAGTTCGACCATGCGCCTGCTCTCGATCGCCGTACTCGCCACCGTCGCAATCAGCGCCACGGCCCAAGCCGCTGAGGTCCCGACGCGCGTCTACCTGAACGGCGTCCCGACGCCGGTGTACTTCAACGACGGCGACAGCTTCAAAGTCCTCGCGGGTGTCCACAGCGGGACTCGCGCGCGCCTCGCCGGGTTCAACACGCTGGAGAGCTACGGCCCGGTGCACCGCTGGGGCGGCTGGGACGCCAAGGAGCTGTACTGGCTGGCCAAGCTCGCGACGCTCAACGCGCGGCGCGGCGTGTGGCACTGCACCTCCGAGGATCTGAAGACCGACACGTACGGCCGCATCCTCTGGTTCTGCCCCGACCTCGCCCGCGACCAGATACGCCGCGGCCTCGCGCACGCGATGACCGTCAGCACCGCCCCGTCGGATCCCAGCTACCTGGCCGCGCAGCGCCAGGCGATCGAAGGGCGCCGCGGGATCTGGGCGCACGGCGTCCCGGCGTTCGTGATGACCTCCCTCCACTCCACGACCGAGGGCGGCGGGCGCGACGACGGCACCCAGTACAACCGCATGGTCTCGTCGCTCGACGGCCACTCGAACTCGATGGCGCACAAGGAGGCGTACAGCGAGTGCCAGTGGGTCTGCGCCGAGGAGCGGGACGTCTCGACCTCCTCGGTCGCCGCGGGCGTGCAGGCGCTCCGTGCGCGCACGGACCTCGAACCGATCCTCGGCGACCTCACGGAGGAGCAGGTCAGTCAGATCGTCCGCGACTTCGCGCACGTCGGCTGGTTCGCCTGGTTCGACGACGAGGAGGACAAGGACAAACGCCTCGAGCTCGAGCTCGCGCTCGCGAAGCTCGTGCAGGACGGCATCCTCCCCGGCGCGCCGATGGGCGAGGGATCGTGTGTGCTCTACGTCGAGTTCGGCCGACGCTACGGCAAGAGCCGCCCGGGGTGTCTGCGGTGAGGCGCGCGCTGGTCGCCGCCCTGCTCCTCGTCGCGGCGTGCCGCTACGAGAAGCCGCTCAGCCCGGTCCTCGGCTACGAGCGCGACGACATCGCGTGCTCGGACGGCATCGACAACGACCGCGACGGCCTGACCGACTGCGACGACGGCGACTGCCTGGAGGTCGCCGGACACTGCGGCGACATCATCCCTCTCGCGCCGTTCTTCGAACGCGAGAACGATCTGCTCGTCTGCCGCGACAACATCGACAACGACGACAACGGGCAGTTCGACTGCGGTGACCGCAAGTGCCAGGCGATCCCGGAGGCCTGCTGCAACACCGAGTTCACGAACGAGCTCTGCAGCGACGGCATCGACAACGACGGTAACAACTTCATCGACTGCTTCGACTTCGGGTGCTCGCGCGGGATCTTCGTGTCGGTCTGCGGCTTCTCCGAGGAGACGGACATCGCGTGCCGCGACGGCATCGACAACGACAGCGACGGCCTGACCGACTGCGACGACGTCTTCGCCAACGGCGAGATCAACTGCGGGAGCTTCGAGGTCTGCTTCGAGAACTGCGCCGACGGGATCGACAACAACGGCAACGGCCGCATCGACTGCGAGGACACCGCGTACTGCGTGGGAACGCAGGCCTGCAAAGTCGACGAGAACACGATCGAGCTGTGCTCGGACGGCGCGGACAACGACGCCGATCAGTTCACCGACTGCGAAGACGTGGACTGTAGCGGAGCGGGCGCGGCGGCGGAGCAGTTCTGCATCGGACGCCGCGAGGACACACTCGCCAACTGCTCCGACGGCATCGACAACGACAACAACGGCTTCACCGACTGCGTCGACCGCTCGTGCTCACGGAGCATGGACCAGACGATCCTCGACTACTGCGCGTCGCTCCCTTCGGAGACGACCGTCGAGACCTGCAGCAACGGGATCGACGACGACGCCAACGGGTTCACGGACTGCGGTGACTTCTCCTGCTCGCGCAGCACGGACCCGGCGGTCGCGGCGCTGTGCCCCTCGGAGGACACCCCCGAGACGTGCAGTGACGGCATCGACAACGACAGCAACGGGTTCACCGACTGCAACGACTTCTCGTGCTCGCGCAGCGACGACCCGGCGGTGCTCGCGGTCTGCACGTTCGAGAACACGTTCGAGCTGTGCAAGGACGGCATCGACAACGACGGCAACGGCTTCACGGACTGCGAGGACTTCTCGTGCTCGAGCCCGACGCAGGCCACGGACGCGACGCGCCTCGCCTGTCAGGAGGCGGTGGGCAGCCCCTCGCAGCTGAACGCCTACTGCTCCGACGGCATCGACAACGATCAGGATGGCGTCACCGACTGCGACGACTTCGACTGCTCGCGGCACCCCTTCGTGACCGCGTGCGACGACAAACCACTGGTGTGTGAGTAATCAATGAGTACGGGATGGACGACGACGGCGGCGTTTCTCTGCATGTGCGCCCTGGCGACACCGAGTGTCGCGTGGGCTGCCGACAAAGAGACCAATTGCTCGGACCGCATCGACGAGGACCAAGACACGGTCACCGACTGCGCCGACGCGGATTGTTACGACGACCCGGTCTGCAAGACGGCGGGGGGCCTCGAGAACTCGGACGTCCTGTGCAGCGACGCGATCGACAACGACGGTGACGGCGCGGTCGACTGCGAAGACGCGGACTGCGAATCGGCGGCGGTGAAGGTGTGCCAGGGCTCCTGGGAGGGCCCGCTCGGCGGCACCGGCATCGCGTCGACCGGCGGCAACACCGGTGAGCAGCCGCTCCCCGAGCTCGCGCCGGGTCAGTCGCTCGAAGACCTGATCGGCACCGGCGGTGACGTCGACGGCGAGCGCAACGACTTCGTCTGCTCGGACGGCCTCGACAACGACGGCGACGGCGCGATCGACTGCGCCGACATCGGCTGCCGCTTCGATCCGAACGTGAACGTCTGCCGCAGCTCGCCGGGGATCCGGTTCACGTTCGCCGCGCACGTGCGGTCGAGCTACGAGTACTGCAAGGGCAACCAGTGCACGGACGCCACGTCCGTCGACCCCCGCAACGAGACGTACGACACCTTCGACACCCGCGTGAACCGCATCCAGCTCCGTGCCCTCGGGCCGGTGCCGTTCATCCAGGATTCGTTCTTCCTCATCTCGATGCGCGCCGAGCGCTCGCCGCGCCTGACGTTCGCGATGTTCTCGATGCCCATCGGCGGCGGCCACTACCTCAACATCAACAGCGGCGGCGGCGGCCTCTCGAACGGCCTCGTGCTGTCGGTGTCGAAGAACATCCTCCTCGACCCGCCCTTCTACCTGTACTCCGCCTTCGAGGCCGGTAACGGTGCGGCGGTCGAGGTCAACGGCCCGCTCGTCTACGGCCTGCTCGACTACCGCGTCTTCGCGGCCGGCGGGTCCGGGCGCTTCTCGGGCGTGGTCGGCGGCAACTTCTTCAACAACGAGGACCGCAATTACACGTACGGTGTCGGCGGCCAGCTCGCGCTGTACGCGATGGGCCGCTTCGACCGTTGGGACACCCGCTTCCTCTACACACCGGTGCCGCGCGCGCTGACGCTCTACGCGGGTGGTCGCTACGACCAGCGCGACGACGAGCGCTACCCCGCGATGAACATCGCGGCGCTGTTCCGCTGGGGGCACTTCGAGCTGATCGGCGAGACCTACGGTAAACGCGAGCTCAACTTCGACACGTGGCAGCTGTCCTACAACATCCAGGCGGGTCTGCTCGTCATCCCCAAGTGGCTCTTCCTCGC
This sequence comes from Deltaproteobacteria bacterium, assembly GCA_040218735.1. Classification (GTDB taxonomy): domain Bacteria; phylum Myxococcota; class Kuafuiibacteriia; order Kuafuiibacteriales; family Kuafuiibacteriaceae; genus JAUHYN01. The sequence goes on from JAVJQW010000036.1 coordinate 22,610, forward strand.
GGCCGACTTCGGACAGTTCTACGCGACGGAGTTCGACGACGACGTCGAGCTCACCTCCGAGCTACGCCGCATCGTCGACGAGACCCAGGCCCGCTTCGCCGCGCACATGTACGTCTGGCGCAACGTGGGGCTCGTCTCGTTCCTCTACACGTACCGATTCGTGGAGGCGGCGATCGACACGCGCGACAACCTCTACAGCCACGAGTTCCGCGTCGAGACGCAGTTCCGCTTCTGAGCGGGCGTCCGCGGTACGACGTCTGACCGACCCCCGGTTCAATTCCACGCACTCCGGGCCCGTGTCCTACCGATAACCACCTCACGTGAGGGGGTTGTCGATCGCGGGGCTCTTGCTCGTCGCCGCCTGCGGGCCGGCGGGAGGGCCAGGTACGGGACGACTCGCCATCGAGGGCGACGCGCGCCGCACCGACGCGACCCGCACCACCACGATGGAGCCTGAGAAGGAGACCGTCGAACAGACGTGCATCGAGCCGACGCTCGCGGCGCTGCGTGAAGAGATCTTCCTCCCGCGCTGCGCGACGTCCGGCTGCCACGACGCCGAGACCGCCCGCGAAGGCCTCGACCTTTCGCTCGACATCGATGCGCTCACGGGGCGCCTCGCGGCGGCGGCTTCGCAGTCGCCCAGCGGGATGCCGCTGATCACCCCCGGCCAGCCGGGTGCGTCGTACCTGTGGCTCAAGGTGTCGCTCGAGTCGCCGCTGATCGGAACGCAGATGCCGAAGCGCGCGACGCCGCTCGACGACTGCGAGCTCGAAGCCCTGAAGCGCTTCATCGAAGGTTGACGGCGGGGCCGGATCCCACCGTAGTGGGCGGCAGATGCGAGGGGCCGTCTGGGCGCTGAGCCTCCTCGTCGCGACGCCCGTCGCGGCGGCGAGCACGCGCGTGGTGGAGATCGAGCAGCGCGTTCAGGAGACGCTCGCGCAGGAGGGGGTGTCGCTCGCGCGGCACGGCTACGCGCTGCAGCTCACGCAGACCGCCTCCACGACCGTCGTGGTCCGCCTCCTGCCCAACGGAGCGCAGGAGGGGAAGATGCGCATCGTCGAGGACGTGCCGGAGTCCGTCGACGACGCCGTGCAGGAGATCGGGCTCGTCGTCGTGAGCCTGTTGCCGTCCGAGCACACCCACGGCCCGGCGCCGGCACCACCGCGCGACGTCGCGACCAAGTCGATCGACACCCCCGCCACCGACGCGTCCCCCGCGGGGGTGAAGACGGGGGCGCCGATCTCGGAGGGCGACCGCTACTACCTCGGCCTGGCGTTCAGCTGGGCGATCGGGTTCGGCTCCGGTCAGTTCATCGCCGGTGCACCGCGCGGGTGGTTGTACGCGATCCTCGACGTCCTCGGCGCGGGCGTCACGACGACCGGCGTGGTCCTGTTCGTCAACGACGACACCCGCGAGCGCCTCGGCATCGGGCTCATGATCGGCGGCGCGGCGGGGCTGTTCCTGTCGCGCGTCTTCCAGGTGATCGACCTGCTCGCGTTCGGCGCGGACACCGGCGCGCTCGCGGTGATGCCGCTCGCGGACGGTGACACCCCGGCCGTCGGTTGGGCGCTGACGTTCTGACTCAGTCCGCGGCGGGGATCAGGCGGAGCTCGGAGGAGAAGACCTGCACCGCATCGCTCGGGGCGACCTCGGCGATCTCGCGGATCCGTTCGGCGCTCGGGAGCGCGCCGCGGCGGGCGACCGCGAAGTACACGCGGACGTCGCCGACGTGCCCGCCGAACAGCGTCGACGCGCTGCCGACGATGCGGAACACACCTTCTTCGGAGCTCTCGATCTTGCCGGCGAGCGGCGCGAGCTTGCCGTCGGCCTCGAAGTACACGGCGGCCGCCGCCGCGCCTTCGATCGCACGCTCGGGGACGACCTGGAGCTCGACGCGGGACGTCGGGCTGAAGACCCGAATCGAATCTGCGGGGGGGGTGTCTTCGTGCTCTGCGCCACGGACGCGGGCGTCGCCGCCGATCATCTCCATGCCGTACGTGGGCAGCGGTCCGTAGTCGGGGCCGGTCGGGACGAAGACGAACATCGCGGCCACGGCGGCAGCGGCGACCAGCGCGCCCCCGACCACCCGCCGCAGCGGGAACGGCACGACGTTGTCCATCGTCTCCGGGGCGCTCGTCGACGACGTGGGTCCGAAGGCCTCCGTCGCGGCGGCGACGATGCGGTCGGCCGCCGCCCCGTCGAGCGGGCGGTAGGCCTCCAGGGCGAGCGCCAGCTCGGGGTCCTGGGCCGCCTCGGCTTCGAGCCCGGCGAGCTCCTCCGTCGAGAGGCGACCCTCGGCGAGCGCCTCCAGGCGTGGATCGATCTTGGCCTCGTCGGTAGCGAGTTGGGCCAAGGCGTTCATGAGGGGATCATTGCTCACGCGGACCTCGCCTACGGACTACCACGCGCAGATGGATCTTCTGACATCAGACGTGCGGCGATCTCTCGCACTTGTTTCGAAAGGCGACTCCGCCACGCGTAAAGCGCATCGTGAGACATCCCCGTCATCGTGGCCACCTCGGCCACGGGGTGCTCCTCGACGTACAGGAGCAGGAACAGCCGCATCCCCTTCGCAGAGAGCCGAGCGCGCAGCTCGTCCAGCACGCGCTCCAGGACCTCTCGCGAGCCCACGGCGACCTCGGGTGACGGGCTGAGATCCCCGCTGTCCATGTCCTCGATGAGGGTAGGGTCTTCCGTCCAAGGGCTGCGTTTGCCGCTGCGGAGCACCGACGTTACTTCGCGCTCCGCGATGAGCCCGACGAAGTTCGCGAGGGAGAGGCCGCGCTCGGGCGACCACGCCTTCAGCGCCTTCGCGCCGTTCGCGAAGAGCGCGGCGAAGACCTCCTGCGTCAGGTCTTCGACCTCCTGGCGTACGTTGCGTCCGCGCGCCGACGCGGCGCGTCGCAACAACACCCGCGCCACACGTGCCTGAACGACCGGCATCAGCGCCAGGGTCATCCGGCGAATCGCGTCGGGGTCGCCTTGGAGCGCCGCTTCGTAATACGGGCGCGCAGGGTCGCGGCTCGGCACGCTGCCTCCGTTCGAACCATGCCCCCAGCAGGCCGGCAACCTTTTGAAAACATTTTTGTCAGAGTCCGGCCACTCATCTCGTAGCCCATAGGTGAGGAAACCGCCGAGGGGGAGCCGATGAAGGTACACCGAATCGAACGCGCGGGGGGAAGCGCCTCACCCTCGGCGGATCCCATTGCTCAGGACCACCGCGACCACACCATCTCGCGGCTCTACCAGCAGCTCCAAGCGCGCGAGCGCGACAACGACGTGCTTCAGGACCGCATCGCGGCCCTCCAGAACCGTGACCTGTTCCACCTCTCGGTCGCGGCCAACGCCCACACCTTCAACAACCTCCTCACCATCGTGCAGTGCCACCTGAAGCTGCTCGAATCGGCCGGCGGGACCCCGGACGCCGAAGACCTGGCGACGATCCGCATGGCGATGACCCAGGCGCAGCAGATCGCAGCGCGGATGCTTCGCTGGAACGAGGTGGACGAGGTCCGCCCCCTCCCCGTGAACGGCATCGTGCGACACCTCGCGCGGCTTACCCGCCCCCTCCTGGTGCCGAGCGTTCGTCTGGACCTCGAGCTGGACGAGGCGGTCCCGGACATCCTCGCGGCCGAGCAGGCGTTGCTCGATGCGCTGGTCAACGTCGTGGTCAACGCCAACGACGCGATGCCCCACGGGCGCGTTCGAATCAGCACGAGGACGGAGGCCGAGAGCGTCATCATCGAGATCGCGGACGACGGACCGGGCATGGACGAGCTGACGCGTCGGCGGATCTTCGAAACCGGTTTCACGACGAAGGGCGACGACGGTCACGGCATCGGGCTGACCTCGATCACGGCGCTGTTCCGGCGCGTGGAAGGCGCGGTCGACGTGCGGTCGGTGCCCGGCGAAGGGACCGCCTTCACGTTCCGCTTCCCGATCCACCGAGACACGGAACCGACGCGTCGGCGAGATGCGTGAGGGATCTCTGACGCAGGTGGCTACGTCTTGCGCGTGAGCGGGAACAGCTGCATCGCGAGGTGGTAGACCTCGGGGGCGTCTTCGCCCTCCTCCGCCAGGTCGTCGTCGTCGATCATGTCGAGCAGATCGCGACGGCACTGCTCGATGCGTGCACGCACGAGATCGTACTTCCGCGGCGACAACACAAACGTGAGCGCGGTGATGTCGCGTTTGTTGATCGCGACGGTGTCGAGCGTCTGCGCGGCCTCCTCGAGCATCGCGCGGTGGAAGTTCCGGATCGCGAGCGAGCGGACCTTCGGACCGGTCGACAACTTCGTCTGCGACGAGCGCAGGCGACCCTCGGCGTCGCGGACGACGAGCCCGACCTCCTGCAGCAGATCGAGCGCGCGCTTCGCATCGGCGGGGCTGATCTCCGGACGCAGCCGACGCGCGATCCACGCGGGGTCCTCAACGAAGTCGGGGAGCAGCAACATCTCGCGCACGGCGAGGATGAACCACTCCGCGTAGACCTCGTACTGCGCCTCCTCGATGCGCCCGGTGCCGACCGAGTCACGCTGCTTCTTGAGGCGTAGATAGTAGCGGTTGCGTTCGGCGTCGGTGGTCGCCTGCCCGAGCATCACGAGGGTTTCGAACGTCTCCTGCTCACGCTCGTCGAGGCCGAGCCCGACGGCGAACTTCGCGATCGATGCGTTCGAGAGGTTGCGCTTCCCCTCGGCGACGAGCTGCAGGAAATTCGGAGACCGAAAGCCCGCGACGCGCGAGAAGTAGCGATACGAAAACTGCCGCTTGGTCGCCTTGAGGTAGACGATCATCTCGCGCAGGTAGGTCCGGTAGTCGTCGAACGCCTCCGGCGCAGGACGCTCGATCGTATTCTCCTCGTCTGCGGGCACGTCCGCATCCGGTGCGGATGAGGACAACGATTCGCCTTCGATCGCCGGTTCTGAAGCCACGACACCATGGTGACGTATGCCCCGCGCATACGCAAACGGCTGACTCGGTCCGAGTCAGGTGAGCACGCGAGGCCCTGTCCCCCGAGCCCCGGTCACGAGAACCACTTGGACAGCCGCGGGCCTCGCTGCTCGGCGTAGTGGCTCGCGATGTCCGCACCGTAGAGCCGGCGTGGGGGCGCGGTGAGGCGCTCGTAGGCGAGCATACACACCGGCTGGCGGTGCCGAACGATCAGGTCGTCCTCGTACGGGCGCACCTCGAGCACGGCCGGCGTCCCCCGCCCGCGTGCGCCGAAGCCCGGGTCGAAGAAGCCGGCGTAGTGCGCGCGGAACTCTCCCGCGCTCGTGTCGTACGGGAGCATCTCGGCCGCGCAGGACGGCGGCACCACGAGGTGCTCGTAGGTGCTGAACACGTAGAACGCCTCGCGCGACAAGAACAACGCGCCGTCCTTCGGGCGAGGGATTCGGTCGAAGTAGTCGCCGGGCGCGTGGGCGCCGATCTTGGCGAGGTCCAGCGGGCGGTAGCTCTTGCGTGCGCGCCAGCCGACGATCTCCTGGTCGAGATCCAGCGTCATCAAGACCGCGCCGTCGCGCTGCCTCGACAGCGGCTCCCCGTCGGGCGTGAACAGCAACGTGCGCTCCGCCTCCAACACCGACAGCGCCTGCGGCCCGAGGACGTCGCGACCCTCGAAGAAGATCGCCTGGTTCAGGCTCGTCCCCGTGCGCAGCACGACGTCGAAGCTCTTCGGGATGATCTCCAACCACAGCGCACCCTCGTACCCGGCGCTGATGCGGTCGTAGCGCGCCGAGCGGCTGGTGAGGACGCGCGTCTGCACGTCGATGCGTCCGGTGCTGCTCTTGTTGTTCGCGTACGCCGCGACGTGCGGCGGGAGCGCGAGCGACTCCGCGAGACGCACGACGTAGACCTCGCCGCGCACGAGCACCTCGCCGTTCACGAGATCGAGGCGCCGCCGCGCGAACCGCGTGACGACGTCGCGCACGTCCTCGTCGAAGAGCGGGAGCATGCTCCCCGGCACCGAGTACCCCTCTTCGCCGACGGTGAGGTCGAGCGACGCCGGTTGGATCCGCGCGTCGGCGATCCCGCCCTCGGAACGAATCGCGCCGCGGTCGACCAGCGCGCGGATCGCGTCGTCGGCGAAGGTCCCGGTCACGGGTTACAGGTTAAGCCGAAGCCTCGCCGTCCACCACGGGGAGCCGGCGGCGCCGACGCAGGTCCACGTTCCCGAGCTGCCCACACGCCGCCATGACGGAGCGCCCCTTCGTCACGCGGCGACGCACCGGGAGGCCATCCTCCTGCAACCAGGCGCAGAAGCGATCCACCTCTTCGTCCGTCGGCGCGCGGGTGAGCGGCGCGCTCCCGGGGTTGTACGGGATGACGTTCACGAGCACGCGACCGATCGGCGCGCAGAACTCGGCGACAGCGCGCGCGTCTTCGCGCGTGTCGTTGAAGTCCGGGAGCAGGCAGTAGTTGACCGCGTACACGAAGTTCTTGCGGCGCGGGTAGTCGACGAGCGCGGCCTGGAGCTTCGCGAGGGGGTGCTTGCGGTTGATCGGCATCAGCGTGTCGCGTTTGTCGTCGAACGCCGCGTTGAGGCTGACCGACACGTTGAGCCGCGGCCACCTGAGCGCGCCGAGGCGCCGCAGCCCGTCCGGGTTGCCGGCGGTGCAGACCGTCATGCGCTGCTGCGAGTACGACAGGCCGCGACGGTCCGCGAACACCCGCAGCGCGTGGAGCATGTGGTCGGCGTTGTCGAGCGGCTCGCCCATCCCCATGAAGACGATGTTCTTGATCGGCCAGCCGAGCGCCGTCTGGGCGACGACGACCTGCGCGACGATCTCCGAGACCGACAGATTCCGCAGCAGCCCCATTCTGCCGGTCTCGCAGAACGCGCAGGCCAGCTTGCAGCCGACCTGGCTCGACACACACAGCGTGTAACGTCCGCCGCCCATCGGGATACGGACGCACTCGATCTCCAGATCGTCGTGGGTCTTCAGCACCGCCTTGATCGTCGTGCCGCGCGCGTCGGGCTCGTCCGTGGTGCGCACCACCTCGGGCAGGGTCAGTGAGAAGTGCGCGCGCCACTCGGCGCAGGAGCGCTCGTTCAGCCCGTGGTCCTCGGGCGCGAACCGCCCGCGCAACACGGCGTCGGCGTGGATTTCGCTCCACGCTCCTGCGCCCGAGGCCAGACGCTCGCGCGCCGCGTCCCGAAGCTCCTCCGCCGTGAGGCCCAAGAGGTCCACGCGAGCGTTGTCCAACGAACCGCGCGCGGTCGGCAAGATGGTTGCTCCATCGTGTCTCGAGTGCGCATGCTCCGCGCCCGATGCGGGCCCTCCTCGTCCTGTTGCTCCTGGCTGCGTGCACCGCGCCCACGCCCCCTCCGCCGCCGCCGGCGACCACGCCGAGCCGCATCGCCGGGAAGGCCGAGTTCCCGCCGCCCGAGGCGATGATCGGCGTCTCCGGCCTCGCGCTCCGCCCCGGCGGCACCTTCTACGCGGTCAGCGAACGCGAGCCGACGCTGTTCCCGATCGAGATCGGCCCCGAGGGCCAGCCGAAGGCCAAGGCGCCCCTCGAGATCCGCGGCAAGCCCGACGGCCTCGACCTCGAGTCCATGACCTTCCTCGACGCCAACACCGTCGCGTTTGGTACGGAGTCCGACGACGAAGCCCGCACCGAGGACGCCATCCTCTACGCGGCGATCGCCGACGACGGCGTCACGATCCTCGACGAGCGCACGCGCGCGTTCTTCCCGTACGCCCCCTTCGGGATCCGCCCCGAAGGCAACCGCGGCATCGAAGGGCTGTGCTCGATCGACGCGAAGCTGATCGCCGCGAGCGAGCAGGTCTTCGAGAAGGACGGACGACGCCTCGCGCCCCTCGGCGTCTACGACCCGCTCACCAAGTCGTGGGCCTCCCACGCCGTCGTGCTCACGAGCGAAGCCGGGAAGATCTCCGCCCTCGCCTGCGCCGGCGGCCCCGCGCACGCCGAGGTCTGGGCGATCGAACGACACTACGAGACGGTGCGGGTGATTCGGTTCGACGTGCCCCTCGGCGCCCAGGCCATGCAGACGATCGAAGCGACCCTCGTCGAAGACCTCGGCCCGACGCTCGGCCCCAAGCCGAAAAACTACGAAGGCCTCGCCGCCGCGCCCGGCGGTGGCCTCTACCTGATCAGCGACAACAGCTACGGCCGGCTCGACGGGCCGACCACGCTCCTCCTCTTCGTCCCGCAGACCACCAGCGCCGCCCCTGCCGTCGCGCCGTAGTCACGATGCCCTCCGTCTCGGATCTCCGCCTCGCTCTGTCTTCGCACGCGCCGAAGACCATCCCGCTCGAGGCGCACATGCGAAAGGCGGCCGTCGCGGCGATCTTTCGGAAAGCGGAGCGCGGCGTGGACCTGCTCCTCATCGTCCGCGCCGTGCACGAGCGCGACCCGTGGTCGGGCCACATGGCGTTCCCGGGGGGCCGCGTCGAAGCCCACGATCCGGACCCGCTCGCCGCGGCGATCCGCGAGACGAAGGAGGAGGTCGACGTCGACCTCGTGCGCAGCGCGACGCACCTCGGGCCGCTTTCCCACGTGCTCGCGAAGTCCCACGGCAAGCCGGTGCCGCTGGTGATCGTTCCGCACGTGTTCCTGCTCGACGAGCCGGTGACGCTCACGCCCGACCCGAGCGAGGTCGCCGACACGTTGTACGTCCCGTTCGATCACCTCCTCGACCCCGCGAACCGCGACTCGATGCAGCGCAAGTACGGCGGCATCCCGCTGACGTTCGCGTGTTACCGTTTCGGCGAGCGCATCCTCTGGGGCCTCACGCTGCAGATGATCGACGAGCTCCGCGGGATGTTCACCTGATGGCCCTCCTCGCCGCCGACGAGCTGCACCTCGCCTACGGTGCACGGACGATCTTCGACGGCGCTTCGGTCGCCGTGGAGCGACGCGACCGCCTCGGCGTGGTCGGCGCGAACGGGAGCGGCAAGAGCACCCTCCTCAAGATCCTCGCGGGCGGCATCGAGCCGGACGGCGGACGTATCGTTCGCGCGAAGGGGCTGCGCGTCGGTTACCTCGCGCAGGAGCACGGCGACGTCGGCGACGGCACACTCCTCGAACACGTCCTCGCGCGCGCGCCCGGGCGCGATACGCTCGCGCTCCGCGTCGAGGAGGTGCAGAGCGCGCTCGCGGAGGCGTCGGACACCGACGAGCAGATGGCGCTGTCGGAGGAGCTCGCGGATCTGGTGGAGGCGCTCGGCGCGCTGGACAAGGACTTCGCGCCGCACCGCGCGAAACGCATCCTCGTCGGGCTCGGGTTCGCGCTCACCGACTTCGACCGCCGCGTCGACGAGTTCTCCGGCGGCTGGCGCATGCGCGCCGCGCTCGCCGCGCTGCTCTTCGAGAAGCCGGACGTGCTTCTGCTGGACGAGCCGACCAACCACCTCGACGTCCCGAGCGTCCACTGGCTCACCCGCTTCCTCGACAGCGTGAAGCAGGCGATCGTCCTGACCTGCCACGACAAGGAGTTCCTCAACCGCCACGTCAAACGCGTCGCGAGCCTGGAGCTGGAGGGGGTGCGTGTCTTCTCGGGCAACTACGACGAGTACCTCGAACAACGCGAGCTGGACCTCGCGATGCTCGAGCGGCGCGCGGAGAAGGACGAGCAGAAGAAGAAGGAGCTGGAGGCGTTCGTCACGCGCTTCCGAGCGAAGGCGTCGAAGGCGAGGCAGGCGCAGAGCAAGGTCAAACAGATCGAGAAGCTCGAGTCGCAGATGGTCGACATCCCGAAGGTGCGCCGCGCGATGTCGATCGCGTTCGAGCCCACCGAGCGCACCGGCGGCGACGTCATCCGGGTGTCGGACCTCGCGTTCGGCTACGGCGAGCACCGCCTGTTCTCGAAGCTCGACCTGCTGGTCCGCGCGCACGAGCGTATCGCGATCGTCGGCGCCAACGGCGCGGGCAAGACCACGCTCCTCAAGCTCATCGCCGGCGAGCTGTCCCCGGAAGCCGGCTCGATCGACTTCGGCAGCGGCGTCGGCGCGAGTTACTTCGCGCAGCACCACTCCGAGACCCTCGACGAGAACGCGACGGTGCTCGACTCGGTGTGGGCGATGGCGCCGGACCTCTCGCAGAGCGCTGCGCGCGGGTTGTGCGGGGCGTTCCTGTTCTCGGGCGACGACGTCGACAAACGGATCGGCGTCCTCTCCGGCGGCGAGCGCGCGCGCGTCGCGTTGGCGCGGATGCTCGCGCGTCCGAAGAACCTGCTGCTCCTCGACGAGCCCACCAACCACCTCGACACCGAGTCGGCCGACAAACTCACCGAGTCGCTCGACACGTACGACGGCACGTTGCTCTTCGTCTCCCACAACCTCGACTTCGCGCGGCGCCTCTCGAACGTGGTCTGGGACGTCAGCGCCGGCTCGGTGACGACCTACCCCGGTTCGCTCGCGGACTACCTCGACCACGTCGCCGCGCAGCAAGACGCGCTCGACGCCGAGCTCGCGGAGGACGACACCGCCGCCGTCCCGCAGGACAAAGCCGCACGCATCGCCGCCCGCGAGGAGAAGAAGGCGCGCGAGAAGGAAGCCCGAAAGAAGCGCGCGGCGCTCGACCGCGCGGCGGCGGAGATCGAGGCGAAGATCGCCTCACTCGAAACGCAAAAAGCCGAGCTCGAGCAGCTCCTCGTCGACAACACCGACGACCACGAGGCCCTCGCTAAACACGGCGCTCAGCTCACTCAGGTGAACGCGTCGCTCGAGGCGGCGATGGATCGCTGGACGGAGATCGAGATCGAACGCGAGGGTTAGGAGCCCCTTCGGGGCGTCAGACCAGCTCGTCCTCGTCGAAGTAGTCGATCTTGTGCAGCGGCATGATCACCGACGACAGGATGTTCGTCGTGTGGCTCGCGATGCGCTTGTAGAAGCGCGCGAGGAGCACCATCGCGACGGTCGAGCTGGACGCGAAGCTGGCGTTCGCGATGCGCGGGACCAACGCGTCGGCGCGTTTGTTGAGCTCGCGGCCGCGGCGGATGAGCTGCTCGGCGGCCTTGGTGTCGGACTCCTGGAACACCGGGCCCGCCTGCCCGAGCATCCCCTCGACGGCGCGGCCGACCTCGCGGAGCTCGTCGCGGATGTCGCCCTCCGGCAGGCGCCCGAGGTGGTCGACCTCCACGATGTTCTTCACGTAGTCGCCGATACGCTCCGCGTCCTTCACCACGTTGATGAGGACGAAGCAGTACGGCAGGTCGCGGTTGTCGCCCCCCGACGCCGCCAGGTGTGACAGCACCTTCTTGCGGGTCTTGCGCTCGAGTTTGTTGAGGCGGACGTCGCGCTCGTAGGTCTTCGCGCGGAGGGTGTCCGTCATCATGTCGCCCCACATCGCGACGTTCACCTCGCGGAACATCGTCTCCGCGAGGTCGAGCATCTCGAGGAACTCGGCGCCGAACTGGTGCGCGGCGTCGCCGTCGCCGCGGAGGATGGCGAGGAGGTCGAGGAACATGCGCGCCTCAGAACGACCGGCTCAGGAAGACGAGCGCCGCCGGCACGCCGTAGAACGCGCCGACCACGTAGATCAGCGCCCAGCGCTTGCTCTTCACCGCGACCCCGGCGAGCCACTGCGCCGCCTTCATGGGCCACCGCCGCGTCATCGGCGGGACGTAGAACAAGGCCGTCCCCATCAGGTTGAACAACAGGTGCACGATCGCGATCTGCCGTGCGAGATCCGCGGCCGGCCCGCTCACGGCCGACGCCGCGATCAGCGCGGTGACCGTCGTGCCGATGTTGGCACCGATCGTCACCGGGAAGACCTGCCACAGCCGCACCACGCCGGCGCCGGCGAGCGGCACCATCACCGAGGTCGTGATCGAGCTCGACTGCACGAGGACCGTCAGCACCGCGCCCGAGACGATCGAGAGGACGCCGCCCTTGAAGCCGCGGCCGAGCACCTTGCGGATGAAGCCCTCCATCCGCGAGAGCACCAGCGACTTCATCACGCGCACGATCAGCATCAACGACAGGAAGATCAGCCCGAACGCGAGGACGATGAGGAGGATGGAGCCGAAGAAGGCGTCCGCGGTGAGGAAGTCGATCGTCGACTCCATCGCGTGCACGCACCCCTTGAGCGCGCTCTTGAGCGGGCTCTTGTAGGTCGCGCCGGTCGCGGCCGTCGCCGGGAACAGACCGACCAACCAGGCGGAGGTCTTCTGGAGGACGCCCGTCGCGATCTCCAACGGGAGCAGCGCGAGCACGGTCAGGTAGTTGAAGAAGTCGTGGCAGGTCGCCGCTGCGAACGCGCGCCGGAACTCGGTGCGCCGACCGATCTGCGCGAGGGCCGCGACGGTGTTCGTGACCGTCGTCCCGATGTTCGCGCCCATCACGATCGGGATGGCGTTCTGAATCGGGAGCACGCCGCTCGCGGTGAGACCGACCACCAGCGAGGTCGTCACCGAGCTCGACTGCACCAAGGTCGTCGCGAGGATGCCGGTGACCAACCCGGTGAACGGGTTTTGCACCGCAGCGATCAAGCCGTCGATGACGCCAGAGCCGAGCCCCTTGATGCCGGTCGAGAGCGCCTGCACGCCGACCAGGAACAAGAACAGGAGGAGGAGCGCGAGGAGCGGCCGGAAGTACGCCGTCCAGGACGACCCGCCGGCGGCCTCCGCCTCCCCGGCGGGAAGATCCTTCGCGTCCGACGCATTGATGGCGTCGGAGCTTGCGTCAGGCCCGGGTTGCAGGATGCCGTCCGTCGGTCCCATCGTTGTTGACCACGCGTCTAAGCGCGTGACGGCGCTGCGTCAACGATGGGATCCCGGACACTTCAACCGTCTGCGTTTCCGGCACCTTGGGCCTGGCCCGCGGCGTGCTCTCCCACGATCCGAACGTAGTCCGGCCACGCGCTTTCGAACCCATCTTTGATCTTGCTTTCTACGACCCGGCCCACGACCGGAATCTTCACGTCGATGGTCGTGTCCAAGGTGAGCTGCGCACCGTCGCCCTTCGCGACGAGCCGGTAGCCGCCCTCGACCGTCACCTTGTTGCCGTGCGCGCCGCTCCACGACCACCGCGCGCGCTGCGCGGGGACATCCCAACGGACGGTCGTTCGGTTCTCTTCGGTCTTGTTCCGATCGATTCCCTTGACCGTGCGTGCATGTGACACGCTGCGGACGGTGTACTCGTGCCGGGTGTCGGACTTCGACAGCTCGATCACCTCGACCTCCAGCGCGTTGCGCGAGCGCTCCGACTTCTCGATCATCGCGGGATCCCGCATCGCGTTCATGACCGCCTCGGGGCTGAATGGGAGGTCGAAGGTGCGTTCTAGTTTCGTCGCCATCGGCCGGAACCTTATCATCGCAGCGTGGAAGATTCGGAGTCGGATTTCGAACCGTGCGGGCTCTGCGGTCGACCGCTCGTGCCCGGTCCGAGCATCAACCGTCACCACCTCGTCCCCAAGACCTTCAAGGGTCGGGAGGCGGTTTCGATCCACCGCATCTGCCACTCGAAGATTCACTCGGTGTTCACCGAGCGGGAGCTCGCGAACCACTACCACACGTTCGAGCGCCTCCTCACCCACGAGGAGATCCTCAAGTTCGTGAAGTGGGTCCGGAAGAAGGACCCCGAGATGTACAGCAAGAACCGAACGACGCGCGCGAAGCGTCAGCGCTGACGTTCGATCAGGAACACGAGCTGCGTGAAGCTCGACAGCCCCTTCGCCTTGAACCGGGGCTCCTGCTCGATCAGGTCCTCACCGTGCAGCAGCTCGAGCTTCCCGAGCTCGGCGAAGTACCCCTCCACCTCCTGCCGCGGGACGGAGTGCGGCGGGCCGTTCATCTCGGACTGGTCGTAGTCGAACGTCACGAGGAGCAACCGACCGCCCGGCGCGAGGAGCCCCTTCAGGTGCTCGGCGTACTTCGGTCGCTGGTCCGGCGCGAGGGCGACGAGCGCCGCGCGGTCGTAGATGCATTCGAAGGTCCCGAGCTCGCTCGGGCCGACGTCGAAGATGTTGCGCGCCCACAGCTCGACGCCGCCGCCGAAGTAGACGCCGTCGCCGCGCTGCTCGGGCTCGACCCCGCGCTCGGCGTAGTAGTCGACGACCGCCGACTCGACGAGCTCGACCCCCACGACCGGGTGTCCGCGCTCCGCGACGAACGTCATGTCCACGCTCTTGCCCGCGAGCGGCACCAGGACCCGCCCGCCCTGGGGGAAGTGCTCGCAGAAGCGCGCGAGCACCGGGTTCACCGCGTCACGGTGGAACCCGATCATGTTTTCGCGCCACCGCTTTCGCCAGAAGGACTCTTCCATCGCCCTGGTCTCTTTTCGCGTCGGGCGTTCGTTGGCAACACAGGTTGATCGCGCCTGCGGGGGTGGTTAACGAGCGAGCACCCGTGGCCCTCCCGAGACGTTGGTACTGGAGCATCCTGCTGCTCGGCGTCGTCGCGTTCCTGCTGATCGACGACGTCTTCGACAACCCGTTCGCGATCGACGCGTCGATCATCTGGAGCTACGCGCTGGTCGCGGTGCTCGTGCCGATCGCGCTCGTCGCGAACAAGACCCTCACGCTCGGCAACTTCCTGTTGTGCGAGCTGGAGCTCTTGCTCCTGAAGTACGCGATCACCACCTGCATCGCCGTCGCGCTGTGGGCCTCGAACGACCCGCCGCCCGCGCCCCCCAAAGCGGAGGTCGTGACGAAGCCGGCCGAACGCCCTCAGGCGCCACCGCCCTCGCCGCTCGGCCCGACCGGCGCGATCGCGGGGGTGGTCCTCGACGCCAACGACGCCCCGGTCGCGGGCGCGTGGGTCTATGTCGACTCCGGGCTCGACGACCTCGCCTTCGCCGTCCCGACGACCCCGGTCACGATCCACAACGACGGCCGCGGTTTTTCGCCGGCCTTCAGCGTGCTGCGCACCTACCAAGACCTCGAGCTCGTCGTCGACGACGCGCAGCTGCACACCCTGGCCGGCACCAACGAGCGCGGCGAGCAGGTCTTCTCGGTGCCCATGGTCGCGGGCGGTCGCCGCCAACCGTTCTCCACCACGCGCGAGCTCGGCTTCGTCCGCCTGTCCTGCCGCGTCCACGAAGACCGCGCCGAGCCCGCGCATCTGCTCGTGCTCGCCCACCCCTTCGCGACGCAGACGGACGCGGCCGGGCGCTTCGTCTGGCCCGACGTGCCGGCGCGCCTCGTCACCCTCCGCGCGATCCACGGCGAGCGCCGCACGCGCGCCGCCGTTCAGGTCGTCGCAGACGAGCGCGCCGAGACGCGCCTGACCGTCCAGTAGGACGACCTGCCCCGAAGGCCAGAAACTTCCCACACGCCCTCCAGTGGTGATAGCCCTGAGGACGTGAACGCGCCTGACGTGCCGGATCGCTCGCGCACCTTCCACGCCAACCAGGCCGTGCACATGAGCGACATCGTGAACCTCAAGATGTCGATGCATCGCTTCGGCACCGATCGTCCGCGCTTCATCAAGGTGCTCGAACCCGACGGCCCGAGCACCGACGGCGGTCGACAGGCGCGGCAAGTCATCTTGCTCACGACCGAGGACGACAGCGCGCCGATGGTCGTCGGTTATCTCGACGTCGTCGCACGTAAGGCGGAGCTCAAGAGCTTCCCGATGGTGAAGGCGTCGTTCGAGTCGCGCTTCCCGACCGAGATCGACATCTCGCGCGGCGAGTACAACCGCATGCTCGATCTGTTGAAGGACGCGCTCATCCCGCAGGAGCTCGAAGTGCGGATGGCGACGCCGACGCGTGGACCGTCGGTCGCGCGCCCGACACACGCCCCCGCACCCGCACCGTCCGGGCAGGTCGTCCCGTGGATCGCGCTCGCGGTCGCGTTCGGTTTCGGCTTCGCGACCTGTTACCTCCTCATGCGCTACCAACTGCTCGGCTGAGCCGTTCGGTCTCCCCCGCCCGCGGGTCACTGCACACTCATCGTTTGCGCCCGCGCGTCGTCGAAGCGGCGCGCAGACGCAGATGCGACGTTGGCCCGGGCGTTGCTCTTGGACTCCTGCAACGCGCGAAACAGGTCGCGCGCCTACGAAGGAGTCCATTCATGACCGTCGCACTTCAGTCCTCACCTCAGGCGCTCCAGTGGCTGCAGCGCCTCGGCCTCGATCCGCAGCGTATGATGAGGCACATCCACGGTGTGCAGCGACACGCGGGCGCGTTGCACAAGATGCTCGACGACTTCGGGCGATCGTCCGGGGTGTCGCCGAACGGTCTGCAGAACCTCTTCGCGCAGGGCGGCATCCCGCCGCGCCACCTCACGTCGGCGCCGAACGCCAAGGCCTGCGGTTGTCGTGGCCAGTATGCGAAGCCGCAGAAGGTCGACTTCGGCGCGATGCCCGGGCTCCCGGCCAACCACCCCAAGGCGCTGCAGAACCGCGTCAACGGGATGAAGATCGAGCGCCTGGTGAAGAGCAACCCGGCCGCGAAGGAAGCGCTCGAAGCGCGCCTCGGCGGACGCATCCTCCCCGACAACAAAAACGACGGCGTGATGCGCGTCCTGCGGCAGCCCGGCGGCAAGCTCGCCCGCGGCGCGCCGACCAACGCACGCCTCGCGAACGGCTCGCTCGGCGGCATCGCCCGCGGCGCTTCGTCGATGGGGATGAAGGGGCCGTTCGGGCCGGGCGCCTACAACGCGATGATGACCGGCGCGCTCGCCAACACCCTCGGGATGCGGCCGGCGATGGCCGCGCCGCGCGGCGGGATGCCGCAGCGGCGGCTCTTCTCCGTGAACCCGTACGAGCGGCGCCCGCCGATCCCCGGCGCGTTCCCCGGCGGCGGCTTCGGTATGGGGATGCCGGGCGGCGGCGGCTTCGGCGGCTCGATCGCCAGCCCGGTCGCGGGCCTCGGCGGCGGCGGCGGTGCGCCCGCGATCGGCGGCGGCCTCCCCATGGGCGGCGGTGGCTCGCCGCTCGGCGGCTCGTCGGGCCTCGGCGGCATGTCGGGCGGCGGCCTGGGCGACGCGCTCAACGCGCCCGGCATGACGATGGAGGACAAGGTCGTCATGCTGCTCATGCAGATCACGAAGGGCTTCGACAAGAAGATCGAAGACCAGGCCAACCACGTGAATCAGCTCCAGCAGCAGCAAAAGGGCGGCAAAGGCGGCGGCGGCGGCAAGGGCGGCGGCGGCAAGGGCGGCGGCGCCAGCAAGTCGATCGACGTCGAGACGATGAAGCTCAAGCGCCTCATCGACAAGCGCGGCCAGATGTTCGACATGCTCCGGCAGGTCATCGACAAGTACAACGAGACCGCCAAGAACATGATCCAGGCCGTCGGCCGCTGATCGGAACCTCCAGCATACCCTTAGGTACGCTTCGGGCATCGGGTGCCTTGACGTCCTACGCGGTTCACGACGTACAGTGTTCTTCCGGTGAGGGGACACCATGTCCCCTCGCCTCCACAACTCTGGGACTATCGGGGGGTAAGACCAGTGAAGAATACCGAAAACGTCGGGCAGGACCATCGTAGAGCTGGGGGGCTCCACATGACCACGAAGCCTGTCGTCTTGATCGTAGACGACGAACCGTTCCTACTCGACATCGTCCGTCGAGTGTTGGTCCGCAACGGGTACACCGTACTCTCGGCGGCTGACGGGAGCGAAGCCATTGCGCTGTACCGAGAGAGCGACGTGCCGATCGCGGCCGTCGTGCTCGATCTTTCCATGCCGGGCATGGACGGCGTCGACACCTACCTCGAGCTGCGGAAGATCGACGAGAACGTCCGAGTGCTGCTCGCGTCCGGGTACGGCGAGATCGACACCCGCGAGCGCGCGGGGCGACAACTCGACTGTATCGGCAAGCCGTACTCGCCGTCCGTGTTGATCGAGCGCCTCGAGCGTTTGTGGCCCGGCTTCGACGACGACCTGCCGAGCTGATCGGCGTCGACCTTTCCGAGAAGAACGGCATCGGCTAGGACGACGATCGGTTTTGGTTCGTCACGCCCGAGCGCCGGTGCTCGCCGGTTCGTTGATGGTGGTCTTCGCCTGTGGTGGCGAAGCGCTCGTCGTGACCGGAGGCTTCGAGGAGCGGGTCGTCGACAAGCGGTCGACGCTCGGCGGTGACGTCGTCGTCGCCGACCTCGATGGTGACGGCGTCGACGAAGTGATCGCGGCGTACGCCTCGACCGAAGTCGTCAACGTCTACGCGCGCGGGGAGACACTCGAAGACGCGTGGGAGGCGATCCCGATCTCGGGCATCGCCTCCTTCGCGGCGAACACCGTCGTCACCGGCGACCTGGACGGCGACGGTGACCTCGACGTCGCCGCGACGAACGCCGCCGCCGCCGACGTCGAGGGCGCACGCGGGGAGCTCGTCTGGTACGAAAACCCCGGCGAGCTCCGCGGCATCTGGCAGACCCACGTCGTCTCCGGCGCCACGCTCATCGGGCCCAACGCGCTCGCCGCGGGGGACGTCGACGGCGACGGGCTCGTCGACCTCGTCGTCGGCACGAGCACCGACGCCGCCGTGGGGTGGTTCGTCAACGCGGGCGCCGGCCGCTTCACCGGCCCGGTGCCGGTCGACGCGACGTTGATCGGCGCCTCGGATCTCGCGCTCGTCGACTTCGACGAAGACGGGCGCACCGACGTCCTCGTCGCATCCGACCGCAGCCAACAGCTCCTCTACCTCCGCAACACCAGCACCTCGACGAGCCCCGGCCGCTTCACGCGCTACGTCGTCGCGACGGGCGAACAGTTCGACAGCCTCACCGTCGCCAACCTCGACGGCGACGACGCGCCGGAGCTCTTGGTCGGCGCCACCGTCCTCGGCACCGAGGTCGCGACGGGCACGGTCAGCGCGCAGATCTTCGATCTCCCCGACACCCTCGGCGACCCGTGGCCGTCACGCCGGGTGTTCGACAATCTGATCACCGAGGAAGGGACGAGCCCGGCCGGGCTGCACGTCGCGACGGGTGACTTCGACGGAGACGGGAGCACCGACGTCGTCATCGCGACGACCGCCCCCGGCGACGTCGACGTGTTCTTCAACCGCGGCACCGAGTTCGAGGCCAACCCCATCCGACGCGGGTACCGCGGCATTCAGGATCTCGAAGTCGCAGACATCGACGGCGACGGCCGCGTGGACTTCCTGACGAACACCTCGGGCTTCGCCACCCGCGACCGCCTCGCGTGGTGGCGCAACGTCGGTCCTTGAGCCGGTCTCAGGGCACTCCGGCGCTTCGCAACATCGCGCGGACGCGATCCGCGTCGCGCGCGTCGGGTGCGAGCTCGAGGTACCGCCGGTAGTGGTGGACGGCCCGGGGCGTGTCGTCCTGCTTGGCGTAGACCACGCCGAGGTTACGGTGGCAGTCCGGAATCCCGCCGATCGAGATACAGGTGCGCAACGCGGACTCGGCGTCGGCGAGGTGGCCCTTCAGCAACGCGCTCTTCCCACGCTGGTAGAACTCCTCGGCGCGGAAGCGTTCGCTCCCCTCGCCCGGGCGGAGGCGGCGCTTCGGCTTCTCCTCCTGCGGCGGCTTCGGTAGGTCGAACGTCGCGTTGCGCTCGCCGTCGCCGGCCAAGAGGATCCGGGGCCCCGACAGCGCCACGATGCTTCGCCCATAATGGCTCATGGTCGCGTGGCTCGGGATGCTGGCGAGGCGATCGTCGACGAAGCTGAGCTTGTTCCGGCCCACCAGGATCGGGCCGACCTCAGCGTGGTCGAACAGACGCGTCCACATCTTGACGCGCACCGGCGCCTCGAAGGGCTGCAGCTCACCCGACTCGTCCCACAGGCGCGGGGGCAAGGAGAGCGTGAACGCCACACCGCGTGCGGCCCAGGTCGACGTGTCTTGGGGCCGTATCATCCCCAGGTCTTGACTCTCCTTCCACCGGCCACGGCGACTCTTGAAGACGAGCGTGTGACCCCGGGTGAGATGGATCCCGTACCCCACCGCACCGTGACGTGTCGCAGTGAGACCGATGATCGGCGAAGGCCTCGGCAGAGATTTCGGCTCGACCCAACGCCCCTCGAGGAGGAATCGCTCGGACGCCGACGGCGAACGCACTCCACCGGCGACCAGCACGGTGCGGTCTTGGAGCCGCACCGCGACGTGCCCCTCGTAGCTGAACCGCGGCTGAGCCGTGCGTTTGCACCAGCCCTCCAACGAACAGATCTCGGCGCCTTGTCCACTTTCACCGCCGAGGACGAGGAACGTACCGTGCTCGAGCCATGTCGCGGTGTGCCCGGACTTGCGGCCCTCGACCAACCGCGTGAGCACGCGCCATTCGCCGTTTTCGTCGAGGATGCGCACGTCCTTGTCGCTCGCCGACGTCGAGGGCTCACCGCCGACGGCGACCACGGCCTCGCCGATCCGGAGCAATGCCGCGTGACGGTGTGGCAAACGCGGGCCCAAGTGCGTCGTCTGCGGCGCCGCGGTGTCCGGCAGCCGGGGCGCCTGCACCGGCTCGGGCGGCTCGGCGGGTTTCGGCCTCTTCGGCGGCTCCGGAACTTTCACCGGTCTGAGCTCGTCGACCACGATCGGCGGCGGACGGTTCACGGCGGCCCACATCGTCACGCCACCGACGCCCACGAACGCCGCCGCCGCGAGCCCGACCCACGCCGGAACCCGTCGACGCCGCTTCGCCGGCGCGTCCAGCGCAGCGAGCGCCGCCGCCGCGCTATCGAAACGATCGCCGCGTTTGTCGGCGGCCAGCCGATGCACGAACGCCGCGAAGGAATCGGACAGCGTCGCATCCTGGAGCAACTGCGATCGGTCGGGCGCACGCCACGGCGGTCGGCGCGTCGCGAGGTGCGCGAGCGTCGTGCCGAGGCCGTACAGATCACTCGTGGCGTCGACGATCCCCACGAGCTGCTCGTGCGGGATGTAGCCGAACGTTCCGACCAAGCTCGCGCCGCCCGTCGTTCCGACGTCGCGCGCGGCCCCGAAGTCGACGAGCACGATCGCGCCGTCGTCGCGCATGACGAGGTTCGCGGGCTTCACGTCGCGGTGATAGACGGGCGGCGTCACCGACTGCAGGTACACGAGGATCTTCAGCACCTCGCGTGCGATGCGAACGAGCTCGGCTTCCGTGAAGCGGTGGTGCGCGAGGCGGTCCGCGAGGGTCTCGCCGAAGATGAACTCCTGCGCGAGGTACAGCCGGGTGTGGACGCCCTCGCCTTCGATGAAGCTGCCGACGAACCGCGGGATGCCGGGGTGGTCGAGCTGCGCGAGGAGCTTCGCCTCGCGTTCGAAGAACGTCAGCGTCTGGACGTCCGGCACCTGCGTGAAGACGAGCTCCTTGAGCGCGACGAGCTCGCCGTCGCGATCGCGTGCGCGATAGACCCGCGCGTGACCGGTCTGCACGAGCACGCTCTCGATGTGGTAGCCGCCCGGCACGAGCGCCGCGCCGCAGTGGTCGCACCGGGCATCGAGCGTGACGCGGTCGCAGCCGGGGCAGAACGTCGCCTGCTCGGCGAGGTCTTCCATCGCGACCTCGAGCCGTGCTTCGCGTCGAAGTCGGTCCGCGCAGCTCGGACAGCTCGCGACGTGCGCCTCGAGCTCTTCGAGGTCGATCGCCGCGTCGTCCCCACGGACGAACATCGCGAGCGCTTCGGCGGAGGGGTGGTGCGTGATGTCGGTCATTGGTCGTCCTCCAGCGCGTCGCGGACGGCGCGACGCACCTCGCACAGAATCTGTCGGACCCGTTGGACGGAGAGCCCGACGTCGGCGGCGATATCGGCGTGACGCCGGGACGGATCTTCGTACGCCATGCGGAACACCTGCTGCGCGCGCGGCGAGCAGCGTTCGATCGTCGCGAACGCCCGCTCGATCTGCTCACGCGCGAGGAGCTGCCGCTCGGGATCCGGGGTGTTCGCGACGAGCGTCGCGGGCCCTTCGCGCCGCCCGCGGCGGGCGTCGAGCGCGAAGAACCGCGCCTGTTGGATGACGACACCCGGAAGCTCGAGCCGTTCGAGCCGCCCCGCCCGGTGCTGTTCGAAAATCCGCGCCCAGGCGCGCTGGGCGATCTCCTTGGCCGCCTCGATCTCGACCCCCATCGCGAGCAGGTGCACCACGACACGCCGGCCGTGTTGCTCGACGGCGCGCGTCCAGATCTGGTCTTTCGTGGCGACCACCGTGGGGGCCGTGGGGTCTGGGCCGCGGAGGGGCACGGGGGTCATCGGCAGGGGAACGTCGCTGCCCCCCGATCATATCGAAAAAATCCCTCAGTCCGGCGAGAAGCAGTACAGGTGCGCGCGTCCGGCGGCGCAGGCGGCGGAGGTCCAGTCACACCCCACGCTCTGGCCGCTGTTCCAGCGCCCCTGCCCGCCCATCGCGCCGGCGTTCGCGCTGCCGGCGCTGCCCATCTCGTTTTCGTCGCTGGTGGTCCAGGCCTGGCAGTCGACGCCGGTCGGGTTGCCGTTGGCGTCCGAGCCCGTGAAGACCGTGTTGGCGTTGACGACGTCGATGGTGTCGCCCCGCTCGGTGCGGACGTTCTCGAACAGCACGTTGTTGTCGTGCAGCAGCTGCACACAGTCTTGGCCCTTGTTGCAGAACACGATCGGGTCACCCGCGGCGTCGTTCCAGGGGCCGAGGCCGATGCGGTCGCGTGCCGCCGTGCCGGTGATCGACAGGTAGGCCACCCAGGTCTTGTTGCCGACACCGGCGGCGTCGGCGAGGCCCTGACAGAAGGCATCCGCGCCGACGAGACCGCCGAAGTTCCCGGCCTCGATCACGTTGCCGACGCTCGACACGAAGAACGTCATGTCCGGCGACGCCGTGAAGCTGCGGCAGTCCACCGCGGTCGCGCCGTTGCGGTCGTAGGTGCACCGTTCCGTCGTCGCACACGCCGCGCCGCACACGCCGCCGCACCCGTCGGGTCCGCAGGCTCGTCCGTCGCACTGCGGTTGGCAGTCCGGCTCGCAGGAGCACAGCCCGGCGGGCGAGCAGATCAGCTGCGCGTTGGCGTTCGCCGGGCAGAACCCACAGCACCCGTCGTCGCTGCACTCGGCGCCGTCGCACATGCAGTCTTCGCACATGCCCATCGCGTTGCAGCGGTTCTCGGCGGGGCAGTCGCCGCACGAGCCGCCGCAGCCGTCGTCGCCGCAGACGCGCCCCGTGCAGTCGGGCGTGCAGACCTCGCACATCCCCATCTCATTGCAGATCTCCCCCGGGTCGCAGTCGGGTCCGCACTGCGTGTCACACGAGAAGCCGCACTCACGCCCGGTGCAGTCCGCGACGCATAGGCACTGGCCGTTCGCGTCGCACTGCAGCGGCGCGTCGCACATCCCGCAGGAGCCGCCGCACCCGTCGTCGCCGCAGAAGCGACCTTCGCAGTCGGGGAGGCAGTCGACGCAGCGCCCCTCGGGTGAGCAGAACGGGGTCGGCGCGGAGCACGCGCCGCAGGAGCCGCCGCACCCGTCGTCCCCGCAGGTCATGGTCGTGCAGTCGGGGGTGCACGCGGGGAGGCAAGCGCCGGTGACGCCGCAGACTTCGCCCAGCGCGCAGGCGCCGCAGGAGCCCCCACACCCGTCGGCGCCGCAGGTGCGTGTCCCACAGTCGGGGGTGCATTCGGTGGGCGCCGGGGCGTTGTACTGGGGGAGCTCGGAGCACCCGCACACCAGCGCGAAGAGGAGGAGAACACGCCGCACGACGCGACCGACGCTAACAGGATTCGCCCACCCGGCGAAGGCTCTCCCGCCCTTGTTTCGGTGCCGCGCCGCGGCGTAGCCTCCGCCCCCTATGAGCCAACGAGTGCAGACCGCCGCCGTCCTCGGTGCGGGCGTTATGGGCACGGGCATCGCCGCCCACCTCGCCGGCGCCGGCATCAAGGTCCACCTGATGGACATCGTCCCCAAGGACGCGCCGCCCGACGATCCCGCCGCGCGCAACGCGTACGCGGAGGGCGCGCTGAAGAAGGCGCTGAAGGCCAAGCCCGCCGTCTTCTTCGATCCGGCGCTCACGCGCATGATCACCCCCGGCAACTTCGACGATCACCTCGACCGCCTCGGCGAGTGTGACCTGGTCATCGAGGCGATCATCGAGAACCTCGACATCAAGAAGTCGCTCTTCTCGAAGGTCGCGAAGGTCCTGAAGGACGACGCCATCCTCGCGTCGAACACCTCGGGCCTGTCGCTCGCCGGCATGGCGGAGGCGCTCCCGGACGACCTGAAGAAGCGCTTCCTCGTTCTGCACTTCTTCAACCCGGTGCGTTACATGCACCTGCTCGAGATCGTCGCGGGTGAGCACACGGACCCGGCCGTCGTGGAGCGCTGCGCGGCGCTCGGCGCGCACCTCGGTAAGGGTGTCGTCTACGGCAAGGACACGCCGAACTTCATCGCGAACCGCATCGGCACCTACGGGCTGATGAAGACGGTCGACCTGATGAAGCAGCACGAGCTGTCGATCGAGGAGGTCGACAAGATCGTCGGTGTCCCGATGGGCCGCCCGAAGTCGGCGGCGTTCCAGACGGTGGACATCGTCGGCCTCGACACCTTCGCGCACGTCGCGAAGAACTGCTACGACAGCCTCACCGAGGACCCGCACCGCGAGGTCTTCGCGCTCCCCGCCTGGATCACGAAGCTGGTCGAGTCGGGTCGCCTGGGCCGCAAGTCGGGCGCCGGCTTCTACAAGAAGGAAGGCAAGGACATCAAAGTCCTCGACGTCGCGACGGGTGAGTACCGCGAGCAGAAGAAGGTCCGGTACGACTCGATCGGCGCGACGCGCAACGAGGAGGACCCGAAGAAGCGCCTGAAGATCATGATCAACGCGGACGACGCGGGCGGGAAGTTCGCGTGGGCCGCGTTTGCGAACACCGTCGCGTACGCCGCGCAGGTGCTCGACGAGATCGCCGACGACATCGTGCAGGTCGACCGCGCGATGCGCTGGGGCTTCAACTGGGACGTTGGGCCGTTCGAAGCCTGGGACGCCGTGGGGGTGCCGGACACCGTGAAGCGCATGAAGGAGGACGGCATCGACGTCCCCGCGTGGGTCACGGACATGCTCGAGAGCGGCCGCACTTCGTTCTACGACGGTGAGCCCGGCGCGGTGACGTACTGGGACAAGGCCAAGAAGTCGGCGCCGCCGATGGACGTCGACGACAAGGCGATCGACCTCGACGCGATCCGCGCGAACAAGGAGCGCATCGTGGCGCGGAACCTCGGAGCGCACCTCTTGGACATCGGCGACGGCGTCGCGTGCCTCGAGGTGCACACGAAGCTCAACACGATCGACGACGACGTCACGAACATGCTGAAGACCGCGGTCGAGGAGGCGGAGAAGAACTTCGACGCCCTCGTGATCGGCAACCAGGGCCAGCACTTCGGCGCGGGCGCGAACCTGATGCTGATCTTCATGGGCGCGCAGCAGCAGCAGTGGGACATGATCGAGGGCGCGGTGAAGACGCTGCAAGACAACTTGCAGGGCCTCCGCTACGCGAACATCCCGGTCGTCGCGGCACCATTCCAGTACACGTTCGGCGGGTGCGCGGAGATCGCGATGGCGGCCGATGCGTGCCAGGCGCACGCGGAGACGTACATGGGCCTCGTCGAGGTCGGCGTGGGGCTCATCCCGGCCGGCGGCGGCTGCCTGAGGATGGTCGAGCGCTGGACGGAGGACGTGCAGGACGTCGACGGCGTCGACCTGCTCCCGTTCCTCGGTCAGGCGTCGTTGAACATCGCGATGGCGAAGGTCGCGACGGGCGGCATGGAGGCGCAGCGCTTCCGCTTCCTGAAGCCGACGGACGGCATCTCGCTCAACAAGAGCCACCTGCTGTACGACGCGAAGCAGCGCGCGCTCGGCATGGCGCGGGCGGGGTATCGAAAGCCGATGCCGCGCGCGATCAAAGCCGGCGGCATCGACGCCGCGTACACGGTCGGGATGCGTGTGTGGGGGCTGGTCGAGGGCGGCTACGCCTCGGAGCACGACGCCCTGATCGCGAAGAAGGTCGTCCACGTGCTGACCGGCGGCAACGTCGCGGCGGGCACGGAGCTGACCGAGCAGCACTACCTGGATCTGGAGCGTGAAGCGTTCCTCTCGCTGTGCGGCGAGGAGAAGAGCCAGGCCCGCATGCAGAGCATGCTGATGACGAACAAGCCGCTGAGGAACTGAGGAGACACCATGGCATTTCCAATGAACGTAGTGGTGGCGAGCGCCTGTCGAACCGCGGTGGGCCGCGCCGGCAAGGGCACGTTGCGCAACACCCGCCCGGACGACCTCGCGGCGATCGCGATGAACGGCGCGCTCGAGCGCGTGCCGGGGCTGCAGCCCAAGGACGTAAACGACGTCGTCCTCGGCTGCGCGATGCCCGAGGGAGAGCAGGGGCTGAACGTCGCGCGCAACGCGGTGTTCATCGCCGACTGGCCGGACTCCGTCACGGGTGAGACGATCAACCGGTTCTGCTCGTCGGGCCTGCAGGCGATCGCGCACGGCGCGATGGCGATTCACGCCGGCCTCAACGACGTGGTCGTGGCCGGCGGCGTCGAGTCGATGTCGATGGTGCCGATGACCGGCAACAAGGTCAGCCTCAACGCGGATCTCGTGGCGCGGCGACCCGAGTCGTACATCGGGATGGGGCACACGGCGGAGCGAGTCGCGAAGGAGTTCGAGATCTCGCGTGAGCGTCAGGACCAGTTCGCGTTCCGCTCGCACCAAAAGGCGCTCGAGGCGATCGAGGCCGGGCGCTTCAAGGACGAGATCGTCCCGGTGCCGGCGCGGGTGTTCAAGGACGGTCAGGTCGAGCACGTGACGTTCGACGTCGACGAGTGCCCGCGCGCGGACACGACGCTGGAGGCGCTGTCGAAGCTCCGCCCGGTGTTCGCCGCGAAGGGCACGGTCACGGCCGGCAACGCGTCGCCGATGAACGACGGCGCGGCGGCGGCGGTGCTGCTCTCCGACGCAAAGGCGAAGGCGCTCGACGTCACGCCGCTCGGGCGCTTCCGTGCGTTCACCGTGCAGGGCGTCCCGCCGGGCATCATGGGCATCGGCCCGGTGCCGGCGATCCGTGCGCTGCTGCAGATGGTCGACCTGAAGATCGACGACATCGACCTGTTCGAGATCAACGAGGCGTTTGCTTCGCAGGCGTCGTACTGCCAGCAGGAGCTCGGCATCGCGGACGACAAGATCAACGTGAACGGCGGCGGCATCGCGCTCGGCCACCCGTTGGGCTGCACCGGCGCGAAGCTCTCCGCGACGCTCCTGCACGAGCTGAAGCGGCGCGGCGGTAAGTACGGGATCGTCTCGATGTGCATCGGCGGCGGCATGGGCGCGGCCGGCCTCTTCGAGATCTGAGGCGGAGCCCGACCGCCCCTGTCGGCTCTAGGCTGTAGGCTGCGGGCTCGGATGACCTGGATCTTCGGCTACGGCTCGTTGGTGTGGCGGCCCGCGTTCCCGTTCGTGGAGCGCGTGCCCGGCCACATCACTGGGTACGTGCGCCGCTTCTACCAGGGCTCCACGGATCACCGCGGCGTGCCCGGCGCGCCCGGGCGGGTGGTGACGTTGCTCCCGGCTCCGGACGACGTCGTCACCGGCGTCGCGTACCGCGTCGACCCCGCGCACGAAGACGCCGTCCTCGCGAAGCTCGACCACCGCGAAAAGGGCGGCTACGAGCGGCGCGTCGTCGAGATGTTGCGCGCGGACGGCGATCCGATCGACGTGCTGCTGTACGTCGCGACCGAGGACAACGACAACTACCTCGGCCCCGCGTCAATCGATGTGATCGCCGAGCAGGTGCGCGGGTCCGTCGGTCCCAGCGGCCCGAACGTCGAGTTCGTCTTGGAGCTCGCGCGCGCGCTCCGCGCGCTCGGCTTCGACGACCCGCACGTGTTCGAGCTCGCGGCCGCGGTCGAGTCGGGGCGGTGATGGCGGAGGTTCGGCCCGGCGACGCCCTCCTCCACCCCGTGCCGCTCGCGGCGATCGGTGTGCTGCTCCTGAACGACCACGTGCTCAAGGCGGCCTACCCGGGGTTCGTCACCGGAAAGCTCTCCGACGTCGCGGGGCTCGTGTTCTTCCCGCTCTTCCTCGTCTCCGCATTCGAGGTGGTGGAGGCGCGCTTCGGCGCGCGCTGGCGGCCGAAGCGAGCGGTGCTCCTCGCCGCGGTGGTCGCGACCGCCACGGTGTTCGCGCTGGTGCAGATCTGGGCGCCCGCGACGTGGCTGTACCGGTTCGGCCTGGGGGCGCTGCAGTGGCCGTTCGTCGCCGTCGCGGGCGGCGCGTTTCGGCCGGTGGTCGTGATGGCGGACCCCACGGATCTGGTGACGGTGCCGGCGGTGCTCGTGGCCTGGTGGATCGGACGGCGCCGCACGGCGTAGGGTGGTCGCGTGACGAACGTCGCGCCGACGATCCGACGCCTCGTCCTCGGCGCCGTGCTCTTGGCGCTCGGGGCGCTCGGGTGGTGGTTCCAAGCGACGCCCGAGCGTCGCGCACCGGCGCGTCCCACGGCGCAGGCACCGCGTGTTGTGAAGGCGCCGAAGCCGCGCGCCAAGACCGGCCTCCGTATCGAGCGCCCCAACGCCACGTTCATCGTCGAAGCGGACCCGGCGAACGGCCCGCGGCTCGTCGTTCGTGTGCTCGGGAGCGACGGGGCCCCCATCGAAGGCGCCGAGGTCACTTCGGCCCCGCTCGGGCTCTTCGATCACACCGACGATCGCGGCCTCCTGCTCATCGGTTGGCCGCCCGGAACGTACACGATACACGTGTCGGCCGCCGGCCACGGCCGCGTCCGTCGAACGGTCGAGGCGCCCGGCATCGTCGACGTCGCGCTCCACCCCGAGGCGACGATCTCGGGCGAGGTCGTCGACCAGCGCGGCCTGTTCCCCGGCACCGACGGCAGCATCCACGCCATCCTCTCCGCGGAGGATCGGGGGAGCGCCAACGTCTCGGACGATGGGCGCTTCACGATCGACCGACTCGCACCGGGCGCCTACGAGCTCACCGCGGACGGGGTCGGCTGGTTCGGGAGGCTCGAAGCGCCGGTCGTGGTCGAGGCGGGCCAGCACGTCACCGGCGTGCAGCTCGTGGTCCGGTCCGTCACGTTGGTCTCGGCGCGGCTCGTCCAAGCCGACGGCGCGCCGTGCGCCGACGGGGAGGTCGAGCTGTCGCGCGCGGGCTCCGACTTGCGCTGGAGCATCTGGATCCACGACGGCCGCGGGAAGGCGGAGGTGCCGCCCGGGACCTACGCGGCCGCTGCGGTCTGCCAGGAGCGCACCGTCGTCGGCCCGCCTCAGAAGATCGACGGCACCGAAGCCACGATCGCCCTCACCCTCCGGTGACACCTTCGTCACGCACGCGAGGGTTGCGCATCGCGTACGCCGTCGGGCAGTCTCCTGTCCGAATGGCCGTTCGACTCCGTTAACGTCGTCCGCGCTCCGGCCCCTCGCCGCCGGTGACGCCGAGACGATCCGCTGTCCCCCGAACGACAGCCCGCGCTTCGGCGCTGGTGTGCGTCCGCGCTTCGGCTCGGACCAGGAGTCCGCATCATGTCCGTTGAAACCCAACCTCCCGTCGAGCGCCCTACCGGCCCGCGCGTTCGTCACGATGATCCGCGACGGCCTCGCGGGCGAGGACGAAAACCTCGCCCAGGGCCCCCTCCCCCGCGCCATCCCGCTCCTCGCGATCCCCATGGTGCTCGAGATGGCGATGGAGTCGCTGTTCGCCATCTGCGACGTGTTCTTCGTCGCCAAGCTCGGCGCTGCCTCGGTGGCGGCCGTCGGGCTCACCGAGTCACTCGTCGCGCTCGTCTACGCGGTCGCGTTCGGGCTCGCGATGCCCACCGGCGCGATGGTCGCGCGGCGCATCGGCGAGGACGACAAGGACGGCGCCTCCGTCGCCGCCAGCCAGGCGGTGTGGCTCGCGATCTTCGTCGGCCTCCTCCTCGCGACCTCGGCGTACTTCGGGCCGGAGCTGCTGACGCTCATGGGCGCGGACCGCGACGTGCTGGAGGTCGGCGTCGGCTTCACCACGCTCACGCTCCTCAGCGCGCCGATCGTCACGCTGATTTTCGTGCAGGGTGCGGTGTTCCGCGGCGCGGGCGACGCGACGCGGGCGATGCGCGCGGTGTGGCTCGCCAACGGCATCAACCTCGTCCTCGACCCCTGCCTAATCTTCGGCCTCGGCCCGTTCCCCGAGCTCGGCGTCACGGGCGCGGCGCTCGCGACGCTGATCGGTCGGGGCATCGGCGTCGCGTATCAGTTCGCGCACCTGTGGCGGGGACCGCTCGTCGAGATCGCGAAGCACTGGCGCTTCGACGTGAAGGTCGCGTCGCAGATCGGGCGCCTGTCGATCGGCGGGACGGTCCAGCACCTCGTCGAAACGGGGAGCTGGGTCGCGATGGTGCGCATCGTCGCCGAGCTCGGAAGCGTCGCCGTCGCGGCCTACACGATCACGACGCGCCTCATCATGTTCTTCCTGATGCCGGCGTGGGGCTTCTCGAACGCGACGGCGACGCTCGTCGGGCAGAGCCTCGGCGCGAAGGATCCGAAGCGCGCGGAACGTGCGGTCTGGCTCTCCGGCGCGTACGCCTCGCCGTTCCTGTTCGTGGTCACGGTGTTCTTCCTGGCGATCCCGGAGCGCGTCGCGGGGTGGTTCTCGTCGGAGCCGGACGTCGTGGCGATCGCGGGCGCGGGCCTGTTCGTCGTCGCGTTCGGCTACGTCTTCTACGGGTGGCAGATGGTGACGCAGCAGGCGTTCAACGGCGCCGGCGACACGAAGACCCCCGCGTGGATCAACGTGGGCTGCTTCTGGGGCCTACAGATCCCGCTCGCGTACCTGCTCGCGCACCCGGCCGGGTACGGCACGGTGGGGATCTTCGCGTCGGCCGCGATCAGCTACACGGTCGCGGCGGGCGTAGGCGTGATGTTGGTGAGGCGGGGTCGCTGGAAGGCGACGGTCGTCTAGACGTGGTCTAGACGGAGGCCGTTCACTTAGCGGACAGGCCTGCCTCGAGCACCGATCAGGCGGCAATAGGCCCCTCGACGTAGGGCAGCGCGCCGACGCCGCGGAGCGACTCGTCCCTCGGCCGCCGTTTCGCCGGGCTGGTGAAGGCGGGGGCCCGCGGAGCGCAGTGCTCCGAAGGAGGGCCGCACTCTCGAGCACCGGCTGGTATCGGTCTCACGAACTGCCCTCCGCGCGTGCCGGCGTCGTCGGATGCCCTTCACGCCGAGGACGCTCGGGACACACGTCTTGCCTGGGCAGGGTAGAGCGGCGCTCGTGGATCCTCCGATCGACGAGGGCGCGACCCAACACCTCCCGCGCCGCGTGAAGGTTGTGCGCGCGACACAGTAATCGCAGCTCGCCGACTACGCTCTTGGCCCCCAGCGCGCGGCCGCCCACGTGATCGAATTCGAGGTTCGACCGTTCGCTGCATCGCCGACCTTCCGGGCTCACGTAGGTGCACTGCGCGCCGTCGCGCTCCACCACCGCGCGGCGCGTTGCCGCCGGGACGTACGCTGCGCCCGCCGGCGCATCCTCGGCGGGTTTCGATCGCGGACGGCTCGTCTTTCCGTTCTTCCTCCTCTCCAGCTTCTCCACGTAGAGCGCGAGCGCCGCTTCGAAGATCTCCCCGATGTCCGTCCCGGGTGGGGTGAGCTCCTTGGCTCGATCCAACAGCGCCTTGGCTTCGGCGCTCCCGTCGAAGTGAAAAGCGAACGTGTCGGGCGTCGCCGCCTCGACGCGATCGTCACTGCTCTTCGCGCCGGGGAACTCGGTGGCGATGAGCATCTCGACCTCGGCCTTGGACTTGTTCCGCGCCTGCTCGACGAGGCTGTGGGCGTTGTCGTCGTTCATGAACTTCGAGAGCTTCGCGACGCCCGTCATGTGCAGCTC
>JAVJQW010000039.1:0-2320 GCA_040218735.1 Deltaproteobacteria bacterium
TCGTCAGGACGGAGGTCGTCTCCGGCAACACGCAGTACACACATCGACGCTCACGCTATCTCAGTTTCGGAATCGAAGATCGACTCGGGCCCCTGTCCATCCAACACTATGATGATAAGCGGCGGGGCGTAGCCCCGTCCGTCTTCATCATCCTGTTGGATGGCGCACGCATAATCGCAAGCGTGAGCGGTCGGGGCAAGGCGCCAGGCGACGCCGAGCTCCTGCCCGCGTAGGCCGGGCACAAGTTATCGCCATTAGGCACGAAGTGTCCGGCCGCCGCGCGCGCTGGCTGTGCCGGCGCTCCTGGCGTGAGCAGCGTTCGCTGCCCTCCCGGGCGCCCGCGCGTTCTCGGCGAGTCGATCGAGACGATGAGTTCGCACCAGCACGGCCCAACCAGCAGCCCTTCTGCGCAAAGTTGATGGCGTGGTTCGAGGGTACGCACCCTGCGGCGCGTCCATCCAACACCCGATGATAAGCTGCGGGGCGTAGCCCCGTCAGTCTTCATCATCATGTTGGACGGCGCGAATCATCTCGACCTTTGGTCTGGCTTCGATTTCGCTGGCTTCTTCAGAAGCACGAAGCGTGTTTGATTCAGCCGCCGCCGGTGGTGCCTGATCTGTGAGGTATCTGCGTACTCCGTCGACATGCCATCGCTGGAAGGGGAGCGCTCCCCCAGAGAATGTGACGGTGAGAGAGCTTGAGCTGTCACGTTCGTGCACCACGATGCTACCGAGGGAATCCGTGGCGCTGAAGCGAGTACAGGCGGAAGGCGTCATGTTGCGTCCTCTCGCATACTCCATCGCGAGGGTACACGCGCGCAACTCGTCGAGCGGAGAATCGAACACCAGACCTCGCAAGAGGAGGAGCATCGCCATGGCGGCGGCTGGGAAAACGAGGAAGGCAGCTATCGCGAAGCGGATGAAGAGGGAGCCTCCGGCTCGAAGCTCGGCGAGCTTGGCCAACCACCATGAAAACGGATTCAACATCACCGTCGGCTCGTCCGTCCAACACCCGATGATAAGCGGCGGGGCGAAGCCCCGTCCGTCTTCATCATCCTGTTGGGTTGCTCCGCGGGTGGATTGTAGCAGCTCGGATCGCTCGGGCGACTGTTGAGCCCGGCTTTTGGTCGCTTGGCCTTGGCGTCTCGGTGAGCGGGTTTTCGCGGTGCTCGCCGGAGCGACCGACGACGCGGACGTCGAATCTCGCCGAGTTGTCCAGCATCGCCGGCTTCGGAAGGGAGTTCGGCACCGTGGGGCGTCGTACGGGGCGCGCTCGAGGCTGTTTCCGTCGGAGCGGAGGTTGGCCGTCAAGGCCAACCTTCGGTCCGACACGCAGGAGCAGGGCGTTGGGCCGGGCAGGGAGGACGCTGTGCAGTCGCCGGGCTGCAAGTCGAACAGCCAGGGACTTCACGTCGCCCAGGGACAGCGAGCGAAGGTGCATCTGCTCAGCAGCCGCCATAATACACCCTCGTGGGTTTCTTGACCCCGATCGAGTAGGTCAACCCAACACCCGATGATAAGCTGCGGGGCGAAGCCCCGTCAGACTTCATCATCATGTTGGGTGGCGCGCATAACCACAAGTGCTCGGCCTGCTTGCGTTCACACCCCATCTGGATGTTTCGAGAGCCAGTCGCCCCATCGGATTCGAGCCGCATCCCTTTCGGCCGCCGTGGCGAAGAAGAGATCCGCGCCGCCGTCGTACGGGGCGTAGGCGGTTCGCCTACCAAGGTTGGCGAAGAGAAGGGGGCCGACGACGTCGTCTGAGCGTGCTCGAATGAGAGTGTCGAACTCTCCCGCTTTCCAGCGCGTCTCGGCGGCCACGAAGCCGATCAGACGCTCCATGGCGGGCACCTCCGTCGTAAGCGCGTCGACTCGGAAGGTGTCTACTCCCACGCCTGGTAGATCCGATGGAAGAACGGAACTCCGAGTCGTGATGAACTGGCCCCTGAAGATGACGATCGGCTCGCCTTCGCCAAGGAGTTCATCTGCGACTTCGTTGTGGCGGCCCAGGATCACCGCGTAGTCAGATTCACGCGAGGCATAGCGTTTGCTTTCGGGGAGGCTGTGGATCCGAAGCCATCGGTCGGACATCGCGACACGACATAGGAAGCCGGCGGGTGCGCAGTTGCCGAACACTCTAGCCCATTCGTCTGCCAGCATGTGGTCTCCGTCTCCGTCCACCCAACACCCGATGATAAGCGGCAGGGGCGAAGCCCCTGTCCGTCTTCATCATCATGTTGGGCAGCACGGCGTATCGCAATGGGCTCCCGTTTTTTTCGAGGGCCTAATCGAGACACACGTCGTACATGTCGCCATCGTAC
>JAVJQW010000040.1:0-80836 GCA_040218735.1 Deltaproteobacteria bacterium
GGTCGTCGCCGGAACGGTCCCACGGACCACCGCGGCGGCATCGAGATCCCAGCCAACGATCCCGTTCTGGCAGCTTGGGATCTGAGGTCGAGAAAACGGACGAACGGGCGTCAGGCCGGGATGGGATCGAGAGACGAGACACCATCCTCGCACGCGCTCGGCGGAACGAACCAGCGCATCCACATCGAGGTCGCACGTCTGTAGTGATCGGATATCGGACCGATGTTTGTGTTAGCCCTCCGGCGCCGCCCGACCGACTTTCCTTCCACGCAGTCCGAAGAGCCTCGTGAGCAACGGCGGCCCCCATCAGAAGTGCGGAGTTGCCAAACGCACGGTCGGCAGTGCGTGCTCGCCCGAGCGCCCGTTGACCGAGGTCCCAGTATGCGCGTTCCGCGGAAGCCGCGATCATTCCATTTCGTGAGGCAGAGGGACGGTTGGGCCGGCGAGGTGGTGCTCGATGCCTTCGCGGAGGGTAGCCCCGACGGGGGAATGCGGTTGAGCTTTCAGCTCCCGATATGTGTGTAGAAAACCTCCGCGACCTCCATGCCGCGCTCCGAGTGTGAGCTGAGCGGGTCTTCCGCCCGAGAACGGCCGCTGGCAAAGCGCGTTCGGCGGCATTCGTAGTTATCGCGATCCTCGCTACAGCACCGGCAGTGAACGACGTTCGCGGGGTACGCCTCCGAAGAAGGCCAAGACGAAGCAGAAGGGGCACGGGCCATCTCCGCAGCCCGAGCTCCTGCAGGAGCTCGTCGAACACGACCTCGACGACGCCGACAAAGTCTGCCCGACCTGCGGGCTCGACCTCGTCGAATTCGAAGGTCAGTACGTCGAGTCCGAAGGGGTCGACGTCGTTGGTCTGCAGTACGTCCTCAAGAAGCATCGAAGGAAGAAGTACCGTTTGCCAATGCGGCTGCACCGTCGAGACTGCGGAGCCGCCGGCGCGATTGATTCCGGGCGGGCGCTACAGCACGGAGTTCGCCGTCCACGTCGCCGCGGACAAATACGACGGCCACCTTCCGCTCGAGCGTCAGGCACGGCGGATGCGCCGCAGCGGCCTCACGGTGACGTCGCAGACGCTGTGGGATCAAACTTGGGCGCTCGCGGGCTGTTTCCGCGATGCGATCGATCGCCTGCGCCAGTACCTGCTGAGCAAGGAGTTGCTGCTCGCGGACGAGTCGCGTTGGCCGCTGCTGGGCGCGAAAGGTCGTAAGACGAAGAACTGGTTCGCGTGGACGCTCGCGTCGGAGGACGCCATCCTCCACCGGATTGAGGACACCCGCTCGAACGAGGCCTGCCGGTCGCTGCTCACCGGCTTCCGCGGCGTGCTCGTGACCGATGGCTACGTGGTCTACAAGAGCCTCGCGACCGAGATCGGGTACGTGCAGGCGCACCGTTGGAGCCACGCGCGTCGAAAGTTCATCGAGGCGGAGCCTTCGGCGTCGGACCTCTCAGCCAACTTCCTCGACGATATCGGCGAACTGTTCGGGATCGAACGCACCCTCGCCGAGCGCACGCTCGATCTGCCACCTGTCGAGGCCGTCCGTCTTCGAGAGCAGGTCCGCGACGAAGCAGAGTCGCGCGGTCGTGAACCGCATCGGCCGCCGAGCGATGGAGGCGAAGGTGCTCCCGCGAAGTCCTATCGCCCAGGCGATTAAGTACCTCGAGAACCGCTGGGACGGACTCGTGCGCTTCGTCGACGACGGCCGCGTACCGATGACCTCGAACGCGGCCGAACGCGCTCTACGCGGGCTCGTCCTCGGACGCTCGAATCACATCGGCTCGCGCTCGCAGCGCGGAACAGAAGCGGCGGCGATCTTCTACTCGCTGATCGAGAGCGCGAAGCTGAACGACCTCGACCCCATCGCCTACCTCCGGACTGCCGCCGCCGCTCACCTGGCTGATCAGACGGTGCCCCTCCCGCACGAACTCGCCTGAGCACGCGGCCTCGCAACCTACTTCACCGCGCGCTCATTCACCCTGATGGGACGTCAAAGCAAGACGCTCCACGGCCAGGACGTACACCAGACCGTGCGGAGCTGGACGGAATGGAACGGTGCAATCGGGAACGGATCGGAAGTCGCAGTGCTTGGAATCGCGATGCAATGCATCCCAAGAGTGCGTGATGCATGGTGAGTTGCGTTTCCCCGGCGGCGTGGTTCAAGTCCCTCTTCGGGATCTCCGGAAGAGGGACTTGGTCACGGCGGCGCCCAGCGCTAAGGGCGCTGGCGCGCCCTTCGCGCTGGTCGACGCCTTAGCGCAAGTCCGCGCGACTCGTTGACTGGAGGGGGACGTGGCTGCCCGGCGGCTCGGGGCTGTGGACCTTCGCGCTGGTCGACGCCTCGCTCGAAGTCCCACGGCGACCCCAGCGCACCGTTCGACGTGATTCCGGCGAACTGTCGGGGTGAGCTTTGGGTTGTGGCGCCCGGGCGGACCTCTCAGGATCGCGGTATGGCGTCCACGTCGCCGATACCTCGCGTGGCGTTGAATGCCGCCGACGCCGGCGAACGCCTGCTCGATGCGATGAGCCACGTCGGATTCGTGGCCATCGTGAATCACGGTGTTGCGCCCGAGGTCGTCAACGCAGCTTGCGCAGCAGCGGACGCCTTCTTCGCGCTGCCGGCTGACGCAAAACGTAGAGTCACCACGCGCCGCTTCGAACCCACCGCCCTCAATGCGTACCGCGGCTACTTTCCGAGCAACGTCAACGGCAAGGAGGGCTTCGACCTCGGCGAGCCGGACTTGCCGTCGGCCATGACGGGGCGCTTCGTCGAGCGCAACCACTTCCCCGACGAGCTCGCGCCGGTCCACCGTGCCGCGCTCGCGTCCTACTTCGCCGCGATGGCCGAGCTCGGCGAGCGCATCATCCGTTCGCTCGTCGCGGAGTTGGGCGGTGCCCCCGCTCGCATCGCGAGCGCGTTCGCGCGTCCCCGCGCGCTGTCCACGTTGAGGCTCAACCGCTACCCCGAACACACACCCGCATGGGGATGCTCGCCCGACGACGGGGCGCCCCTCGCCTGCGAGGAGCACGTCGACAGCGGCTTCGTGACGATCGTGCACCAAGACCAACGCGGAGGACTCGAAGTTCGGTCGGACGACGGCGTGTGGACACCGGTCGAGCCGGACCCCAGCTGATTCGTCGTGAACACGGGCCTCGCGCTGTGTCGCATCACGAATGGGCGGCTCGCCGCTACGCGACATCGCGTCCGCCACGCAGAGACGGCGCGGCGCTCGATCCCCTTCTTCCTGGAGCCGCGCGCGGACTTCGTCGTGGCGCCGTCGTCCGTGGGGTTGCCGGGTCACGAGGACGGCGCACCGACGTACGAGAGCTTTCTCGCGACGTCGCTCGCAAAGTTCGGCGAGTACGCTAGTTCGACCTCAGCCTCGTCGCGGCCGTCGTAATCGCATCGACGACGTCCTGGGAGAATCCAAGCGCGAAGTAGAACCGGGGAAGACGGTCGGTGTCCGTCTCTAACGGAACTCCGTTTCGAGCCAACGTTCGGTTCGTAAGGCTAGGCGGTAGACGGACGATATTCACGAGCGCAACGCCGGCCCCCAGTGAAATTCCCGTTACCGGCTCGATGACTCCCCCGAAGTAGACTTCGTCGCCTGGGTTCCGTAGATCGAAGGAAGTTCCGATCTGAAGCCCGAACATGTCACGAGCGTCGAAGCCGCCGTCGAACGCAGACAACCGACGCTTGCGACGTCCGCTGTAGAGCGTTACTCCGAATGCGGGAATGATGCGCCAATCCTCGTCTTCCTCGAGCAGACGATCGTCGGACCCTTCGAGCGGAATCGTCTGGACGGTCGTCTGTCCGCGATAAACGAACGGGAGCAGAAGGTTGAACGAGAAGTAGTAGCGTCCATGATTGACCTGGAGCGTGACCTGGCCCGTCTTCTTCGCTCCCGAGTCCCCATTCTCGTACACCTCCACGTCGATGTAATCGGTGGTGGAGCCAACGGTCAGCGCCTTCTCGTCTTGCAGTTTGTAGAGGTCTGTCTTGGCGGAGCTGAGCGCTTCCGCCTTGAAAAGCGAGTCCTTGCTGGTGCGCTGGTTCACGGTGAGTGCAAATCCATCCGACGTCTGGTCGCCGAAGAGTTTGACGACGATTCTGTCGTCGACGTTCAGCTCCGGTATCCGCTCGCCGTGGATCGGCCTCGCGTTAGTCGTGATGCAGATGGTCCAGGAGTCACTGCATCCCGCGTCGACGAAGATCTTGGCCTCCTCGGCCGTTCGCGCGTAGACCTCCACGCGTCGGACGATCTCCCCGAGCTCATCGAGGGCCGATTCTGCCGCAATCAACGACTCCTTTACGTTTGAGCTGAGCGCGGTGACCGACTTCCTTTTTTCCTCGATCTTCGAACGTACTCCACTGGCCATCGTTTCCAGCTTCTCCCGCGCGTCAATCGCCTCGCGCGCCTCGTCCTTCTTCGCGCAGGCCTCTCTGGCGACGCTCACGATCTTGTCGATCTCTTTCTGCAGCTCCCCGAGGGATATCTTTGCGAGCTCCACGGAATCCGGGTCGCAATCGAGTGGCTCGATCGCCGGCGGTACGCTTGAGATCTGCGGCGCGACGCGGGTCGATCCGCACGCGACACAGAGGTGCAGAATGAGGAACCAGAGGCAACGTTCGGAACTCATCATGTACCTCCGTCTCGCGCAGCGTCGGCGCCACCGTCTCGAGTAGCGGTGGCGCCACCGTCTCGCGTGGATCCGCCTCCATCGCGAAGTGAAACTCCGCCATCGACGTCGACCGACTGGCCGCCGTCGACTACGCCGCTGTCTGGCCCGCCTGCATCGCGACTCGGGCGATCTCCGCGTGCGATGGCGAGTACGCGCGCTCGAAGGGCAATCCCCTCGCAGTTGTCTTCGGTCCCGAACCTCGAGAAGAGCGTCGCCTCGACGACGGCACCGCTCTCGGATGGGAGAACCGTAAAGAAGCGTACCGCGCCTTCCGGAAGAACGATCGCGCCTTCCGGAGCGGTCGCCGGTCCGCTGATGTCCACACACGACACGCTTTGCGTCGCGGTGCTCGATGGCGCGACGTGTACGCCGCCTTGGGTACGCAGCTCGAGCGCGGTGCCACCTCGGGCGTGTGCAGCGACGATGACCCGCCCCGAATCAGCCGGCGGCTGCGTGTTCGAGAGCGTAAGTATGAGGAACGCCCGTTGGACGTCTTCCTCCGTCGACTCGCAGGCGGCCGCCAAAGCGGCGATGGCGAGCAGCGCTGCCCGCATTCGAGTCACTCGTGTCCTCGAACGCCGGACGCACGTCAGATCGGAGCAGACTGGCACTGCCTCGCTCTACGACTCGAGAGCACCAGTTCTCTCGTCGTCTCGTCAGAAACCTGCCAAGCGTTTCGCGGCTCGGTGCGCGTCGAGTGATGAAACTCGGTCTCGGGGTACGAGGTCGAAGGACTTCGCGTTCCGCGTGGGCCTCCGCGCGGTCGATCCGGCTACGTTGAGATCGCCCTGTCTCCGCGCCGATCTCAATCCACCGGCGCGACGCTCACCCACTCGATCGCGTGCGTCGTCTTCTCGATGCCGAGCAGAACACCGGCGCCGACGTCGACCACGTCCCAGGTCTCGACGGGGCGCGACCAGGCACCGTCGCTGGTGAACGACACGACGAGGTGACCCAGTCCGTCCGCGAAGGTCGCGGCTCCCGGCATGTCGAAGGTCTCGAGATGGACGTCGCCAGGCGCCGCCGCCGACTCGAACGCCTCCCGAAGGCCTACCGTGGGGGTCGCGTCCTCGGCGCCGACCCAGTCGAGGCAGATGGCGACGATACGCCGATCTTCGTCCGTGAAGATCTCGCTGCTCAGCCCCTTGACCCCCGCGGTCCGACCCTGCCGCGCGTCGCTGCCGGCGAGAGTGATACACAGATGGCGCCCTTTCGCGCGCTGCCAGTCAGCCGAACGCGGCGCGACGCGCGTGACGATATGCGCCCGGAGCGGTCCCCGCTTCCCCACGCCGATAGGCTAACCAAAGTTGAAGGACTTCGCGTTCCGCGGGATCATCAGCCTTCGGGTCACCCGTGCCGCAGGGACGACGCGATGACGGAGTCGAGCCGCGGGGGCGAGGATGCCGGGGTAGCGGACGAGGTGGAGGTTGGGGGGGCGGAACCTGCCAGGCGAGGCGGCGAATGGCCATAACGCCCTCCCGCTTCGCGGGAGCGCTTGGCGCAGCCCTCGGACACGCCGCATTCGCGGCGCGCCTCGGTCTCGAGCCACCCGTCCTCGAGGATCACGAGGCGATCACCGTCTTCGAGG
Organism: Deltaproteobacteria bacterium; assembly: GCA_040218735.1. Lineage (GTDB taxonomy): Bacteria > Myxococcota > Kuafuiibacteriia > Kuafuiibacteriales > Kuafuiibacteriaceae > JAUHYN01. The sequence goes on from JAVJQW010000040.1 coordinate 6,270, forward strand.
TCTTCGACGTTCACGAAGCGACCGATGACCGCGCCCTGGTAGGGTCCACGCAGTTCGCTCATGATGAGGGACCTGCGCTCGCTGGATCCCGTCTACCCCCGACAGCGTGATTGATGTCCGACGACCCGTTGTCCTGCTAAGATCTTCGTCGCCGACGTAGCGGGCCGCTCCGCGCGCTCGGCCTACAGATGCAGGCCTTCGCGGAGACGCTCCTCGCCCAGCTCGGCGCGTGTTACACGCTGGTGGTCGTGATTGCGGGCGGCGTGGCGTGGATCGCCAGCCGGCGCGCCGACCTCGGATCTCGCCGTCGGCTGAGACCGATCGCCGTCCTCGTCATCCTTCACATCGCGTTCGTCCTCGCGAGCGCGGCCTCCGTCGTGTTCGAGGTGCGGCTCGCGTCGACCTTACGCATCGCCGCCCTCGCGGTGGGGGGGATCGTGGTGGTGGGCATCGCGGTGTTCGGCGCGTTTGCTGCGATGGCTCGGCTCGGTTGGCCGGCGCCGCCCATCTTCCGGGATGTCGTCGCCGGTTTGGCGTTGTTCGCGACGTTGATCGCGGTCGCCGGCTACATGGGTATCGACGTCACGGGATTCGTCGCGACCTCCGCCGTACTCACCGCGGTGATCGGCCTCGCGCTCCAGGACACACTCGGGAATCTGGTGGCTGGCCTCGTCCTTCAGTCCGAGAGCTCCGTGAGCCTGGGGGACTGGGTCAAGGTCGGCGCCCACGTCGGACGCGTCGTCGACATGCGCTGGCGGTACACCGCAATCCTCACGCGCAACGGCGAAACCGTCTTCGTGCCCAACGGGAAGCTCGTCAAAGACGACGTGGTGCGGCTCGGCCGCGTCGAGGGCTCGTCGACGCAGTGGCGACGTTGGATCTATTTCAACGTCGACTTCCGGTTCGCGCCGCAGGACGTCATCACGACCGTTCAATCCGCGCTCGCGGCCGCCTCGATCAAAGGTGTCTCTCGAACCCCGGAACCCACCTGCGTGCTCATGGGATTCGAAGAGAGCTACGGACGCTTCGCCGTGCGCTACTGGCTGACCGATCTCCTCAACGACGATCCGACGGACAGCCTGGTTCGAACGCACGTCTACGCGGCGTTGAAACGCGCCGCCATTCCGATGTCGATGCCGGCGGAGGCTCGATTCATCACGAAGGAGACCGAGCATCGCCGCACGCGGAAAGCCGAAGCCGACGTGATGACGATGGTGCGGGCGCTGTCGGACATCGAGTTGTTTCGGGAGCTCGACGCGACCGAGCGACGCGAGCTCGCTTCCGCCATGACGTACGCGCCGTTCGCCGCCGGGGAGACGATGAGTCGGTACGGCGCCACCGCGAACTGGCTCTACTTGATCACGGAGGGCCAGGCGTCCGTACGCACGGGCACAGGGCCACATCCGGACGCAGAGGTCGCACGGCTGTCCGCGGGTGAGTTCTTCGGGGAGATGTCATTGCTGACCGGGGCGCCGCGAGAAGTCACCGTCGTCGCCGTGACCGACGTCGAGTGTTTTCGACTCGGCCGTGGAGCGTTCTCGACCCTGCTCACGCGGCGCCCGGAGATCGCGGAGCGTGTGGCCACGCTCTTGGCCGAACGCCAGCGCGCGCTTCAACAGGCGCGGGAAGCCGTAGCCACGGAGACGACCATCGCCCCCGACCCCGACGCCAACGTGATCCTCCGAGCCATCCGCCGGTTCTTCGGCCTGGGCGGTGAGGAGCAGACTCCGCAGTGAGCCTGACGCGCTCAGGCCTCACTCCCCCCGACCTCGACGCGGTCGTCCGCCCGCACGTAGAGCACGCAGGCTCGCTCGACGCTGCATCCGAGCTCCAGCGCGCCGCTCGTGCCGGCATGGCTCCCCGGCGTCAGCGCCACCGGCTCGGACCCGCCGTGCTCCGCGGTACCGACGATGACCACGACGCGCAACTCGAGACCGCGCAAGGTGGCGGACGCGCCCGCGGGGATCGCGACGAACAGGCCGTTCGGTCCGTCGTCCGGCGCACCCCACAGATACGCGACCTTCGGACCATCGAGCACGTCGTCCGGATGGTGCCAGACGACGTTGGAGGCGTGGACGTTCACGGGGTACTCCGTGCTGGGCGTCGCCTCGTCGGTCGGTTGCACGAGGTAGGGGCCGTCGTCGATCTCGACGTACGCGATCGTTGCGCTGCCCCGCGCCGAGGTGATGTGCGCGGCGCCCTTCGGCTGGGTCCAGAAGGAGCCCGCCGGCATCCACATCGACTCGGCGGCGGGATCGTCGTTGTGGACCAGCCCCTCGATGACGACGCCACGGTAGGTGACGTTGTGAATGTGCGGGGGTGACGAGAACCCGTCCGCGAACCGTGCGAGGAAGCCGGACGGGCCGCGTTCCTTTCGATCCCCCCACAGGTCGGCCGCGCCGGGGCTCCTGTCGCCGCGCGCGGGGTTGAGGTGCCCCCAGACGACGTCGGACGCCGCGAGGATCCTCACGGGCCCGTCCGGTTCGGGGCGGGCCTCGGCGACGGTCGAGGTCGCACCGGCGCACCCCACCGCGAGCATGATGATCGTACAGCTCAGGATCTCACGCATCACTTCACGCACCCAGATTGCTTGGAAGCCGATCGACTCGACGAGTCGGATTCGCTCAGGCCTCGAAGCCGCTCAGGACGACCTTGCCGCGGGCGCCGCCGCGCTCCAGCAGCGCGTGGGCCTGCCGCAGGTTGTCGGCGGTGATTGCGCCGAGGTTCTGCGTCATCGTCGTCTTCAGGACGCCGGCGTCGACCAGCGTCGCGACCTCGGCGAGGAGCTTCCCTTGAGCATCGAGATCCGGCGTGCCGAACATCGAGCGGCTGAACATGAACTCCCAGTGCACCGACAGGCTCTTCCGCTTCATCGGCATCACGTCGAGCGAAGGCGGGTCGTCGATCAAGGCGAGCTCTCCGAACGGCGCGAGCACGTCGATGAACTGGTCGAGGTACTGGTCGGTGTGCGTCAGGCTCGCGACGTGTGTCACCGCGGGCACGCCGAGGTCCGCGAGTTGGGGTGCCAGCGGATGTCGATAGTCGACGACGTGATGCGCGCCGAGCGACGTCACCCACTCCCGGCTCGCGGACCGTCCGGCCGTCGCGACGACGGTCGCCCCGGTGAGTCGTGAAGCGAGCTGCACGAGGATCGATCCCACGCCGCCGGCCGCGCCCGAGATCAAGAGGACGTCGCCTTGGGGCTGCTTGCCCGGCGCAATGTGGAGTCGCTCGAACAGCAGCTCCCAGGCCGTGATCGCTGTGAGGGGGAGCGCGGCGGCTTCGGCCGCGCCGAGCGAAGTGGGCGCGTGCGAAGCGAGCCGCGCATCGACACACTGAAGCGCTGCATTCGAGCCGGGGCGCTCGAGCGCACCCGCGTACCAGACACGTGCCCCGATCTCGAAGCCGCGGACCGATGCACCCGTCGCGACCACGGTTCCGACGGCGTCCCACCCGAGCACCCGCGGCGACGTCGGCTTCACACCTCGCCGAATCTTGAAGTCGACCGGGTTGACCGAGACCGCCTCGACCCGGACCAGCAGGTCGTTCGGCCCCGGCTCGGGCGCCGGCAGCGTCGTCTCGACGAGCGCCTCGGGGTGGTCGATTGGAAGAGGATCGTTGTAGACGATGGCTTTCATGGAGTTCGTCTCGCTCATGTCCACGGGTATACGGCCCGATTCGGACGATGGCGAGGCGTTGGAGATTGCATCAGTTTCAACGAAACGTTGATAATCCGAGGGTTGAAGATCGAAGAGATGGCCCTGCTCGTTCGGGTCGCCGAGACGGGCTCGATGACGGTCTCAGCCCGGCAGCTCGACCTCACGCCTGCGGCCGTCAGTGCTGCCATTCGGCGAATCGAGCGAGCGCTCGGCGCCCGGATCTTCGAGCGGACGACGCGCTCGCTCCGTCCGACCGAAGAGGGCTTGGTCATCATCGAGGGCTGTCGACACCTGGTCGAGCTGTGGCAACGGACGCTCGACGACGCGCGCGGACAGAGTGCGGAGATCGAAGGCACCGTGCATCTGTCGGCGCCGGCAGACACGACGTACCAGATCCTCGAAGACCTGGTCGCCGAGCTCTGTACGGTGCACGCGCGTCTTTGCGTCGTGCTCGACACGAGTGATGCCGTTCAGCACCTCCACCGCGAAGCTATCGACATGGCGATTCGCTACGGCCCGCTGCAAGACAGCACGCTGTCGGCGCGCAAACTGCTCGAGTGTCCCCACGTGCTGGTCGCCGCACCTTCGTACCTGAGGGCGAACGGCACGCCGCAGCGACCGGACGAACTCGTCGAACATCGCTGCCTCGTTCTGCAGACGTCGGGCGCGCCGACGACGTGGCAGCTGCGCAACCAGCACGAAGTTCGAGTGGTCACCGTCGACAGTCCGCTCGTCGGCAACGGCTATCTCGTGCGGCGGTGGGCGCTCGCCGGAGAAGGAATCGCGTTCAAGAGCCTCTTCGACGTCATCGACGATCTCGAAGCCGGCCGCCTCGTGCAGGTCCTACGCGAGTACGCGAGCGACGTCAGCCCGATTCACGCGGTGTACCCGAGCCGCCGATTCCAGACCGCACGTGTCCGCGCGCTCCACGCCGCAATCTCGACGCGCTTCAGCGCGCGCGCCGATCGCTGCGCCGCGTGGATCCAGAAGCGAGGGTGATTGGCGTCGGACGCACCTGGGGCGTGGAGCCGGAGCTGCGCCACAGCCAAATTGCGGCGGGCGAGGGCATCTCGGAGCAGCGACTGCCGTCGGCGATCACAACGCTTCCCAGTTCAGTCGCGAGTTCCGTCGAAAGTTCGGAACGTCCCCGCGCGAGTGGGCACGCGGAACTCGGGTCCACACGTAGCGCCGCAGCGAGTTGAAGCACCTCGCGTTCCGGGAGATCCTCCGGGGACCCGTACTTGTCGGGTGCGTCGAGTGGTTCTTTCAGGAACGAGGCCGCGCAGCTTCGGCGGCGCGATGATCGGCGCGGTCGCGGGGCTGCTCGTGGCCTGCAGCGCGACCGACGAGGTGTTCGTCGAGGTGCCCGCGGGCGTCGACCGGGTCGCTGTCTTCGAGCTCGTGCGCGGGGCGACCTTCCTCGGGGAGGGCACCGTTGTGACGGCGTCGGTGCTTCGGCCGGTCGACGAGGCGATCTTCGTGGAGGACCCCGAAGGCGCCGTCGTCGTGGTGGGCTACGGCGACGCACAGCTCGCCGACTACGCCGCGTCGTCGCTCGGGGCGACCGTTCGATGGGCCGACGAAGGTGACGTGGTCGCGCTCCCGGAGCCCGCCTGGAGCGTGCGCGTCGACGGCGCCGAGCAGCGCTTCGACGCCGAGCTCCCACCGCTGTTCCTGCCCGCGCCGGAGCGACGCGCCGGGGGGTGGGCGTACGTCGCGAATCAGTACGGGAGCGTCGGGCCGCGTTTCCGCTATGGCATGACCTACGACCCTGTTCGGGATCGCGTCGTGTTGTTCGGCGGGGACAACAACAACACGACGACTCGGCTCAGCGACACGTGGATCTTCACGGATCGATGGCGCGCGGTCACCGCCACGACTGGCCCCTCCGAACGGTCCCTCGGTCAGCTCGCCTACGATCCCGCGGGCGGTCGCGTCCTCCTCTACGGTGGGTTCGGCGCGACCTCGGGCAGCCTCGCGGACACGTGGGCGTTCGACGACGGCTGGACGCGGCTCGAGCAGAACTCGGCCCCGGGGCGGCGCAGCGGCCACCGCATGGTGCTCGACGAACGGACGGGCCAGGTCGTCCTGTTCGGGGGTGTCTCCCAGGAAGTGACGACCGCCGAGACCTGGGTCTTCGACACCGACGGCTGGCGGGCGCTCCAGACGCCGCGCGCACCACCGGGGCGGCGGGACTTCGGGATGATCTACCACCCCGAGCGGTCCTCGATCCTGATCGTCGGGGGCGCCGACGAATACCAGGCGCGTGTGTTCGAGGACGCCTGGGAGCTCACGGAGTCCGGGTGGCGCCGCGCCGAAGCGTTCGACCTCGACTTCGGCCGGCGGTCCTTTGCGCTCGCGTGGGATCCAGAGCGCGCGCAGCTCGTCCTGCACGGCGGCTGGGACGGCACGACGTCGTTCGACGACACCTTGCTGCACGACGGTACGACGTGGCGGACGGCGCGGTTCGAACAGGAGCTCTCCCAGCGGCGACGCCACCGGGCGGTCTACGTTCCGAGGATCGGCGCGGTGCTCACGGTCGGCGGGGAGTCGGGCTTCACCACGACGCCGAACGACGTCCACGAATTTCGACCCCAATCGCTTTGAGCTCGCCCCGCGCCGCGTAGGCGCCGTTTCGCGATGAGGGTTTGATTTCTATGAGTGCCTCTGTGTTTTTTGAACAAAAACCAGCCAAGGTTATAGGCGTATTTTTGATGGGTCGTCCCCAGTTTTTATCGTAGCTGGCGCGCATGTCGATTGCACTTGCGTTGGGCTGAAAGTGCCGAAATTGCATCAGAAACAGCGGTTTCTTGCGGTTTCGGTAACTCGGTTCACCGGCTCGCCTCGACGGCTCCTTCTAAGCGATCGGGGTGCCGAGTTTTTGGTTTGGCATCGCAGTTGCTGAATCGTTTTCCATGCGAATCACCGACCCCACCCGAAACCGAAACAACTTCTCGCGCGTCACGAACAACCCCAGCCCCCATCGCCCGGGGAACATCGGCACGAACACCCCCGTTGCCCGGTCGGCAGAGATCGCGACGATCGAAGCGCCCGGCGAAGCGACCGACGAGGCCTTCACCGAGCGCACCCACGCCGCGAACCCGATCGACCGAGAGGTCGCCGAGGCCAAGCGCGGTGCGCTCCCCGGTGCGAGCGCGGCGGGCATCGGCGCCAAGGCGGGCAACCCGCTCACCAAGAAGGAAGTGAAGGGCCGCGTCATCGTCAGCGCGACCCAGGGCAACGACGACATCACCGTCACCGCGCGGGCCAAGGGCGGCGTGACCATCACGAGCGGCGCGCACTCCATCGACCTGTCCTCGCGCGAAGCGAAGCGACTCGAGATCCGCGCGCTCGGCGGCGACGACCGCGTGACCATCGCGCCGGACGTCCGCTACGGCATCTTCGTCGACGGCGGCAAAGGCAACGACGAGATCCGCGGCAGCAACGGCAAGAACCGAATCTACGGCGGCGACGGAGACGACAAGCTCTACGGCGGCGACGCCATCGACTTCATCGAAGGCGGCAAGGGCAACGACGAGATCCACGGCGGCGCCGGCGACGATCGGATCGGCGGCGGCGCAGGCGACGACACGATCTACGGCGACGCCGACGACGACCACCTCTTCGGCGACGCCGGCAACGACACGATCGAGGGCGGCGACGACTACGACATCATCGAAGGTGGCAAGGGCAACGACGTCATCCGCGGCGGCGGCGACGTCGACATCATCCGCGCCGGGCGCGGAGACGACGAGATTTACGGCGGCGCGGGCAACGACAAGCTCTACGGCCAGCAAGGCGACGACTACATCGAAGGCCAGGACGGCAACGACACGATGAACGGTGGCAAGGGCATCGACGTCATGTACGGCCTCGACGGCAACGACTCGCTGAGCGGAGAGGGCGGACGTGACTACCTCGACGGCGGCGAGGGCAACGATGGGATCCGGGGCGGTCGCGGTCGCGACCAGGTCCTCGGCGGCAAGGGCAAGGACAGACTACGTGGCGACCAGGGCCGCGACGTCCTCGCCGGCGGCAGCGACCAGGACGTCTACTCCGGCGGAAAGGGACGCGACGTCCTCTACCACCAGTCGGCGGACAAGGATCGATTGAATGGAACGAAGGGCGACACGCGTGTCGACGTCGACATGTCGACGGCGGTCGGCGTCAACGTCCGGGTCGCCGGCGACGCGGAGTTCACGGCGCGCGTCGAATCCGACCTCGAGACCTACCGCTCGCTGCCGACGAGCCGCAGCTTGCTCTCGGACATGGACGCGACGGGGCGGATCACGAACATCACGCCGACGACGGCCGGCAACTCCGCGCGGTTCACGGGCGGCGGGCTCATGACCGTCGGCAACACGGCGAACGGTCCGGGCAGCGACGTCAACGTGCGCTACAACCGGAGCAAGACGCGGCTCACCGGCATCAGCGGTTCGTGGGCGAAGCGTCCGCCGTCGGTCGGTCTGTTCCACGAGCTCGTGCACGCCAAGAACGCCAACGAGGGCTCCATCCCGCGCGGCAACACGGACGGCGTGCCGAACGCGGAGCGCATCGCAGTGGGCGGGCGCCCGATCGACCACGACAGCAACGCTGCGACGCCGCGGATCGATCCGAACAGCGACAACGAGAACACGTACCGCAAGCAGCTCGGCCTGCCCAAACGCCCCCACTACTGAGGCCGAAGCCGCGATCTCCACAACTTCTCCAGGAGCCCTCCAAGTCTCACGGGGTGCGATGGGAGACGGTTGCGGCGTGCAAACCGCCACGTTCCCACCCTACGCCTTACTGGCGCTCGTCATCACGACGACCGGATGTCCCGAGGACGCCCCGGAGCCCTACACACCGACCGTCCGCGACGGAGGCATCGCGCGCGATGCCGGGACCGCCCGCGACGGCGGTTCGACCCCGATGGCCTGCGCGCCGGCCAACGCCCAGCTCGTCCGCGGTGACTTCAACGGCGACGGGCTCGCCAACGTCGCCGACGCGGTCGCCATCGAGGCGCACCTCTTTCGTGCGGGCCCCGCGCCGGTGTGCTCCGAGGCGGCGGACTTCAACCGCGACACTCGCCTCGAAGCCGACGACGCGACGACGCTGACGACCTGGCTCACGACCGGCGGACAGGTGCTCACTGGGTACCTCCGCGACAGCGCGTGTGACGACATCTCGACGTACTGGCCGTCGGCCCCCTGCGCGCCGCTCGCCTGGATCTGGCTGGAGCCGAGCGCGGGGGACGCACCGTTGAGCGCCAAGATTCGCATCGCGATCGACCACCCCACGGTCGACGTCCAGGGGTGGTCCACATCCATCGGCGCGAGCGGATGCACGATCGACGCGATCACCACCGAAGGCACCGTCGCGGCCGAGGTGTGGGACGAGCCGCCGGGCTTACGTCACCTCGGCTACAACGCATCACTTCCGGTGGAGCACGGCGCGATCAGCTACGTGATCATGTCGTTCTCGGAGCCGGTCGTCATCGCCGCCGACTCCACGCCGACACCCGTCCTCGAGCTCTCGGTCTCCGCCACCGCGTGCGGCCGTTGCCAGCTCGGCGTGATCGACGGGCTGAGTTGGACCGGTGAACCCATCGACAGCGTAATCGTCGCCAACGGCGTCGGCTACCGAACCTCAGGAATGACCACGGAGTTCGACCCATGTTCGCTATGAGTACTCGGGCACGTCGTGCCGACCACATCTCTCGATTCGTCCCCGCGCTCGCCGCGACGTTGCTCATCGCCTGCGATCGGGCCCCGGAGCTCGCCGAGCCCCGAGCGGAGCAGCGCGAAGCTCGGTCGTCGCTCCCGCTCCAGCGCCGCGCCACGACGCAGCTCGGCGGTGGTCTCTCGGTCGACCTCGAACCCATCGAGATCTTCTCGCATGCGTCACTCGACTTCCTCCGCCGCGAGCCGCCCCAGGGCGTGCGCCGCGTTTGGACCCCGCCGTCCCCCGTCGCAGAGATGGCCGCGCCGCTGGTCGGAGGGCGGCTGGTGCAGGGCGGCGATGAGCGCCTGCGGGCCGCGCTCGAAGCGCTCCCGCCCGAGCGACGTGCGCTCGGCGTGCGCGGCCTGACCGCCGATGCGCTCCGGTACGACAACGACGCAAACCGGATCTGCAATGCACCGCTCGTCGACTTCGAGATTCGCGAGGGAGGCCAGACGTTCGAGGCGCGCTACGAGGGCTCCTCGCTCTTCTGGCACGGCGAGCCCGCGCCGGACCTCTACGCGTTGTCGTCGACGTGCACCGACGCGCTCCTCGCCACGGGCGGCGCACTCGATGACGCCGTGAACAACGGGTGCGCTCCCGCCGACGCGGCCGCGCACTTTCAACGCGGCAGCCGGTGCCGCACGTGCCTCGAAGCCGACGGCGACCACGCAAGGTGCGTTGCGGAGGGGCAGTGCAGGGTCGAGATGGCGCGGTCCGTCGAGACCACGATCGACGGACGCCGCGCGTGGGCCGACGTCGTCCGCGCGCCGACGCTCGCGTGCGCTCCGAACTACATGACCGAGACGGTCTACCTGACCCGCGACCTCGGCGACGACAACGTCCCTCCCGGGCCCTTCGATCACAAAGTCATCGAGCACCTGTGCTTCGAGTTCTGGCACGAGGACTCCGGCCGAACGCGTCTGCACTGCGCGGAGCGGCCTCCCGAGTACATGGGCATCATCCACTTCGCGATCGCCGATCTACTCATCGCTCGCGTGAAGTGGATCCGACGCCCGGGCGAAGACTCGACGCCTTACTTCCACCGCGTCGCGACGCCGCGATCGATGGAGATCGACGGCATGACCTTCGTGGGTTCGCCGCTCTACCCGGGCAAGCTCGCGGAGGTCTCCGAGACGCCCGGCTGGGGTTACGAGCCCTACAAGGACCGCCCCGACGGGAAGAGCCTCGCGCGTGACTACCTCGCGGTGATCGCGTTGAAGACCGCGACGACGATCGACGGCGTTCCGATCAACATCTACAACCGAAACCTCTGCGACGACGCGGACTGGAAGGGGCCCGACGCGATGGGTCGGTACTTCTGTCCGACCGCGGACCGCGGCCCGGGCGGCCCGCCCGACGTCGACCGATGGGCCTACGACTGGACGGTCCAAACGCATCGCATCGACCCGCTGGACATCGAGATCTTCCCGCTGGTGACCTTGGGTTCGACGGGGCGCTTCGATCCCAGCATCCCCGGCGGTCACGTTCCGCACATTCTGGGTACGGAGTCACTCGCGAACCCGAACTGGGACAACTGCGCGTGGCCGGAGATGTTCACGCCGGACGAGATCGCGAACCAGGACGGCGCTGGGTTCGACCCACTCACGTACACGGCGCAAACCTATCGCTTCGGCAAGGATCCGGACCTCGACCTCCGCGCCGTGCTCGCCACGAACTGGCGACGCGGGTTCTGCTTCGAACCCATCCCGGGTCTTTGACTGTTGAACGTCGCGTCGAGGCAGGGGCTGGACGACGCGTACGTGGGCGTCGGCGGGTGCTCGGCCGAATCCGATCGACGGTTCACGGGACTCGGAGCTCCGCCGTCCACAGCTCCGCCGACGCAACGTCGTACAGCACCGTGTTCGGCGGCAGGAAGAGCATGCCTTCGACGTCACCGCGGGACAGGCGCATCGCGCTGCACTCGGTGCCGCTGTCGGGTTCGATGAAGCCCTGACGACCGTCCGCGCCGCCGTAGAGGACGCCGCGCGGGTGTGCGATCGCGTGGTCGATGTCGCGGAGGACGCTCTCGAAAGTCAGCACGGGCCGCCACGCGCCTTCGTCGTGCTCGAGGAGGTAACGAATCGCGTCCTTGTCGACCGCGAGGAGGAAGGTGCGTTCGCGGAGCGCGACCGCGTTCATCACCTTCACGCCGGTGCCGAGCTCTTCACTCACGGGCTCCAGGGAACGCTCCGTCCCTCGCCATCGCTCGATGAGATGGCGCTCGGACGTCACCAACACGCCGCCGCCCGAGGTCCACGTCACGCGGTAGCGTCCGCCGGGCACATCGGTCGTACCCAACGGCGTCCACGACCCTCCCGCGTACCGGGCGAGCGCTCCGGCGTCGGTGATCGCGTAGGCCGTGGTTCCGTCGGGGCCCGTGGCGATGTCGACGACCGGCGCGCCGAGGTGCAACGTCGCGCCGACGCTCAGGCGCTCCGGGTCGTCGAGCCGTCCGACGCGGCCGTCGTCGAACCCGACGAACGAACCCGCGAAGCGCGAGAGAGGGGAGGTCGAGGTGTCGATGGTCTGAAGGGCGCCGTCCCGGAGCCGGTGCAGCGCGAACCGGTCTGCGATGCGCACGGACCCGTCGGCGTCCGCAGCCATTCCTACGATGAGCTCGTCGAACGCCACGTCGATGCGCGCGACGACGTAGGTCGGGCAAGAGAACGCGAGTCCCGGCGCCGCGTCCGCGCTCGGCGTGAACGTCGACCACGCCGAGACCGCACCGCTATCGAAGCGCGCCGACCACGCCGCGTTCGCGGGCGGCATTCGAACGTCTCCTTCGTCGAGTGGTCCGGGACGCACGAACAGCTCCGTCGGCGTGCCCGAGAACAGGCGAGCCTCGAGGTTGGCGGCGTCGACCTCGGAGAGCTGTGTCGCGAGCTGCACGGAGTCGCCCGGCTCCACGACGTAGTGCTCGGTGGTCATCGGCGCGCGCAGCGTGAGGAGCTGCGTGCCCCGATCGAAGTCCGGCGGCGGGTCGAACTCGATGCGCAGCCGTTCCACGCCGCCGTCGCTACAGCCGAGCGCCAGGACGATCGCTACCGCACCGCGCCGCACGGTGTTCCTCGTCCGGGGCGTTGGCACAGGTCGAACGAAGTCATCGGGCCGTCATCCGACGCGGCGACGACGGCGACCGTGACCGCGGCGGCGGCGACGACCGCGGCGCCGATCCCCGCCCACAACCACAAGGACGTTCCGCTCGGTTCCAGCGATACACGCTGCGTGGTCTCCACGCCGGCCAAGATGCGAACCTCCAGGCTCGCGGTCTCGTGGTCGTCTGCGGCGACCTCCAGGCGATGCGTGCCCGGGAGCAAGAGGACACGCGGAAGATCGAGCGGGGTGTCGTCGATCTTCACCGCCGCGTCGTCGGGGCTGCGTTCGATGCGCAGCGCGCCGTGCGACGGGTGGCCCGCCGCGTCGAGCGCCGCGCGGAGCTCGTCGACGATCGCGCGACGTGGTGTTCGGGTGTTGGGATCGATCTCAGCGAAGTGGCGTTCGAGGCGCCGCCCCGCTCGGGTGTCGACGATGTCGACGGCGACGCCGATGTGATCGGCGCGCGCCTCGACGATCGCGACCACGACCCGACTGAACACATCCGGGGTGGCTTCGACGATACACGCCAAGTCACCCGCGCATTCGAGGAGGCGGACTCGATCGGGCTCGGCCAGGACCGTGGCCTCGAGGGAGGGGGTGAAGTCGAAGACCTCCGCCACGTCGACCTCGAGCTCGGCGCCGACCGACCGAATCGCGACCGCGGTCGCCTGCGGCGCGGAAGCGGCCGACATCGCGGTGAGCGCAGCAAGGAGCACGGCGCGTCGATGCTGCCTGGTGACTCGACTTGGGTCCATGTACCGTCGCGACGGGCCACGGCCCGCCCGTGATGACGGACCGGACGGAATCGACCTTCGGCGCCTATACGCTGCACGAACGTATCGGAATGGGCGGAATGGCGGAGGCCTACGTCGCGACCCGCGAAGGCTCGACGACGCCCTGCGTGCTGAAGCTGATTCGAGACGCGGACAACGCGCTCGCCCTCGCGCGGATGCGTCAGGAAGCACACGCCGGGATCCACCTCGCGCACGACAACGTGGTGCGGACCCTCGACGCGGGGACCATCGCGGGCACGTTCTACATCGCGGTCGAGCTGATCGTCGGCGAAGATCTCCGGCGCGTCGGCGAGTGGTTCACCGTGAACGGCGAGCGCGCGCCGGTCGCGTTCGTCGTCGGTGTGATGCGACAGGCGTTGGCGGGGCTCGCCTACGCGCACTCCGCGAAGGGGCCGGACGGCGCTCCGCTCGGTGTCGTTCACCGCGACCTCTCGCCGGGGAACCTGATGATCGACCAAGCCGGGTGCCTCAAGATCATCGACTTCGGGCTGGTGCACGCGGAGCTCGGCGATCCGAGGACGCGCCCCGGGATGTTGATGGGCACGCTCGCGTACATCTCCCCCGAGCAGGCGAGGGGAGAGACGGTCGACGGTCGGGGCGACCTGTACGCGCTGTCCGTCGTGGCCTACGAGCTCCTCGCCGGGCGTCGCGTGGCGCGCGGGATTCGGCCGGCCGACGTCGTACGATCGATCCTGACCGACACCACGCGACCGGTCGAAGAGCTCCGTGATGAGGTGCCGCCGCAGCTGGCGCGCGCGCTCGGTCGTGGCCTCGAAAAGGAGCGCGACGACCGCTACGCCGACGCCGCGGAGTACCTCGCCGCGCTCGAGGGGCTCGAGGCTCACGACGCCGACGCCATCGCGGCGCACATGCACGAAGCGTTTCCCGAGCTCGCCGACCGACGCACACGCTGGACTTCGATCGGAGACCAGGAGCCGACGCAGGTACCCACCCGCGCCGCGCCCGCGCCGCCGCGCCCAGACCCGCCGTCGCCGCGCCTCGCGCCGGTTATTCTCGCGGCGATCGCCGTGGCGATCGTCGCTGTGGTCGCGACGGTGGCGTGGATGAGCACACCACCGCCCGCGCCGCTCCTGGCGACGCCGACGTCCCCCGCGGTCGAACCGAAGCCTGCGGTGACGCCCAAGGCCGCCGCGCCACCCGAAACGTCGCCGCGCCCGACGCCGCCGCGCACGACGCCACCGCGAAGGCCCCCGCCGCGCCGGTTGCGCAGGGCGCCGCCCGCGCCGGCCGACGAGGTGAAGGTCGAACGCGCCACCCCGGACGAACGCATCGCGCGACTCGACGCACGCCTTCGGCGCCTCGACGCGCGCGGCGTCGATCCGGAGCGGACCGAACGCCTGCGCGCCGACCTCACGTTCGTACGCGCCTCGGGGAACGCACGCCCCGAGGCCCTCGACCGCCTCGAGCGCGCCGTCGACCACCTCGAGCGCGGCGCCGATCCGTGATCAGTCCACGTTGTCGTAGACGGCCTTCTCGAAGTCGAAGTAGCCGCCCACCGACGTCGGGTCCGCGAACGGGAAGATCTGCGTCGCCCAGTAACCGCCCAGGCCGTTCTCCCGATCGATCCAGTAGTAGAGGTTCGCGAGCCCCGCCCACGCGAGCGCGCCCGCCGGACGCCCGGTCGGCGCGTCCTCTTCGTTGATCATGAACGTGAGCGCCCAGGTCTTCGGCATGCCGGGGAAGAACTCGGCGTCGTTCGACAGCGCCGGGTTCACGCCCGGGAGCATCTTGATGTTCATCCCCTCCGGCAGGTGGTTCTTGCACGCCATCTGTACGGTCTCGGGCTTCAGGACGCGCTCGCCGCCCGCCGCCTTGCCGTCGTTCAGCCACATGCGGATGAACTTCACGTAGTCGTCCGCCGTCCCGTACAGACCGTGTCCGGACATGTGGATCTCGGGCTCCGACGTGAGCTCGAAGTCGCTCATCGGGTCGAGGCTCCCGTCTGCGTTGCGCGCGTGGATGCGCGAGAGCCGCGAGCGCATGTCCGACGTCATCGTGAACGCGGTCGAGGTCATGCCGAGCGGTCCGAAGATCCGTTCTTCGAAGACGTCGCCGAGGCGCTTGCCCGTGATCCCTTCGACCACCATGCCCGCCCAGTCGATGTTCGTTCCGTACTCCCACTGCTCTCCCGGGTCGAAGAGCAGCGGCGTCTCGATCGACGCCCACGACGAAGCGAGGACGCTCGGCTGCCCGTGGTCGTTTGCGAGCCGCGTGTAGTCCTCGTTGAAGAAGTCGTACGCGAACCCCGCCGTGTGGGTGAGGAGGTGACGCGTCGTGATGTCGCGCTTCGGCGCGCGCAGCTTCGGCTGGCCCTCGGCGTCGAAGCCCTCGAGCACCTTCAGCTCGCCGATGCGCGGCACGTACTTCTTCGCCGGCGCGTCCAAGTCGAGCTTCCCCTCCTCCACGAGCTGGAGGCACGCGGTGCCGCCGATCGCCTTCGTCGTGGAGAAGATCGCGCAGACGGTGTCGGTGGTGAACGCCGTGTCCTGCCCCAGGACGCGCTCGCCGCGGGCGCCCTCGTAGATGTTCTCCTCGCGGTTCGTCGCGATCGCCGCGACCCCGGGGACCCGCGGAGACCCAAAGACCACGCCCTCCAGGACACTATCCAGCGCTGTGCTCAGTTTGCTCATGTTCTGACCTCCCCCGGCGCCGGACGGCGTCGGGCTCCAAACGATTGAAAGTAGAGGTGAACGGTAGCGCTGGCCCCGACAGGGAATAACCGCCGCGCGGCGCGATCCGTCCGCGTTGGATCCGCCAAATGGCGGTCGGGCTCAGCGGCGTTCGGAGGGGGGCGGGAGATCGAGGACCGACGAGTGACGCAGCCGCCAGGCGAGGAACGCGAGCCCGATCCGGGTGCGGCCGATGCCGTCCATCGGGTCGAAGGGGAGCGCGTCGCGGATGGTCTCGAGCCGCGTCTGCATGGTGCTGTGGTGCACCTCGGCGAGCCGCGACGCCTCACGGACGGACGCGGAGCGGAGCAGGGCGTCGAGGGTCGCGACCGCCCACGGGTACTGCATGACGTCTTCGAGCTCTTCGACGTCGAGCAGGGGCCGCTCGATCGAGCACTGCGCGAGCAGCTCCACCAGTCCGCCGTAGTCATCGGCGACGACGATCGGGATGTCCGGGATCGCGCAGAGCCGCAAACTCACCAGCGCGGTCGAAAACGATCGATGCAGCGCGTCCGCCGGCATCGCTGCGCCGACGCCGCACGGGCGCGCGTCGACGCGTGTGATCTCGGCGGGGACCACGCCGACATGCATCGGCCCGAAGCGCGTGGGCACGACGTCCTCGAGCATCTCGGGGTGATGATTCCACGTCGCGAACAGCGGCAGGCTCAGCACGCGGTAGCGGCCGCGCGCCGAGAGGCCGAGCTTGGCGGCCGCGGCGCGTCGCTGTTGGGGGTCGACCTCGGCGTCGAGGAGGGCCCCCAGGCGGAGGAGCGGATCCTCCGGCTTGCGCCCGTGCCGAATCTCGAGCGCGAGCGCGAGGCGCTCGAGGATCATCGTGTCGTTGGCTTGCGCAGTACAGTCCCGCTCGAGCCACACGCACAGGCCATCGGACGTCAGCGCGTTCGGGTGTGGCGTCGCGTCGCCTTCGCTCAGCACTTCTCCGCTCGGCGCGACGCGCATCGCGCTCTGGGGTGACGCCCGTGCGTAGCCGGCGACGCAGCCCGACAGCGACGCCGCCGCGCCGAGGAGCGCCTGCGTGTTGACGCCACCACGAACCAGCTCGTCGAAACACGCGATGACGCGGAGCGCGAGGCTCGCGTTCGGGTCGAGCGTCTTGAGTCGTGCCAGGAGCTCTTGCACGGCGTCCTATTCAATCCGCCAGGACGCGCGACATCCAAGCGTTTCGCGTCGCTATCATGCCACGGGACAGGGCGGTGTGCGGCGCGAAGATGTCGAACGCGTGGAATCCGCCGGGCCACACGTGGAGCTCGGCGTGCCCGCCCGCGTTCCACAACGCGTCCGCGTACGCGACGGCTTCGTCTCGAAAAATCTCGGCGCTGCCCACATCGAGAAACGCGGGCGGGAGGTCGTGCAGCTCGGTCGCGCGGGCGGGTGCGGCGTACGGCGAGACGTCCGGGCCGCCGCGCCGTTCACCGAGCAGGGCGCTCCAGCCGGTTTCGTTGCTCACGCGATCCCACACGCCGATCCCGTCGAACTGGTTCGTCGACTTCGTGACCCCGCGGTCGTCCAACATTGGATAGTCGAGGAGCTGACCGCACAGGCGTGGGCCGCCGCGATCGCGCGCCGCGATCGCCGCGCCCGCGGCGAGGCCTCCGCCGGCGCTGGCTCCGGCGATCAGCAGGCGGTCGAGGTGTATGCCGAGCGCCTCGGCGTCGGAGGCGACCCACTCCAGCGCCGCGTAGACGTCCTCGCGCGGGTACGGGTCACGGTGTTCCGGTGCGAGTCGATACTCGATCGACACCAGTACGACGCCGAGCTGCTCCACGAAGTCGAGCATGCGATCCAATCCACTGAAACGATCGCCGAACATCAGGCCGCCCGAGTGCACGAAGAGGATGCCGGGGCGCGCGCCCAAGGCCTCGGTGTGGCGGAAGATGGATGCCTCGAGCTCGTGCCCCTCGTAGCCGAAGAACGTGCGCTCCTCGCAACGAATGGGGCGACCGGTGATCAGCGCGTCGAGCGGCGGGCCCGCGTAGGAGATGCGCATGAAGTCGATCAGGTCGGGGGTGATCGTCGGCGGGAACATGCCGCCCACGATCGCGAGCCCCGCGCGGAGCTCGGGATCGAACGCAGGCCGGCCGGGCGAGGGTTCTTGGTCGACGCCGAAGAGAAAGCCCGGTGCGTGATCGCTCATGACGCCCTGTTTTCTACCGCGAACGTCTCGGGCGGGGAACGCTGGGCCCGGTGCGTCGTCGCGGGTCCGGTCTTTGGCGCTTCGGGTCCGCGACGTCGCGCCGCGCTCACGCGAAGGTGTTCGTCAGGAGGCCAACCGTGAGCACGCCGATGACCGTCGAATCCCTTCGCATCCGACCCGAAGACCAAGAGTCCACCGCCAGCGACATGAAGATCGTCGCGCGCAACGCCGCGCTCGGCGGTCACTACTCCGTGATGCAGGGCGCCGTTCGGCCCAAGGAGATCCTGGCCTTCCACACCCACCACAATGAAGACCAACACATGTACATCATCTCAGGTGAGTTGCACTTCGAGGTGGGGGGCGCCGACCGAGGCCGCGTACGTCGAGACGTCGACGCAAGGGGGCTTCGAGCGCTTCGTCGAGCATCCTCTCCGACGCCCTCGAGACGCGGATCGTGAAGGAGGAGGGCGTGGCCGCGCTCGTGACCCGTCACCCTTCGGACGTTCTGGACGATGGCGCTGGCGCCGAGGTCGGGCTCGCGCTCGGCGTGCGTTTCGTGCGCGCCCACGCACCGAGCCGCGGCTGTTCGCGTACATCGAGGCGCACCTTCAGAATGCCGTCGACGCGCTCACCCGGAGTGATGAGCTGGTCGAAATCCGCGACGCCGTCGCGAAGAACGTCGCGATCCAGGAGTACGGTGCGAAAGCGCTCGCGAGTCGGCTCCGCCTCTCGCTACGGGCGCTACAGCGTGAGGTGTCGAGACACGGGACGACCGTGCGTGCGTTGCTGGACGAGGCGCGGTGTGCGCAGGCCAAACGGCTCCTCCAGGATCGTCGCCTCAGCGTCGATGAGATCGCCTTCGTGCTGAGTTACTCGGACGAGCGTGCGTTCCGCCGCGCCTTCAAGCGCATGACGGGCGAGAGCCCCGCGCAGTTCCGGCGCCGTCAGTCGTTGTCGTAGACGAAGACGTCCGTGTTGAAGACCTGTCCGGGGCCGACGCCGCCCGGACAGACGAAGTCCCAGCCCGAGAAGATGTACATCTTGCCGTCGACGACGGCGGACGCGCTTCGTTTGAGACGAACCGCTCCGGCGGCGTCGTGACGACGCCAGCGCTTCTGCACGAGATGAAACGACCAGATCTCGTTGGAGACGTTCTGCAGGAACGGCGCGTTGCACCCCGTGGTCCCGCCGGGGATGTCGCCCCCGTGAATGAACAGGCGTTGTCCGATACGCGCCGCCGCTCCGTAGTTGCGGTGCAGCGGGAGGTCTTTCGCGGGGGCGGGCGTCGCGTCGATCCACTGCTGCGCGGCGACGTCGTACTGCCAGACGTCTTCGAGGATCACGAAGTCGAAGGTGGTGAAGTCGAGCGCTTCGCCGCCGTACAGCGTCAACTTGCCTTGTTTGAGCGTCTGACCGGCGCTCGCAACGTGCCGGCCGGGAGGCGCGCCGGCCGCGCCGTCGGGGCTGTGGAGCGTCCAGAGGTTCGTGCCGAAGTCGTACGACCACAGGTCGTTCCGGAACTGAAAGAACTGCGTGATGCCGCCGAACACGTAGAGTTTGTCGCCGTCGGCCCACATCGAGGCGCCGGAGCGGGCGTCGGGACCCGCGTTGCTCGCGACGATCTCCGTCCACGTGTTGTCTCCGGGTGCGTAGACCCAGAGGTCGTCGAACACCGAGAAGACCTGAAACGTCGGGTCGTAGACCGAACCTCCGAACACCGCGAGGACGCCGCGCCCTTCGTGACCCGCGGCCGCCGCAAACGTGCGCGCTGGCGGCGACGTCGCCGGGGAGAGTCGAGTCCAGGCCCCAGTGGTCGTGTCGAACCGGTAGGTGTCGTCGTAGAAGGTGTTGGTGAAGGACGCGAAGTCATCGAGCAGCCCACCGAACAGATAGACCTGAGTACCGAGCGAACCCACCGCCGGTGTCGTGCGCCCGGACGGGACGTCGCCGGTTCCGACGACGCGGGTGAATGTCTGGGCGTAGGACGTCGTGTGGACGAATGAGATCAGCGCGAAGCCGAACGAGAAGATGCCGAAGCGGCGCATGTGTTGAACCTCCGGTCGCCATTCGAGACGTATTCGAACGGAGCGCGAAGGGGGCCCGACTCGGAAAGGTCGGCGAAACCGACCGTGAGCCGACTCAGGGCGCGGCGTCGCGATAGAGGTCGAGGCCCGGGCCGTAGAACCCATCGTCACCGTAGAGCGCGAAGTTGTCCCACGCGTTGCTCCCCGGGTTCGTCTCCCAGGACAACCAGAGCGCCTGCGTGAGCCCCTCGTCGAGCTGGACCTGGATGAGCGCCTCGTTCATCGCCGCGGCGGCTGCCTCTGGGTTCTCGGCGCGAATCGCGTCCGGGGACGGGCCACCTTCGGTGGAGAGCGCGGTGGGATCGTAGCCGAGGATCTCCGCGGCCATCGCCTCGTAGTCTTCGCTCACCTCCGGTCCGTAACCCATGTGCCCGCGTGCGCAGCCGCAGTTCGGGTCCGGGTCCGTCGACTCGTTGTCGGGCCATGAGTACGTGTGCGTTGGGATCCAACCCACGAGCTGTTCACCTGGCTCTTCACGGCTCGCGATTTCTTCGACGAGCGCGACGAAATATTCCTGCGCGCTGTAGACGCCGAACGTGTCGTCGTTGAAGTACGTCGCTCCACCCGCCATGGGCGGGATGCCGATCACCGCGTTGGTCCCGGCGACGGCGTCGTTCACCGCCTCGACCGCCCAGGCTTGGTTCTCGATGCTCGTCTCGAAGTAGCGGTTGCGGCTCTCCGGATCGTTGATGTCCACGCGGTGCGCGCCTTCGATGTTCGGCTCGTTGCCGACCTGAATCAGCTCGATACCGACGTTGTTGGCGAGGTGCGCCGCGGCGGCCGACATCTGATCGATGAGGTTCTGATCCCACTGGTCGGGCGTGACCGGCGTGTACAGCCGGACGACCGGCGTGATGCCCGCCTCGCGCAACGCTTCGAGCAACTGGTCTTGCGCCTGGTAGTTGTTCACGTCGACGAGGACGACGGCGTAACCGGCGCCGAGCTCCTGCGCCTGCCGAATGCCCTCCGTCACCGCGTCGTTCGGCATCGGCGTGCTGGTGCTGCTCGCGTCCCAGTGGACCCCGATGCGTCCGTTGACGAAGACACCGTCCGCAACCTCGAACGGCGCGTACACCGAGCTGGTGTTCGTCGTCTGCGCGTCGAAGATGCCGACGGCGCCCTCCGTCGCGATCCCGTCGGGGGGCTCGGTCGGTTGATCCTGCTGAGGCAGCGGCGGGTTCGTGAGCGCGATCTGCTGCTGCAGCGTGGCTTGGAGGTCGGCCTGAAGCTGCTCCTGGATGATCTGCTCCTGGATGTCCGTTTCGTGTGTCTCGTTCGGTGCGTGGTTGTGTTCGTTGATCGCGAGTCCCATGCACCATCGAGTTAGCAAGGCGGAGACCAACGTTCGGAGGCGGATCTTGCGCTCCACCGTGTGCAGTCGCCCGCGTCCACGCGCGAGAGAGCAACGCGCCGGGTGCACCTTGCCCATGCGGCCTCGGGCGGAGCACGCACGCTCCGGGGTGAGAGCGTGCGTGCCGGGTTGGCGCGATCGTCGAACGAACAGTACGCTCGGCCGTCTTGGCCAACCTCGAACGCAGGCTGGATCTGTCCGCCGTGGTCGCGATCAGCATCAGCGCGATGTTGGGGAGCGGCATCTTCGTGTTGCCCGGGATCGCAGCCGCCAAGACCGGGCCGTCCGTCTGGCTGGCCTACCTCGTCGCGGGCCTGTGTGTGCTGCCCGCGGCGTTGTCGAAGGGGGAGCTCGCGACCGCCATGCCCTCGGCCGGCGGAACGTACATCTACCTCGACCGAACGTTTGGTCCGCTCGTCGGAACCATCTCGGGGCTCGGGCTGTGGCTGTCGCTGCTCCTGAAGAGCAGCTTCGCGCTCCTCGGCCTCGGCGTGTACCTGCTCGTCGTCGTCGACGTCCCGGTCAGACCCGTCGCCCTCGCGTTCCTCGGCGCGATCGTCCTTCTGAACATCGTCGGGGTCAAAGGGGTCGGTCGCGTCCAGAAGTTCGTCACGGCGGTCGCGCTCGCGATGCTCGTCGTGCTCACGCTCACCGGCGTCTTCGGCCTCGAGCAACAGAACTTGGAGAATGGGTTCCCGCTGGGCGCGCTGGGTTTCGTCGACGCGGTGGGTTTCGTCGTCATCTCCTACGCGGGGGTCACGAAGGTCGCGGCGATCGCCGAGGAGGTGAAGAACCCAGCCCGTAACTTACCCGCGGGCATGCTGTTGTCGCTGATCATCGTCATGATCATCTACAGCCTCGTCGCCTTCGTGATGGTGGGGGGCTTGGGGCTGGAAGCGCTCAGCGGCGACCTCCACCCAATCTATGCGCTCGCCGTTTCCCAGAACTTCCCCACGCCGTTCACGATCGGAGTCGCCGTCATTGGCACGTTGACCATGGTTTCGATGGCGACGGCCGGGCTCCTCGCCGGCTCGCGCTTTCCGTTCGCGATGAGTCGCGACGATCTCTTGCCGCCCGTCCTGAAGGGCATTCATCAGCGCTTCCTCACGCCCATTCCGGCGATCCTCGCGACGGGCGCGATCATGTTCGCGGCGATTGCGTTCCTGGAGATCGAGAAGATCGCCAAGCTCGCGTCGGCCTTTATGTTGATGATGTTCGGCGCCGTGAACCTCGCCGTCATCATCCTGCGCGAGACCGGCGTGCAGTGGTACAAGCCGGCGTTTCGATCGCCGCTCTATCCGTGGGTTCAGATCTTCGGGGTCGTCACCAACCTCGGGCTCATCGCCGTCATGGGGCCGTTGGCAGTGGCCGCTGGCGTGAGTATCGCGGTTCCGGGGCTCTTCCTGTTCCTGCTCTACGGACGTAAGCGTGTCACCCGGTCCGGCGTGCTGACCAAGCGACTCAGCCGCCAGGAGATGTTGAAGTCGAACCCCGGTGGCGCGGTGCCGCGGTCTGGTAACGACGTGCGGCCGCTCGAGACCGAGGAGCCGGAGGAAGCCGCGGTCGTCGTGGCGCTGTTCGGCAAGGAACGCAGCCCCGAGATCCTCGTGGAGCTCGGGCAGGGTCTGGCGCACGGCGGCCGCATCGAGGTCGTCTACCTCACCGAGGTCCCAGAGCAGTCGATCCTGTCCGGGTGGGAGGAGGATCCGACGTGTGCTTCGGTGCGCCGTCGCATTCAGGCGATGGCGGAGACAAACGAGGTCGAGCTCGATTTCGAGGCGCTCCCGACCTACGACCAGATCGACACCGTGCATCGCTACGCGTCTCGGCTGAACTGCGAGTGGGTCGTGATGGAGTGGAGCGGGCGGGCGCGGGACGCCTTCACGATCGGCAACCCCATCGGTTGGTTGAAGGACCACCTCCCCGCGAACCTGGCGCGCTTTCACGACGCCGGAGTTCGATACATTCGAAAGATCCTCGTCCACGCCGAGCCGGGTGCGAACGATGCGCTGGTCGCTTACACCGCCGACAAACTCGCCCGGGAGCACGGCGCCTCGCTGACGTTCATCCGATACGTGCCGCAGGACGCCGACGCATCACGCGAGGCTTCCGAGAAGGAGTACCTCGAGCAGATCCGTCAGCTCTGCGAGGTGGACGCGGAGATCATGATCGCGCGCGGCAAGAGCGAAGCCGAGGTGATCGCGACGCAGAGCGCGTTCTTCGACCTGCTGGTCACGACCGAGGTGCGTCAGCGCTCCATCGTCAGCCGCGTCGTCGGGACGATCAGCGACCGCCTCAGCGAGTCGGCGGTGGCGTGCTCCGTCCTGCGGGTGCTCAGCCCGCCCAACGCGACCCACCAGGCGCTCGAACGCATCCGTGCGCGACCGAACACCCGCTGGAAGAGCGCGACCCTCGCGAGTTACTTCGACGCGGACCTCATTCGTGCCCAGCTGCCCGCCCAGAAGAAGGACGCGCTGTTCCTGCAGATGGCGCGTGCGCTGAGCGAGGCGAAGGGCTCCGACCTGCAGTCGGATCAGATCCTGGCGTCGCTCTGGGAGCGCGAGCGGAGCCTCAACACCGGGATCGGCAACGGCATCGCGTTGCCGCACGCGACGGTCCCGACCATGGCCGGCACTCGGGTGGGCGTCTTCACGTGTCGCGAGCCCATCGACTACGGCGCCGCCGATGGTGTTCCGGTCGATGTGTTCGTCGTGACGATCGGCGGGCCGAGCGACCGGAACGCGCACCTCGACGTCCTCGCTTCGATGTCGAAGATGCTCAGCCGCACCGATCTCCTCAGCCGGCTACGCGCCGCGGAGACGACGGAGGCGATCTTCGAAGCCGTCCACTCCGCGGACGACGCCGTCGGCGGCGACACCGCACCGGCGCGCCCGGCCGCCTCCGAACCCGCAGAGCGGGTGGAGCAGGGCACGGACTGAGTCTTGTCGCCTATGAGCTTCGATGATCTTCGCCGTCCGGGACAGACCGGACCGTATTGGCTCCTCGTGATCCTCGGCCTGCCGGGCGGAATGATCGCGGCCGCGCTCGAGCGCTGGGAGCTCGCGGCGCTTGCGCTCGTGGTGGTGCTCGTGGCGCTCGGCCTCATCGCGCGCGTGCGGGCGTTGGAGATCCCGCAGAACCTCGGCCCGGTCGCCGCCCTGCTCGGGCTCATCTGGGGCATGAACTACTTCCTCGGGGACGGCGAGACGTACTCGTTGGTGGTGTTCGTCGTCGCGACGACGTTCTTCGTCGGGAGCGGGGGCGTCCTCGTCGCGCAGCTGTTCGTACGCGATCGTTTCCCGGACAAACTCGCGGAGCGGTTCGGCGCCGAGGCGACGTGTGAGCTCGACGGCGTGCGCTTCGTCGTCGTCGTCTTGGACGAAGCGATCGAGCTGTGGGCGCAGAACGGTTGGAGTCGGCCCCGCGCGCTCGACGTCACCCTCAGTCACGCTTCGGGCCGACGTCTGTTGTCGCAGCTCGCGGCGCCCGATATGGACCTGTCGTTCGAGGGGCAACACCACCTCGACCTTCCGCCGGGGAGCCTCGCGCAGCTCAGAGTCCCGGTGCGATTCCACCCGGGCACCACGGGACGACGTCGCGTCGTGATTCGTCCGCGCGTCGCCTACGCGGAGCGTGGTCGACGACTGTTCCGGACGCGGCGCGCCGAGATCGTCGACCCGGACATCGTTTCGCAGGTGCTGGCGCCCCACGAGCAGGACAAGGTGGAGCGAAACCTGACGGCGGAGTGGGAGGTCGACCCCTCGATGGGCCGAGCGCGAACGGAGCAAGAGGAGCGCGCGTCGTTGCGGATCGTCTGGACGCCGGACGGGCACCAGATTCGTGACGTGTGAACCTGGCTCCTCCGGCGCCGCGACGCTACGCTCTGGGTATGCGGGCTTGGGTGCTCGTCGCGTTGGGCGTCGTCGGCTGCGGCCCGCTCGTCATCCCTCGCGCGGAGGCGCCCGAAGGGGCCTACGGAGAGATCCTCCTCGTCGGTGACGAACGCGAGGTGGTCGCGGCGTTTGCTTCGGACCCCGACTCCCCGACCACGTTCGACCCGACGACCGTCTCCGGCGTCGAACGTGCCGAGGTGTTCTTCGTCGCCGACCACATCGACGGACGCGGGCTCGCGCCGGGCCCGTTCGAGCTCGGCGGCGAGCTCGTCACCCCGCTCGACGCCGAGGTGATCGACCTCAATGACGACGTGTCGTGGAGGAGCGGCCCAGTCCTCTGGGAGGAGCGACTTCGGTTGCCGCCCGTCGACGTGACGCGCTGCCTCGACTTCGACCACTGCTTCGCGGACCAGGTCTGTGGCCCCTGCGATCGTCTGCGGACACCTTCGGAGCCGATGCCGCCCGAGCCGCCTGTCGTCGACTGCCCGCCGGGTTGGACGTCGGTCCCCGACGGCGACTTCAGCCATTGCCGGCCGTTCGCGGTCGTACCCATGGACGCGTGCCCGCCGGGCGCCGGACGTTTCCCGGGCGGTGATGCGTGTGTCGGTGTCGCGGCGGCCTGTGCGGGCGATGGGTGGCCCGCGGACCTGCCGCCGGACGCGGTGTTCGTCTCCGCGAGCGCCACCAGCTCCGGTGACGGCTCGCGGGCGCGACCCTTCGCGCGTGTGCAGGACGCCGAGGTCGCGATCAGCGGCGGTGGCGCGACCGTCGCGCTGAGCGTCGGAACCCACTCGCTCGGCATCGTCGAGTTGACCGGGACGGCGACGATCGTCGGAGCGTGCGCCGACACGCTGCTCGACGCACAGCTCGATCTCCGCGGAGACTTCGTGGTCCGCAGCCTCGTCCTCGTCGGGAGCGTGCGCTCGCAGGGGACGCTGGTCGTCGAGGATGTTGCCGTCGTCGAGGCCGGACCGGCGCCCACCGCGATCCGGGGGAGCGTTGGCGAGCTTCGGCTGTCGTCCGTCTCGGTCAACGCGCCGCGCGCGGAGGGGATTCGCACGAACGAGGGCGTTCGCATCGACGCGCAGCGCGTCTACGTGGGGCCGGGGGCGGGCGAGGGCATCATCATCCAAGGTGAGGAGAGTCAGCTCATCGACGCGTTCGTCGAAGGACGCGGTTCGTTCGGGGTGCAGGTCCTCTTCGCGACGGGCGCCGTGATTCGAAACGTCGGCGTGCTGCGCAATCGCGAAGACGCCGTTCGCATCGACGCGAGCCGCAGCGTGACGATCGAGAACCTGTGGGTCCAGGACCTGGACCGAGCCTCGGGCGTCGCCGTCGTCGAGAGTCAGAACGTCGGTATCGACAACGCGTGGTTCGTCAACGGGAGCTACGGCGACGTCGCGACGAGCGTCTCGCAAGTGAGGTTGCAGGACGTGGTCGTCGTGGATGCGGGGCCGTACGACAGCGAGGACGATGACGCGGACCCCGGTTCGCTGTGGGTTCGTGGCTCGACGGTTTCGGTCCAGCGCGCGGCGTTCCTCCGGCCGCAGAAGAATGCACTCTTTCCGCGCACCAGCGTGCTGAGCGCTGAGGACGTCAGCGTGATCGATCACGTGCGTGCGGCCCTCGAAGTCACCGAGAGCGACGCCGTCCTGCGCCGGGCGCGTCTGTCCGCGGCCCCGGCGCCCGTCTGTGGCGGCCACGAAGGGGCCGGCGTGCGGTCTACGCGCGGCTTGGTGCGGCTGGAGGACGTCGCGATCGATTCGAGCGCGTCGCCGGGGCTGTTCCTCGACGAGACCTACGATACACAGCTCCTCGCTGCGGAGCGTCTGCGTGTCCACCGCACCGTCGGATGTGGGGGTGACGCGGTATTCATCGGCGGCGGGTGGTCGAGCGCGCTGAGCCACGTCGACCTTTCATCGGAGGCCGGGACGGCGCTCACCTTCGACGCGTTGGGGAGCCTCGAGCTAGCGACGTCACGCATCGCGGACAGCATGGTCGGCATCATGGTCTCGTCGAACGTCGACGCCCTCCGACTCGTCGATGGCGTACGGTTCGAGGGCAACGTTCGCGCCTTCGTCCAGAGCGACCCGAACTGACGACGCGACGAACTGGGACAAGAGCGCAGGCTGCGGACACGAGTCCGCAGGCGTGAAGGGTGATCCGGTGTGGACCGCTCTCCGCAACCTGGGTTGCAGGTGAGCAAGCGGCGTTGGAACGGTTCCTGATGGTGGCGTCCGGCTATGAAGAACTGCCGACGTGCACCTCTCCCCCTCACCTTCGTGACCGGCGCGCTCCTCGTCGCGTGCGGCGGCGCGCCGAGCGACTCCGCCGAGCTCTCCGAAGACACCGCGTCCGTCACGGTACGCGACCGCTTCGCCGCGTGGTTCGCCGACTACAACGAGGGGCAGGGGACCGCCTACCTCGATACGCCCTACCGGGTCCGGCGACGTGGTGACTCGCGCTACCCGGACGCGCCGGCGCACGCGCACCACCGGTCGATGCAGTACGGCCCGTTCCCGCGGAACGTGCTCGACGTGTGGAGCCTGAACAGCGACGCGCCCACGCCGCTCGCGATCTTCATCCACGGGGGTGGGTTCAACGACAACGACAAGGAGTCGATTCACCGCTCGCGTACGAACATTCTGCGGCTGCTCGAGGCCGGGGTCTCCGTCGCGTCGATCAGCTACCGTATCGCCTATCGCGATCCGGACGCGGCCCTCGAAGCTCCCATCCCGAACGACATCGGCGAGGTCCACGATGAGAACGGCACCCGCGTCGACTACATCCTCCGCGACTGCGCACGCGCCGTGCAGTTCCTCCGGCACCGCGCCGACCTGTTGAACATCGACCCGTCGCGCATCGGCGCGTGGGGCCCGTCCGCGGGGGCGGGCTGCACGGTGTGGGTTGGCACGGTGCCGAACCTCGCGGTGTCAGGGCACAGCGACCCGGTGCTTCGGCAGTCGACGCGCATCGCCGTGATGGGGCACGAGAACGGGCAGCCGACGTACGACTGGGGGCGCTGGCCGGAGCTGCTCGACATGAGCGAGGACTTCGTCTTCGACACCATCGGTCGCGAGCCCGTGCGTCTGTTGCAGATGGAGATGGATGACTTCCGGTTCACTCGAGCGGGTCGAGACCTCGCGTACATCCTCGACTACTACCGGCACCTCGGTCGGAACGACCCTCCGTTGTTCACCGTCAACGGAGGGCGGGACGTGGACGAGCCGAACGCGTCGGCGAGCCAGATCATCCACCACCCGCGGGCGCACGTCGCGCTGTACGACAAGTGCGTGGCGTCGGGCGGAACGTGTGAGATCGATACGGTCATCGAGAGCACGGACTACCCCGGGACCACCGTCCACTTCCTCGCGGAGCAGCTCCTCGCACCCTGACGCTCGTGACGCGACGATGGACAGCTGCTTCAGCGGTCGACGTCGTTGGAGCGGTCGATGACCCGGAAGGTGAGCGTCCCCATGAAGCGGTGGTCGGTTATCAGCTCCGACCCCGTCAGGCGCAGCCGCGTGTAGCTCGCTTCGAGCGACAGCTCCCCGCGGTCCTCGAACGCACGGCCCACGCCGAGGAGCGCACGCCAGGATGGCTGCGTGGGGTCCAGGTCGGGCTCCCGCCCTCGGCCCGCCTTGGGCATCACCACCTGAAGGCCGCCGGCGCCGCCCAGCGTCCAACGCCAAGCTCCCGGCTCCAGGACCAAGGCGCCACGCAAGCGGATCGGGACGAGATCGACCTGGCGCCACGCGCTCGTTCCGCTCCCGTCGCGGTGACGTGACCAGCCCACCTCGGCGCCGAAGTCCGCGTTCAGCAACCCGACGATCGGAATCCGCGCGCCGTAGTCCGCGCTGACGACGGGCTGCGCGTCCCCGTCCACCGGGAGCGCTACGCCGAGCCGCAGTCCGAGCCCGAAGCGAGGCGCCCTGCGCGGTGGGCTGGGTTCGGCACGCACGACGATGGGAGCGGCCTGCGGCGGAGGAGGCGGGGCTGCGGGCTCGACCGGCAGCGCCTGGGCGTTCACCACCAGGCGCTCCGACGTCGACCACGCAGCGTCTCGTGCCTCGAGCTGATAGTCGATCGTGTGCCGACCCGCGTCGACGGGCACGCGCCACACCCCGTCCGTCACCGTGCCCGTCGCGCTCGTGAGCCGCACACCGCTCGGGAGGGCCAACGCGATCTCCTGAGGGGCGTCCAGCTCGATCACGCCGTCCGTCACCGTCGGCGCCGCGCTCGACGTCGCGACCGCTTCGAGCACGATGAGCGGCCGACCGACGCTCGCTTCGCCGACGAGTCCGCGCGAATCACGGCCGCGGAGCACCACCTCGTAGGCGCCGTCCGCGAGCGCGAAGAGGCGCGTGTGATCGGTGGCGGTGAGCGTGCGGAGGACTCGTCCGTCGGCGTCCGGGCGCGCGTCGCGAACCTCGAGGACGGCGACCGTCGCGGTACCGACGAGCTCCCAGCGAAGCTCCTCCTGGCTCGGAGTGAGGGTCACGATCGCACCCGACTTCGCCCACTTTGGGGCGTCGGGGAGGCGGGTCGGCTCCTCCGGAGCTTCGCCCACCTTGACCCGCGTCCCGAAGCCTCGGTTCACGTCGACGCTCTTGCCGCGCGCCGAGACGCGCGACTTCCCGCGATACACGGAGACGGTGTTGCTCTTCTTGAGTGCGTCGTACCCGATGCGCGTGCTCTTCGACGCGACGTCGATCGTGGCCGCCGGCGAGCGAATCGCGACGGGGTGATCCTCGTTGGCGAGCGCCGCGAGGAGCGTGCCTTCCTCCAGCACCACATCCTCGAGACGGTGCCTTTCGACATCGGACGCAGCGCGCCCCCGGTAGATGACGACGAGCGACTCTTCCCCGAGGCGGAGTCGATCCATCGTGCGGAACGTGACCTCACCCGCCGACTCCGGGAGCGTCCGCACCCGGAACATCTCGTCGAGCGGCATGTTGAGCGCGGCGGCACGCCAGTCCACTCCCGAGGGTTCACGCGCCTGAACCTCCCGGTGGACCCACGACACCCACGCGGGCGGCGAGGTCTGAACCTCGCCGGTCGCGACCCACACTTCGACGCGGCGATTTCGGGCGTGCGCGGCGCGGTTCCTTCGGCGCGTGAGGGGTTCGCGTTCACCGACCGAGGTGACGTCCATGGAACGCGCGTCCACGCCGAGCTCGGTGAGACGTGTGGCGACGGTGCGCGCGCGCCGCAGGCCGAGGCGTTCGTTGCGCTTCGCACTTCCGGTGGTGTCGGTGTGCCCGACGATTCGGATGCGGTCGACGGCCCCGTCGGCGAGCTTCTTCGCGATGCGCTTCAGGGCATCACGGTCACCGTCGACGAGTCGTGCGCCGCCCGCTTGGAACCGAACCGTTGCGAGGTGGACGGGGGGCCCGGCGTTGGCCTCCGTCGCGAAGAGTGTCGCAGCGGCGACGAAAAACAGTGGGGTGCGTAGTCGCATCATGATTCCTCGGAAGGGCTCTCGACGACCCGAAGCGGCAACGTGTTCGTGCCTCGGTGATCGATGTCGGAGGTCGGACTCGCCGGACCGATCGAGCGCACGTGGACGAGCCGTGGATGGGCGATGAGGTCCGCGCCGATCCGTTGCGCCGCCGCCACGTTCACGACCGCCGTGGACGGCTTGGCGACCTGCTGAAGGTCCGCGGCCTCCGCGACGAGCGGACCGACGACGGAGATCTCGTTCGCCGCGTCGACGCGCCCGACGATCGCGCGCCCGACCGCGATCCCCATCGAGATCGTCACCGACGTCGACCGTCCCTGTTCGGTCCAGCGTTCGAAGACGTGATCCGCCGACGCGAGCACGGCCACCGCCGCCATGGCCGCGTTGCGCGCGTAGTCGGCGTGGGCCGAAGCCGTGAAGATCCCGATGATCGCGTCGCCGGAGAAGTGATCGATTCGGCCCCCCGCATCCTCGAGTGCGCCGCAGGCTGCCGCGTAGAGCTCCCCGAGCACGGCGACCAAGTTCTCCTTCGACCCCTCGTTCCAGCGGTCTTGGTCGGCGAGGTCGATGTACAGCAGCGCCACGTCCTCTTCGGTGCCGTTCTCGACGACACGGAACTCCTTCGTCAGGAGCTGGTGGAGCACCGTGGGCGGGAGGAAACGCGCCATCCTCAGGCGGAGCTGTGTCGTCGACTGACTGGCGCGCCGGTGATGTTCGACGACCTCGAGCGCTTCGTTGAACGCGTCGCGAAGCACCGCGATTTCGGCGGTTGCGCGCGTGTCGACGGAGCCGCGAAAGCCGTCGCGTGCCGCCCGTCGCACCGAGCTCGTCAGGCGACGAATCGGCTCCGTGACGTGACGCGCCAGCCACAGCGCGACGATCCCCGCGGCGAGCGCGGCGACCAGGGCGAGGAGCCAGACCCGACGGCGCACCCGCTCGAGCGACGCCAGCGCGGCCGACTCCGGCCGCGAAACGCCGACGTGCCAGCCGAGCTTGGGCACTGACACGGCTGCGACGAGGACCGGGCCTCGTTCCGTCTCGATGCGTTGAACCACGCCGGCCTCGAGCGTCCCCAGGAGCGGTCGGTCACTCCCGCGTTCGAAGCCCACGAAGGGCGACTCCGTCGACGCGACACCGGAGGCGTCCGGGCGGCTCGACGCGATATACGTGAGTGTGCCGTCGACGACGTCGACTTCGCCGTCGACGCCCAAGAAGCGGTCCCGCAGCGTACGAACGGTCGCCTCGACCCGCTTGATCTCGAGCGGCGCGGCGAGATAACCGAGCGTCTCGTCTCCGCGACGCCAAGCCACGACCACGGGGCACGCCGACGCGCCAGGCTCGAGACGGCCCGGAGTGAATCGCTCCACCCGCGCGCGGCGTCGGGTCTCTTCGTCGAGTCGACTCGGGAGCTGGTCTTGGCCGCTCTCGACCGCGACGCGTGAGTCGAGGGCCCCCTCCGCATCGTAGATCGCGATCTGCGATGCGCGACCTGCGGCGACGATCGCGCGCAACAGGACGCGGCGCCGTTCGAACGGGAGCTCGTCGGCGTCGAGGATGCGCTCGGCCTCTTCGAGGGATCCGACGCGTGCGTCGAGCTCCGCGGCGATCGCTTCATCGACACGCGTTGCGAGTGCGAGGTGGACGTTCTGGGCCTCCTCCACCAGGCCGGAGCGATTCGCGTCGATGACGAAGTAACCCAACGCGACGGCGGGAGGGAGCGCGACGGCGAGGTGCGTCAACAACGCGCGATGAAGGAAGTGACCGCGTCGCTCCACCTCAGGCGCCCTCCACGAAGAAGAGCTGGAACAACACCAGGGCCATCGCGACCAAGAAGGCCGCGAGGAGCGCCAGCCACATCCGATGGGCGTAGGCGCCGTCCTCGTCGAACGGGTCCTTCACGCCCGGATCGCTCGCGGCGCGTTCCTTGGGGAGATCGGACGACTCGCTGACGAGCGCGCGTTGCGCGCGAGCCTTCGCCCAGTCGAAGCGGCGCCCCGCCCAAGAACCACCGGGGGCGGTGAGGTCGGTGTCCGAATCCGTGCACTGCCCGGCGAGGATCGCCTCGACCTCGTCCGCAAAGGCGTCCGCCGATGCGTGGCGTCGCTCGCGCTCCGTGTCGAGGGCACGATGGAGGACGCGGTGCAGCCGGACGGCGACGTCGCGCTCCAGCTCGAGGCCGCCCTGCGCGACGGCCTGTACGAACGGTGGCGGCGGCTGGGAGCACGTCGCCATCATCGAGGCCATGGGCGTGTCCCCCGACCACGGCGTTTGCCCGGTGAGGAGCTCGTAGGCGACGACGGCGAGGGAGAAGACATCCGCGCGCGCATCGACGCGATGACCGAGGATCTGCTCGGGTGCCATGTAACGCGGGGTGCCGTTGGTGACGTCGGTGCGGGTGAGGCGGTAACCGGCGACCTTCGAGATTCCGAAGTCGAGGAGCTTCACGCCGCCGTCGTCGGTCACGAAGATGTTCGACGGCTTCACGTCACGGTGGAACACCTGCACGTCGTGGGCGGCCTGGAGGGCGCGTGCGACGCGGACGATCACCCGCAAGCGATCCCGGAAGCCGAAGCGGAAGTCGTACTGGAGCTGAGAGAGGTCGACCCCGTCGAGGAGCTCCATCGCGATCCAGAGGACCTCGGGGGTCTCGCCGTAGTCGTAGACCCGAACGATGTCCGGGTGTTGGATCCGCAAGCCGAGTTGCGCCTCGAGCTCGAAGCGATCGCGAGTCGTCTTGGAGAGCGACGTGGCGATCACCTTGATCGCGAAGCGCTCGTCGTCGATGACCCGGCGGGCCCGGTAGACGGTCGCGATCCCCCCGGACCCGAGGAGGGCTTCGAGCTCGTAGCCCTCGAGATCGAGGGTTTCGACACCGAAGGGCATCGGGACGGAGGTCACGTCCGACATCGAGCGGCGCGGTGAGCAACTCTTGGGCCGCGGCGTGGGGCGCAAGGCTGGGGCTCGAGAGTGCGTCGACGTGTGTCACCCGTGAGACAGACTGGCACGCCTTCGGTCGGTGTCGCGTTTCGCTCCGCGCTGGTTAAGCTAGCCGAGATGATCTTGGAGTGGTGGGCGGACCGGCGTCGTCGAGCGATCCTCGCGGAGCCGTTTCCCGACGCCTACCGCGCGATCCTCGCGGCCAACGTTCCGCACGTCGAACTGCTCGATGACGACGAGCGCACCGAGCTCGAACGCATGGTGCAGGTCTTCGTCGCCGAGAAGAACTGGGAGGGGTGCGGCGGCCAAGAGATCGACGACGAGGTCAAGGTCACCGTCGCCGGGCAGGCTTGCCTCCTGATCCTCGGACTCGACCACACGCTCTACCGCAACGTCGAATCGATCCTCGTGTACCCGAGCACGGTCGTCGCGCCCGAGACCGAGGTGCCGGGCACCCTCGCGCGGGGCGGCGTGCCCATCCTCGGGCAGGTGATGCGCGGCGGACCGGTGATCCTCGCGTGGGACGCCGTCAAACACGGCGCGCACAACCCGGGCGACGGAAAGAACGTCGTCTACCACGAGTTCGCCCACAAGCTGGATCTCCTCGACGGCGCGGCCGACGGGACCCCGCCGCTCGACCGCGAACAGTACGACGCGTGGGTCGACGCGTGCGGGCGCGCGTACGTGGAGCTCGTCGCGCGCTCCGAACGGAACCGCAAGACCTTCCTCGACGACTACGGCGCCACCAACGAGGCCGAGTTCTTCGCGGTCGCGACCGAGTTCTTCTTCGAGAAACCCACGCAGATGCGAAAGAAACACCCGGCGCTGTACGCGGTCCTTCGCGACTTCTACCGACAAGACCCCGCCGAACGACGGGTGCGCGCCGATCAGTCCGCGTAGGTGCGGCGCCCCAGCCACTGCGGTCGGCCGACGCGCGTCGGGCCCGCCTGCTGCCGCAGCACCTTGCGCGGCCCGTCTTCCACGCGGACCGTCACGAGCTCGGCTGCGCCCTCGTCGGTCGCTCGAATGTAAGCGACCCGGCTGCCGTCCGGGGACCACGCGGGGTGCCCCGCCGCAAACGTCGGGCCCACGACGTCGAGGGTGTTCGAGTCCAGCTCCGACGTGAGCACCGAGAGGGCGATCGCGGAGTCGTCCGTCATCACGTCGAGGTACGCGAGCGTGTCGTCCGTCGGGGACCACTGCACCTGCGGCTGCGCGTCGAGCGCGAGCTCGAGTAACGTCTCGATCTCTCGCGTCCGCACGTCGAAGCGGCCGACGACCCACGCGTCCTCGGCGAGGTACGTGACCGCGAGGTACTCGCCGGAGCGGTCGTAGACGGGGCGTTGCAGCGGAACGGCGCCGGGCGGATCGAACACGGTCTGCACCGCGCCCGTCGCGACATTCGCGATGCGGAGCACACCCTCCGCGCCCAGGAACGCCGCGTACGCGAGTGACTCGCCGTTCGGTGAGAACGTGGGACGCACGCGCGGGATGTCGCTCCCGGTGACCGTGAACGCGTCGATCGACCGCACGTTGCCGTCGAGATCCACGATGGAGATCTCCCACTTCGCGCCGCCCACGTCGTACGAGACGAACGCGAGTGACTTCCCGTCCGGGCTCCACGTGGGCTGTCCGGGCTGCGTTCCACCGACCAGCGTGACCAAGTGTTGCGGCTCCTGGGTCCAGAGATCCATTCGGTAGAGCTGCCAACCGGACTCGTAGGTGACGTACGCGATCTCGTGACCGTTCGGGCTCACCGCAACCTGTCCTGCGGTGGGGAAGGTGCCCGACAGTTTGACGAGGCGCGCCGCGTATCCGGACTCGCCGTCGACGACGTACAACGACGGCACGTCGTCTTCGAGGTCCTCCACGACCAGCGCGGAGCACCCCCCTTCATCGATCCTCAGCTCGGGATCACACGTGCGGAACGCGACGTCTGTCTCGGGCGCCTCGGGCAGCGCTTCGAACGCCTGAGGCTCTTCCGCTTGGTAGAGCACCGGCGTCTCGCCGCAAGCGGCGAGCAAGGGGATCCAACACAGGAGCGAGACGCTCCGCTGCATCGACATCGTAGAGTGGGTGGTGTGGCGCGTGGCCACGATTCAAAAAAAACGTCCGTTGATCGGCGTCAGCGTCGTCGCCGGCGGCATCGAAGCCGTGAACTGTCCGATCCTCGTCGGCATCGTCGCATCGTGGTTCGTGTCGCCGCTCCTCGTGATCTACAGCCTGCTCACGCGGATCTTCTGAGCTACCATCACGTCGATGCGATGCAAGGAGACCGCGTTCTCGGGTCTGCGCCTGGAACGCATCCGCGCTTCGAAGCAGTTCGACGGCGCGGCGTTCTCGAACCCGACCGGCAAGGGCCCCTCGCTGAAGGGCAACCCGTTGCCGATGCTCGGGGAGTACTTCTTTGGCAAGAACCAGCGCATGCCGCCGGGGCCGCTCCCGCTCGAACGACCGCACGACGCGTGGCGGGCTCCGATCGAGTCGGGCCTGCGCGTGACGTGGCTCGGACACTCGACGGTGCTCCTCGAGATCGACGGCTACCGCGTCCTCACGGACCCGGTCTTCGGGGCGCGCGCTTCGCCGCTCGCCTTCGCGGGGCCGAAGCGTTTTCACCCGGTCCCCGCAGAGCTGGACGAGCTCCCACCGATCGACGTCGTGGTGCTGTCCCACGATCACTACGACCACCTCTGCCGCGACACGATGCGGCGCCTCGCGAAGGCCGAGATGCCGATCGTGACCTCGCTGGGCGTCGGTGCGCGGCTGGAGGCGATTGGGGTCGCGAATGAGCGCATCCACGAGCTCGACTGGAACGAATACGTCGACGTCCGGGGCCTGAGGATCACGGCGACGCCCTGTCAGCACTTCTCGGGGCGCGGCGCGTCGGACCGGAACAAGACGCTGTGGTCGTCGTGGGTGCTGCGCACGGATCATCACCGCGTGTTCTTCTCGGGGGACACGGGGCTCACCGAGATGTTCCGGACGATCGGCGACGCGCACGGTCCCTTCGATCTCGTGATGCTGGAGATCGGCGCGTTCCACGAGAGCTGGGGCGACATCCACCTCGGCCCGCACAACGCGATGAAGGTGTTCTCGATGCTCGGCGGCGGCACGCTCCTCCCCGTGCACTGGGGGACCTTCAACCTCGCGCTGCACGACTGGGACGACCCCGGGGAGACGATCCTCCGCCTCGGCGAAGAGCAGGGGCAGCGCGTGCTCACGCCGCGGCTGGGCCAGGTGTTCGAGCCGGCGCAGGTAGAGCGCTTCGAGGCGTGGTGGCGCGCCGTGGGCGCCTGAACGTTCCTGCAATCGGCGCGTAATCGTCCCGCTGCGCGCAGGGCTTCATGATGGTCTTCGCGATGACCGTCCGTGAGTCGACCAAAACCCAGGAGAACCGCTGGCGTCGCCTTCGCCTGCAGGAGGAGGACCGCACGCCGCCTCCTCCTCCGCCTCCGGCTCCGACGACGACCACCGCGCCCGAGGCGCCCGCGTTTCGGCCCTCCGACGCGACGGTGCGCGACGCACGTCAGCGCCTGACGCAGGACCCGAGCTTCAACTTCCTCGCGTTTCGGCTCCAGAACGATCTCGACGCGCGTGACGCCGACCAGGCCGCAGCGGACGAAGCGGTCGCGACGATTCGCGAGGAGTTCTCCGAGGACGTCGATCAGGACGACCTCGAGCACATCAGCGAGGTGTGGGCGGGGCTGACGCCGGAGCAGGCGCAGGCGGCGTTCGACGAGCTCACCGACGACGAGATCGACAAGTGGGGGAGCGAGGCGCAGCGCTCGACGTTCTGGACCGACAACGGTCTGACCGGTAACCAGCAGCAGGCGCTCTTCGACGACCTCGCGACGAAGCTCACCGCGGATCAGCTGAAGGAGGTCGCCGTCGCGTTCGACAACCGCGGGCGCATGGAGGACGCGGTTCGCGAGCACGCGCCGAGCGAGGTACGTACCGAGTACCTCGCGGGCGCTCCGTCGGATCCGATCACGGTGCTGAACCTAAACGTCTCGGGCGGCCACGGGAACAAACCGTACGACTCCGACGGCATGGACCCCGGCGACATCGACGAGCTCGCGACGCGCATCATCGAGGGCGACGCGGACGTCGCGACGCTGCAGGAGGTCTGGGAGCAGGACCTGCCGGCGCTCGAGCGCGAGCTCGAAGAGCGAACCGGCGACGAGTGGGATCTGCACTTCGCGGAAGCGAGCAAGAAGGTCCGCTTCGACGACGACCTGTTCGCGACGGCGCACCTGAACCAGCCGTTCGGCAACGCGGTGCTCGTCCGGCGCGGGGAGGGCGTGGCGTACTCCGAGATCGCGGGGCGCGAGAAGATCGACTCCCCCGGCGAGGTCGGAGACGGCTCGGACGGGCGCTCCGCGATCGCGGTGCGAGTGCACACGGCGGACGGCGGTTCCTTCGTCGTCGCGACGGCGCACACCGACACGGCGGGGGACATCGCGGACCCCGAGGAGCGCGCGCGGGAGATCGCCGAGGTGCGGCGGTTCGCGGAGGGGGTCGCGGGGGACGATCCGGTCGTCGTGACCGGAGACTTCAACGCGGTCATCGACGGCGACGACGCGACGGCGGAGGCGCTGCAGGACTATGTCGACGCGGGGTACGCGGACGCCGGCGACATCGGCCCGACCTCCGACTTCGGCTCCGGGCGGCGCATCGACTTCGTCTTCACGGGCGAGGGGATCATCGCGGGTGACCCCGAGCGGCTCGACGGCGACTCGCCGGACCACGAGGGCCAGGACGCGGACCTCGCGGACCACGACGGCATCCTCGTCGACATCTCCGTGCCGACGGACGGCGAGGGCATCGCCCCCGACGATATCCCGGAGGGCAGCGACTTCGAGCGTGGGCAGGGCGGCGTCGACGACGACTATCGCTGATCCGAGGGCGGAGAAATTCGGTCGCGCCTCGTTCGCGCGCGTCTGCTAGGCTCCGCGCCCCATGCGATGGTCCGAGACCTTCATCCCCACGCTCCGCAACGATCCCGCTGACGCGGAGGCCGCCTCGCACAAACTCATGGTGCGCGCCGGGCTCATTCGGCAGTTGGGCTCCGGTATCTACTCGTACCTCCCGATCGGGTGGCGCGTCGCGCGGAAGGCCGAGGCGATCGTGCGTGAGGAGATGGATGCGATCGGCGCGCAGGAGTTCTACCTGCCGGCGCTGCACCCTGCGGAGGTGTGGAAGGAGTCCGGGCGCTGGGACGCGATCGGCGGCGAGATGTTCCGCCTCAAGGACCGCAAGGACGCCGAGATGTGCCTCGGGATGACGTGCGAGGAGATCTTCACGTTCCTCGCGCGCGACGGGCTCAACTCGTACAAGCAGCTCCCGCAGATCTGGTACCAGATCCAGTGCAAGTTCCGCGACGAGCCGCGCCCGAAGTCGGGTGTGCTGCGCGGACGGCAGTTCACGATGAAGGACTCCTACTCCTTCGACAAGGACTGGGCCGGGCTGGACGCGTCGTTCGACAAACACGCCGTCGCGTACAAGAAGATCTTCGACCGGTGTGGCATCGACTCGATCCCCGTCGAGGCTTCGTCGGGTGCGATGGGCGGGAGTGAGTCCGTCGAGTTCATGGCGCGCTCGACGGCGGGCGAGGACTGGATCGCGCGCTGCTCCGGGTGTGACTACTCCGCGAACGTGGAGCGCGCGGTGTCGGCCGTCGAGCCGATCGTCGACGAGCCGGACGACGCCGCGGTCGAGAAGTTCCCGACGCCCGGCATCCGCACCATCGCTGCCCTCGTCACGTTCGAGGGCGGCGCTGCGGCGGACCGGCAGATCAAGACGCTGGTGTTCATGAAGCGCACCGAGGAGGGGGAGTCGCCGGTGCTGCTCCTCATCCAGGGCGACGACGAGCTCAACGAGGTCGGCGCGATCGACGCGGTGGGCGCGGGCCTGCGGCCGGCGCACGAAGAAGAGATCGTGAAGGCGCTCGGCGCGAAGCCCGGGAGCCTCGGCGCGGTCGGCGTGAAGGACATCCCGATCTACGCGGACAAACGCCTGAAGGGGCGCGTGGGGATGACGACCGGCGCCAACCACGACGACCACCACGTGCGCCACGTGAGCATCGAGCGCGACATCGCGGTCACCGAGTGGGCAGACCTGCGGCTGGTTCGCGACGGGGAGCCTTGCACCAAGTGCGGCAAGGCGCTGGAGCTGCAGAAGGCGATCGAGATCGGGCACATCTTCAAGCTGGGGCTTCGTTACTCCGAGAGCATGAAGGCCTCGGTGATCGACGAGAACGGCAAGCTCCAGCCCGTGGTGATGGGGTCGTACGGGATCGGCATCGACCGCATCGTCGCGGCGGCGATCGAAGCGCACCACGACGACAAGGGCATCCGCTGGCCGCTGTCGCTCGCGCCCTACAAGGTCGTCGTCGCGCCCATCAAGCTGAACGACGACGCGCAGCGCGAGGCGAGTGAGAAGCTCTACGGCGAGCTGAAGGCGCTGGGCATCGAGGTGATCTACGACGACCGCAACGAACGCCCCGGCGCGAAGTTCAAGGACCACGAGCTGGTCGGCATCCCGTTCCGCGTGGTGACGGGGCGCGGGCTCGCCGACGGTCAGGTGGAGCTGTACGACCGGTACGCGGACGAGAAGAAGGACGTCCCGCTCGCGGAGGTCGTCGATCTCTTGAAAGAGCGCCTGAAACTCTAGTAGAGCGTGATCGACGGATCCGCGTAGCCCTCACCGACGACACCGTCCGCGATGGGATAGGAACGTAGCCCCGTCGTGTCCCAGTCGTTGAAGAACGTCCCGTGGGGGTCTTCGTAGACCGAAACGACGAACGTGGCGCCCCCAGCGTCCCAGCGGGTGTCGATGATCCAAGCGGTCGTCGTCGCGCTCGGCACGACGAGCTCCGAGGACCATTGCACGCCGTCCGCCGACGTCCGACAAACGAGGCGACTCCCGGTGCGCGGGTCGGGCATGCCGCCTGCGGTTGCCGCAGAGGGGCTCCCAGTGAAGTGGACCCAACACACGAGATACACGCCGTCCGGCGCTCGGACCGCGTGCGGCATGAAGTACCAATCGGGTCCCGCGATCGAGCTCGCGCCGCCCGCGGAGCTCAGGAGGAGCTCGACCCCGGCGGAGGACGCACGTGAGACGATGGCGTCGGGTGCGCTGTGCTCCACGGGCATTGCTGTGTCGGGCGATGACGAGTCGAACCGAAAGTGGATCGTCACGTTGGGATCGAGCCCGTCCGGGTACACGTTGGTGCCCTCGGGCCGACCGATGCTGGAGTGCTCGGGGCACGCGTAGCACACGCCTCCGTCATCGCAAGGCACACTCGAGCAGCCCATGGGTTCGCCAGCATCTTCCTCGCCGATGCTGGCGTCCGATGAGACACCGGCGTCGCGCGATGTCGATGCGTCGACTGGGACGTTGGCGTCTGGGCCCGTGCGGTTCGAAGGCGGTGCATCGTCGTCCGGACACGCGCTGAGCGCGAGGGCGGCGACGATCATGAACGTACGTTTCACCAGAATCACGGTGAGCCTCCACAGGACGGGCTCGAGTTGTTCGAGCAGAATCGTTCCGCGTAGCCCTCGAATGAGAATGGGCCGATTCGAATCGGTTGAATACTCACATCGGCGCAGAGGCACCCGCGCAAGTTCTCATCGGTACAACTTAGGCCGATGGGTTGTGCGACGGATCCCTCTACGACGAGGCTTGCGCTCGCGCCTGGGGTCGCGACGCTACAGTCGCAGCATGAGCCGCCCGAAAAGGCGCCGTTCGTGCCCCGGCACTGGGAGCATTCGAGCACCCGCTTGATCCATCGAGTACACAATCGCGCAAAGCCGGAGCCACCGCCGTACACCGCAGCTCCGATCTCGGCGCACACGCCACCACGGCAGTCCGCCGGGGCGTCGCGACCCCGATGCGTAAGGAGTGTTCCGGCGGCGCGTGCCTCGATGCCAACCTCGTAGGTGAGGCCGATATCGAGCCCGGACCGCTTGCGGATCCTCGACCCACTGACGAAGGCTCCGATCGTCCCGGAGAGTGTGGCGTGGCAACACTGCGTCGCCGAATCACAGAAGGCGAGCGGGGGCTCCTCGCACCGGAGCGTCGATGAACACGTGCGCTCCAGGCTCAACCGCGCGCGCGCTTGAATTGG
Source organism: Deltaproteobacteria bacterium (assembly GCA_040218735.1). GTDB lineage: Bacteria > Myxococcota > Kuafuiibacteriia > Kuafuiibacteriales > Kuafuiibacteriaceae > JAUHYN01. The sequence continues at coordinate 48,221 of JAVJQW010000040.1, forward strand.
GGTGGGCGGTATGCGCGCTTCGATGAACCCGGTTGCCATCGACGACTCGCCGCACATGCCGTCGTCGGTTAGCTCGCTATCGAGGTCGGTCGATACTCCGATGGCGAAGATCGAGGGAAGCTCTGCCGAGAGCTCGAAGGCTGGCACGACGGCCAGGGGTGGCGGCCCGCCCATCGTACACACGGCCGTTCCGTCGACACGTCCGGATGACGGAGCCAAAAGGATGGCCCACTCGGTCGGATTCGTCAGGCTCGCGGAGAAGGCCACCGAGCCCCGATCGTTGAATCCGGTGGCTCTGCCGTCATTCGTGGAGACGGAACTGGGCGGTGACGGGTTGATGACGGCACGTACGACACCGCCGAAGTCGACGGACTCACCGTGCATCACGATCGTATCCACCGCGGCGCTGCGTGAAACGAAGAGCCCGCTTCCGTTCGAAGTCCTGGCTCCGAAAGCCAGTTGTCCGCGACGGTTGATCGCCGGAAGGGTGTCGAGCACGCCCATCGTTTCGCTCGGGTCTCCCGGGGCCGGATCACCCGGAACCCACACGACATCGAGTGTGTTCCCGGGCGGCGCTCCATCGAGCGAGTAGCCGACACTTCCTGGTGATCCGGATACGAGGTAGTTCCGCGCGTCGCTCGCTCCGAGCCACGCGACCATTTGGCCGGACCCGTGGGCATGACTGCGCGCGCCCACGGATGTGATCGTTGCACCGGTCCCGGATAGTTCTTGCCCCGTGACCAATACCGCATGGCCCGCGCTTGAAACTATGCCATCGCGGAACTCGAACCCAGAGCTCGTCGGGATTCGCAACTCCGCTGCAAAATACTGGGTGCCGCCGCTCCCGAAGATAGCCGGACCTCGATTGGCGCCCGTCGAGAGGCTGTAGATGATCGACGGCTCGTCCTCCTCGTTCTTCTTCTTGGCTGGTCGAACTGGAAGTCCGGTAAGCTCATCTCCGACCAAGACACTGGGAGTTGTTCCTAGGGCGTGGTAGGTCGGGCACGGCGTCGTGCTCGTCTGCACCAGCGCTACGCGATAACCGATGTGCCGGCCGCTGCTCAGTGCGACGTCGTACAACGCGGAGACTTCGCAGTTCTCGAAGGGGCCCGGATCTCCGATTTTCAGTACAGGTGAGAGCCCGCCCCCAGAGCTTCGAAAGACGCCGTACTGACCCATCGCATCCGTTGCCATCATGGCGACGGTTCCGCTCTGGTAGCGAATGAGATCGGAATAGAAGCTCTCGACGTCGGCGCCGCGCCGAGCCATGAGTCGAGCTCCGCTGGGCGTTCCCTCGAACAGACCGACGGACTGCCCTTCGGGTAGGGCGGGGCCCCTCAGCTGCGCGAAGAAGAGGACGTGGTCATTGCGTCCGGCCCATAGACTGTCACCACGGCTGTATTGCGGAAAACTCGCGAAGACTGTGCCGGACTCCGTACCCGGCGCTGGCTCTCCTTCGCGCGCGATGAGTTTGAGATCGTCACCGACGCATCCGGCTACCCATATCGCCTCATCGTCTTGTCCCACCGTGGGGCCTGATATCGACGCGCGGAATGCGACCCGATCGTCGGGCGACAGCGCAAAGTTGGCGACGCCGGTAAAGACGGCGCCGTCGGCGGCTGGGAGTTTGGGTTCGTCGAAGGCCGCCATGCCAGGCTCGACCACGATGCAGAGGGGCTCGGCGGCGGACGACGGCGGACTGACCGTGACAGATGCAGCCACCGCGACGACTGCCAGGGCATGTCCTTCGCGAAACTGCGAGATCATGTGACCCACGATGACATGTTCAGAGATACGCGACCACGCGGGGATCGCCCATCGACGGTGCGGATATCAGAGATCAACTCCGGACGGCGGCGATGGTGTCGCGGATGAGCTGCGCCATCGCGTCGTTGCCCGCGCCCGAGAGGTGCAGGCCGTCGCCGCCGTCGGTGTTCGCGCCGGCGATCTGGGACCAGTCGGCCACGAACATGTTGGGGCGGCGCGCGGCTTCCTGCGCGATGACGTCGTTGATGGCGGCGTTGCCGTCGTAATACGACTGGCCGTAGCTCGCGCCGTTCGGGCGTTGGGTTTGGGTGTTGACCCACACCACCGTCGGCGGCGGGTTCAACGTGGCGAGCTGGTCCATCGTCTCCGGAACGAAGCGCGCGTAGTCGTTGTGGTTGCTGCCGAGCTCGAGGACGAGCACGTCGGCGCCGGACTGCTCGGCCATCTGTCGGATCTCTGCGGGGGAGACGTGGTGGCCTGCGCCGCTGCCGTTGATCGCGCGTCCGCCTGCGGCGTCGATGGTGACGTCGGCGGCGCCCGCGCCGCGCAGAGCGGCTTCGGTCTGCCCGCGCGCGCCGACCATGAGGGAGTCGCCGATGACGTGGACGTCGAGGTTCTCGAGGCCCTGGCCCGGCGGGAGGTTGGACGCCGCGGTCGGTGCGGCGCTCGGCGCCGTCGTCGGCGCGGGGGCGCCGCCGCTGCCCCAGGAGGTCGGCTGCGGTCCGTTCGCGAAGCTCGCGCCCGGGAGCTGACCGGCCTGTCGGGGCGCCGCGTCCTGCCGGTGCATGTCGTTCGCGAGGTAGTCGATCAGCAGGCTCACGAGCGCCGCGGTGGCGAGCGCCTCGAAAAACTGCATCGGGTCCTGCTGCTGCTGAAGCCACGCCTGGATGTCGTCGTCGGGCGCCGCGCCGATGGTCGCCTGATCCTCGGGTGCGAAGAGCTGCGGGAGCGTCTGCTCGGCCGGCAGCAGGTCGGCCCACGGCTGCGCGGGGCCCCATAACCAAGGGTTCAGGACGCCGAAGTCATTCGCGCGCGAGACCATGCCGACACGATGCCGGATGGTGTGGGTGAGTGTCGCTTACGCGGCGAACGTAAGGTCAGCGCCAGCCGTCGAGCGCGCCGGGCTTCACGCGGAGGTACAGCGCGCCGAACGTGTGGATCGCGCTGGTCGCCATCACCACGTGCTCCCCGACGTCGCGCCCCGCGGCGACCGCCTCGCGGAGGACGACGAACGGGTCCGCTGCGCCGAGGTGGCCGTAGCGGTCGAGCGTGCCGAAGGTTTGCTCGGGACCGAGGCCGATCGTCTCGCGCACGGCGGCGATCACCTTGGGGGCGGTCTGGTTCGTGAGCAGGAAGTCGGGTCGCTCGATGCCGGCGGCTTCACACACGTTGCGGATCGAACGCTCGTAGCTCGTGATGTAGACCGGCTTGAAGACTTCGACGAACTGCTCGCGGTCCGTGCACTGACGGCAGTGCATCCCTTCGCGCAGCGTCTCTTCACTCGGCGGGTTCCTCGTCCCGCCGGCCGGGATGAAGAAGTAGTCGTTGAGGTGCGGGTACGTGACGAACGACGCCGGCCCGATCTCGATACCTCCGCCCGCCCGCACGACCGCAGCCGCGCCGCCGTCCGCGTGACCGAGGGCCTGCGCGGGGCGCGTGCGTTCGTAGTCGATCGACGGCGTCCATCGCTCGGCCGCGACGATCAGCGCCGCGCGCGGTGTCGACGCGCACCACTTCTTCGCGATGTCGAGCCCGGTGAGGCCGCCCGCGCAGCCCGCCGCGAGGTCGTAGCCGAAGCCGTCGCGGATGCCGACCTCGTTCATGATCTTCGCGGCCATCGACCACGACGGGACGTAGTCGCGGCTGATGCTCACGCAGATGACGAGCCCAACGTCCTCGGGCGCGACCCCCGCGTGCTCCAGCGCGCGGCGCGCAGCGGCCGCGCCGATCGTGGAGGGGTGATCGTCGGGGCCGCCAATCGCCTTCTCGCCTAGGCCGAGCTCCTCGCGGAGGACCTGCTCGTCGATGCCCGACCGGCGCGCGATCTCCGCGGCGGTCATCCGCCCCTCGGGGACGTGCACTCCGATACCCGCGATGCCGGCGCTCTCCATGGTCGTGTTCGAGTCTGCGCGGGATCGGACGAAACGTCACGCGCCGCCGAAGACACCTTCGGCGAGTGTCCCGGCGCGTTCCATGCGCGGGTGCGCGTCGACCTCGCCGAGCAGCGCCTCGGAGGCGAGGACGGTGTCGAGCTCGAGTGTGTTCTTGATGCGCACGATGCGAGCGTCGGCGGGCGCGAGCCCGACGAGCGACCTCAGCGCGAGGTCGACCGCGATGCGTTCGGACGGCGCGACCACCGGGAGGCGCCCGGCTTCGATCACCGTCGAGCCGACGACGTTGGTGTACGTCGTCTTCCAGTCGATCGCTTCGAACAGCCGGTTGGTGATCACGTCGACGAGGCCCACGCCGATCGCGTTGCCGTGGCTCGCTTCGGTGAGTCGCGTGACGACGATGCGTTCGATGAACGGCGCGAGCGCGCCGCGGACCGCGCCCTGTTTGCGGTCGGCGACGAGCGCGTCGAAGCCGGCACCGCTGATGTCCTTGCCCATCTCCTCGATCACGAGGACGTCGAGGCGGTCGAAGAGGAGGCGCCCCATCATCTGGCGGGCGACCTCGAGGAGCTCCGGCTCGCGGTCGAACATCCGCGCGCCCGCGAGCACCTCCGCGTCGGCGATGTGTCCGTAGGCGTCCTCGACGAGCGCGACGCCGAACAGGAACGGCGTCGCCGCGACGATCGTCTTCGCGACCTCTTCGAGGACGCCACAGAACGCGTCGGCCGGGACGTTCCCGTGCAGCGTCGACGCGCTCATGCGTTTGCCGGTCCCGACCGCGAGCATCTTCACGAGCCCGCTCTCGACGCGGCCGTGGAAGTGCGTGTGCGGTTTGATGCGGTTGACGAGGACGATGCCGTCGGCGTCGAGCGCCTCCGCGCCGACGTGTACGTCGAGGCCGCGCACCTGGCCGACGACCTTCGTGTCCATCGTGGCGCGGACCGGCGCGCCGACGGAGACCTCGTCGACGCCGAGCGCGGCGAGCACTTCGATCTGGCCGTCCGCGGTCGCGGCGCCGTGGGTGCCCATCGCGGGGAAGACAAACGGCTCGGCACCGGCGCGTTTCAGCTGTTCGACGACGGCGCCGACGATCGAAGCGATGCCCGGGATGCCGCGGCTGCCCACGCCGACGGCGATACGTCCTGCGGCCTTCGGCTGCAGCGCGCCGATCTGCTCGGCGATGTGCCGCGCCGGATCTTCGAGCTCACGGCGTTCGAACGTCTGACGCACCGAGGCCATGCGCGGCAGCGCGCGCGGCGCGCCCCAGTCGAGATCGAGATCGGCGAACACGGCTACAGCTCTAACAGGCGTTCGACCCCTTCGACGATCTGCTCGGCGCGTCGTTCGAGGAGCGCGTCGGAGACGTTCTGGATCGGGTGGTCGAGGACGATGCGCGGGAACGTCGCCTCGGGGCGCCAGTGGGAGAGGTGGCGCTCGAGCACGTCGACGAACGGCTCCGTCACGACGACGACCGCCGCTGCGCCTTTCAGGTGAAGTTGAACCGCGTCGAGCGAACCGCCCGCTGAGCAGCTCCCTCAGTCGAAGACGCCGAGGATCAGGAGGCCCTGCTCCTCGGCGATGCGCTCCAGGGTGTGGTCGCTCTCGCGACGGGTGATGCGCGCCTTCTTCGTGAGCCCGGTGATCTTCACGCCGCGCGCTTCGAGGCGGCGGCCGACGTCGTCCAGGATGCGGCGCGAGTTGGGTTTGCCGGAGTCGACGAAGTGCACCTCGCGGGTGTTCTTCGGCGTGTGAATCGGGAGCGGACGCGGGCGCGGCGTGGGGTTCGGATCGATCAGGATCTCACACTGCGGTTCGAAGTCGCGCATCAGCAGGTCACCGAGTCCGGTCCATGATGAAGACCTCCGCGTCCGGTCGCAACTCGACGGCGTGGGTGATGTTGCCGACCCACCCCGGGATCACCGCGGAGAACTTCCCCGCGGCGCCGCCGGACTCGAGGAACGTGAGCTGCTCGTAGGACCGCAGCGGCGAGCGCGGCGCTTCGGGGTCGACGGACATCCGTGGATCCGGATCGGCGGGGACCCGACCGAGTCGAACCAGCTCCGGGCCGGGGCGCTTCGAGTGTTCGAAGACGAAACGCCGCGCGTCGTCGCGATCGAAGGCCTCGCAGATCAGGCTCGCGTGCTCGGGTGCGAGCACGACGGTGTAGCCGCCCGTCTGCCAGTAGAAGTTGGTGGAGCCGTAGTGGGCGATCGTCCCGGCGATCGTCTCGAGGAGTATCTCGGCGCTCGACGCGTAGTGGTTGTTGACGCTGTTCGGCCCCTCCGCGGCGGTGATGGTGATCGCGGATTGCTCGGGGTCGAGGCCGAACTGATCGTGATACCGCGTCCACCGCGTCTGTTCGTGCTCCGCGACGCAGAACGAGATGCGCCCCGGGTGACCCAGCACGCCGAATTCTTCGAGGATGCCGCCGGCGCGCCCGCAGAAGTGACGCACCATGTTCGCGAAGCGCCCGACGGTGAGGTTGATGCGCGCGCTGCCGCCGAGGGTGTTCGCGCCGCTCGCGAAGCCGAGCTCTTGGACGATCGGCCCGCTGACGATCACCAACACCGCGCACCCGCCGGTCGTGACGGCGACGCCGTTGATGTTGAAGCTCGGCGCGAGCAACAGCCGAGTGAGCGGGCGTAGCACCGGCGCGTATTCGTCGCGGCACCCAGCCATCACGGCGATCGCCGCGACCTGGATCGCGCGCACTTCGAGCCCGTAGTCGTCGAGCTCGACGAGGGTCTCGGTCGCCGACCACCCCAGCGCCGCGAGCATCGATTCGACGCGGCTCCCGTAGGGCGGGACGACCGGGAGGCCGTCGCTCCACCCGCGTTCGAAGCAGGCTTCGATGTCGTTGTCGAGCGCCACGGTCGTCGCGTCGATTATGACTTCTCGGCTCCCCCAGTCCAATGGACGACGTTCTGCGGTAGGCTGCGCGCGATGCGCACCGTGACGATCGCCGACCGCTTCCGAGGCCCGCCCGACTCTGCAAACGGCGGGTATGCGTGCGGCGTGGTCGCTGCGGCGCTCGAGACGTCCGAGCCCGTGCAGGTCACGCTGCGGAGCCCGCCTCCGTTGGATACGCCGCTGTCGATCGTCGAGGTCGAGGGCGGTGTTGAGATGAAACACGGTGAGACAGTCGTCGCCGAAGGGCGTACGAGCACGCTCGATCTCGAGGTGCCGGCGGCCGTGGATCGCGCGACGGCCGAGGTCGCGCAGAAGAACTTCGTCGGGTTCGAGAACCACTTCCTCCCGACGTGTTTTGTGTGCGGAACGAAGCACGAGCAAGACGGCTTGCGCATCTTCCCCGGGCGCGTCGAAGGGCGCGAGCTCGCGGCGGCTCCGTGGGATCCGACGCCGGACCTCTACGAAGGCGGGCGCATCGCGTCGGTGTTCATGTGGTCGGCGCTGGACTGCCCGTCGTGCTTCGGCGCGTTCATCACCGAGCCGGTGCTGCTCGGACGACTCGTCGCGCAGATCGACGAGCGGCCGCCCCAGGGGGAGAAGCTCGTCGCGGTGGGGTGGCCCATCGAGCGCGACGGGCGAAAGATCTTCGCGGGCTCGGCGATCTTCGGCGAGGACGGTCGGGTCTTGGGGAAGGCGTTCGCGACCTGGATCGCGTTCAAGCGCTGACTCACTTCCGCTTCGTCGCCTTCTTCTTCGTGACCTTCTTCTTCGCGGTCCTCTTCTTCGTCGGCGGGTGGAACGACTCGCCGCACGCGAGCATCTGCACGAACTTCGCGATCTTCTTCTCCCGGGCCTCGGGTTTGATCGCATCGTGGATCCGGTAGAGGAACGCGAAGCGGTTGTTGCGGTCGATCGCTTCGAACGCCGCCTTCGCCTTCTTGTTGGCGTCGAGCGCCGCGGCGAAGTCATCGGGGACCTGGATCGTGGAGTGGGAGTCGTACGCGCGCTCCCAGCGCCCATCCGCCTTCGCCGCTTCGACCTGGGCGAGCCCCGCCTTGCGCATCTTCTTCTTCGCGATCAGCTCCTCGGCGATCCCGCGGTTGATCTTGGACCACTTGCTCCGCTTGCGGCGCGGGGTGACGCGGATGATGAAGTAGTCGTCGTCCCAGGTCTTTCGCTGCCCGTCGATCCACCCGTACATCAGCGCGCCCTCGCGCGTTTGTTCGTAGGTGATGGTGCGAACGTCCCGCCCCTTCTTGCCCAGTTTGACCCACAGCCCCGCGTCGCGTGTGTGCTCTACGCGCAGCCAGGCCACCCACGCGGCCATGGTCGCGAAGGCGATGACCTCCAGGTCTTTGTGCGTTTCGGTCTCGGGCATCGTTCGGGGCTCCTCGGATCGGTGTCGTCGAGATCCACCGGCACATCGCCGGTTGTTCCGTACGCCGGGCGCGACCGTCACGGTCCGGCGGCGCTGGCACGGCGTTTGTAGTCGATGTCGGTATGCGTGTCGTTTCTCATCTGTTCAACCGTGACAGCAACAGTGACGTCTTCCGCTTCGGCAACCGGTCGTCGCTGACCCAGGAGCCCGGCGGGCGGTTCACCTTCCGGGCGGGGCCGGGTGACAACCGCATCGACGTCCGCAAGGTGTCCGGTCGCGAAGACGACTTCTACGAGGTGCGCGTCGACGACGAACGGTTCCGCCTCACGCAGGACCAGATGCGGCGTCTGACGATCAAGGGCGGCGGCGGCGACGACACGATCCGCATCGACCCGAGCGTCGACGTCCCGATCCGCGTCGAGGGCAACACCGGCGGCGACACCATCATCAACGGCTCGAACGGCGCCCACCTGGCCGGCGGCGACGGCAACGACTTCATCAGCAGCCACGGACACTTCGTCCGAATCCACGGCGGCGCGAAGGGTGATCTGATCGACGCTCACGGCAACGGCGTCGAGGTCCGCGGCGGGAACGGTAACGACACCATCAACCTCACCGGACGCGGGAACGTCGCGTACGGTGGCCTCGGCGCGGACGGCATCTCCGCCCAGGGCGACGGCCACGCGCTCTACGGCGGCGGCGGCGCCGACGATCTCGAGCTGCACGGCAACGGCGGGATGATGCGCGGCAATCGCGGCCGCGATCGGCTGCGCGCCGTCGGCGACGCCAACGACCTCGGCGGCGGGCTCGGCCGCGACGTCCTCCGCGGCTACGGCGACGCGAACATCCTGCGGGGCGGCGCGGGAATGGACGACCTCGAGGTCCAGGGCTTCGGCAACCGGCTGCGCGGCAATACCGGGCCGGATCGCCTCCGCGCCGCGGGCGCGTCGAACCGGTTGGAGGGGGGCTGGGGCTACGACCTCGTCGAGGCGGTGGGCGCGTTCAACTTCGCCAACGGCGGGCCCGGTCCGGACGTGGTGAATGCCTTCGGGCCGGGCAGCTTCGCGACGGGCGGGCTCGGCTGGGACAACGTGAACGGGCAGGGGGCGTGGGGTGAGTTCTTCGAGGCGCCGTACCGTCACCCGGGGCGTCTGCTCGGGCAGATGATCTCGGCGGCCGACACGTTCCTGATGCGCGTCGCCGGCTGGGGCCTCTAGCCGATCAGTACACGTCCCAGACGAAGCGCGCGCCGACCAGGTACTGGTGGTCGTAGCGGCGGCGGTTGCCGACGAAGAAGTCCGCGCGCAAGAAGGCTTGCAGCTCGTTCTCGCGGCCCTGCCCGTCCAAGCGCACGTGCGCGATGACCTCTGGGCCGATCGCGAAGCCGAGCTCGTCGCCGTCGTAGGCGCCGGTCACACGCATGCCGCCGGAGACGAGTGACCACCCCGCGCCGATGTGCGCGGCGGCGAACGCGGCTTCGCGTCGAAACATCCAGCCGCCCTCCGCGCCGAGCACGAGCACGAGATCACTCGTCGCGATCGAAGGGAGATCCGCGACGCGGTACCCGCTCGGCAGCGCCGGTCGACGTGCGCCCAGCGCGGTGGCGTAGAAGCCGACCGCGAGCCCGCCCTCCAGCGCGCCGTCCGACAGGCCGACGGTCGCCGCGCCGGTCGGTCCGGCCGTCACCACGTCGGCGATCGCGTGGTTGGCCGTGCGCGCCGCGTCGCTCCCGTACCGCTGCGCGATGTTGTCGGTGATGGCGCTACAGCCCGTCAGGCCCACCACCAGCGCCGCCCAGAACACCCGCATCGCGAGCGCCTCTGTACTCCACCGGGCCGCGTCGGAAAACTCGCCTGGGGGTTCTTGACGACCGGTTGGTATGCCGACAGATTGCGCGCCCCATAGGAGGGAAACCGCAATGACCGATACCCACTACACCCCCGGGCGCTTCGTCTGGCACGAGGTCGCCACCCCCGACATCGAAGGCACCAAGAAGTTCTACGGCGCGCTCTTCGGCTGGAGCTTCAACGAGGTCCCGATGCCCGACGGGGCGTACACGATGATCATGAACGGCGAAGCCCCGGTCGGTGGGGTCTTCGACATCAAGAAGCTCCCCAACGACAAGGTCCCGCCCCACTGGATGGGCTACGTCTCGGTGCCGAACGTCGACGAGGCGGTCGCCGCGGCGAAGTCGGTCGGCGGCACGATCGGCCTCGAGCCGATGGACATCCCGAACGTGGGCCGGATGGCGGTCATCGGCGACGGCCAGCACGCGTACACGACGGCCTTCAAGTCCGCGCAGGGGGATCCGCCCGTCGTCGAGCAGCCCGGCGCCGGCACGTTCTGCTGGGAGACCCTCAACACCGCGGACATCGACGCCGCGAAGGCGTTCTACCCGAAGGTGTACGGCTGGCAGGTCGGTGACTTCCACGGGATGACCACTTTCCAGGTCGGCGACAAGGGCATCGCCGACGCGCAGAAGACCCAGGGCGAGATGCCCTCGCACTGGCTGTCGTTCGTCGTGGTGCCGGACCTCGCTGCCGCGCGGAACACCGTCGGCGAGCAGGGTGGCAAGGTGATCGTCGAGGAGATCCCGATCCCCGACGTCGGCAAGATCGCGATCGTCTCCGACAACGTCGGCGCCTTCGTCGGCCTCTTCGAGCGCTGAGCCCGACCTCACTTCGCGAGGGCCAGCGTTCGCTCCAGTAGACGGCGCGCGCGCTGGTCCTCCGGCCGAAGCACGGCCGCCCGCTCGAAGTGATTCACGGCGCGTTCGAACGCGCCGCGCCGCAGGAGCAACACGCCCAAGTTCAGGTGGGCCGTGGACGCCTCCGGCGCGTACGCGAGCGCGCGCTCGTAGTGCAAGAGCGCCGCCTCTTCGTTCCCGACGCGCGCCATCGCGACGCCGAGGTTGTTCCACCCGCGATAGAAGCCGTCCTCGAGGCGCACCGCGCGTGTGAAGTCAGCGGCGGCGGCGGTCCAGGGGAGGGCGCGCTTCGCCGCGTCCGCTTGTGCGAGGCGCATGAAGCCGCGGTTGTTGTAGTAGTGCGCGATCGCCTGGCGGTCGCTGATGGTGTTCCAGCGGCGGCGGATGCCGGTGCCGTACTCCATCGCGACGAAGCCGTCCGGGTGTTGGACGACCGCGGTGATGTGGCTGCTGCGCACGATCATCGACCAGCGTTCGTAGCGGACGTTCTCGTGGTCGTACTCCGCGAACTCGGCGCGCAACCCGAGCGCGCGCGCGAGGCCGACGACGATGGCGGCGTACGAGAAGCAGTTGCCGCGTCGGCGTTCGAGGGCCTCGTTCGCGGTGAGGCTCGCGTGTGCGTCGTACTGCACGTCGAAGCCGTCCGGATCGTTGAGCAGATCGATCAGCGCCTGCGCACGGTTGGCGTCGCCCTGCACGAGCACGAGCTCTTCGCGGGCGCGCTTCACCCAAGCGGGATCCACCTCGAAGGGGATCACCAGCTCGTCGGGGGCGAGCACCGTCGACAGCTCGCGCTTCAGCTCCACGTTCGGCGGCGCGGGCGTCGAGGCACACGCCGCGGACAGCACCAGGACAGCCGCGCAGCACCACCTCATGCCGTCCAGCATACCAGATGGTATCGGGGTAGATCGCGCCCCCGAGGACGTACAAGCTCTCGGACTCCCCCATGCACATTCGACTCACACCCCTGCTGATCGCGCTCGCCTGTCCCGTCACCGCCTGGGCCCAGACGGTCGTCCCGCCTGGAAACCTCGTGGGTTCGCAGACCTGGACCCCCGGCGCTTCGCCGTACGTGCTCGCCGGTGACCTCACGGTCCCGGCCGGCATCACGCTCACGATCCAGGCCGGCACCACCGTCACCCTCGGCCCGGGCGACACCCTCGGGTCGGGCTTGGACAGCGCGCGCACCGAGCTGTCGGTGCTCGGGACGATCGTCGTGAACGGGACGCCCGCGAGCCCGGTGACGTTCGACTCCGGCGCGGTCGGCCCCGCGACGTCCGACTTCTACGGCATCGTGCTGCAGGCCGGGAGCACGGCGACGCTATCGAATGCGGTCGTCGAGCACGGTCACCGCTGCATCGAGGACCACTCGACCGGAGCGACCATCACCAACGTCGACGCGATCGATTGCAGCTACGGCTACTACGTCGTCGGCGGCTCACCGACGATCACCGGCGGCGCGATCGAGGACGGGAGCAGCTACGGCATCTACGCGACGACGAGCGCCAACGTCACCGCGTCCGGGCTGCGTGTGCGGAACAACTCCAGCTACGGCGTCTACGCGCTGAACGCTTCGTTCGCGCTCACCGGTTCGCTGATCGAAGGCAACGGCAGCCACGGCGTCTACTACCGCAGCTCGAGCGGCTCACACACGACGTCGCTCCAACACAACACGATCTACGACAACGGCACGTACGGCGTGTACCTCTACGAACAGTCCGGCACGTTGACGGTGACGATGCGCGACAACGTCGTGCTCGACAACAGCTCGACGGGCGTCGTGCGCTCGGGCTCGCCGATCTCCACCATCTCGCACAACCTCGTCTACGGACACTCCACGAACTACTCCGGCGCCTCCCCGGGGACGGGCGGTGTCACCGAGAACCCGCTCCTCGTGAACGCGGCGAGCGGTGACTTCCGGCCGACTTCACGCTCGGGCGCGCGCATGGCGGCGTCGGACGGGATGGACATCGGCGCGTTCGCGTACGACGGCGCGGTGACGCCGGCGCTGGTCGGCCACCTGTTCGTCAACACGACGCTCACCGCCGCGGCGTCGCCGCACATGGTGACGGGCGATCTCACGATCGAGCCGAACGTCACGCTCACGATCGAGCCGGGCGCCGTCGTCCGGTTTGCCTCGGGCACGGATCAGATGGGCGCCAACGCGGACACGAGCCGGACCGAGCTTCGCGTCGCGGGTACCCTCGTCGCGGACGGGACCACCACGCTCCCGATCGTGATGGAGAGCGCCGCCGCGTCTCCGTCGCGCGGCGATTGGTATGGCGTGCACTTCTTGGCCGGCGCGTCGTCGTCGATCATCGACTTCGCGTCGATTCGCTTCGCGCGGTACGGCGTGCACAGCAACGCACCCGCGGGGACGACCGTGCAGCGTACGACGATCGAGGAGTCCTCCTCGTACGGCGTGTACGTCACGACCGGCGCGCTCGATCTCGACCAAGCGATCGTCCGCGACAACTCGAGCTACGGCGTCTACTACCTGAACGGGAGCGGCTCGATCACCGGCTCGCAAATCTACGACAACGGGAGCCACGGCGTGTACGCGCGCAGCTCGAGCGGGAGCCACAACGTCTCGATCCTCGGGAACACGATCGCCGAGAACGGCACCTACGGCGCGTATCTGTACGAGCAGTCGGGCACCCTCACCACGACGTTCCGCGACAACCTCGTCCTATCGAACAGCTCGACGGGCGTGGTGCGTTCGGGCTCGCCGATCTCCACGATCACCTACAACCTCGTGTGGGGGCACTCGACGGACTACTCGGGTGCGTCCCCGGGGACGGGCGGCGTGACCGAGAACCCGCTGGTCGTGGACCGGGTCGGCCGTGACTTCCGCGTGACCTCGAACTCCCCCGCGCGCAACCACGCGTCGGACGGCACGGACATCGGCGCCATCGCGTTCGACGGGACGCCGACGGTCGGCGTGCACGGGCACCTGTACACGAACACGACGTGGAGCTCGGTCGGCGGCCCAATCGATGTTCTCGGCGACATCACGATCGAGCCGGGCGTCACGCTCACCATCGCGGCGGGCACCGAGCTGCGCTTCGCGGCCGGCGCGGACAGCATGGGCGGAAACGCCGCGACGGATCGCACCGAGCTGATCGTGTTGGGGCGCCTCGTAGCGGACGGCACGACGCCTTCGCCGGTGGTCTTCCGCAGCGCGTCGACCACGCCCAGCCGGGGTGACTGGTACGGCGTGCGGCTCACGAGCTCTGCGGCGAACTCGTCGATCGACAACGCCGAGATCAGCCACGCGCGTTACGGCGTCCATTCGCAGGCGCCGAACACCACCTCCGTCACGCAGTCGCGCGTGCACGAGTCGTCGTCGTACGGGATGTACATCGACGGCGGCGCGCTCGTCGTCGACGGCACGCGGGTCTACGACAACGGGAGCTACGGCGTGTACGCGCTCAACGCATCGGCGACGCTGACGAACCTCGTCGTGCACGAGAACGGCTCGCACGGGATCTACGCGCGCAGCTCGAGCGGCAGTCACAACGTCGTGCTCAACAACCTCACGGTCTGGAACAACGGGACGTACGGCGTCTATCTGTACGAGCAGTCCGGCACGTTGACGGTGTCGCTGCGGAACTCGATCGTCGCGGAGAACAGCTCGACCGGCGTCGTCCGATCCGGCTCCCCGATCTCCACGATCAACTACAACAACGTGTGGGGCCACACGACGGACTACTCGGGCGCGAGCGGCGGCACCGGCGCGATCAGCGCCAACCCGCAGTTCGTGAACACGATGCTCGACAACTTCTACTTGCTCCCGAGCTCCACGAGCATCGACGCCGCGGACCCGACGACCGCTGCCGCCTCGGACTTCGACGGCACGGCGCGCCCGCTCGACGGCAACGGCAACACGATGGCGGTGCCGGACCTCGGCGCGTTCGAGTACAACCCGTCCGCGAACCGCTGGCCGATCGCCGACGCCGGCTCCGACCGCGTCGTGACGAGCGGGCTCCCCGTCGCGTTCGACGGCACCGGGTCCTTCGATCCCGACGGCACGGTGATGAACTACGTCTGGGACTTCGGCGATGGCTCCATGGCCTCCGGCGCGACGGTGATGCACACCTTCGCGGGCGGCACGGACCGCACCGTCACGCTGACGGTCACGGACAACGCGGGCGCGATCGACGTCGACGCGATCGCGGTGGAGGTGAACCTCCCGCCGAACGCCGACGCCGGCCCGCAGCGCTTCGCGGACCCCGCGGAGATCGTCACGTTCAACGGCAACGGCTCCACGGACAGCGACGGGACGATCGTCGCGTACCTGTGGGACTTCGGCGACGGGGCCACCGCGAGCGGCCAGTCGGTCACGCACCAGTACGCGACCGGCGGGCAGTACACGGTGACGCTCACCGTGACGGACGACGACGGCGCGACGGGCGTCGCGACGACGACCGCGAACATCACCGGAAACGACGGCGCGCCGCCGAGCATCGTGCACACGCCGATCACCGCAGCGCAGCCGGCGGGCACGGCGGTCACGATCTCCGCGGAGGTCACGGACTCGTCGGGTGTGGCGAGCGTCGCGCTCTACTTCCGGACGCAGGGGGCGCCCGCGTTCTCCGCGGCGCCGATGGGGAACACCGCGGGTGCGACGTACCAGGTCGACATCCCCGCGGGCAGCGTCGCGGCGCCGGGTGTGGAGTATTACATTCAAGCGACCGACTCCGCGGCGTCGAGCAACACCGGCACGAACCCGCCGGGTGCGCCGGGCTCCGTGCACACGTTCACGGTGGCGGCGCCGGCCGGGCCGTCGATTACCCACGTGCCGGTGGGCGACGGGCAGGCGGCCGGGCAGTCCGTCGGCATCGCGGCGACGGTGACCTCCGGGACGCCGCTCGCCTCCGTCACGCTCTACTACCGAACGCAGGGGGGCTCGGCGTTCACGTCGGCGCCGATGACGAACACCGCGGGCGACGATTGGGCCGGGCAGATCCCCGGCGCCGCGGTCGTCACGCCCGCCGTCGAGTACTACCTGGAGGCGGTCGACACCGCGAACCCGGCGAACACCGCGACGCATCCGGTATCGATGGGCGCGGTGAACGCGTTCACGGTGACGGCGAGCGATACTTCACCGCCCACGATCGTGCACACGCCGGTCGGTGACGGGCAGGCCGAGGCCACCGACATCACGGTGATGGCGACCGTGACGGACGGGACGGGCGTCGCGTCGGTCGAGCTGTTCTACCGCGTGTCGGGCGGCGGCGGCTTCGCGACCGCGGCGATGACGAACACCTCGGGCGACACCTGGACGGGCACGATCCCGGCGGCGTCGGTGACGCAGCTCGGCGTCGACTACTACATCGCGGCGGCGGACTCCGCGACGCCGTCCAACGCGGCGACCGACCCGACGGGTGCGCCGGGCGCGTTCCACGGCTTCACGGTGATGCGGCAGTTCACCGTCAGCGAGGGCGACCTCGTGGTCACCGAGGTGATGAACGACCCGACGGGCTCCGAGACGGACCGCGAGTGGTTCGAGCTGTACAACACGACGAGCGCGCCGATCGACATCGACGGGTTCACGTTCGCGGACCTCGGTACCGACAGCTTCACGGTCAACGGCGGCGGCCCCGTCGTGGTGCCGGCGGGCGGCTACCTCGTGCTGGGGCGCAACGACGACACCGCGGCGAACGGCGGCGTGACGGTCGGGTACGTGTACTCGGGCATGGCGCTGTCGAACAACGACGACGAGATCATCATCAGCGCCGGACCGACCGAGGTGGATCGCGTCGTCTACGATGCGGGCGCGACGTTTCCGAACACGCCGGGCGCGACGATCTCGCTGGACCCCGATCAGCTCGACTACACATCGAACGACGACGGCGCGAGCTGGTGCGTCGCGACCTCGATGCTCGCGAGTGGTGACTTCGGGACGCCGGGCGCTCGCAACGATCCTTGCGTGCCCATCGACGACACGGATCCGCCGATCGTCACCCACGTCCCGGTCACGGACGGGCAGCCGAACGGCGTCGCGATCCCGGTGGTGGTGGTTGCAACGGACGCGAGCGGCGTCGCGGTGGTCGAGGTCTATCACCGCGTGCGGGGCGGCGGCGCGTTCGAGGTGGCGACGCTGACGGACGTCGGCGGCGGGACCTACCTGGGCGAGATCCCGGCGACGTCGGTGACGCTCGCGGGCGTCGACTACTACATCCGCGCGGTGGACGACTCCGCGGTGTCGAACGAACGCTTCGCACCGACGGAGGCCGACGCGATGCCGTTCACGTTCGACGTCACGGCGATGGACGGCGCGGGCCCGTCGATCACTCACGTCCCGATCGCTGACGGTCGCCCGAGCGGCGTCGCGGTCGACGTCTTCGCGCGGGTCCTCGATCCGTCGGGCATCGGCGCGGCGTCGGTCAGCTACCGCACCGGCGGCGGCGCGTGGATGACCGCGACGATGACCGACACCGGCGGCGGGCTCTACAGCGGGCAGATCCCGGCGGACGCGGTGACGACCGACGGCGTCGAATATTTCCTCGCGGCGGAGGACACCAGCGCAAACGCGGCGGAGTATCCGGTCGGCGGC
Source organism: Deltaproteobacteria bacterium (assembly GCA_040218735.1). Lineage (GTDB taxonomy): Bacteria > Myxococcota > Kuafuiibacteriia > Kuafuiibacteriales > Kuafuiibacteriaceae > JAUHYN01. Next base: position 65,653 of record JAVJQW010000040.1, read on the forward strand.
GCGGCTTCACCGCTCGCGTTCACGGTGACGCTCGTCGACGTCGACGGCCCGGTGATCGCCCACACCCCGGTCGCGAATGGCCAGCCGGCGGGTGCCGCGGTGCCGATCGTCGCGACGGTCACGGACGAGTCGACCGTCGCCGAGGTGCGGGTGTATTTCCGCGCGACGGGGACGGCGTCGTTTGTCTCGGCGGCGATGACCGCGAACGGGGACATGTTCACCGGCGAGATCCCCGCCGCGCTCGTGACGGGCGGCGGTGTCGACTATTACCTGGAGGCGACCGACGCGTCCGACGACCAGAACCTCTCGCGAGATCCCGAGGCGGCGCCGATGGCGGTGCACAGCTTCACGATCGCCGAGGACGGCGCGGACACGGAGGCGCCTGCGATCCTGCACCTCCCCGAGACGGAGACGACGGTGGGGACGCCGGTTTCGATCGTCGCGGAGATCGTCGACGCGTCGGGCGTCGCGACGGCCGAGGTCCTGTACCGCGCGCCGGGGTCGTCTTCGTTCGTGAGCCTCACGCTCGAGAACGAGGCGGGCACGAACCGTTACGCGGGCATCATCCCGGCGACGGCGGTCGTGGTCGGCCAGCTCGAGTACTACCTGCGCGCGCGCGACGGGGCGCCGGCGATGAACGAGGCGACGCGCCCCGAGGCCGCCCCGGACGAGGTCTTCGCGATCAGCGTCACCGCGAGCACGGGCACGGAGCCGCCGCCGGTCGACGACGGCGGGTGCAGCTGCGCCGCGGAACGTTCCTCGCGCGGTGGACTGTGGCTGGCCGTGGGGCTGTTGGCGCTGGTGCTGCGACGCCGACGCTGAGTCAGAGCGCTACGCGCGTGTGCGGCGGCGCGACCGTGCGCCGCTGCACCACGCGGACGAGGCGGTGTCCGTCGAGCTGCGCGACGACGCGGAGCGAGCCTCGGCTTGCGTCCGGGATCACCGCCCAGCGCGTCCGGTCGAGTCGTTCGACGCCCCACCCCGAGGGGGCGTCGAGCTCGAGGTCTACGTCCGGGGCTTCGCAGCGGACGTCGACGACGAAGCGTGCGCCGGGCGCGGGGCCGGCGAAGGTCGCGACCGGATCGTAGAAGCGCTCGACGGGGTGATCACCTTCGGGGGTCGCGGTCGCGATGACCGAGAGGCTGCGCTCGAACGCGACGGCCTCCGCGAGTCGGCGCCGTTGCAGATCGGCTTCGAAGTCGTCGCCGGGTTCGCGTGGGTCGAACGCCGCTTCACCGACGACGGCGCGGTAGCGCCGTAGCGACGAGGGGCTCGGCTCGGTGAGGACCCCGCCGTGTTGGGTGCGGTGCTCGGCCATACCGAACGCGCCGAGGCGAGCGGCGGACAGGCCGAAGCCCGGGAGGGGCGCGCCGACGTCGAAGGCGACCTCGCCGTCCGGGTCGAAGAGGAGGAGGCCGGCCAAGGACGCTGCGCGCTCGAACGTCGGCGTGCTCGCCGCGCGCGCGTAGGCCTCCCGCGTCGCGCATCCGACGGCTTGGTGGTGGCCATGTCCGTCGCTCGGCGCGCCGACGTAGCGGCTCATCACGTAGGTAGGGCGGTGGCGTTCGATCGCGTGGGTCATCGCGTCGACCAGCGCGGCGAAGTCCCAGCGCTCGAGGGTCGCGTCGAGCGAGGTCGTGTAGCCGAAGTCCGAGAAGTCGCCGACCTCGACGTCCTCGACGCCGTACCACTCCGCCGCGGCGACGAGCTCACGATGTCGGCGGGAGCCGAGCGCGGCGCCGGCTTCGTGGCCCGCGTGGTTCTCGCCGCCTTCGCCGCGGGTCGCGCACCACAGCGCGACGCGAACGCCGAGGCCGCGCGCGAGGTAGGTGAGCGTCGCGGCGTCTTCGTCGTCGGGGTGCGCGGTGAAGTAGAGGACGCTGCGCGACTGCTGCGTCCGGAGCCGGCGCAGCGCACCGCCCGCTGCCGTGAAGTCGATCGGGCGCGCGAGCGGGAGCGTCAGCAGGTCGTTCACGCGCTCGGAACCTCCTCGGCGGCGAGGTCTTCGTCCTCGTACGTGGCCGCGAGCTGGAACCACAGCGCGACGCCACACAGAACGCCGGCCGCGAGCGCGAGCGCGCCGTAGAGCGCGTCGTGGAGGATGACGGCGCCTACGCCGAAGGTGAGGCCGTAGACGAAGCCGAGGCCGAGCAACCACGACACGATCGATCGCACGCGACGCGGGCGCACGACGATGCCGAGCGCTCGTTGCACCGGGCCCCACGCGCCGCCGTCGGGGCGCACGCGCGCGTAGAAGTGGCAGAGGTGCGAGAGCGCGACCGGGCGCGTGGCGAACGTCGCGGCGACCCAACACACCGTCGACACCCCCGCGATCGTCGCGAGGCGCGCGCCGTAGTGTTCGTCGCCGGGCCACGCGACGTGGACGATCAGCGTGGTGACCGCCGAGGCGATCATCGCCGTGATCTCCGACCACGCGTTGATGCGCCACCAGTACCAGCGCAGGAGCACCACCAGCCCCTGTCCTGCGCCGAGCGCGACGAGGAGCTTCCACGCGTCGGCGACCGACGACAGCACGAGGGACACGGCGGTGCCGAAGAGCGCGAGCGCGATCATCGCGACGCGCGACAGGCGCACGTAGTGTTTCATCGACGCGTTCGGTCGGTAGAAGCGGCGGTAGAGATCGTTGACGAGGTACGACGACGCCCAGTTGAGCTGCGTGTCGACGGTCGACATGAACGCGGCGAGGAGCGCGGCGACGAGTAGCCCGCGGAGCCCGATCGGGAGGTGCTCCGCGATGACCTTCGGGTACGCGCTCTGCGGATCGTCGAGGTGCGGGTAGAGCACCAGCGAAGAGGCGGCGACCAGGATGATCGGCCAAAGCTTGATGACGAACTCACCGACCGCGTACCAGAGCATCCCGAGCTGCGCGTGCCGCGGGTCCTTCGCGGCGAGGACACGTTGGCCGAGATACTCACCGCCGTCCGCGTTGCGCGTGGCCCACCACTGCATGCCGACGTAGACGCCGAAGGTGAGGGGAGGCAGCAGCTCGGAGTCGGCGGAGGGGACGAGATCGAGCGCGCCGCGTTCGCCGAGCGCCGCGGTCAGACCCGAAGGACCGCCCGCGTCCATGACCGCGAAGACGGCGAGGGCGATCGTGCCGGTCATCGCGACGCCGAACTGAAGCGCGTCGGTCGCGACCACGCCCCAGAACCCGCTCGCCGTCGAGTAACCCACCGCGATGATCAGGAGGATGGGCAGGATGATGAGCTGCGGTAGCCCCATCACCTCTTCGACGATGCGGACCATCGCGAGGATCACCCAGCCGAGCGTGAGCGTGTTGACGACGAGCGACAGGTACACCGACCGCATCACGCGCAGCGCGCTCGCGGGGCGTCCGTCGTAGCGGAGCTCGACGAGCTCGGCGTCGGTGACGACGCCGCTTCGCCGCCACAGCCGCGAGAAGAAGATCGCGACGGTGACGATGCCAACCGCCGCGCTCCAGCCGTACCACGCGCCCGCGACGCCTCCGGTGCGGACGAGCTCCGTGACGCCGAGCGGGGTGTCGGCCGCGAGCGTCGTCGCGACCATCGACGTGCCGACCATCCACCACGGGAGCTTGCGGCCCGCGAGGAAGAAGTCGTCGACGTGTTCGCTCGCGCGACGCGTGAGGCCCAGGCCGATGGCGAGGGTGAGGACGAGGTAGGCGGCGATGATCACCCAGTCGAGCGCGGCGAGGTTCACGGGGCACCTCCCGGGACGTCGACGTGGCCGGCGCGCTGCGCGGCGACCGCCCAGAGGAGGCCGGTCGCCGACCACAGCTGGTCGCGCTCCCCCATCGCGGCGCCGGACCGTCCGTGGCGCCACTCGGGGAAGGGGTGCTGCACGTCGTCGACGGCGTCGACGAGGCGCGCGACGACCTGCTCGGGGGACCGCCCCGCGCGGACCCGTGCGACGGCTTCGAGTCCGCCGATGAACGGCCACGCTCCGCCGTTTTGGTACTGGTGCGGCGTGTTCAAGCCACGCCAGGTGAAGTGATCGCGGTAGTCCGGGTCGCCCGGGTAGAGCGGAGGGTCGATCGTCTTGGAGGGGTACGGTGCGTTGGCGCCGACACGATCGAGGTGGTCGAGGATCGACGTGGCGCGTGAGTCGTCGGCGACGCCGAAGAGCACCGCGAGGCCGTTGCCGACCACGTCGCAGTGACGCCCCGCGGTGCGGAAGCCGACGTACGGGAGGTAGTAGGGGAGGGCGCCCCACCGCGCGACGTAGCGGCCCGTGATGCCCCACTCCGGGCAGTCGCGTTCGAGCGCCGTGAGGTAGTCCGCGGTGCCTCGCGCGTCGATGCACCCTTCGAGCCAGAAGAGGCGGTTGATGCGCGCTGCAACTTGGGTTGCGCGCTCGGCGTGTGTCGCCTCGCCCGTCAGTTCGGTGAGCGCGCGGAGCGCCGCGACGTAGAGGACGTTCACGAACAACACGTGGTGTCGGTGCGGCATCATGTCCGCCCAGTCGCTCGCCTCCGGGGTCTCGAGGATCAGGTCGCCGTCGACGTCGAGGTGTCGTGTCCAGTGCAGCGCGCGCCGCGCGGGGTCGAGGAAGCGCTCGACGTCTTCGTGACGACCGAGCGCGGCGACGGCGAGGACGAACCACAGGCCCGCGTCGACGCCCGCGCTGTTCTCGCTCACGGCGCGGTCTTCGGCGACGTCGACCTTCAGCGGCACCCGGCCCAGCTCGTCCTGGTGACGAGCGATCGCTTCGAGCGAACGACGGACGCGGAGCACGTCGTCGGGGCCGCGCGGTGCGGCGAGGATCCCGAGCGATGCGAGCCCGACGTCGCGGGTCCACACGTGGGGGTAGAGCGCGGAGCCGGCCGCCGCGCGGAGGCCGCGGCCGTCCGGGTCGCACCGTTCGACGACGTTCCAAGCGCGCGCGACCACCGCGTCGAGATCGACCATGTGGTCTATAGGCTTACATGGGGCGGCGAGCGGGTCAGTCGGGCGGACGCGGCGTGTGGGGTCGGACGGACGACGGAACGTTTTCGACGCAACGCGGGAGCGAACGTTCGTTTCGAACGAATCGCAGCGACGATCTGATCGCGGCTGACGCCGGCCACGCGGCGCCGAGCGGATCTGATCAGGGGACGGCGCCCTCTTGGATCCACAAGCGGATGGTCTCGACCTCGCCGGCCGACACGCGGACGTTCTCGCGGTTGGGCGGCATGAAGTCTCCGTCGGCGCGCGGGATCGTGAGGTGGCGGTTCTCGATCTTCAGCAGCAGATAACTCCGCTCCGGATCGCCGGGTTCGATGTAGTCGGCCTCGGCGCGAATCGCGGAGCGGTCGACCAACCGGTCGTACGTCTCCATCGCGGGCCGGCGGAAGTCCATGCGGGGCGGGCGCTGCAGCGACGAGTGGCAACGCACGCAGTAGTTGTCGAGGATCGGTGCGACGTCGGTGACGAACGAGGTCGTCGGCCCGCCGTCACGTCCGCCGTCGCGCGACACACCGGCGTCTTCGAAGCCGGCGTCGCGCGCACCGGCATCGACGAAGCCAGCGTCGAGCGCGCCGCCGTCGCGGGGGGCGTCGATCGTGGTGGGCTCTTCACCGGCGCAAGCCAAGAACGGGAGGAGCAACAACAGAGAGCAGCGGCGCATGCGTGACCTGGAGCGTACCCGGACGGACGGTATGCTTTGAATCAGTTCTTTCGAGACGACTCTGTACGGCTCTGGCGAACAATCGCGTTCAGGTCGGGTTTACGAAGCGCACGTCCACCGCCGTCTCGACCTCGCGCACGATGACACCCTCTTCGGTCGGGCCCGAGAGCACCTCGAGCCGGACCGGCGCGGTCGTCGGCGTGTCGACGAACACCGGCAGCATCGCGATCTGGTTCCAGCCAGGGGTGCACGGCTCGGCGATGAACGCGCCCGACGCGACCTTGATCTCGGTGCCCCGGAAGAACGCCTTGTACTCGTGCTGCCACGTGGTGTGGTCCTTGGCGTAGTACTCCAGCGAGATGAACACGTGCTGCCCGCCCTGCGGTCCGAACTCCATGAAGAGCTCCTCTTCGGGGTTCAGCGGCATGAACGTGTCGTTCGCGCCGAGCCCGACGACGACCGTCTCCGCGCCGTCACTCGGCGCCGCGCGGTTCAGGCACTCCACCTCGGGAGGGGGGAGCCCCGGCCCGCATCCGCCGCGGATGTTGAGCAGGCCGAAGACGATCGCGAGGACGCCGGTGGTGAGACGTTTCATGAACGCCCGAAGGTATACCGCGCTCCGGTACGGGCGGGTGGCTCAATCGTGTCGGAGGCGCGCGAGGGCGGCTTCGACCATCGCGCGTTTCGGCGAGGCGGGCTCGAGCTCGAGGAAGCGCTCGTAGAGCGTCGCGGCGGTACCGTGGCGACCGGCGCGCTCGTAGGCGCGCGCGAGCATGAGGCGGGCGGTGCCGTCGGCCGGGTCGGAGGCGACGCGGAGCTCGAGGGCGTCGACGACGTCCTCGGCGACGGGGTCGGGTGCGTCGGCGTCGATGACGACGCTCGCGACACGCATTGCGGGGCGAGGTGATGCTTCCGGCGCCGCGACGAACATCGCTCCGGCGGCCGCGGAGAACGCCGCCGTCATCGCGACCGCGGCGAACCAGTTCCTTCGCTCTCGCCGACGGCGCAGTGAAAGGTGGCCCTCTTCCATCGCTTCGATCTGGTGTTCGACGGCGGCGCGCATCTCGGCGGCCGACTTGAATCGTCGGTTCTTCGACCGTGACAGCCCGCGGAGGATCAGATCGTCGACTTCTCGCGAGATGCTCTCCCGGATCTCGCTGATCGGCGTGGCGCGCTCCTCGGTCGTGCCGCCCACGCGCGGCGGTCGGCCGGAAAGCATCTCGTACATCGTCGCGGCGAGCGCGTAGAGGTCGACGCGCGGATCGATCGCCTTGTCACCCAAGCGCTGCTCCGGCGACATGTACTCGGGCGTGCCGACCATCAACCCGTCCATCGTGAGGCGCGCGGCCTTCTTGGTGACGGCGAGGCCGAGGTCGAGCAGCAGCGCGTTTCCGCGTGCGTCGATCGCGACGTTCTCGGGTTTGATGTCGCGGTGGACGATCCCCGAGTCGTGCAGCTGCTGGAGGCCGAGCAGGACCTGCTGCGCGATGCGGAGGAGCTCGAGCTCGGACATGCGACCGTCTTTGACCTGTCGGTGGTGGAGCGTCTTGCCCGCGAAGAGCTTCATCGCGAGGTAGACACGACCGTCGTCGCTGCCGACGTCGTAGACCGGCACCACGTACGGCGAGTCGATCGCGGCCATCATCTGCGCCTCGCGGAGGAAGCGCTCCGTCATGTTGGGGAGCGCCGTGACGGCGGGGTTGAGGACCTTCAGGGCGAGGCGGCGACCGAGGCGCAAGTCCCGCGCTTCGAACACGGTCCCCATCCCGCCGCGCCCGATCGCACGCAGGACCTCGTAGCGCCCGCCGACGACCACGCCGGTCGAAAGGTCGGCCAGTGCGGAGGACGGCATGCCGGCTTCATCGGCGGGGCGTTGGTGTGTTTCGAGTTGAGCGTATCGAAGCGAGTCGCGGTCACGCCGCGGCGGCGCGAGTCGTCGGGTGCGCCGGGCGCGCCGGTTCGATGGAGAGCCCGACCGTCGCGATGACGTCGGCGCGCGCGTCGGAGGTGATCTCGCCGAGCGCGAGCAGCGGAGGCATCGACGCGACGCGCAGGTGGCGGAGGATGCCGCGGACCTCGTCGCGCACGACCAGCACGGCGCCGAGGCACTCGGCGGTCAGCATCGCGTCGTGGACGGAGCGGATGATCGTGACGGAGCGCTCGGTGTCGAGCTCACGCTCCGGCTCGCAGTACCACTCGAGCTCGTGGTTGAGGTTCTCCGAGAGCATCACCATCGACAGGCGCGCGTCGCGGGCGAAGCGCTTGGTGATCGACGTGGCGAGCGCGAGGCGGACACGCGCGAGCGCCTGCTCGCGCGTCTGCTCTTGGAGGCCCTCCGTGGCGTACGTGTCGAGGATGGTGGTGAGGTCGCGGATCGGAACGCCCTCGTTCAACAGCTCGCGGAGCACCCACAGCAGGTGCCCGAGGCGCGGCGACGCCGCGCGGAACGTGTGCACGGCTTTCGCGTCGGACGCCTCCGCGAGGTCGACGAGGGTTGCGACCTGGTTGGCCTGCAGGAGCGCGCCGAGGCGCTGGCGGAGGATCTCGCCGAGGTGGGCGGCGATGACCATGGACGCGCTGATGTGCTCGGCGTTCGGCGCTGCGTCGGGGTCGACCCAGTAACCGTCGAAGCCGAAGACCGGATCGCGGACGAGCTCGGTGTCGTTGGGCGCATCGGTGACGTCGACGACGAGGCGCTCGCTGGGCTGCACGCGACCGGTGGCGACGACGCGCCCCGACAGGCGGATGCGGTACGCGTACTTGCCGATCGACAGGTCGTCGATGATGCGGACGACCGGCATGAGGAAGCCCCAGTCGTGGTACAGCCAGCGGCGGAGCTGCTGGACACAGGGCACCAGTGAGTCGGCGTCCGCGGCCTCCGCGAGGGGGATCAGGCCGTAGCCGATCTCCAGGCGCACGAGGTCGTGCTCGCCCCAGTCGGCTTGTTCGATCGTCGGATCGTCAGCGCGCGGCGTGATGTAGGCGGACAGCTGGTCGAGGTAGGCGTTCCACATGGCTCGGTGACGCGTAATGCACTTCGGATGCCGACGCTCAATGCATCACGCCGACACACGGGCGTCGGGATCTCGACACCGTGCGCTGTCGGTTGCGTGACGATCGCCCCGAAATCGGACAGTGGGATAGGGTGGTCGCGTGCGCACCGAACTGGGTACCACCTCGTGGGTCGATCTCGATCCGAACTGGCTCCCGGCCGCCGAGGCCGATGACCTCCTCACGTCGCTGCTCGCCGACCTGAGCTGGGCGGCGCGTCCGATCGTCGTCTTCGGTAAGGAGGTGATGCAGCCGCGGCTCATCGCGTGGTGCGGTGAGGTCCCGTACAAGTACTCCGGCCAGGTGTTGGAGCCGACGCCGTTCACCCCGGCGCTCGGCGCGCTCAACCAGCGGGTGTCCGAGCTGCTCGACGTCCCGTTCAATCACGTGCTCCTGAACCGCTACCGGGACGGCAAGGACAACATGGGCATGCACGCGGACGACGAGCGCCAGCTCGGTCGCGACCCGGTCATTGCGGCGTTGTCGCTCGGCGTGACGCGGAAGTTCGCGCTCCGCCACAAACGGAAACGCCGGTGGCGCAAACATCTGCAGCTCACGCACGGCTCGCTCTTGGTGATGGGCGGGCGCTGCCAACACGAGTGGCACCACGGCGTGCCCAAGCAGATGCGTGTGACCGAGGAACGGATCAACGTGACGTTTCGGTGGTTGAAGGAGGGCGTCGAGCCCGCCCGTTGACCGAACACGAGCGTCGCCGCTTGCCCGACCCGGGTTCGCCCCCAGGTTGGTAGGGTCGAGTCATGCAAGCCGACGGTTCGACGGCACCACGGTCGCTTCAGCAGGCCGGTCAGATGCTCGCGCAGCGCGCGGCAGCGGGGGACCGCGCCTCGTCGACGGAGCTGGCGACGATCGCGAAGCAGCTCGACGTCTCCGTGGAGGACGTCCAGGCGGCGCTCGCCCACGCGATCGCGGCGGGTGTGGAGCACGTCGAGGACGTCGGAGGGCGGACGGCCGATCACCGCGCGCAGGTCGGCGACGGGAGCTACCGGGGCCAGCGCACGGCGGACGCCGACCACACCAGCGCGCTGCAGGGCCACAACCTCAACGTGGACGCGACGGCCGCCGCGGACGTGCTCGATCAGCTTGACGCGGCGGCGCGCGCGAAGGCGGCGAGCGCCGTCGACGCACGCGCGGAGCTGCGGTCCGCGCCGACGCTTCGTGACCTCGAGGCGATGCGCATCGGCGCGAAGTCGCCCGCCGAGGTCGCGAGTGCTCTGAGAACGGCGCTCGCCTCGTCGAACCCCGCCGTCGTGAAGAAGGCCGCGAACACACTGCGGACGGCGGAGGCGTACGGCCGCAAGGCGCGCGAGGACGCAGCCAACTACAAGGGGACCGGCTTCTGGGGGATGAGCTTCCCGAAGCTCCAGGTCCGCTTGAACGCGGACGAGACGAAGAAGGTGCTACGCAACGTCGTCGCGACGGGTGACGCGCAGACGGTGGGCTCGATGATGCTCGCCGCGCGCGAAGGGCTGCTCGTCACCGAGCCCGCCGACGCGTTCGACGACCACGCGGCGATGAAGAAGCTCTGGCCTTCGGATGCGTCGGCGATCGTACCCGGGAGCCACGGTCGCGAGGCGCCGCAACGCGCGACCTTCCAGGCGGAGTACGAGCTCGACACGGCGCCGGGGACCGACAACATCCGCGAGGTCATCGTCGACACGGCGAAGGCGTCGGGCTGTCCGTTCGCGCGCGGGAACCACGCGAAGGGGGTGTCGTTCGGTGACGGCGTGTTCGAGGTCGACAAGGGGGCGCCGGATTGGATCAAGGATCTGGTCGGCACCGACCCGCTGCAGGGCGCGATGATGCGCATCAGCACCAGCCACTCGAGCCTGGAGGACCACGACAAGGAACCGGCGCAGACCGGGGTGCGGTTGGTGTTCCCAGTGATCGGCGAGCCGCACGCCGACAACAGCTCGACCTGGGACGTCACGGCGAACACGGGCTCCACCACGCACCGGCCGAACGCACGCGAGCACACCGAGTTCACGCGTTCGTTGTCGACGCCGCGGGACGGAATCGCGGGGAACAAGGTGGTCCGCGTCGCTTCCTATCTGGCGCGCGGGGTCGCGCGGTTCAACGTCCTCGATCGGGTGAAGGGCATCATCTCGGCGCTGGAGCCGACGAAGGAGGCGATGAACACGCCGCTTCACCAGCAGAAGCTCTTCGCGCGGCACACGCTCTTCATCGGCGGCCGCTACGTGCAGGTCCGCTACGACGTCGTCGAGCCGACGGACTTCCAGGTCCCGGATCCGTCGCGCAAGAACGGGCAGCTCGAGACCAAGGAGGCCAGCATTCAGCGGCACGGCGTGAAGCTCCGCATCTACATGAAGGAGCTGCCGCCTGGCGCCGACCCCGAGCTCGTGGAGAAGGAGGGCTGGACCAACGCCGACCTCGACGACGGGCAGCGCTTCCAAGAGTACGTCTTCGGCGACGTGCGCTTCGACGCGCAGTCGAGCGACCCGGACTCGGCCGCCTCGAAGTTCTTCGACGCGTGGGCTCACATCCCCGGCCGCGAAACGCAGCTCGCGCGCGGCGCGGGCGTGATCGGCCGGCAGCGCTCGCCGACGTATCACGCGAGCGAGCAGGCCCGGAACGCACTTTAGGGCACGGGCCCTTAGCTTGCGCGGCGGCACCACGCTGCGAGGTGCGCGAACGCCGCTTCGTTCCGCATCCACGTCGCGCGGCGCTGCTCCGCTTGTTCAGCGCCGCCTCTGAGGTGCGTCGAGACGTCGAGCTTCGCGCGGTCGGCGTACTGCTTCGCCGAGCCTTCGTGGGCGAGGCGTTCCAGCTCGGGCAGGACCTTCCGCAACGCTTCGAGTCCGGGCGCGAGGTCGCTCGAGGCTTCGGTCTCTTCGAGGAGCTTCACGAGGCGGTCGGCGCTCCCGGGGAGCCGCTCGGCGGCGTGTTGGATCGCTTCGAACCGCGCACGGTCTCGGCCCGGCGACTGACGCTTCGTGGGGCGGGCGAGGGCGCCCGCGATCGCGGCGTCGATGCGTGTGAAGTCGGCGGCGATTTCCACGTGTGCGGCGTTGGCGCATGCATCGGTGCGGGCCGCGTAGGTCGGCGCCCAGGCTTCGAGCTGCGCGAAGGCGTCGCGGTCTCCCGCGCGCACGATGAAGTCGACCAGGCGCTCGACCTCTTCGGCGCTGGGGTGGTCGTTCAGCCAGGCGTCGATTCCGGACGCTGCGGCGCGCGCGACGCGGATCTCCTCGTCACGTCGCGACTGGCGCAGCGACAACGAAGCGAGGACCGCGTCGGGTTCTGCGGCGCGGTGGGCGTTGCGCGCGACGGCGGCGAGGGTCGTCTCGTCGCAGTCGTTCTCCAGGTGCCGCAGCGCCATCGCATAACTCGCGGCGCCGTCGAGGTCGTGGCGCGGCGCGGGCGCGGCGAGCACGTCGAGGAGGGCGTGGGTGTCGAGCGCGACGCGCAGGTTCGTGACCTTCGGGCACGGTGCGCCGTTGGCGTCGTCGAGCGCGACGTCGAACGCGAGCTCGCCGAGGCGGAGGGACTGGGGCTCGGCGTCGAGCGCGCGAGACAGTGTGCGCTCGAGCCCGCGGGCGAAGCTCCCGTCACCCGCGCGGTCGAGCTGGTAGAGGAAGCGCTGGATGACCTCGGCCGGGGTGTCGGAGTCGCTGTTCAGGAACACGACGCCGGCGAGGTCGGCGGACTGGTCCGTCGCGCTGTCGCCGATCGTCACCATGTGGTGCGGCGCGTCCTTGGCGTCGAGCCCGTAGGCGGCGGCGACGCCGGCGTACTGCTTCTTGCCGCGGGTCGGGCGCACTTCGTCGGCGCCGAAGTAGGCGTTGAAGTGGAGGTTCGCGCGAACCATCGTCTCTTCGACCGCGCGCGGGTCGACGCTGGTCGTGATGACGCTCAGCGCGCCCATCTGGTTGAGGTTGTCCGTCACGAAGCCGATGTCGGGTCTGAAACCGGCGTTGCGCTCGCGCTCGACGGTCCCGTTGAAGTCCCAGCACACGAGCTTTCCGTGATCGAAGCGCTGCGCCTGCGGGACGTTCGGCGTCGCCTGCGGGTTGAGCGCGCCGCCCGGGCCGAGCAGGTACGCGAACAGCGCTTTGACGCCGGGTTTCGGGTCAAAGCGAATGCCGAGCGCGCCGCGCCCGACGAGGAGCGCCTCGAAGCCTTCGATCAGGCGCTCCATCGCGGCGCCGCGTTCCTTGCCGTCGCTCGTGACGCGCGGGCGTTCGGGATCCGCGAGGTCGACCTCCACCCATCGTCCGTCGGGGGCGTCGATGCGAACGCTGCGCTCTGTCGCGACGAGATCGAACCCCGCGCGTGAGGTGGTGACCGGTCTGCGTGGGGCCGTCGTGGTGCTCGCGCCCGAGACGTGCGCGAGGAAGTCGCGGTGACGCCGGAGGAGCTCGGCCCGACGCTCGGGTGCGCTGCGGAGGATCTCGGCGGCGGAGAGCGTCGTCGTGGGGCGGGCTTCGCGCCCGATGCGGAGCGCGCTGCCGTCCAGGTCGAGGCGCGCATAGGTCGGCGTCACCGGGAGCTGGATCGGTGTCACCGGCGCGGTGCCAGCCGCATGCGGCGCGGCCGCCTCTGGCGCTGTCGGGCGCTTCGGGACGTCCGAATCGAACTGGCGCCGAACCCAGTCGACGGACAGACCCGCGTTGACGGAGGTCATGAGCGTCGGGGTTATCGGCGGATGGGTTCGATTCGGTGCGTCGGATGACCCAACTGCTAGGATCGCCGCCCTGTGACCCGCCTTTGTGTCCTGCTCGCCTCCTCGCTCCTCCTCGGCGCGTGCCACACACCGCCCGCGGCGGCCAAACCTCCCCCCAAGAAGGAGGCGGCCGAGAAGGACCCGATGGCGATCACCGTGACGAAGGTCGCCGGGGCGGTGCACCTGCTCGCGGGGCGCGGCGGGAACATCGCGGCGGTCGTGGGCCCGGACGGCGCGCTGATCGTCGACGACCAGGTCCCCGGCGCGGCGTCGCGGATCCAGAGTGCGCTCGCGACGATCTCGGACTTCCCGCTGCGGTGGGTCGTGAACACGCATTGGCATTGGGACCACACCGGGAGCAACGCGGACTTCGGGCGCGCGACGACGATCTTCGCGCACAAGAACGTGCGGGTGCGGATGTCGACGCCGCAGCCGCTGCGCGGGGAGACGACGAAGCCGTCGCCCGAGCACGCGCTCCCGGTCGTGACCTACGAGGACGGGCTCACGATCCACGTCGGCGACGAACCGCTGCGCGTCGAGACGGTGCCGCCGGGGCACACCGACGGCGACAGCTACGCCTTCTTCACGAAGTCGAAGGTCGTGCACCTGGGTGATGAGTTCTTCACCGCGCGCTTCCCGTTCGTGGATCTCGAGAGCGGCGGCGACGTCGTGCAGCTCGAGAAGAACATCAGCGCGGTGATCGGAAAGCTCGGACCCGAGTGGAAGATCATCCCTGGCCATGGGCCGCTCTCGACGTTCGACGATCTGAAGGCCTACCGCGACATGCTGCGCGAGACGATCGCGTCCGTTCGCGAGCAAAAGGCCGCGGGGAAGAAGGTCGAGCAGGTCGAGCTCGACGCGAAGTGGGCGTCGTGGGGGACGGGCTACATCAAGACCGATCGGTGGATCGCGACGATTTACGAGAGCCTGGGGAGCTAGGAGGCCGTAGCAAAATCGGATTGGGGCTCGTTGGAGGTGACGCGCGACTGAATCTTCCGCGCGAGCCGCGTCAGGCGGCTACGGCGAGTGCTCCGCGGTAGGTCGAGCGGATCGACGCCCTCGCCGTACTTCGCGTCCTCCTGGGTATCGGTCTGCTCGGCCAACTCCATGAGGTCGCTGATCTCGTTGAGGAGGCGATCTTCGTCCTTCTCCAATCGCTCGTAGCTCATCGCTTTGTGTTTGCTCGCGTTGGCTTGGATCTTCGAGCCGTCGATCGCGACGTGACCGAGCTTCACGATGCCGGCCTTCTCACAGAGTCGCAGTACTTGGAGGACAAGCCTTCGAGTTGGCGCAGATGCTCGCGACGAAAAGCAGCGACGCGCGTGAGGTGCGGATGGCGCTCGCCAGCGATCACGCGGAACGGAACGTCCTCGTAGGTCGCGCGGGCAATGCGCCGCGAGGAGAAGACGCCGGTGCAGTAGCCGTAGAGGAGCAGCGCGACCATGAGGTCGGGTGCATAGGACCGCGCGCCGCGGGCGCCTTTACTCTGCGTTGCGGCGTGGAACGACCTGACGTCGAGCTCCCGCGACGAGGTCCAAGATGAAGTACACGAGGTGGCCGTCGGGCAACCAGTCCGATGGCGATGGCGGAAGGAGATGCGACTTCATCGCGACCACGGTTTGTAGGACTTCACATCAGCACGAGATCACGACGATGCTGCCGTTGGGATCGGGCAACTCGTCGAGCGGAGCGCAGACATCGGGCGCGGCGATTCCGACAGCCGGACCGCCACGCCGATGCACCCAGGTACTGCCGAGCGTCGCAACGCGATCCCCGCGCCGGACGGTCGCCCGGCAAGCCGAACCGAGGTCGCCGCGCCCGATG
>JAVJQW010000043.1:0-432779 GCA_040218735.1 Deltaproteobacteria bacterium
CGGCCGGCTTCTTGGCTACGGATTTCTTTGCGGCCGGCTTCTTGGCTACGGATTTCTTTGCGGCCGGCTTCTTGGCTACGGATTTCTTTGCGGCCGGCTTCTTGGCTACGGATTTCTTTGCGGCCGGCTTCTTGGCCGCGGATTTCTTTGCGCCCGCGTCGTCGCCCTTCATCGCGCACCAGGCCGCCACCAGCGCCCGGAGCGCCGCTTCGGCCGCGCGCGCCTCCGCCAGGTCCGCGATCCGCATGTATCGCGCGGTGTTCCCGCCGCCCTCCAGCCGCGGGTGGGCGCCCGGGATCTTCGCGCCCGTGTGGAACATCAGGCTGACGTGTTTCTTGGTGTTCGGGTTGAAGCTCGCGAGGTTGCCTTCGAAGACAAACGTCGGCGACTTCCACTTGATGCACTCGGACATGCGCGGGTCCGCCGCGAGGATCGTCTCCCGGACGTGCTGCATCGCGTCCTTGGCGGGGTGCTCGTAGGCGTCGAACCACTGGTCGACCTCCCGGCTCTTGTTCATCGGCTCTCCATACACCCGCGCGTGCGCGTCCGCACCCGTACCGCCCGGTTCGTCTTCGCGGTATGAGGCGCCATGCACCGCGCACGCCTCGCCCTGGTCCTCCTCGCCGCCACCGCCGCTTGCGACGGCGACGCCGAGCTGACGATCGACACCACCTACTCCCAGATGCCCGCGCTCCCGATCCCCGACACCGGCATGCTCTCCAGCACGATCGAGGTCGCCGCGACCGGCAACGTCATGCAGGCCACCGTCGAAGTGATCGTCGAGCACGCGCGCCCGGCAGACCTCACCCTGGTCGTCATGTCCCCCGCGGGAACCACCGCCGAGATCGGCGGACGCATCGCCGAGGGGAGCGACCAGTACCGCTACGCGATCCCGCTCCTCGCCTTCCAGGGCGAGGCCGCCAACGGCACCTGGACGCTGACCGTCACCGACGGCGCCGCCCAAGAGTCCGGAACGCTCCTCGCGTGGGCCGTCGAGCTCCCGGGGGTGTGAGGCCTCACTCCTCGAGCGCGATTCGGTAGAACGTCGGGACGCTCTGCGTATCGCGGACCACGAAGGTCGCCGGAGCCGACGTGCTGACGATTCCGCGGTACGGTGACAGTGGGATGTCGTCGCGAGCGATTCGCGGCTCGGCGAGGTCGTAGAGCAACTGACCGCGGATGAGCCATCGCGTGTTGCGCGACAGCTCGCCGGAGCTGCTCGCAACGACGTTGCCGACCTCCGACCTCGGCCCCGAGTTGATCGGTAGCACCGCGAGCTCGGCGCCGACGTTGGACGTGAACCCGAACACTCGGTCCGGCGCACCCGTGTAGTGCACCATCGTGAGGGAGGCCGGGAACACCGTGTTCAGCGAGCCGAAGTACGGGCTCCACGTGTGGGTGGCGAGATCGACCGTTGCCAGGCTTCCGCCGAAATCGCTGATGATCAGCGCGTTGCCGAGCAACCCGATCCCGTACAGATCCGGCATGACGTCCTCCAGCAGATGCGTACAGACGCCGGTCGACAGGTCGATCCGCAACAGCGAGTTGCGCGCCGCCGTCCCGGACGGCAGCGCGTAGAGGTTGTCGTTCGTGGCGTCGAAGACGACGTCATAGCCGCTGACGCCCGTCGCATCCGAGCAGCCGTCGGCCGAGCCGACGACCGCACCCGAGGGGACGTCGATCGTCACGAACCTCCTCGGGAAGTTGGCCTCGACCACCCCGCGCGCCCCGCCGCGCGAGCCGATGATCTGGCTCGGCGAAGCGACCGACACGGCGCCCGTCGTGATCGACGCGGGCTGGAGCGTCGTGGCGTCGAGCGTGATGATCGCGTTCGGCGGCGTCGCGCCCGAGCCCGTCCAAAGCATGATCTCGTCCGCCGGTGAGATGGCCATCCCCGGGAGGAGCGTGGTCGCCAGCATGGGGGTGTTCATCGTCCGCGTCATGAGCACCAGCCGCCGCCCGCTCGGCGGGCTCGTCTGCGTCGCCGAGGCCACCGTGACCGGCCCGGGCTGCGCACCCGCCGGCACTACGACGGTCACCTGGCTCGGCGTCCGATCTTCGTACATTGCGGTCGCGCCGCCCGTGAACGTGACCATCTCGACGTCCTGGAGCTCGGCGCCCAAGATCGTCAGCGTCTCGCCGCGCTCCACGACGGGCGGGTCGAAGTCGACGATGGCCGGGACGCCGTTTGCAATCTGCAGAGGCACCGACGACATAACCGTCCCCGACGGGTGATGCAACGTCACGCGCCCGGTCGACGCGCCCGGCGGCAACGTCAGCGGGATGGAAGAGTCACCCGTCGGCGTCACCATGATTCCCGGCGCGCCCGGAAGGTCCACGGTCACGTTCCCCACCAGCCCATCGAGCGAGAACCCATTGCCGACGATCGTCGTCGTCCCGCCCTCCGCGACCGGGTTGATCGTGAAGAACGCGATCGACGGCCCGCTCTGGATGATGAGGCTCGCTGCGCTCGTCGCCTCACCGTGGGGCGCAATCAGACGTACCGGCCCGCCGATGGATCCCTGCGGCGGGCGGAAACAAACGACCTCCAACCCCAACAGCATCGCGTCCGAGATCTGCGCCGGGTCACAGGCCGCCGGATCCGTCGCGTTCCCCGAGACCGTCACCGTCGGCGCGACCCCGCCTGCGAGATCGGTGAAGCGCAGGCCGTACAGCGCGACGCGCTCGCCCGGCCGCACCGACGCCGGCTCGAAGTACCGGATGATCGGCGGCGGTATCAACGCAAACGTCGCGGTCGCCGTCGCGATGCGCAGCCCGTTCAACACCCGCAGCACTCCGCTGCGCGCTTCCTCGGGGACACGCACCACCACGACATCAGGCTCGACGCTCACCGCCGGAGCGAGACCGCCCCCGAAGCTCACGAAGGTCTCGGCCGCCGGCGCGAAGTTCGACCCGAAGACCTCGACCATCTCCCCGACCCCGGCCGGGTTCGGACCGAACCGCGTGACGATCGGCGGGTCACCGGTCGGCGTCGTTCCTTCCGTACCGTCTTCACACGCATCGCCGATCCCGTTGCCGTTGATGTCCGGCCACGGTTCCGCCGAAGCGAGGAGCGGGCAGTTGTCCTCGCGATCGTCGAAGGGGTCGTCGTCGGTGCTCGGCTTGAACGGATCCGTCAGCCACCCGTCCACCCCGAGGCTCGTCTCCTCGAAGTCCACCAAGCCGTCGTCGTCGTCGTCCGGATCCTCGCTGTCCGCGAGGCCGTCCATATCCGCGTCGAAGCACCGCAGCGGGTCGCTCGGAAACGCATCGGTCTCGCACCCGTCACCGTCCGGATCCGGATCGTCCGCGTCGGCGATCCCGTCGCCGTCCATGTCGTTCGGCGCGGCGAGCCCGAGGTAGACCGGGTCGAGCCCGACGGCGCCGCTCGACGTCACCACGACATTTCGAAGCTCTGAAGGCCGTATGTCCGCGCGCGCGAAGCGAACGCGGTACACCCCGACGGGCAGCGTCACCGAGAACGCACCCATCGCGTCGGTCGGCGTCGCCATATACGCCGAAGGCGGCGCCGACGCGGTCGTGGTCTCCGAGATGAAGGTCGTCCGGACGTCGTCGTCGTCCGCGTCCACCACGTCCACGCGCCCGCGCACCTCGACCGGGCCCGACGGCGCCTCACGATCGAGCTCGATGTCCGGCGCCGTGAGCGCGATGCCGCCCTGGAGCAGGACCCCGTCGACCGACTTCGCGCCGTAGCCCTCGCGGTACGCCACGACGTCGTACGGTCCGGGCGGAATGCTCCGGAACGTGAAGCGCCCGTCGCGCCCGACCACCGCCGTGAACGGGGTCGACGCGAGCACCACGATCGTCCCCACGGCCGCGGCCGGGTTCGGATCGTCGAGCAGCACGACCGACCCCTCCAGATCCGACAACGCACCGAGGCGGAGCTCGCCCAGGTCGATGTCCTGACCCGGCGCCTCGAGGCGGATCGGTGGCGTCCGCAGCGCGCGAGGCGGCGCGCCGCCCGCCGCACGCAGCGCGACGTCCACCTGGTGCACCGCGAGCGGGAGGCGCGACAGCTCGAACTGCCCGCGCGCGTCCGTCGTGCGGCCGACGGAGCCCCCGACCAGCTCCACCCGCGCCCCCACGACCGGTTCGAAGAGACCGGTCTCGGTGCTCCGCGCGACGACGGTGCCGCGGATGAATCCGCCCTCGTCGGTCGGCACATTGTCGACGCTCCGTATGCATCCGGCGGTCGCCACCGCGGCCAGTGTGCACGTGATCCCCCTGTGCATTCCCTCATGGTGGAGCACTCGGACGCGCCGGACAACGCGATCACGTTTGGATTTCATTCAGACCTACGACCCGCTCGGCGTGGCGCAGGTCCACTCGACGCGCGGCGGGCCCCGGCCTACGATTCCGAAGCGAATGCTGCCGTCGCTCCTGTCCGGCGCGAGCGCCGAAGACCCGCACGATGCGGCAGCGTTCGACGCGTACGCGCGGGCGCTCACGGCGCAGCTCGGCGCGTTGATGACGCTGTTCATGGTGGCGGCGACCGTCCTGTGGTGGCCGCTCGATGGTCTCGTGAGCACCGAGCCGCGGTACGTGAGCATCTTTCGTGACCTGCGGCTCGCGGCCTTGGCCGTGGAGGTCTTCGCGTTCGTTGGATTCCTCCTGCTTCGGCGCGCACCGAAGGCCGCCATCCCGTTCGGGATCCTCTGCTACGCCGCCTTCCTCGCGGCTGTCGGTTATCACCTCGGACGGCTGAACGATCTCAGCTTGTTCGCGGACGCCTACCTCGGCGTCGTGCCGATCGCCGTCATCCCCGTCGACTTTCGCCGTCGCGTCCCCGCCACCGTGCTGATCGCGTCGGCGCTCCCCGCGGCGTACTTCCTCCCGTTCCCCCAGAACATCCAAGCGCCGAACGCCCTCGCGCAGCTCAGCTTCCTGTCCTTTGCCGTCCTGTTCTCGGTGACGCTCGGCGAGCTCGTCTATCGTGTGCAGCGACGGGAGTTCATCCAGGGGAGGGCGCTCGATCGCGCCAACGAAGCACTCGCCGAGATGGCGGAGTCGCTGAGCGATCAGGTGGCCGAGCAGACGCAGCAGCTGAGAGGCCTCGCGTTGCACCTCGAGCAGGTACAGGAGAGCGAGCGACGTCGGATCGCTCAGGACCTGCACGATGATCTCGGGCAGGGGCTGACCGCGATGCGGTATGCGCTCGCACGCCTCGAGAACCACGTCGACGCCGCGGCGGGGGAGGTCCACGAGCTGCTCGCCGACTTGAATGCGTTGACCGACGGAACCACGCGCGCCGTCCGGTCCGTCATCACGGAGCTGCGTCCGAGGATCCTGGACGACGTCGGGCTCGCGGCTGCGGCCGAGTGGCTGTGCACACGCGTGGGCGACGTCGGACGCGTAGAATGTCGGCTCGAGATCGACGCGTCCTTCCCGGACGACGACGACGTGCACCTCACCCACGCTGCCCTCGTCCTGTTTCGAGTCATCCAGGAGGGCACCACCAACGCGCTGAAACACGCGCAGTCCGCCCGGATCGTCGTTCGCCTGCGGTGCGACGGCGGTCGGATCGGAGCGGAGGTCGAGGACGACGGTGTGGGGTGCGATCCCGACCAACCCACAGAGGGCTTCGGGCTCCTCGGACTGACCGAGCGCGTCCGCGCCCTCGACGGTGAGCTCGTGATTCGACCGCGAGCGGGCGGCGGCACGCGCCTCGCCGCGTGGGTCCCCGCGACCGCCGAACCCCACCGAGTGAAGAGCGCATGAAGATCCGCGTATTTCTCGCCGACGACCACGCGGTGGTGCGGCGCGGCGTTCGGCAGCTGCTCGAGGAGGTCGGCGACTTCGAGGTGATCGGCGAGGCGAGCACGGGGCGCGAGGTGCTCGATGCGAGCCTCCTCGCTTGCCGCGTTCTGGTGCTCGACTTGTCGCTCCCGGTCGTCTCCGGTCTCGAGGTGCTCCGGCGCGTCCGGGCTGCCTACCCTTCACTCGCGATCGTCGTGTTCTCGATGCATCCGACGGATCAGTTCGCGGGGCGCGCGCTCGCGGCCGGCGCGATCGCCTACGTCTCGAAGGAGCGTCCACCCGCCGAGCTGATCGCGACGCTCCGCGCTGCGGCGGAGGGCCGCGCGCTGTCGCCGCCGCCGGCGAACGTCCCTTCCGGGCTCCCGCACGAAGCACTGACGAAGCGAGAGCATCAGGTGTTCATGCTCGTCCTGGAGGGCCGCGTGGTGGCCGACATCGCGGCGGAGCTCGACGTGCACTCGTGCACGATCAGCAACCACCTCACGCGCATCCGCAACAAACTCGGCGTCACGTCGAACGCGGAGATCATGCGCTACGCGGTGTCGGCGGGGATCGTTCAGGCGCCCCCGCTCGACTGACCAAACAAATGTTCCAAACGTGGCCTCCGCGTTGACCGGATCTCGCGTCCTCCATCGAATGGAGCGGTCACCGAGCGTGACATCGCCGCGCACGGGCGCGGCGGCGAGAAAGGACGACAACCCGATGCTCTGGAACCGCTTCACCCTCCTCATGGCCTCCCTCGTCGTGGTCGCCGCGTCGCTCGCGCCGACGACGGCACGAGCGCAGCTACAGCTGAGGCCCTACGTCATGCCCTCGACGGTCCCGGCCAACACCCAGGTCGACTTCGCTTTCGTCCTGCACGGAAGCGGCGGAAGCGGCATCCAGTGGCCGTCCGGCTCGTCGATCGCGGTCGGTTTCGACACCTTCGGTGGTTTCAACGTGACCAACGCCGGCGGCACGTTCGGGCCGGGCGGGTGTGCGCTCTCCACGAGCCTCAACGCCAATGTCGTCACCTTGGCCTTCACCCAGGACTGCACCTGGAACCCCGGTGCGCGGCTGTCCGTGAACATCTCGGCGTTCACATCGCAGAACCCGACCAGCTCGGTTCTGATGTCGGCGACGGTGTCGGGGGCGAACGCGATCGTCGTCGAGTCGCGACCCTTGCTCGGGCTGGTGAGCTTCCCCGCCGGTCCGCCCGGTCCGGAGGGGCCCCAGGGTGCCGCGGGTGTGTCGGTGACCAGCGCGCCGGTCGCGCCGGGCGCGGACTGCGCGACCGGCGGGGTTCGCCTGGAGGCCGAGAGCGGCACGACGTTCGTCTGCAACGGTGCTCCGGGGTTGGACGGTGTGGACGGAGTGGACGGAACAGACGGCGCCGTCGGTCCCGCCGGCGCCGAGGGACCCGCCGGGCCCGCCGGACCCGCAGGCCCCGTCGGGCCGATGGGAGCGATGGGCGCGGAGGGATCCGGGTGCTCGTCGACGCGCGTCACGACGGGCGAAGGCCCGGCGTGGGGTGCGATGCTGGTCGTGTTCGGAGCGCTCCTACTGCGCCGCCGTCGCCCCCGCGGGTGACGCCGGCACGCCCTTCGCATCCGTCGCAGACTGAACCGCGACGGGCTTTGGCCTTGATTGAGTATAATCCACTGAGTGGCCGTTCGCGGCGCACTCCACATCTGGGGCGGGTACTGCTAGACACTATCTGAGAGGGGCTACCCGGCCCCCCAGTCTGTCGAATGCAAGAGAACAAGCCGAACGACGCTGCCCCTGCCACCTCGGGTTGGTTGCCCGACTTCCTGGCCTCGATGGTCGTGTTCCTGGTCGCGCTGCCGCTCTGCATCGGCATCGCGGTCGCGTGCGGTGTCCCGGCCGAGTACGGGCTGGTCACCGGCATCATCGGTGGCATCATCGTCGGCGTGGCCTCGGGGGCGCCGCTGCTCGTCAGCGGCCCCGCTGCGAGCCTGATCGTCCTCGTCAATGACGTCATCGCCGACCACGGCCTCATCGCGCTCGGCCCGGTCGTCGCGCTCTGCGGCGTGTGGCAGATCTTCGCCGGCGTCTTCAAGCTCGGGCAGTGGTTCCGGGCCGTCGCGCCGGCCGTCATCCAGGGGATGCTGATCGGGATCGGCGTCATCATCTTCACCTCGCAGCTGCATGTCTGCCTGGACGCCGACCCGGCGCGGTCGTTCCTCGAGAACGTCGTCACGTTACCCAAGAGCCTCTCCGGCGACTTCCTCGCGCCCCTCCTGATCTCCGCTATCTCCATCGGGCTCATCGCGACGTGGCCCAAGTTCCGCCCGAAGAAGCTCGAGCTCGTTCCGGGGCAGCTGGTCGCGTTGGTCGTCGTCACCATCGGGGCTCAGGTGCTCGCGTCGGACGTCCGGTTCTTGGAGATGTCGCCGAACTTCTTCGACGGCCTCGCCCCGCCGGCCCTCGCCGACTACCGCATGCTGCTGTCGACCGACCTCGTGGTGATCTCGCTCGTGTTCGCCTTCGTCGCGAGCGCGGCGACCTTGCTCACCGCCAACGCGATCGACCAGCGTCAGAACTTCTCGAAGGCCGACTACGACAAGGAGATGCTCGCGCAGGGCATCGGCAACACGTTGACGGGTTTCGTCGGCGCGCTCCCGATGACCGGCGTCATCGTCCGCAGCTCGGTCAACGTCGACGCGGGGGCGCGCACCCGGCGCTCGACGATCCTGCACGGGATCTGGATCCTCCTGTTCGTCGTCGCGGCGCCTCAGCTCCTCGAGCTCCTCCCGCGGGCGAGCCTCGGCGCGATCCTCGTCTACACCGGCTACCGACTCATCGACGTGAAGGCGATGAAGGCGCTGTATCAGCAGGGGCGCTCCGAGCTGGCGATCTGCCTGATCACCCTGTTCGGCGTGGTCCTGCTCGATCTCTTCACCGGGATCATCGCCGGCCTCGCGGTCGCGATCCTCAAGATCGTCTGGACGTTCGCCCACCTCGAGATCAAGGGCGAGCGTGGCGCATCCGAAGGCATCTACGACCTCCACCTGCTCGGCTCGGCGACGTTCCTGCAGGTCCCGCGGCTCGCCAGGGCTCTCGACGACGTGCCGGACGACTGCGAGCTGCACGTGCACATCGACTGGCTGGACCACATCGACCACGCCTGCCTGCAGCTCTTGTCGACATGGAGCGAGAGCCGCGAGAGCGGCGGCCGGGCCGGCATGGTCGTGGAGTGGGACGAGCTGACGAACCGCTACAAGAAGGCGGTCGTCGGCGGCGGGCGCGAGGCCCCGACGCCGGGCTCACCCGTCAGTGTCCTCTGGGCGGAGTGGAAGCGCATGTACGCGCCGCGCCGTCCGCTGAGCGACGTTCGTCGCGACTTCATCGGGCCCGAGCAGATCCAGATCCGCGTCGACGCGAAGGACCTCGAAGGTGTGATTCGCGCGGGCGCGCGGGCGCTCGCATCGCGGGCTCGCCGAGACCCGGAGGCGTTGGCCAACGCGCTGCTGGAGCACATCGAGGACCACGTGGGGCTCGGCAGCGGGACGAGTGTGCCCCACGCCGTGTTCCCGGGTTTGCGCGAGAGCGTCGCCGCGCTGGTGACGACCCAGGAGCCGATGGCGATCGACGGCGACGACGTCGATCTCTTCTTCGTCCTCCTCGCGCCGCCCGACGCGCCGCAACTTCACTTGCAGACGCTCGCGCACATCGGGCGGCTCTGCCACGATGAACGTCTGCTCGCCACGCTTCGCTCGTCGACGACACCGGACGAGGCCGCGGAGGCGCTACGCCGTGCGGAGGAGACGACCCTCGACAGCGGCGTGTTCGTATCTCCGCGGATGCTCGCGGTCGTCGAGCTCGACGACCCGGATCGCGCCAAGCGCATGCGCGACGTGGTGTCCGAGGCGTTCGGCGACGTCATGCTCGGTGAGGCCGCCGACGACCAGATGCTGCGCATGGTCCGTCGCGTCGTGCGCTCACGCGCCGACACGCTGATGCTCGTGCCGATCCTGGAGCAGGACGTCGAGATGCTCCAAGCCCTGCTCGAGGAGGAGCACCGCTTGCTCGACGTCGAGACGTGCCGCGTGCACCTGCTGGGCCTGCAGGGGAGCGGCGCGTAGGCCCTGCGCAACCGATCAGGCCGTACCGATCACCCGCGCGCGGGACTGCAGCACCTCCTCCTCCGTGAGGTCGGAGCACGCCGTGACGTCGAACGTCAGGGGCGCGCCCGTCTTCGGATCCTTCGGGAGGTACTGGATCGTGCCGTCCTCGCCGAGCTCGATCGTCAGGTCGACGCAGTCCTCGCCCACGGGACAAGGGCCGATGCCGTGGATGACGAGCTCGGACAGCAGCTCGTTGTTCCAGAAGGTCTCGGTGTCACCCTGTTGAACCATCACGCGCAGGGAGGTCAGCGCCGGGCTCGGCTTGTCGAAGCGTGAAACGACGGTCGCCGGAACGGGCGAGCCCTTCCGGAGGAGCACGCGGTACCCCTCGCCGTCGGGCATGTACCGCTGACTGAAGGTGACGACTTCGATCGCGCCGATGTTCTGCGCCGTCACGTCGGACACGACCGGGGCCTCACCGGCGGCCGCGAGCACCGCGGCTCCGCGCACGCTCGCTTCGCTGTCCGCGTAGGTCGGCGTTCGATCGAAGAACGCGCGCGCCATGCGTTTCACCTGCGGGAGCCGGGTCGCGTCGCCGACGAGGAGGACTTCGTCGATCGTCTCGCTTCCGTTGCCGGCCTCCCGCAGCACCTTCTCGGTGATCTGAAAGAGCCGCTCCGTGAGATCCACGACGAGGCGCTCGAGCTTCTCTTCGGTCAACACGCGCGGCACGCACGAACCACCTCGGCCGGATGTGAGTCGAACCTCGGTGCGCGGCTCGACACTCAACATACGCTTGGCGCGCTCCGCCTCCACGACGAGATGGCCCAGCGCCGCTCGATCGTGCCGTAGATCGATTTGTTGTTCTCGCAGGTAGCCGAAGACCATCCACTCGATGATCCGCATTCCGTAGTCGTCACCCCCCAGGTACGTGTCCCCCGCCGTCCCGAGGACCTCGACGCGCCCCTCGCCCGCCGACACCAACGACGCATCGAAGCTCCCGCCGCCGAGGCGGAACACGACGATGCGTCGGCGGTCGGGTCGACCTCGTGCGTAGTCGAGCGCCGCCGCGGTCGGTTCGTTCACGAGGCGGACGTCGTCGAACCCCGCGATCCGCGCGGCGTCCTTCGTCGCGCGGCGTTGGCTGTGCCCGAAGCACGCGGGGACGGTGACGACGCACCGTTCGACCGCGCACCCGAGGCGCCGCTCCGCGGTGACCTTCAGGTGCCGAAGGACGTAGGCGCTGAGCTCCGGGAGACTGAATGCCCGACCGCCGAGCTCCGCGCGAGCGTCGTGGTGGGGGCCCTCCACGAGCCGATAGTTGCCGGTCTCCAGCGCCGCGGCGACCGGGGGGCTGTTCCACTTGCGTCCGATCAAACGGCGGATGGAGTACGCAGCCTCGCCGGTCTCGACCATCGACGCTGCGTCGTGCCCGACCAAAACCTCACCGTCCTCCGCGACGCCGACCATCGCCGGCGTGGACCTCCGGCCGAACGCGTCCGCGATGACTTCGACGGTGCCGTCGTCGAGCACCACCGCCACGCGGGCGTTCGTCGTGCCGAGGTCGATGCCGATGACCGGAGCGCTCACGCCAACACCCATGACCGGATTCTACAACGCGCGCTTCGGCGGCACCGTGATGTTCGCCATCAGCAGGCCCGCGACGATCGACACCGCCGCGAGGAGCGTCGCAAACGCGCTCGTCACGCCGCCGAGCGGGTCCTCGGCGAGGAGCTGCGACAGGCTCCGCATCCCCACCGAGCCCGGGACGAGCAGGAGCAGGCCCGGCACGATCAGCACGACGGCGGGGCGCGACGCGACGCGCGCGTAGATGTTCCCGCTGAGACACACCAGGTACGCGCCGACGAAGATCCCGATCTCCCCGCCGAGCGCTTCGCCGCCGATGCGCGCCCCCAACAACCCGACGCTCGCGGCGAACAGGATCACCGGCGCCGTGCGCACCGGCGCGCGGAACAGCACGACCAGCCCGACGCACGCGACGAACAGGAAGAACACAAACGTCCACTGCGGCAGCGCCTCCGGCGTCACCGGCCCCGGCACCTCCCACAGCAACGCCTGCACCCGCGTCCCCAGCGCGACGCCGAAGATCAGCTGCAGGAACACCACCGTCGCCGCGGTGAGCCGCGCGGAGCCCGACACCAGGTTGCGCGTCGCGATCTCCGCGAGCGCCGTCGTCAGCGTGAGGCCGGGGATCAAGACGATGAGGCCCGCGAGCGTCACCACGAACGGCGCGATGGAGACGCCGAACCGGTGCATCGCCCCCGCGATCATCGTCGCCGTGAACGCCGCCACCAGATCAAACGCACGTGCCCCCGCCGGCGAACGCCCCATCACCGTCGCCATCACGCCGACGAGCAACCCGATCCCACCGGCCACCGCGATCTCCGCGACCCCACCGCCGAAGAACCGCCCCGCAGAGGCAGAGACCAGACCGTAGGAGAGGATGGTCATCGAGCGCCGGTACGGCACCGGCGCATCGTCGATCGAACGCACGCGCTCACGCGCCTGAGCGGGATCCACGTCCGACGACAGCTCGCCGACGAGGCGGTCGAGCTCGATCAATTTCGTGAGGTCGACCTCCGAGCCGTGGACGCGCAGCACGTTCGTCTGCGTCGTCTCGCCGATCCGGAACGTCGCCATGATCGACGTCGGTGCCGAGAAGAACTCCCCGTCGAGATCGAAGTGGCGCGACGCGCGCCCGAGCGCCTCCTCTAGGCGGTGCGCCGGCGCGCCGTACTTCGCGAGCGCGCGACCGAGCGCGAGGACGAACTCGGTCGCCTGTCGTTCTGGGGTCAGCGCACGACCTGCTGCGAGAAGCGCTCGATCAACCCGTTCGCGCCGATGTCGTCGAGCCCCACGCCGTAGAGCGACGTCGAAGCGCGCCCGCCGAGGTCCAGGTCCTCGAGGAAGATGCTGGAGCTCGCCGCGTGGTCGTCCATCCCGCCGGGAGGGGTCGGGAGCGTGAACGACGACACCGACGACGGTCCGACGACCACCCACGAACCGGTCGTGCTCGAGAACCGCACGCGCCACGCATCACCGGCGGCCGTCGCGCCGAGGACGCGGGTACCGTCGTCGTACGAGCCGCCGGGGGTGTCGAGCCAGCCGCGGTCGAGCGACACCTCGGTCGGCAGCGCGTCGCCCACGAACATCTGCGCGCTCATCGTCGGCGCGAGGCTCCCGCCGCCGATGTTCGCGGCCGTCGCGAGGACGGCGTAGGCGCCGACTTCGAGGCCGCGGTGCGCAGGCGCCATCGCCGTCGAGAACGAGCCGACGTTGCCGGCCGCCGAGAGCCCGTCCATGCCGAGCGGCACGAAGCCGACGCGCGGCACGATCACGCCGGAGACCAAGATGATCGCCGTCGCGCCCGCGGGCGCCATCGCCGCGTCGCCCGAGACCTGGACGCGGAGCCGCTGCAGCGTGTCCGGGGTGACCGAGACCTGCGCGAACCCGGAGTAGTCCGGCACCACCTCCGTGGTGTCGCCGTCGCCGTCCACGTCGTCCGTGTCGACGACCTCGGGGAGGGGCGTCAGCGTGGTGTAGTTGCCGGTCGTGCCGTGCGTGAACGCCTGCAGCACCGGCAGCAGGTTGGTCACGATGTCACCGCCGCCGGTGAGGCCGAGGTCCGCAAGGCCGACGAGCCCGCCGAAGCTCCACGCCGTGCGACGCCCGGCGCGGGTCTCGGAGTGGTACTCGCCCTTCACGGTGATCGGGATGCCGATGGTCGCGATCGCCGTCGCCGCCGCCGGGACCTCGATGCCGCCGCCACCGGGGATCGAGAACGCAAACACGTTGCTGCCGAAGAGCATCGAAGGCGTCAGCTCGGACAGCGGCGCCGCGAACGATGCACCGGAGAACGCGATCTCCACGTTGCCGTCGCCCTGCACCATGCTCAGATCGATCGGCCCGGTCATGCCGGTCGAGCGGTCCGTGCGCGTGATCGTCGGCAGGCGGATCGTCGCGCTCCCGTCGAGCCCGAGCACCGTCACGTAGTCGTGGTTCGACGCGTACACCGAGCACGTCACGGAGGACGTCCCCGCGAACGTCACCACGCCGTTCGTGCCCGTGACCTGCGTGTCCGTTCCGCAAACGACCGTCGCCGCCTCGACCGGGGCGCCGGTCGTCTCGGAGACCACGAGGATCGCGCGCGCGTCGAGGTTTTCGAGCGCCACCGGCTGCGAGCTCACCGTCATCGCGCCCGTGTCGACGCTCGCCACGATCTCGGTCGTCCCCAGCGTCTGTCCGCCGGTCGCGAGCCCTGCCGCGTCGATCGTCGCGACGTCCGTCATCGAGCTCATCCACGCGACGGTCACGCCGGGGACCACCTCGTCGTTGGCGTCGTACGCCACCGCGCGGAAGCGGTACGTCGTCCCCGCGGTCACCGAGCCGGCGGTCGTGATGATCTCGACCGTCGCCACCGCGCTGCCGTCGTTCGGCGGCACACACTCGCCACGCACGCAGACTTCGCCGGTCGCGCAGTCGCCCTCGCCGCGGCACACCTCGGGCACACACCGCGCGCCGATGCAGTCGAAGCCGGCCGGGCACATCCCGTTGTTGCAGGCCTCCGCGGGCTGGCAGTGGCGGTCGTCGCAGTACCGACTCGGCTGGCAGTCGCGGTCGCCGCGGCAGGTGTCGAGCTCGATGCACTCACCCGCGATGCACTCGAAGTTCGGCTGGCAGTCGTCGGGCACGTTGACGTCGCACATCTGCACTTCGATGCACCGGCCGTGGCCCATGTCCGCGCCCTCGCAGCGCTCGTTGTTGCCGGTGCAGTCGGAGTCCATCGCGCACTCGGCCGGGACACACAGCTGGCTCATCGCCGGGCCTTCGCAGATGAAGCCGCTCGGGCAGACGAGGTCGTCGAAGCAGCGCTGGTTGCACTCGCCGGTCAGGGTGTCGCATTGGAACGCCATCGGGTTGCCGCACTGCTCGTCCATCGTGCACGGGTCGCGGCACACCTCCTGGACGCAGCGCTGGTCCGTCGGGCAGTCCGACGAGAACGTGCAGTCCTGCGGCGCCTGACAGAACCCACCGACGCAGATGTCGCCGGCCGTCATGCAGTCGGTGTCCACCGTGCACGCCTCCGCGACCGGCTCGACGCAAAGCCGCGAGTCGCCGTCGCAGACGAGGCCGTCGGGACACACTCCCGCGTCGCACATCGGCGACTCGGCACACGCGCCGTCCACACAGACCAGCGAGTCACACTGGCCGGCGCCGTCGCACGCGCGCGGGATGCACGCGTTTCGGCAGCCGCGCGTCAGACCGCAGCCGGTGACCATCGTGTCACACGCCATGCCGGGGCCGCATTCGGAGTCCATGGCGCATTCATCGCCGGTGCCCGCGGTGCAGGTCATCGCGTCGTTGCAGAACTGGTCGGCGGGGCAATCGTCGTCCGTCGTGCAGCGGCCGTCCTTGACGTCGTCCGTGCCGTCGTCGTCCCCGGAGCAGGCGAGCGGTGTGACTGTGAAGCTGAGCGCGAGCAGGTACCAGATGGAGCGGTTCACGCCGCGCAACATATCCGGAAGGCAGCCCGAGACAAGCGGCCGATGGGCCCAGGGCGCCTCAATCGGCGTCGCCGAGGATCCGCAGGGCGTTGCGCCGCAGCGCGGCGGGCCCCGTTCGCTGCACCGCCGTACCGCGGAGCACGTCCGCGATCGCACCCTCGTCACCCGTGAACGTCGTCGGATCCGGCCGCGACATCGCCGGACGCACCGCGAGCCGGTCCTCTTCGGTCGGCCGCGCGAACTTGTTCCAGGGGCACACCTCCTGGCAGACGTCGCACCCCGCCAACCACCCGTGCAGATCCGGCGTGGTCGCGTCGAAGGCCCCCCGGTGCTCGACGTTCCAGTAGGTGATGCACTTCTTCGCGTCGAGCTGGTACGGGCCGTCGAAGGCGTCCGTCGGGCACGCGTCGAGGCACGCCGTGCAGCTGCCGCAGCGATCCGGGTGCGGCGTGTCGGGCACCAGCTCCATCGTGGTGATCAGCGTGGCGAGGAAGGTGTAGGTCCCGAGCCGGGTGCCGATCGCCATCGTCGACTTCCCGATCCACGCGATCCCCGCTCGTTGGGCCCACGCCCGCTCCAGCACCGCGCTCGTGTCGACGGTCGGCATCACGCCGGCCTCGGGATCGATCTGGAGGAGCCGCTTCCTCAGCCGCCGAATCCGTTTGCGCACCACGACGTGGTAGTCGTCGCCGACCACGTACCGCGAGACCTTCAACGGCGCCGCGGGGATGTGTTCCGGGCGGTAGTAGGACATCGCGAGGGCGACGACGCTCTTCGCGCCCTCGACGAGCCGGCGCGGGTCCTCGCGCACGTCTACGTTCGTCTTCATGTATTCGAGATCCGCGGCGAACCCGCGTCGGACCCACGCGGCGAGGCGTCCCTCGCGATCGATGTGGTCGGCGCGGGCGATGCCGACGGCGTCGAAGCCGAGGGCGTGGGCCGCCTCCCGCACCGCTTCGGTCCGAGCCCGCGCGACGACGTCCACCCCTCATCGTTACCACGCCGCGATCCGCATGGGGGCTTTGCACACGATCGTTGACTCTGTCCTCGCGCCTGACTAACGCGCTCCCCCGATGCGTACTCTGTATGGGGCGGCGATCGCCGCCGCGACGATCCTCACTTCTGTTGCGTGCAGCTCTCCGGGTCGTGTGGCGGCCTGGGAGAAGGACGGGATGGCCGGGGGCGGCACGGCGACCTCCACCAGCGCCGGCGCCCAGATGCACGACGAAGCCCTCGCCCTGTTCGCGCAGCGCGACGACAAGGCCAAGCTCGAGCAGGCGATCGCCAAGTGGGAGCAGGTCGTCGAGAAGAACCCGCGCCACGCCGAGGCGCTCACGATGCTGTCGCGCGCGAACTACTTCCTCGCCGACGGTTACCTCGCGCTCGAGTCCGGTCAGACCGAGGTCGAGATGAAGACCTACGAGAAGGGCGCCGACTACGGCGAGCGCGCGCTGATCGTCCTCGAGCCGGAGTTCGAGAAGGCGATGCGCGCCGAGCAGAAGTTCGAGGACGCGATCGGCGGCATCGGCAAGGCGGGGATCCCGGCCGCGTACTGGTACGCGGTGAACCTCGGCCGCTTCGCCTCGAAGCAGGGCCTGTCGGCGCGCCTGTATTACAAGGACAAGCTCGCCGCGACGATGCAGCGCATCCTCGACCTCGACGAGAAGTTCTTCTACGGCGCGGCGCACCGTTACTTCGGCGCGTTCTACTCGATCCTCCCCGGCATCGCCGGCAAGGACCTCGACAAGTCCGCGATGCACTTCTCGAAGTCGCTGGAGTTTGCGCCCGAGTACATCGGGACGAAGGTCGTGAAGGCGCAGTTCCTCGCGGTCGAGCTCGACGACGAGGACATGTACCGCGCGCTCCTCCAGGAGGTGCTCGCGGGTGAGGACACGGACAACGGCGACATCGCGCCGGAGAACCGTGCCGCGAAGCGCACCGCGAAGAAGATGCTCGACAACGCCGACGAGATCTTCTGAATCCCGCCTCGCGCCGCCCCGTCCAACCTCCTGGCCAACGAAAGGTGACGACATGACGCGTTCCATCCTCCTGCTCCCGCTCCTGAGCCTCGCGCTCGCGGCTCCGGCCCTCGCTGCCGACGGCGACCAGATCGTCGTGAAGGCGGGCACCGTCGCGCCCGACGGCACGCCGTGGTCCGAGCTCCTCAAGCGCATGAAGCGCCGCTTCAAGAAGGACTCCGACAAGCGCATCAAGCTGAAGTCGTACCTGGGCGGTCGGCTCGGCGGCGAAAAGGAGATGCTCCGCGAGACACGCGAGGGCCGCATCCACCTGTGGGGCGGCTCGACGGCGGCGATGGCGACGATGGTCCCGGAGCTGTCGGTGCTCGAGGCGCCGTTCCTCTTCGACGACGACAAGGAGGCCGACTTCGTCCTCGAGCGTGTGCGTCCGCACGTGAAGGCGCTGCTCGAGAAGCAGGGCTTCGTCTTCTACCAGTACAGCGAGAACGGCTGGCACGGCCTCGCGCTGAAGGAGACGTGTGTGAAGACGATGGAGGACCTGAAGGGCCGCAAGATCCGGAGCCAGGAGTCCAAGATCCACCTCGACACCTTCAAGGCGATGGGCGCGAACCCGGTCGAGATGGCGGTGCCCGAGGTGCTCCCGGCGCTCAAGCAGGGCGTGGTCGACGGCTTCTCCAACACGCCGCTCTTCTCGTTCGCGACGAGCTGGTACCAGGGCGT
Organism: Deltaproteobacteria bacterium; assembly: GCA_040218735.1. Classification (GTDB taxonomy): domain Bacteria; phylum Myxococcota; class Kuafuiibacteriia; order Kuafuiibacteriales; family Kuafuiibacteriaceae; genus JAUHYN01. Next base: position 18,070 of record JAVJQW010000043.1, read on the forward strand.
CGGTCACTTCACGGACACGAACCACATCTACCAGCCTGCGGTGCTGGTCTACTCGAAGAAGTGGTTCGACAAGCAGCCGAAGGACGCCCAGAAGGTCCTGCTCGACGGCGTCGAGGGCGACGAGAAGTTCGGTCGCAACGGCATCCGGGCGATTCGCCAGGGGCTGATGGACAACTTCACGAAGTCGAAGATCGAGGTCTGCACACCTTCGCCGGCGTTGGTCGCCGAGATGAAGAAGGCGACGGCGAACATCTTCGATCAGTACGAGAAGAAGTCGACGAAGGCCGGCAAGGCGCTCTTCAAGGCCATCCGCGACGCGAAGGCCGCCTACAAGAAGAAGTAGGCTCAGCGTTCGCCGAAGGACAGCTCGAACCCGAGCCCCAGTCCGACGTTGATCCCCTCCGCCGGCCCGTGACCGCCGGCCAGATACAGCTCGAACCCCGCGATGCGTCCGCCCGCGTGCAGGAGCACGGTGATGGGTTCGACGCGCCAGCGCGCGACGGCCGGGCCCCCGATCGTGATCGCGCCGCTGCCCGCGCTCCAGGGGATCGTGACGCCGCCCAGCCCGCGCACGAAGCCGAACCAGTGGCCCGCGAGCCGGACCTCGAGCTCGGCGCCTGCCAACAGCGATGACGCGTTGCGACCGTCGACGAAGGGCTCGCGCCCGACGGGCACGTAACCGGCGGAGACCAGCAGCCACAGGCGTGGTGCGGCCTGAAAGCCGTAGCCGACGCCGAAGTAGCCGGACAACGAAGACGCCTGGCCGGTCCACGCGTGGCCGACCGCGAGGAAGCTCAGCCGGTGCATGGCGGGCCGGGCGCCGTGGTCGCCGTCCGGTTCCTCGACGGTGAGGTCGACGGGGCCGCCGCGGGCGAGCACGCGACGCACCTGGTCGAGTCGCTCGACCGGGATGTCGTTCACGCGCACCACACGGGCGCCGACGCGCAGCCCCGCCTGCGCCGCGGGGCTCCGGGGGCGGACGTCGGCCACGAACAGCGCGCCGTCGTCGGCCTCGATCACGATGCCGTAGGCCGGGATCTCGACGGAATCCGCCGGCTCGGCCGCCGCGATGCAGACGAGCGCGACCAGGGCGACGCCGTTCCCCACGGGCCGGACGATGCGGGGATCCCAAAATCCTGTCCATCCGACGGCAAAACGTTCTAAAGCGATCGGCGATGCGTTCGGTCCTCGGCGCCCTGGTGGTCCTGTCGTTGGGGCTGATCCTGTTCCCGGGTTTCGGCGAGGTGTGGATCCTCCTGCTGCTCGTCGGCGCGGCCGGCTTCGGCATCGCGAGCAAGGGGGGCGCCGTCGAAGGGCTGCGCGCGCTCGACGACATCGTCTACGCGGGGGAGCGCCTGCTCGTCGCGATATCGCTCGTGGTGATGGCGTTCTTCGTCTTCCTCGACGTCGTGTGGCGCACCGCGCACTCGGTCGAGGGGGCGACGGCCTACGGCTTCCCGATCGCGATCTTCTTGCTCTGCCTCCTCGGTGGGTACACCACGCGGTGGAGCGTCTCGCTCGGCATGCGGTTGGCGGCCGGCGTCGGTATGTTCGGCGCGCTCGCGGCGGGGACCGCGCTCGTCTACCAGGCACCGAACGGCTTCGGCTGGTCGCAGACCCTCGCGCTCGCGTTGATCATCTGGGTCGGGTTGCTCGGCGGCTCGATGGCGACGCGCGAAGGGCGCCACATCGCGGTCGACGCCGTGAAGCGTGTGATCCCCGTGAAGCTCAAACGCGCCTTCGAGATCGCCGCGGGCAGCGCGACGGTGTTGCTGGCCACGGTGCTCGCGGTGCTCGGCACGATGTACGCGCGCGGCAACTACGTGGACTGGGTCGGCTCCGAGTACCGCGCGTTTTTGTGGGACTCGCTGGGGATGCCGTACTGGGCGGCCACCGTGTCGATCCCGATCGGCTTCGGGCTCATGGCGGTGCGCTTCCTCGGCGTCGCGATCTTCGGGGCGAAGGAAGTCGACCTGCTGACCTCGGTCGGTGCGGGCGGCGGTGACGAGGAGCTGTCGTCATGAGCCTGGAGGTCTTCCGCTACGTCCTGCTCGTGCTCCTCGTCGGCTCGGGGAGCCTGGCGTTCTCGCGTAAGCGCGTCGGCTCCGCGGTGTTCGCGAGCATTGCGGTGGCGCTGTTCTTCTTCCTGTCCTCGGAGGCGTTCGCGGTCATCGGCACGATCCTGTTCCTGCTGGTGCTCGGCACGCCGCTGTTCGTCACGATCGGCGCGCTGACGTTCTGTTGTTTCTACTTCCTCGCGTCCGAGTACCAGGCGTTCACGGACTACGAGCTGATCATCGAGAAGATCTTCGGCCTCACCGACAAAAACGTGCTCCTCGCGATCCCGTTCTTCGTGGTCGCGGGCTCGGTGATGACGGCGGGCGGTATCGCGCGTCGCGTGGTCGACTTCGCGGATGCGTTGATCGGCTGGCTCCCCGGCGGGCTGGCGGCGGCGGCGGTGCTGTCGTGTATGTTCTTCGCGGCGATCTCCGGGAGCTCCCCCGTCACGGTGATCGCGATCGGCACCATCATGATGCCGGCGCTCGTGAAACACGGGTACGGCGAGAAGTTTTCGCTGGGGCTGGTGACGTCGGCGGGGTCGCTCGGCATCCTCATCCCGCCGTCCATCCCGATGATCATCTACGCGATCATGGTCAGCGGGATCATGAGCGTGAACGTCGCGGACCTGTTCATCGCGGGGCTGCTGCCGGGGCTCCTGATCGGTGGTCTGTTGATCGGCTACTCGGTCTACCACGGCGTCACGCGGCCGGACTTTTCGTGGTCGTCGCTGAAGGCGCCCTCGCTCGCGCTGATCGGCAAGCGCTTCCTCGACGGCTTCTGGGCGCTGCTGCTCCCGGTGATCGTGCTCGGCGGCATCTACCCGATCTTCGGCCCGGTCGGCATCTTCACGCCGACGGAGGCGGCCGCGGTCGCGGTGGTCTACGCGTTCATCATCGAGCTGTTCGTGCACCGCGAGCTGCCGCTGAAGAAGATCCCGCCGCTCTTGTGGGAGTCGGCGGTGTTGATGGGGTCGCTGCTCGGCATCCTCATCATGTCGTTCGCGCTGAACCACTTCCTGGTGGACCAGCAGATCCCGGACAAGGCCGTTCAGTGGATGACGAGCCTGGACCTGGATCGCATCACGTTCCTGATCCTGCTCAACGTGTTCCTCCTGCTGATCGGGTGCCTCATGGACATCGTCAGCGCGATCTTGATCGTCGCGCCGCTGGTGGCGCCGATCGCCGCGGGCTTCGGCATCGACCCGCTCCACCTCGGGATCATCTTCGTGGTGAACCTGGAGATCGGGTACCTGACGCCGCCGATCGGGCTGAACCTGTTCGTGTCGTCGTCGCTGTTCCGCAAGCCGATCGGCTTCGTGATGAAGAGTGTCCTGGCGTTCACGTTGTTGATGCTCTGCGGGCTGATGCTCATCACGTGGTTCGAGCCGATCTCCGGCGGGCTCCCGCGTTACCTCGCGGGGCGTCCGTTCCTCGGCGAGGAGAAACCGGCCGTGGTCGCGGAGGAGGAAGAGGAAGAAGAGGAGGAGGACGACACACCCGCGGGTGTGCAGTCCATCCAGGACCTCATGAAGAACGCGGGGACCACCGTCGACGGGGACGCCGACGACGAAGACGACGACGAGGGCGGCGACGTGAAGTCCATTCAGGATCTCATGAAGGCCGCCGGGACCACCGCGGATGAAGAGGACGAGGACGACGAGGACGCGGGGAGCGGCGAGGTGAAATCCATTCAGGATCTCATGAAGGCCGCGGGGACCACGGCCGACGACGTCCAGACGGATACGAGCACCGAATGACTACGATCGAGACGGCCGACGGCCTCGCTCTGAACCTCTACGACTGGACGATCGAAGACCCCAAGCTGACGGTCGCGATCTTTCACGGCTACGGAGAGCACGCGGGGCGCTACGAAGAGACGGCGAAGCGCTGGCAGGCGAAGGGCATTTCGTCCGTCGCGGCGGACTGGCGGGGCCACGGCAAATCGCCCGGCACCCGCGGGCACGTCGAGCGCTTCACCGACTACCACCGCGACGCGGACGCGCTCGTCGAACACGCGAAGTCGTTCGGGGGGCCCGTCGCCGTCGTCGGGCACTCGATGGGGGGCCTCCTCGCGGCGCACTGGCTGTTGTCCGGCCGCGGGAGCGAGCTCGTGGGGGTGGTGCTCTCGTCGCCGTACCTCGGGCTGGCGGTCGAGGTCGGCGCGGTGAAGAGCGGCCTCGGTAAGATGATGTCGAACATCGTCCCGGCGTTTGCGCAGCCCTCGGGCCTGAAGGGCGCCGACGTGTGCCGCGACCCCGAGCTGGCCGCGCTCTACGACAAGGACCCGCTCAACAACAAGAAGGCGACGGCGCGGTGGTTCACGGAGTCGAACGCGGCGATCGAGTCGGTCCACCGGCGCGCCGGGCAGCTCACCACGCCGCTGCTCCTCCTGTACGGGGGCGAGGACAAGGTCGCGAAGGCCGACGCCACCGACCGCTTCGCGGCGGCGCTCACCGGCGACAACAAGACTTGCGAGCGCCTCCCGGGCCTGTACCACGAGATCCTCAACGAGCCGCCCGAGCAGCGCCACGCGATCATGGATCGCATGGCGGACTGGTTGCTCGCGCGCGTCGAGGCGACGTCCTGAGGCGACCCGTGCGCGGCACGAACTTTCTCTGCAGCCTGCTCGCGATCGCGGTGCTCGCGGCGCCCGCGTCGGTGCGTGCGCAAGACGACGCGCACGAAGACGTCACGCCGCGTGTGCTCGCGCTGAGCGGCGCGGCGCTCGGCGGGCTCGCGATGTTCTTCGCGTTCGAGTCGCAGCTCGCGGGCGCGCACGAGGCGCCGCCGTCCGAGTCGCGCGCCGGCATCGCGACGGTCTTCACGGTGGTGTCGATCTCCTCGCTGGTGCTCGCGGTCGCGGCGATCGGGGTGTCGGTGGTGATGACGCTGTCCGACCCCGAGCCCGAGGTGGCGGCGATGCCGTCCGTCGCGGGGCCGCTGACGATCGACTGCCCGGCGCTGTCGTGTCTGCCGGAGCCATCGGGAGCGCCGTGACCGTCGAGCAGGTGAAGAAGGGCGTCGAGGAGCGGCTGGCCTCGCCCAAGCTCACGCCGATGATGCGCCAGTACCTCTCCGTGAAGGCGGAGTACCCGGGCGCGATCGTGCTGTTCCGGATGGGCGACTTCTTCGAGACGTTCTTCGAGGACGCCGAGGAGTGCGCGCGCCTGCTCGACATCACGCTCACCGCGCGCAGCAAGGAGCGCGACATCCCGATGGCGGGGGTGCCGCACCACGCGATCGAGGGGTACCTGGCGCGGCTGATCGACTTCGGTCGGACGGTGGTGCTCGTCGACCAGGTCGAGGATCCGAAGCAGGCCAAAGGGCTCGTGCGGCGCGAGGTCACGCGGGTGCTCTCACCGGGGACGTACCTCGACCCGAACGCGCCGGCCCGCACGGCGACGTACCTGGTGGCGATCGCGTTCGAGACCAAGCGCAAGAAGTCGAAGGCCGCGTTCGGGATCGCGGCGCTCGACCTCGCGACGGGGGAGTTCCGCGCGACGAGCGGCGACGACGACGACATGTTGATCGACGAGCTCGCGCGCCTCGGGATGCGCGAGGTGCTCGTGCCCGCCGACGAGCTGTCGCAAAAGGTCGTGCAGCGGATCGGGCAGGAGCTGCCGCGCGTGACACTCACCGCGGTCGAAGACGTCCGCGATCGGAAGAAGGTGCTGCAGGGCCACCTCGGCGCCGAGGAGACGAAGGCGATCGCGCGCATCCTCCCCGAGTCATCGCTGGTCGCGGCGGGGATGACGCTCAAGTACGCGACGGACGCGCAGCTCCGGCCGGAGGTTCCGAACGTCCGCGGCGAGGCGAGCCTCGCGCACGTGGAGGCGCTCCGCCCCTACGTCCCGGGCGACGCGCTGGTGCTCGACGCGCAGGCGACGCAGCACCTCGAGCTGGTGCGCGCGCAGGGCGACGGCGGGCGGCGCGGCTCGTTGCTCTTCGCGATCGACGACACCGCGACGGCGATGGGCGGGCGGCTCCTCGCGCGGTGGTTGTTGTACCCGCTGACGGACGTCGAGCGAATCGTGGCGCGGCAGGACGCGGTGGCTTCGTTGATCGCGGCGCCCACCGCGTTGGATCGCCTGCGCGAGGCGCTGGCGGGGGTGTCGGATCTGGAGCGTCTCGTCGGGCGCGTCGTCATGGGCCGCGCGAACCCGCGGGACCTGTTGCTGTTGGAGCAGTCGCTGACCTCGGCGCCCGAGCTGTTGGCCGGGGCGGGGGAGGCGGCGAGCGCGTCGACCGGCGGCGGGGAGCTGCTCGAGGCGATCGCCGGGGTGGATCCGCTCGCCGACGTCGCGGAGTGGGTGCGCGCCGCGTTGGTCGAGGACCCGCCGGTGGTGCTCGAGAAGGCGCAGGTCTTCCGCGACGGCTACGACGCCGAGCTCGACGAACACACGGATCTCGCGCGCAACGGCAAGGACAAGATCGCGGCGCTGGAGGCGAAGGAGCGCGAGCGCACGGGCATCACTTCGCTGAAGGTCCGCTACAACAAGGTCTTTGGTTATTACATCGAGGTCACCAAGGCGAACCTGTCGCTGGTCCCGGATGGCTACGTCCGCAAGCAGACCACGGTGAACTCGGAGCGTTTCTTCACCGAGGAGCTCAAGGAGCTCGAGACGTCGGTGCTGCACGCGGAGGAGCGTCGCGTCGCACGCACGATCGCGTTGTTCGACGCGCTGGTGATTCGCGTCGGGCGGGAGGTGCGCCGTCTGCGCGCGCTGGCCGCGTCGCTGTCCGAGCTGGACGTGTTGACCACCTTCGCGCGGCTTGCGGAGCGGCGCGCGTGGGTGCGACCGACGGTGAACGACGGGCTGGGGATCGAGATCGCGGACGGGCGTCACCCGGTGATCGAGCAGCTCGCGAACGACCTCGGGGAGCGGTTCGTCCCGAACGACGTCGCGCTCGACGACGAGGAGCGGTTGGTGATCGTCACGGGTCCGAACATGGCGGGGAAGTCGACGATCATGCGGCAGACGGCGCTGATCGTGATCCTCGCGCACATGGGATCGTTCGTGCCCGCGAAGGCTGCGACGATCGGGCTGGTGGATCGCATCTTCACGCGCGTCGGGGCGAGCGACGATCTTTCGCGCGGGCAGTCGACGTTCATGGTCGAGATGACGGAGACGGCGCGGATCCTCCGGTCGGCGACGTCGCGTTCGTTGATCCTGCTCGACGAGATCGGGCGGGGCACGAGCACGTTCGACGGGCTGTCGATCGCGTGGGCGGTCGCGGAGCACCTGCACGACCAGGTGGGCGCGAAGACCTTGTTCGCCACGCACTACCACGAGCTCACGGAGATCTGCCGGGACAAACCCAACGCGGTGAACCGGCACGTGGCGGTGAAGGAGTGGAACGACGAGATCGTGTTCCTCCGGAAGCTCCTCCCCGGCGCGACGAACCGCAGCTACGGCGTGCAGGTCGCGCGGCTCGCGGGGCTCCCGGCGTCGGTGGTGAAGCGCGCGCGGGTGGTGTTGGACTCGCTGGAAGCGCAGGCGCTGTCGGCGGGGGATCGGTCGTCGGTCGCGATGCGCTCCGCGGGGGGGCCCGCGCAGCTGCACCTGTTCGCGGCGGCGGCGCCCGAGCCCGCGGTGTCGCCGGCGGAGCAGGAGGTCCTGGACACGATCCGCGCGGTATCCGTCGACGACGTGACGCCGCGCCAGGCGTTGGAGCTACTCGCTTCGCTCGCGGAGCGACTCGACTCCGGCGAAGAGGGATCGTAGATCCCGGCTCGTGCCGTACTGCCCGAACTGTCGCGCGGAGTTCCGCCAAGGATTCGAAGTCTGCAAGTCGTGTGGTGACGTCCCGCTCGTGGACGTGCTGCCCGAGACGCTCGAGCTGCCCGAGGAGGAGCTGGAGGACACCGTCCCGGTGGGGCTGATGTCCTCGCGGGAGCTCGGGCAGGTGATCGACGTGGGGGGCCGCCAGGTCGACGTGAGCCGCGTGGTCACGATCAAGACGGCGCACGAGTACCTGCGCATCCTCCTCGCGGCGCGGATCCGTTGCGCGATGGTGCCGGTCGGTGAGCTCGACTTCCCGGACGGCCAGCCGCGCGTCGAGGTGCGGGTGAAGACGGCCGACGGCGAGCGCGCGGAGGCGACGCTGCGTGACGCGTGGAAGGCGCACGTGGAGCGGGAGGGGACGGTCGCGGATGCTTCGGAGACCGCGATCGACGCGTGCCCGGCGTGTGGCGCGGCGGTCCCGCTCGACGCCGAGGAGTGCCCGGACTGCGGGCTGTTCGTCGGCGCCGCCGGCGACGATGACGAAGACGAAGAAGACGACGGCGAAGAAGAGTAGCGTTTGGACTGGTCGGCGATCGCGCAGGCGGGGTTGACGCCGCCCCAGATCGCTTCGGAGGCGACGGGGCAGGGCGTCCGCGTCGCGGTGGTCGACACCGGGGTCGACTTCGACCACGTGCACCTTGGGCTCGAGCCGCGCGGCGCTGCGGTGCGGTGGGCGGGGGACGACCTGGTCGTCGATCCGGGGGCGGCGCCGGACGTGTTCGGCCACGGGACGTGCTGCGCCGCGCTGATTCACTGGCTGGCGCCTGGCGCCGAGCTGTACGCGGTGCGGGTCACGGACGAGCGCCCGACGACGGACGCGGCGCGGCTGGCGCTCGGGATCCGCCACGCGGTGGACGCGGGGGCGGCGGTGCTGGCGGTGGCGATGGGGACGAAGACCTCGGACCGCGCCGGCCTGGACGCGGCGGTGGTGTGGGCCCTGGAGCAGGGGGCGGTCGTGGTCGCGCCGGACCCCGGGGAGCCGGTGCTGCCGGGGATCTGTCCGGGGGCGATGCGGGTGGGCTACTGGGACGGGGTCGACGTGGTGCGGGACGGGCCGGGGTACCTCGCGGAGGGCCGTGCGCGGCCGGCGCGGGGGCGGGCGCGGAACTTCAAGGGGCCGAGCATGTCGACGGCCCGCGCGGCCGCGGCGCTCGCACGGTACCTGGAGGGGACGGCGGCGCGGGGGACGGCGGCGCTGGAAGCCTTTTCAAACCAGCTGGGAGTACGGTAGGAGGGCGCCGAGATGGCCGCCAAGAAGTCGAAGTCCAAGAAGAAGACCGCCGCGAAGAAGGCGACGAAGAAGAAGACCGCGAAGAAGGCCGTGACGAAGAAGAAGGCCGCCGCGAAGAAGACCGCGAGCAAGAAGAAGGCTGCGGCGAAGAAGACCGCGAGCAAGAAGAAGAGCGCGGCGAAGAAGACCGCGAGCAAGAAGAAGGCTGCGGCGAAGAAGACCGCGAGCAAGAAGAAGAGCGCGGCGAAGAAGACCGCGAGCAAGAAGAAGAGCGCGGCGAAGCGGACGTCGGCGAAGAAGAAGACCGCCAAGAAGGTCGCCGCGAAGAAGACGGCGAAGAAGAAGACCGCCAAGAAGGTTGCGGCGAAGAAGAAGACCGCTGCGAAGAAGGTCGCGAAGAAGAAGACGACCAAGAAGGCGGTCGCGAAGAAGACCACCAAGAAGGCTGCGGCGAAGAAGACCACCAAGAAGGCGGCCGCGAAGAAGACCACCAAGAAGGCGGCCGCGAAGAAGACCACCAAGACGGCTGCGGCGAAGAAGACCACCAAGAAGGCGGCCGCGAAGACGACCACCAAGAAGGCGGTCGCCAAGAAGTCCACCAAGAAGGCGGTCGCGAAGAAGACCGCCAAGAAGGCGCGCGCGAAGAAGGCGGCACCCGCCGTCGAGGCCGCGCCCGCCGAGACGCAGGTCGAGGCCGCGCCCGCGGTCGAGGCGGCGCCGAAGAAGAAGCGCGCCGCGAAGAAGAAGGCGCCGAAGAAGAAGGCTGCGGCCAAGAAGGCGGCAGCGCCCGCGACGGACAACGGCGCGGCGAAGCCTCTGTTCCCCGAGCCGAAGGACGTCCGGATCCTCGTCGTCGACGACGAGCCCGAAGTGCTCGACCTCCTCGTGCCGTTCCTTCAGTCGAAGGGGTACACGGTCACGGAGGCGCAGGACGGCGACCAGGCCCTCGAGCGCATCCTCACCGAGCACCCGAACATCGTCGTCCTCGACGTGATGATGCCCGGCCTCTCCGGCTGGGAGATCTCGCGGTACGTGCGCGAGCGGAAAGAGCTCGACCAGGTGCGCATCATCATGGCCACCGGGATCGGGCAGGAGACCAACGCCGCGACGAGCCCGCTGTACGGCGCCGACGCGTACCTCGACAAACCGTTCCGCCTCGACAAGCTCGAGATGATGGTCGCGGACGTGATCAAGCGCATCGAGGCCGGCGAGTACTGAGTCCAAAAATTTGCGGCGCAGATCATGTGGGCCCAATAGTGCTCATGTGCGCCGCAGTAGGTTCCTCGCTCGCTTCGCTCTGATCGCCGCCCTGGTCGCGGTCGCGCCCGTCTCCGCCTCCGCCAAATCGGACGGCCAGGCGCTCGTGACCGCCGCCAAGAAGGCGGATCAGGAGCTTCGCGCCAACGAGAAGAAGCTCCGGTTCCGGCACAACATCCAGCGCGTGATCGCGAAGTGGGCCGCCGCCAAGAAGGCTGCGACGGGCGACGCGAAGCGGGCGGCCGCCGAGGGTGAGGCCAGCGCCTGGGCGCTCCTCGCGCACTGGTCGGGCCGCGGCGACGACGCGAAGAAGGCCGCCGAGCTGAAGGCGGCGCTCGTGGAGCGTCCGAAGCCGGAGGCGCTCGCCGAGAAGAAGAAGTTCTGGCTCGCGAAGGTCGACGTGGAGCAGTCCGACGAGCGCGTCGCGCTGTCGTTCGATCTCGACGAGGCGCCGAAGATTCGCCGGGGCGTCGTGGATAACGTGAAGGACGGGCTGGTGCGGGTCTACTTCGACCTCACGCCCGCCGTCGCGTCGAAGGCCGCGATGGAGCAGCTCGCGATCGAAGCGCCCGAGATCCGCAGCGCGCGCGTCGCGCAGTTCGACGCGGACACGGCGCGCCTGGTCGTCGACGTCGAGGCTGCGCACGCCGATCGGGTCGTGGCCGACGGCGCGCAGGTCGTGTTCGAGCGGCCCGTCGTCGTCGCGAAGAAGGCGGAAGTGCCCGAGGCCAAGGAGCCCGAGCCCGAGCCCGAGGCGGAAGACGACCCGCGCGCCGAGCTGAAGCGCCTGGAGACCGCGCTGCGTGAGCTGACGGACGACGAGGACGACGTCCTCGAGCAGATCGTCGCCGACATGCGCGAGACCTACCCGGACGTGGAGCCGGAGACCAAGGTCGCGAAGAAGTCCGACGAGGTGCCGGCCAAGAAGTCCGACGAGGCGCCGGCGAAGGAGGCCGTCGTCGCGAAGGTCGAGGTGCCCGCCAAGAAGGACGTCACGCCGCCGCCGACCGACCTCAAACGGTCGACGCGCCTCGCCGCGCGCCCGCGTGCGTCGTCGCTGCTCGCGGTGCGCCGCATCGTGATCGATCCCGGGCACGGCGGTAAGGACCACGGTGCGATCGGCCCGGGGCGTGTCCGCGAGAAGAACGTGAACCTGGCGGTCTCCAAGCGGCTCGCGAAGTCGCTGAAGAAGCGCCTCGGCGTCGAGGTCGTGCTCACGCGTTCGACGGACAAGTTCATCTCGCTGAAGCGGCGTTCGCAGATCGCGAACCGCAGCGGCGCGGACCTGTTCATCTCGATTCACGCGAACGCCAACCGCAACAAGGGCGTGCACGGCATCGAGACGTACCACCTCAACGTGACGTCGAACCGCTACGCGAAGCGACTCGCGCGGCGCGAGAACATGTTGGAGCGAGGCGCCGGCGACGTGCCGGAGCCCGAGCCGCAGGAAGAGGAGCCGATCGAGGAGCTGATCCCCGACGGCAAGGCCGGCCAGGATCTGCGCCTCATCCTCGCGGACCTCGCGATGCGTTCGGCGACGATCGAGTCGCGCCGCCTCGCGGGTTACGTGCAGAGCTCCCTCGTCGGTCGCCTGCGTCGCAACCACGACGACGTGCGCGACCTCGGCGTGAAACACGCGCTCTTCTACGTGCTGCTCGGTGCGCGCATGCCGGCGGTGCTGATCGAGACGGGCTTCGTGTCCTCACCGATGGAGTCGAAGCGGTTGTCGTCGTCGAAGTACCAGTCGCAGGTCGCGGACGCGATCGCCTCGGGCGTCGAGCGCTTCATCCTCGAGCGCCAGCGCCTCGCGCAGGGCGGCGTCGCCTCACTCTAGAAAAACGTCAGCCGTTCGAGCCGAGCAGCGAGAAGAGCGCTTCGTCGACGGCGCGGTTCACGGCCTGGAGCGCGAGGCGCTGTTCAAGCTCTTCGCGTTTCTTGCCGCGGCGCCGTGAGCCCTTGGTGCTCGCCGTCGCGATCGAAGCGTGACGCAGGTTGGCGCCCGGGAGCTCGATCAACACCACGCGCGCCTCGAAGCCGATCTGCGCCGCGCCGGGTTCGGAGGTGACGCGCGCGACGATCACGTCGATGCGTACGTTCGCCGACTCCCGCGGCATCATCGCGGGGCGGTGCGGTTCGATGCGATCTTCGATCGCGTTGCGGATGGTGTGTACGAGGTTGGTGTTGGTGCTTGGATCTCGTGCGAGCTCGACGCGCCCGAGCTCGATCTTCACGCGGCGGCCCTGCTGCGCGATCGATCTTCGTAGCTCGAGGTGTTTGCCGATATGGTTCGCGCTCTTGCGCGCGGCGACACGCACGGCGCGACTCGAGTCATCGGTCGCGACGCGCTCGAGACGGTTCTTGGTCTTGCGATCGACGTTACCCGCGAGGGCGTGCGCGCAGACGCCACGGACGAATTCGTTGCCGTCCTCGAGCCCGTCGACGAGCGCGCGCACGGCCGCAGCATTCGAATGGGGATCGCGTTCGAGGAGCGCGCCAAGACGCTTCGCGGCGAGCGCGCGGATCTTGAACGACGAGTCGTCACGGAGGATACGCGCGAGCCTTTCGGCGCGGTCGTCGGGATCGGTCGCTTCGGCGCGCGGCGTCGCGAACCCGAGGCTCAGCAGCGCGCCGAGCGTGAAGAAGACCGACCGTCGCACCGCGAGATCAGTCTACAGACTCCGCGTGATCCAACGCACTTCGGAGAAGGCCGACATTTCAAACTCAAACGATGTGGGCGCAACGACGACGTGTCCGTTTGGCTCCCGCTTTCGCACCCACGAACTCGTTGCGATGCGAGCGACAAACGCGACGAATCCGCTGTGCTCCTGTATGCTTCCCCCGGATTCGTCAAGATGTCGCTCGTTTCGCAGGAAGTGGAGTCTGTCCTCAAGATCCACGGCATACCCACGACCGCCCACGCGGTCCTCCTCGATTGTGATCGCGCTGTCGATCCGGTCGAGGCCTTGCTCGGCAAGGAGAACGTCACGGTACCGACGAGTACCGCGGACGCGATCAGCGCCGTTCGATCCCATCGCATCGTCACGGTGATCACCACCGCGCGCGGTGCGTCGGCGTTCGTGCGAGCGTTGAACGCCGAAAATGTAACCGTCGGCGTGATTGCGCTCGATGATGCCGAGGACGAAATCCCGTCCGCGCAGCTTCGCGCCGGAGGTGTCATGGACGTTGCGGCGGAGGCGACGAAGGAGGTGCTCGAACCTCTCCTTCGACGCGGCCTCGACTTCTCGGCGCTCCTCGTCCTCGAGCTCGCGCATCGCTGCGAGTCTCGGCGGCTCCTGAATCGAGAGCTCGAGCTCCTCGGTCAGCCGCCCGAGAGCATGAGTGACGACCTCAGTCTGTTCCAGCCGCCGCCGCTCCCCGTCGGTCCGCTGTCCGTCTACAACTTGGAAGAAGCGAGTGACGCTTTCGAGACGGCGTACATCGATCGCGTGCAGCAACTCTGCGCCAGCGCGCGCGAGGCTGCCGTGCACCTCGGCGTCTCTTCCGCGACCCTGTCGCGCCGGATGCGAAAGGAGAGCATGACCGATGGCTCAGAAAACTCCGCGTAGGAACTTCCGCATCGCGGTGGTCGACCGCGCAGGACTTGCCGGCCAACTCGAATCGATCGCGCGCGAGAAGGAGTGGCCGGTCGACGTCCTGAGCTGCAGCTCCGCGCTGGAGATCGTCGGCGACGGCGGCCCCGGTCCGCTCGGCGGTCTCGTGGTGAGCGTCGCCGCGTCCGGTCCGTTCCTCACCGACCTCATGCGTTGGACGGAGAGCAGCGTCGCCCAGCGCATCCCGACGCTCCTGATCGGTGCGGGCCGTCCCGAGGACGAAGCCGCGGCGCGCATGGTGCTCGGTCGCGATCACGTGCAGTGGATCGGCGCCGAGCCGACGCCCGTTCAGCTCGCCGAGTGGTTGGTCGTGGCGCTCGAGGTGCACGAGCTTCGTGTCTTCCGGTCGGAGCACGACAGCATCGCGCAGTCGCTCCGCGAAGCGCGGATGCAGCTCTTCCACGGGTTCATCTCGACGTACGCGCCGCCGGAGGGACCGCCGTGCGGTCCGCCGCTCCCGACGACGATCGAAGAGATCCTTCGCCTGCGCGACGCACGCTCGCAGTTCGAGCGCGCGCACATCCAAGCGGCCGTCCGCGAGTGGGGCAGTCTCAAGGACGCGTCGACCGCGCTCGGAATTTCGTACACCAGCCTCTGGCGCCGTCTGCGCTGATCACGCCTGCGGGATCGACCCGCTCACCAACAACCTCGGATCGATCCCCAGCACGGACAGCGCTGCGTCCCAGCGTCCGTCGTACGGCGTGTCGAAGACGACGCGCTCGTCGAGGTCGACCGGGATCCACGCGCCCTGACGAATCTCTTCGTCGAGCTGCCCCGACCCCCAACCCGCGTAGCCGAGCACGAGCATGTGCCGGTCGGCGCGGTCGGTCTTCGCGATTGCTTCGAGCAGCTCGCGCGAGGCGCTCACGCGCAGGTGGCTGCTCACCTCGATCGTGTCGTCGTGCGGGACTGTACTTTGGGATGGGTCGAAGACGATCCAACCCGTGTGCGGCGCGACTGGCCCACCGACCAGGACCGGCATGTCCGGCGCAGGCTGGCTTTCATTTCCGAGCCCGAGCTCTTCGGCGACGCTGTCGAAAGTGATGTCTGCGGGCCGATTCACGATGAATCCGAGCGAGCCCTCGGCACGGTGGTCGACGAGGAGCACGACCGTCTGCGCGAAGTTCGGGTCGAGCAGGGACGGCGCAGCGACGAGGAAGCCCGGCGCGAGGTCGGAAGCCATAGCATCAATCTGACACAGCGGAAGTGATGAGGGCTACTGACTCGCGTCCCGATGCATGCGGCGTTGCACCGATCGGTTCGGCGTTCCATGATGCGGATCGCTTGGCCGACGAGCTCGAAATCACCTCCCCAGGTGACCCGCAGAAGATCACGGCGGACCTCGTCGCGCCGGTCTTTCCTTGTCTCATCGTCCTCGCGGGCGACAGCGCCGGACGCGTCTACGCCGTCGACAAGGGGGCGGTCATTGGACGCGGTCCCGAAGCGACGTTGCGCTTCCCCTACGAGGACGTTTCGCGATCCCACGCGGCGATCCTCATCGGCGAGGATGGTGAGCTGGAGATCGAGGATCTCCAAAGTCGAAACGGCGTCCGTCTCAACGGTGTACCGGTGCGACGTCAGGCGCTGCGCTTCGGCGATCGCATCACGATCGGCAACAGTGTCCTGCTGTTGTTCACGCAGCGTGACGGTCTCGAAGAGCAGCTTCTGCGATCACAGCGCCTCGAATCGCTCGGTCGCCTCGCGGGCGGGATCGCACACGACTTCAACAACCTCCTGGGGACGGTGCTCACCAACATCTCGTTCCTGAGGGCGCTCGAACCCACGGCTCAGCTCGGGCAGGAAGACGTCATCGAGACCCTCGTCGACTCGGAGGCGGCGCTGCGGCGCGCGGCGGATCTCACCAGCCAGCTGCTCGGGTTTGCGCGGCGCGGAAAGTACAACGAGCAGCCGACGGACGTCGCGCAGCTGGTCGAGGACGTCGCGCGGTTGCTGCGTCGGACGTTGGACCGGCCGATGCAGATCATCCTGGACGTCGAGCCGCACCTCACCGTCCTCGGCGACGCGACCCAGCTCCACCAGGCGTTGATGAACATCTTCATCAACGCGCGGGACTCGATGCCCGACGGCGGGACGATCAACGTCACCGCGTCGCGGCGCGCGCCGGATCGGTCGACGCTCGTGATGAGTCACGAACACGTCGTCGTCGAGGTCGCGGACGAGGGGACGGGGATGGACGACGAGACGGTCCGCCGGGCCTTCGAGCCGTTCTTCACGACCAAGGACGTCGGCAAGGGTACGGGGCTGGGTCTCGCGATGGTGTACGGCATCGTCAAGAACCACGGCGGCGACGTGCTCGTGCAGAGCACCGTGGGCGTCGGGACGACGATGCGCATCGTGCTCCCGGCGTCGGACCCGCCGGAGGAGATCATCGACGGTCGGCCGACCGCGACGTCGGAGGAGGTCTTCGTCGAGGCGCGGGTGCTGCTCGTCGACGACGAGGATCTGTTTCGTTCCAGTACACGTCGCCTTTTGGAACACCTCGGCTACGGCGTGGAGGTGGTGTCGAACGGTCCCGCCGCCATCGAGCGGATCCGCGAGGGCGCGGAGGTCGACCTCGTGCTCCTCGACCTGCAGATGCCGCAGATGAGCGGCGAGGAGACGCTCGAACGTCTGCTGGAGGTCGATCCGTACCTCCCCGTGGTGCTCGTCACGGCCTTCGCGGATGACGGGCGCGCGCAGCGGGCGCTGAAGCGCGGCGCGCGGGGTTTGGTGCACAAGCCGTTCGACGTCGAGACGCTCATGCGGGCGATCAAGGCCGCGACCCTCGGAACCTGAGCGTCGCCTCAAGTTCGCTCAGCGGGGGCCGATCCCACCACCACAGGAGACCCGTGGACCAGCGAAAGGACAACTTCGACGTCCTCGTCGTGGACGACGACGCCGTCACGCGGGCTCAGCTCCGCTTCCTCCTCATCCGCAACGGCTACGAAGTCACGGTGGCTTCGTCCGGTGAAGAAGGATGGGAGAAGCTGCAGCAGCGCCACTACCCGATCGTCATCACGGACTGGTCGATGCCGGGCATGAACGGCCCGGACCTCTGCAAGCTCGTTCGCGAGAACCTCGACGACGAATACCTCTACATGATCCTGCTGACCGGCATGACCGAGAAGCAGCAGGTCGCGGTCGGTCTCGAGGCGGGCGCGGACGACTACATCACGAAGCCGTTCGATTCGGGTGAGCTCCTTGCGCGCCTGCGCGTCGGGCGTCGCATCCTCACGCTTCAGCGTTCGATGCGCGAGACGCAAGCCAAGTTGCACGAGATGGCGCACCAGGACGGCCTCACGAAGGTGATGAACCGACGCGCGATCGACGAGCAGCTCAACGAAGCCGTCGCGCGACTCGCACGTGCGACGCACCCGTCCACGGTCGCGTTGCTCGACATCGACTACTTCAAGAAGGTCAACGACACCTACGGCCACCAGGCGGGCGACGCGGTGCTGCAAGAGGTCGCCGGACGCATCAAGTCCATCCTCCGCGGCTCCGACAAGATCGGACGCTACGGCGGTGAAGGAGTTCATCGCGGTCCTCGAGGGGGCGCCGGTCCACGACGCTCAGGAGGTCGCCGAGCGCATCCGCATGGCGGTCCAGGAGCTCCCTGTCGAGCACGGCGGCCAGGAGATCACCGTGACGATCAGCATCGGGCTCTGCGAAGCGCCCGCGGGCTACGTCGGTCCTGCGGCGCCGATCGTGGAGAAGGCCGACGAGGCGCTCTACGAGGCGAAGCGCGGCGGACGCAACCAGGTGGTGATCGCGGGGGCCCCTCGCGAGCCTGCGGAGACCGCCGACCCGGTGCACCTCATCACCTCCGCGACGAAGAAGACCGCTACCGCGGATCTCGCGAGCTGAGTCGATCCGCGACGGACTTGGC
Source organism: Deltaproteobacteria bacterium (assembly GCA_040218735.1). GTDB lineage: Bacteria > Myxococcota > Kuafuiibacteriia > Kuafuiibacteriales > Kuafuiibacteriaceae > JAUHYN01. The sequence goes on from JAVJQW010000043.1 coordinate 35,901, forward strand.
GACCTGCGCGCTCGGCGTGAGCGGGTGGTTGAGCGCCGCGAGGTAGACGTCCTGCCACGTGCCGCTGAGCGCGGCCCGCACCGTGAGCTCCTCGTACGCCTTCACGTGTTGGATCAGGCCCCGGATCTCGGCGGGCAGCGGTGCCTGCGGGAGCGGCGTCGCGCCGTTCGCGCGGACGTTGCAGGGGACCTCGACGCAGGCGCCCGCGGGGAGCTCGCGCACGGTGTCGCCGTTTTGGGTGTCGACGATCAGTCGCGCCGGTTCGTCGAGCGTGATCGCTCGGATAATCTCGAGCGCGGCGTGTGAGTAGAACGCGCCGCCTCGTTGGGAGAGGAGCTCCGGGCGTTCGTCGTTCTGCGGGTCTGCGTAGTACGCGAGGAGCTCGTCTTCGATCGCCATGACCTGCTGCGCGCGGAGCTGCTCCGCGGCGCGCTGCTCGGCGACGGTGTCCGGGTGCAAGTAGTAGTAGCGGAGGTAGTCGGACGGGATCATCCCGAGCGCGCGGAGCAGCTCGGGGGGGAAGTCGAGGTCGGGGAGGTTCGCCGGTTTGTGTCCGCTGTCGAGGAGCTTGGCGACGTCTTCGAGGAGGTCGCCGAGGCGCTCTTCGCCGTTCACGCGGACGCCGCGCACGAACGACAGGTGGTTCAGCCCGACGGAGTCGATCTCGACTTCGGCGGGGGAGACGCCGAGGTGCGCGGCGATCTCCATGCGCTGCGACAGCGGGATGTTGCAGAGGCCGATGGTCGTGATGTCGGCGTGTTGGAGCAGCGCCTCGGTGACGATCGAGACGGGATTCGTGAAGTTGATGAGCGTGGCGTTCGGCGCGACGCGCTGGGTGCGGCGGGCGATGTCGAGGAGCACGGGCACGGTGCGGAGCGCTTTGCTGAACCCACCGACGCCGGTGGTCTCTTGCCCGATCACGCCGTGGTCGAGGCCGAGGCGCTCGTCTTCGAGGCGCGCGGCTTGGCCGCCGACGCGGATCTGCACGACGACGAAGTCGGCGCCGTCGACGGCCGCTTCGAGGGTGGTGGTGGTGGTGAGCTGCGTACGTTCGGTCTGGCGCGCGACCATGCGCCGGCAGAAGTCACCGACGACGGCGAGGCGCGGCTCGTCGATGTCGTAGAGGGTGACGGCGTCGAGCGCGAGCGCTTCGGCGCCCTCGGCGAGTCCGTGGAGCAGCTCGGGGGCGTAGGTCGAGCCTCCTCCGACGACGGCGATCTTCATGGCGTCACCGCATAACAGGGGGGTGGGGCGACAGGCCATGGACTTGCCGGGCGATTGAAGCGAAGAACGGGGCCGTGGGGTCGCTCTCGACGGGCGCCGTGTTGCGGTACGCGGTCGGTGGGGTAGGGCAGAGCGTCCTGCCGCTGCTGGTCGGGACGTGGCTCATCGCGTTCTACACGGAGCAAGAGCATGCGTACCTGCTGTCGGCCGGGGTGCTCGGCACGGTGGTGATGGTCGAGCGCATCTTCGGGGCGATCCTGGAGCCGCTGATCGGGTACGCGAGTGATCGTACGGCGTCGCGGTTCGGGCGGCGCCGGCCGTGGATCGCGGTGGGGCTGCCGGTGTTGGTGGTCGCGTATTTCATGTTGTGGTCGCCGCCCGCGGCGGACGGTCTGAACGCGACGTCGACGATCGTGTGGGTCGCGGCGTGTTTCCTCTTCTACAACGCGGCCTACACGGCGGTGTTCGCGCCGTACAACGCGTTGCTGCCGGAGCTGCACCGCGCGACGAAGGAGCGGCTGCGGCTGTCTTCGTGGATGGGGATCTTCGAGGTCCTCGGTCAGATCGCGGTGTCGGTCGGGGGGGCGGCGCTGATCGGCTTGGGGGCGGTCGCGTGGTGGGGGCTGTCGTTCTCTTCCGGCTTCGCGGTGCTGGCGGCGGTCGCGGTGGCGGTGACGTTGGTGACGATGTTGCCGGTGGTGCTGTTCACGCGCGAGGTCTCCGCGGAGCCGGCGGCGGCGGAGCTGGGGCTGGTAGCGGCGCTGACGGCGTCCTTCGCGAACCGGCACTTCGTTCGCTACGCGGTGGGGCTGTTGGGTTTTCGGATCGCGACGAACCTGGTCCTCGCGGGCATCCCGTTCGTGGGGGTGAAGCTGATGGGTTTGACGTCGGCCGAGACGAGCTACGTGCCCGCGGTGATCATCGTGGTGGCCGTGTTGGCGTTCCCGGTGGTGCAGCGGCTGGCGAACCGGCACGGCAAGGCGCGGGTGTTCCGGTGGGGTGGCGTCGGGTTCGTGGGGTTGCTGCCGCTGATGGGTCTGGTGGACCGGCTGGTGCTACCGCCGCTCGCGGTGGGCGGGGTGTTGTTCGCGTTGAGTGGGTTCTCGGTGGCGACGCTGCTGGTGCTGCCCCGCGCGTTGCTCGCGGACATCGTCGACCACGACGAGACGCGTACGGGCCTGCGCCGCGAGGCGATCTACACGGGGATGTCGGGCATCTTCGAGAAGCTGGGCATGGCGCTCTCCGCGGGCATCGCGGGGCTGATGCTGGAGCTGTTCGGCCAGACGTCGGGGAACCTGCTCGGCGTCCGCCTCCTGGGCGTGGCGGGCAGCGTGGTGCTGGCGTTGTCCCTCGCCGTGTTCCGCCGCTACGATCTGGCGCCCTCCGAGGCCTGAATCGCGCATTTTGCGGCGATCCGGGGTCTCACGTATTCTCCGGGTGGCGGGGCGCCGATGGGGGGAGAAATCGCACGCGCGGTGTCAGGAGGCGGGGGAGGGCGACGTAGTCCCATCGGGGACTGGTGCATCTTCTCCCGACCACGATGACCACCGCGAGCGACGCCCGCGGCGGGGTGCTGGCGCTCGGCGGCGTGGCCTTCATGCTCATGGCGGTCGCCGCCGCGTACCTGTGGCACGATCGCGGCGAGCCCGAGACGGCGGTCGCCGCCGCGGCGCCCGAGAAGCCGCTGAAGGTCTACTTCGGCGGCTGCCACGAGGTCCACGAGGGCCCGGTGTGCATGCTCAGCGGCACCGCGACGATCACGCTGTGGATGGAGGACCCGGGGTACGAGCCCGTGGTGCTGGTGGATGGGCAAAAGGCTGTGACACGGGGTGCCCCGATCGACGGAGGTGTTCGCGTGCGAGTCGCCGTTTCATCCTCAGCCCGGCGTCTGACCATCGAACCCGATCGGTGGAACCTTCCCATTGAAAGCGCGCGGCATTTCCCAGCTGTCGACCGAATCCAAGCCGAGCGTATCGCACGGCCGGCCCACGCGCTCGCACAGGCTGTCCGCGCTAAGGATATCGCCCGTGATTCGCATGAACGCGCGGAACTGGCGTCGATGACCGCTCGGCTCCACTACGACCTCAGGAATCGTGAGTGGAAAGACGACATCCTTCAATCCATCGAGCTACATCGCGTCAACGGATGTCTCACTGGAATGGCAAGAGACCTCGCGTTCGCTAGTCATCGCCTTCGCGATAATGGAGATATCGCGGGATCCCGTGATTCCCTCCGTCTGCTCGACGACGTTGCACGGAAGGCGCCGGAGTACAAACTGGCGCATGCGTACTTCGACGCAATGCTCAAGAACCAGACTGGTGACACAAGAGCTGCTCTGGATGCACTCGACCACCTCAATCTGTGGTCCTACCGCCTTGCTGACCAAACATACCACGAGGCGTCAATATACCTAACCCTATTACTAATGTCCTTTCTTTCGCGTAGTTCGGAGACGCAACTGCTCCTCGAAAGACTCTCCGCGCAGGTGGCGAACACGCGAGAGCCCTGCGCAAAGGCTCGACTGCTAAATAACTTGGCGTGGTTCGGACGCGGTGTGGATGTCGATCGGAGCGTGCGTGCGGCGATGGAATCCGCACAAATCTACAGTGCTTCGTGCCCAAACGCCGAAGGCGATGTCCTCCTCCGGCTAACACTCGGGCGCCTCTACCTTCAGAAGGGTGATGCCGAATCGGTGCAGTCTACTCTGGCCTCGTTGGCGCGTTACTCACGGACCGAAATAAGCGCCCGTAATCAGATCGAGATTGATGACCTACGGGCGCACCTGGCTGCGCTCAATGGCGACGGAAACAGGGCTCTTCGGCTATTCGACTCAGTACGGCGTCGGACTGGGATTCACTATGAGGCCAAGCTCCATTGGAGCGCACTAGTTGGTATCGCAGCGGCGTACCTGCGTGACGGTCAAACGAGCCTTGCGGTCGAGACTCTACAGGAGGCAGAACGACTTGTGGATCTTCTTGTCCTTTCGATCCCACTCGGCGAAGGGAGGACTTCTTTCACAGACGAAATGGGTCGCTCATCAGAGATGCTGGTCGAGGTCCACCTCGACGACGGCGATCTAGACGCAGCTATGAGAACCGCTGCAGCTAGTATCCGAAGAGCATCAAGCGCTCTTGCTCTGGCCGCGCGAGTGTCAGCGCTGCCAGCTGACATACGGGGCAGATTCCGAGATCGACTCGAATCCTACCGTGCGGATCGCCAGCAACTAGCGTCGATTGTTCGTGATGCCTGGAGACTGCCGACGACGCAGCGTCGGCGAATGGAACACCGCCGCCTGCGACTTGAAGCAAAGTTGACTCGGCATCTTGACGCAATGGTGTCCATGGCTGAGCTTGACTGGAGACAGGACGAACGGCCCCTTGAAACTACAAGTGGAGAACTCGTTCTCTATCCGACGGCCGATGGCTTTGTAGCGCTACTTCGCCTCTTCGGCGGCCTCGAGTGGACGAAGATATCCGGTGATCTGGAGACGAACCTGAGAGATTGGCTAGCGCTAAGTCTGAATCTCCGGGGCGGTGAGTTGCATCGACTTTTCGTACTTTCTCACCCAAAGCTGTTACAGATACCAGTAGACCGGCTAGTCAGTCAGTTGTCGCCGTCTCCTGTCGTTACTGCCTACTCCGCCGGACTGTTGCAAGCACATCGGCCGAAGAGGCCAAAGCGAGCTCTTGTTGTCGGTGATCCGGACGGCACGCTGCCGCAATCGCGGTCTGAGATTGAAGTCGTGCGTCGACAATTGACTGCGAAGCGTTGGATGGTAGACGTGGTAGTAGGTGACGACGCCCGAAGGGAGACGATTCTCGCGAGCCTATCAGATGTGCGTTACGGCCTATTTCACTTCGCAGGACATTCAGCTTCACGCGGGGTGTCGGGTTGGGAGAGCTATCTTAGGACGGCCGATTCCGACTCCATCACGGTTGCCGACATCTTTGCGCTCGAGTCGGTTCCCCCGGTTGTTGTGCTTTCCTCATGCGAAGGTGGCGGCGATGGGTTCTCGCCCGTTGGAATTGCTCAGGCGATGATTGCGCGCGGGGCAGTCGTGGTCATAGCAGCAACGCGTGATGTTGAGGACGGGTACGCAAGGAAGCTCGCCACCGAGCTGTATCGGCCGGAGGGTGAACTCCGGGTTGATGTCCGATTGGCTGAGCTAGGTTGGAATGCACAGAATGTAGAAAACGCTCGTGCCGCTGGGTTTCGAACCTTTGTGAGGTAAATTTGAGATGAGATACAAACTTCTGTTCTTGACGATTCTGACGGCTGCAAATGCTACTGCTTGCATTCCTGTCCATCGCTGCGACTGCTGTGAGAAAGTCGTTGTGAAATGCGCTGACGGGCGCGGGCAGTCTGGCGATGGTGGGCTCGGTCCCGTTGGGCCTGACGCTCCCTGCCCACCATGCACCCTCTACATCTCGGACACCCAGCTCCAGGGCGTCCTGGATCCCAAGTACTCGAAGCACGAGTACCCGTTCACCACCGCCACCCTCACGGTGTTCAACGCCGCGGCGAATCCGATCGGGCAGGCGGTCCTTCAACCTGATCACCAGTACGGGGGGACGAACATCGACCAGAAGGTCGTGTTCGATACGCCGCTCGACACGAACGACATCAAGTCGGCGTCGATTCGGTGGATCGACAAGAACGGGCAGGCCCTCGAGCAGCCGAACATCATGCTCAAGCCCTGAGTCGCACCTGCCCTCTCGGGCAGTGTTGCGCCCCCCCCCCCGCGGCCTAAGCTCGCCGCCATGAACACGTCCAAGATGCTCATCATGGCGAGCGCGCTCGCGGCCGCCTTCGTCTGGGTCGCGCTACCCGCCGCACTGCTGAGCGCGAACCCGAACGTGTCGTGTCCACCCTGCACCTACGACATCTCGCGCCAAGAGCTCACCGGCACCCTCGACCCCGGCTACACCGCGCACCCCTTCCCCTTCACCGGCATGACGCTCACGCTCGTGGACGGCTCCGACAACGTGCTCGACACGATCGCGGACCTCCCGCCGAGCTTTCAGTACGGTAGCACCGTGCTCGATCAGGTCATCGACACCGACGTCACCTCCGGCGTCGCCAAGGCTCAGCTCGAGTGGATGGACGACGACAACAACCCGGTCTCCCAGACGATCACCGTCGTCCCCTGAGATCCAGGCCCCCTCAGAACGCCGCGTCGATGCGGGCGTCCAGCACGTCCAGCGGCACGCTAGCGCCCGTGAGGACCACGTTGTGGAAGCGCTTCAGGTCGAAGGCGCTCCCCGCGCGGGCCTCGGCGCGTGCGCGGGCTGCGAGGATGCGGTTCATGCCCGTCGCGTACGCCGTCGCTTGGCCGGGCCAGCTGATGTAACGCGCCGTCTGGCCGTCGGCGGCGCCCTGCGGGAAGCCGACGTTCGTCTGCATGAACGTGCTCGCCCGCGCGAAGTCCCAACCCATCACGTGCAGCCCCGTGTCCATCACCAACCGCGCCGCGCGGAACGCCTCGTACTGGAGCCGGCCCAAGTCACCGTAGGCGTCCCCCGCGTACCAACCCAGATCCGCCGCCAAGCGCTCCGCGTAGAGCGCCCAACCCTCCGTGTACGCCGTGTGCCGAGTGATTCGTCGGAAGAACGGGAGATCCAGGTCTTGCATGATCCCAATCTGCAAGTGATGCCCCGGCAGCGCCTCGTGATACGCCAGCGTCTTCATCCCGAAGCGCGCCTCCCCGGACCCACCCACCGTAGCGTAGAACGCACCCGGGCGCGCCCCATCCAACGACGGCCCGATGTAGAACCCACCGCTCGGCGCGCCGATCACCACCACGTCCGTCGAAGGCAACACATCGAACGCCTCCGCCAATCGCCCCTCCGCGTCCTCGATGATCCGCGTGTACTCATCCAGAATCTCATCACCCGGAACCACCCCGCCGTCCGTCACCAGCTGCCCGTACAGCTCCTGCAACGGCGCATCGCGCCGGTAACCCAACCCCTCGAACGCATCCCGCATCTGCACGTGAATCCGCTCCAGGTCCGCCAACCCCTGCGCGTGGATCTGCTCCGCCGTGCTCGAAGTCGTCGTGTGGTGCCGCAACGCCGCCGCGTAGTACGCCGCCCCGTTCGGCAACGCCCCGACGCCGACCTCCGCCGGCGCCATGCGCGCCACGCGCGCCAGCGCCGCATCGAGCCGCTCGTACGCCGGAATCACGTCCGTCTCGATCGCAAACTGCGCCGAGACCAGCAGCTCCGCGCGCACCGACGACGCCACGTCGATGCCCCCGATCTTCCGCGACAACGCCGCATAATACGGCGTACTCAAATAACCCTGTAACCCCGCGTTCTGCACGCGGCCACGAATCCAACCCACCATCACGGCCGGCGGCGCGTATCCACGTGAAGCACGCTCCTCCACCACCGCCGCGACCTGATCGAGCTTGTCATCCACCCGCCACAACCGAGCGATGTAAGCCTCTGCATCCGCCATCGTCTCGAGCGGATGAATCTCCGTGAAGAACAGCTCCGTCTGCGCCGGCTCACCCGCGATGATCGGCGACATCAGATACGCGTGATCGCGCCACGCGTACGCCGAGAGCTGATCCTCCAGATACCAAAGGTAGACGTCGTAAGTGAGCTGCTGCTCCGCCGTCAGCGCGCCGCGGTCCACCGCCATCACCGCGTCGCGAATCACCTCCACCACCGCGTTGGTCTCGCCCGCGAACGCGTCCGAACGATCGTCCAACCGCACCGCGTCCTGCGGATACTTCGACTCCAACTGCAACTCGAACAAAGACTCCGGGCTCCGCCGCAACAAGTGCTCGAACGACAGCTCCACCAGCGCGTCGAACGCCAACCCCGACAGCGACGACGAAACCTCCGCCGCCGACGGCAACACGTGCGCCGGCGGCTCCGCGGGCCGCTCACGCGCAGGCCCGTCCGTCTTGTTGTCCCCGCTACACGCCGCGAGCAGCCCGAGGAACCAAAGAGCGCGCTTCATCCTGCGGATGGTAACAAACGCACGAAGGCCGCGACGAAGAACCCGTCCGTGTCGTGCTCGTCCGGCCGCAGCGTCTCGCGCGGCGACGCACCCGGCCACACCGGCACCGCTTCCACATCCGCCGACGCCTCGAACGCCGAAGCAACCTCCGCGTTCTCGGCCGACAGCAACGAACACGTCGCGTACACGATGCGCCCGCCCGGGCGAACCAGCGAAAACGCCCGCCGCAGTAAATCCAGCTGCAGCGACGCCAACGACGCCACCTCCGCCGCCGACACCCGCCACTTCCGGTCCGGCCCGCGCCGCCACGTCCCGGTCGCGGAACACGGCGCATCCACCAACACCCGATCCGCTCCACTCGACGGAGCCGACCCAGTCAGATCCACCACCCGCACCGACGGCGAATCGACACGCCCCAACCGAACCTCCAGATCGCGAAGCCGCGCGCCATCGACGTCACACGCCCACAGCGTCCCGGTGTCCTCCATCGCCGCCGCGAGCGCCAAAGTCTTACCGCCGGCGCCCGCGCACAGATCGATCACCGCCTCACCGGGCCGCGCGTCCACCGCCACCGCGACCATCTGGCTCGCCTCGTCCTGAACCTCGAACGCCCCGTCGCGCCACGCCGCAGACCCGCGAATGTCCGGCCGCCCCGACAACCGCAGCGCACACGGCGCGAGCTGCCTCGGCGCGACGTCCATTCCCTCCGCGCGCAACCGCAAAGCCAACGTGTCCCGATCTCCGCGCGCACGAATCGCGATCGGCCCCGGCGTGTTCATCACCTCCGCGACCGCGAACGCCGAGTCACCGAACTGCTGATACCAGTCCGCCGCGACGAAGTCCGGCAGCGAACCCCACACGCGAAGCCGCTCGACGACACCGGCGGGCCAATCTCCCCGTGCGACCGGGCCCGAACTCGGGCTCGGCGGCGGCAGCAAGTCATCTCGCCGATCGTACAACTCATGCCAACTCAGCTCCGGAAAGCGCGCCGCCAGATATTCCAACCGCACGCGATGACAACGCACCCCGTGCACCAGCTCCGCCACGCGCCGGCGTCCGTCGTTGTCCAGCTCCGGATGCGCGCGGAGCGTTCGCTTCAATACACGGTCCGCCGGCGCCCCCGCCTCCACGCGTTCGAGTGCGGAGGCCGCGATTACCTCCGCCAGCGCCATGCTCGACCGTGGACGCCGCGCGCCATGCGCAGCCCGAGGTTCACCATCAGGTCACCACCGTACGGTCCGAAGAACGCCATCACGTGGCTCTCGTAGTGGTGCATGTCGGCGGCGAGCTCGTCCGGCAGATCGTAGACGCGCCGCGGGACGATGTACCCGACGTACGTCCCGTTGAAGCTCGTCACCGCCAGCTGAACGCCGTGTCGACGCGCGTCGCGCCGCATCGCCGCCGTGAGCTCCCCGCTCATCTCCGCCGGCATGAACGCCCAGACGGTGTGGTCGATCATGATCGATCCGAACGTCAGCACCGGCATGTCGACCAGCGCGGAGATCGGCGCGCCCCACACCATCACGTCGCGCGTCACGCGGTAACGAAACCGCGGCGTCGGCGCGTACGCCCTTGCGCTCGCCACCACCCCCGACGTCCGCGAACGCGCCGCCGCAATCCGCAGCGCCCGCCGCACCGCCGACACGAGTGGGTTCACGATCCAAGCGTGGGTCTTGCGCTCGTGTTTCGGGTTCGAGCTCCCCACCCCTCCGGCCGCGAAACCCAACAGATCGACATCGACCTTCGCCGCGACGTCCGCCGGATAGTCCCCCGAGAGCAACAAGTTCGAAGCGGGCCGCGTCACGGCGTGACAGCCATAAACCCACAGCGCGGCGACGCGCCCGTCCCGCACGCGCTCGAAGCGCAGCAGGAACAGCTCGTCGTCCACCGGCCCGTTCGTCTCGACGCGGTTTGCGATCAAAGAAGGCACTCGAACCGACGCGCTCCCGATGCGCGCCGGTTCCACCGCGGCCCACGCCTCCTTCGCCGCCCGCACGTGGGCGTCGACCACCGTCTCGAACGCCGCATCCACGAACCCGCCGAACGCGATCTCCCAGAGCACACCCGGCACGAACCCACCCGGCCCGGAGTGCGTATGGGTCGCCGTGAAGAAGATCCGATCCGGCGGAACGTCCGACAGTCGCGAGGTCACCGCCGCGACCACCGCCGGATCCACCAAGAGCAAGTCCGCGGAGAACACGAGCACCCGGTGTTCACCGGCGCCGAACACAAACGCGCGCACGGCGACTTCGTCCGCGGTCCCCTCGTGCGGGGCGCCTTCGCGGTCGCCGTACCCGGCGAGCGGGGCTCCGGAGGGCACACGAATCGGCGCGCGCGCCCAGCCCGCGACGAACGTCCCTTCGCCGACCTCGGTGCCCCGCACCGCGCGCCCAATCGCGTCGACCGAGGCCACGAACGCGGGCTCGTCGAAGGGCTTCTTGCGATCCAACGGGGCGCACGCTGCGACGGCGATCAGACAGACGAGGATGGTGGTCCGCATCGGGGCGCGCCGACGATACCTCGAAAAAGAGGGCACGAACGGCCCCGGATCGGTATTCTTCGGCCATGCGTAGTCTGAAGTGGATCGCCGCCGCGTCCCTCCTGTTCGCGTGTGCGGCGCCGTCGGAGCAGGTGAAGGTCGACGACTCGAAGGCGAAGAAACAGGACTACGTGAGCGAGGCCGACGGCCCGACGCCCGAACAGCAAGCCCACCTGAAGTTCGGCGGCGAGCGCGGCGACCAGCTGTCGTTCCCCGTCTTCCCGGCGGGCGAGGTGCGGTTCTTCGAGGCGGTGGAGGAGCGCGAGCGCGACGTCGAAGTCGGCGGCGCGAAGAAGCGCACGCCCGAGTTCTGCGAGATCGACCGCGACTGCAGCCGCGACGGTGACCGTTGCCTGAAGCCGGCCGGCTCACCCGGGACCCGCGGCGTCTGCGGAAAGACGAAGTCCAGCGCGGGGGGGACGGACAAGGCCTCGGGCTACGTCCAGAGCTGCAAGGAGACGTGGGAGTGCCCGGATCGGTACGACTGCGTGCTCGTGAATGGCCCGTTCGGCGTGTGCGTTCGCCTGTCGTCTTGACCCCCGTCGGGGCCCTCGCAAGGATGCCCCGTGCTCGCGATTCTCGGCGGCGAAAAGGTTCGTACGGCCCCGTGGCCGACGTGGCCGGAGCGGGGTGAGCCCGAGGAGCGCGCGGTCCTCGAGGTCCTCCGTCGCGGTCAGTGGGGCGGCTACCCGGCGCCCGGCGTGGCCGCCAAGAAGTTCGGCGCCGCCTTCGCCGAGTACATCGGCGCGAAGCACACCGTGCTCGCAGCGAACGGGACCGTCACGCTCAAGATCGCGCTGCGCGCGCTCGGGGTGGGCGCGGGCGACGAGGTCATCGTCCCGGCCCTGACGTGGGTCGCGACGGCGGGCGCGGCCGCGTACGTGAACGCGGTGCCGGTGTTCGTGGATGTCGACGAGGCTTCGCTGTGCATCGACCCTGCGGCGATCGAGGCCGCCATCACCGACAAGACCCGGGCGATCATTCCGGTGCACCTCGGCTCCGCGATGGCGGACATGGATGCGATCATGGACATCGCGAAGCGGCACGAGCTCGCGGTCATCGAGGACTGCGCGCACGCCCACGGCGCGAAGTGGAACGGGCGCGGCGCCGGGAGCATCGGTGACGTCGGGAGCTTCTCGTTTCAGTCGTCGAAGCTGCTCACCGCGGGAGAGGGGGGTGCGATCACCACCTCGAACGACGAGCTCGCCCAGCGCTGTCAGGCGCTCGTGAACTGCGGGCGCAAGGAGCCGGGCTACGATGGGTTCGAGGGTGCGGTCTTCGGCTGGAACGATCGCATCACGGAGCTGCAAGCCAGCTTGCTCTCCGCGCAACTCACCCGTTTGGACGGACAACACGAGCGCCGCAAGAAGAACGTCGCTCGCCTCGTCGCCGCGCTCGAGTCACGACCCGAGCTCGGACTCACCGTCCAGCGGCGGGACGAACGTATCACGCGCAAGACCGCGTATGAGTTGGTGTTGCTCTACGACAGCGAGGCGTACGGCGGCGTTCCGCGCGATAAGTTCGTGGAGGCGCTCACGGCGGAAGGTGTGCCCGCGGACGGTGACTTCTACGTCCCCATCCAGGACCGCATCGAAGAGATCTTCCCCCTGCGGGCATCGGAGTACCCGACCATTGCGCCGCGCTACGGCGCCGAGCTGAAGCCGGAGCACGCGCCGTGTCCGGTGGCGACCCGCGCCGCGTACGAGCGCACCGTGTGGCTGCATCATTCACTGTTCCTCGGCGACCCGTCGGACGTCGACGACATCATCGAGGCCATCGGCAAGATCCACGGAGCGGCGGATGCCCTCTCGTGACCCGGTTCGCTTCGGACTGATTGGGTCCGGATGGATCACCGAGCAGCACCTCGCGGCGTTCGCGCGAATCGACGAGGCCGAGGTCGTGGCGATCGCGGACGTACCGCGCGAGCGCGATCGACCGGGGCGCGGGGAGGCGCTCGCCGAGAAGAACGGCGTCGACTACTTCGCCGACTACCGGCGGATGCTCGAGCACGAGGCGGTCGAGGCCGTGACCGTCGCGCTCCCGAACTCACTGCACGCGTCCGTCACGATGGAGGCGCTCGCGGCGGACAAACACGTCGTGGTCGAGAAGCCGCTGTGTTTCACGTTGGAGGAGGCGGACGCCATCCTCGCCGCCGCGGCGGCGAAGGACCTCGTCGTCGGGTACGCCGAGGAGCTCTGCTATTGCCCGAAGCTCGTCCGCGCGAAGGCGCTCGTACAGAGCGGAGCGATCGGCCGGATGTTCTGGCTCGACCAGCGCGAGATCCACGGCGGGCCCTACAGCGACTGGTTCTTCACGCCGGAGCTCGCGGGGGGCGGGGCGTTGATGGACATGGGCTGTCACGCGATCGCCTACGCGCTGTGGATGTTCGACAACGCTGAAGTGAAGAGCGTGACCGCGCACGTGGATCGACTGCGCCATCGCGCGCCGCTCGACGATCACGTGGAGCTCCGCATCGAGTTCGAAGGTGACCGCTTCGCCCGGCTCCTCGCAGGGTGGACGCTCCCCGGCGGAATGAGCTCCGCGGCGCGGCTCGTGGGTACGGAGGGCGTCGTGGATGTGGACCTCCTGGAGTCGAATGGGTTGTCGATGTTCTCGGAGCACGGCGCTCAGGATCACCCGGCGGGGTGGTCGCGGCCGGACTTCGAGTGGCTGTGGCAGAACGGCTACCCGCAGGAGATGGCGGACTTCGCGCGGGCGATACGCGACGGGACGAAGCCGCTGATGAGCGCCGAGGACGGTCGTCGGTCACTCGAGATCATGTGGGCTGCGTACGTGTCGGCGGCCGAGCGGCGCACGGTGACGTTCCCGTTCACGCCGCCCGCCAACGCGCCATATCCCGCGGCGCCGTGGTTGGAGTCGCGATGAAGCGTCACTTCCTCGGCGTCGACGGCGGAGGCACCAAGACGGTCGCCGTCATCTGCGACGAACGCGGTCACGTCGTGGGCGCGGGTCGTGCGGGCGGATGTAACTACCAGTCGATCGGAGAGCGCGCGGCGTCGAGTGAGTTGCGCGCCGCGGTCGAGTCCGCGCTCGGATCGGCGGGGTTGAAGATCGACGACATCGATTCGGCCGCGCTCGGCGTGGCCGGGGCGGACCGCGAAGAAGAGATGGCGATCGTCGAGAAGATGGTCGGCGGCGTCGTCCCGGTCGAGCGGGTGTTCGTGGAGAACGACGCGTTGCTCGTGCTGCGCGCGGCGACGCGCGACGCCGTTGGGGTGGGGCTCGTCGCGGGCACGGGAACCAACTGCGTCGGGCGTGATCGCTACGGGCGGCGTCATCAGATCGGCGGGATGGGTTACGTCTCCGGGGATGTCGGCTTCGCGGAGGACCTCGCGATGCGCGCGGTCGGTGGAGCGTGGATGGCGACCGACGGGCGAACGGGGCCTTCGACGTTGTCCTCCGCGATCGTCGAGACCCTCGGGCTGTCGCGCATCGAGGACACCCATCAGAAGCTCGTGCGCGGCGTCTTCCCGGAGTCACTGGTGCGGAAGATCGTGGCTTGTCTGTTCGCGCAGGCGCGCGCGAAGGACGGGCTCGCGCTGCGGATCATCGAGGACACCGGGCGGCGCCTCGGCGCCGCTGCGGCAGCGTTGATGCGTACGCTCGTGCTGCGGGGCCCGAACGCCGTGGTCGTGCTCGGCGGCGCGATGTTCCAGACGCCCGGGCACGAGGCGCTCGTCGAGGCCGCGGAGCGGCGCATCCGGGACACGGTCAACGAGGCGCACGTCGTGCTGCTCACGGTGAAGCCGGTGGTGGGTGCAGTGTTGTTCGCGCGGGACCTCGTGAACCACGCGCCGCTCGACTTTGCCACGACGCTCCGGAGTGAGGACGAGCGGATCGAAGCGTTGTGCCAAGGGGTGAGCGCGTGAAACCCAAGGCGCGCGATGGGTTGATCACCGCCGACCACACGCGTCGCGGGCGGCGTATCGTCACCGTGCTGGATCCCGAAACCCACCGCGTGACCGTTCTCGAACCTTGGGAGCACGCGGTGCTCGTCCTGTGCGACGGAACGCGGACGGCGGAGCAGGTCGCGGTGCTGATGCCCGACGACGACGAAGTTACCGTCGACGCCGCCGCGGTGCGTTTGTGTTTCGAGTTGTTCCAGCGCGAGCAGGTCACGACGAGCGCGGCGCCGCGCCCACGTTCGGCGGGGCCTCGGACCCTCGCGAACCTGCAGCTCGCGTACGCGGAGTGGCACAAGGACCCCGTACGCACGAAGCAGATCCTCCTCGGGGAGGTCGAGCCGTTCCCGGCGCAGCCCGACGCGCTGTCGCCCGGTTTGTCGCCCACGGTCGCGCTGCCGGACGAGGAGCCCGCGCACCGCGTCGGGAGTGTGTTGGTCGCCGCGGACATCTCTTCGATGCCGACGGGCGCCGCGACGCCGATCGATCCCAGCGCGACCGACGAGATGGACGGCGCGCCGCCGAGCGCCCTGTACGAGCCGTTGCCGTCGAAGGACGCGCCGGAAGAGGACCTGGACCGTACCCACGATGCGGACCTCGTGCCGCCGCTGGAGCTCGAGGACGAACCCACCTTCGGTTACGCCAAACGTCCGGCCGATGAGGCGGCCTCGACGCTCTCCGAGCAGAACCAGCCCTCGCGTCCACGACGCGAGCGGGGCTCTCTCCCGGTCGCGCCGATGGATCCGGAGGACACCGAGGACATCACGTCGATGCCCAACAGCGCGGCTGCGGTGTTCGCTCGTCTTCGGCGCGCGGGGGTGGTCGCGCGGTCGACGCGTGAGTGGAAGGACCCGCGCGGCGAGGGGCGGCGTAAGAATCGCGCGTCCACGCAGGTGTTCGAGACCGGGCTCGAGCTGCTCGCGGCCGGGGATCTTCAGTTCGCGTTGGAGCACTTCCAGACGCTCCTCGAGCACATGCCCGGGTCGAGCCGCGTGTCGGCGTTCGTCCGGGCGATCGAAGCGGTGCGTCGGCAGCCTGCGTTCGACACGGCGCCGATGGCGACGCCGGAGGAGGTCGCGCGCGCGCGCGCGATGTTGGATTCGTTCGAAGGTGCGATCGCGGAGGCCGTGCAGCGCGGTCAGTGCCCGAGTTGTTTTGCGGGCGTTTCGCCGGGTGACGAGGACTGTCCGCGTTGTGGGTTCGTGCTTCGGTCGGAGGAGTTTTGAAGGCGGCGCTCGTCGCGCTGCTGTTGCTCGCGACGCCGGAAGGTAGCGAAGCGGAGCGACGCTCGATGGCGCTCCTCGCCGCGGGAGACAAGGCCTTCGACAACCTCGAGTACGAGGAGGCCGCGAAGCGGTACTTGGAGGCGTACCGTCTGCTAGAGGCGGCGGGGGAGCGGAACCGCGCTCCGTTCCTCTACAACGCGGGCCTCGCCTACGAGCAGCTCGGTTCCTGTGAGAAGGCGGTCGTCCTGTTCGACCGCTACCTCGAGACCGAGCAGATGAGTGTGACGCGGGAGATCGCGGGGACGATCGACCGAGCGCGCCGATGCGCGCCGACGATCCGGATTCAGACGAACCCACCCGGTGCGTCCGTACTCATCGACGGCGTCTCCGTCGGAGCGTCGCCGCTCTCGGTTCCGGTGCGCGCCGGAGAGCACGTGCTTCGGTTCGAGATGGATGGGTATCGTTCGCTCGAGACCGCGCTGAACGTCGAAGAGGGGAGACCGCGCGCGGTGGTGGAGTCGTTGGCCGGGCGCGCGAAGTTGGGGCGCATCGACTTGGTCGTGCGGGATATCTCCGAGGTTTCCATCGACGACGAAGTCATCGGGAGAGGGCCGTTCGAGCGCCAGGTGAAGATCGCGCACGGCAAACACGACGTCCGTTTGAATCGACTGGGCTGTGAGCTCCGGGAGCTGGAGCTGAACGTCCCGCCGGGAGGTTCGGTCGAGGCCGCGTTCTCACCGGACTGCGTGGCGGTCCCCGCGCAGGAGCCTCCGCACGGCCCCTACGTCCGCGGGCGAGGCGGCTCGAACGCGCCCGCGTGGATCAGCGGAGGCATCGGTGTCGCCGCGCTCGCGGTGAGCGGCGTCTTCGTAGGTTTGTCGATCGACGGCCGCAACGCGGTGGACGCCGAGCTCGCGAAGCCCGACGACGTGCGCGTCGGCGCCGAGGTGCGCCGGCTCAACGACGACGTGGGACGTAACAACGTCGTCGCGGTCTCCGCGGGCGTCGCGGGGTTGGCGGCGTTGAGTTTGGCGGTGGTGCTCTGGGTGACTTCGCCCGAGCCGCTGGAGGCCACGGTCGCAGGCCCGACGGCGCGATTCTAGGAGGCGGCGGGGCATCGCGTGAGGTTCGAGGCCTTCGACGCATAGAGCCTCGTATGAACAACGTTGAACGGTTTACCGCCGCGTGCCTCGCGCTGCTCGTGCCCGCGAGCGCATTCGCCGCCAAGGAAGACTTCCACGACGTGGCGGAGATGGAGGCGGCCGTCGACGTGCTCGACGGCGGCGCGGGAGGCATGCTCCGCGTCTTCACGATCGGGACGACGCCCCTCGGCCACGACATTCGCGCCGTCCTCCTCAGCGAGGACCGCCCCAGCGGGCACGACGCCGCGGGCAACGCGGACCGGCCCGCGCTGTTGATCGAGTGCGGAACCCACGCGCGGGAGTGGGCGTCGCCCGAGATGTGCCTCCACCTGCTGCAGAGCATCTCGTTCGCGTACTTCCTCGACGCGCTGCTCGGGACGACGGTGGTCGAGGACATCGCAGCGGAGGCGGACATCTGGATCATCCCGATGGTGAATCCGGACGGGCGCCAGTACGACGACGCGACGGGCGGAGACCCGGAGGTGTACTGGACGTCGACGATCTGGCACCCCGCGTCCAGCTCCGACAGCAACGGGTGGCGCACGAACGCTCAGACGTTGAGTTGTCCGGGTGGGTTGTTCGGTCTCGGGGTGGGAATCGATCTCAATCGCGCCTACTCCCAAGGGTGGTCCTCGGGCGATGGGAACTGTCTGAGTAACAAGTTTCACGGTGACTTCCCGTTCGAAGCGGTCGAGGCTCAGCACATGCGGAAGTTCGTGAACAACCGCATGATTTCGATGTCGATGTCGGTGCACAGCTATAGCCCGTGCGTCGGCGCTCAGAACGGGGACGCCGACGTCCCGCAGAACTTCCGCGACGTGTTCAACGGCATCGTCGTCGAACCGGAGGGGCAGCTCGACTACGCGGCCGGGACTTGCGAAGGCAAAGGCGTCGGTCAGTTCACCGGGTGGATGGCCAAACCCTCCGACACCGCCGGTGCAGCCGACCACAGCACGACTCGCGCGGCGGTGTCGATGCTCCTCGAGCTCCCGCCGGACGGCGCCGCCTACGACGACACCGCGAGCCCGTCGCCGTACCGCTTCGACCCGTTCGATGCGTCCAACCCCTTCCACCCGAGCGATACCGACTATGCGTCGGACGTCGCGCCCGCGTTCTACAACGCGATGCTCTACCTCATGAGACAGGCGCGCTCGCCGTGGTGTGCCATCGATCCGAGCACGCTCCTCCCGGACGCGAGCTGCGTGCAGGACTTCGGTCTCACGGGTGCGAAGATCGCGAACTGTCGCAACTGCGTCGGGCTCCTCGACAACGACGTTCGTGCCGGCGAGGTCGTCGAGGTCATGCCGGCGGGCGATCGGCGCGTCGTCTACCGCGTGCAGAACTTCGACGCGGTGACCGCTTCTCCCCAGACCGTCCGCGTGACTACAGTCATCAGCTCGCGCACCGCCTGGCCGAACCCGTACACGAACGACCTCGTGGAAGCGCGAACCTACGACCTCGATGCGCTCGAAGGTGCGACCGACGGCATCCCGTTCACGTTCATCGCGGGGCGTGAGTACATGATCGGAATCTACGCGTACCCGATGAGTTACTCGGGTGACACGGAGCCGGACAACAACACGCAGCTGTTCCGCTTCGAGGTTCAGTGAGAGGGGGTGGCGTAGAGCCGTCCACCGTCGAGCGCGACGTGGACGGTTCCGCCCCCGTGCACCGGCGTCGACCTCCCGACGTCCGCGCGCAGCGTGCCCGCCAACGTCTCGATTTCCAGCTCAGTGCGTTCGCCGAGGAACGTCGCGCGGGTGACGCGGCCTTCGATACCGCCGTCGGCGAGGCGCACGTCTTCGGGTCGTACGCCGAGCACGACGGACTGGGCGTCCGTCGCCGAGGTCACGGGGAGCTCGAAGCCCTGGACCCGCGCGCGGCCCTCACCGGTGCGCTCCACACCTTCGAGGATCGAGAGGCGCCCCACGAACTTCGCCACCGCGAGCGACGCCGGCTCCGCGTAGATCTCCCGCGGCGGCGCGACCTGCGCGATCACGCCGTCGAGGACGACCGCGACCCGGTCACTCACCGCGAACGCCTCCGGCTGGTCGTGCGTGACGTAGAGCGAGGTGATCCCGACCTGCTTCGCGAGCACGCGGATCTCGTGGCGCATCTCTTCGCGCAGCTTCGCGTCGAGGTTGGACAGCGGCTCATCGAACAACAGGAGCTTCGGCTCCGCGACCAGCGCGCGCGCCAGCGCCACGCGCTGTTGCTGCCCTCCGGACAACGTGTCGGGGAAGCGGTCGCCCATGCCGCCCAGCCGCACCAGCTCCAGCGTTCGGTCCGCGCGCGCCCCGGCGTCGCCGTTCTTCGCCAGCTTCAGCGGGTACGCGACGTTGTCGCGGACGTTTTTGTGCGGCCACACTGCGTACGACTGAAAGACCATCCCGATGCGGCGAGCCTCGGGCGGAAGATCGACGGCGTCGCTCTTCACGGTCTGGCCGGCGATCGTGATCGTCCCCGAGTCGGGTGTCTCGAGCCCCGCGACCATCCGCAGCGCCGTCGTCTTCCCGCAGCCCGAGGGGCCGAGCAGGGCGACGATCTCCCCCGCCTCCAGCGCGATCTCGAGACCGCGCACCACGTGGTTGTCGCCGAAGCGTTTGTGAATCGCTCGAAGCTCGAGCCCTGACTCGCTCACGTCGTTCGTCTCCTCGAAAGTCGTCGCGACAGGAAGTCACCGACGAGCGCGATCCCCACCACCAACGTCGCCACCACACTCGCCGCCGGCGGGTCCGCGTAGCTCTGTAGCTCGAACAGCAGCGTCCCCGCGGTCTGCGTGTGCGCGCCGAACAGCAGCACACTCATCGTCAGCTCCGACAGGCACGGCAGCGCCACGACCACGAACGCCGCGAGCACCGCGGGGGACACCAGCGGCAGCAACACGTCGACCGTGCCGCGGAGCGGTCCTGCGCCGGACGTCCGCGCGGCCTCCTCCAACGAAGGGTGGATCTGATCGAGCGCCGCGCGCGCACCGCGCACACCGAACGCGAGGTACTTCACGCCGTACGCCACGATCAGCAATCCGAGCGTCCCCGGCAGGTAGAGCGCGAACGTCACGCGGTCCGCGACGATGACGCGGTACTCCAGCGAGAACGCGAGCAGCAGCCCGATCGCCAATACGGTCCCCGGCACCGCGTAGGGCGCGGACGCGAGGAACGACACGACGGCGCCGGCGCGTCGTGTGACCTTCGCCATGCGCGCGACGACCAGGCCGAGCACCGCGACGAGCGCGCCGGTGAGGAGCGCCAACACGATCGAGTGCACGAACGCTCCGAGTGTCTCCTCGCGCGCGAGCACGTTGTTCCAGTGCACGAAGGACAGCGTCCCGGGCTCCGCGAACGACTTCGCCAGTGAGGTCCACGCGATCGTCGACAGCGGCAGGACGATTGCGGTCAGCGCGAACAACGCGAGCCCCGCGCGCACGAAGAACCTCAGCGGACCGAGGCGCACGAGGGAAGGGCGCGACGACTTACCCGAGACCTGCACCGTCGATCGCCGCTTCGCGAGCCAGCTCGACGCGGCCTGCGCGAGGCCCGACGTCGCGAGCAACACGATCGCCAACGCCGCGGCGCGCGCGAGCATGTCCTCGCCGCCGAGCGTCGTGTAGCGGAAGATGCGCGTGGTCAGGAAGTACACCGGCGGCGACGCCACGGACCCCAGCAGGTACGGCACGCCGAACGCGGCCGTCGCGAACACGAACACCAACCCCGCCGCCGCCGCCATCGAGGGGAGGACGAGGGGGATCGTCACGTCGATCAACACCCGCACCGGCCCGGCGCCCGCGGTGCGCGCCGCCTCCTCCAGCGCCGGGTCGGCGCGCGACAACGAAGCTCGCACGGCGAGCAACACAAACGGATAGGAGGCGGTGACGAGCACCAGCACGATGCCGTCGAGCCCGTACAGATCGACCCATGGCGCGGATGCGATTCGATTCAGTAGACCGTTGCGCCCGTTGCCGAGTAGGGCCCACGCCATCGCGAGTAGGTAGGGCGGAACGGCGAGCGGCAGCGTGAGCAACGCACCGGTCGCGCCGCGTGTGCGCTCGGAGACAAACGCGTCCGTGCGTTCGACGACCCACGCGAGCGTCGCACCGAGCGGCACTGCGAGTCCCGTCACCCAGCCCGCGAGGACCAGCGTGTTGAACCACGCTTCGTGTGCGCCCGGCTCCGCGAGCTCGGCGAGCAAGGGCGCACCGCCGTCGGCGAGCGCGGTCCGCAGCACCGCGGCGAGCGGCCACACCGCGAACAGCAACAACGCCGCCGTCGCGCCGACGCCGATCGACACGTACGAAAGCGAAAGACGGCGGCGACTCAATGGCCACCCATGATCGCGCTGAACTTCTCGCGCAGCGTCTGGGACTGGTCGACCGCAGCGTGCACGAAGTCGTCGGTCCACTGGTACTTCGTGTCGAGGAGTTTCGGCAGCGGCGGCGCACCGGTCGGCGGTTCCAGCGTGTCGAACGGGGCGTGCATCAGACCGTCCACGATCTTCTCCTGCGCAGCCTTGGACAGCAGCACCTCGTACACCGCCCGCGCCGCGACCGGGTTCGGTCCCTTGGCGAGGAGCGCGATCGGGCCGGGGATGATCACCGCGCCTTCCTCCGGGAGCTTCCACTTCACCGGCGTGCCGCGCTTCTCGGCGGCGAGGACGTTTTCGAGGAGAACAAAACCGACGTGGTGCTCACCGCTCTCGAGGCGGGTGAGCGTCGACGAGTTGCCGCCCGATGCGATCGTGTTCACCGCTTTCATCCGCTGCATGACGTCCTCGCCGTGGGTGTGGACGAGGAATGCGAGCGTCGTGAACGTGGTTCCGGAACCGAGCGGGTCCGGCGTGGTGACACGTCCGACGAACCGCTCGTCGAAGAGATCCAAGAAGGTCCGCGGGACCTCATCGGGCTTCACGTGTTCCTCGTTGTACGCCAACACCATCGTCGAGATCCGCGACGTGACGAAGTAGCCGCGCGGGTCGACCAGCGTTCGTGGCATGGCGAGCGCGGGGATCGGCGCGAAGGCTGCGAGGTGCCGCTCCTCGGCGAGGCGCCGGTACCACAGCGGGTCGGACGTCATGACCAAGTCGGCGCTCGGGGTCCCGGCGGTGAGCTCCGCGTCGAGGCGCGTCGCGAGTTTTTCGCTGCCGCCCTGCAGCCACTCGACCTCGACCTCGGGCAGCGCCTCCGCGAGGATGGGCTTCATCGCGTCGATCACGTGGCGGTACATCGACGTGTAGACGGTGACGCGCCCGGTCGGTTGGGTGTCGGCGGCCTGCTGACGGACCCGAGGCGCGCCGACCTCGACGCGACACGCGGAGAGGACGAGGAGCCCGGTCACCACCAACACACGCGACACGCGCCCCTTGTTTCGGGTTTGGGAGCGGCGATCAAGCTCTCAGGTTCGGTTGACGGGTTCGCGGGGCCGCTGCTACGTGCCGAGGGCTGATGTCGATGCGCTGGGTCATCTGTACGGTCCTGACGGCGCTGGCGGGCATCGCCTGTAAGAACGGCAAACAGGCCCCCTCGGCGGCGCAGGCGTCCCGAGGCTTCGAGCCCGCGCGCAAGGCCGAGATCTACTTCTCCACGGAGGTCGCGGGGTACGTCGAGCCCTGCGGGTGCACGACCAAACCGCTCGGCGGCGTTCAGCGCCTCGCGACGGTCGTGCGGCGCGGGCACGAGCACCGCGCGGTCGTCGACGCCGGCAACCTGCTGTTCCCGCCCGACGGCGTGAACGACGTGACCCGTGAGCAGCACATCCTCAAGGCGAAGATCCTCGGCCGGGTGTACCGGCAGCTCGGAGCGGTGGCGCTGAACGTGGGGCCGTCGGATCTCGCGGACGGCGCCGACTTCCTCCAGAACCTGCAGCAGGAGGGGGCGACGCCGTTCGTCTCGGCGAACGTGCGCCCCGCCGAGGAGACGGGGCCGACGATCGCGCGTTCGTTCGTGCGGAAGATCGGGGCGATCAAGGTCGGGTTCACCGGCGTCGCGCCGCCCGAGAAGATCGCGAGCACGAAGGCGGCCGTCACGGTCATCGAGTACGCGCCGGGTGTCGCGTCGGAGGTGAAGGTGCTGCGCGACGAGGGCGCAGAGGTCGTCGTGGTGCTCGCGCACCTGTCCCTCGTCGACGCGAAGGCGTTGGCGAAGGCGGTGCCGAACATCGACGTCATCCTCCGTGCGCCGGGGACGCCGATCGAGCGTGACCCGGCGGGGCCCGTGCGCGAGGGCAAGGTGATCATCGCGGAGGCGGGCTCGCAGGGGCAGCACATCGGGCGCCTGACGCTCGCGTTCGGTGCGGACGCCCCGGAGCGTCCGCTGGTGCTCGACGACGCGGGTGCGGCGGAGCTCAAACGACGCCAGCTCGCGGAGCGGAAGATCCGCGCCTACCAGATGGAGGTCGACGCGTGGAGCGTGGACCCGAAGAAGGCCGAAGCGGTGAAGGCGAAGAAGGCGCAAATCGCGCAGATTCAGGCGGACCTCGATCGTCCGCTGCCACCGTCACCGCCGCCGTCGGGTCCGCACGTGCGCGTCGACATCGTGCGGCTCACGGAAGACATCCCTTCGGACCCGGCGATGACCAAGCTCCTCGAGGTCTACTACCGCGAGCTGCACGCGATGAACCTGACCAAAGGTGACACGGAAAAGTGCGCGCCGAAGGAAGGCGCTGCCACATTCGTCGGTACGGCCAAGTGTGTGGAGTGCCACGAGGAGGCCTACGCGTTCTGGAAGAAGACGAAGCATGCGAAGGCGTGGGCGACGCTCGAAGACGACGGCAAGCACTTCGATCTAACCTGCATCGGCTGCCACACCGTGGGGTACGAGCAGGCGGGCGGGTTCTGTCGGCTCGCGGACGTGAAGGGGTATGAGGACGTCGGGTGCGAGAACTGCCACGGGCCGGGCTCGATACACATCGAGGACCAGGACCCGTCGTCCATCGAGCTCGAGGCGCCCGAGTCGACGTGCGCCGACGGGTGTCACGTGCCCGAGCACAGCGACGCGTTCGTCTACGAGAAGTACCTGCGTGAGATCACCGGACCGGGGCACGAGCTCGACGAGAGTTGAGCTGTTCGCGCTGACCGCGCTGTTCATGAGCGCGTGTCGGTTGGGGGCGCCGTCGCCGATCGAGTCGACGGTGCCGCCGGTGGTGATCCACGAGCCCTTCTACGCGCCCGAGTCCGTGGAGCGGCTCGGCGATCTGTATGGCGCGACGGACACGGCTTCGACGGCGGAGATCTTCGTGGCGTTCGCGGAGGACGTCGCGGAGGACGTGCCGCTCGCGGGGGACGTCGTCGTTGCGCCGATCCTCGCGGTGACGGGTACCGTCGTCACGTACGACATCCCGATGTCCGACGACCCGCGCGTCGACGAGTGGGTCGAGTACCTCACGGGGCGTGGGCGGATCTGGTTCGAGCGATGGTTGGCGCGGTCGACGCGTTACGTGCCGATCTTCTGGCGGATCCTCGATCAGTACGGGCTCCCGAAGGACCTGGTGTTCCTCTCGATGATCGAGAGTGGTTTCTCGCCGCGCGCGTACTCTTGGGCGCACGCGGCGGGGGCGTGGCAGTTCATGCCGTTCACGGGGCGGCGCTTCGGATTGAAGATCGGGTTCTGGGTCGACGAGCGCCGTGACTTCGAGCGCGCGACGCACGCGGCGGCGCGGTTGTTGTCGGCGCTCTACGCGCAGTTCGACGACTGGTTCCTCGCGTGGGCCGCGTACAACGCGGGGACGGGGCGAATGAACAAGGCGATCCGTCGCGCGCGGACGGAGGACTTCTGGAGGTTGTCGCGGACGTGGCACCTGAAGAAGGAGACGCGCCACTACGTGCCGAAGATGTTGGCGGCGGCGCGCATCTCGAAGTCGCCGACGGCGTACGGGTTCGAGGAGGTCGACTATCTGCCCGAGCTGGAGTGGGAAGTGCTGACGGTGACGGTGGCGACCGACCTGAAGACACTCGCCGCGGCGTGCGGCGAGGTGCAGCTCGAGCGGATGCAGATGTTGAACCCGGAGCTGCGTTGTGACGTGACGCCGCCGGGGCGTCGTTATCCGGCGCGCGTCCCGCGCGGGGCGGCGAAGACTTGTGAGGCCGGGCTCGCGGCGTTGGGGGCGTCGCGGATGACGTACCGGCACCACGAAGTGCAGCGGAAGGATTCGCTCGAAACGATCGCGGCGACGTACCACACGACGACGGAGGCGATAAGTACATTCAATGGAATGAACGAGTTCGGCGTGCAGGCGTTCGACGAGATCATCGTGCCGGTTCCGATTGCGATGAACGATGTCGTTCCGATCCGTGAGCCGCCGGATCGGCGCTACCGTCCTTCGAAGTACGGGCCGGAGGGCGCGCAGGTGATCACACACGTCGTGCGACGCGGCGAGTCGTTGTGGCGTATCGCGCGTCGGTACCGTGTGAGCCTCAAGAAGCTGCGGCTGTGGAACGGATTGTGGCGATCTTCGCGGCTCCGGATCGGGCAGAAGCTCAAGATCTACCGCGGGGGTGGTGGGGCCCCGAGCGGGCCGAAGCGCCGTCGGCGCCGACTCTGATTCTCTAGTAGATCTAGCGTGTTATGTGGCCTGTGGACCGCAGACCCGCATGGCTTCAACGTTTGCGCGGGCCCCCAAGACCTTGGGGGTGGCGCGTTCGGGACCCTCCAGATGTTGTGTTGTAGGGCTTGACAGACCCTAGGTCGGCCTTTAGAGGTCGACTTCAGGCGGGCCCGAGGGCCAGCCCCATAGGAGGTTCGAATCAATGACGAAAGCAGAGCTCCTCGAGGCGATCGCAAAAGGTAACCCCGAGCTGACCAAGAAGCAGGTGACCTCGGTCGTCGAGTCCGTGTTCTCGACCATGACCACGGCCATCAAGAAGCAGAAGAAGTTCTCGTACCCCGGCTTCGGCTCGTTCGAAGTCCGCACGCGCAAGGCGCGCATGGGCCGCAACCCGCAGACCGGTGAGACGATGAAGATCAAGGCGTCGAAGACGGTCGGCTTCAAGCCCGCGAAGGCCCTGAAGGACATCCTTTAGGCGCACGCACGAACTCGGTCCTCTTGCGGAGGACCAGGATGGCTCGTTAGGCGGGCCCCGGACCTTCGCGGTCCGGGGCCCTTTTTTTCGTTTTTTTTGAAAGGACGTCCGAGCGGCTCGCGTAGGCCCCTTCGGCCGTGCTCGCCTGGACTTCACCTTCGCTGGGCTCCCGCGTGCCGATCGCGGCGTTGGCCGGGCTGGTCGCGGCGGTGGTTGGACTCGACGGTCCACCGCACACCTCGGCGCGTGCGCAGCTGCTGGGGTTCGTTGCGGTCGAGCGCGACGCGGATGGCTTGGTCTACGTCTTCGACGCCGAGCACACGCCGTTCGTCGTCGCGGACGCGGCGCCCGAACGTGTCGAGCTCGCGGCGGACGTGCTCCCGCATCCAAGCGATTGTTCTGCGCGCTGTCGCATCGACGTCACGTTCCCGAGTCGCGCCGAGCTGCAGACGTTCGTGGTCGACGACCACATCTGGCGCGTTCGCGTCGTGCCCTCGCGGTGGCCATCGCTCGACGCTGCACGCGAGGCGGCGGACGCTGACCGTTGGGGCGACGCGTTCGCCGCGCTCGACGCCATCCGCCCCAAGGATCGGCTGGAGCGGATCGCCGTCGCGACGGCCGCCGCCTCGTTCGCGCGTCGACGCGGAGACACCGCCGGATACGTCGAAGCCGTCGAACGGTGGGGCCGCCTCGCCCGGCGCCTCGACGTCCCGAGCGAGGTGAGCCGCTCGCTCCGCACGCAGGCCTTCTTGGCGTTCTACCGCCGCGACTTCGACGCGGTGTTTCCGCTCTTGGATCGCGCCGAGGTCATCGACGCCGACATCGCCAATACTTCGGGCCTCGTTCGCGCTGCCGCCTATCGCAGCCTGACGCTGCGAGAGCTCGGTCGTTTCCGCGACGGGATGCAAGTAGCCGAGGAAGGCCGACGCCTCGCGCTCGACGTCGGGCTCACGGAAGACGCGGGGACGCTCGGCGCCGCGATCGCGCGCATCGCGCTGCACTCGGGCGACTACACACGTGCGCTGAAGGAGCTCGACCTCGCCGCTGATCGCGTCGCGCCGCACGAGCGCGCAGGGGTGCTCGTCGAACGCGGCTGGACGCTCGCCTCTGCGATGGTCGCGGGCGCCATCGAGGTCGACTGGTCGAAGCCGCGCGCCGACTTCGAACGTGCGTTGCGCCTCGCGAGACGCGACGGCTTGCCGGTCCCGGAAGCCAACGCGCTCGTCGATCTCGCGTGGCTCGATCACCTCGAGGGTCGCGATGCCGCCGCGGCGCGCCTGCAGGGCCTCGATCTCGAAGCGCACCCCGTCGCGCAGGTCTTCGTGCAGATCGTGGTCGCCACGCGTGCGCGGGAGGAGGGGCGGTTAGCCGATGCCCGGGCGGGGTTCGAGCGGGCGCTCGCGATGGCGCACGCGGGCAGCGACGAGACCTCCAACCTGGCCTGGCGCGCGACGTACGGTCTCGCGAAGACCGCGGCGGCGGCGGGCGAAGACGCTCGCGCCGCACAGCTGTTCGATCGTGCGCTCGACGCGCTCGATCGCATCGCGCGCCACGTCGAGATCCATCGTGCGCGGGCGTTGTTCGCGCAGGATCGCGCGGGGCTCGTCGACGATGCCATCCGCGCTCACCTGTCGCGGGGTGACGTCGCTCGGGCGATGGTCGTGGCGGATCGCGCGCGGCTCCTCGTGCTCGAACCGCTCGCATACCGCTCGGCGCTGGAGGGGCTGGACGAATCGCAGCGGTCGGCCTGGCGGCGCGCGGTCTTCGACTACGAACGGACGCGCGGCATCTACGAACGGCGCGCGGGCGGGGCGGAGCTGATCCCCGCCTCCCGGCTCGACGCCTATCACCGCGAGACCGAGCGCCAGCGCGAAGAGCTCCAGGTGCGATTCGACGCGGCGACGGCGATCCTCGACGCGAGCGGCGTCGTCGCGGACTCGGTTCGACTCGGAACGGACGACATCACCGCCCGCGTCGGACCGGGCCAAGGGCTGCTCTACTTTCACGCCGCCGCCGACGGGACGTACGTCGCGTTCTTCGTGACCGAGGAGCGCATCGAATACGTGGTGCAATCCGAACCGACGCCCGGGGCTTGGGCGCAGTCGGTTGCGAAGATTTCCCACCTCACGATCGTCCCGCCGCCGGGGCCGGACCCGTGGAGCGCGACGCACCTCGCACCCGACGCGTTTGCGCCGACGTCGATCTCCTTTCTCCCGCTCGCTGGCCTCCTCGGTCGTCGTGAACAGGCCAACCGCGACGGGCGTCCGGTCATCGTCGCGGATCCGCAGAGCAACCTCGAAGCGGCGCGCCGCGAGGTCGAGGCGCTGCACCCCGGCGCCCTACGTCTGGTCGGACCCACCGCGACCCGGCGCGCCGTGCTCGGTGCGCTCGACGGCGCGACGCACTTTCACTTCTCGGGCCACGGGGCGCTCCAGGCCGACCGCCCCTGGGACGCTCGACTGCTCCTCGCCGCCGGTGAGTCACTCTCCGTCGAAGACCTGCTCATCGTCCGTCCGTCCGTCGCCCACGTCGTTCTGATCGGCTGCCGCACCGGGCGCTCCGCGAAGCTGAGCCGGACGGCTTACCTCGGGCTCGCGGAGGCGTTCCTCCTCGTGAGCGCCTCGTCCGTCGTCGCGAGCACACGCGACGTCGAGGACGAGTTGTCGCGACGGTTCGTGCGGGCGTTCTACGCGGCGGGCGGTGCCGACGATCCGTTCCGCGCGTACGCGACGGTGGCCCGCGACGATCCGCGGCTCGCCCGCCCGTTCTACGTCGCTGGAGCACCGCGCCCATGAACGACGAGCGCCTGGACTCGCTCCTCGCGCAGGGGCCCGAGCCGGGACCCGAGGGGACCCACGTGGACGACGGCAAGCTCGTCGCGTTCCGGGAAGGGCGGCTCGGTGCCGACGAGATCAATGACGTCGAGGCACACCTCTCTGCGTGTCGCGATTGCCGTGAGCTACTCGAAGAGCTCGCCGTCGACGTCGAGCCCGAGCTGTTCGACCGCGCGCGCGCGGCGGCGCGAAGAAACCGACGCTCCGGGCGTGCGCTCGTCGTCGGCCTCGCGCTCGCGGCGGCGACGCTCGCGGCGTTCTTCCTCCCGCGCAACGGCCCGTTGCCACCCTACGCGGTGGAGGGGCCGATGGGGGGCCTCACCACGGTGCGCGGTACGTCGCCCGGCGGCGAGGTCTTCGTTCCGGCGAGCCGCGTCAAGATCCTGCTGAGGCCGGAGCGACCCACACGTCCCCCACGCTTGACCGTGTTCGTCGTCGATCTCGACGGCACCGACGTCCGCGCGCCCGAGGGCGTCGTCACCGCCGGCGAGCAAGGCGGCTTCAGGGTCGAGTTCACGGCTCGGGATCTATTCAAGCGAACGTTCGGCACACGCACGGTCCGGCTCGTGCTGTCGGACGGCGCCGCCGAAACGCAGTTCGAGGTCGCGGTCGACTACCGCGAGGAAAGAGGGAGTGAGAGATGAAACGCCGACAAGCCACCCTGACGGTGCTGATCGTATCGGCGCTGGCGTGCACGACCGCGTCGGAGCCGACGCAGCCCACGGAGAGCGCATCGAGGATCCGCGAGCTCGGCCGCCCGTGTCGCTCCGACGCGTTCTTCGTCGACATCCCCGTGAAGCTGGCGATTCCGTCGCACTGGCGGAACGCAGGCTTCCTCTCGGCGCTCGAAACCAACCTCGAAGCGCTCGCCAACGCGCCGGGCAAGCCGTGGTTCTGTGGTTCGGGCGCGATCACTTGTCCGACGAACGCGGTGATCGTCGAAGCCACGTCGCTGCTCCCCGAGCGCTCGACCCCTGCCTGGCGAGCCGACGGTCACCTGCGGCACTTCCGCGTGAAGTTCCGGGAGGCCGGCGGAGACGGGACGCCGCTCTCCGTTCGGCACCTCGAGCAGTGCAAGGTGGTCGCGACGATCCGCGACGAGTTCGCGCTCGTCGCAGGCGTCGTCGCCGCCGACACCCTGTTGGTCGGACGTGAGTGCGACGCATCGGTGGCGGGCGTCGAGGGCGCGCCGAGCGACGAGATGCTCTCGTGGCACCTCACTCGCATCGGACTTCCGGCCTCCGTGACCGCGGTCGAGCCTCCCGCCTCGTCCACCGTCGACCTCGGGCTCGTCGACTCGGGTGTCATCCCTGAGGTGCAGGCTTCGATCGGCGTGGCGTCCGAAGACGACCTCGTCGCCGCTCCCGGCCGTCACGTTCACGGGACCGCGCTGGCGATCCTCGCCCGGCAGGTCGCGCCGGAGGCTGCGCTTCGATCCGTGCGGGTCCTCGACGCCGGTGGATCCGGGACCAGCGGTGCGCTCGCGCTCGGCCTCGACCAGCTGCTCTTCGACACCACGTCCACGCAGCCGCTGGTGATCAACCTGAGCCTCGGATGGCCGAAGCAGCTCAGCAACAGCGCCGCGCTGGTCGGTCTCAGCTGCCAGACCCACGAGGACCCGTACGGCGAAGCCGTGCGCTACGTCCTCGACGTCGCACAGCGCATCGACGCCGCCGGGACCCGTCCGATCTTCGTGGCCTCGTCGGCCGGCAACCTGCCCCTGCCTCCGGACGACGCGTTGTTCCCGAACACCGACGGGATGTACGGCCCGGACCCCGACTGCAGCGAGCCCGAGCCGAAGCTCTTCTTCCCCGCCGAGTGGAGCCGCACCGACACCTGCCGCATCGATGTCACGCGGCGCGAGCGCGTCAGCGTTGCGGTGAGCGCGACCGACGACCAAAACCACCGCGCACAGATCTCCATCCCCGGGACGGAGACGCCGATCGTCGCGCCGGGGCAGCACGTCTACGCCGCCGACGAAGCCGCGCCGCTCACTTCGACGGCCCCGGTGTGTGGCGGAGCGTCGATGGCGTTCCCGCCGACGGTCACGTTGCCCGTCGCGCTGACGGGGACGTCGGTCAGCTCCGTGTTGGTGTCCGCCGCGGCCGCGCGAGCCCAAGCCGCGTTGATGGCTGCGGGTGGCGTTCCACTGAAGCGAACCCCGCTCGCTCGCCTGATCTACCTGACGGGGCGCCCCGTGTGTCGCAACACGGCCGAAGGGACGCCGGTGCGCATGCTCGACGTCGCGCGTCTGGACGCAGCCATCGCGAACTGTCCGTCCCTCGTTCAGTGCGCGGCGGCCGTTCCGTCTTCCAACGAGTCGATCATCGATAAATGGACGCTCGCGGAGTGCAGCATCGAGATCGCCGCCTGCTCCGCGTTGGGCGGGACGCCACCGTGCACGCAGCCGACCTCGGTCGAGTGGCCCAGCGCCTATATGAACACGCGGGCCGTCTGCAAGCTCGACGTCATCGACGAGCCGCTGAAGCTCGTCTCGAGCTGCACGCCCAACTGTCCCTTCAACAACGGACGTGACCGCGCGCTGGTCGGCTCGTTGGGACCGCAGCCCGGCAGCCCGCTCTGCCCGGACTGCCCCGCGCTGATCGACGCGCAGGCGCCGGCCGCCCACCTCGTCCTCGAGTTGGAGGACACCTACGAGCCGGAGACGACGCTCGCGAACCCGTTCCTCCTGATCTCCGGTCCGCACCCGACGACCGGGCACGTCCAGAAGTTCCACATCGATCTGTCGAAGGACACGCCGCCGCACATCTGGGTGCCGGGCGCGCACCTCGAGCTCACCGTCTCGCTCGACGGTCCGCAGATCGACTGGGGTCAGGTCGACGCGATCGATGCCGCGCTCGTCGTCGGCGTCACGCCGCCGGGAGGCAAGGCGTCGACGGACTACTCGCCGCTGCGCGTGGGGCCGCTCTGAGCGAGTGACCCATGTCCGTCGACGACCGCCAGATCGTCCGCCGCGCGTTCGCGGATGAGGACGACGAAGCGCTGGAGCAGCTGCTCTGTCGCCTCGTTCCCATCATCCGCGCGCGCGCCGCGCGGGCGCTGCGAAGAGGCCCGATCGGCGCGCACGACGTCGCGGACCTGGTCCAGGAGATCTGGATTGCGCTGATCGCCGACGGCGGTCGCCGTCTGCTGACCTACGACCCCGCGCACGGCCTCACCCTCGAAGGTTTCGTCGGGTTGATCGCCGAGCGTGAGATCGCTTCGATGCAACGTAAGGTCCTCGCGAAGAAACGCGGCGGCGATCTCCGAATCGTGAGCGACGATGGCCTCACTGTCGCGGCGTGCGGCGGCAACCCCGAGGACGAGGCGGTCACCAACGACCTCGCCGCCCGCCTCGCGGCGCACCTCGACGCGCAGCTCCCGGTGCGCGGTCGCCTCGTCTGGCGGCTCGCGTTCAACGACGGTCAGTCGACCGCCGAGGTCGCGCGCAACATGGGCGTCAGCCAACAGGTCGTCTACAACTGGCAGCACAAGATTCGCGCGTTGGCGCGTGCGTTCCTGAAGTGAGGCGGGGCGGGGTGGGGTGGGCCGGGAGCATCGCGCCCCCGGCCCGAGGCTCGGGTCACCGCGAGAAGGGCGAGTCCATGCCTTGGTGGAGCTGCTGCCGCAGCAGGGTGGTGTTGCCGTCCACGACGTAGCCGTACACCGCACCGCCAGGGAGGTTCAGGCCCAACGCGGTCGGCGTCAGCGATTCGGGCGCGCCGACGAACAGGCGCATCCGCTCGGCGCCGTACACCCCGCCGACCCCCGCGACCAGCGGGTCGATGTGCACCCAACCCGACGCCAGCGACATCCCGAAGCGCTTGGCGTTCGAGACCGTCAGCAGGTCAGGTCCGTTGCTGACGTTCCAGGTGGTGACGAGGACGCGCTCGACGCGCCCGTCGCCGTCGAAGGGGGCGCCCACGATGATGTCGTCATCGCCGTCCGCGTCGATGTCCGCGGCGAGCACGGCGTGACCGTAGCGCCCGCCGTCCACGCTGCCGTGGGCGTCGCCGGCCGCGAAGACCGTGCACCCCGAGCCGAAGATCTTCTGATAGACCACCACCCGACCCACCTCGGCGTTGCCGCTGCGGTAGCGCGGGGCGCCGATGATCAACTCGTCGGCGGACTCGAACTTGCCGCGCACGTTGCCGGTCGTCATGGAGAATCCGAACTCGCTGTTCGACGTCGGCGGCGTGATGTGCTGGTGGGGTTGGAAGTACTGCAAGCCGCCACCGCAGAACACGTAGACGTGCTCGCGACCGTAGGCCGGCGCGGCGATCGCGACGTCGGCGTTCCCATCGCCGTCGAAGTCTCCGGTGGTGACCGCGGCGCCGAGCGTGAAGGGCGGCGTGCCGCCCAGGCCGCTGACGTCGAGGGGGGCCCCCAGGGCCGTGCCGCTGGGATCCAACGTATCGCCGATGAAGAAGTAGGCTCTGCCGGTCCCGAAGCCGGAGCTCGCCCGAGGAGCGCCGACGATCAGCTCGTCCGTGCCGTTGCCGTTGCCGTCGCCCGTCGCGAGGGCGGCGCCGAACCAGTCGCCGCTGGCCTCGGCGACGCCGGAGATCGAGCTGCCGCTGAGGATGCGCCACGGGGTCAGAGGCTCGTAGTCGCTGTCGACGCACGTCGGGCAGTTCGTGTCCGTCGCTTGCGGTTGCATGTTGGCCTGGGCGAACTGGCCGCCGCCGAAGATCGAGACCGTGCCGGACGCGATGCCGAACGGGCTGAGCGCGCCGGGCGCGCCGACGGCGAGGTCGGGGAACTGATCTCCGTCGAAGTCACCCACCGCGAGCGCGGCGCCGAAGCGATCGTCGTTGCCGTGCAGGCCGCCGACGTCCGCGTAGCGCAGGACGCGCCAGGGGACGGGCGTGCGCGCGGTGCCCTTGTAGACGAGCACGGCGCCGAACGTCGTCGAGCCGGGTCCGGCCTCACCGGGCACGCCGACGGCGATGTCGTCGTAGCCGTCCTGGTCGAAGTCGGCGACGACCATCGCTGCGCCCATGTCCTCGTTCGGGAGCGGTGTGCTCAGCGGCTCGGCGTACATCAACCACAGCGCGTTGATGTCGTGTTTGGTCGGGAGGTTGTTCGTCGCGATGGCGGTCTGGGTGCCCGGCACGTCCGGGGCGGTGTCGACACCGGCGCGGGCCTTCAGCGTCTGATTCGTCGTGACGTAACCCTCGGTCGTGAGTGACGTCGTGGTCTCGCAGACGAACTGCGGAGGCGTCACCGTGTAGTCCCAGACCGGCGTGCAGAACAGGTTCGTGCCGTAGTGCATGACCGACTGGTGGTCGTAGGGCGTGAGCTTCGAGTGGTCGTTCGGATCCTTGATTTCGAAGTTGTGCGCCTTGTCAGCGATGTTGGCGTGGATCACCGTGACGTAGTCGTCCCGGTCGGGCCGTTGGTGCTCGTGCCTCAGGCCGAGGATGTGGCCGACCTCGTGAATCGCCGTGCGTACGCCTGCGTTGTCCGTGAGGTGGACGACCGACTTTCCGCCGCCCGTACCGTTCTTGGCGTGTGACCCGCCGTTCGTGTCGGGCTCGCGCTGGAACAGGATGTAGTCGCCGCTGCCGCTCGGGACCTGGATGAACTGAAGCGGCACGCGCGCTTCGAGGGCGTCGACCGCTTGTTCGACGGCGCCGACGACGTCCGCGGGGAGCACCTTGTCGGCGTCGGACCCCGAGTAATACGTGTACTGGACGACGTTGCTCGGCCAGCGCGTCCCGAGGTCGTTCCTCGCGTAGACCTCGTCGGTCGTCGTCTCGGCCTCCACCGCTTCGGGCAGCTCACCCGAGCAGGCCGTGAGCCACAGCGTCGCCCACGCGAGGTGAGTCTTGGTTGGATGTTTCATGGTCGTTCCTTCCTCGAGCGCGCGGGGGGGCGCATCGATCTGGGGCCGACTACGGGAGGTGGGGGCCGTTCCTTTTCTGCGGTCGGGCTTCGAGGGTTTTCGATCTGCTTGACTGACGAGTCAATCAATCCCAACAAGGGGACCCATGGGGACCCTCCGCTTCGACGGTAAGACCGTCATCGTCACCGGCGCCGGCAACGGGCTCGGCCGCGCGCACGCGCTCCTGTTCGGGAGCCGCGGCGCGAACGTCGTGGTCAACGACCTCGGCGGGAGCATGCACGGCGGGGGCAAGAGCAGCGCCGCCGCCGACGAGGTGGTCGAGCAGATCAAGGCGGCGGGCGGGAACGCGGTCGCGAACTACGACTCGGTCGAGGACGGCGCGAGCATCGTGAAGACGGCGATGGACGCGTTCGGGCGGGTCGACGTGCTCGTGAACAACGCGGGCATCCTCCGCGACAAGTCGTTCGCGAAGATGACGGAGGAGGACTGGGAGCTCGTCTACCGCGTGCACGTCCTCGGCGCGTTCCGTGTGACGCACGCGGTCTGGCCGATCATGCGCGAGCAGCAGTATGGGCGCATCGTCATGACCGCGTCGGCGGCCGGGCTGTACGGCAACTTCGGACAGGCGAACTACGCGATGGCGAAGCTCGGGCTCGCGGGCTTTTCGAACACCCTCGCGATCGAGGGCCGCACGAAAAACGTGCACGTGAACACGATCGCGCCGATCGCCGGCTCACGGCTGACCGAGACGGTGATGCCGCAGGAGCTCGTCGACGCGCTGAAGCCCGAGTACGTCTCGCCGCTCGTCGCGTACCTCTGCCACGAGGACACCGAGGAGACGGGCGGCATCTTCGAGGTGGGCGGTGGGTTCTTCGGCAAGCTGCGCTGGGAGCGCAGCGTTGGATCGATGACGCGGCTTGGGCGAGAGATCACGCCCGAGATCGTCGCGAGCCACTGGGACAGCATCGCGGGCTTCGACGAGACGACGCACCCCGCGGACGTGATGGGGTCGATGCAGCCGATCGTCGAGAACGTCAGCGCCGGTCCGAGCCGGGGCGGCAACGAATTCATCGACGTCGACGCCGCGCTCGGCGCCGAGCTCCCGGCGGTGAAGACGAAGTACGACGAGCGCGACCTCGCGCTCTACGCGTTGGGCGTGGGGGCCGCGGAGGACCCGTCGGGCGCGGACCTCCCGCTCGTGTACGAGCTGCACAACGAGGGCTTCAAGGCGCTGCCGACCTATGCGGTGGTGCCCGCGGTGAACGCGTTCCTGAACGCGATGAAGGACGGCCTCAGCGTGCCCGGGTTGAACTACGGGCTCGACCGCGTCCTGCACGGCGAGCAGCGCACGACGCTGATTCGCCCGCTGCCGAAGAACGCGACGCTCACGCACAAGGCGCGCGTGAAGAACATCTTCGACAAAGGCAAACACGGGATCGTCGAGATCGAGACGAAGACCTACGACGAAGACGACGATCTGCTGTGCATCAACGAGATCGTGATCGTCGTGCGCGGCGCCGGCGGTTGGGGCGGTGAGCGTGGCGAGTCGAGCGAGGCGAAGCCGATCCCCGAGACGAAGCCGGACGCTGTCGTCGAGGAGAAGACCCACGACAACCAAGCGCTGCTCTACCGCCTCTCCGGGGACTGGAACCCGCTGCACGCCGATCCGCAGTTCGCGAAGATGTTCGGCTTCGACCGGCCGATCCTCCACGGGCTCTGCACGCTCGGCTTCGCGGGGCGGCACGTGGTGCAGGCGTTCGCGAACAACGACCCGCGCTACGTGAAGCGCATCGGCGTTCGGTTCGCGGACAGCGTGTTCCCGGGCGAGACGCTCGTGACCGAGATGTGGAAGCAGGACGGCGCGATTCGTTTCGTGACGAAGGCGAAGGAGCGCGACTCGGTGGTGCTCAAGGACGGCGTCATCGAGCTGTTCGACGAGATTCCGAAGAAGGCACCGAAGTCGAAGACGATCGAGCTGCCGGTCTCCGACGAAGGCGCGACCGCGGTGCCGACGAGCGCGGACGTGTTCACGGCGATTCGGCGTTACATCGAAGCGAATCCGTCGCTCGCGAAGAACGTGCAGACGGTGTTCCGCTTCGAACTGTCGAACCCCGGTAGCGCGTGGACGATCGATCTGAAGAAGGGCGAGGTGCACGTCGGGCGGGACGGCGATGCAGACACCACGCTCGCGCTGACCGACGACGACTTCATGAAGATGTGCACCGGCGAGGCCGACGCACAGAAGATGTTCATGAACGGGCAGCTGAAGATCACGGGCAACGTGATGGCGTCGCAGAAGCTGGAGTTCCTGAAG
This sequence comes from Deltaproteobacteria bacterium, assembly GCA_040218735.1. Taxonomy (GTDB): domain Bacteria; phylum Myxococcota; class Kuafuiibacteriia; order Kuafuiibacteriales; family Kuafuiibacteriaceae; genus JAUHYN01. The sequence goes on from JAVJQW010000043.1 coordinate 72,929, forward strand.
AAGCTCGACCCCGCGTGGGTGTTCGAGGCGGCCGCGGAGCGAGGTGGCGGCGCGGCGCCGGTCGTGAGCGACGAGCCCACGAGCTGGGACGTCTTCATCGCGATCGAGGACCACGTGAAGCGGAACCCGGACCTCGTCGCGAAGATCGGCATGGTCTACCGCTTCGACCTCACGGACCCGAGCACCACGTGGACAATCGATCTGAAGAACGGCGCGGTCGTCGAGGGGGCGCCCGCGAGCGCGGACTGCACGCTCACGCTATCGGACGCCGACTTCATGGCGATGACCAAGGGCGAGGCGGATCCGCAGAAGCTCTTCATGGGTGGGCAGCTGAAGATCAGCGGCAACATCATGGCGTCGCAGAAGCTCGAGTTCCTGCAGAAGATGGATCCCGAGGAAGCGAAGGCCGCGGTGATCGCGGCGCGCAAGGCGGGGCGCGGACCTTCGGCGAACGAAACGACGACCGCGGACGCGCCTTCGGCCTCGCAGGCGGAGGCGATCGCGAAGCAGATCGAGGCGCAGCTCGCGGAGGCGAAGGACCTCGCGGGGACGGTTCAGATCCTGCTGACGGATCCGGACGCGGCGATGACGGTCGACGCGTCGGCGGTGAAGCTGGAGCGCGCGTCGGAACCGTCGGCGACGGTCACGGTTGCGCAGGACGACCTGCTCGGCCTGTTGAAGAAGGAGAAGTCCGCGCAGGAGCTGTTCCAGCGCGGCGAGCTCAGGATCGACGGTGACCTCGACGTCGCCCGACGCCTCTGGTTCATTCGGTAAAGGAGATCGAGAGCATGAAACGCAAAACGAACGTCATCGGCGTGGGCATGATCAAATTCGCGAAGCCCGGCGCGAGCGACGACTACCACGTGATGGCGAAGAACGCGGCGCACGCCGCGCTCGAAGACGCCTCGGTCCCCTACGACGCCGTCGAGCAGGCGTACGCCGGTTACGTCTACGGCGACAGCACCTGCGGGCAGCGCGCGCTGTACGAGGTCGGGCTCACGGGCATCCCGGTGTTCAACGTGAACAACAACTGCTCGACCGGTTCGACCGCGTTGATGCTCGGGCGTCAGGCGATCGAAGCGGGCGTCGCGGAGTGTGTGTTGGTCGTCGGCTTCGAGAAGATGGAGCGCGGCGCACTCGGCGCGAAGTACACCGACCGTACGAGCCCGATCGAGCTGCACGCCAACGTGATGAGCAAGGTGCAGGGCTTCTCGAACGCGCCGCCGACCGCGCAGATGTTCGGCGGGGCGGGGCGTGAGTACCGTTGGAAACACGGCACGAAGCGCGAGACGTTCGCGAAGATCTCCTCCAAGGCGCGCTCCCACGCGGCCAACAACCCGTACGCGTTGTTCAACCAGCCGCTGACGGTGGAAGAGGTCATGGCGTCGCCCGAGGTGTTCGATCCGCTGACGCGGTTCCAGTGCTGCCCGCCCACGTGCGGTGCGGCGGCGGCGGTCCTCGCGTCCGAAGAGTTCGCGAAGAAACACAACATCGACAACCCGGTCTACATCGCGTCGCAGGCGATGACGACGGACTACGCGTCGTCGTTCGAGTCGGACTCGATGATCAAGATGGTCGGCTTCGACATGACGAAGAACGCCGCGAAGAAGGTCTACGAGGACACGGGCATCGGGCCGGACGACGTCGACGTCGTCGAGCTGCACGACTGCTTCACCGCGAACGAGCTGCTCACCTACGAGGCGCTCGGGCTGTGCGACGAGGGCCAGGCCGAGAAGTTCATCTGGGACGGCGACAACACGTACGGCGGCAAGTTCGTCACGAACCCGTCCGGTGGCCTCCTCTCGAAGGGGCACCCCCTCGGCGCGACGGGCCTCGCGCAGTGCACGGAGCTCGTGTGGCAGCTGCGCGGACAGGCCGACAAGCGCCAGGTCGACGGCGCGCGCGTCGCGCTCCAGCACAACCTCGGCCTCGGCGGCGCCTGCGTGGTGACGATGTACCGCAGGGATTAGACTGGAGGGCGTGCGCGCGCTCCTCGTTGGTCTGGTCCTCCTCCCGACGGCGGCCGTCGCTGCGCCGCCGTCGGTCCAACCCGGCCAGCAGTACCCCGGCCCCGCGACGGTCCGCTTCGACGCGGTCGGCGTGGACATGAAGATCCCCGCGAAGTGGATCGGCGCGATGGCGCCGAACGGGGAGGCGTTCCTGCTCGTCTCGAAGACCGAGCCGGGGATGATCGTCGCGACGGGTGAGCCGGAGTCGAGCGTCGCGAAGGTGAAGGCTTCGATGTCGGAGGCGTTCCCGCTCGAGGACGTGACGCTGACGCCGACGGGTGCGCCCAAGGTGAAGGGCCATCGCGTGACGCAGAGTTACTCGGGGAGCGGGGGCAAGCAGCCGCTGATCGGAGAGGCGGCGGCGATCGTGAAGGGCGGCGTCGCAGTGGGGTTCGTCGCGGTCGGTCCGAAGTCGGCGCAGCAGGCGCACAAGAAGCTCGTCGCGCGGCTCGTGAAGAACGTGCGCTTCCTCCCGAAGCCCAAGGCCGGAGACACCGGCGGTGGCGCGTGGCATCAGAAGCTCACGGGGTACGCGCTCGAGCACCTGCGGACGAGCGGCGGCCTGTCGACGCGCCACACGATCCACCTCTGTCGCAACGGGACGTTCTCCTCGTCCGGCGGCGACAGCTACCTGTCGGGCGGCTTCTCGGCGGTGGGTTCGAGCGGCAGCTCGGGCACGTGGCGCATCGCGGGCTCGACGCTCACGCTGACCCACCGCGGCGGCGGCACGACGAAGCATGCGATCACCGCGAAGGGGAGCAAGACGTTCCTCGACGGGACGCGCTACTTCGTCGCGAACCCGGCGAGCTGTCGCTGAGCCGGGGCGTCCGGTTCGACGTGTCAGAGCGCGTCGATGTGCTCGATGAGGATCTGGCTCCAGGGACCGTAGCGCGCTCTGTCGTGCGCGAGGTCGCCCGGGCCGCTCACGCCGTGGGCGGAGCTCGGCGGGAGCCGCTCCTTCAGGCGACCGACGTAGACGAGACCGACGCCGTCGTCCTGAATGATCCCCACGAGTCGCCAGCTCGTCAGCAGGTCGGGGGCGATCGTCGGGGCGACGAGCTGCTCCGCGACGCGATCGATCGCCTCGTCGAGGAAGAGCGGCGGGTCACGCTCCGGCCACGCGAGGGGGTGCCGCAGGACGAGGCTGGGGCCGCGGTGCGTCAGCCACGCGTGGTTGTGGTGGAACGCAGCGACGATCTCGATCTCGGCGAGGCCTGGGCCCGGCACTTCGAGTTCGACGCAAGCGTAGTGCCGTTCGATCTCCTCGCGAGGGAGGGCGACGAAGGGCCGCGCCCCCAGCTGCGCGGCGAGGGCTCGAGGGGAGAGGGCGAGGTGCACGACCGTGATTAGGGGGTGAGGCCGCAGCGGTCCGCGGCCATCGACGCGAAGTCGCAGCAGTCGTCCTGCGAGCGCACGCCGAAGGTGGTGCCGACGCGCGCGCCCTGCACGCAGGTGCACACCCAGATCATGCCGGCGGACGTGGAGGCTTCGCTGCACTCGATGGCGGCGTCGCCGGAGCTCTGCGGGCAGGTCTGCGAGATCTCCGCGAAGCACGTCGGTTCGGGAGCGACGGTGGATGTGCCCGCGTCGCGGATCGGGGGCGGCTCGACGGAGCCGCCGCAGGAGACGCTCGGTGAGCAGTCACAGTCCTCTTGGGCTTGGAAGCTATCGATGCACCGGCCGAAGAAATCGGGGAAGTCGTTTTCGTCGCAGGTCGACGGGCTCTGCAAGATGCATTGCAAGGTCGCGTCGAACTCCGAGAGGCAGCCGGCGGCTTCGGCTTCGGCGCGAGACTCGGCGCCTTCCATGAGGCAGTCACCTTCGTTCTCGACGCAGGGGATGGCGTCGAACTTGTCGCAGACCTGACGGATCTCGTTGGTCGGCGCGCCGACGTTGACGTTGATCGGCTCGGGCGGCGTGAAGACCTGGATGCAGGTGCTGTTCGCGCAAGCCAGGCTGCACGAGCAGTCGGCGCTCGTCACGCAGGCGCCGCCGGCGGGGGAGGTGCCGCACATCGCGGGGGTGCCCAAGTCGGTCGGGTCGCGGCTGCCGAGGCAGCCGGCGAGGAGGAGGGCCAGGAGGACTACGGAGCGTCGCACGCGATCGTTGTACCCGACTTTTTGGGGTTCAGGCGTCAGGGAGCGCGTGGAGCAGCTCGAGCAGATCGAAGCCGAGCTCGCCGTAGGCGTGCGCCATGTGGGCGAGGTACTCGGGGCAAGGTGCGTTGCGCGGTTGGTCGGAGCGGCGGACGTAGGTCCACAGCGTCTCGCCGGCGATCTCGATCTCGACGCGGTGGTAGTTGCCTTCGAAATCGTCGAGGCGGGCGAGCGCCTCGTCGGCGAGCGCGTAGATCCGGCCCGCCACGGAGCGGCCGGGGTTCGGGACGATCGTCGCGACGCCACCCTCTCGCCAGTTCTTCGAGGTGCCGGCGAAGACGAGGCGGTAGCCGTCGAGGCGGGCGGCACCCCGATCCTCGATGGTCATGTCGCAGCGATCCTGCATCTGCTGCGGGTTCAGGTTCGAACCGTAGGCGAAGTACCGAGCCAACACGCTACTTGTACCGAGCCCGGCGAAATCTTGTTTACTGAACAAAAGTGCGGTATATCGATCGGGATGTCCACGGCGGCCCGTACCACCGACCTCGACGCGATTCGCGCCCTCCTGAAGAAGAAGGCGCCCTTCGTCGGAGAGCGGGGCGGCCGGCCGACGGGCGTGCCCGAGCTCGACCGCCTCCTCGGGGGCGGCTTCGTGAAGGGCGGCATCACCGTGCTGACCGGGCTCCCCGGTTCGGGACGGATGTCGATCGCCGCGCGGCTCCTCGCGGAGGAGACGCACCGGCGACCCGTGGCGTGGATCGACGCCAAGGGCACGCTCTACCCGCCGGCCCTCGCGAACCTCGGCGTTCGTTTGAATCGAATGCTGATAGTGCGCGGCGCGAAGGACCGATCCGTCTACGCGGCGGAGCAGATCATCGCGTCGCGGGCGTTCGGGGTCGTCATCGCCATAGGGCTCGACGGCCAGCTCGACGACGCGCGCGCGCGCCGGCTGCAGACGGTGACGGAGGGGACGGACACGACCACCGTGTTGATCCTCGAGCCGCGCGCCGCGGAGCGCTTCGGCAACGCGGTGATGAAGCTGTCGATGACGCGCCGGGCGACCTCGATGATCGTGCAGGTCGACAAGGATCGCACCGGCGCCGCCGGGCGGCGCGCGACGATCTCGAACGCGGTGACGGGGTTCAGTCCGTCTCGGGATGTGTTGGACGAGGTGGCTCCGGTGCCGGTGCCGATGGCTTATGCCGGGTGATCAGCTCACGCGCTCCAAGACGACCGCGATCCCCTGGCCGCCGCCGATGCACGCCGAGCCGACCGCGTAGCGGCCCTCGCGGCGCTGGAGCTCGTAGACGAGGTGCGACGTGATGCGCGCGCCCGAGGCGCCCAGCGGGTGGCCGAGCGCGATCGCGCCGCCGTTCACGTTCGTCTTCTCGCGCGGCAGGCCGAGCTCCTTCTCGACCGCGATGTACTGCGGCGCGAAGGCTTCGTTCACCTCGAAGACGTCGATCTGGTCCTGCTCGAGGCCGGCGCGCCCCAGCGCCTTCTTGATCGCCGGCGCCGGGCCGATGCCCATGATCTTCGGGTCCACGCCCGTGATGCCCCAGTCGACCAGACGCGCGAGCGGACGCAGGCCCTTCTTCTCCGCCGCCTCGCGCGACGCGATGACCAACGACGCCGCGCCGTCACAGATGCCCGACGCGTTGCCGGCCGTGACCACGCCGTCCTTCTTGAAGACCGGGCGGAGCTTCGAGAGGATCTCGAGCGTCGTGTCGCCGCGCGGGTGCTCGTCGGTGTCGAACTGCACCTCGCCCTTGCGCGTCTTCAACGTGACCGGGACGATCTCGTCGGCGAACTTGCCGGCCTTGTTGGCCTCGGCCCACGTCTGCTGCGAGCGCAGCGCGTAGGTGTCCGCCGCCTCCCGCGTGATGTCGTACTTCTCGGCGAGGTTCTCCGCCGTGATCGCCATCGGGCAGCCGCAGTACGAGTCCGTCAGCGAGGCCCACAGCGAGTCCGCGAGCTCCGGCGACTTGCCGAACGGGAGCCCCCAGCGCGCGCCGTACACGACGTGCGGCGCCTGCGACATGTTCTCGGCGCCACCCACGAGACAAATCTCGGCGTCGCCCAAGAGGATCTGCTCGGCGCCCGTCACCACGGACTGAAAGCCCGAGCCGCACAGCCGGTTCACCGTCAGCGCCGGCACCTCCTGCGGCACCCCGGCGCGCAGGCCCACGTGGCGCGCGTGGTAGATCGCGTCGGCCGACGTCTGCTGAACGTTCCCGAAGACGACGTGGTCGACGTCCTCCGGCTTCACTTCGGCCTGCGCGAGCGCCGCCTTGGACGACTCCACCGCCAGGTCCGTCGCGGTCAGGTCCTTGAGCTTGCCGCCGAACGTGCCGAACGCCGTGCGCTTGGCCCCTACGATCCAGATCTCTCGTTTGGTCATGCTCCCGTTCTTTCCAAAACGGGCGCAGATCCGCAATTCAGATCGAGCCTAGATGTGGCGCTTCGGCGGGGGCGGGAGCTCCGGGGGGGCCTCCTCCGCATCGACCGCCTCCGGGCGCTTCTTGCGCACCAGGCGATCCGCGCTCTTCCGGCCCAGGTGCTCGCCCGCCATCTGCCCCATCATCCCGCCGCAGAACGCGCCCGCGAGGCGGCCCACGCCGGGGAACCAGATGCCGGCCAGAGAGCCGATCGCCGCGCCGCCGACCGTGCCGGTCAACGAGCCGAGGTGCACTCCCGCGCGACGCTTGAACTCCTCCTCGGAGATCTCCCCCGATTGGAACTTGTAGGCTTCCTGACCGAAACGAATGCCGAGCGCCATCGCGGCCGCGACGGCCATCGGGCTCTTGAGCCGGTCGCTCACCCAGTCGGGGAGCTTCGGCAGCTTGGGGACTTTGGGCATGGGCCCGTACCTCTAGAGGTGGCGCTTGATGGGTTCGGGGCGCGCCGGGCCCTCTTCGGCCGCCGGGGATTCGGGCGTTTCACCCTGCGCGGAGCGGCTGCGCACCAGCTCTTCGGCGCGCTCGACGGCTTCGCGGCCGATCCGGCCGCCCGCCATCTCACCGACCATGCCCCCGGCGAAGGTCCCGATGATCGTCCCGATGCCGGGGACCACGGAGCCGGCCGCCGCGCCCGCCGCGGCGCCCGCGAGGCCGCCGCCCAGCGTGCCCAGGTGGCTACCGGTGCGCTTGCGGAACTCGGGCGGGTCGATCTCGCCCTTCTTGAGGGAGAAGGCGTCCTTCCCGACGCGGAACGAGAGGGACAGGGTGCTGACCACCATGACCGGGTGACGCGTCAGACGACGCAGGATTCGCTCGGGCAGGGTACGCTTCAGTGCTCGCATTCAACGGGTCTCCTGGGCAGCACGCCCATGATAGCACGAGCCGTCGATCACCCCGAATGAGGGGCGATCCGCCACAGCTCGGCCTCGTGAGAGATCTCTTCGGCCATCTTGTAGGCGGTGTAAGCGGCGACGATGTGGCAGACCCAACCGATGGCGCCCCCGGTCCCCACCCAGAAGCCGGGGGTGATGACCAGCCAGAACAGGCCGCGCAAGAAGTGTCCGTTGTAGATCTGCCCCAGGCCGGGGATGAGGAACGAGAGGACGGCCGCGAGGCCGGGGTTCTTGATGTCCATGCCCTCTCAAATTAGGTCCCCGCGCCGCCTCGTCCAGTGACGGCCCTCCCGTTCAACACCGCGGCGCTGTTCGCTATTCACCTTCCGCCCCTCGCCGTGGTACCGCCGCCGCGCGGAGGTTCGAACGTGGCAGACAAGCGCGTGTATTTCTTTGGGGATGGACAGGCCGACGGCGGCCGCAACGACAAGAACCTGCTCGGCGGCAAGGGGGCCAACCTCGCCGAGATGACCCACCTCGGGCTCCCCGTCCCCCCCGGATTCACGATCACGACCGACGTCTGCGCCCAGTTCCTCACCGCCGGCGGCCTGCCCGACGGCCTCGAGGGTGAGATGAAGGCGGCGCTCGGCCGTGTCGAAGGGATCGTCGGCGCCAAGTTCGGCGATCCGTCCGCCCCGCTCCTGGTCTCCGTCCGCTCCGGCGCCCCGATCTCCATGCCGGGCATGATGGACACGATCCTCAACCTCGGCCTCACCGACGAGGTCGCCGCCGGCCTCGCCGAAAAGACCGACGCCCGCTTCGCCTACGACAGCTACCGCCGCCTGATCGCCATGTATGGGGACGTCGTGCTCGGGATGAAGCCCGAGTCCAAGCACGCGCCGAACCCCTTCGAGGTCGCGCTGTCGACCAAGAAGCGCGACCGCGGGGTAGAGCTGGACAGCGAGCTCGACGCCGACGCGCTGAAGGAGCTCGTCGAGGAGTTCAAGAAGCTGATCACGGACCTCACCAACCAGACGTTCCCGCAGGACCCCTGGGCGCAGCTCGTCGGCGCGGCCTCGGCGGTCTTCCGCTCTTGGAACAACCCGCGCGCGAAGGCGTACCGCGAGTTCAACGGCATCCCGTCCAACCTCGGGACCGCGGTCAACGTGCAGGCGATGGTGTTCGGGAACATGGGGAACGACTGCGCGACGGGCGTCGCGTTCACACGCGACCCGAACTCCGGCGAGCGACGTTTCTTCGGCGAGTATCTCGTGAACGCGCAGGGGGAAGACGTCGTCGCGGGCACGCGCACGCCGCAGTCGATCAACGCGAGCGGTGGCGCCGACCCGGCGAGCACGCTCGAGCACGTGATGCCGGCCGCCTACCGCGAGCTCGACGAGGTCAAGAAGAAGCTCGAAGCCCACTACCGGGACATGCAGGACATCGAGTTCACCATTCAGCAGAACAAGCTGTACCTGCTTCAGACCCGCACCGGTAAACGCACCGCCACCGCCGCCGTGCGCATCGCGGTCGACATGGTCTCGGAGGGCATGATCGACAAACGCGAAGCGATCATGCGCGTCACCCCGGAGCACGTGGACCAGCTCCTGCACCCGATGCTCGACCCCGGCGCGCAGCGTCAGGTCGTCGCGAAGGGCCTCCCGGCGTCGCCGGGCGCTGCGACGGGGCGCGTGGTGTTCTCGTCCGAGGACGCCGAAGAGCGGGGCAAGCGCGACGAGCGCGTGATCCTCGTGCGCGTCGAGACGTCGCCCGAGGACGTCGCGGGCATGCAGTACTCCGCGGGCATCCTCACCTCGCGCGGCGGCATGACGTCGCACGCCGCGGTGGTCGCGCGCGGCATGGGGCGGCCCTGCGTCGTCGGCTGCGGCGAGATGGTGATCGACTACCAGCAGGGGGTGATCGTCGCGCGCGGGCAGAAGATCAAAGAGGACGACCTCATCACGATCGACGGCTCGACCGGCGAGGTGATGCTCGGCGAGGTCGCGACGGTGCAGGCCGGCTCGACGTCGCAGTTCGACCAGCTCATGGGGTGGGTCGACGACGTCCGCCGCCTGAAGGTCCGCACCAACGCGGACACGCCGGAGGACGCAAAGACCGCGCGTGCGTTCGGCGCGGAGGGCATCGGGCTGTGCCGCACCGAGCACATGTTCTTCGAGGCCGGCCGCATCAACGCGATGCGCGAGATGATCCTCGCCGACGGCGAGACGGGGCGGCGCGCGGCGCTCGAGAAGATCGCGCCGATGCAGAAGCTCGACTTCGTCGGCATCTTCGAGGCGATGGACGGCCAGCCCGTCACGATTCGTCTCCTCGATCCGCCGCTGCACGAGTTCCTCCCGCACGAGGAGGAGGACCTCGCCGCCGTCGCCGAAGCGCTCGGCCGCGACGTCGAGGTGGTGAAGGCGAAGAACGCGGCGCTCGCCGAGTTCAACCCGATGCTCGGGCTGCGCGGTTGTCGGCTCGGGTTGCGGCACCCCGAGATCTACGAGATGCAGGTGCGCGCGATCCTCGAGGCGGCGGTGGAGGTCGAGAGCAACGGCCAGCACGTGCTGCCGGAGATCATGATCCCGCTCATCGCGTCGCCGACCGAGCTCGCGATGCTGCGCAAGCGCACCGAGGACGTCGCCGAGCGTGTCTTCTCCGAGCGAGGCCGCCGCGTCGACTTCCAGATCGGCACGATGATCGAGATCCCGCGTGCGGCGCTGCTCGCAGACCAGGTCGCGAACCACGCCGACTTCTTCTCGTTCGGCACCAACGACCTCACGCAGATGACGTTCGGCCTGTCGCGTGACGACAGCGCGCGCTTCCTCCCGGCGTACGTCGACGACGGCGTCCTGGAGGCGGAGCCGTTCCAGGTCCTCGACCAGGAGGGCGTCGGGATGCTGGTGAAGCTCGCGGTCGAGAAGGGCCGAAGCACGAAGCCGCGCCTGAAGCTCGGCATCTGCGGGGAGCACGGTGGCGAGCCGAGCTCCATCGCGTTCTGCGATGCGATCGGGCTCGACTACGTCTCGTGCTCGCCGTACCGCGTGCCGATCGCACGCCTCGCTTCGGCGCAGGCGACGATCCGCGCCGAGGAGGCCAAGTGACCCGAGCCCGACTATTCGCCGTGGCGCTGCTCGCCGCGGCGTGCGCCGAGGATGTGCCCGGCACGCCGCCGCCGGAGCAGGAGGTGTACTTCCCGCTCGGCGCCGAGGTCGTCACGCTCGACGACGCGGGCGAAGTGCTCGTCGTCGTGAACAGCAACTTCGACCAGCGCTACAACGCCGGCTACGTCAGCACGTACAGCGTCGAGACGCTGACCTCGCTCGCCGGCTCCGGTGACGTGACGACGTTCGTCGACAGCCTCGAGGCCGCCTTCATCAGTCGCGTGCGCATCGAACAGTTCGGCGGCGACATCACGCTCAGCGACGGGACGCCACGTCGGGTCTTCGTCGCGTCGCGCGGGCGCAACGTCGTCACGATGATCGGCCTCGCCGAAGACGGGACGCTGTTCTGTGACGACAGCCCTTCCGCGAAGCGCAGCGACGCCTTCGACTGCACGGCGGCGCACGAGGTGCGTACGTTTGCGGACGATCCGTTCCCCGTCGCGTTCGTTCCGCAGGACGGCGCCGGAAACGCCGTGGCGACGCTCGCCGTCGGGCACCTCACGGTGCGCGACCTGGGCATCCGGAGCGACGCGGTCGTTCGGACCATCGAGTATCCGCGGTACGAAGAACGCGTCGCGCAGGACGTCGACCCCGAGGTCCACGTCTTCGATCCGACCGAGACGAGCACCATCGGCCGCGAGGGCTTCTCGCAGGCCCAGTTCTCCAACAACGGCGGCGTCGCGGGGCTGGTGTTCTCGCCGCAGGCCGGGTTCGCTGCCACCGATGGCTCGCCGGCGGGCCGACTGCTCATCGCCTCCGCCGGGCAGCTGAACGTCTCCAACTCCCTCACGATCATCGCCGGGATCTTCGAAGACGGTGTCCTGCGGGCGAGCGGCACGCCGCTAGCGCTCGACGTCGCGACCTCCGCGATCCAGACCCGAGGCATCCGCGCCACCGCAGACGGTCGCCGCGCGTACGTCGGGATTCGCTTCCAGGAGGGGCAGACGATCACGCAGTTCAACTCGGGCGTCGCGATCGTCGACACGTCGTCGGCGTCGCCGCAGTTCGTGTCGGTGTTCGAGGTCGGCGAGGAGGGCTCGCGCCCCTCGCTCGTCGAGCGCGCCGACGCGCGGCTCCTCTACATCCCGGACCTGCGCCTCGACCGCATCTTCATCCTCGACGTCACCAACGACGAGCCGACGCTCGTGGGCAGCATCGTCGGTCGCGCGAACCGCGTGGTGAACGGCGAGCAGATCCAGGCGCGCACGCTCGCGTCGCCCGCGCAGGTTGCGTTCACGGCGGACGGCAACTTCGGGTTCGTGACCAACTTCCTCAACAGCACGATCGCCGTGCTGGATACGAGCGATCCGGACCCGCGCAAACACCGGGTGATCGCCCGCCTCGGTCGCAACATCGATCCCGAAGGCGACATGGAGATGCCGCAGTGAAACGCGCCGCCGTCATCCTGACCCTCGCCGCGTTGGTGTGGGGCTGCGACCAGGACCCGCCCGTGGAGAGCGCGAACATGCGTCGGCCGTCGGGGCTGCTCGCGATCGATCGCACGGTGTCGGAGACCTCGACCCGCTCCGACGTCCTGATCGTCGACTCCGAAGCCCAGGGCGTTCGTGTCCTGCAGTACCTCCACACCGACGACGGCGGCCTCGGGAAGCGCTTCCTCCCCGGACCGGTCGTCTTTTTCCCGCTGCTGGTCGCCGCGCCCGGGTATCCGACGCGTATCGCGATGAACGACGACGCCAACCGCGCCTTCGTCATCGCGACCGTCGATGTGGGGCTCGACCTCGACACCGTGCGCGAGGGGCGAAGCTACGTTCACGTGCTCGACGTCCCGGAGCTGTCGACGACGGACCGCATCACGCCGAACGACCACGTCCTGATCAACAGCCTCGACATCACGGAGCCGGAGCCGGGCGAAGTGTTCGTGCCCGTCGACATCGTCTCGCTCGGCGAGGTCGGCACGGGGACCTCGGCGGCGGACCGTGTCGCGGTCGGCTTCGACGCGCTGGGCTCGGGGGCAGGGCGCGTCGCCGTCTACGATTTCCTCCACAGCATCGCGGTGGGCTCGGCCGATCTCACGATCGAGCCGGTCGGCGTCTACGAGGTGCCGGGGGGCGTCTCCGATCTCGAGGTGCACAACGGTCGCGTCTACACCACGAGCATCTTCGACAGCGCGACGAGCGCGCTGGCCAACGTCGTGACGGAGGTGCATCCGCTGCTCGGGGCCGTCCGCTCGTTGAACGCGGGCGGACCGACGAGCGGTCTGCTCTCCGCGGGGCCGTTCGGGTTGCTCGCGCTCCGCGCCGACATCCCGTCGGTGGTGGTGTTCGACGGGGACCCCCTGAACCGCGCGACGCGCGTCTATCCTTCTCCGTACACGCCCTTGGAGGAGCGTGGTCAGGGGGGCGACGAGCTCGGGCGCATCGATCTTCGTGACTCCCCGCTGGGTCCCGCGGCCTTCGCGCCCAACGTTCCGATCCTGACCGTCAGCTCCGCGACGAGCGGCGAGAACGCGCCGGTGGTGATGGTGACGCACGCGAACGGGTTTGCTTCGTTCCTCTACGCGTCGGCCGACGATCCGAGCTCACCCGAGACGTTCGGCCTGGGGGTGGTGTCGGAGCCCGCGCCGACCGGCATCTATCTCGCGAACGGCGTGGCGAGCATCGCCGGGTGTGTCGCGGACACGACGCTCGACGTGGGCGACGCCAACCCCGAGTGTGAGGAGCCCATCGTCCAGGTCGCGACGCCCGGAGCGGGGCGGTATCGCGCGCGCTTCCGTGGGGCGATGGTCCGTTCGCGGAACGGGAACTGGGCGCCGACTTCCGCCTCGGAGCCGCGGGGCATCCTGTCGGACTACGCGGGGATTTCGTACGTCGATCGGCAGGTTCGGGCGGGCGATCTCGTGAAGATGACGGCGCTCGACTTCGCGAACTGCCGAGGCGAAGACGACGAGGCTCCCGACGAGATCGAATACGACGGGGTCGTCACCGTGGTTCGCGACACTTCGGTCGAGATCGAGCTCACCGACGCGGCGCCGGGCTGCACCACGGGATCGTTCGACGTGTTCTTCTACGAGATCTTCCCGAGCGGCGATGAAGGCGTGCTCGTACAGCTCAGCGCCGGCGCGATCGTGGACGTCATCGAGCGTGTCCCCAGCACGCCGACGGAAGTCGCGCAGCAGGTCCGCATGACCTTCGGCGGCTCGCGACGCCCGAATGGGCTCCCGCCGCCGCTGGCCTTCGACCTCCTGACGAACGATGCGTGCTCGCCGGGGACCACCGGAGACATCTGCAGCAGCTTGCTGGAGTGCGGGGCGGGGTGGGGCTGCGTCGCGCCGAACTTCAACTCGACGACCGAGGAGGAGGAGGAGGAGACCCCCGAGCCCACGGACGGCGAGCACGTCCCGACCCGCGTCGCGGGGCTGGCGCGCTGCGAGCCCTCGGTGTGCCCGCAGGCCGTGGGCACCTGCATGACCACGGCGTTCGACCGCGGTTGCCCGGGGCTGGAGGTCACGGTGCTCGGAACGCTCTCCGCGGAGGCGGATCTGAAGCAGGACTCGGGTCAGCTGGCCTCTTCGGTGCCCTCTGCGGCCCCGGACGACGCCGTCTCGTTCGACGCCGGGCGGCACTTCCTGGTCTCCTATCCGGGCGCACGGAGCGTCGTCGAGGTCCGCACGGGATCCACGCTGGTCTTCGACCAGATCCGCTGACGGCACCAAAACTTCACGATTCAGCACCCCGGGGCGGTCGACAACTTGTGGCGACCCTTGGGTTTGCTACACTCCGACGGCAAATTCGCCATGTTCCAGATCACGATCAACGAAAAGGGCGGGCCGGCGAAGCAAGAGAGCTTCGACAAGACCGAGATCACGATCGGCCGAGTGCAGGGCAACGATGTGATCCTTCCGAAGGGCAACATCTCCAAGCGCCACTCGCGGATCGTGCTCAAGGACAACAAGTTCATCATCGTCGACCTCAAGTCGACGAACGGGACGTACGTCAACGGCAAGAAGATCACTGCGCCGCAGGTGGTCAAATCGACCGACAAGATCTACATCGGCGACTTCACCCTTCAGCTCCAGCCCTCGAACGGTGCAGCCCCTGCGCCCGAACCTGTGGAGGCGAGCCCCCGCGGTCGCAGCGCGGCCGCCGACGAAGGCATCGATCTGTTTGGCGGTGACGCCGCGGACGACGAGCCGGAACCCGCCGGCGGTGGCGTCCCCGGCCTGATCGACGACAACTTCGATCAAGAGTTCGACGCGCCCGACCCGGCGCCCAAGCTGCCGAAGCCCAAGCGCGCCTCGCGCCTTCCGGAGCCGGAGCCCGAGCCGGAGCCGGAGCCCGATCTGGAGCCCGCCGCCGAGCTCGACCTCGGGGGCGAAGACTTCGACGACGCGGATCTCGACGGCGACTTCGATCTCCCCGAGCCCGAGCCGGAACCCGACCTCGAGCCGGAACCCGAGCCGGAGCCGCCCCGCGCGGCCGTCGTGCCGATGAAGAAGAAGGCGAGCGCACGGGGGGCGCCCTCGCGCGTGCGGCCGTCACCCAAGCGCGCGGAGCCGGAGCCCGAGCCCGACGACTTCTTCGACGACGCGCCCGAAGACGACTTCGACGACGCGCCGCAGACCGCGCTCCCGTCCGCCGCGCCCGTCGCACCGCTCGCGCCCGCTGCGCCGGTGGCCGCCGTCGCGGCGGCGGCGCCGATGGATCGCGAGGAAGCGGTGCGCCTGTGCCACTTGTATGTGGTCGACGCGCTCGGCCTCGCGGGGATGGAGCTTTCGGCGCTCCCGAGCCAGCGCAGCCGCGCCGTGCAGATCGCCGAGGCCTGGGTCGCGCGCCAGCAGCGCATCGGGCGGATCGATCCGCTCGACGCCGAGGACCTCGCCGAAGAGGCCGCGAGCCTCGCGGTCGACCTGTCGCTCGTCCTCGACCTCGTGCAGGACGAGACGGTCGTCGAGATCGCGGTGACCCACGACCGGCAGGTGCTCGCGGATCGCGAAGGTCGGCTCGAGCCGATCGACCGGATGATCAGCAGCGAGGACCAGGTCGTCGCGTTGATCCGACGCCTCGCGGCGCTCGGTGGGCAGTCGCCGACCGCAGAGCACCCCCTCGTCGACGTGCGGCTGCGGGACGGCGCGCGGGTCGTCGCGTCGTTGCCGCCGCTGTCGTTCCGCGGGCCGACGCTCTCGTACCGGAAGACGACGCGCGACTTCTACACGCTGGACCGTTTGTTCGAGGAGTACTCGACGATCTCGGAGGGGATGCTCCGGTTCATCGACTACTGCGTGCGCTTCAAGCAGAACCTGCTCTTGTCGGTCGCGCCGGGCGTGACGCCCACCGCGACGATGAACGCGCTCGTCGCGCAGATGGCGCCCGACGAGCGGATCGTCAGCATCGAGACGGGCATCGAGCTGCACCTCGCTTCGCACAAGAACGTCACGGCGCTCGAGCGCTGCGGTGACATCAACGACGCTCAGCTCGTCGACCACGCGCTTGCGCTCCAGGCCGACCGCATCGTGATCGGCTCCCTCGCCGGGTCGTCCTGCGGACGCGTGCTCGAGGCGATCGCGGGTCCGCTGGAGGGATCGGTCGCGGGGTACTCGGCGTCGACGCCGGAGGCCGCGCTGGATCGCATCGCCAAGCGAGAGCTCGCGCCGGCGCTCGGCGGTGACGTCGCGGAGGCACGTCGGATCGTCGCCCAGGCGTTCCCGGTGGTGCTGCAGGAGCAGAAGTTCCTCGACAACAGTCGGCGCATCACCAAGATCAGCGAGATCCTCGTCGACGACGGCGAGGTCCGCGTTCAGGACATCTTCCAGTTCAAGCCCGAGGGTGTGGACGAGAACCAGATCGTGACCGGCTCGTTCTCCGCGACCGGGCACGTGCCGCGTTTCCTCGAAGAGTTGGTGGACCGGGGTGAGGCCGACGTGGACATGGACATCTTCAAGAGCTGACCTTGCCCAAGGCCGCGCGCTTCTTTCTCATCGTCAAAGCGCCCAACGGCGACGTACGTGAGGTTCCGCTCGGGGGCCACGCGATCGTCGTCGGTCGCGACGAGAGCGCGGACATCCGCGTCGACGACAAGAAGGTCTCGCGGCGCCACGCGGCGTTCAAGCTGATCGACAACGAGCCCTGGGTCGAAGACCTCGGCAGCAGCAACGGCGTTCGGCTGAACGGGAAGAAGATCAACCGGCGCGCGCGGTTCGACTACGGATCGTCGGTCCGCGTCGGTGGGTTCGTCGTCACGCTGAAGGACGACGTCGAGGACACCGGCGCGTCGGTGCTCGACGAACACGTCGACGGTCCGCCGCAGCAAACCCGTTCTCCGCGCATCGTGGAGCGTCGCCCGGAGCCGAAGCCCGAGACGCACCCGATGTTGTTTGGCATCGACCCGCCCGTCGAGGGGAAGCAGTTCGCGCTGCACAAGGGCGAGAACATCGTCGGTCGGCTCGAGGAGTGCGACGTCCCGATCCTCGACGGCTCGGTGTCGCGTCAGCACGCGCGCATCCTGTACGCGAAGGACCGCGTCACGGTGACCGATCTCGGCTCGTCGAACGGGGTGTTCGTGAACGAGGTCCGCGTCGACATGGCGCAGCTCGCGGACGCGGACAAACTTCGGATCGGCAACGTCGGTTTCTCGGTGTCGTTGCCGCCCGCGCTCGCGAAGAACCCGGCGCCGCTCGCGACGCGGGCGCGCGCGAAGAAGACGCCGTCACGTTCGAAGAAGTGGTTGGTGCTCGGCGCGGTCGGTCTGTTCTCTGCGGCCTTCATCGTGTCGGCGGCGCTGTTCTGGCGTCACCGCGCGCAGGCGGCCGGGGAGGCCGATCCATTCGCGCGTTTCCTACCGAGCTCGTCGGAGCGTGACGCGGGCGCTTCGCCCGACATCGTGGTCGCGGCCGCCGGCGATGATCGCGACGGTGGCGACGCGGTCGAGGCGCCGCCCCCCGTCGAGACGCCGCCGCCTCCGGTCGAGGCGCCGCCGCCGGTCGAGGCGCCACCGCCGCCTCCGCCGCCGGTGGAGCCACCGCCGCCTCCGGTCGAGCCTCCGCCTCCGGTCGCTGCGCCGCCCGTGGAGCCGCCTCCGCCGGTCACCGCGCCCGCGGTGGCGACGGGGTTGGTGGGCACGGCGACGTCGCCGTTTTCACGTCGCGGCGTCGACGGGCTGCCGTTGAACCTGCCGATCGTCGATTCGGAGTTCGACTTCGACGCGTTCGTCGCGGCGCGGATGGACGAGGCGAAGGCCTGTCAGGAGAAGACGGACTGGAGGTGCCTGCAGGGGGCGGTGAAGGAGATCCTCGCGGTCGACCCCATCCACGAAGAAGCGGGTGTCCTCGAGAAGAAGGTCGTCCTCTACGAGGCCGCGGAGCAGGCGCTGCAGAAGGCCGAGGGGCTCGCGAAGAAAGGCGAGTACGCGGCGGCGTACGACGTGCTCGAAAACGTCCCGCAGGAGCTCCCGCAGGCGGGCCCCGCGCAGACGCGCGCGAAGGAGCTGCGGCACCTCGCGGTCGAGGACCTGCTCGCGAAGGCGGAGCGCGAGGCGAAGTCGCGCGGCACGTGGCGGAAGGCGCACAAGCGTTACAAGCAGGCGCTGGTGCTGGAGCCCGACAACACGGAGGCGCTCGGTGGGTTACGCGGCGTCGAGCGGAAGATGCGCCGCAAGAACATCAACTTCGCCGCGTACAACCCGCGGCGGCACAGTCAGGTCGGGACGAAGGCGGACGTTCCGGGCCCCGAGCTCGACGTCGCGATCGTGCGCCACTTCGACGGCGACAAGGAGCTCGCGAAGATCGCGAAGATCTATCGCCGCGGCGCGATCGACAAGGCGCGCCGCAAAGCAGACAGCGTGTCGAAGCGCGGTCCTGGTGTGCGCCGTCGCCGCGCGAAGCGCCTGAGCAAGACGCTCAAGGACATCGAGCGGCGCTTCACGCGCGTGCGCTCCGAGATCAGCAACGACCCGGCGCGGGCGTGGTCGATGCTGCGCGCGCTCCAAGACGCGGAGAAGGCGTTGCTCCCCTCGGGGGTGAAGTCGTTCGTCGTGCGTGAGCTCGAAGTGAGTTTGTCCGAGGCCTACGCGGACCAGGGCGCGTCGATGTTCGACCGCGGTCGCTACGAGGACGCCTTCGAGCGTTGGGAGTCCGGGTACAAGCTCGACATGACGAACCCGAAGGTCGTCGCCGGCCTGAAGAAGCTCGAGGCCCGCGCCGAGCAGTACGCTCAGGAGGCGGAGCTCGCCGCACAGCGCGGGGAGCCGGACGTGTGTGAGAAGTGGAAACGCATCACGCGCATGACGAACGCCAACAGCGACGTCCACCAGAAGGCGCGCAAGAAGGCGCTGCTCGTCTGCGGTTGAGCGTCAGGGACCGAGCTCACCGCGGCCGGCGCGGATGTCTTCGATCTTCTTCCGCATCCGCGACAGCAGCTCCTCGAAGCCTTCCTTCTCGATCAGCTTACGGAACTGCGAGCGGTAGGTCCGGACGGTCGAGACGTCGTCGATGGCGACGTCGTACACGTGCCAGCGGCCGTCGTGCCAGATCGTCGAGAACTCGAGGATGGCGACCTGCTTGTCGGCCTGGACGCGAGCGGAGACCTTGCCCTTCTTGCCCGAGATCTCTTCCTCCAGCCACTTGATCTCGATCTTCTTGGGCTTCTTGACGTCGCCCTTCGACGCGATCTTCAGCTTGCTGCGGTAGGAGGTCTCGATCATCTCGCGGAGGATCGCGGAGAACTCCTTCTTCTGCTTGTCGTCGATCTTGCTCCACTGGCGGCCGAGGGAGCGCTTGGTCATCTCGGGCCAGTCGAGCATGTCGTCGATCAGCGCCTTCGACTTCGCGTTCCAGGACTCGACGTCCTTCGACTTCGACTCCTTCTCGGCGAGCTTGCGGCCCTCCTCGACCTTCTTCTCCAGCCAGGGGCGCGGGGAGGGGAGGTCGGCCGCGAACACGGGGCTGGCGACGAAGGTGAGCGCAAAGAAGGCAATTGGGGCACGCATGCGGATACTCCTCATTCGTGGTTTATGACGCACGAGGCAAGGCCTTCATGCACGCTGTGGCCGGCCTCACTCGCCGCCGCTGCGCGCCTGCACCAATCGTCCGGTGGCGCGGCTCAGCTCCGTGAGGCGGATCAACGTGTCGAAGCGTGTCCGCTGGAGGTCGGCCTCCGAGGCGGCCCAGGCGAGGAACGCGTCGATCAGCTCGTCCGCGGCGCCCGTACCGATGTCGTAGGCGAGGCTCGACGCCGTCAGCCAGCCGCGCGCGGTGCGGTTCGCGCGCTCGAGCTTCGCGATGCGGTCGTAGCCGCCGCTGATCTCGATGTGGATCCGCTGCACGTCGAGCTCGACCGCCTGCTCCGCGAGGCGCGTCTGCGCGATGCGCACCTTCGCCTCGGCCTCCGCCTGCTCGAGCAACGCGAGCTTCTGGAAGATGTCGAGCTCGATGCGTACGCCGAGCCCGGCCGCGAGGTTGAAGAAGTTGAACGGGTCGTTCACGAACGGGTTCGTCTGGTTCGTCGCGTTACTCGTGTACGCCCACTGCAACACCCCGCCGAGGTAGATGTCCGGGTAGAACTGACGCCGCCGCAGCTCGGCGAACGCCTCGGTCGCCTTCACGATCTCCCGCAGCGCGAGCAGCTCGGGCCGACCGCCCTGCGCGGACTCCGTGGCTTCGAACAGGCTCGGGATCTTGTCGGGGAGATCGGCCAGCTCGGCGTCCGCGACCTCCAACCGGCGGCTCTGATCCCACCCCATCAACAACCGCAGCGCGCGCAGCGCGATCTCGCGCGCTTGCTTCGCCTCCGTCTCGCGCACGAGCAGCGTCGACAGCGCGTACTTCAACCGCAGCCGATCGTTCTCCGTGACCTGCGGCGAGTCGTTGTCGAGGAGCTCCTCGATCTTCTCGAGCACCTTCTCGAGGGTCCCGCGTCCGTCGTCGAGTGAGTTCAGGAACGTGCGCGTCAGCTGGTACGCCCAGAACGCGCGCGTCACGTTCACGACGACCTCCGCCTCCGTCACCGTGCGCTGGTGTCCGGCCGCCCGCACGACGTGCGACGCCGCCTCCTTGCCCTTGGAGATCTTCCCGAACGTGTAGAGCGGGAGGAACGCTTCGCCGTTCACGCGGAAGCCCACGCCCAGCTCACCGAAGTCGAAGTCCCCCTCCAGCGACGCCGGCGTCGCCGTCGACGGATCGTTCGTGACCACCGTACGCGCCTCGGGGGTGGGGCCGCCGAACAGCGAGTTCAAGGTCATCCGCGGGTACGCCTGGCTCGCCGCGAACGAGTACAGCGCCTCGGCCTGTTCGATCTGGGCCTTCGCGACGTCGATCTGCCAGCTGCGCGCGAGCGCCTCGTGCACCATCGACTCGAGGTCCCACTTCCCGGTCGCGGTCTCGGTCAGCGCGAGGGTGCTCGTCTCGGACAGACGGAACGTCATCGTGTCCGAGGTGTCGTCCGCGTAGGCCGACCCCCCGAGGCAGCACAGCGCGACCACGATCGGGATGGACGAAGTGAACCGCATCGACGATTCTCTCGCCGCGCGTAACAGACACGTGGGTGCCAGGCAACTCGCGCTCGCGGTGTGTTCGTCCGCACCGGCCCGAATACCGTGAAGCACCTCCGCGCCGCCGTCGTCATCGTCGCCTCGATCGGTATCGCCGCCGGCCTCGCCGCCGCGGGGCTCGCCCGTTGGGGCGTCGCGGCCGGTGTCGGCGCCGCGCTGGTCACGCTCGGCGTCGCTCTCGTGCGCGGCCACGGCCCACGTCGCGCCGCCGGGGCGGGGGCCGTCGCGGGGCTCGCGGGTGTGCTGCTCCACGTGTTCTTCGCGGAGTCGTTGGGGGCGGGCCTCCCGGAGGTCCGCGCGGTGGCGTCGGGCATCGGCTTGGCGCCGGGGGTCACCGCGGTGATCGCGTTCTGGGCGTGGTGGGATCACCCGCGCCGCTGACCGTGCGTCAAGTCCGCTTGCGGTAGCGCTCTTTGCGCTCCTTGTTCAGCGTGCGGCGCACCTTCTTGGGGAGGTGGTTGTAGAGCGCGCCGAGGATGCGGTTCTGCCCGAGCTGCGAAGAGGCCTGCGCGAGGCGCCCGGTCTTGGTCACGTCGTCCGCGACGACCAGGAACGCGGCGTCCACGAGCGGCAGCAACAGGTTCGTGTCCGCGAAGGGCGTCACGGACGGGGCGTCGAGCACCGCGATGTCCACGGTGTTCACGAGCTCGGCGATCAGCGTCTTGAACCGCGGCGAGGCGAGCACCTCCCCCGGGTGCGGGTGTCGGCCCCCGGCCGGGAGGATGACGAGGTTGCGGTCCGCGATCTTGAGGACGGAGTTGGCGAGGTCCGCGCGGCCCTCCACCACGCCGAGCACGCCCTGCCGCTCGTCGATCCCCAGCAGCTCCGCGAACCGCGGGAAACGGAAGTCCGCCTCCATCAGCGCGACGCGCCGGTGCGTGTCCTCCGCCAACGCAAACGCGAGGTTCATCGCGGCGGTGGTCTTTCCGGTGAGCGGCTCGGGGCTCGTGACCATGTACGCGCGGTAGCCGAGGTTCTTCGCGAACTCCTCGATGCGCGCCGCGAGGAGGCGCGTCGACGTGGCGTAGGTGCCGTCCGGCTCCCGGAGGATCTGCGTCGCCGCGTCGTGTCCGGCCTTGGACGAGATCTCCTGGATGGTGCGGCGAACACCACCGGCGACACCGTGGTCCTGCTTCCTTTGAATGGAACGCCTGCCCGTCGCCGCCGGGTCCGGTGCGCGT
The DNA here is from genome assembly GCA_040218735.1 of Deltaproteobacteria bacterium. Classification (GTDB taxonomy): domain Bacteria; phylum Myxococcota; class Kuafuiibacteriia; order Kuafuiibacteriales; family Kuafuiibacteriaceae; genus JAUHYN01. Next base: position 95,171 of record JAVJQW010000043.1, read on the forward strand.
CGTCCGTCGTCTCCCCAGGCGTTGCCGCGACGCGGGGTCGGGGCGGGCGCCGGTGCGGGAGCGGGCGCGCGGGCGTCACCCGGCGCGATCGTGTCTCCCCAGGCGTTGCGTTTCTTGTCGGCGGGGCGCTCGACGAGGGCGCGGTCGGCCGGGTCCCCCCACCGGTTGGCGGAGGGGAGGTCGTCGCTCGTCGGCATCGTCTGGTCCGCCGCACCGTCCCCCCACGCGTTCGACCCGCGGCTCGGCGTGGAGCGGGGCTCCAGCGGGATGACCTCCGCCGGGGTCGACGCGCCCGCGCCCGTGGCGAAGTCCGGCCGCGCGGACATCGACGACTTGCCGGCCCCGGGCATCGGCGCCATCTGCGACTCGGGCTGCGCGAGCACCTCGGGGAGCGCGCCGGCGTTCGTCGGGCGCGGCTCGATCTTCTTGGCGCGGTCCCACGCGCTGCCGCTCTTCTTGGGTTTGCGTTCGTTGAACGGGACGGCGACCGGGCGGCCGTCCTGCCACTGGACGCCGATCGTCCGCTCTTCGTGGAGCGGCTCCTCACCGACGGGCTTCACGTCGACGTTCTCGAGCACCGGTTCGTTCAGCACCGACGGTGCGACCGGCGCGCGCTCACCGCGGAGGCGGCTGCGTGCGAGATCGCGGAGGTCGTCGGGCGGTCGATCGCCCGCGATGGTCGCCGCCTGCGACAGCTCGATCAGATCCTCGCTCGACGATTCGGCGGGGAGCATGTCCTCGCTGCGGAACTCGACCGGCTGCGCGTGCACGCTGGTGATCATGTCCGCTTCCTCCTCGGGGAGGACGAACGCGCCGGTCTCGCGGAGTTTGATCTGCTGTTCGACGACGTCGTCGTCGAGTGTGCCGGGGAAGAGGAGCAGCTCGGTGTTCGCCGCGCGGATCAGCGCGCCGCGGCGACCGGTCTGCGGATGGGACCAACGACGGTCGACGGTGATGCGGTTGTCGGGCGACAGGGTGTGGATGCGCCACCGGCCGGCGTCGATCAGCACCAAGAAGTGACGAGGTGCGATGTGGCGATCGTCGAGTACGAGATCGTTGTCGCGCGCGGCACCGACAGAGATGCGCTTGCGGACGGTCCTGAGCACGGCACCCTTGTTGGCGCCCTTGAGCACCGCCAACGAAAAGGGTTTTGGCTCGCTCATCGACCCACCCGGGCAGTTCCCGGCGCGAAAAAGCCTAGCCCGCTCGCCCACCGCCAGCAACAATCCGACGCGGTCGTGACGGTTCGAGGCTCGCCATGGACTCGATCGCGGATACGGGTTAGGGGGAAGACGTGCATCGAACCGCGCGTTTGGGGACGTTCGTGGGCGCGCTGCTCCTCGCAGGCTTCGGCTGCAGCAGCGTCTGTCCGGCCATCCCCCAGGCCGAAAAACAGACCTTCCTGTCCGTCCGGCCAGAGGAAGGCGGCTACGTCATCGGGGCCAACGACGAGCTCCAGATCGAGGTCTGGCAGAACACTCAGCTGACCCGCCGCGTCCGCGTCCGGCCCGACGGCCGAATCACGCTGCCGCTGGTGAACGACGTCCAGGCCGCCGGGGACACGGTCCCGCAGTTTCAGAAGCGCCTGACGGAGGCCCTGAAGCACTACATCAAGGACCCGATCGTCAGCATCACGGTCAGCAACTTCAGCCAGAAGCAGATCTTCATCCAGGGCCAGGTCCGCAACAGCGCCGCCTACGGCTACACGGGTGACATGCACCTGCTCCAGGCGCTGACCATCGCGGGGGGCGCTTCGCCGTTCGCGGAGGGGTGCGCGGTCATCGTGCGTCGCAAGGGCGAGGAGTTCGTCCGGTACGACGTCGAGCTGATGCCGATCATCTCGGGCGAGAACCTGAAAGAAAACATCTCGCTCCAGCCGAACGACGTCGTTACCGTTCACTGAGTGCTTCTCCAGCGCACGCCCTTCGCCCTGCTCGCGGCCGCGATGTCGGGCGCGTTCTACTTCCTCGGCTTCGTCGGCTTCGACATCTGGCCGCTGATCTTCATCTTCTGCGTCCCGGTGCTCCTCGCGCTGCGCGGGACGACGACGCGTCGCGCGCTGCTGCTCGGCGCGACCGCCGGCTTCGTCGCGAACCTCGGCGGCTACTACTGGGTCATCCACCTGCTGAAGGAGTTCGCCGGGCTGCCGCTGCCGCTCGCGCTCCTGGGGTACGTGCTCCTGTGTCTGTACCAGGGCTTCCTGGTCGGGCCGGTGATGGCGCTGGTGCGGATCGCGGATCGGGATCTCCTTATCCCGCCGATCGTCGCGCTCCCGATCGCGTTCTGCGCGTTGGAGTGGGGCTACCCGCTCCTGTTCCCGAGTTACATCGGCAATGCGCTGTACCTCGCGCCGGTCCTCACGCAGACCGCCGACCTGTTCGGCATGTACACCCTCACCGTCCTGATCTGCGTCGTGAACGGCGCGATCTACGCGGTGCTGACGTCGCGCCTCGACCGCGCGCCGCTCCCGATCAAACCGGCGATCGCCGGAGCCGTCGTGCTGGTGCTCTCCGTCGTCTACGGCTTCGTCCGCCTCGGGCAGGTCGAGGACACGATCACCTCCGCGCCCAAGTTGAAGACCGCGATGATCCAGACCAACCTCGGCGCGCGCGACAAAGCCGAGAAACGCAGTGAGTTCATCCGGCGCCACCAGGCGATGTCGCGCGAAGCGGTTGCCTCTCACCGCGACCTCGATCTGATCGTGTGGCCGGAGTCCGCGTACAACCGCTGGATCCCGCGCTCGACGGAGAACCTCAAGCTCGTCACCGGCGACCTCGGCGTCCCGCTGATCTTCGGCGCGCTGACCTGGGAACAGGGGCCCGACAAGGAGCGCTTCACGTACAACACCGCCGTCGCGACGTCCTCGACGGGCGCGGTGCTGGAGTACTTCGACAAGATCGAGCTGCTGATGTTCGGCGAGACGATCCCGCTGATCGAGACGTTCCCGCAGATCAAACGCTGGTTCCCGCGCAGCTCCACGTTCACGCGCGGCACGAACTTCTCGTCGTTCGAGATCGCCGGGACGACCGCGCTCCCGACGATCTGCTACGAGGACATCATCCCGTCGATCGTCCGCCGCATCTACAACCAAGGCGGCGGCGCCGAGGTGCTCGTGAACATCACGAACGACTCCTGGTACGGCGACACCCACGAGCCGCTGATCCACCTCGTGCTCGCGACATTCCGGAGCATCGAGACGCGGCGCGCGATGATCCGCTCCACCAACACCGGCATCAGCGCGTTCATCGATCCCGCCGGACGCATCACGAAGCGCACGGGCCAGTGGACGAAGGAGATCCTCGTGCACGACGTCCCCCTCGTGAAGGACGGCGGTCGCACGGTCTACATGATCGTCGGCGACGTCGTCGCCTACGCGTCGGCGCTGCTGGTCGTCGTCGGGTGGTTCATGGCCCGACGAGCTCGCCGGCGTAGACGTTGAGGTTGCCGCCGCGCACGAACCCGACGAGCCCCATGTTCGACGCGTTCGCGAGCTGCACCGCGAGGCTCGACGGCGCGCTCACCGCGGCCACCGTCTGAATCCGCGCGACGAGCGCCTTCTGGATGATCTCGAACGACGTTCGTCCCGACACCATCAGCGTCGCGCCCCTCAGCGGGAGCAGCTCGCGCATCATCAGGAAGCCGACGCACTTGTCGACGGCGTTGTGCCGGCCGACGTCCTCGCGCGCGACGACGAGCTGCCCGTCCGCGTCGAACACCGCCGCGCCGTGCAGGCCGCCGGTCGAGTCGAAGACCTGCTGCGCGGCGCGCAGGCGATCCGGGAGCGGGAGGATCCTGTCCGCGACGATCTCGGGCGCGCGCTCGAAGGGCGGGGCGTTGCTGTGCAGCGCCTCGATGCTCCGTTTGCCGCAGACGCCGCAGCTCGCGGAGGTGACGGTGGCGCGCTCGGCGCGACGCTGACCGAGGAGGGCCTCCGCGCTCTCGCGGACCGAGCCGATCAGCCGCACCTCGACGATGTTCTCCGGCTCGTCGGCGTCCGCGCTCGTGCAGTGGCGGATGCTCTCGAGGTCGTCGCTGCTGCGGATGATCTCCTCGGCGCACAGAAACCCGGCGGCGAGCTCCATGTCGTGTCCGGGCGTGCGCATCACGACGGCGAGGGCCTCGCCGTGCAGGCGGATCTCGAGGGGCTCCTCGGCGGCGACGGTGTCCGAGCGGGACAGGTAGCCGCCGTCCTGGAGGGCCTGCACACCGACGTCGTGCGTCATGGAGAGCGGCATGGTCGTCAAAGCGTAGCGAGGCCGATTCGCGCTGGCAAAACGCGATCGCACTTTGCTACGACCGCCGGACTTCATGGTCTCAGCAGCCCAGACGTCGGCACCCGCCGGCGCCAGCAAGATGCCCAAGGGCATCCCGTTCATCATCGGCAACGAGGCCGCGGAACGTTTCTCCTACTACGGGATGCGCGGCATCCTCGTCGTCTTCATGACGCAGTACCTCCTCGACCAGTCGGGGGCGCTCGCGGTCATGCCCGAGGCGGAGGCGAAGGGCTGGTACCACACCTTCAGCTCGGCGGTGTACGCGTTCCCGATCCTCGGCGCGCTCCTGAGCGATGCGTGGCTCGGCAAGTACAAGACGATCCTCGGCTTCTCGATCATCTACTGCCTCGGGCACCTCGCGCTCGCGCTGGACGAGACGCGCATGGGGCTGTCGGTCGGATTGGGGCTGATCGCGCTCGGGTCGGGCGGGATCAAACCGTGTGTGTCGGCGTACGTCGGCGACCAGTTCGGGGAGGGCAACCAACACCTGATGAGTCGGGTGTTCAGCTGGTTCTACTTCTCGATCAACTTCGGCTCGTTCTTCGCGACGATGCTCACGCCGTGGCTCCTCAAGAACTACGGCCCGCAGGTCGCGTTCGGCGTGCCCGGCGGCCTGATGCTGCTCGCGACGATCATCTTCGTGATGGGCACGAAGAGCTACAAGAACGCGCCCCCGAAGGGGATGCAGTTCGTGAAGGAGGCCTTCAGCCGCGAAGGCCTCGTCGCGATCGGCAAGCTCGCGTTGGTGATGTTGTTCCTCGCGCCCTACTACGCGCTCTTCGAGCAGCAGGGCTCGTCGTGGATCCTCCAGGCGAAGCAGATGGACCTCTCGCTCCCGCTCGTCGGCGAGCTGCTCCCGTCGCAGATCCACTCCGTGAACCCGCTGCTGGTGATGGTCTACATCCCGCTGTTCACGTACGTGGTGTACCCCGCGTTCGAGAAGTTCTGGCCGTTGAACCCGCTGCGGAAGATCGGGCTCGGGTTCTTCGTGGTGGCGTCGTCGTTTGCGGTCTGCGGCTTCGTCGAGACCATGATCGCGGGGGGCGCACGGCCCTCGATCTGGTGGCAGCTGCTCGCCTACGCGCTGATCACCGCGGGTGAGATTCTGATCTCCGTCACCGCGCTGGAGTTCTTCTACACGCAGGCGCCGCGCAAGATGAAGTCGGCGATCATGTCGATCAAGATGTTCTCGGTGTCGCTCGGCAACGGCGTCACGGCGGTGGTGAACTTCATGATCCTGAACGACGACGGCTCGTCGAAGCTCCCCGGCGCGACGTACTTCTGGTTCTTCGTCGGCATGATGGTGCTGACGGGGGTGTTGTTCATCCCCGTGGCGAAGGCCTACGAGATCAAGAACTACATGCAGGAAGGCGAGTAGTGCGCCGCGCGGCGATCGCGCTGCTGTTCGCCGCCGGCTGCGCGCCGCAGGCCGCCATCCCCTACGACCTGGCGCGGGTCGAGACCGCGCCTTCGCCGCGTCACGATCGCGTGATCGCGATCCTGCCGCTCGAGGACGGCCGCAAGGTGAACGAGGCGCCCGACAAGAAGGGGCGCTTCGTCTACAACCGCACCGAGTACGCCGGGACGCGCCTCGACGATCTCCCCGGCAACCCGATGTGGCGCGTGACGGAGGTGCTCGGACAACACCTCGCGCGGACGAACCACTTCGCGAAGGTGCTGCTCGTGTTGAGCCGCGACCAGGCGCCGGAGGCGGACCTGTTCCTCACCGGGACCGTGCTGCGCGCGCGCGGGTACGTGGAGGCCAACGCGCCCGACAAGAAGTCGGGGCGCCCCGAGAACGAGCGGAAGATCCTGTCGGAGGTGCTGCTCGAGGACCTGCGCATCGTCGATCGCGAGGGGCGGCGGCTGATGGACGTGAGCGTGGGGTGGTCCTCGACGTCGAAGGAGCTCGTGCCCGAGGGGCAGACGATCGACCCCTGGCGGGTGCTCGCGAAGTCGATGCGCGTGGCGATCACCGACTTCGCCGACGTGATCGCGAAGGCGGATCTCTCGGGGGCGTTCGTGGTGGAGGACGAGGTGGCGATGACCGACACCGCGACCACCGGCTTCGCGGCGCTGGAGGGGGCGACACCTTCGGGGTGGAAGTTCACGGCGACGTCGTCGACGTCGGCGCCGATCGGGTGGACCGGCAAGCCAGCTTGCAAGCAGGTTCGCTTTCAGCAGCGGCAGACCGTGCGCTTTCACCGCTTCCTCGGCCCGTACCGTCCAAGGGTCGTGGTGTGGTCGTGCCCGGACACGGTCGCGTTTTCGTACGACGCGAAGGCGGACTTCCCGGCGAAGTTCGTGGGGACGCGCGGGCGGGCGCGGTTCTTCGTGCACCGGGTGGGCGAGAGCAACTGGCCGAAGGCGGAGGAGCAGGTGAGGACGCGCCTCGGCGCGCGACAGCCGCAGCGCAGGCACGTCTTCGAGCTGCCGGCCGCTCCCCCCTGACATGGTCAGTTACACGCGATCGCGAGGTCCAGCTCGCCGATCATGTGTCCGCGCGCGGGGCTGTCGAAGAAGCCGGAGACGGCGATCGACTTGTTCGTCGGCAGGCCGCCGTAGACGGTCGAGCTCTCGATGTTGGCGGTTCACGCCGGGAGGAGGGGGAGGAGGAGGCGAGTCGAGTCAGCGTCATGTAGCGGCATATGCCGCGGCATGTGGGGATCTCAAGCCTCCACCAGGCCCGCAGGGGGCCGTTTGACGCCCCGACGATGCGCAATTGATGCCCTTCCGACTATCTCTGAACCCTTGATGGTGGCAAGAACAGGGCCAGCGCATGTCGTCGGCGGCGGGAGCGTTTGGGCGGTACGAGCTCGTTCGCAAGATCGCGGACGGAGGCATGGCCTCCATTTATCTCGCGACGACGCAGGGGCCCGGTGGCTTCGCCAAGCCGTGCGTGATCAAACGCATTCGTCCTGAATACTCCGCGGCACCAAGCTTCCGCGAGATGCTCGTGCGCGAAGCCAAGGTCGCCGCGCTCCTCAGCCATCCGAACATCGTCCAGGTCTTCGACTTCGGTGAGGTCGACGGCGAGTACTTCCTCACGATGGAGTACGTGGAAGGGATGCCGCTCTCGCGCCTCATTACGCGCGAGTGGCGAGCCCAGCGCAGGCTGCCCATCCCCGTCGCGTTGTCGGTCGCGCTCGAGATCGCGCGTGCGCTCGAGTACATCGCGGTTGGCGTCACGGTCGACGGTCAGCTCACGAAGATCGTCCACCGCGACGTCTCGCCGAGCAACGTGCTCGTCGCCACCACCGGCGCGGTGAAGCTGACGGACTTCGGCATCGTCAAGGTGCTCGAAGCGTCCGCCGCGACGGTCGCCGGCGTCATCAAGGGCAAGTACGCGTACATGTCCCCCGAGCAACTGGGAGGTCGCGCGCTGGACATCCGATCCGATCTCTTCTCGTTGGGCGTCGTCCTGTTCGAGTCGTTGACCTCCAAGCGGCTCTTCCGACGTCCGGACGTGGCCGCGACGATCGCGGCCGTGCTCGGTGCGCAGGTCCCGGCGGTGTCGTCGCTCGTGCCCGAGGTGCCGCCCGAGGTCGACGCGATCGTCGCGCGGGCCCTCGCCAAGGATCCGGATGCTCGTTACGCGCACGCATCCGATCTCATCGCGGATCTCGAAGCGGCCCTCGCGATCCTCCCGGACCAACGCCACGCGGATCGTCAGCGCGCCGAGGTCGTGAACCGCAACGTCGTCGGACGGGACATCGACGTCGACGACACCGTCTCGACGACACCCTCTCCGCTGGGCGACGCGCTCCTGGGGGACGTCCCCCTCGTCGCGGAGCCCCTTTGGCCAGGCACGGTCGTGGCCGCATTCGAATCCGACGATGTGAGCGCGGGTGGCGCGTCTTGGTGGATGTTGGCGGCCGTACTCCTCGCCGCCGTCATGTCCCTCGCGTTCTGGCTGTTCGTCCTCGACTGACTCGCTTTGGAGGCTTGCGATGCACACATCTCAGTTTGCCCAACCCCGACCACCTCCACCGAAACGTCCGTGGGCCGCGATCGGTATCGTCTTCGTGCTCGTCGTCGTGCTCGCGAACTTGGTCGGCTACATGCTGTACCGAGACCGCGGTCGAAAACCTGCGACGGAGCCGGTGGCTGCCGTCGAGGCACCGCCCGTCGCGCCGACCAACGGCGAGCAGGACGTCTCGGTCACCGCGCTCGCCAAGGAGCAGAGGCGGGAGGGGGTCAAGGCGCTGCGCGCCGGAAACTACACGCGCGCGATCGCGAACTTCGAGGCGGCGCTGAAGCTGGACCCCGAGCTCGAAGACACACTGACGCTGAGGGAGGTCGCTCAGCGGCTCGAGAAGTCCGTGCCCGAGGACGAGGCCGCGGCGCCGGCGCCGCCCGCGCCACGGCCGACGGTCAACAGAACGACACGTCCGAAGCGGCGCGAGTCGCGCCGTGTTCGCGAACGGCAGGCGCCACCGCCGCCGGTCGTCGTCGCGAGGGCGGACGTCGAAGAGCCGGACCCCGAGCCGGAGCCCGAGCCCGTCGCGCCGCCTCCGCCGCCCCCTCCGCCTGCGCCGCCGCCGGCGGAGTCGTCGAGCTCCGAGTTGGAGTCGGACGAGCGTCTGAACCTGGTCGCGCTGGTCGACCGGAACGTCGTCGACGATACCGTCCCGCCGGAGACGCCCAAGCCGGCGCGCGTCGAGCCGGCGCCGGCAGGACGCGAGGAGGCCGTGCGTCCGAGCAGCGGCGGGTCGCCGCGCCTGGTGGTGTTCTGGCCGGGGCGCTCGAGCGCCGCGCTCGCCGGGACGCTCCGTCCGGCGATGTCGGGCGTCGAGGTCGTGGTCACGTCGGAGAAGGCGTCGCTCCGAGCGGCGCTGGAGGGCGGCGCGGACGGGCTGATGGCGTCGCCGTCCGTCCTGCGGACGTATGGGCTCTCGGGGGCGATGACCGGCGCGAGTGAGGATGGCGGGCGCTACGTGGTCGCGTCCCTCTCGAACGCGCTCACCAACGACGCGCTGCGCGGGATGACCGTCGGCATCGTCGACGAGCTCGGTCGCAGGGGCATGAAGTCCCTCGTCGCGAAGCTCCTCGGGGGGACGTCGCCGCGCCTGCGTCGGGTGACGAAGGTGGAAGACCTCTTGCCGCTGCTGCAGTTCTCGATCGCCGGCGCGGTGATCGTGCGGCAGCGCGACCTCGAAGGTTTGCGGTCGCGGACGGAGCAGAAGCTCTACACCCGCGTGTTGTCCAACCACAGCGAGCCCCTCGTGGTCGGGTTCGTGGAGGGTGGGCGTCGGTCGGTCGTCGAGCGCGCCGTGCGATCGATGAGCCCGGCGGCGCGGTCGAGTCTAGGAGTCGAATCGTGGCGATGACGAAGCGTCTTGCGTGGTTGATGGTGTGCTCGGGCCTGACGGCGTGCTCCGCGTCGTCGAAGCGGACGAGCGCCTTCGAGGATGTCGCGGTCGAGCCCCGCAGACCGAACCTCCCGGCGATCGTCGCGTTGATGCCGGACAGCCCTTCGGCGCGTGCGACGTACGACGGCATCGTCGAGGAGCTCGCGGAAGAGTACGACGTGCTCCCGCGGTTCATCGAAGAGGACGCGCCGACGAGCGCCATCGCCGGGATCTTCGCCGCGGACCGCCCCTCCGCCGTCGTGTTGATGAACAACCCGACGGTTCGGCTCTACCGAAAGTTCCAGCGCGAGTCGTCGGCCGCCGAGCGAAGGGTGCCGGCCGTGGCGGTGTTGACCTCGTTCCTGCGGGAGTCGAGCGGTGGCATCGACAACCTCACCGGCATCGTCTACGAGGTCCCGCTCGTCACGAGCATGGTCAACCTGCGCGCGCTGCTCGACCAGCCCGTCAAGAAGGTCGGCGTGCTGCACCGGGCGTCGTTCGCTGCGTTCGTCGAGGAGCAGCGTCGGCTGTGCAAGGCGGAGGGGTTCGAGGTGGTCTCGCTGGAGGTGTCGGGCGACAACCGCGCGGAGATTCGCAACGGGCTCCGGCGGCTCCGCGAGGACAAGGCCGTCGACGCGATCTGGGTGCTGAACGACAACGTGCTGTTGGACCGCGACCTGTTGCTCCGCGGTTGGCTTCCGGGGCTCAGGGGGAACAAGACGCCCGTCGTCGTCAACGTGAGCACACTCGTCTCCGAGCGGGTGGACTTCGGGACCTTCGCGGTCGTCCCGGATCACCGGGCGCTGGGGACGCAGGCCGCGCAGATCCTCCTGGGCGTCGCGGAGTCGAATTGGCGGGTCCCGTCGGGGAGCTTCGAGTTTCCGCTCTCGGTTCAGAAGGTCCTCGACATCGGGTTCGCGCGAGAGAACCTGCGCGTCACGGAGCGTGAGCTCGCGACGATCGATCGGCTGGTGCAGTGATGAGATTCGGGATCGTGTTTGCGTTCCTCTTGCTGGCCGAGGTGGCGATCGCGCAGCCGGCGGCGCCGATCGACGAGAGCCAATTCGAACAGCTGAACCTGGATCGCCTCCTCCAGATGGAGGTCTCCGTCGCGTCGCTCCGTTCGACGACGCTCCGGGAGTCACCGGGCATCGTGACGGTGATCAGCCGCGACGAGATCATCAGCTCGGGCGCGCGCGACCTCGTCGACGTGTTGATGATGGTGCCGGGGCTGTTCTTCGCGGTCGACGTGCAGGGCGTCGTGGGGATCGGCATCCGCGGCCAGTGGGCGCACGAGGGCAAGCTGCTGCTGATCGTCGACGACCAAGAGATGAACGAGCTGGGTTACCAGACGCTCGCCTTCGGGCATCACTATCCGGTCGAGGCGATCGAACGGATCGAGATCATCCGTGGCCCGGGCTCCGCCATCTACGGCGGGAACGCGGAGCTCGGCGTCATCAAGGTCACCACGCGGCGCGGCGACACGCTGCGCGGGGCGCGCGCGGCGGCGCGGTACGCGACGCCCCGACGCTTCTACGCGAGCGACGGTGACAAGCTCGGGCTCGCGGACGTCACGGTCGAGGTCGGCGACGGTGACGACGACTTCGAGTGGTCCGTCTCGGGCCTCCTCGGTCGGAGCACGCGGAGCGACGCGCTGTACACGGCGATCGACGGCACCGAGCTGCAGCTCGGCGGCATCTCTCAGATTCGCCCCGGTTTCCTCAGCGCCGGCGTTCGTTTCAAGCGAACGAGCGCGAGGCTCATCATCGATCGGTACGGACTCGACAGCCGGGACGCGTTCGACGCGCCGTCGGAGCTTACGCACCCGTATCGTCACGCCGGGCTCTACGCGGAGGTGAAGTCGGCGTTGGAGCTCGCGCCCGGGTTCACGCTGACACCGCGCCTTACGTACAAGCAGCAGCAACCGTGGTTCACGCCCGCCACGAACGACGAAGGGCTCGCGGACCAGCTCGACTACTTCCTGTTCCTCCGCCAGACGTACCACCGCTACCTGGCGGGCGCGACGGTGAGCTGGGACGCGTTCGACACGGCGAACCTCGTGTTCGGCGTGGAGGCGTTCTACGACTACGCGGTCGCGAACGCCGTCGACGATCCGGACGCCTTCCAGGAGAACCTCTTCGTCGACGACGACGGCAACGACGTCAGCCGCCTCGACTTCTTCACGACGGCGTTCTTCGGACAGCTCCTGTGGCCGACGCCCTACGTGAACATCACGGCGGGTGCGCGCATGGAGATCCACGACAAGTTCGGGTTCGCCGCGGTCCCGCGGCTGGCACTGACGCGTGTGTTCGACTTCGGCCTGCACGCGAAGCTGCTCGCGGCGCAGGCGTTCCGGACGCCTTCGTTCCAGAACACGAGCCTCGAGACCGCGATCGATCCCGACAACGTGATCGGGCGCGAGCGGACGTCGGTGCTCGAAGCGGAGGTCGGGTACCAGTTCCCGTTCGGGATGCGCGTCACCGCGAATGGCTTCTACACGCGCATCGACGATCCGCTGATCTACGTCTACGACGAAGACCTCGACGAGGAGTCGTACTTCAACCGTGGGACGAGCGCGACGATCGGTGCGGAGCTCGAGGTTCGCCAGCGGCTCGACAACCTCAACGCGATGCTCACGTACTCGCACTACAGCAGCGCGGGGACGCCGATCGAGGACTACGACGTCGAGCCCGGGAACGCGCTACTCGGAGCGCCGCGGCACAAGATCACCGCGCGCGTGGCGTACGAGCCGATCCGCGACCTGTTCATCACGCCGTCGCTGTGGTGGCTCATCGATCGGTACGCGGTGGTGAACGAGGACGAGGACGATCCGGTGAAGCTGTCGAGTGAGCTGGTCATCGGGCTGGCGGTGACGGCGCGGAACCTCGGCGTGGAGGGCTTGGACCTGACGCTCGCGGGACACGACCTGCTCGACACGGTGGCCCAGTACCCGCAGCCCTACCGGGGTTATCACTCGCCGCTGCCGGGGCAGGGGCGCCAGTTCATGCTGCGCCTCGCGTACGAGTACGGTCGCTGAGCTTCAGTCGGCGCTCGCGATCATCACGTCGGGGCGCTCGGGGACCATCATCACGGACAGCGTGATCTTGTCGTCGCCGGTGCGGTACTTCAGCGCGACGGGGTTGCCGAGGCACTCGGCGATGTCGGCGCGCGCGGTGCAAGTCCAGCGGACGACTTCGTTCGAGCCGGAGACGGAGCGGGCGACGAGGATCGCGTCGGCGCCTTCGGGGAGCGCGGCGGAGGGCGCGCTGAAGACGGCGCTGGCCTTCTTGCCGGTGCGGACGCGCTCGATGACGTGGGCCTCGTGGTAGCGGTCGGCGGCGACGGCGGTGGTCTTGGCGTCGTCGGCGAGGGCGACGTTGGCGGAGAGGACAGCGGCGGTGAGGGTGGCGAGGGCGGTCAGCGTCTGGTTCGTGTTCATGCCCTCTTGCAAAGCAACGGGCGGGCCAACTTCTGCGGACGTGGTTTCGGGGGGTTAGGGGCCGCGTGTCACCGCGGAGGGCTGTGACAGGCTTCCGCGCGGCACCGCGACCGCTGAGACACACACGTCAGGAGGCGGCGCGGGGGGCGAGGGGGTGGTCGAGGCCGGCCTTTTCGCGGAGGTCGTGGCACTCGTTGCAGCGGCAGTAGCGCATGACGTCGTCGGGGTGGATGCCCATCTCGCCCTTCCGCGCGAGGGTGATCGCGCGCTTGTACTCCTTGCAGCGGCGCGGCTCGGGCGGCTTGAGCGCGTCGATCTCCTGGGCGAGGCGCTTCATGGCGTTCTTCACCGAGCGCTCCGGCGCGGGCTCGAAGGCGCCGAGCACGGCGTCGATCTGCTCGAGCGCCTTCTCCGCCTTCTTGAGCAGCACGCGGATCTGCTTCGCTTCGTCCTCGCTGCGCTTGGGTTTGTCGCGCTCGAACCGCGTCGGCTCGGCGGGCGCTTCGGCCGCGGGCGCCGCGGATCCCTCGGGATCCTTCGCGGCCGCTTCGACCTTCGGCGCGGCGGGCGCCTTCTTCGACTTGGACTTCTTCTTGGACGTAGCCATGGCGTCGCGCACGTTCGAACACGGGCGCGACGCCCGCGTAAAGGAGTACCTTCGTGGGAGGCGAGCCGTACGTGCCGACCTGGTCGACCACCTGCTCAGCGTTCTCGGTCTCCCGTGCCTCGCGCGTAGCGGCGGTGCGCGCCTCGGCGGAGCTGCGGTCGCGACCGCGTCACGGATGCGCTCTAGAGCGACCGTCACTCCGCGCTCGCGAGCATCACGTCGGGGCGCTCGGGCACCATCACCACGGACAGCGTGATCTTGTCGTCGCCGCTTCGGTACTTCAGCGCGACGGGCGTGCCCAGGCACTCGGCGATGTCGGCGCGCGCGGTGCAAGTCCAGCGGACGACTTCGTTGGAGCCGGAGACGGAGCGGGCGACGAGGAGGGCGTCGGCGCCCTCGGGGAGCGCGGCGGACGGGGCGCTGAAGACGGCGCTCTCCTTGGTGCCGGTGCGGACGCGCTCGATGACGTGGGCCTCGTGGTAGCGCTCGGCGCGGACGGCGGTGGTCTTGGCGTCGTCGGCGAGGGCGACGTTGGCGGAGAGGACAGCGGCGGTCAGGGTGGCGAGGGCGGTCAGCGTCTTGTTCGTGTTCATGCCTCCCTACAAAGCAACGGGCGGGCCAACTTCGGCCGACGTGGTTTCGGGGGTTTAGGCGCGCGTGTCACTGCGGACGGCTGTGACACGCGGTCTCGCGAGGAGCACAGGGGCACCCAGACACCCCCGTCGGGATCGTGCCATAACCTTGATGTCTTGAAACGGCTGCTCGTCGCGATCGTCGCAACCGCTCCCATGGCGTTCGTCGCCGACGCGTCGGCGCACTTCAGCCGCTTCCTGGTCGCCGGGAACGTCGTCGTCGCCCGAGTGGTCGACGTGCCCGCCGAGCCGGGCACGCAACAACATCCACCGCAGGTCACGATCGAGATCGAGGAGGTCCTGCGCGGTGACTTGGAGCTCGGTCGCGTTGTCGTCACGTGGGGCCCGAACCGGCGCGGCTCGATGTGTGGCAGCGGCCCTCGCGGGGAGCGCGATCGCTTCGGTTCGTGCGCGCTTCAGCTACCTCGGGTGGGCTGGAGGATGATCCTCGGCGTGAATCATCGCGAAGGTCAGCTCCAGGTCGCTCCTGAGCCGCGCTTCGGGTTCAGCGACAAGGCCCGCGCCCTCTTCGTCGAAGAGATCGAGCGGCAGGCGGGCATCGAGCGTCAGCAGGCCAAGCGACTGGCCGAAGGACGCGCGAGCTGGGCCGAACAGGCGGAGCGTATCGACATCGAGCCGCTGCTTCGGGACAACGACGTCGACGTCGTCGTCCTCGGTCGATTCACACCACACGCGAGTAGCCCACGGTCGGCGAGGTTCGAGGTGGTTCGGCCTCTGCTCGGGGCGTACGACGGCGACGACGCCGATGGCCTGAGTTTCCGCGACGGGTACTTCGATGGCACGCCGGGGCGTGAGTACATACTCCTCCTGCGGGCGGACCGGACGTCCTTTGGAGGCCGCTACCAAACGCAGTACGTCCCCGCGGTTCCCTTCACCCACTTCGCCCTGCCGGCCACGTCTGCGAACCTCGCGGCGGTCTCGATCTCGGCGGCCCCGCCGCGCGAGGACCTGTGTGCGACTCGCGACGCTTTCTCGCGCCACAGTGTCGGCTCCAGCGTTCGCCGTTCGGCGAGCGGTGACACCCGGCAGTATTCGCCGTGGGAGCTCGACGGAGCTCAGATCGTGGACATCGTGCCGATCGATACGTCCGCGAGCACGATGTACCAAGTGCGCTACACAAACGGCGCGGTCCGCATGATTGCGAGTCGGCCGCCGAGTGAGATCCTCGAGCGCCTTCGGTCCAAGAGGACTGGACGTCGGTAGTAAGAAGCGCGACGGCCTGCGGCGCGCTCACTTCTTCTTCAGCTTCTTGCTCATCTCGTACTGCGCGCCCGGCTCCGGCTCGAACGAGATCGTCTTTCGGTAGCCGCGCTTGAAGATGCGCACCGTGTTCTTCTTCTCGTCGAGCTTCAGCCCGCGCACCGGTACGCGGCGCTTCAGAAGGCGCCCGTTCACGCGCACGCGGGCGCCGCGCGGGTAGGTGACGTCGAGCGTCGCGGGCAAGGGGGCCGGCGGGGGCTCCTCGACGACCGGGGGCTCCTCTTCGACCGGCGGCGGCGCCTCGACCTCCTCCGCGGGTGGCGGCGCGAGCTCCACCGGTGCGGCCTCGACCGGCTTCGGCGGATTCGCTTCGGTGGATTCCACTCGAGCGATCGCCTCGGGCGCATCCTCCGGCTCCTCCGGTATCAGCGCCTGTGCCCCCAGCGTCAGCAACACGCCGAGCGCCAGGCCACCCACGAACACCAGCGCCGTCTTCCCTCCGCGCGAGCGCAGGTCCGGGAGCGGCTCGTCCGGCACCGACAGCGCCGACAGATCCAACGACGCCGCCGACGTCGACGGCGCCATCGGAGGCACCGACGGCGCACGGTCCGGCGCCTTCAACGCTTCGGCCGACTGTCGCGCCTGCAGCCACGCCAGCACCGACAACGCCTCGTCCACCGACTCGTTCGGCCCCTGGATCTCGGACATCGGCGCGTCGACCGGCTGCCCCTTCACGATCTGCGTGGGTCCCGCGCCCTGCGCCGACGCTGCGGCCAACGCGAGCGCCTCCGCGGAGGGCACCGACGGGTCGTCCGTCGGCTCGGGGATGGGCGGCGGCTGCACCTGACCGACCCCCTCCTTACGCGCGCGACGCATCACGTCCGACTCGTGACGCGGCCGCTCGCGGATCAGCTCCGTCCCCAGGAACCGCTGCTCCGACAGCTCGCTCTCGTACGGCTTCGCGGGCGGCGGCGCCTCCGGCGGGGCGGGCGACGCGGGCTGGTACCCGTGCACCGTCGCCACCTCCGACTCGGTCTTCTCCGGCACACCACCCGGCGACGCGATCCCCGCCGGCGCCGCCTCGTAGCGCGCGAGCGGATCCTCCGCGTCGGCGAACAGCTGCGAGACGTACGCGCCGACCTGCGCTCGGTCTGCGCGCCCGCCCGGGAGCAGACGCATCGCGGCTTCGAGCTGCTCGTGGAACTCCGACGCGCTCTGGATTCGATCCGGCGGCTTCGACTCCAGCGCGCGATCCAGCGTCTGCACCAAGAGCGGCGCGCGGAAGTCGAGGACCTCCTCCAGGCTGTCGCGGTTACCGTTCACGATCGCATAGAGCGTCTTCGGCACCGACGCCCGATCGAACGTCGGCTTGCCGGTGAGCATCTCGCAGATCACCGACGCCGCGGAGAAGACGTCGGAGCGCGGCGTCGCGGCCTCGCCGAGGATCTGCTCGGGCGACAGGTACCGCGCCTTGCCCTTCACGATGCCGACCGTCGTCGACACCGCCGACATCTGCGACTTCGCGATCCCGAAGTCCGTGAGCTTCACGTCCCCGTCGAACGACACCAGCACGTTCCCGGGCGTCACGTCGCGGTGCACGAGGTTGAGCGGCGTCCCGTCCTCGAGCTGGAACGCGTGCGCGTACGCGAGCCCCTCCAGGACGTCCGCCATGATCTGCAGGACGACCGCCGCCGGCATCTGCGTCCCCAGCTCCTCGTTGCGCGCGAGGATCTGCTGCACGTTCCGGCCGCGGACGTATTCCATGGCGAGGCACGGCGCCCCGTCGATCACCGGCATGTCGAAGACCCGCACGATGTTCGCGTGGTCCAGCTTCGACATCACCGCGGCTTCGGAGTGGAACATCGAGACGTACTTCTCGTCGTCGAGGAGGTCCGCGAGGAGCCGCTTGAGCACCACGTAGGCGGAGTCCTGCCCCGGCGCGGTCATCTCCGCGAGGAACAGCTCGCCCATCCCCCCGCGGTCGATCGGTGCCAGGAGGCGGTACCGCCGGCCCTCGTCGCCGCGCCCCAGGGCGCCCACGCTCAGGCTCTTGCGGGGCAGCAGGACCTGGTCGTCCATCAGGCTGCTGGGCGCCACGCCCAGGTCCCCGCTCGATGGTCCCGCCGACATCTGCGCCAATCCTATAGGGAGTGGACCGGCTCGGCGACAATCGGTCTTGCGTCGGCGCGGCGCTGCGTGGCTTGCTCGATGTATGGCCACCGAAGTGATGCCCGGGAACGACCTGATCTACGACTGGAACGAGATCGACCGTCGGGGCCCGGTCCTCAAGAAGAAGCCGGAGTTCGACGACGAGACGCTCCGCGACGGCATCCAGTCCCCGTCCGTCACCGACCCGTCCATCGAGGACAAGCTGAAGATCCTCCACCTCCAGGCGAAGATCGGCGTCACCACCAGCGACATCGGCCTCCCGGGGGCCGGACCGCGCGCCTACAACGACGTGCTGCGCCTCGCGCAGGAGATCGCCAACCAAAAGCTCGACATCCAGGCCAACTGCGCCTGCCGCACCGTTCAGGCCGACATCGCCCCGGTCGTCGACGTCAGCCAGAAGGCCGGCATCCCGATCGAGGTCTACACCTTCATCGGCAGCTCCCCGATCCGCCAGTTCGCGGAGTCGTGGACCGTCGACCACATCCTCGAGACCAGCGAAGCGGCCATCAAGTTCGCGGTGGGCGAGGGCATGGACGTCGCGTACGTCACCGAGGACACCACGCGCAGCCACCCGAAGGACCTCGACCGCCTCTTCCGCCACGCGATCGACTGCGGCGTGAAGCGCCTCGTCCTCTGCGACACCGTCGGCCACTCCACGCCGGACGGCATCTTCAACCTCATCCGCTGGACGAAGGGCCTCATCGCCGGGATGAACGTCGACGTGAAGATCGACTGGCACGGCCACAACGACCGCGGCCTGGGCGTGACGAACGCGATCATCGCGCTCGAAGCCGGCGCTGACCGCGTCCACGGCACGTGCCTCGGCATCGGCGAGCGCGTCGGCAACGCGGCGCTCGACCAGGTGCTCGTGAACCTCAAGCTCCTCGGCCACCTCGAAAACGACCTCACGTCGCTCCTCGAGTACTGCCAGACCGTGTCGCGCGCGTGTGACTGGCCCATCCCGCGCAACTACCCGCTCGCCGGGACCGACGCCTTCTGCACCGCGACCGGCGTGCACGCCGCCGCGATCGTGAAGGCCTTCGACCGCGACGACACCTGGCTCGCCGACCGCGTCTACTCCGGCGTCCCCGCCGGCCTGTTCGGCAAGGAGCAGGAGATCCAGATCGGGCCGATGAGCGGCATGTCGAACGTGCGCTACTGGCTGAAAAAGCGCGGCCACGAGTTCGACAAGGAGCTCGGCAAGAAGATCCTCGACAAGGCGAAGCAGTCGGCGCGGACCCTCACGGACGACGAGATCCAGGCCGTCATCGACGCCTGATGCGCGCGTTCCTCGCCGCCGCCGTGCTGCTCGCGCCGTCGTCGGCGTGGGCGTACGAGTGCACGGTCGTCGAGGACGATCCGGACATCCCGGTCACCTGGCCGCAGCGCGCGGTCGCCTACGCGGTCACCGAGTCGCTCGGGCTGTCGTTCAGCGATGTTCAGGCGGCCTTCGGCGCGTGGGAGGACGTCCCCTGCTCCGACATCACGTTTTCGTTCGAGGGCGTCGTGGAACGCGACGCGGCGAGGCAGGTGCTCGTCGACTCCGTCACCGAGGGCTGGGACGACTCGGCCTCGGACGCGGTCGCGCTGACCACGCTGCAGTACGAGCTGAGCAACGGGCGGATCCGCACGGCCCGCATCGAGCTCAACTTCGACGACTTCATCCTCGGCGACACCACCAGCGAGCTCTGCGACGCGCAGGGCCGGCTGCACGACCACCGCTCCGTGCTCACCCACGAGGTCGGCCACCTCCTGGGCCTCAGCCACACCCAGAGCTACTCGGGCGCTCCGACCGATCCCACGATGGCCCCGCGCGTCGACCCTTGCGACGCCTCGAAGCGGGATCTCGCGCCGGACGACGTCGAGGCGATCTGTGCGCTGTATCCGGTCGGCGCGCGTGGGGCTTGTCACGGCCGCGCCGTGCGCACGGGCGGGGAGGAGGGCGGCGGCTGCACCACGACGGGCGTTCGACCCGACTTCGCGGTCCTCGCGTTGTTGCTCCTCGGGCTGAAGACTTGCCGAAAGCCTCGGTCCGGGGGATAACCGCCCTCGGACAGGGGCCGGCTGTTGTTCAATCATCCGTTCGCGCTCGAGCTGGCGTACATCGCCGTAGAAGAAGCGATCCGCCTCGGCGCTTCATACGCCGACGCCCGGTACGAGTACCGTCAACACGAGGACGTCACCACGCGTAATGGTGCGCTCCATCAGGCAGGTGCCTACACCGAGCGCGGGCTCGGTCTGCGGGTGCTGGTCCACGGAGCGTGGGGTTACGTCGGTGTCTCCGAGCCGAATCGCCACGACGTGGCGGTGAGCGCGCGTCGGGCCGTGGAGCTCGCGCGGGCGACGGCGATCGTCCAGGAGCACCCCGTCGCGCTGGTCGACAACGCGCCGCAGCGCTCCATCTACCGCACGCAGATCAAACGCGATCCGCTCGCCGTCCCGCTGGAGGACAAGGTCGAGCTGCTCTTCTCGATCGACGAGAAGCTCCGCAAGAACGACAAGATCGTGCTCGCAGAGGGCAGCTTCTCCGCCCACCGGCAGCGCAAGGTGTTCGTCAGCTCCGAGGGCGCCGAGCTCGACCAGGAGCTCGTGTACACCGGCGTCGGTTACCGCGCCGGCGCGTCGGACGGCGACGACCTGCAGTTCCGCTCCTTCCCCGCGCCCGGGCGCGGGACCTTCATGGGCAAGGGCTGGGAGCTCGTCTCCGAGTCCGCGTTGCTCGACAACGCCGAGCGTGTCGCTGAGGAGGCCGTCGCGCTGTTGTCGGCCGAGGCGTGTCCGGCGGGCAACATGGCGCTGGTCCTCACCGCGGACACCGCCGCCCACCAGCTCCGTCACACCTGTGCGCAGCTCCTCGAGCTCGACCGCGTGCTCGGCTACGCGCGCAGCGAGAGCGGCGGATCGATCATCACCACCGACCGCCTAGGCAGCGAGAAGTTCGCGAGTGACCTCGTCACGATCTACGCGGACGCACGCGAGCCGGGCGGCGCCGGCACCTTCGGCTACGACGACGAGGGCGTGGAAGCGCAGCGCGTCGACCTCGTGACCGACGGCCGGTGCACCGGCTTCCTCTCCAGCCGCGAGTCCGCGTTCCGCGTAGGGCTCGAGCGCTCGCAAGGCAGCATGCGCGCGGCGAGCTGGGGGCACGCGCCGTCGGTGCGTGTCACGAACGTCTCGTTGGCGCCCGGCAAGGGCGGCGACCTGGACGCGATCATCTCCGACACCGAGGACGGCATCCTGATGGACACCGGCTCCTCGTTCTCGACGGACGGCGACGGTCGGACCTTCGTCACCACGACGGAGCAGGCCTGGCGCATCAAGAACGGCAAGCGCGCCGGGCTGCTGAAGAACCCGAGCTTCTCGGGCGACACCCTCGGCGTCTGGCAGAACGTGGACGTCGTCGGCGGGCAGGAGGCTTGGCAGTTCTCCGGCTCGCTCGACCAGACGAAGGGGCGGCCGCTGCAGATCGTCCCGGTGGGCCACGGCGCGCCGCCGATTCGAATCTCGGACGTGCAGATCGGCGTGGTCCCCGCGGGGATCGCGGTGGTGCCGAACGGCGAGCGCATCGAGACCATCGGCGGCAAGTCCGGCGGCGGTCGGCGCTCGAGCAAGCGTCGCGGCGGTAAACGTCGCGGGACGCGCAAGCGCACACGAAAGAAGGACACCAAGTGAGGGCCAAGGAAGAAGCGTTCCGGATCCTCGAGGCGGCGCTCTCGATCGCGTCGACGGGTGTCGACGAAGCCGAGGTCAGCCTGGGCGGGGGTGAGCTGGGGATGACGTCCTTCGGGCTCAACCAGCTCGGCCCGGCGATCGACCACGCGCACGAGGTGCTCGCGATTCGGGCGAGCAAGGACGGGCGGATGTGCCGCGTCCAGACGAACGACCTCAGCACCTCCGGCATCAAGGAAGCGGCCCAAGAGGCGCGCACCAAGGTCGACCACCTCCCAGCCGCCGCGAAGGGCGCGGGGCTCCCGGAGCCTCAGAGCTACGAGCTCACCGAGGCGTACGACCCGGAGACCGACGCCACGAAGACCCTCGACCGCACGATGCTCGCGTCGCGCGCGTTGATGGCGGCGCACAAGGGTGACCTGTACGCGTCCGGCCTCGTCGCGGTGCGCCGCGGCTCCGTCGGGCTCGACGGCAGCCCGGGGACCTACGCGGTCGCGAACACTCGCGGCCTCCTTGCGTATCACCCCGCCACGCGCGTGACCTACTCGGTCGACATGTCGCGGTCGGGAGGGCTCAACGGTTTTGCCGAGGACGAGTCGTACTCGATCTCCGGCATCGACCCGCAGCAGCTCGTCTCCACCGCGGTGAAGAAGGCTTCGCTCGGCGCGGAGGCGCAGCGCATCGGCCCCGGCGTCTACACCGCGGTGCTGGAGCCGGCGGCGGTCGGCGCGTTGATGGTGTACCTCGGGCGCACCGCCGGCGCGGCGCGGATGCACGCGGGTGCTTCGTTCCTGTCCGGGCGCATCGGCGAGAAGATCGCGGACGCCTCGGTCACGATCATCGACGACTACGCGCACCCGCTGCTCCGCGGGACGCCGTTCGACGTCGAAGGTGTCGCGCGGATGCGCGTGCCGATCATCGAAGAAGGTGTCGCGAAGGGCCCCGTGTACTCGTGGGACAGCGCGATTCGCTTCGAATCGCAGGCGACCGGACACCGCGTGGTGGATCCGTACGACGGCGAGGTCGAGCACGCCCAGAACCTCGTGATGAGCGGCGGCGACGCCACGTTCTCGGACCTCCTCGGCGGCGTGGAGTCCGGCGTCCTGATCGGACGCATCACCAACGTCACGCTCCTCGACCCGCGCCGGCTGATCGTCACCGGCATGACTTCGGGCGGTTTCTTCCTCGTCGACCACGGTGACCTCACGGTGCCGCTGTCGAACATGCGCGTGACCGTGAGCCTCCTGGATCTGCTCGCGGGGATCGAAGGCATGACCGGGTCCGCCTGGGCCGAAGGCAGCGTCGTCCCTGCGCTCCGCGCGCAGATCCCGCTGACGTGACTGCCGTCGGCGCGGTGGTCTCGGCCATCGTCGCGCTGCTCTGGCTCCTCCTCCTCATTACCGGTCTGCGCGGCGCGAAACGAACGCCCGTCGTCGGCCCCGTCGAGGGCGAGGTGTCGGGCGTCGCCGCGTTCATGCCCGCGCGCAACGAAGCGGAAGTGATCAAACAGGCCGTCGATGGGTTGCGGACGCAGGCGCCGCTGGTGGTGATCGACGACCAGTCCACCGACGGCACGCGTGAGGTGCTCGCGGGGATCGCGGGGATTCAGATCGTGGAGGGCACCGGCCCCGGCGAAGGGGAGTGCGGCAAGCCCGCGGCGCTGCTGCGCGGGTACGAACACGTCGCGGACGACGCACGTTGGCTGCTGTTCGTCGACGCCGACGTCATCCTCGAACCGGGCGCGGTCGCGGGGTTGGTCGCGCACGCGCAGGAGGTCGGCGCCGACGCGGTGACGGTGCTGCCGCGGCTCACGCTCACGACGCCGATCGAGAAGATCGTCATGCCTTCGATCGGCGCGCTGATCGTCGCCCAGTACCCGCCCGCGGCGGTCGCGGATCCGTCGAGCCCTGTCGCGTTCCTCAACGGCCAGGTGATCCTCGTCCGGCGTGAGCTGTACGAGCACATCGGCGGGCATCGTGCGGTCATCGCCGACGTGCTCGAAGACGTCGCGCTCGGTCGGCACCTGAAGCAGGCCGGGGGGAAGCTGTCGGTGGTGGACGGTCGGAAGATCGCGCGCACGCGGATGTACGACGGCTGGCGTGAGCTCCGCGAGGGCTGGACGAAGAACCTCTACCTCCTCATGGGATCGAGCGCCTCGCGCACGGTGGTCTGGGCGCTGCTGTCCGTGGTGCTCGGAGGCTCGGGTTGGCTCGCGTTCGGCGTGGCGGGGTGGCCGTTCGGCGTCGCCACCTTGCTCTGGGCGGTGACGGTGCAAGTCACCTTGCGCCGCACCGGGAGTGTGTCGCCGTGGTGGGCGATCTTCGCGCCGCTTGGCGCGGCGGTGACGGCGTTCCTGCTCCTGGAGAGCCTGTGGCGCCACCGCGGGGGGCGCTCCGTGGCCTGGAAGGGCCGAACCTACGGTTCGACGCGGTAGCTCTTGGCGGTGTCCGGGTCGATGTCGACGCGAACGCGGCGGTCGATCCCCAGCTTGGCGTTCACGGCGCGTAGCTCGACGCAGCCGGACGGGAGCTCCGCCGCGATCGAGGGGCCGCGGCCGAGGCGACGGGCGCCGAGGAAGAGCTCGTAGCGGTCGCTGGTCTCGAGCGTGACGCTGGTGATGATCGTCTCGTCGAAGAGGCAGGGCGGCGTGCGCGAGACCTGCACGAAGGCATCGTCCTCCGGCGCCTTCTTCGCGAGGGCTTCGGAGCGCGGCGCGACGTTCTCACACGCGGCGGAGCGGCGCCCGGGGGACAGCGCGACGTCGAGGTCGCAAGCCTGCTTGCAGAGGTGGTCTTCACCCTCAGCGCACATGCGTCGCCACTCGGCGAGCTGTTGACGGTGGAGGTCGCTGACGTCTTCGATCTCCCCGGGATCGAAGTCGACGATGATCGACTTGAGGCGGTTCGGTTCGATCTTCGCGCGGTAGTCGATGCACTTGTACGTGTTGCAGAACGTGATGCGGTGGGTGCCCGCCGGAATGTTCGACGCGATGAACGGGCCGTCGCCCTTCTCGATCTTGCGCCAACCGAGGCGCTTGGCGTCCACCGTCGCTTCGACGGGGAACGTCTGGACGATCAACGCGCCCACGCCCTTCGACGCCTTGGGTTTCACGACGCCGACGGGGATGGGCTGCCACGCTTGGAGGTGGTGCACGACGACGTTCCCGAGCACCACGTCGACCGACGCGCGCTGCGGCTCGTACCCCTCGCGGCGCGCCGTGACCCAGTAGCGGCCGGCCTCGAGGCCGCGAAACAGGACGCCGTCGCCCCCGTCCGAGACGTGGGTGCCGACGCCTTCCAGCTCCACCGAGATCCCCTGGCCGGCTTTGACTTGGAGGTAACCCAGCGGCGCCGCCTGAGCGGTTCCGGCGGCGAGGAGGACGACAGTCGCGAGGGGCACCCAACGCAAGACGCGGATCAATGTAGTCGGGCCCCCTCGGGGCAGGCAACCAAAGTGCCGACGGTCACCCCGGGCGCGGGTGTGGTCACCGCGAGGACTTCTTCTTCTCGAGCTCTTCGTGGAGGTCCGAGACGAGCCGTTGGCGGCTGTGCACCCGCGTGGCGAAGTCGTCCGCCTCCAGCGGCGTCCCGCCGGCCGGCGTGAGGGAGGTCTGGGTCTCCAGCTCGACCCAGGTCGGCTGGTCGTCCGAGCCGAACTCCTCGCGGAGGGCCTTCAGCTCGTCCTCGTTGACGGACGACATACGCGTCGTCTCCTCGTCGTCGTGCTCCGTGTTCTCGGACGGGAGGGCGAGCTCGGCGGCGAGCCGGCCGGTGAACAGCGGGTCCTTCGTCTTCGACGGCGCGGGCGGCGCCGCCCCGAGCTGCGACGCGATGCGCGTCTCGGCCGAAGCGTGCGCGGCGGCTTGGGCGGGATCCGAAGGGCCACGGTGCCACGGGTGCTGGTGGATCGGCATCGCCTCGTAGGACGGCGTCGACACCCCGGAGTTGGGGCGCTCGACGTCGATGACCGCGTCGCCGGGCATCTCAGAGACCTCCTCGAGGACGTCGTTGTCGTCGAGCATCACCGTCGCCGACTTCGAGCGCCACGGATCCTCGGTCTCGTCGAGGGGGGAGAGCGCCGCGTGGGAGTCGGTCGCGCCCATCGGTGCGGAAGGGAGCTCGCCGACGTCGGGCGTCGAGCGCCGCACCTCGCGGAGCCGGCGGTCCAGCGAGCTGGCTTCGTCTTCGCGGCCGGCCTGTCGGAGCACCCGCGCGCCGAGCTCGAGCGCGGCTTCGTGGTTGGGGTTCGCTTTGAGGCACGCGAACAACGCGCGGTCGCGTGCGGCGGTGTCGCCGGTGTCGTCGTGCAGCCGCGCGAGCTGGAACCAGAGGCGGGTCGCCTCGCCGGTGATGCCGAACGCGAGGCACGCGTGCGCGGAGACTTCGAGCGCCTGCGGATCCGA
The DNA here is from genome assembly GCA_040218735.1 of Deltaproteobacteria bacterium. Lineage (GTDB taxonomy): Bacteria > Myxococcota > Kuafuiibacteriia > Kuafuiibacteriales > Kuafuiibacteriaceae > JAUHYN01. The sequence continues at coordinate 120,935 of JAVJQW010000043.1, forward strand.
CGGAGCCTCTTTGAGGAGCTTCGTGATCTCGGTGACGGCTTGCCCGCGCTGCCCGAGCTTGGTTCGTGCCTTCACGAGCTCGATGCGCGCGGGGACGACCTTGTCGTGCGCGCCGATCTGTTCGAGCGCGCGGAGCAGTGACTCGAGGACCCGCACCTCGTCCGGGAACTTCTCGTAGAACGGAACGAGCAGCGCGAGCGCTTCGCGGCTGCGGCGGTGCGCCATCAGGATCTCCGCGAGGTCCACGCCGACCTCGGGATAGTCACCGGCGATCTCCGCCGCGCGGAGCAGGAGCGGCGCGATGTCGACGCCGCGTTGGTCGAGGCGCGCGCTCACGCGTTTCCAGGTCTCGACCGCTTCCTTCACGCGGCCCGACTCACCGAGCGCGGTCGCGTGCTGCGTCGCGAGGTCGAGGTCGTCGGGCTGGAGCGCGCACAGCTCGTCGAGCGCCCAGACGCGGCGGCGGTCGCCCGACGCGCGCGCGACGCCGATCAGCTGGCGCAGCACGGGCTCGAGCTCGCGTGTGTTGCCGAGCATCTTGAGGCACTCACCCATGCGGAACAGGATGTCGGGTTCGTTCGGGCTGACCGTGTTGGCCGCCTTGAGCATGCGGTAGGCGCCGAGCACTTCGTTCTGCCGCGTGAAGATCGCGGCGGCTTTGTTGAAGTGGTGGAACGCGCGCTCCTGATTCCCGGAGAGGCGGTAGGCCTCCGCGACCCGGCCGCGGATCTCGGCGTCGTCGGGGCGGTCGGACAGGAGCATCCGCAGGCGTTCGATCGCCTGCGCGTACCGACCTTTGCGGAGCAGCTCCTCCGCGAGCTCAAGGTCGAGCTGCGACACCGCCGTCGAGCATAGGCCCTGTGGTGGTGTGAGTCGATTCCGAGGTCGCGCTCCGCGCGAAAACGCCTCATTCGCGGCGCACGATGACCTGTTCGCGCTCGTAGTCGGCGATCACCTTGAGCCGGGTCCCGCCTTCGATGCGGATACGCTTCTTGACCGTAGGGATCGTCCGACGCAGGGAGCCCGGCCGTTCGATCGGGGGGCAGCTCGTCCCCTCGATGACCACGACGTGGTCGCCGGCGGCGATCTGGTGGTCGAAGGACGGTGTCGAGCGCGCGATGATGTTGCCGTCGAGCGAGACGCGGCTCGAGCACGAGCGGGTCCCGAAGGCGACGTGCGCAAACGCTTCGCGCTCCACGGTGCGCGGGGGGGCCTTCGTGGGCGGCGGCGCCCGGACCTTCGCGGGCGGCGGCGGCGGTGCCTCGGCGACGGTCGCGGTCTTGGTGGGCGGCGGGGCGACGACCGTCGGCGGCGGAGGGGGATCGCGCCGAGTGATCGGCTCGACCGGGGGCGGGTCGAAGATCCCGCTCCGGTAGGCGACGACGCCGGCCAGCACCAGCACGAGCAGCACGGCGGAGGCCAGGACCCACCGCGATCGGTCGGGCTGGGTGGGCAGGTGGTCCAGCGTCAGCGGATCCGGGGGCTCGTCGGGTGTGGCGGGCCGGCGTTCGTCGACCACCCGCGGCGGTATGGCGGGGCGCTCGACGACCGGGTGGCGCGCGAGCTGCGACGGTGATTCGGCGGACGTCGGCTTCGGCGCAAACGCGGAGGGGCGCTCCGACGGTGGCATCGGTTCCGTCGACGGCGGGAGCGGCCGCGCGCGGACGACGTCGCTCGGCGCGCGCGCGATCGTCTCCTGCTGTCCGGACGTGGAGATGGCCTCGCGGATCGCGTCGTCCAGCTCGACCGTGGAGGGCAGGGCCTTCTGCGCCTCCGTCGCCTTCGTGGCCTTGCGATCCATCAGCGACGCGACGAGGCGCCCGACCGACACGGGCGTCACGTCCGGGTACCGCGCGTAGCGGATGTGGCCGATGCGGCGCGCGAGCTCGGCGGCGGTCTGCACGCGTTCGTCGGGGTTGCGGGTGAGCGCGGCGAGCACGACTTCGTCGATCTCGCGGGGTACGTCGAACGCGAGCGTCGATGGCGGCGCGATGTGGTGTCGTCGCATCCGCTCGCGCGTCTCTTGGTCGTCGGGGCGCCAGAAGAGCGGCTGGTGGGCGAGGAGCTCCCAGAGCAGGAGGCCGGCCTGGTAGACGTCGGTGCGTGCGTCGATCGCACGCCCGGTCGCCTGCTCCGGGGACATGTAGCCGGTGGTGCCCTTCACGACGCCGGCGCGGGTCTTGGGCATCGCGGCGAGGCGGGAGGCGGTCTTGGCGATCCCGAAGTCGAGGATCTTCACGTCGCCCTCGCGTGAGACGAGGACGTTGCGCGGGTTGAGGTCGCGGTGGACGAGGCCGAGGGGGAGGCCGTCGGCGCCGACCTTGCGGTGGGCGTAGTCGAGGCCCTTGGCGACCTCCTCGGTGATGAACAGCGCGGCGCCGACGTCGATCTTCACGCCCGCGGCGGTCGCTTCCTGGACGAGCGTGAACCCGTCGAGCCCGTCGACCAGCTCCATCGCGATGAAGTAGGTGCCGTCGACGCGACCGAGCTCGTAGATGCCGACGATGTTGGCGTGGGTGAGGCTGACCGCGATCTTCGCTTCGGTGACGAAGCTCTGCACGAACTCGGGGTCGCGCGCGTACTGCGGAAGGATCTGCTTGATGACGAGATCCTTCTCGAACCCGTCCGCGCCATAGAGCTTGGCGGCGAAGACCTCAGCCATGCCGCCGACGGCGATGCGGCGGGTGAGGAAGTACTTACCGAACGTCGTGGGTTGGAACACGGCCGAGCGCGCGGTGCGCGAGCGAGAGCATGCCACCCCCCGTGAGGCTTCGCGACGTCCTGGCTCCCAACCTCAAGGAAATCCGCCAAACAGACTGTGAGGTCTTTTTGGGGCTCCAGCGCTCGGAACGTTTGTCGAACGCCCGCCGGCCCGCTAAGAGCATCACGCTTTGTTCGTTCAGGAGATGCAGTGGCGCGGTCTCGTCAAACAGCTCAGTCACGACGGGCTCGACGAGGTGATGGCGAAGGAGAAGATGCGGGTCTACAGCGGCTTCGATCCGACCGCGTCTTCCATGCACGTCGGCAACCTCATGCCGACGATGGCGCTGCGGCGCGCCCAGCTCGCCGGGCACCACCCGATCGTGCTCGTCGGCGGCGCCACGGGGATGATCGGCGACCCCAGCGGCAAGTCGTCGGAGCGCAACCTCCTGGACATGGAGACGCTCGAACGGAACGTGGAGGGGCTCTCGAAGCAGTTCTCGCGCTTCATCGACTTCGACGACGCGACCCTCGTGAACAACTTCGACTGGTTTGAGGGGATCGGCTACCTCGAGTTCCTCCGCGAGGTCGGCAAACACTTCTCCGTCAACGCGATGATCGCACGCGACTCCGTGCGCACGCGCCTCGAGGAACGCGAGCACGGGATCTCGTACACCGAGTTCTCGTACATGCTGATCCAGGCGTACGACTTCTGGCACCTCTACAAGGAGCACGGGTGCAAGCTGCAGCTCGGCGGGAGCGAGCAGTGGGGCAACATCGCCTCCGGCATCGACATCATTCGTCGACTCGGCGGGGGGGAAGCCTACGGCATGACGTTGCCACTCCTCCTCGACGCGTCCGGAAAGAAATTCGGAAAGAGCGAAGAGGGGGCCGTCTGGCTCGACCCCGATCGCACGTCGCCCTACGACTTCTACCAGTACTTCCTGCGCACCGATGACCGCGACGTCATCCGCGTGCTGCGCTACCTCACGACGCTGGAGCGCGAGAAGATCGACGAGCTCGAAGAGCGCCACGCCGCCGCGCCCGAAAAACGCGAGGCCGCGCGCGAGCTCGCGCAGTGGATGACCGCGCTCGTCCACGGTGAGGACGAGGCGAAGCGCGCCGAGGCGAGCGCCAAGGCGCTGTTCGATCCCAACGCAAAGGGTGACCTCCCGCCGGGGACCCCGACCTACGCCTGCGAGGCGAGCAAGCTCGAAGCGGGGTGGCCGCTAGTCGACGCCATCGTCGAGAGCGGCCTCCTCCCGTCCAAGGGCAAGGCGCGCAAGGCGATCGAGCAGGGCGGGATCTACGTCAACGGCGAGCGCCAGACCGATACGGCGCGTACGCTCACGACCGCCGACGCCGAAGGCGGCGACGTCCGCCTCCGCCACGGCAAGAAGAACCACATGGTCCTGCAGCCGTCCTGAGCGAGATCGCCCGGCTCAGCTACGTCGGCGCGGCCCGAGGTGCGGGTGCGCGTGCGCGAACTCCTCGAGGGTCGATGTATCGAGGCCGGTGCCGCGCGTCCTGAATCGTCGCAGGCGCGGGAGGCGCGCGACCGCCCCGAGTGTCGCCTCCGAGATCGGCGTCTCGTCGATGAACAACCGTTCGAGTGTCTCGGCGGCCGACGTGAGCAGGGCGATGAATCGCGCCTCGTCGATCTCGGCGAACGCCACGGTGAGGTCTCGAACGCCGGTGCAGCGCTCCACGCCCCGCGGGACGACCGGGGCGCTCAGCGAAACACGACCGAGCCCCGTGAGGTCGATCGGACCCGAAGTCTCGAGGTCGTGCGCGGACGCGAGCTCGAGATCCGCGAGGCGCGGCATCGCGGCCCGAAAGCCGCGGACGTCGTCGAGCGCGTTCGGCAGGTCGCGGAGCACGAGCCATTCGACGTTCGGGAGCGCACGCCTCGGCGTGAGCACGAACGAAGGAATGTCGCCGCACGTCACCCAGACGAAGCTCAGTCGCGGTACATCGGCCAGCGCATCCAGCCGACGAACTTGCGTGTGGCTGAGTGTCAGGTGCGTGAGGTTCTCGAAGCCGAGCCCGTCGAGCTGGTCCTCAGCGAAGTCCGAGCCCTCGAGTCGAAGCGTCTGCACCTTCGAAGCGTGGCGTCGAATGCGCTCCAGCTCCTCGAGGGAGGCGCACGCCTTCCTGAGGTGCAGGCTGAATCGAACGCCCTCCTCGTACTCGGGGGGCAGCGCCGGTCCGAGGACGTGAAACGGCGGGCGGCCCTCCTGCTGGTGATAGAGGCGCGCGTCGTCGTCCGTGAAGCGCCCGCAGACGGTGAGCTCGACGATCGTGTGCGCGTCCGTCGCGTCCTCGACGGACACGTTGATCCACTCCGGGATGCGCCCGTCGCGATAGAGCGCAGCGAACGCGGTCTCGGCGTCGACGTCGGCGAGCTCGGCGCGCCGCTCGGGCGCGGAGTCCTCCGGATAGAGCCTTACGGTCTCGTCGGCGTGCCCGTCGTAGGAGGCGTTCAGCTCGACGCGGAAGCGAACGGCGTCGGGGAGCGGTTCTTCGATGTACTCGCGCGCGAAGTCACGCGCGCGCGTGTAGGCGGCGACGAACCGGCGTCGGAACTCGTCGCGCTCCACGGCGCTACCGTATCACGCGCTCGATCCGTCGCGGCGAGCACGGACGCGATCAGCGGAGTCGGTTGAGCACCACCGCGTGGTCCCCGCCGATCTCCACCCGAGCGCCCGTCGGCGCGAGGTCGCCTTCCTCGTCCACCGTGAACGTCGCGGTCTCGGTCGCCGAAATCCCGAAGATGACGGAGCCCGTCTCGTCCACCGCGATGTCCGTCAGGCCGCCCGTCGGCAGGCCCTGCACGCGGGTGTCGTTCGGATCCTGATCGATCGCCGTCAGGCTGCCGTCCGCTTCGATGCGGTACACGAACAGCGCGCCGGGCGTCGTCTCGCCGCGCGGCGAGCGTGAGTCCGCGGAGACGAACAACCACGATCCCGACAGCGTCATCGTCACCGGGTTCGCGCCCGTGTCCATCGCGTCCCCGAGCGGGCTCAGCGTCCCGAAGTCCGGGTCCGCCGAGAACGTGCGGACGTGCCCGTCGTTCGTCAGCACGTAGACCCGATCGTTCGCCGCGTCGATCGCTACGTCGATCACGTTGTCCAACGAAGGCACGGTCGAGGATGCTCCGAGGGGCGCGCCCGGCTGGCCGCGGTCGATCGACAGCACCGACAGCTCCCGGTCCTCGGTGATCGCGTAACCCCAGCGCCCGTCGTCGTGTACGAAGATCCGGGTGAGGTGCCGGTTGCTCGCATTGCGGCGCCGCATCTCGAGACGCCCCGGCGCCGCGTCGCGGTTCAGATGGAAGCTGTACGTCCCGCCGTACTCGTTGTCGCCGTTGTGATCGACGCACCAGACGTACTCCCCGAGCGGGTCCACCACCACGGAGCGGTCATCCTTCTGTCCGCGCCCCGACTCCTCCGGCTGCACGAACGGGTTCACGGTGAGCGCGTTGGTCTCGGCGTCGATGTCGAACACCTGGACGAACTGCGAACCGTTGCGCCCCGTCGAGACCATAAGATGCCGTTGGTCCGGCGTCATCGCGAGCTCTTGGCGCTCACCGGTCCCCGGCATGTCCATCACCGAGCCCATCGTGAGCGCCCCGTCCGCCCCGACCTCGATCGCCCGCAGCGCGAACCCGTCCGTCACGTACACGGCGACCGGCACGCTCGTCAGCAGCGGCGAGCACTCGCCGTTCTCCTCCGCGCTCCGCGCGTCGAGCGGCGACGCTTCACACCGGTCAGAGGTCCCGTCGTCGTCGGTGTCCGGGTTGTTCGGGTCCGTCCCCATCGCACGCTCCATCGCGTCGTCGAGGCCGTCCTCGTCCGCGTCGTCGCGGCGCGGGTTCGATATCACGCGGTAGGCGACGTTCGCCTCCGTACCCTCGTCGTCGTAGGCGATCGAAACGGTCCACCCGTTCTTCACCTCGACGAAGTCGGAGAGCCCGTCGCCGTCCGAGTCGACCGCGTCGTCCGAGGTCCCGTACAACCCTTCTTCGCGCTCCATCAGCCCGTCACCATCCGCGTCGCGCACGTAGACCAAACGCACCTCGTCGCCCGCGTACAGACGCACGTCCTCGAACGGTAGGTCGGCCCGCGCCTCCGACGGTCGCTTCACGTAGATGATCCAGAACGCCTGCGGGTCCCCCGCGACGCCCATCGCCGGCTCGCCGCGGTCGTCGGAGCGTTCGTTCGCGTACGAGCCGAGCGTGCGCTCGATGGCGTGCAGCTCCTCGACCATCACGGTCTCGCCTTCCTCGGTGCGGCGCTCCACGGCGCGTGTCTCGTACGGGACGCCGAGCACGTCCTTCAGGAGCGTCCCCATCCGAATCCCCGCGAACTCGCCGTCGTCGGTGCGGTCGACGTTCGTCGCGACCTGGAAACGCTCCACCGGCTCGCGTCCCGTGTCGATCACGAGCGTCGCGGTGCGGTTGTACGTCTCTTCGACGAGGAAGTCGTAGCTGACGCCGTCGCGATCCTCGAGGTCGAACTCACCCGGGCTGAAGAACAACGCCTCGGGCCGCGCCAAGAACTCCTTGATGAGGTCCGCGTTCACGTCTTCGTTCGACATCGAGATCAACACCGAGCTCCCCGCTCCGCTCGGCGCCAGCGTGAAGACGCGGTTGCCGTTCTCGTCGAGCTGCCCGCCGTCGTCGACCGTCAGCGTCCCCACCGTGCGGAACGTCCCGCCCCCGAGCGGTGCGTCTGGGCTCGGCGACGCCGCCCACTGCATCATGGTGATCGACGGGTTCACGAGCTCCACCGCCGAGATCCCCGTGTTCACGAACCGGAACGCCATCCGCACCTCACCGCGCGACGTCTTCTCTTCGTTGATCTGCGTGTCGCGTCGGTACTCCGACGAGGTCCGCGTCGCCGACTGCGATGACGCCGTGGTGAGCGTCGTCGACGTGGTGTTCACCGTCTCCGGCGTCGCGTCCGCACACAGCTCCGTGTCCGAGAGGCCCGTCGCCTTCAGCACGGAGCCGGCCGCCTCACCGACCAACCCGACCGTCTCCTTCAGCGCGTTCGGATTGTCCTTGTCGAACTTCACCTCGCCGCCGCTCTTCGCGGAGTCACACGCCGCGGACCGACCGAGCTCGAGCGCCTTGCCGCCGAAGAACTTGAGCGCGCCCGCCTTGCTGAACTCGAGGTCGTCGAAGAACCCTTCGCCGCCGGAGGAGGCCGCGGTCGTGACCGCCGTGCTCTCCATGTCGCTCCGCTCGGTCGAGCTGGAGTTCGTCGTCGAGTAGACGCTCCCGTATTCGACCTCGCTCCGATCGCCGGTCAGGTATTCGACGCGAAGTCGGATGTCGATGTCGCCAGCCGACACCATGTCGAGCTGCGGGATCTCGGCGACGCGCGGGTCGCGGTTCGTCACGTCGCGCTCCTCGCGGTCGTCGAGCCCGTCCCCGTCCGTGTCCGCGAGCGTCGGCGACGTCCCCGCCGCGACCTCCGCGCCGTCGAACAGCGCCGCGACGGGGAGTGTGGTGTCGTCCTCGTCGAGCGCGTCACCGTCCGAGTCGACGCTCGAGAGGTTCGACCGGTAGCGGTACTTCTCCTCGAAGTCATCGAGCTGGTCACCGTCGGTGTCCGCGAGCGTCGGGTCACTGCGCTCCGCAAGCTCGATGTCGTCGGTGAGCCCGTCGCCGTCGGTGTCGGCGAGGGTCGGGTCCGACACGACCTTGCGCCGTGTGACGAACTCGGCGCCCGCCGCGAGGCCGTAGCCGAGCTCGTCCACGACGACCTCCCAGCCGGCGAGCTCGATCGCATCGGTGAGCCCGTCGCCGTCGGTGTCGACGGTGGCCGGGTCGTTCGCGCCGCCGCCGCAGGCGAGCGCGAGCGCAAGCAACAAGAAGGTCGGAGTGGTTCGGGTGATCTTCATCCTCGAACCGGGTGCGAACGCAGCCCGTTTCGTGGCACGCCGTCGGCGATTTTTTTCGCGGTCTGTGGTCAGGCGGCGCGGGCGCGCAGGACCGCGGCCTCGCGGAGCACCAGGTCCGTGCGTTTGTAGTCGGTCACGAGGTCGACGAAGAGGCGGTCGGAGCCTGCATCCCGCGGCCGCATCCCGGTGGGGAGCAGCTCCGCGACGAGCAGCTTGTCCTCCCAGCGGCGCAGGAAGTCGTCGGCCGCGTAGACCTCGCCGCTCTGTCCGTCGACGATGAACGTCTGGTGGATCGATGCGTCTGCGCCGACGCTGCGGTGCGGCGTCACCACGTTGAGCAGGTGGCACGTCTTCGTGCCGTCCGCGTCGATGCCTTCGAAGGACAACACCGCACGTTCGCCCGGTTGGAGCTCCGCGATACGGTCGCGCAGCGACGCCGACACGCCGCTCCGCTCCGCGACGGGGGAAAGCCACCGATGATCGAAGTCGTCCGCGAACCCGGTCGGGACGCTCGCCCACATATCGGACTCCTTGGACTGGAAGAGCTCCACGGCATCGCGCGGATGCCCGAGCCGATTCGCCACCTCCCAGATGGAGTAGTCCCGGGCGTTGTGCCGGGCCATGACGCGGATCGCGGGGAGCTCGGCCACGGCGCGCATCGCCGCCTCGACCTCCGTCGTGCCTCGGGAGAAGTCGGCGCTCCGCAGCGCTTCCACCGCCGCGGTGATCGTCGGGCGCCCTGCGTCGATGAGCGCTTCGAACGTGACCCGTTCGTCGCGGAGCGCGATCAGGTCCGGGTTCGTTTCGTCGGCGTCGATCAACTTCGCGAGCACCTCGGGGTCCGCGAGCTCGGCGGCGACGCCCGCGTCGTCATCCGCGTACGCGTCGAGCCGTTCGCCGCGCGCCACCGCCGCCCCGAGCCCTGCGAGGCGCTGGTCGACCGCGATCGAGCACTCACTGCAGTTGTGCGTGGAGCGCTCCGGGTTCACGAACAACTGATTGGAGCCGAGCGACGAATAGACGAGCGCGAGCTGCTCTTCGAGTGTGCGTTCGTCGTCGAACCGCCGTGCGACGAGCTGAGGGATCTGCCCCGGGCTCCGCATGTTTGGCGGGCTGCGTTGGCCGTAGTCGGTTCGGTGCTCGGGGCCTCCCGCGAGGCGCGTCAGGTCGTGGGGCGGGGCGGGTCTGTCTCACCGAACTCGGAGCGGGATCCTCGCAACGACCTCCCATTCGGTCGCGAGCTCCAGCTCCAGCAACCCCGGTTGCAGCACCCCCGCGTCGACCTCGACGATCAGCGGCGCCTTCTCGGGGCGTTTCACCGATGCGGTCCACACCGCGCGGTCCCCGGCGCGCAGGGTCGCGACGAACGACGTCGCGCGCACCGTCGACTCGAACGTGACGACGAACCGCACCGGGCCGCCGCCGTCGATCACCTTCGGAGCGGCGTCGGCGCGGTAGGTGTTCGGGGCGAGGTTCACCATGGTCGGCTCCTTCGGGAGCACCACGAGCGCGACCACCGCCGCGGCCGCCGCGAGCCCGAGCACGCCGAGCCACTGCCACTTCGCTCGCGGGGCCTCGCGGGGACGCGCGTCGGCGCGACCCTCCAACGCCTCCGCGAAACCGAGCTCGTCCGCCCACGCGCGCTCGTCCTCGATCTTCTTCGCGACGATGGCCCGTTCGTCCGCCGGGAGCGTCCCGTCGCGGTAGGCCTGCACGAGCTGAGACCGCAGCGCACGCACGGCGTCTTGGGTGTCGTCGGCCAGGAAGGCGGCCTCCTCGACCGCATCGTGATCCTCGGGGGACAGCCGCCCGAGGACATAGGCGCGCAGTTGTTCGGGGTTCATGGCGTCTCACCCTCCTGTGCGTCGCCGCCTTGTTTCGTGGCAGATGTTTCGTCACGAAGTCGTGATTCGATGCACCGCTTCAGGCGAACCCTGAGACGCGCCGCGCGACTCCTCAGGTTCACCTCGGTGAGGCCGAGGTCCTCCGCGAGCGCGCGACGGTGTCGTGTCTTCTCCCGCCCGACGAGCCCCCGGTGGTATTCGAGGAGCACGCGCCGTTCGGCGTCGTGCATGCCTTCGAGGCAGCCGTCCATCGCGGCGAGGAGGCGCTCGCGCTCTGCGGCGTCATCGTCCTCGCGCACGGACGGCGTGCCGAGCGGCTTCGTCCGCTGGTCCTCGCGGCTCGCCTCCAGGGCGACGAACCGCGCGACGCCCAAGACGTAGCGCAGCGGATCGGGGTGCTCGACCTCGAGCCCCTCTTCCAGTTTTCGCGCGACGCGGTCGAGCGTCTCGTCGGCGAGCGCGGGGGGATCGGCGAGCGCGCGGCACTCGAAGAGCGTGACGAGGCGATCGTGCACGCGTCGGTACGCGTCGCCGACGGACTCGTCCGGACCGCGCCCCAGCATGTCGGCGAGCGCGCGCCACCGATCCGCGTCCAGCGTGCCCGAGGCCACGGTGTCGTCTTGTCAGAGGATCGGACCTGCGCACAACATCTGTCCCGAGAGATGCCCGCTGCCCGGTGGATCCTGCTGGCGCTCGCGCTAGCGGGGTGCCGCGAAGCGAAGCGTGCGCCGCCCGACGCCGGGATCGAGCTCGTACGGACCTGGTCGGGCCGGCTGAGCGGGTCGCAGCCTCTCCACCTGGACGTCCCGAAGGGCGCCGCCGTGGAGGTGGTGGTCGAGCAGCGCAGCGCCGACGTCGCGCTGGTTTGGGGGGGCGAGCGGATCGACCGTGTCGCGGGGCCCCGAGGCGACGAGCGGTGGGGCGGGCGCGCCCCGGACGGTGTCTTCGTCCTCGAGAAGGCGCACCCGAGGTTCGACAACGGCGAGGTGCGTCTTCACGTCGTCACTGGGACACGCGCGGAGGCCCGCCTGGAGCTGCACCGTGTGCTGCGCGCCTACGAGACAGGCACCGCGACCGTCGCCGCGTCGTGGCGTGCGCCCGACGACGAGACGGAAGCGGAGCTCACGCTCGCGGAGGCGGTGTGGCGGTGGGAACGTCGCGAGGTCGAGCTCGCGCAAGCTGGATTGCAGAGCGCGATCGAGCGCGCGAAGTCACGCCGGGACATCGCCGCACGCGCCCACGCGCGGCTCGGCGACATCGCGTACTTCCTGGGCGATCTGGAGGCGGCCAAGACCCACTTCGACGAAGCGCTCCGTGGCGCGCTCGCGATCGACGCGGCGACGATCGAGCTCCAGGCCCGCATCGGCGTCGCAGCCGTCCACTCTTCGAAGAACGAACACGACGAAGCGCTCGCGGTCTTGGAGCACGTCGCCGCGATCGCCGAGGGCGTCGGCGACGACTATTCGCTGGCAATCGCCTACGACCTCACGGGGACGATCTACTTCCGGCTCGGCGAGTCCCGGCAGGCGCGGAGGTACTACGTCGACAGTCACGACGCGCTCGCGCGTCTGAACGCGACCCAGGCGCAGGGGCGCGTCCTCCACAAACTCGGGCTGCTCGCGCGGGAGCTCGAAGACGACATCCCCGCTGCGCTCGACGCGTTCGACCGCGCGCTGCCCATGTTGGAGGACGCGAAGAGCGTCGAGGGGGAGGCGCTGGTACACATCGACCGCGGCCTCACGTGGTTCCTCCGCGGAGAGCGTGACGCCGCGAAGAAGGCGCTCGAACAGGGTTACGCGCTCTCCAAGAGGTACCGGATTCAACACCTGCACGGTCGCGCGGCGTGGGGCCTCGGCGTGTTGGCCAACGCCAACGGTGATCACGAGGCTGCGGTCGAGCGCTTCGAGGAGGCGGTCGAGAAGTTCGACGCCGTGCAGGACGCGATCTACGAGGCGCGCGCCGAGGGCGGGCTCGCGCAAGCCTGGCGCTCGCGGGGCGGCGCGAAGGAGGCGCTCGAACACGCGCAACGAGCGGTGGCCCTCGCGGAGTCCGTGCGCGCTCGCGTTCGCGCGCCGGACCTGCGGACGAGCGCGTTCGCCGACGTACGTCGGACCTACGAGCTCCTGCTGGCGCTGCGAATCGCGACGGGGGCGTCACCGCTCGAGACCCTCCGCGTGAGCGAACGTGCGCGCGCTCGTTCGTTGTTCGAAGCGCTGCAGCGCGCGCGGGTCGCCGATGTCGCGCTGCGATCCGCGATCCCGGATCTCTCGGTCCCCGATCTCACCCGCCGCCTCGGCCGCCAAGGTGCCCTGGTCGAGTACTTCCTCGCGGAGCCGCGGAGCTGGGCGTGGGTCGTCGACGCCGACGGTGTTCGTCGCTACGAGCTCGCGGGGCGCGCGAAGATCGAGGCTGCGGTGCGCGCGTGGCGGGACGCGATCGAGGCGCGAGGCCCGGAGGTCGACGCGCTGGGCGCTCCGTTGTCTGCACTGATCGGCGCACCGCTGGCGAAGGCGCCTCGGGACCTCTGGATCGTCCCGGACGGCGCGTTGCACTACGCGCCCTGGGCGGCGTTGCCCGACGGTGACGGACGCGCGCTGGTGGAGCAGCACATCGTACGCCTCGCGCCGAGCGCGGCCTTTGCTTCGCGTCCCGCGAGGCCCATGCCCGAGGCGCCGAGGATCGCCATCGTCGCCGATCCGGTGTTCAGCGCCGCGGACCCCCGCCTCGAGACCCCCGACCCGGCGGCGGATGTACCCTTCGCGCGCCTCGGGTTCGCGCGAAGTGAAGCCGACGTGATCGCGAGCCGTGCGAAGGGACGCGCCGATCGATGGCAGGGGGTCGACGCCAACCTCGCGCTCGTCCGCGGAGGCGCGTTCGCGGGGCGGGACATCCTTCACTTCGCGACGCACGCCGTCGTCTCTCCCACCTCGCCCGAGCGCGCCGCGTTGATCCTGTCGCTGGTCGACGCGGACGGGACGTCACGCGAAGGCGCGCTCACGCTCGCGCATATCTACGACCTCCAGCTCGACGCCCGGCTCGTCGTCCTCAGCGCGTGTGAGACCGCGCTCGGTGAGCACGTGCGCGGGGAGGGGCTCCTCGGTCTGGGGCGCGCGTTTCTGTTCGCGGGGAGTCACTCGGTGGCGTCGAGCCTGTGGCGGGTCGATGACCGCGCGACGTACCAGCTCATGTCGCGGTTCTACGCGGAGCTGCTCGGGACGCACTCGGACCCGGCTCGGGCCCTGCGCGCGGCGCAACTCGGCCTGCGCGCCGATGAACGGTACACGCACCCTCGTGACTGGGCATCGTTCCTCGTCGTCGGGCGCTGAGCGGGTCGAGTAGCGCTGGCGGTGACGGCGGCCTAACATCACGCCCCGTGCGACGCCTCGCACCGCTGTTGATGTTCGCGACGGTCGCGTGTTCGTCGAAGCTCGCGCTGGACGTGCGGCTGACGATGGCGCTGCGTCCCGATCCCTTCGAGGACGTCGCGACCGTCAGACTTCGCGCGCTGGAGGGGGGCCGCCTGGTCGACGTCGGCGAGGGCCGCTGGGACCAGGGACCCCTCGACCTTCCCACGCTGGTGTCGCCCGAGGCGTCGCGGTTCGTGATCGAGGGCCTCTCGGAAGACGGGCGTGTGGTCTCTTCCGGCGCGTCGGGTGAGCTCGATCTGCTCACGGCGCCGCCCGAGGAGGGGCTCGACATCGTCTTCACGCGGGTGGGGGTGCTGAGTGTCCTCGACGATCTGGGCACCCCCCGCATCGGGGGCCGCGTCGTCGAGCTCGACGACGGGACGCTCCTCGTCGCGGGGGGCGTCGACGAGAGCGGTTGCGCGCGCGAGGACACCGAGATCTATTCAATGGACGGCGCCCGCCTCGAACGTGGACCGCCGCTGGTCGGAGGTCGCGTCGGTGATTTCCACCTCCTCGCGCTCGGCGACGCGCGGTCGGTCGTCGTGGGCGGAGAGGCGGCGCCGGGTTGTGGTGAGGCGGTCGCGGCGAGCGATGTCGTGGTGTTCGATGGCCGCTCGGCGCGCCGCGTCCAGGCGCCTGGGTTCAACCTTCGTGGTGCGAGCTACGCGGTCTCGTCGGCGACGGAGATCGCCGCCGCCGGCGGGGAAGGGGACATCGTCTCGCGCACCGAGGTGCTCCGCCTCGACCTCGGCTCGGAGTCCGTGCGGTCCATCGGCACGCTGGACGCGCCGCGCGCGTGGGCGCAGGGCGTCGTGGTGTCCTCGGGGCGCATCGCGCTCCTCGGGGGACAGGCGCAGCGCGACGCGGCGACGGCGCTCGACTCCACGTCCGTGTTCGTCCCCAGCCGTGGTGCGGCGCTCGACGAGCGCATCGGTCTGGGGCGTCCGCTCATTGCGCCGGCCGCGTGGCGCACGGTGGCCGGCGGCGTCGTCTACGCGGCGGGGCGCTCCGCGACCGGTGAAGGCCACGCCGAGGTTCGGATGTTGGTGGTGAAGACCGAGCGCGACTTTCCGCTGGGGGATTCGACGTTGGTGACGTCGGTGTCGTCGACGGTCTCGGACGGGCGCTTCGTCGATGTCGGCGACGGGAGTGTGTTGCTCCTCTCCGACGAGCGCGCCTTCTGGGTGCAGACGTTACCGCGACGCGCGCGCTCGCTCGACGCCGAAGGGGCCGCGCTCCTCGGCGGAGGGCGTGTCGCCGACGGACGTGTCGTCCTCCGCGCTCGCGACGGTCGTTACTTCTCGTTCAACCCGGGGCTGTCCGTGCTCGGCGTGCTCGCGCGTCAGGGTCGGCTCGCCGTCGACGAAGGCGAAGTGCTCGATGGTGTCGGCATCGGCGTGGTGCCGCGACGCCCGGACGCTTGGCAGCTGACGACCGAAGGTTTGGTCGTGACCCAACCCGATGCGCTCGAAGGTGAGGTGCGACCGAACGAGTGGGCGGTGTTTGCGCAGGACACGCAGCTCGACTTCGAGGTCGCGTTCGACATGCGCCTCACGGCGAATGCGCGCGCGGCGCTGCTGTTCGGTCTCGAGGATCAGCGCTTCGATCACGTCGTGCTCGGGGCACGAATCTCGGCCCATCGTCAGGACACGATCCTCGACTGCCCGACCGTCGAACGCCCCGAGCTGGCGAACGGCGCGTTTCACCGTATTCGGGTGACGCGCTCCGGCGAGACGATCACCGTCGCCGTCGACGGCGCCAACGTGTTCGGCTGCGCGTTGCGTTCGCCGCGCGTGGGGCGATTGGCGCTCGGCGGCGTGTCCGGCGTGGTGGCGTTCGATCGTGTCGCGTTCGAGGCGCTGTGACCCTCGATGCAGGTCGATGTCGGATAGTTTGCGAGCGCCCGTGCACTTTTGGGGCACCTCGACCATGCAAATGCCTCAGTTTGTGACG
Organism: Deltaproteobacteria bacterium; assembly: GCA_040218735.1. Lineage (GTDB taxonomy): Bacteria > Myxococcota > Kuafuiibacteriia > Kuafuiibacteriales > Kuafuiibacteriaceae > JAUHYN01. The sequence continues at coordinate 136,749 of JAVJQW010000043.1, forward strand.
TTTGCTAGGATAAACGCGAATTCTGTTTATCTCACCTCGCGAATACCTCTGGACCCTGGGAATCTAGACATCCGGTGTCCGTGGCCGATGCGGCAGCGCGAAGCGATGCTTCGCCCCCACGTGTCCTCGTGGCCGAGGACGACGAGCGCCTCGCGCGGCTCGTTGCTGCGCGTTTGGTGCACGGTGGCTTCGAAGTCGACTGCGTTTCGGACGGGTTGGCTGCGCTCGAAACAGCGCGTCAGCATACCCACGGGATACTCGTCCTCGACTATCACCTGCCGAAGCTCGACGGCATCGGCGTGCTCGAAGCGCTCGACGGTCTCGAGGATCGCCCCGCCGTCATCTTGATGTCTGGTTTCCTCGACGTCGAGCAGACGTTGGAAGCCCTTCGCCTGGGCGCCGCCGAGGTGTTGGAGAAACCGTTCGACCCCGCGCGTCTTTGTGAGGTGGTGCGATCGGTCGAGCTGCGCGCCAATGACGCGACGCAGGATCTCGTGGCCGACGCGAGCGTCGAGTACTTCGGCGCGTCTGCGCACGCGCGTGCCGTTCGTGATCACATCGTGGCCGTCTCGCAATATCCGGAGCTCCCGGTGTTGATCGTCGGTGACACGGGCACGGGCAAGGAGGTCGTCGCGAAGTCGATCCACGCGATGCGCGACGGCGACGATCCGTTCGTCGCGATGAACTGCGCGGCGATCACGGACGAGCTGTTCGAGAGCGAGCTCTTCGGTCACGAGGCCGGTGCCTTCACCGGCGCCGGCGCGCGTCGCGTCGGTCTCCTGGAATCCGCCAAGGGCGGCACCGTCTTCCTCGACGAGATCGGCGAGATGCCGCTGACGCAGCAAGCCAAGTTGCTGCGCGTCCTCGAGGACCGATCGTTCCGCCCCGTGGGCTCGAACCGCGAAGTGCCGCTCCGCGCACGAATCGTCAGCGCGACGAACCGCGACGTGTCGGGGGAGCAGCCGGGCGTGATGCGATCCGATCTGTTCTTCCGGCTCGCCGGGTACACGATCCGGCTCGAGCCGCTGAAGACCCGACGCGAAGACATCACGGTCCTCGCCGAGCGGTTCGTTCAAGACTTCATCAAGCGCTATGCGTCGTCCGATCGTGAGCTGTCCGCGCTCGCGCTCGACGTGTTGCGAATGCACGACTGGCCCGGCAACGCACGTGAGCTCCGCGCGGTCATCCAGTTCGCGTGCATCCTCGCGACGGACGGCGTCATCGGCGTTCGGCACGTCATCGAGGCCCTGCGTTCTCGCGGGGTCACGAAGACCGCGGCGACGGCGGAGCCCACGGATCGCGGTGACGTCGGGCTCCGCGAGATGGAACGCCAGCGGATCGCCACCGTGTACGCGGAGTGCCGCGGCAACGCGAGCCGCGCCGCCCGCAAGCTCGGCATCCCGCGCTCCACGCTCCGCGACAAACTCGAGCGGTACGGCATCAGTTAGTCGTCAGTTCTGCGCGCCGAGCGCCGCGGTCACGCGGCTCAGCTCCAGCCGCTGCATCCCGATCGTCGTGTTGGTGGGCGAGAACACCGACATCACGATGCGGTCGTTGTTGATACACCGCATGAGGACGACCTGGTCGCGTCGGGTCAGGACGATCTCCTCGACCGTATCGCCGAGATCCATCGTAGCGACCGCCGAGCACTCCGCTCGGTAGAGCGCGATGACGAGCTGCGCGAGCTCGTCGAGCCCCTCGCAGTCCCCTTCCGACCAAAGGATCTTGCCGGTGTCCGCCGTGATCTCCGCGACGGCGTCGGCGCCGTGGGGGAACGGGGCGGTGAAGTCGCGGGCCTCGTTCAGCTCCAACCCCGACTCGTCGCGAATGCGCATCGACTCCATGATGAGGAAGCTCATCGACGTATCGATGGTCTGCTCGCCGGAGGCGAAGAGGCTCGAGATGGTGATCGCCGGTGCGTTCCAGCCGATGATCTCGAGCGCTGCGGCTTCGCCGACCTCTTCGCCGAGTTTCGCGTGGATCAGCGCGCCGTCACGGATGTGGAGTCGGCCGCGGCGCTCGCCCGACTGCACGGTCAACGTGCAGGTCTTCCGCTCCATCTCGATGATCTGGAGGAACGAGGCGAGGCTGATGTTCCGAACGTGTCCGCGCACGCCGCGCGCGACGGCTTCGAGCAGACGCTCCAGCACGTTCGGAATGTCGAGCGGCTTCGTGAAACACTCGATCGCCCCGAGGCGGTCGAGCCGCTCCACCGACGCCTGGTCCGGGAAGCCGGTCATCGTGAACACCGGGACGTGCGGCGCGTTCGACACGATCCACGCGAGGAGCTCGAAGCCGTTCATGCCCGGCATCTGCAGGTCCGTGAGCACCAGATCGACCGGCGTCGACGCGAGGAGCTCCAACGCCTGCGACCCGTCGGTCGCCGTCACGACCGAGAGATCGCTTCGACGCACCGACAACGTGCGCGCGAGCGCTCGCAGCTGCGCGGGGTCGTCGTCGATGAGCAACAGACGCGTCACACGCCGTCCCCCCGAGGTAAGTAGAAAGCGAACGACGCGCCGCTGGTCGTCGGCTCCAACGTCAACGCACCGCCGAGGCTCTCGGCCGCTTCCTTAGCATTCGTGAGCCCCAGGCCCGTACCCTGTTCACGCGTCGTGAAGAACGGAAGGAATATCGATTCACGCAGCGGCGCCGGAATGCCGGGGCCGTCGTCGACGACGCGGACGCGAACGAATTCCGTGTCGGGGATGTCGGGGAGCGGCGCGCGCTCCGCTTGCACGTGCACGTGGGTCGCGTTGCTCGAAGCCTCCGCGGCGTTCAGCAGGAGGTTCACGAGCACCTGCTCGATCGTCAGCGAGTTGCCCCGCACGCAGTCGGCGTCGTCCGCGACGTCGATCGTCAGCTCGTGTTCAGCCTTGTGGTAGACCGCGCGCAAGAAGCCCGACGCGCGGTTGAGCGTCTCGCGCAGCGACACCGGCACCGAGACCGTCGGGCCGAGTCGGGCGTAGTCGAGGAGCCCGTCCACCGTCCCCTGCAACCGCCGCGTCGCGGCCACGACGTCCTCGGCCGTGTCGCGCACCTGCTCGGGCGAGAGCGAGCCTGACGCCACGGCGAGGTAGTCCGCGCTGTACATGATGTTCGCGAGGGAGTTGCGAAGGTCGTGGGCGATGCTCGCGACGAGGCGACCCGTCGCCTCCAGGCGCTGGCGATGGAGGCGCTTCGAGGTCTCGACGTGTTTGTCCGAAATCTCGTTCATCAGGAGGAGGTAGTCGTTGCCCGTGCGATAGCGTGTGCAACCGAGTACATCGAGGCACTCGCGCGAGCGCCACTCGATGGCGTGACCGACCGGGACACGCTCCAGGGAACGCCACAGATCCGATGGCAACGGCCCGGGGACGTCGTCGATCGCACCGAGGCGGATGAGCATGTCCCGGCCCATCGGCGTCCCCGCAATCGCATGCCCCGCCCGCGAGCACAACGCGAGCGGCGCTTCGATGCGTTCGAAGTCCATCGCGACCCATGAACACAAGATTCGTTCCCGTCGATGCCGGCGGAGGATCGTCGCGGGAGGTGGCGGATACCGCCACCGGATCGGCGGCATTCGCCAGGTCCCGTCGGCGCGGTGTGACCGGCGGACGTGTTCGCGGTGTGGCCCACCCGTTGCACTTCGGCTGATGCACACCCGATTCGAGGAGGAGAACGAACGTGGCCAATATCAATGAATCGCTCACCAACGTCCTAGAGCTGGATGGCGCCATGGGCGCGTGTGTCGTCGACAGCGGCAGCGGGATGATGCTCGGGGCTCAAGGCGGTGGGCCCGTCAACCTCGAGGTCGCGGCCGCCGGGAACACGGAGGTCGTCCGCGCGAAGCGCAAGACGATGAACGCGCTCGACCTGAACGACGACATCGAGGACATCCTCATCTCGCTGGGGCGTCAGTACCACCTCATCCGTCCGCTCAGCCGCAACAACGCGCTGTTCATCTACCTCGTCCTCGACAAGAACAAGGGGAACCTGGCGATGGCGCGGATGAAGCTCGCCGCGATCGAAAAGGAGATGGTGCTGTAGCGCCGCGCAGGTAGCGCCTAGCTCGGGGGCTTCGCGAGCCCGTGTTTGCGGAGCAGCCCGCGCAGGTGCTTGCGATCCATCGACGCCAGGCGCGCGGCCTTGCTGATGCTCCCGTCCGCGCGCGCCATCAACCAACCCAGATAGCTGCGTTCGAAGTCGTGCTCCCAGCCCTGTTTGTGCTCGGAGAACGAGCGCTCCGGGTCGAACACCAGCGTCTGTTCGAGGGACGGCCCTTCGAACATGTTGTCCGCCGTCGGCAACATGAAACGCGCGACGCCATCGCCCGTCGCCGCGAGCCACAGCCCCCGTTCCACGGTGTTCTTCAGCTCGCGGACGTTGCCGGGCCAGTCGTGTGCGAGGAGGCTGTTCACCTCGTTGGGATCGATCCGGGCGCGGTGACCGGTGCGCTCCGCGAAGGCGGCCACGAACGCGTCGATCAGCAGCGGGATGTCGTCGCGTCGCTCGCGGAGCGGCGGCATTCGAATCGGCACCACCGCCAGGCGGAAGTAGAGATCCTCGCGGAACCGACCGCGCTCGACCTCTTCCTCCAGGTCGCGCTTCGTCGCGGCGACGATGCGGACGTCGACCGAGATCGTGCTGCCGCCACCGACGCGTCGAATCTCCCGGTCGTCGATCGCCCGAAGCAACTTGGGTTGCACGTCGAGCGGGAGCTCACCGATCTCGTCGAGGAACAGCGTGCCGCCCTTGGCGCGCTCGAAGGCGCCCTCGCGTGACTCGTCGGCGCCGGTGAACGCGCCGCGCTCGTAGCCGAACAGCTCGGCCTCGATCAGCGAGGGCGCGATCGCCCCGCAGTCGAGCGGGAGGATGCCGCGGTCCTTGCGGCTCGACGCCTCGTGAATCGCGTTGGCGAGGACGTCCTTGCCGGTGCCCGTCTCGCCGAGGAGCAGCACGGTCGCGTCGGTCGGCGCGATCGCCTCCACCACGCCGAACACCTCGCGCATCGGCAGCGACGCGCCGCGCGCACGACCGAAGTGGTCCGCCGTCGACGGGAGCACCGTGGTCACGTCGGACTCGTCCGACAGCCGGAGCTCCACGTCGCCAAGCGCGAGCGTCGAGCCGGGCTCCAACACACCCTCGTGGACGATTCGGCCGTTGAGGCGCGTTTGCCCGCCGGAGCGATCCGTCACGCGGATGCCCGAGTTGTCGGTCATGACCTGCAGCTCGGCGTGGTCGTCCGCGACCCCCTCCAGCACGATCGTGTTGCGGTCGTCCGCGCCGATCGTGAAGACCCGACGCGCGACGTCCAGGACCAGCTCTTCGCCCTTCTTGGGGCCGGTCAGCACGATCAGCCGCGGGTGCTCCAGGCGGATCCGCTGCTGCACGAACGCCGTCTTCGGCCCGGACTTGGCCCCCACGCTGAGACGCTACCACCGACCGCGACCCCGCCAAAGATCTGCGCATCACGCCCAGGCTTGGCCGGTCCGACCCGGGCTGCTAGATGCCAGGAGCTGTGGTCGACGTCCTCCTCGTCAACCCCTACGTGCTCTCGCGCCACGAGCCGCGCAAGGCGTCGTACCGTCCGTATCCGCCGATCGGGCTGATGTACCTCGGCGCGGTGCTGCGCGAGCACGGGTACTCCGTCGAGATCTACGACGGCACCTTCGAGACGTCGCCGGATCAGATCCGCGCTCGGCTCCGGACCGGTCCGCGCCCGCGCGTCGCCGGCATCTTCGCGATGAACTCCTTCCGCGACGACGCCCTCGCGACGATCGAGCTGCTGAAGGAGCAGGGCGTTACGGTGCTCGCCGGCGGGCCGGACCCGTCGATCTACGACGAGGAGTACCTCGCCGCAGGCGCCGACGTCGTGGTGCGCGGGGAGGGCGAAGTCGCGATCCTCGAGATCCTCGACGCGCTCGACCTCCGGCCGGGCGGGAGCGACGACCGGCGCGCGGACGTCGAGCGCCTCGATCGGATCCTCGGTGTGTCGCGCCTCGACCGCGATGCGAAGCTCGTCCGTGTGGAGGACCGGCCGGCGTCCAAGACGATGGACGACCTGCCGATGCCCGCGTACGACCTCGTCGATCTGCCGCGCTACGTGAGCGAGTGGCGCCGCGTGCACGGGTACGCGTCGATTCAGTTCATGACCTCGCGCGGGTGCCCGTTCTCCTGCACGTGGTGCGCGCGGCCGATCTTCGGACGCAAGTATCGGCAGTACTCCCCCGAACGCGCCGTCGACGAGATCGAGCACCTCGTCAACACCTACGGCGTCGACCACCTCTGGCTGTTCGACGACACCTTCGTCGTGCGGCGCGCGTGGGTCGAAGCGTTCTGCGACGCGATCGTCGAGCGCGGCGTGAAGATCCGCTGGGAGTGCCTCGCCCGCGTCGACCTCACCGACGAACCGCTCCTCGTGAAGATGAAGGCGGCGGGCGTGGAGCGCATCAACTTTGGCTTCGAGTCCGGCTCGCAACGTGTGCTCGACCGCATGAAGAAGGGCACGACCGTCGAGGACGCACGCCGCGTCGCCGACGCCATGCATCGCCTCGGCATCACCATGGGCGGCTACGTGCTGATGGGGTACCCGGGCGAGGAGTGGGGCGACATCGAGAAGACGATCGACCTCGTCACCAGCATCCAGCCCGTCGACTACTCCACCAGCGTCGCGCTGCCGATGCCCGGCACCGAATTCTTCACCCTCGTGCGCGACATGATGCTCGCCGACAACGACTGGGCGAAGGAGGACGCGGACGCCGTCATCTGGGACTCGCCGTACTCGCGCGGCTTCTACCGCCTCGTCGAATCGCTGATGCACGCCGAGTACGACCTCGGCCTCGAGTTCTCCGTCCGCCGCTACGTGAAGTCGAAGGTGCTGCGCGGGATGCTCGGCGCGATGCGCGTCGCGACCACCAAGCGCGGTCGCCTCGACAGCTACCGCGGCGACCGTTTCCGCGGCTGGGAGGGGATGCGCACCGCCGAGAAGTCCGCGCGTCACCGCGCCGGTCACCGGCGGCGCGCGGAGCGGGAGCGCGAGGAGCGCAAGGTCGCGCTGAAGGTCATCTCGTGAAGGCGATCGTCGAGCGTGTAATCGAAGGCGTCGCGCGTGCGCGCGCACCGAAGGAGCCGCCGGTCCCCGCGGGCCCGATCGTCGACGGCCGCGACAACCTGGAGCGACCGGCCTGTCCGCTGTGCGGCAACACCCGCGCGAAGCCGCTGGTCGTCGCGCGCGACACCTGGGTCGAGGGGCACGACACGTACTCCGTCGTGCGGTGCGAGGTCTGCGCGCACCGCTACACGACGCCGCGCTTCAAAGAGGCGTGTAAACACCTCGCCTTCGAGGGCGACTACCCGTTCTACACGCGGGCGCGCGAGGTCCGCGGCGGCCGGCGCGTGGATCGTGCCGAGGCGCGTCGGCCGTTCGAAGGCCGCGCGGATCGGCTGCGCGCGACGACGTCCCAGGCGGGGCGTGTCCTCGACATCGGCTGCGGCGACGGCTTCTTCCTCGACGCGATGCGCGTGCGCGGATGGTCGGTCGTCGGGACGGACGTCGAGGCGGACGTGGTGTGGCACGCCAACGAGGTGCTCGACATCGAAGCCTCCGTCTGCGACCTCGAGCGCGACCCGCTCCCGGAGGGACCGTTCGAGGCGGTCACGATGTGGGGGGTCCTGCAGCTGCTCTACCGTCCGCAGCGCGCGCTGGAGCAGGTGCGACAGCTCCTCACGGACGACGGGATCCTCGCGATCGGCGTGTCGAACATCGACAGCACGGGCGCGCGGCTGTTCGGGCCCCGCTGGCGGGGCCTCGGGGTCCCTCGGCACCTGTCCCACTTCACGCCCAACACCCTGGAGCGCCTGCTGGCGTGGTCGGGGTTCGAGGTCGTGCACGTGCACCACGAGACGCCGCGCTGGATCGTCGCGCATTCGGCGGATGACGCGCTCGTGGGGCCTGCGTCGCGCCTCGCGAAGGCGGCGTTGGTCCCGGCGCTCGGTGTGGCCGGGCGCACGCGCTACGGGGACACGATGGAGGTGTACGCCCGTCGTATTTCCCAGTCGGGTTCGCACGCCGCTACAATGAACGCGACGCCGTGAATCTCATCGCGCTCGCCATCCCGGCCTTCTTCCTGTTCATCGCCATCGAGCTGGTGGCGGCGAAGGTGATGAAGCGCGACGTCTACCGGTTCAGCGATTCGATCGCGGACCTGTCGTGTGGTGTCACGCAGCAGGTCGTGACGGTGTTCCTCGCGCTCGTCACGGTCGCCGGCTACAAGACGCTTCAGTCGAGTTTCGGCTACTTCGAGATCCCGACCGACGCGTGGTGGGCGTGGCTGTTGTGTTTCCTCGGCGTGGACCTCTGCTACTACTGGTTCCATCGCCTCAGCCACGAGATCGCGTTTCTGTGGGGCGCGCACGTGGTGCACCACCAGAGCGAGGAGTACAACCTGACTGTCGCGCTACGGCAGTCGGCGTTCCAGCCAGGCTTTTCGTGGCTGTTCTATCTGCCGCTCGCGTTGCTCGGCTTCCCGCCGCTGATGTTCTTCACGGTGGCGGCGCTCAACACGCTCTATCAGTTCTGGATCCACACGCGACTCATCGGGCGCATGGGTCCGCTGGAGTGGATCATCAACACGCCGTCGCACCACCGCGTGCACCACGGGCGCAACGCGCAGTACATCGACCGCAACCACGCCGGCTCGCTGATCATCTGGGACAAGCTGTTCGGGACGTTCGAGCCGGAGGGTGAAGAGGTCATCTACGGCGTGAACGACGCGATCGATAGCTACAGCCCCATCTGGGCGAACTTCCACTACTACGTGCACACCTGGCGCCGCGCGCGTGCGTTCCCGCGGGTGTGGGATCGCGTGAAGGTCTGGTTCATGTTGCCGGGCTGGACGCCCGAGGGTGTCGCGAAGGCCGAGGGCCGCGCGCTCACCGAGCCGAAGTACGACCCGCCCGCGGAGCGCCGGACGATTGGCTACGTGCTCGGGCAGTTCGCGTTGTTGGTGGGGCTCACGGTCGGCTACTTGTTCTTGCGCCCTTCCGAGGTCGGCTGGGCGCCGAAGATCCTGCTCGGCGTCTTCATCGTCTTGTCGGTCACGACGTTCGCGGGCCTCCTCGAGTCGCGCCGCTGGGCGCGCACCGTGGAGCTGCTGCGCCCGACCGTGCTGGTGATCGGCGCCGTGGTGTTCGTCCCCGACGCGTACGTCGCGGTGGAGTACGCCGTGCCCGCCGTGCTGTACGTGGTGCTGAGCGCGGTGGTGTTGCTGACCCGCCGCGGTGAAGCCGCGGCGACCGTACGGGCTTAGGAACAATGCCGTTCACTTGGCAGACGGACATGCCTCGAGCTCCCAGCAGGCGGCGAGGGGACGCCTCGAGGTAGGGCAGCGCGCCGGCGCCGCGGAGCGACTCGTCCCTCGTGCGCCGTTTCGCCGGGCTGGTGAAGGCGGGGTCCGCGGAGCGCAGTGCTCCGAAGGAGGGCCGCGCTCTCGAACACCGGCTGGTATCGCTCTCACGAACTGCCCTCCGCGCGTGACGGCGGCGTCGGATGCGTTTCACGCCGAGGACGCTCGGGACACGCGCCTTGCCTAGGCGGGTAGAGCGGCGCTCGTGAATCCTGCGAGCGATGAAGGCGCGACCCAACACCTCCCGCGCCGCGTGAAGGTTGTGCGCGCGACATAGCAATCGCAGCTCGCCGACTACGCTCTTGGCGCCTAGCGCCCGCCCGCCGACATGATCGAATTCGAGGTTCGACCGTTCGCTGCATCGCCGACCGTCCGAGCTCACGTACGTGCACTGCGCGCCGTCGCGCTCCACCACCGCGCGCCGCGTCGCCGCCGAGACGTACGCTGCGCCCGCGGGCGCATCCTCGGCGGGTCTCGATCGCGGACGACTCGTCTTTCCGTTCTTTCTCCGCTCCAGCTTCTCAACGTAGAGCGCGAGCGCCGCTTCGAAGATCTCCCCGATGTCCGTCCCGGGCGGGGTGAGCTCCTTCGCGCGATCCAAGAGCGCCTTCGCTTTGGCGCTCCCGTCGAAGTGAAATGCGAACGTGCCCGGCGTCGCGGCCTCGACGCGGTCTTCGGAGCTCTTCGCGCCCGGGAACTCGGTGGCGATCAGCATCTCGATCTCCGCCTTGGACTTGTTCCGCGCTTGCTCGACGACGCTGTGGGCGTTGTCGTCGTTCATGAACTTCGAGAGCTTGGCAACGCCGGTCATGTGCAGCTCCCCGGACGCGAGCAGCGGGAACACCTCGGGCACCCGATGCGCCGCGCGCACCACGGCGACGCGCCGGCACGCCTGGTCCTCGGTCAGCCCGAGCCCCTCCACGCAGAACCGAAACAGCGAGCTGAAGCCGCGCTCGACGTACAGCTTGCGCCGCTCGATCTCCGCCATGAACCGAAGCGCCTGGACACCGCTCTCTCGCTCCGTTCGCAGCGCATCGCGAAGTCCGCTCAAGAGATCGTTCTGGTTCATGCAAGACAGGTTGCAAGCGCTGGACCCCATACATCGAAGATATCATCGACCCCTTCAGACGCGATTCGCCGTGCCCCGAGGATGACAGTCCGAGATCCGCGTAGACGCATCGCTCGGACCGTCAGCGCCCAAAGTCGACTCGAAGGTCAAAAAAGGTCGAAACGCACTGCGTTCGTCGACCAGAGGGCCCGGACAGGGCCTCGAAATCCGTCAACCCCCGAGAAAGAAAAAGAACGACCGCAAGTCAACTTGCGCGCCCCATCTGGCCATTTCCCCGTACCCAGCCGGCGAACCTCACACGTGCATCGTAGCCCCGACCGGCGCCGGCGCACGGAACCGCCGCACCGAACGGCCGCACCGAACCTCCGCACCGAACCGCCCCACCGAACGGGCGCACCGAACCGCCGCACCGAACCTCTGCACGGAACCGGCGCACCGAACCGCCAAACCGGAACAGCGCAGCGAACCGCCGCACCGAACGTCCGCATCGAACCTCCGCATCGAACCTCCGCACCGCACCGCCGCACCGAACCGGCGCATCGAATCTTGGCATCGAACCGGCACGCGCAGGCGGCGCACGGAACCGGCGCTTCGAACCGCGACACCGAACGGGCGCACCAAAGCGGCGCACGGAACCTCCGCACCGAACCTCCGCACCGAAGCGGCGCGCCAACCGGCGCACTGAACCTCCGAACTGAAGCGGCGCACGGAAGCGGCGCACCGAACCGAACCGGAACGCGCAGGCGGCGCACGGAACCGGCGCTTCGAACCACGAAATCGAACGGGCGCACCAAAGCGGCGCACGGAACCTCCGCATCGAACCGCCGCGCCGAAACGCCGCGCCAAACCGCCGCATCGAAGCGCGCACACCGGCGCACGGAACCTCCGAACGGAAGCGGCGCACGGAAGCGGCGCACCGAACCGAACCGGCACGCGCTGGCGGCGCACGGAACCGGCGCACCGAACCGCGGCATCGAACGGGCGCACGGAAGCGGCGCACGGAGCGGCGCGCGGAACCTCCGCATCGAACCGCCGCATCGAACCGCCGCATCGAACCTCCGCACCGAAACTCCGCACCGAAGCGGCGCGCCAAACCGGCGCGCCAAACCGGCGCACTGAACCTCCGAACGGAAGCGGCGCACGGAATCGGCGCACCGGACCGAACCGGAACGCGCAGGCGGCGCACGGAACCGGCGCTTCGAACAACGACATCGAACGGGCGCACCAAAGCGGCGCACGGAACCTCCGCATCGAACCTCCGCACCGCACCGCCGCACCGAACCGGCGCATCGAAATTCGGCATCGAACCGGCACGCGCAGGCGGCGCACGGAACCGGCGCTTCGAACCGCGACATCGAACGGGCGCACCAAAGCGGCGCACGGAAGCGGCGCGCGGAACCTCCGCACCGAACCTCCGCGCCGAACCGCCGCACCGAATGGGCGCACCAAAGCGGCGCACGGAACCTCCGCATCGAACCGGCGCACGGAAGCGTCGCTCGGAAGCGTCGAACCGTCTCCCCAAACCGTCTCACCGAACCAGCGCGGCATCGAGCGACCCTCCTTGCACGAAGCGAGAACCTTCGAGCCCCGTGAGCGACGAAGGGATGGCCGCGGCGCGCGGGCCTCCGCGGGATCCAATCTGGCGTCTCCAATGACGGCGAGGCTCCGGCCGTCCCTCGCCAACAGAAGGCCGGACCGCACCTCCGACTTCGGCCGGAAGCCTTCTGTGACTCGTTTCGCAATCTTCCCCCAGGAGCGTTCGATGCAGTCCCGGTTCGCTTCGATATTCGGGCGTATCTCATCAGCGAGCGGGGCAGTGCGGCCGTCGCGAATCGGGAGGGCGCCTGTGCGTCCCGATTGCCAACCGCCCCAACGCTCTCCGCTACGCGCACGGCGAACGGGCGAAGGCAGGGCCCGCCAGGTGGACCAAGTCACCCCGAGCCGATCACGGCATTACGCAGACAGACGCGCCGGCAACGAAGCCGGGGTGTTGGCGCGCGCGCCGTCGCGCTCCAGCAGCACGTTCGACCCTGCGCCGCAGCCGATCACCGAGCGCATGGTGTCTTCGACCGACGCATCGATCTCCTCCACGCGATCGGGCGGGAGGTGGAAGATGTTTCCCGAGGTCGGGTTGGGGCCGGTCGGGACGAAGACCGAGTACCAGCCGTTGCGGTGGCGGTCGGTGACAAACGCGGTCATGAGCGCGTCGCCGTAGGGGCGGACCAGCGCGACGGAGGTGAACGGTGACTTCTCGCGCCCGATGAGCTGCACGATCGTCTCCTTCACGAGCCGGTAGCCGGGGATGCCGTGCAGGATCTTCATCTCCAGGGTTTCGTGCAGGAACCGACCGAGCTGCGTTCGGACGATCACCCCGGTCAGGAAACACGCGGCGACCATGACCGCGAGCACGACGATGATCGCGACGTACTCACGGAGCTCGGTCCGCGCGACGAGGACGTTCGTGAAGGGGCGGACGATGGTGCGTAGCAGATCGAAGACCCACGCGCCGACCGCGAGGAGGACGCCGATCGGGAGCAGGACGCCGACGCCGCCGAGGAGAGAGGTGCTGAGGAACGAGCGTGCGCGACTCACTCGATCAACGGTGGTCACCGATTCTCGGGCGTCACCCCCCGCGTTCGATCTCACGCCCAACGCAGGGCGTCACGGCGTGACGTTCAGCGTGACGTCGTTCGCGACCGACGCCGAGAGGACCACGCCGTCGACGGTGACCTCGACGGCGTCGTTGGCGCGGCGCGCCGAGAAGGCGGGCGCGTCGTCGAGCGTGAGCGCGGTAACGAGGAGCCCGCGGTCGATCGTCTGGCGGAGGACGACCGTGTCGCGCGGGATCGCGACGCGGTTCGTCGGGTAGGTGAAGCCGAGGAGCGAGGGGTCTTCGCGTCCGCGTGCGACGGTGAGGGAACCAGACGTTGCACTGCCGTCGCGGATCGTCACGCGCACGCCGTCCGCTGCTGCGACGAGCGCGTCGCCGGCGTCGCGGGTGCTGAGCGAGGCACCGAGGTGAAGGTACCGCGTGAACGTTCGCGGCGCGTTCGCGGCGACGTCGTCGACGATCACCAGCGCTTCGTTCGGGCGGTAGAACCAGAAGCGTCGGTGCGTGACGCCCTGCGCGAGCAGCAGCGGGTTGTCGGCGACCAGGACGTACCACCCCGCCGCCTCGGCGCCGCCCACGAGGCCGCTGCCGTAGGCGTCTTCGTCGGTCGCGCCGAACTCCGAGTCGTCGACGGTCAGCACGCTGTGGGCGCGCGTCGACAACGCGTAGTCGCGTCCCGGCTCGCCGGGGTAGTAACCGTAGCGGCCTGTGTCGCTGATGATGCGGACGCCGCGCTCGAACCACGCGAAGGTCCCGTCGTCGCGTTGTTTGTGGACGCGCGAGTGGAACTGCGCGGTGACCGCGAGGAGCGAGTCGCCGTCGCGCGCTACGCCGTAGCCGGTCCGCTCGAACGTCGCGAGGCCGTTCGGGGGCGGTGCGTCGAGGACGACGTCCGGTTGTGGCGCGATCCGGTGGGAGTCACCGAACTGGACGAGGTCGCCGTCCGTCCCGACGAGCCACATCCCGGCGTCCCGTCCGCGTTCGAACAGCTCTTGGAGCTCGGGGGCGAAGCGGCGCGCGCGTTCGAGATCGCGAAGGACGAGGAAGTGGTACCAAGGCGTGTGCTCGCGGAGGAGCGCCTCCTCACCCAGCAGCACGAACGCGAGCGGTGTGATGCGTTCGGCGGCGGTGCTTCGGTACGTCGCGGCGCGCGGCAGCATCGGGAGCTGGAGCGCGAGGAGGCCCAAGCCGACGTCGTGGGTCGCGGCGAGGTTCGTGAGCGCGTAGCGCGCGGTGCCCTCCTCGAGGAAGTCGCCGTGGAAGACCATACCCTCCCAGAGCACCGCGGCGTCTTCGGGGGTGAGGACGCCGTCCATGACCCCGGCGCGGAAGATGTACGCGAGGTAGGCCGCGCGGAACGAGACGGCGGAGCCGTTCCAGGCGAACTCACTCTGGCCTTCGAAGGGGGTTCGGTAGGTCTCGATCCAGTCGACGGCCAGCGCGATCGCGAGCGGGAGGCCATCTGGGTTCTTTCCCGTCGCGTGTCCGACGAGCAGCGGCGCGAGGCCCCACCACGCCTGGAGGCCGAGGCGGTAGACGCGATCGTTGAACGGATCTTGCTCCCAGTCGAAGGGGAGGGTGAGCTCGATCGGGAGCCCGAGCAGGACGGCGGTGCCGGCGACGGCGTCGTCGATCTCTTGGTCCGTGTACGTGAGGCTCGGGACGAAGAGCGGCTCGGGGGCGCCGAGGGCGCGGATGTCGGCGAACGCGTCGTCCCCGGAGAAGTCCGGGATGGGGAGCGTCGGGCCGGGCGGCGGCTCGAAGGTCGGCGGCGTGGGGCCGGGCGGCGGCTCGGACACGGGGTTCGGCGCCGGCTCGGGCGCACGACACGCCACGAGCAGCATCGACAACACCCAGCCGGTCGATCCGCGCACGCCTCCAAGACGATGACGGCTCGGCGCGGTCTTTGTCACGGTCCTGCGGCGCATCCGGCCCCTCGGGGAGGCGAAACCAACGATGAGGAAAAAGAGTTCCCACGGATTTGGTCGGTGGGGTCACACCGGCATGACGCTCCGATTCCCCGCTCTCCTGCTGTTCAGCGCCCTCGCGGCGTGCGGCGGTCGCACGCCGATGACCGACCTCACCATGCCCGCCGGCGAGGACGAAACGACGGTGACCACGTCGCGCTCGGCGCTGCGCTCTCCGGTCGTGGCGATCGACACCAGCGGTCGCCGGATCCTCGCCGCGATCGACACGGTGGCCCGCTGGCCGACCTTCGTGGAATCCGACGGCCTGGAGGTCCCGTTCCCTCGCCTCGCGGGGGTGGAGGGGGAGACGACGGATCTCGCGATGGTGGCCGGGCCGAACGGGCTCGTGCACGCGGTGTGGACCACGGGGCGCGCGCTCTACTACGGCCGCCTGCATCCGGACGGCGCGGGCCGCAGCGAAGCCGTTCGCCGGCTGCAGGACGAACGCGCGTCGGCGCCGACGCTCGCCGTCTCGGATTGGGGTGACGTGTTCATCGTGTTCGTCGATGGGCACATCTCGCGCGAGCCGAACATCTTCGTGTCCACGTACCGCGGCAGCGTGGAGCAAGGCTTCGCGGGGCCGATGCGGGTCATGCCCGAGTGCTGCGACACGTGGACCGGCGACGCGTGGTACGCGAGCATCGGCACCGTCCGCTACGACGGCGGGCTCGTGCGCTTCGGGTACAGCTGGGGTGACCAGGGTGGCGGCTGGTCGTCCTACGTCGAGCAGGGGCGCGGCTTCTACGAGTACGGTCGCGTCGAGAGCGCGGGGTACGCGGACCACGCCGGGGCGATCATGCCGCCGGGGCTCCCGGGGCTCCTCACGCTCAACCTCGAGCAAGACCGCTTGCAGCTGACCTCGTTCGGTCGTGTCCCGCAGCCGACGACCGTGCTCGAGGCGCCGGGCCTCGGGACAACGCACGTCGCGCAGGACGAGGTCGGGCAGAAACACGTCGTCGTGACCGAGATGAGCGACGAGCGGCGCGACATTCACTACCTCCGCGAGTACGAGGCTGGCCGGTGGTCGAAGCACATCCTCGTCGGCGCGGCGCTGGACCAGACCCTGGAGCTCACGCCGCGAGCGGGCGGGCTCGTCGTGACGGATACGCGTGTCTACGTCCCGTACACGGTCTACGACGCGGATCGCGAGCCGGTCTCGATCGCGGTGGCCGACTTCCGCAAGGCGAAGTAACGAAGAGCCATCGACAAGGACGCGCTCACGCAGCTCTACCGGGAGTACGGCCCGGTCGTGTATCGCCGGGCTCGGTTCCTCCTCGACAGCGACGAGGAGGCCCGGGATGCGATGCAGGAGGTCTTCCTGCGCGTGGCGCGTTCCCATGACACCTTCCGGGGCGACGCTCCGGTATTACACTGGATGTATCGCGTGACGACGAACCTGTGCCTCAACCGACTGCGCCAAGCGAAGCGGCACCCGGTCGTGCACGATCCGGAGGCCGTGCGGCGGCTGACGATCGACGCCGACGATCCGGCGGATCGGCAGGCGGTGCTGTTCGTGTTGTCGCGGTGCGACGCGCTCACGCAGTCGATCGCGGTGCACTACCACCTCGACGGGATGAAGATGGAGGAGGTCGCCAGCGTGGTCGGATGCTCGCGCAAGACGGTGGGCAAGAAACTCGCGGCGTTCTCGGAGCGCGCACGACGGTTGTTGGAGGACGCGCGGTGACGGAGCACCTGAGTGACCTCGCGCTCGACGCGCTGAGACGGACCGGCGTCACGGACGGCGCTGACCACCTCGAGACCTGCGCGCGCTGTCGTTCGCGACAGGCGGCGCTCGCCGCAGAGGACGCGGTCTTCGAAGCGCGGTTCGTGCCGGAGCAACTCGCGGTCGACACACTCGCGGCCGCGGAGCGTCCGGTGCGTCGGTGGTGGCCGCGGATCGCCGTGGCGGCGGCTGCGTTTGCGGCGGTGGTGTTCGTGGTGTGGCCGCGCGGGACGGACGTACGGACGAAGGGCGCCGCGGACGTGGTCGCGCTTCACGTGTTGGACGGCGATCGCCGCGCGCCGGTGCTGGGCCCCGTCGATCCGCGCGCGCGCCTCGCGGTGCAGGTGCGCGGCCCCGGCTTCGCGCGGGTGCTCTGGGGCAGCTCCCCGGGCCGGTGGGATGCGCTGTTCCCGGCCGCCGACGCGAGGGCCTGGCGGGTAGAGGCGAACAGCTGGCTGCCGAACGAGGTGGTGCTGGACGGGGCCCCCGAGACCGAGGCGCTTGCGGTCGTGGTGTGTGACGAGGCGTTTTCGGACGCCGTCGCGCGCGAGCGGTTGGAACCGAACGCCGAGCTCGACGGCTGCCGAGTACAGCGGGTGACGATCGAGAAGCGATGAGACGCTGGATGCTCATGGCGAGCGTCGCGACGGCGGCGCTGGCGACCACCTCGACGGCGCGCGCCTCGGACGCGCGGGTGGGCATCTTCGTCGGCAGCAACGGCGCCCCGTCGGGGCGGTCGCCGCTCCTCCACGCGGAGGCCGACGCCGCGCGCATGCGTGACGCGTTCGTGGAGCTCGGCGGGATCGAGCCGCGGGCCGCGCACCTCATCCGCGGGCCGGACGCCGAGCAGATCCTCGCGATGATCGAGCGCGCGGGGCGCGGCGCGAAGATGCTCGTCTTCTACTACTCGGGGCACGCCGACGAACGCGCTCTGCTCCTGGAGGGGTCGCAGCTTTCCTTCGCCGATCTCACGGAGGCGCTGGAGGCGACGGGCGCGCAACTCAATTTGCACATCGTCGACGCGTGTCGATCCGGAGCGCTCACGCGGAAGGGAGCGTCGCTCGGCGATCGACTCCAGCTCGCAGCGGAGGAGTACGGCGAAGGCAAGGTCGTCATCACCTCCAGCGCCGAGTGGGAAGACTCGCTGGAGAGCGACCGCCTCGGCGGCTCGTTCTTCACGCTCCACATGGCGACGGGGCTCCGGGGCGCCGCCGACGCGGACGCCGACGGACGCGTGACGCTCGACGAGGCCTATCGCTACGTCTACGGGCGTACGGTCCAGAGCACCCTCGCGAGCGGCGGCGGCGTGCAGCACCCGACCTTCCGCTACGATCTCTCCGGGCGCGGCGACCTCACGCTCACCTGGCCCAACCGCGCGCGGGGAGTACTTCGGTTCCGCGACGGCGACTACGCCGTGACAGAGGCGGTCACCGGGCGCCTCGTCGCCGAAGTCGCCACGCCGGGCGCTGCGATCGGTCTCGCGCCGGGGCGCTACCACGTCGTGCGCCGCGCGCGCGACGCGTTGTTCTCGGGCCACGTCGAGATCGCGGCCGGGTCGGACGTCCGGGCCGAGGACATACTCGAGGAACGCACTACGTACGCGCGGCTGGTGCGCAAGGGCCGCCCCGACGGTCCGGTGCTCTCCCACGCGTTGCGCATGCAAGTTGGCTTGCGCGGCCGCATTGCTTCGGGGCTGGAGGCAGCGCCGATGTTTCGTGTCGGCTACGAGCTCGTCCTGCCGTGGCTCTCGGTGATGCCGTACGTCGGCGTGACCACGTCCGTCGGCTTCGACACCCCGCGGCTCTCGTACCGGACCAACGAGCTCGGCCTGGGGATGCTCGTCAGCCGCGCCATCGACTTCTCCTACGTCACGCTGCGCGGCGGCCTCGGCGCGGAGCTGGTGCGTCTCGCCCAGTCCGAAGCCGAGGGCCGCGAGCCCGACCGGCGCAGCTGGGGCCCCGCGTTCGTCGCGCACGTCGCGGTCGAGTCGGCGCCGATCGCGGACGTCGTCACGTTTGCGCTCGTTACGGAGGCGTCGCTCTACGCGTATGCGTCGTCGGAGGCGACGGTCGCTCCCGACGTCGAGGAGGGGGCCATCGTCACGCGTCCCACCTATCGCGCTCTGCTCGCGCTGGGGTATCACTTCTGATGATGCGTCGGGTCGTGCTCTTTGTGTCGCTGCTCGCGGCCTGCGGCGATCCGCTCGTCACGGAGCAGTACGCCGGGACGCCGACGTTCGAGATCGCGGGCGCCATCGTGCAGGCCAACGCGCGTATCCCGGCGAGCCACGGTGTGGCGAGCGCGCGCCTGTTCTGGATCGGCGCCGCGTCGTTGGACGGCGAGCAACCCGCCGAGCTCGGCGCCGGGTTCGCGGAGTTCTCGATGACGCTGTTCGACCCACCGCCCCCCGCGGCGGCGGCGTTCTCGGACCGCGTCGACGTCGGGACGCTCGGCATCGCGGTCGTCGCGGTCTACGCCGACACCAACGACGATGCGCTCTTCGATCCCGAGGTCGACCGGCTGCTCGGCGCGAGCGCGCAGCACGTCGTCGTCTACACCAGCGACGGCGTCGACGCCGAAGACCCCGCGCACGCCTTCCTCGGCGCGTTGGAGCGCGGCTACCACGTCTTCGAGCACGACCGCGCGAGCACCTGCCGGTTCGTGCTCGCCGCCGACTGTGCGCCCGAGGGCGGCCTCGTACGCAGCGAGGACACCGGCGACGTGACGCTCACGCTGTGGGCCGAGCCGGGCGACGTTCAGGTCCCGGCGCCGGCGTTGGACGCCGACGTCAGCATCTGGTCCGCGCCGTAGGCCGCGGGCCGGGCGAATCGCGTAGAGTAGGGCGCATGGCTCGCCGCGCCGCGCTCCTGTCGCTCGCCTTCGCGCTCGCCTGCGCCAACCCCGAAGAGGAGGAGCCCGTGCGACGCGACGCCGGCCCGGACCGCGACGCGGGTCGCGTGCGCGATGGCGGCCCACGGGATGGTGGCGCGCGCGACGGCGGTTCGCGCGACGGCGGTTCGCGCGACGCCGGCTCCCGGGACGGTGGCGAGCTCGTCGTACCCGTGAGCCTCGCGTACACCGCCGCGGATGAAGTCGGCCTCCGCGCGCTCTTCGTGACCGCGTCCTCGACGACCAGCTACGAGGTCACGCCGACGCTCGCGGGCGGTCCGACGATCGACAGCAAGGGGGGCCCGACCGGCTCTGGGGTCTTCGGCTTCGAGTGGATCGAGTATGGCGACGGCCTCATCTACGAAGCGCAGCAGGACACGTACGACCGCCGCGAGATCTACTTCGCGTTCCACCCGAACGCGCGCTCGGAGCGCGTGACCTACAAGCAGAGCCGCAGCGACGCCGACGGTCCGACGAGCGGGTTCGGCCTCTTTCCGACGGGGCGGTGGCACTACTTCTATCAAATCGATCAGAGCCGGACGAACTTCTACATCCGGCACTCGGGAACCTCGACCGCCTCACGTCGACTCAACCGCGGGACGGTGCTGGGCCTCTCGATCTCCTCGGCCGACTACGTCGCGTACCAGGACATCGTCGTGGGCGGCCCGAGCGACGATCGGGATCTGTGGGTCGCGTCGCCGAGCGCGGAGCCGTTCCGCGTCAACGCCGGCGCCAACGTCGGCTTCGGGGGCTCGATGGCGTGGGCGCCGGGCGGGCGCGAGATCGCGTACAACGCCGACGAGAGGTTCAGCCGCGTCTTCGAGCTGTATCGCTACGACGTCACCTTCGGCGGCGCCGGCGCGCGGGAGCTGATGTTCTCACCGATGCAGGCGAACGCGGACGTCACCGTGGGCCAGGGGTCGGTCCAGTACTCGCCGGCCAACACCCATCTCGCGTATCTCGCCGACGCCGACACCGACGAGCTCGTCGAGCTGTACGAGATCGATCTCACCGAGTCGCCGCCGCGTACGCAGCACAAGATCAGCGGCGTGTTCACGGCGGGCGCGGACGGCGTGGACCGCTTCGACTACAGCCCGGACGGGACCTACGTGGCGTACGTCGCGGACGTCGACACCCTAGGGCTCGGAGAGCTGTACGTCGCGCGCTCCGGGATGCAGGAGGCGGTACGCATGCACCCCGCGCTCGCGGCGGGTGAACGCGTCATCGGGGAGCGCTGGCTCGAAGATGACCGCATCGCGTTCATCGTGTTGGGCAACGGCGCCCGCCGCGCTTTCGTCGCGGACCTCGCGACGTTCCCACCCGGCCCCGCGACCGAGCTTTCGAACCCGCCGTTCCAGTTCGCCGCGGCGAACCGATCGCCGTCCGGCCGCTACGTCGTCTACGTCGACGACGCCTCGCCGCGAAACCTGTGGATGACGGACCTCACGGCGACCCCGCTCACGCAAACGATGGTGATCGCGAACGCGACGACATGGTGCTGGAGCTTCGATGACCAGCTCGCGGTCATCACGCAGCCGGACGGCGGCGACCGGACGCGCCTCGAGCTGATCCGCGACGTCGCGGCGCCCGCGCCGGTGTGGATCCGGACGCCCGACGATCTCAACGTGCTGAATTGTAAGTTCGCACCCGAAGGGGAGTAACCGCCGAGGGAAACCGTAGGGAAGGTCTCGCCCCGGCCGGCGTACTCCTACTCCTGTGCAAGCGGTGTTCGAGATACGGACCTACTGGCATGGCGACCTCCTGGAGGTTGCCCACACCCCCTCGGCCACGGAGGGGCGCCGCGAGGAGGGCCCGCTGACGGTCGTCGTCGAGCGGGTCAAACGCACGCTCCCCAGGCCCCTCGCGCTCCCGGCCGACTACGCGTTCGCGCGCGTGCTGTGCCTCACGGCCATCGTCGAGCTCGTGCTCTTCGGCGCCTTCCTACTCACGCCGAAGAACGACCTGCTCTACGTGCTCGGAGATGAGCTCGGGACCATGAAGTCGCTGCCGGGGCCCGACTGGGTCGGTCACACCCGCCACGCGATCTTCGCGGGGCCGTCCGGGACCCCCGACGGCGGCGGCGGCGGCGCTCGACGCCGCGGGCCGCTCTTGCGCTCTCCGCCCGGGTCGCGAACCTACCAGCGCCCCGAGGTCCCGAAGGGGCTCCTCGCGATGCTCGCGACCTCGAAGGTCGACTCCAAGATGTGGTCTGCCTTTTCCGTGAGCAGCAGCGGCGTCGAAGGCGGCGTCGAAGCCGGCGTCCTCGGCACGCTGGTCGGCGGCTCCATCGAGAACACCTACGGATCGGGTGGCCTCGGCCTGCGCGGCACCGGCCGCGGCGGCGGCGGGACCGGCGAAGGGGTCATCGGCCTCGGGTCTGTCGGCGTCATCGGGCGCGGTGCGGGCGGCGGCGGCGTGGGTTATGGCCGCCTCGGCGGCCTGGCCAAGAAGCGCAAGAAGCGCAAGGACGACCCCAACACCCGCGTCGTCTACTGCAAGGAGATCGTCGACTTCGTCCTCGAGCTGATGCCCGACGACGGCGACGATCGCCCCTCTCGCGCCGCCCTCTACCGCACCTGCCGCAGCACCGTCGGCACGACCGCGATGGAAGGCATGACCTGCATCGGCAAGGCGAAGGACGAACACGACGGGCGCATCGAGCTGCTGCTCCGTTGCGGCGACAAACTCCCGAAGCGCTTCAAGGATGCGCTGAAGAAAGAAGGCATGCGCGAGTGACGCTCACGCGTCGAGCCAGAGGTCGTGCGCCCGGCTGCTGACGGGGGCGACCGTCAGCGTCTGTCCGTCCCAGACCAACGCCGACTCCGCGAGGTTCACCGTTGGGCACACGTGCTTCGGAACGAGCCGGACCGCGGTGCCGAGCGGGAGCGGCGCCCCGTCGACGCGACACGGGAGGTGCTCCTCGCTCGGCGTCAGCGCGGTCAGCTCCGGGTGGTCGAGTACGGCCGCGCACGGATCGCCGGCCGCGGCGTCGATGGCCTTGCTCCCCGCGTCGAGCGTGAGCATCCCAGGCGCCGGGTGACTCACGACGCGCGCGACCACCTGCGCCGCGGACTCGAAGTCGAGCTCCTCGCAGGTGTCGGTGCGCAGGTCGTCGTAGACCACCGTGCCCGGTGAGACGCGATGGGCGGCGGACAGCGTCGTGAACGGCTCGTACGTGAGCGCCGCGGCGAACGACGGGGTTCCGCTCGTGACCAGCTCGGGCACGACGAAGCGCTCTTCGAGGCGCAACATCGTCGCCATCAACGGTTCGTAGGCGGCGCGGCACTGCGCGCGTCGCGCTTCCGTAGAGCCAGAGTGCACGTGACCTTCGTAGGCGTGAACACCGAGGAAGCGATGTCCGGCCGCGTTCACGATGCGTTCGATGGTCTCCACCCGATCCACCGGGACGCCGGTGCGGTTCATGCCGACGTTCACGTCGACGAACAGCCCCAGCTCCGAGGGCACCGCGGAGGCGTGGTCGGCGTCCTCCGTGAGCACCGAGAGTCGGACGCCCCGGTGCTTGCGCGCGAGTGTGGCGAGTCGTTGGAGCGCCGGTCCCTGGTGCGGATACGCGACGAGCACGTCCGCGCCGTCGTCCACGACCGACAGCAAGTGCTGGGCCTCGCGCGTCGTCGCGCACTTGAAGCGTCGCAGCCCGGACGCGTGGAGGAGCTCGAACGTGCGCACCAGCTTCGACGTCTTCACGTGCGGGCGGAGCCGCTCGAGCCCGGCCATCGCGACGAGTCGATCCACGTTCCGCTGCGCCGCCGTCAGGTCGATCAGGAGCGCCGGCGTGATCACCTTCGCGAGGGTGGCGTCGTCGAGTTTCATGGGACCTCCGCGAGGTCGATGCCGACCGCGCGTCGCAGATCTTCCTTCGCGACCTCGATGTCGTAGCGCGCCTCGACCATCGTGCGCTGCGCGGCGGTCAGGTTGATCTCCGCATCACGGAGCTCGAGCGCCGTGCCGCGGCCCGCTTCGAACAATCCGCGCGCGAGGCGCACCGCCTCTTCGGCAGCGCGCACGCCGCGCTTCGACAGCGTGTGGATGCGGCGCTGCTTCTCGAGCTGGCCGAGCTGCTCGTCGACGTTGGAGATCGCGCGCCGCACGTTGTCGTCGAGTGTCGCGACGAGCTTGCGCAGCTCGATGCGCGCGCGCTGCACGCGGGCGTCGGTGGCGCGGCCTTCGAAGAGATTCCACTGCAGTCGCAGGCTCGCCGCCGCGAAGTAGTCCTCGAGCGGGTTGCCGAAGAAGATGCTCGCCGTCGGGTTGTTGCGCTGATAGCTCATCTGAATCGCGAGCGTCGGCCAATAGTCGGCCTTCGCGATGTCGATGTCCTTGGTGGCGGCCTCCATCTCGGCGCGCTGCTGTTCGAGGTCGGGGCGATGGTGCAGCGCTGCCTTCGTGAGTCGTTCCCGGGCCGGGACGTTGATCGCGACGGTCGACGAGCGTACGGACGCCGTCATCTCGAGCTCGACGCCCGTCTCGGCCGGACGACCCATCTGGATGTTCAGCGCTTGCGCGGCGAGCTGCCGGTTCAGGAGGAGGTTCTCGCGCTCGATGAGGTCCGAGGTGAGGTTGCGCTCCGCCGTCGCCACGTCGCGCGACGTTCCGCGCCCCACCTCCAAGAGTGTCTTCGCGCGGCCGAGCTGATCCTCCGAGAGCGAGACGCGCTGATCGATCGTCTTGAGCGCGTAGTCCGCCTTGGCGAGGCTGTAGAACGCGCGCGTCGTCAGGGCGCGCACCTCGTTCTCGATGGAACGCAGCGCAGCTCTCTGACTCGCCTCTACGTCCGACACTCGCGCGAGCACCTTCCACCACCGGCCGCCGTCGAAGATCAGCTGCTGCGCCGACAGCCCGAGCGAGAGCTGACCGCTCACGTTCGTCGCACCGGCACCGATGACGACGGGCTGCCCCGGTTGGGTCACGTTCCCGGCGCCGTTCGCAGAGTTCGTGATGAGCGTGCTCGCGCTCGCCGACATGTCGAGGCGCGGGAGGATCGCCGAGAGCGCCGTCATGTGCTCGACGTCCACCAGCACGACGTTCTCGCGCGCAACGATCACCGTCGCCGCATGCTCGCTTGCGAAGTCGATGGCCTCGTCGAGCGTTAGCGGCTGCGCCGCCGTGACGAGCAGCAGAGGGAGGAGCATCAGCGCGTGATCCAGTTTTCGGCGAACGCGCCGTCCGACGCGACGTCCTCCGGCGCGCGCCGGTAGTGCGCGGTGAGGAACGCTTCGATGTCGTCCGTGCACACCTCGTCCGCGAGGTACGTCCACTCCCAGGTCACGACCGCGATCGGCTGCGGCAGCCCGTCGTAGGGCGCGAGGATGTACCGGAACGCGCCGCCGGTGTCCGCCGGGCGGGATGTCGCGAACGTTCGCATCCCGGCGGCGACGTCGTCCGGATCCCCGGGCGCGTACAAAAACGCCGCGCCGCCGTGTTCCAGGTTGTGGAGCCACCGGTCCGGCCCGAGCTCGGAGTACTCACCCCACTTCGCCCACTGCGGCCGGTGGTTGCCGCTCGACGGGGGTGAATCGACGTAGTCGATCGGCGTCGGCTCCGAGACGTGTGCGGCGCCGCGGCTGTCCGTCTGCGTGATCGTCCCGCACGCCGTCGGGCCGGCGTCGGCGTTCATCGTCGTGTCGTCGTCGGTGTCGTCGCCGCTGCAGCCAGCGAGGACGAGCGCGATCACCAGGCCCCATCGCTTCATCGGCAACAGCGCTAACAAACAACGACGTCGCCGGTAAACTACGGTCGAACGTGGGCGCCGCGGGCGGCGAGGGCCTCGCGCACCTCGCGCACGGTGTGTTGACCGAAGTGAAAGATCGACGCCGCGAGCACGGCGTCGGCCCCCGCGATCTCGAGCCCGTCGTAGAGGTGGTCGATCGTCCCGACCCCGCCGGACGCCACGACCGGGACGTCGACCGCGTCGACGACGGCGCGGGTGGTCTCGAGGTCGTAGCCGCCCTTGGTCCCGTCGTGGTCCATCGAGGTCAGCAGGATCTCCCCCGCCCCGCGCTCGGTGACCTCGCGAGCCCAGGCCAGGCTGTCGACGCCCGTCGGTTTGCGTCCCCCTGCGACGTAGACTTCGCCGCCGCGGGTGTCGATCGCGACCACCAGGCACTGCGATCCCACCGCCGCGACGATGCGGTCGATCAGCGTCGGATCCTTCACCGCCGCCGAGTTCACGGCGACCTTGTCGGCGCCGTGGTCGAGGAGGCGCCGCACGTCGTCGACCTTGCGCACGCCGCCGCCCACCGTCAGCGGGACGCGCACGCGATCCGCGGTGCGCTCCACGGTGTCGTAGAGCGTGTCGCGCTCGTCCGACGTCGCCGTGATGTCGAGGAAACAGATCTCGTCGGCGCCGTCCTGGTCGTAGCGTTCGGCGCACTCGGCGGGGTTACCGGCGTCGGTCAGCCCCACGAACTGCACGCCCTTCACGACGCGCCCGTCCTTCACGTCGAGGCACGGGATGATCCGGCGGTAAGGCATCAGCGGGTCCGCTGGATCGCCGCGCGCAGATCGAGATCGCCGTCGTAGATCGCACGCCCGACGACGACCCCCGCGACGTTCGTGGGCAGCAACGCATCGACGTCTTCGATGCTCTTCACGCCGCCCGACGCGTACACCGGGATCGACACCGCCGACGCGAGGTCGACCGTCGCCTGCACGTTCACGCCCTTGCCGGTCCCGTCCCGCGCGATGTCGGTCGTGATGATCCCCGCCGCGCCCGCGTCCGCCACGAACTTGGCGACGTCGAGCACCGTCCGGTCCGAAGCCTCCGTCCAACCCTCCGTGCGCACGAAACCGTCGCGCCCGTCGATGCCGGCGAGGATCCGCCCGGGGTGGGCGGCACAGAGCGCCGAGAAGTCGTCGGGCGCCTTCACGATCATCGTGCCGATCATCGCGAACCGCACGCCGGCCTCGAACAGCGCCTCGACGGCCGCCGCGTTGCGCAGGCCACCGCCGACCTCCACGTCGACCTCCACCGCGTCGACGATCGAGCGGATGACGTCGAGGTTCTTGGGCCGCCCGTCGAACGCGCCGTCGAGGTCCACGACGTGGATGCGCTCGGCGCCCGCTTCGACGAACGCACGCGCCACCGCGACGGGATCCTCGGCGACGGTACGCGTCGAGTCGCGCGCACCTTCGTACAGGCGCACGCACCGGCCGTCCGCCAGGTCGATCGCAGGGATGACGAGCACGGCGAAGTCAGGGGACCTTGTCGAGCTGACAGTCGACGGTCGCCGTGGCCTCCGTCGTCGACGCGAGCGCCCGCACACAGGTCGTGTGGCCTGAAAGCTCGAACTGAATCGAGTGCGCCCGGTTGCCTTCGACGTTCTTGAACGTGAACGGCGTCTTCGCCCCGGTGTCCTTCCCGTCCAGGAGGATCTTCGCGCCCGGCGGCGTCGACGTGAGCGTCACCTCGACCATCGGCGACTGCGACCCCTGCCAGAGCCACACCGCGTAGGCGATCGCACCCACGAGCGCCCCGAGCCCGGCGACGAAGAACACCAACCCGAGTTTGTCGCTCTTCGGCGCGTCCTCTTCCGCGAGCACCGTCCGCGAGCGCGGCGTCACGTTCTGCGCCGGGTCCTGTTGAATCGGCGGACGCGCGGGCGTGTGCTGGTGCGGTCGCGGCGGTGAGACGGGCACGCGCCCCTGCCGCGCCTGGTTGGCGGCGTGGACCGCCGGATCCACCGGCTGCACCGAGACCTCGCTGCTCCGTGGTTTGACCTGGACGCCGGGTGAGTAGTCGTGACGCGCGCGGGCGGCGTTGTTGCGAAGCTCCGCCATCTCCTCCGCGGAGAGTGTGCCGAGCATGGTCGGCAGCTCGCCGTCGTGCTCCTCCGGGAGCTGCTGGGCGGGCATCTCGAGGTTCGTCGGGCCGTCATCGTCGGCCGCGGGGTCGTCGTCGAAGAGGCCGCGCACCTGCGACGAGAAGCGGCGCCGCGACGTCCCCGGATTGGTGTAGCCGCTGTGTGCAAGGAAGGCCGGTGCGCCCCCTTCGGCCGGGTCGCGCATCGGCTCCGGGCTGCGCGATATCTCGACCACGCGATCGCGCTGGCCGCGGGGGAGGGCGTCCGCGCTGGAGCTCTCGTCGATGACGACCTGCGGGCGTCGCCGCTCGGGTTGATTCCCCGCGTCCTGCGGGGGCGCGAGGTCTTCGGCGCGGCCCTGGACCATCGCTTCGATGAGGGCGTCGTCGTCGCCGCGCGCGCGCGCAGCGCGCTCGAGCTCGATGCGGTCCGCGAACAGGTCCGTCATGAACCGCCCGAGCATCGACGTGGGCGCCGGGGTGCGGTTCTCCTGGAGGAAGCGCTCCAACGCGTTGAGCATCTCCCCGGCGGTCGAGAAGCGATCCCCCGGGGCCTTGCGCATCGCGCGCATGAAGATCTCGCCGAGCCCGCCCGGGAACTGTGAGTCGATCGAACAGGGGTGGGGCGGATCCTTGTCGAGGATCGCGCGCAGCACCTCCATGTCCGACTCCGCGTAGAACGGGTGCCGACGCAGCAGCAGCTCGTAGAACACCTCCGCGAGCGCGAACAGGTCGGAGCGTCCGTCGACCTTCCCGCCGCTGACTTGCTCCGGTGACATGTACGCGAACTTGCCCTTGATGAGCCCCGCGCGGGTCTGGTGGAGGCGGCCTTCGGCCTTCGCGACGCCGAAGTCGACCAGCTTCACCGTGCCGTCGTAGGTCACGATGATGTTCTGCGGAGACACGTCGCGGTGCACGACGTTCATCCTCCGCCCGCTGCGGTCACTGAACGCGTGCGCGTAGTCGAGCGCGTCCAGCGCGCTGCAGCACACGCGCACCGCGAGCGGCATCGGCAGCTCCGCGTTGCGACCGTGCAGTCGCGCGAGGAGGTCGCGCAGGTTCACCCCGCGCAGCAGCTCCATCGAGATGAAGAGGGAACCGTCCAACTCGCCGAGCTCGTAGATGTGGACGACGTTCGGGTGCCGCAGCTGCGAGGCGATGTTCGCCTCGTCGTAGAACATCTGGACGAACTCTTGGTCGGACTGCAGCTCGGGGAGGAGGCGCTTGAGGACGACTTCGCGCTCCTGACCGTTCGAGGTCCGCATGCGCGACAGATAGATCTCCGCCATACCGCCCGACGCGATGCGTCCGACGATCTCGTAGCGATCCTCCGCAGGAATCGACGTGTCGATGCCGGCGGCGGTCGGTCTGGGGCCTACGTGCGCCAAGCGGTCAGGTCTCAGTGATAGTCAGGGTCCGAGCGTGACGCAAGGGTGGGCGAGCACTGCCCTGATCTGGGGCACTTGGTCGAGGGTTCAAGCCGCGGGGGAGGCCGCCGGCGGGGCCGCTTGGCCCCCTTGCGGCGCCTGGGCGTAGGCTGCGACCGGCCCCGACAGGAACTTCTCCAGGCGCAGGTTGATCAGCTCCGGCTGCTCGATCAGGGCCGCGTGGGACCCGCGCGGGATCTCCAGTAGCTCCGCGTTCGGCATTCGCCCCGCCATCTCGACCGACAGGTGCCGCGGCGTGAACAGGTCCCGCTCTCCCGCGACGACCAGCGCCGGGCAGCGGATGTTGCCGAGGATGTCGGAGGCGTCGTGCTCCTGCGCCGCGCGCACCATCTCGAAGAATACGCGCACGTCTTGCCGAGCGAGGTGCTCGAGGTACGGGTCGAGGTCGCTCTTGCGACACAGATCGGGATGCACGAGC
The DNA here is from genome assembly GCA_040218735.1 of Deltaproteobacteria bacterium. Classification (GTDB taxonomy): domain Bacteria; phylum Myxococcota; class Kuafuiibacteriia; order Kuafuiibacteriales; family Kuafuiibacteriaceae; genus JAUHYN01. Next base: position 166,079 of record JAVJQW010000043.1, read on the forward strand.
CCCGACCACCGAGCGAACTGCCACATCACCGGCTTGCGCAGGGTCATCCGCATCCCCATCGAGATGAGGTCGGGGATCCGCGACGCGACCGCGTACGCCGCCCGATACACCGTGCGGCCGATGCGCGGGTCGATGAACGTGTCCGCGGGGTGCCCGAAGGCCCCGAGCATCGGGACCAACGCGAGCGCTCGGTCGGGGAACAGCCGATAGAACTCGAAGATGACCTGACAACCCATCGAGTGGCCGAGGAGCACGGCGCGCTCAATATGGTTGGCGTCCATCACGCGTGCGAGATCGTCCGCGACGCTCGCCATCGTGATGCTCTCGATGCGGTCGGGGATCCCGCTCGCGCCGTGGCCTCGGTAATCCCAGACGACGACCCGGTGGGTCTTCGAGAAGAACTCACCGACGTAGTCCCAGAAGAACGTGGAGACGCCGACGCCGTTGCAGCACACGATCGCCGTCGCGTCCGCCGGACCGCCGGCGGCGAAGGCCAGCGGCGTGCCGTCCGCGGCGAGGGTGGTGCCGGAGGTGCTCCACCATGGAGCACGCTTCTTTGGATAGTCGACCAAGGTCCAGACGCATAGTACAAGGCCGGGCGATGGCCTACTACCTCGTGACCGGCGGCGCCGGGTTCATCGGCTCGAACCTGGTCGAAGCGCTGCTCGCCCGCGGCGACAAGGTGCGCGTGCTGGACGACTTCTCGACCGGCAAACGCGACAACCTCGCCCCCTTCCTCGACCGCATCGACCTGGTCGAGGGGACGGTCGTCAGCCCGGACGACTGCAAACGTGCCGCCGACGGCGTCGACTACGTGCTGCACGAGGCGGCCATCCCGTCGGTGCCGAAGTCGATCGAGCTGCCGGTCGAGACCAACCACGCCAACATCGACGGCGTCCTCAACATGCTCGTCGCCGCGCGCGACGCGAAGGTGAAGCGGTTTGTGTTCGCGGCGTCCTCGTCGGCGTACGGCGACACCCCCACGCTCCCGAAGGTCGAGGACATGACGGGCGCGCCCAAGAGCCCGTACGCCATCCAGAAGTTCACCGCGGAGATGTACCTCAAGGTCTTCTACGATTCTTACGGCCTCGAGACGGTCGCGCTTCGGTACTTCAACATCTTCGGGCCACGGCAGGATCCGACGAGCTTCTACTCGGCGGTCATCCCCAAGTTCATCACCGCGTGCATGCGGGACGAGGCGCCCACGATCTTCGGCGACGGCGAGACCTCGCGCGACTTCACGCACATCGACAACGTCGTCGCCGCCAACCTCCTCGCCTGCTCCGCGGATCCCAAGTGCGCGGGCCAGGTGATGAACGTCGCGTGCGGCGAGCGCGTCACGCTCAACGAGCTGTCGGAGCTGATCCGCAAACACGTCGGGAGCGGGAAGCCGGCCGTGCACGAACCGGAGCGCGCCGGCGACGTCAAACACTCGCTCGCGAGCATCGAACGCGCGAAGGAGCTCATCGGCTACGAGCCGAAGGTCATGTTCGCGGAAGGCATCGAGCGCGTCGTGAAGTGGTACATGGAGCACGCGTCCTAAGGCATGAGCGACACCTCGACGGGCACCGGCGCCCTCATCTGCATCCCGACCTACAACGAGGCCGAGAACATCGAGCGAATCGTGCCCGCGGTGTTGGACCGCGTGCCCGATGCGCACGTCCTCGTCATCGATGACAACTCACCGGACGGCACGGGCCGCCTCGCGGACGCGCTCGCCGACGACAACCCGTCGGTGCACGTGCTCCACCGCGCCGGCAAGGAGGGCCTCGGCAAGGCCTACCTCGCGGGCTTCACGTGGGCGCTCGAGCGCGACTACCAGTACATCTTCGAGTTCGACGCGGACTTCTCGCACAACCCCGACTACCTCCCGCACTTCATCGCGCTCCTCGATCGCCACGACGTGGTGATCGGCTCGCGCCGCGTGCCGGGCGGCGGCGTGGAGAACTGGGGCGCGGTGCGCCGGTTCATCTCCTGGGGCGGCAGCCTCTACGCGCGCACCGTGCTCGGGGTGTCGGTGAAGGATCTCACGGGCGGCTTCAACGGGTTCCGCCGCGACGTCCTCCTCGGCATCGGGCTCGAGAAGGTGAGCACCTCGGGCTACGGGTTCCAGGTCGAGCTCAAGTTCCGCTGCTTGCGCGCCGGGTACGACGTCGTCGAGGCGCCGATCATGTTCCCGGACCGCGTGCTTGGGAAGTCGAAGATGGGGCCGCACATCATCGGCGAGGCGATGCTCAACGTGGTGAAGCTGCGCCTCGGCGGCCTGGACTGACTCGGTCCTAGTTCATCGGTCGCGTCAGCACGTAGCGACCGTTCTGCAGCTCGTCGAAGAAGACCCCGAGCATCGGGTGCTCGATCGGCTCGGCCTCGGCGTCGAGCTCCAGGTGGCGCTCGGCGACGTACGTGGTGTGCTGCTTGCCGTCGACGAGCACGTGGTACCACGGCTTGTCCTTCGGCGGCCGCGAGCGCGCGACCTGGTCGTACCAGTCCTCCGTCCCTTCGAACGTGGGATCGACGGACGTGATCACCCCCCGGTAGCCGAACTTCAGGTGTTTGATGATCTGACCCGAGGTGAAGCGCGGCGTTTCCATGTCCGCCATCGCAACACGGCACCGGGTCACGTGTCGACCGGGGCGGTCGGCGGCTTGTGGGTCGTGCGCGCGAGCGCACGTTGCGCTTCGAAGGATCGTGGGTGCGCGCTCGCGAGCCCTTCGGCCATGCGCATCGCGTCCTCGTCGCGGCCTTGTCCCGCGAGCCAGTCGACGAGCAGCAACCGCGGGACGAGCCCCGCGCCCTCGCCGAGCCAGTCGTCGAGCGTCGGCCACACCCGTTCGTGTTGCCCGTGGGCGATCGCGGTCTGCACGTAGGCGCGTCGCGCGTTTTCGTCGTCGCGCGGATCCGCGGTGGCCTGCGCGGCCTTCCATCCGAGCTCCGCGGCGTCGACCGCGGCGGCGCCGTCACCGAGCACATGATGCGCGGAGGACAGCAGGAAACACGACTCCATGTGCTCCGGGTTCGCTTCGACGAGCGCGGTGAGCCGAGCGAGCACGCCCCGGACGTCGGCGCGGTGGAGCGCAATGAGCTTCTCCGGATCGTCGCCGGCGGCTTCTCTCGCTTCGTCGCTCGGCGCCGACAACACGCGCAGCGCGTCGATGAAGGTGTCGACGTCGTCGCCTTCGAGCCCGTCCGCCGCGCGGCGCCCGCGCACCTGCACGCTGATCTCCTTCGCGGCGTCCTGGATCGGATCGAAGACCGGCTCGGTGACGCCGCCGATCCAAGACCCGGCGGCGCTCAACAGATCCCGACCGCCCCGGATGAACGCCGACTCGGAGAGCGCCTTCACGAGCTCCGCGCCGCGCTGCGCGCCGACCGCGAACGACGGGTGCCTCAGCACGGTGTCGACGCGCCCCGCCGCCGGGGACAGCGGCGGCCAGAAGGTGCTGAGGATGAACGCGCCGTACGCTTCGCCGTCCTCGGTGCCGTAGCCGACGCCCGCGTTGATCACCTGCGGCACCCACAGCCCGCCCGCGAAGACGTTGCCCCAGCTCTCGCCACCGGGGCCGCCCCACACGCCGAGGAAGTCGACGCCCCCGCCGCCGCTCACGCCGAAGCCTTCGGCGCGCGAGTAGGAGACGTCGAGCTTGCCGTAGCCGCCCACCGAGAACGCGGGCATCGCGTAGCCGACGAGCCCCTTCTCCCGGCGGCCCGTGGTCGGGTCGGCTTCGTCGAGGCTGATCCCGCCCATCGCCGAGCCCGAGAAGATGCCGGGCACGCCGACGGCGCCGCCCGCGAGCACGTCGACTTCGAGGCGGTCGAGCCAACGGTGTCCGCGCACGGCGTTGACGCCGGCGCGGGTGTCGGCGAGCTCCTCGATGCGCGCGGTGGTCGCCGCGAGCTTCGCGTCGATCGCTGCGAGCTCGGTCTGCTCCGCCGACGTGAGGTCGGTCGGCGTCTTGTCGTCGAGCAACCGCAGGCGAGCTTCGGTCGCGGACGCGCGCTGCTCCTGGGTCTTGGCGATCAGGTTCGTGAGCTTCTTACGTTCGAGCGGCAGCGGCTCGCGGCCGAGCACCTCGCCGGTGAGCACCTTCATCAGCGACGCGGTGTCGTCGGCGGCGCGGATGGTGTCGTGCAGCTCGGGGTGCGCGCCGTGGAGCGTGCCGATCAGCGCTTCCTGCAGTCGGTCGAGCTGAGGGCGTTCGAGCTCGAGCGCGTCGAGCGACGCGGCGAGGATCGCCACGTGGTAGGGCGCGACGGCGCGGCCCGTCTCGCCGAACGCCGCGATGGGGGCGGCGAGCAGCTCGGTCGGCCAGGTGATCATCGCGTCGCGGATCTGCTCGAGCTCGGCGGAGGGGTTGCGTGTGAGCTGTTTGTCGAGGCCCGCGATGGTGTCGGCCGCCTCGACCCCGCTCATCAGCGCAAACAGGCTGCGCACCGTCGGCGGATCCACGCGGGCGCTCGGCGGGTGGTCCGTGTGTCCTTCGAGGAGCGCGTCGCGCAGCGTGACGAGCTCACTCGCGGAGGGGTCGTGGCGGTGGAGCGCGTAGAGGAGCTTGGGGGCGTCGTCCGGATCCACGGCGCGGCCCGTCGCGCGGAAGCGTTCGATCTGCTCGCCGAAGCGCGCGTCCGCCCACCGCGCGAAGCTCTCGACGATCGCCCGTTGCTCGACGATGCGCGGCTCGATCGCCGCGAGCCGATCGGCGGCGGTCAGATCGCTGCCGTCGAACATCTTGTCGTGCTCGGGACCGTGTCGTGCGATCTCGCGGAGCAACCCGTGTTCGTCTTCGAGCAGCGCGTCGAGCTTCGCCTTCGCCGCCGCCAACGACTTAACGACGGGCGGTGTCTTCGGCGTCGTCGCGGACGTCGCGAGGAGGAGCGTGACGATGTCTTCCGCCTTCGGGTTACCGACGTTCGCAGCCTTCGTGCGGTGCAGCCCCGCGCGTTCAGGTGCGAGGTTCGCCAGCACGTGTTTGCGCAGCGCGAGGAAGTCTCCGCGCGTGAGGTCGGCGCTGCGCAGCGTGAACAGCAGCGGCGCCGCGCTCGACGGATCCAGCGGCAACCCTGCGGCATGCAGCGCGAGGGCGTCGCCGAGCATCGTCTCGGTCGCGCAGGTGCGCAGCCCCGGCGGGATGTCGTGTTTCGCGGCGTCGAAGACCCGGGCGCGATCTGCGACGCCCGTGGTCGGCGCGTCGGGTCGCACGACCTGCGAAGTGTTCGCAGGGGCTTCGGTCACCGCCGCCGTGACGGGGACGGGCGCCCCGACTCTGGTCTTCACCTCGGTCATCCGATTGTCGGGGAGTGTGCGTGGGCGGTCGCGAAGAATCCACTCGAAAGAACCCGCGCTGGTCATCCTCCGCCTCGTGACTAACCTCGCCCGCATGGATTGGAACGACGTGCGCTACTTCCTCGCTCTCGCGCGCCTCGGTTCGGTGCGCTCGGCGGGGGAGGCGCTCGGCGTCAGCCACTCCACGGTGGCGCGTCGCGTCGAGGCCCTCGAAGCCCGGCTCGCGGCGCGGCTGTTCGACCGGAACCGCGAGGGTTACCAGCTGACCGACGCGGGGCGGCGCATGGTCGAACGCGCCGAGCGCGCCGAAAAAGAGATGCTCGCGCTCGAACGTGAGCTCGTCGGGTGCGACGAGAAGCTCGCCGGCCCGGTGCATATCACCTGCTGCGACGCGTTTGTCTCCGACCTCCTGATGCCCGAGCTCGCGCGGCTCTGCACGGCGTGCCCGGGGATCGAGCTGGGGATGACGACCGACGCGCGCCCCTTCGACCTCAACAAACGCGAGGCCGACATCGCGCTGCGTGTGCTCGCGCTCGGCAACGCGCCGCAGCCCTACCTGATCGGCCGGCGGGTCGCGCCGGTGACGATCGCAAGCTACGTTGCAGAAGCGCACCGCGAGCGCCTCGACCCCGGCTTCGGTGGGACACCGCGCTGGATCGCGTTCGACGACAAGGACACCATGTCGACGGTCGTCGCGGACTCCGGCTTCCCGGACGCGCCGATGTGGGGTGCGCTCGGATCGATCGAGCTGATGGTCCAGGGCGCGCACGCGGGGTTGGGGATCTGCTTCCTCCCCACCTACGTCGGCGATCGGGAGGCGGGCCTGCGTCGCACGTCGAAGTCGACGGTTCGCCACATGGCGGACCTGTGGCTCCTCTCGCACCCGGACCTCCGCGACAACGCGCGCTTCGCCGCCGCGCGGGACGCCGTCGTGCGAGCCCTCGAGCCGCACGCGGCGCTGTTCGCGGGACAGATCAGAGCTTCGTGACGTGCCCCATGAAGAGCAGCGCGCCGGTGCCGCGGTCGCGTAGCGCGTAGATGAACGGCCGGTCGATCTTCACCGTCACCGTCTCGGGGATCGACACGATCCCCACGCCGCCGCCGGTCGCCGCCGCCGCGACCGTGCCGCGCTCCGACACCTTGATGACCGCTTCCTGCACGAGCCACGCGAGGAAGAGCTCCCCGGGCGCTCCGGCGATGCCAGAGAGGTCCGCGGCGGCGAACAGATCGACGATCCCCATCTTCTGCATCGGCGCTTCGAGTTTGTGCTCGCTGCGGATGTCGAACTTCGGCATCGAGAGGTCGATGTCGACGCCCCGGAGCTCGTCGAGCGTGGCCGTCAGGCGGTCGGCGTCGAGGGCGGCGTGGAACGCGCCGAAGTCGTTCGGCTCGATCACGACGAGCTCGACCTGGTTGTCGTCGTAGGGGACCGCGACGGCTTCGTAGTCGTCGCCTTTGACATATCGACCGCGCGAGCGACCGACGAACCCGGCGACCTGCTTACCGTCGAAGTCGATGTCCTCCGCCTCGAACTCGGCCTGCCACGCGCCGTCGAAGTACACCGCGTTGGCGAGCACGAGCACGATGCTCGCGTCGATGGAGCCGGACTTCAGTAGCTCGGGGATGAGGCCCTCCGTCATGGCGGAGATCCATTCGTTGATCGCGATGCGGCTCGGCTCCGCTTCGCCCGCGAAGTCCATGAGCGACACGGGCGCGCCGTAGTTCAGGGCGAGGGTGTCGAGGTACGGCGCGTGGATCGCGAAGCCCTTCTGCGCGAAGAGCTGGTTCACGGAGCGCAGCATGAAGTCACCGCCGTTCGACGACTTGGCGTCCTCGCCGCGGGACGCGAGCTCGAGGTCGACGCGGTTGAACGCGGCGTGCAGCACGTCGGACGGGAGCGTGTAGTGCATCCCGCTCGCCATCTGGGTCTCGGTGGTGCTCTTCGCGCCGGCGTAGAGCATCGCCATCACGGCGTCGACGCTGTACGGCGAGACGACGACGTTCTCGTCGAGGGCGTTCGACTTGTAGAGGTCGAGGGCAAACGCGGTGCGGTCGTGTGCAAACTGCTTGGTGTCCGCTTCACTGACGGAGGGGGCGAGCTCGCGCTGGAGATCGGATCGTACGAGCTCTCCGGGGGGCTCGGGGGTCCCGCCGCTGCAGGCGACGAGGAAGAGGAGGAGCAAAGGTGAGTTCCTGTTCATGGCGGACCGGGGAGGGCACGACGCGTGCCAAGCGAAGATCCGGTTGTGCGCGCGCGCATCTTCGGGCCGGCCTGACATGGTTGCCCGGCGGCTCGAGGGGGTCGCGGAATCTGGAGGCCTTGGCGTCGGTGCGTCGTTGCACCGAGCCGTCCCGAAAAAGCACCATCGACGCGGCCGCGGGCTGCACCACCATGTCGAAGATGAACGACACTGCCTTGGCCGAAGCGCGCTTTTGGGATCGAAAGGCGAAGGGGTACGCGAAGAGCCCCATCGCGGACCTCCCGGCTTACGAGAAGAAACTCCTCGTCACCCGTGAGCACCTCCGCCCGGACATGAAGCTCCTGGAGGTCGCGTGCGGCACCGGGACGACCGCGCTGATTCACGCGCCGCACGTCGCCCACATCCGCGCCACGGACCTTTCGTCACAGATGATCGCCATCGCGAAGAAGAAGGCGGCGGACGAGGGCGTCGACAACGTGACGTTCGAGCAGGCGTCGATCGCGTCGCTCGACGCGGAGGACGGCGCGTATGACGCGATCCTCGCGATGAGCATCTTGCACCTACTCGACGACCGGCGCGGGGCGCTCGAGAAGCTGCATCGCCTCCTCGCGCCCGGCGGGAAGCTCTTCACGAGTACGCCGTGCCTGTCGGACGGGATGGCGTGGGTCGGCTGGATCGCGCCCGTCGCGCGGTTTTTCGGCTTCTTCCCGTACGTGGAGTGTTTCAGCGAGCAGACGCTGATGGACGACTTCGCCGCGGCGGGGTTCGAGGTCGACTACAAGTGGAAGCCGGGCCCCAAGAAGGCGCTGTTCACGATCGCGCGGCGCGCTTGACCGCGCCGGCCGAGCCGTTACGTTCGAGTTCGTGACCCACGCCCTCCCGAAGGAAGTCGAGCGCCGCGCCCTCGCGCGCGCGACGCGGCGGGCGAAGCTCAAGGGGTACGGCCTCATCCTCATCTACGTCGTGATCATGGTGGTCCTGTTTCCTCGGAACGAGATCGGTGTGTTTGGCGTTGCTTGTTCTCTTGGCGGGCTCGTCGTCGCGGTCCGCCATGTGAAGGCCGCTCACATCCTCGAGCGTGATGGCCCACGTGACCAGCTACACGACGAGACACGCAAGCTCGTGGAGGAGTTCGAGCGCGAAGCGCTCCGCGCAAGTGCCTTGGAGACCGCGGCCGGATCCGTGTCCGTGTTCAGTGATCCGGCACGCGGCGGTCTCGGCGTTGCAGAGCCGATCGACGGCCACTTGGCGCTGACGACCCCGGCGGCCCCGAGCAATTGGAGGCCGGGCCCGTGACCCACGCCCTCCCGAAGGAAGTCGAGCGCCGCGCCCTCGCGCGCGCGACGCGGCGGGCGAAGCTCAAGGGATACGGCCTCATCACGCTCTACCTCGTGCTGATGGGTGGCCTGGTCTACTGGAGCGATGGCTCCGTCTGGATCATGCTCTGCTGGACCAGCGGTTTCCTCGTCGCGGCGCGGTACCTGAAGGCGAGCCGCGTCTTGGAGCGTGGTGGTCCGCGTGCGCACCTCGACGCCGAGACGCGCAAGCTCCTGGAGCAGATCGAAGGTGAGGCGATCCGCGCCGGGCAGCGCGAGCTCACGGCGGGTTCGCTGTCGGTGTCGTCGGAGCCGACGCGCGGCGAGCTGTCGGTCACGGAGCCGGTCGAAGGCCACCTCGCGCTGACCGACCGCGAGGGTTGAGTCACTCCCAGTCGAACACTTCCGGAAGCACCGCGGTCGCGACGAACAACGACTGCGACACCGGCGCGCCGATGCGTTTGATGTCGTAGCTCGAGAGTGTGTCCCAGGTGTTGTAGCCGGTGCAGAACGAGTACGCGACGGCGTAGCCGACCTCCTGCGCGATGCGCGAGGTCTCCGCGGTGAAGTGTTGGTAGCCGCCGACCGGGTAGGCGAGCGACGCCACCGGGCGTCCGAGGCGCTCTTCGAGGAAGGCCTTGGAGGTCTGCAGCTCCTCGCGTTGCGTCTCGGCGGGGAGCGTCGCGAGGACGCGGTGGGAGTGGGTGTGGCTCGCGATGGTCACGAGGCCGTCGTCGCTCAGCGCGCGGAGCTGATCCCAGGTCATGAGCTCGGCGTCCTTCTCCGCGTCGGTCGGGGGCGTGACGCCGAAGGCTTCGGCCATGCGATCCACGAGGTCCTTCGTGCGGTCGGCCGGTTCGAGCTGCATGCGTTTGTGCAGGCGCGCGATCACGGCGTCGCGGTCCGACAGATCGAACGTCTCGCCGTCGAATTCGACGTTCGCGCCGCGGGCCTTCTTGGCGATGAACGCGATGACGTCCCACCAGCCGACGTAGCGCTCCTCGATGATGCGCGACGGTACGAAGAACACCGCCGGCATCCCGTACTTCTTCAGCACGGGGTACGCGAGGTCGTAGTTGTCGCGGTAGCCGTCGTCGAACGTCATCAGCGTCGACAGGCCGGACGGGAACTTCTGCGTGCGGAGGCATCGGAGCAAGTCGTCTTGCGACAGCATCGTCGTGTTCTCGGAGAGCCACGCGACCTGCGCTTCGAACTCCGAGACGGTTGGCCCGAAGACGTCGTCGGCGAAGGGGCTCTCGAAGTCGGGGTCGTCCGGCTTGATGCGGTGCTGCCCGAACACGAGGAGGCGATCGCCGACCGCCTTGGACGTCACGCCCGCGAGGCCGGTGCGGTAGAGGACATCCGCGAGGAGCTGCTTCTTTCCGGGCACGCCGCGTCATGCTCCCCGTTCGGTCGCCTTCCCCGCAAGCCCTTGCGAGGGGCCACGGGGCGTGGGAAGGGGAGGCCGATGCGGCAGCCGGGAGGGAAGGTGCTCGTCCTGGACGGCGGTCAGCCCGCGTCGCTCGCGATCGTTCGTTCGCTCGGGCGGCGCAAGGTCGAGGTCGTGGTCGGGGAGCCCGGCGGGCCGTCCTTGGCGGCGCGGTCGCGGTACGCAGCGCGAAGCGTGGTGTACACGGATCCGATCCGCTCGCCGGAGGCGTTCGTCGACGAGATCGAGCGGCTCGCGAAGGAGGAGCGGTTCGCGCTGATCATTCCGGTCACCGAGGACACGCTCCAGCCGCTCGCCGAGGCGCGCGCGCGGATCGAGAAGTGGTCGCCGCTGGCGATCGCGCCGGACGAAGCGTTGGCGGTGGTGACGAACAAGGAGCGGACGTTCGAGCTCGCCGAATCCCTCGGCGTGCCGATCCCGTCGGGGGTCACGATCACTCGCCTCGAGGAGCTGGACGGCGTCGACCGATCGTTCCCGTTGGTGTTGAAGCCGAGCCGTTCGATCTCGGAGGGCGACCGCGCGCGCATGAAGGTGGCGTACGCGCACTCCGAGGAGGAGCTCCGTTCGACGGCCAAGGAGATGCTCGCCGTCGGTCCGTTCGTGCTGCAGAGCTACTTCGCCGGCGACGGCGTGGGTGTGGAGCTGCTCGCGGATCACGGCGAGGTCGTCTACGCGTTTCAGCACAAACGTCTGCACGAGCTCCCGTTGACCGGCGGCGGGAGCTGCCTGCGCGAGAGTGTGCCGGTGCACCCGGAGCTGTTGCGGCATGCGTCGGCGTTGATGAAGGCGTTGTCGTGGCACGGCGTGGCGATGGTTGAGTTCAAACACGACCCGGCGACGGACCGCGCGGTGCTGATGGAGATCAACGGGCGTTTCTGGGGCTCACTCCCGCTCGCGGTCGCGGCGGGCGCGGACTTCCCGTACTTCCTGTTCCGGCTCTACACGGGCGGCGTGCGACCGAACGCCCCCGCCGCGCGGACGGGGGTGGTGTGCCGCAAGCTCTCGGACGACGTGTACTGGTACGTGCAGGTCGCGAGGCCGACGCAGGACAGCCCGCTGATCGAGTGGCCGTCGCGCGAGAAGATGTTGAAGGATCTCGCGCTCGCGCTGTCGCCGAAGCATCACTTCGACGTGCAGACGCTCGCGGATCCGGTGCCGGGGTTGTTGGACGCAGCGCGCACGGCGGGGTGGTTCGGCGAGCGCGTCTTGTCGATCGCGAAGGACAAACTCGACGAGCGTCACCACGCGAAGCTCAGGCGGAGCGGGGAGGTGGCCGCGCAGGTCGAGGCGGCGCGGTCGGTGCTGTTCCTCTGCTACGGCAACATCAACCGCAGCGCGCTCGCCCAGGTGGTGATGGAGCGAATCCTCGAAGGCCGCGGCCCGGCGCTCGCGTCGTGCGGCTTCCACCCGGTGGACGGGCGCCCGGCGGATCCGAAGATGGTCGAGGTCGCGCGCGTGTCGGGCGTGGACTTGTCCGGGTGGTCGTCGCACCAGCTCACCTCGGAGCTCGTCCGCGACGCCGAGATCATCCTCGCGATGGAGATCCGCCACCTGAAGCGCCTCGAGGCCGAGTACCCCGAAGCCCAGGGCAAGGCCTTCCTCCTCGGCGCCGCCACCCAGCGCCCGGAGGTCCCGCTGGAGATCTCCGACCCCTACGGCGGCGCCCGCGAGGGCTACGCCGCGGTGTTCGGGGAGGTGACGACGGCGGTCGAGGACCTGGCGGCGCGAATCGGGGCGTCGAAGGTGCGGTTCGGGGCGTAAGAGTTTTGGCAGTTGCGCGGCGGCTGGCGTAGCTTGGTGACGTGGCCCTCGTCGATCACATCGCGATCGAGAACTTTAGGTGCGTGGCGCATGCGGAGTTCGACGTGGCGCCGTTCACGGTGTTCGTGGGCGCGAACGGGTCGGGGAAGAGCAGCGTCCTTAGAGCATTCTCATCCGCCGAAGTGAGAAGACCCGTGAACGGGCGAGATCTTACGGCGGCGACGACCGTCGATCTCCTCTCAAATGGAGCGCGGACAACGCTAAGACGAGAGGTAAATGACTTAGAGATGACCGGCATCGCGCCGGACGTCTCCCTACTTCAGCTAACGCTTGAAGATCTACGGCTTGAAAACGAGGCGAGCGTCGCTGGGCGGTTATCGCCAAGTGGAAACAACCTCCCAAACCTGCTCGCATCTCTGGGGCGCGGCAGGCTCGGGCGAGTCGCTCAGCAGTTTTGCCTGCTCGTTCCGATTTATCAGGACATGGATGTTCTCCCGTCTCTCAACATTGGCAGACACCGCGTCCTCTTCCAGGATCGCTGGAACGAGGACCGCTGGTACACCCAGTCCGAGGTCTCCGACGGCTCCCTCATCATGCTCGCGCTGCTCGCGGCTTTCGCGCAGCCCCAGCCCCCCGACATCCTCGCGATCGACGAGATCGAGCGCGGCCTGCACCCGTACCTGCTCCAGCAGGTCGTCGCCCTTTGCCGCGACCTCGCGGCCGGTAAGCTCGGGCGCCCGGTGCAGGTCCTCGCGGCCACGCACAGCCCGCACCTGCTCGATTTCCTAGAGCCGCACGAAGTGCGCTTCGTGACGCGCGATCGCGACACCGGCAACACCGTCGTCACGGCGCCGCCGACGGAGGCGCCGGAGTGGGCGCGCGCGGCGGAAGCGTATCGAGACAGTCTCGGCGACCTCTGGCTCAGCGGGGCGCTCGGCGGCACGGTAGGCCGTTGAGCGTGGGCGCGGTTCACATCGCCCTGTATGCGGAGGGGGCGCGTGAGCTCATGGGCGCCGGCGGATGGCCGACGGCGCCGGGCGACGTCCTCCAGGCCGACGAGCTCGGCGCCGCCCATCGACTCCTCGCGCGGATCGTCGCCGCCCAAACGAACCTCCCCGACGGAGCGATCCGTTTTCTGTCGCCGATTCGCGATCGTCGTGGGCGACAGCTTCGCGGTAGCCTCCTTCACGGCGGAGACCACCTGCGACGCGCCTTGCTGGCCCACGAGCTCGTGGGGAAGACCAACGACGGACGTCCGTCCGCCGACGCCTTCGTGGTGCTCGTCGATGCCGATGGCGACGCGAGCCGGCACACCTCCATCGTCGAAGGCCTCGCGGGGGTCGTGGTGCCCAAGGTCGTCGGCGTCGCCGTTCAGGAGTTCGAGACCTGGCTCATCGCCGACCTCCCCGCGCTCAACGACGTCCTCGGCACGCAGGTCGACGATCCCGGTCCGCGTGAATCGCTCCCCCCGGGCGGCGCCAAGGCCTTCCTCTTGGACCGCCTCCAGGGCCAGCGCGAGCAGGACGTCCGGCTGACGCTGGCCGAACGCGTCGACATCGAGGTGGTACGCCAGGTTTGTCCGTCCTTCGACCGCTTCGTGAAGGACCTCTGCGATACCCTCTTGGCGCTCTGATCGGGCCGCCCAGAGAACTTTTCGAAGTTCCCCTTGCCCTCGTCCGCCGTCCGCGTTGCAAAGAAGGTCGCGCCCGGAGGTCCCCGGCGCGTTTTCCCGAGGAGGCTCGATGGCGAGACCGAAACAATCAGGCACGAAACGACAGCGCGAGCGGACCAAGCTCGAGCAGAAGAAGGATCGCGAGCGCCGCAAGGAGCAGCGCAAGCAGGAGTCCGAGGAGCGGCGCGCTTCGATCGAAGACGGTGTCGACCCCGATCTGGTGGGCATCGTGGCCGGGCCGAACCAGCCCGACCCGTGGGCGGACGATCGTGACCAGGGCGACGACGCCGAGAACGACGACGAAGAGACGTCCTGAGGCCCGGGTGGTCGCGTCCTTTGGGCCCGCAAGGGCCCGACGCGACCGCGCCTGAGCGACCCGCCGGACGAAGGGGCCGCGCCGGCTCTCCGCTAGATCGACAGCCGAAGGCCTGCCGCGACGGCGACCGCGACGTCGTTCAGGCCGAGGTTCACCTGGCCGAACACGTTCAGCGGGCCGAGGTGGATCTGCGCGCCGACCAGCGCGCGGTAGAAGACCGTGTTCGGTGCGCCCTCTTCGGCTGCGCTCACGCGCGCCGTGCCGACGTCGAGGGTCTGCGTCGTGTCGCGCGGGTCGTCGGCTTCCATCGTCGCGTCGAGGTCGGCGTTCAGCTTCGCGCCGCCCGACATGAAGTCGACGCCGACGCCGCCGTAGACGGACACGAGCTTCAGGATGGTGATGCCGGTGGTCGCTTCGATCGGGATGTTGAACGCCGTCTGTTCGAGTCGGAGCGTACCCGTCGCGGTGGAGCGGATCTCGTACTCCCGCCCGTCCACGCGGATGGGCGCTGCGCTGTCCTGCGTGTCGGAGAGCGACAGCACCATGCGTGAGATCTCCACGCCCGACGTCAGGTCGATGCCGCGCCACTCGATCACCGCCGCGCTCTTCGGGCGGATGAGCGCGTACTGTACGTGGGCGCCGATGTTGTAGAACTCGCCGTCGAGGTCGTTGACGGTCCAGGGGTGGTAGAGGCCGTTCGCGAAGAGCGTGAGGCGCGACAGCCCGATGATGCCGAGGTTCAGGCCGCCCATCGCGGAGATCTGCGCGCCGGCGCCGGCGCTGAGCACGGTCTGGGGGTTGGTGATGTCGTCGAGGTCTGCGTCGCCCGACTCCGCGGCGGCCGATATCGCGACGCCGAACATCGCGATCTTCGGGCTCGCCGCGTAGTCGACGCCGAGCCCCTTGTTCGCGAGCGCCTGAGCGTTCGCCGAGACGCGCAAGAAGTCTTGCACGTCGACGAGGCGATACGCTTCGCGGAAGCGCTGGCGGACGAGCTCCTCGAGTTGATCCTCCGCCACCTGAAGCTCGTCGCCGAGGACGTCCTTCGCCTGCTGGGTCAGCGTGATCTCGACGTCCTGGGCCGCGGCCGTGGCGGGGAGTGCGGCGAGGAGGAGCGCGATGGGGAGGCGGAGCTTCACGGCGCTTATACTGCCTCAGATCGATGCCGGGCGCGCGTGTGCGCGGACACGGATGAAGCCCGCGATGGGCGTGAATCCCGCACCCCCCGCGCCGTCGAACCCCGCATGCTCCGCGTCGTGTTCGCCGCGCTCGTGATCGCCGCGCTCCTGTTGCCCCAACGCGCCGAGGCGCTCGACACCACCGGCTACCGCTGGTTCGGTTGCGAGGTAGGCCTGACGCTGGGCGGCGTAGGCCTGGCGCTCACGCTCCCGCACGTCGGCAAGCTGGAGTCCGACGACCCGAATCGCTTCGAATCCAACGGCGCCCCGGTCTTCGCCGCGATCGGACTCACCGCGCTCGCGCTCGGCCTGTGCCCCGCCGGGTTGTTCACCGCCGACGCGATCGCGGAAGCCACCGTGGCGGATCGCGAAGTCGGCTACGGGCTCGCGGGGAGCGGCCTGTCTGCGCTCGGCGGCGCCGCGCTTGGCTACGGGCTCGGCCAGGCCTTCGACGCGTCATCTACTCAAAAGAACGTCGCCGCAGGTGTCGGCGGCGTGCTCGGCGCGGTCGGCGGCTACCTGGTCGCGGGCCGCGTCGGCGCCGACCCCGTGATGAACGACTCGATACAGGCCCCGCTCTTCGCGTTCTTCAGCCTGTTCATCCTCACCGGCATCGTCACCAACGTGGTCGTCGCCGCGACCGCAGACGAGGGCGCGCCACCGAACCCGGCGCTGCTGATCGCCCCGGCGGTCGCCGGGCTCGGTGGGTTCTATCTGACCGGCGCGCTGACGCGTTAGCGCGGGACCCCGAACTCCGACGGGTCCGCGACCGCGGGCACGAAGACCTCGTCCGGCGTCATGAACTGCTCCATCGACTTTGCGATCCCCACGAGGTGCGTGAAGAGCGCGTAGTCCTTGCCGACGCCTTCGCGGGCGAAGCGCTCAGACAGGGCGCGGACGCCTTCGGCTTGGAGCACGTCGCTCGGGAAGTCGTCGCGACGCGTGAAGTCGACGAGGTAGCGGTGCAGCGCGGCGTCCTCTTTCAGGAGCTTGGGGTGGTCGCGGAAGAAGTAGTGCGCCTGCTGACCGCGGCGCGAGGGGAGCTTCTCCTCCATCTTCCGCTTCGCGAAGTTGAAGACCTCGCGCGCGAACTCGTACGCGGGGTTCGACGTGATGCGGCCCTCCGTGTACGCCCACGGGACGTGCGCGGCGCGCGGGTGGTGCTCGACGAGCATCTTCTTGTAGACGCGCTGCTGGAAGCGCCAGGCCGCCGGGACGTCCGCGAGGAAGTCGATGAGATCGTAGTCGAGGAACGGCGAACGGCACGTGCAGAAGTAGCGCTCGATGGCGAAGCTCGTGAACGCGCCTCGGCGTTGGCGGTTCTCCATGTCCCAGACGTTTGCGACCGCGGTGGGTTCGTCGGCGTCGATCTCGTCGAAGTCGGCGAGGAACGTCGGGTCGCGCGCGGCGCGGTAGCGCCCGTAGAACGCGGGCGTGAAGAGGGCGCGGAGCCGGTCGTCGTCCTGGAAGAACGCGCGGCCGAGGAGGTCCTGCTTCACCTCTTCGCGCGTCGGCGACAGCATCAGGTTCGGCGTGATGTGACTGCCCGTCATCGCGTCGCCCGCGGCGCCGTTCAGCATGAAGTGCATCAGCGGCTTGTAGATCGGGTGCCACAGCAACGAGCTCAGCCCGTCGAAGAGGCTCAGCGCCTCACACCGCCAGATGATCCGATCCACCTGGCTCGAGAAGAAGCCGAACTCGTCCGTGCGCCCGGTGAGCCGCTGATACGTCGCCGCGCCCTCGTCGATCAGGCGCTGCGCCTCCGGCTCGATGTAGTGGTGGCGGAAGCCGATCACCTTCGCGAGCTCAGCCGCGTAACGCACGTCGGCGCTCGTCTCGCCGCCGTAGGTGATCGAGTCGATCGGGAGGTGGCGCGAAGGGATCGTCAGCGCGACGGCGCGGCTGTCGAGTCCGCCCGACAGCGTGATCGCCATGGGGTGCCGGTCCGCGAGCTTCATGCTGCGCGCCGTGGCCTCCGCGAGGTGGTGCGCGAAGCCTTCGGCGTAGGCGCCCTCGCTCATCGAAGGGCGCCCTTCGTTGAAGCGGAGCTTGTAGTAGCGATGCTGCCGCACGCCGTCCGAGAGCGCGACGATCGTGCCCGGCGGTATCAGCTCGATGCCGTCGACCCACGTGACTTGCCCAGCGTGGCCCCCCGCCGACAGCAGCTGCATGAGGCCGACGCTGCCGGGGCTGCTCTTTCGGTTCCGGCCGACGACGACCCCCTTCAGCTCGTTGGCGAACACATAGCGCGCGCCGTCGTTGGCGAAGAAGAGCAGGCGGCTGCCGTGGCGATCCGTGATCACGTACGTGACGTCGCCGTCGTGCACCACGATGTTCCAGCAGCCGTTGAGGTGGTCGACGAAGTCGAGCCCGAACGCGCGATAGGCGAGGAGGGCGAGCTGGGCGTCGTCGCCCTTCGGGTCGAGGCCGCGTTCACGGAGCGCGCGTTTCAGGGGTTCGAGGCCAAGGAGCTCGCCGTCGAGCATCAACCAGACGTCACCGTGGCGCGCCGGCTGCGCGAGGTTGTCCTCGATCCCCGGCAGGACGTTGCCGCACGCCACGCCGTCGGCCTTCGCCACCCGGCGCTCGAACCCGAACGCCGGATAGTCGACCGCCGTCATCATGCGTTCGAGCGTGGTGTCGAGCGCCTCGGCGGTGGCGGTCGGATCGTACAGGCCAACGAGGTTCGGCACGCCGCGATCGGATTAACACGACGCCGCGCCGAGCGGTACGCTCCCGGCGTCTTGTCCCTCCCGCTGAAGCCCCCGATCGAACCGATGCTGGCCAAGTTGGTCCGTGAGATGCCCGACGACGCCGAGTTGCTCTACGAGCCGAAGTGGGACGGCTTCAGGGCCATCGTCTTCCGGGACGGCGACGACGTGTACATCCAGAGCCGGGAGAAGCGGCCGCTGGTGCGTTACTTCCCCGAGCTGGTGGAAGCGATCCGCGAGCACTTCCCGGAGCGGGTGGTCGTGGACGGAGAGATCGTCATCGCGACCGACGACGGCTTGGACTTCTCCGCGCTGCAACTTCGCTTGCACCCGGCGAAGTCACGCGTCGAGAAACTCTCCAAGGAGATCCCGACCTCCTTCGTCGCGTTCGATCTGTTGGCCGAGGGGGACGAGGATCTCACGGGTGTCCCCTTCGAGGAGCGTCGGCGTCGTCTGGAGGCCGCCTTTGCTTCCGCGTCTTCGCCGATTCACGTCACGCCGATCACCGAAGACGTGGAGGTCGCGCGCGACTGGTTCGCGCGGTTCGAGGGCGCCGGTCTCGACGGCGTCATGGCGAAGAAGCGCTCGCAGATCTACGAGCCGAAGAAACGCGCGATGCAGAAGATCAA
Organism: Deltaproteobacteria bacterium; assembly: GCA_040218735.1. GTDB lineage: Bacteria > Myxococcota > Kuafuiibacteriia > Kuafuiibacteriales > Kuafuiibacteriaceae > JAUHYN01. The sequence continues at coordinate 184,594 of JAVJQW010000043.1, forward strand.
ACACCGACGGACGGTGGACTGCGTCGCGGCCGGGTTTCGGTGGCACAAGAACGGGCCGGGCACGCTGATCGGCTCGCTGCTGCTAGGCCTGTACGACGCGGAGGGGAACCTGCAGCACGTCGGCATCACGTCGTCGTTCAAGATGGACTACCGCGAGAAGCTCGTGACCGAGCTCGAACCGCTGCGCGAGGGCGCGCTCGACGCGCACCCCTGGGCGTCGTGGGCGGGGGCGGAGGAACACCAGCGCAAGCCGGGGATGGGGAGCCGGTGGAGCGTCGGCAAGGATCTGTCGTGGGAGCCGTTGCGCGTCGAGCGGGTGATCGAGGTGGCCTACGACGGCCTTCAGGGGCGCCGCTTCCGCCACGCGGCGAGCTTCGTTCGGTGGCGCCCGGACCGCGAACCGGCGTCGTGCACCTACGCGCAGCTGGAGATCACGCCACCGTTCGAGCTGCAGAAGATCTTCCGCGCTTCCGGGTCATGAGGAGCCTCCCCACTCGACCGCGGGGTCGTAGTCGGGATCCAGCGGCTCCTGCGCCGGCCGAAGCTCCTCCGGGACGTGCTGCAGGTTGATCCGGATCCGGTACCAGACCGTGTGCCGACCCCGATTCTTGTCGACGAGGATGTCGCGCGGTTGGAGGTGCTCGACCACGTCGGCGTGCCGCGCCTTCCATCGCTCCAGCCCGGCCATCGCGTCGTCCTTCTGTTTGGCGCGACCGATCTCGATGAGCGGCATGCTCGATCGGCGACGCTTCGACGGCTGCACCCTCGGGGGCTCGTCGCCGCCCTTCGGATAGTGCGGCGGCCACGGTGCGTCCGTAGCGCCGTCGAGCGCTTGTTCGCTCACGAGCTCGAGCGCCTTGTCCAGGCGGCCGAGCTCGGCGCGCATGTCGCGGTGGACGTTGCCGACGTCGCGGATGCGGTCGGGAGCGGTGCGAATCGTGAACGCCTCGGGCTCGTACTCCGCGACCTCTTCCCAGGTGAGTGGCATCGACACCCGCGCGTCCGGGAGCGGTCGCACCGAGAGCGCGCCGGCGGTCGTCCGGTCCTTGGCGTTCTGGTTGTAGTCGAGGAAGACGCCGTGCCGCTCTTCCTTCCACCAACGGCTCGTCGCGATCTTCGGCGCGCGGCGCTCGACGTCCCGCGCGATCGCGAGCGCCGACTGCCGCACCTCGTCGAACGTCCACTCGGGGTGAATCGCGACGTTGATGTGCATCCCGCGTGAGCCCGAGGTCTTCGGCCACCCGACGAGGCCGAGATCCGCGAGCGCGTCCTTGGTGACGAACGCGACGTCGCGGACCTGCGCCCACGACACGCCGGGGACCGGGTCGAGATCGATGCGCAGCTCGTCGGGGTGGTGGAGGTCCTCCTCCGAGACCGCGTGTACGTGCAGCTCGAGGCAACCGAGGTTGGCGCACCACAGCAGCTGCGCTGCGTCGTGCAGGACGACCTCTTCGGCGGTGCGTCCGGAGGGGAACTTCAGGACGACGGTGTCGATCCACTCCGGGCGCTTCTTGGGCGCGCGCTTTTGGTAGAACGCCTCCTCCTGCGTTCCGTTCACGTAGCGCTTCAGAACGAGCGGACGGCCGGCCGACGTCTCGAGGGCGGCGTCGGCGACGGCGAGGAAGTATTGGATGACGTCCCACTTCGTGTAGCCGGCCTCGGGGAAGTAGATCTTGTCGGGGCTCGAGATCGAAACCTCGCGTCCCGCCACTTCGACCGGAATTCGTTTCTTCGGCATCGCCGCGGTCATTGTGGCCGGACCCTCGAATTTTTGGCGACTTTCGGGCGAACGCGCCGCTCTCCTCGCGCCCGGCGGGGGTTTCGGATTTCCTTCAGGTCGGCACGCGGCTTGCGAAACCACCCGCCCATGCGCACGCCACTGATCCTCGCCACCACCGTCCTGCTCGGTGCCCCCGCCTTCGACGCCTACGCGCTGAGCTGTTTCCCGTGCTCCGAAGTCCAGGCGCCGGCTTCATTCACGGCGCTCCCCGCCAACTTCGAGCTGCGCGTCCGCGACGTCGACACCGCGCGCCCCACGCTCGAGGGGCCTGGCGATCCCGAGCTGGCCTGCGAGCGCATCGACGATCTCGCGAACCTGTTGTCATGCCGCGCGACCACGGCGCTGACACCCGGTGCTACGTACACCCTCCGCGATCCCGGCGGCATCGTCGCGGCGCAGGACTTCACGGTCACCGCCGACGAGGACAACGTGGCCCCGCCTGCGCCGACGATCGTCTCGATCACGCGCCGTGACCGCGACGATCAGCCGGAGATCGCGGCGGGTGCGCAGCAGGGGATCGACATCGCGCTGACGGCTTCGGAGCCGACGGACTCGATGTCGATCGAAGTGCAGCTCGCCCCTAACGCGGGGCTGCAGGTCCAGCGCGTCGCGGCGACGGGCGGCACGGACCCGAACGGTGTCCTTCGAGCGTTCGTCGGTACGACGTTCTGCCAGTGCACCGGCCAGCTCGGGGCCGAGGTCTTTGCGTACGATCTCCAGGTTCGCGTCCGCCTCGTCGACGCGGCCGGCAACCGCGGTCCGTGGTCGGACACGATCGTCCCCGAGCCGGATCCGGAGGCGAGCGGTTGCACCTGCGCGACGCTCCCCACGCAGGTGCCGTGGGCCGCGTTCGCGGGGCTGCTCCTCGCCGCGTACGCCGTCGCGCGGCGGCGTTAGCTCGCTTCGGCGCGTTCCTTGAGCCCGTTGACGAACGCCTCGAAGGCTTCCGTCATGTCCGGGATCGAGCCTTTGATCATGCCGAGCATGAGGCCGCTGAACGCTTCGTGGAGAACGAACTCGGTCTGCTCGCCGCGCGATGTGAGGGAGAAGGTTCGCACGCCCTTGAAGAGCCCGAACGGCATCCCGCCGGACCACGTCATCTTCTCGTTCTCGACCAGCTCGGTGACCTTCAAACCAAACGCCCGTCCCGGGCTGAGCTTCGAGTAAGCCTTGAGTTTGTTACCCAGCCCGACCTGACCCTCGATCCGATCGCAGTAAGGATCCCACTCGGGCCAGTCCTCCGTCTTCGTCACGATGCGCCACACCGTGTCGGCGGGCGCGGCGATCGTTGCTTGGGCTCGAAACTCCATCATCGACTCCTGACGTAATCGGCGAACGCGGGGAGCACGAGGCCCCAGCCGCGTTCGAAGAGGGCCACGCGCTCCGGCCACTGATCGCCCATCGCGGCGGCGGCTTCGGCGTGAACGATCTCGACGACGGTGGCGTCGCCGTCTGCGAGGAACTGGACGTCGACCTCCGTCGGTTCGGTGAGCGCGCCCGGGTACCACGTGTACGTGAGGCGGTGCGGCGGCTCCCAGCGGACGATCTCGCCGAAGAGCTTCTCGCCGCCGTCGCCGCGCTTCGCGACGAAGCGCCCGCCGACGCCGGGCTCCATGACGAGGTGCGCCCCTTCGGCTTTGTGGCTCGGCGGCCACCACAGATCGATGCGCGCGGTGAAGGTCTCGAAGGCGTGCTCGACGTCGCAGGCGACGGTGACCGAGCGGCGAAGTGGAGCATTCATCGCTTGGACTTCTTTCGTTTGGGGGTCGTGTTCTCGGCGAGGAGCTTGAAGCGGAACAGCGCCTCGTCCCAGAAGGTGTCGAGCCACGTGCGGGCCTCCGCGAACCCCGTGCGATCGATCGAGAAAATGTTCCGCGTCCCGTCCGCCTCGTGGGTGACGAGGCGTGCCTCGGTCAGGATGCGAAGGTGCTTCGACACCGCCGGCCGGCTGATCTCGAACTCCTCGGCGATCTGCTGAACGGAGCGGGGCCCTTCGCCCAGGATGCGGACGATCTCCCGGCGGACGGGGTTCCCAAGGGCGTCGAAGGCGGCGTCGGCGGACATGGATCGTAACTCCTTGGTTACGTAACTTCGAGGTAACCGAACGCGGTGCCGAACGTCAACACCTGTGGGATGATGGCGGCGTGATACGCGCGCTCCTCGTCGTGCTGCTCCTGGTCCCCGCGGCGGCCTACGGCGCCGAGCCGGTCCTGACGTACCTCCGCCCGGCCGGCAAGGGCTGTGTCTGGATGCGGTACGTCGGGCCGAAGACTCAGGTGCAGCTCGCTCGGGTCGAAGCGCCGTGCGGAGGCGCGCGCTACGCTTGGTCTCGAGACGGAAAGCAGGGCGCGTTCCTCTCGGGCGACGGCAAGGTCCTCGGTCACGTCGTGTTCGCGAAGCCGGGTGTGAAGCTGCGCGCCGTCCCCGGACGAGGTCGTGTTCGCGACGTCGGGTTCGAGGGCTCGAGCCTCGTCGCGCTCGTGATGAACCTCGAGGATCACGGCGTCCGCGTCGTGCGCACGAAGGAGGGCGTCACGCTGGAGCGCGACGGGCAGAAGTACGAGGCGCCCGTCGACGGTGATCCGGGGCTCGCCGAGGCGTTTCGCTGGACGGAGGGCGCGTGGAAGCGCGTGGAGATCACGCCGAGCACGTGGGGTTGGGATCTCGCGGCGGGCGTCGATGCGCTGGAGATCGGGCAGCGCCTCGGGCCCCGATCTTCGGTATTCAACGGTCCGACGAACGGATTCGACGTGATGGACGAGGCGCCGAAGATCGTCGAGGGGATGAAGCCGCCGACGGACGAGCCCGGTCACTGGGCCCGTGTCGGCGCCGCGTACGTCTGGGCGGAGGACGCCGAGTTTCCGATCCCCGTGGCGCCGCTGTTCGTGGACCGAGGCGGCGCTTTGGAGCCGCTCCGTCTGCGCGGCGTGAAGGACGGCGAGCCGTTGTCGTTCGACGTCCGCGGTCGTCGGATCCTCGCGCGCAGCGGCGACGGCGTGGCGCACTTCGTCGACCTGTCCGACGCGAAGTCTGCGTCTTCGATCCCGGGCGCCGTTTCACCGTCGCTGTGGCGTTGATCTACTGAAGCGAACGACGCCGGGGGAGCAGCGCGCGCCAGCCGGCGCGTTCGTAGTCGACCAGGCGGCCGGAGAGCCAGAAGGTCCCCTGAAGGACGTCGCCGCCGCGCGGCGGACGCTCGATCAGCTCGGGGTCGATCAACACGTCGAGCTGCGCCGCGTAGGTCTCGAGCTCCGCCCAGTAGAACGGGAGACCGCTGTGGCGGTTCGTGCGGCAGCCCGCGCGCACGACGTGCCCGGTGCAAAGCCCCATCGCCTCGCGGTCCTCTTCGAACAGGCCCGTCGGGATGAAGCTCTGGCTCGCGAACGGGTGCTCCCGCGTCTGGGCGGCTTCGTAGGCCTCGACGGAGTCGAAGAGGGCGAGCTCGTGAGCGAACGCCGCGACCTGGACCTGCGCGACGCTCGGCAGCCGCACGCCGGGGTGCGTGCCGAAGTCCGGCGCGTCGAACATGAATGGGTAGGCACCCCGCTCGGCGTCGTCGTCCGACGGAGACGCCCAGCCGTGGAAGGCGCCGTCGAGCGCATCGCGCGCGACGCGCTCGGTCAGGCCGACGCGGAGGCGCGACGAGCCTTCGAAGTGGGGTTGTACACCGACGATGTCGCCGTGGTTGTCGACCTGCATCCAGACCTGTGCGCCCGAGTCGTCCTGCCAGAGCAGGTAGCGCCCGTGGCGCCCGGCCGAGTGGACGGTCGCGGTAGGGAGGAGACGGTCGACCAGCGCCTCGAGGTGCTCGGCGGAGTCGACGGGGAGACCGATGGTGGAGAAGTGACTGGCCATGGTCCGCCCCAAAAGCACGGGGCGTGCCAGACGGTGTCTTCGGTCGGGTCCGACGCTCCCTTGGGAGCAACTTATCTCATCGTCTAAGCCGCTGCGCGCATAGGCTCAGGTGAACAGCTCGGGGATGTTGCCGCTCACCTCGCCGAGGGAGTCTCCAGCGTAGCCGGCGCCCTGCATCGCGGAGATCAGCGCTTGGGCGGGGTGGGCGCCCGCGCCGTCGACGTGTTGCCCGGGGGAGAGGCCGCCGGCGCGCCCGGCGACGAGCACGACCATGTTCTCGGTCGAGTGCGTCTGGTTCTCCGTGCTGCCGTCGTTGAGCTGGCGTCCGTGGCCGCCTTCGGGGAGGAACACGATCGCGCTGTTGTCGAGCACGGTGCCCGCCCCCTCCTGCGTGGAGGCGAGGCGCTCGAGGAGGTACGCGTAGTGTGAGACGTGCCACTGGAGCACGGTGCTCACCGCGAGCTGACCGCGGTTGTTGGCGTCGCCGTTGTGCCCGACCTCGTGTTGGTCCGACAGGATCGGCCGCCCCATCATCGTCGTGATCGGGTGGACGTTCATGTGCGACTGGAACACGGTGATCTGAAGCGTCGCGACGCGCGTGAGATCGCAGACGAACGCCATGTGGATCAGATCGCACATCAGGCGCGTGCGCTCGTGTTCGTTGCTGTAGCCGGTGTTGGTCGCGATGTCGCCGGAGCCTGAGCCCGCGTTGTTGCCGCCGATCGCCGGATCCGCGCCCGGGTCTTCGAGCGCCTGACAGGCGCCCGCGTCGATCGGGGGCATCATCGCGACCCGCTGTTCGAGCGCACGAATCTCGTCGAAGTGCTGCTCGAGGCGAATGCGATCCGCGGCGCCGACCTGCGCGAGGAGCCGCTGCCGCTTCGACGACACGAGGTCGAGCACGGACCGCCGCGCGCGGCGTTCGAAGTCGAAGCGCGCCGCCGCCTCGGAGCCCTCCGGGACGAAGCCGCCGAACAGTGAAGTGAACGCGATCTGCGGGCTCGTCTGCGCTTCGATCCGATCGTTCGCCGCGCGGTACGACAGGTACTGCCGGCCCGCGTAGCTGCTCCCGGCGAGGTACCAGGACGGCTGCGCGCGGAGCACGAGGGCGTCGATCGTCGCCTGGTTCGCGTTGAGGTTCGCGATCACTTGGTCGGAGGAGATCCCGTTCGCCCGGAACGAGCCGGACGTCGACCGCATCCCGCTGAGCAACGGACTGCACCCACCGCCGTGGAAGTCACGGAACGCGCCGCCCGGCGGGACGTTGTTCGGATCCGTCGAGTTGGGGTCGTACGGGATGCGGAGGTTGGAGACGATGCTGTACTGCTCGCGGACCGTGTCGAGCGGCGTGAGCGGCGTCGTCGAGACGAAGTCACGCCCCGTCGCTGCGGGTGCGATGAAGTGCCCCTCTTCGGTGAAGTTACGACCGTCGATGCGGTTCTCGTTCTTCGCCCAGTGGTCACCGCCGATCGACTGGCCCGCGAACACGATCGCGTAGCGTCGCGGCGCCGTGCCCGCTTGCGCGTACGCGGTGCCGTTGGTGTTCAGCATGCACTCCAGCACCGGGAGCCCGACGGCCGCGCCCGCGGCGCCGCGGAGGAAGGTGCGACGTTTCATCGAGGTGCTCATGGCGTCGGCTCCAATCGAAGCGCGAAGGCGTCGCTCGCGATGTGCTCGAGGAGCAGGGTGTCGAAGCGGCCGTGCTCGAGGAACGACGTGGTCAGCTTCGAGATGGCTTCGAATTCCACTGGCTTCAGCGGACGACCCACGGCGTACGTGAAGACCTGCTGCGCCGTGCAGTTCTGAATTTCACCCGAGTCCGTGAGGAGACGCGCGAGCTCTCGCGGCCCCGAGAAGGTAGCGCCGCCGGGGAGGTTTCCGACGCCCTCGATCGTGCACTCCTCGCGCCCGTCGTCGTGCGTTCGGTACTGGCCGGCGATGTCGTAACGCTCCAGTCCGAAGCCGATCGGGTCCATCTGCGAGTGGCAGCCCACACAACCGCTCGCACCCATGTGCGCCAGGTAACGCTCCGTCTTGCAGTCGTCCGGGTCTCCCTCCGGCGGTTGATCCACGTCGACGTTCGCGGGCGGCGAATCGATGACGTCACACATCAAGCGGTTCCGAACGAAAATCCCTCGCTGCGTGGGGCTCGTGTCGGTGAATTTCGAAAAGGCCGCGAGCACTGCGCCGTGCGACAGGATCCCCGCGCGGTCCTCGTCGTACGCGACCCAGCCCGAACCGTCCGCCGGACGCTCGAGGCCGTAGTGATCCGCGAGCATGTCGTCGACGAACGTCTCCTGCAGCAGGAACAGGTCCGAGTACGGGCGCTGCTCTTCGAAGACCACGCGATCGATCAGCGCGTTGGTCTCGTCGTTGAAGCGCCCCGCCAGCTCGGCGCCGTGCGGGATCGTTCGGTACCCGAGCCACATCGCGTGGAAGCGATAGAGGTGCCGCTTCGCCCGGGCGTCGCCGAGCATCCGCTCCGCCGCCGCCCGGCGCCCCGCGGCGTCGTCGAGGCGCCCCGCCGCCGCGTCGTCGAGCAGCGTGTCGTCCGGCATCGATCCCCACAGGAAGTACGACAGGCGGGACGCGACCTCGTACCCGTTCAAGCGCCGCGCCCCGTTGGCCTCCTCCGCGCCGACTTCGATGCGGTACAAAAACTCCGGGTCCTGCAGCACCGCGCGGATCACGAGGCCGACCGCGGTGTAGAAGTCGTTGTCGACACCCTCCACCTGCTCGGTCGCGTAAGGGAGCAGCGCTACGTAAGGCTCGACGTCCGCGTCGGTGATCGCGCGGCGGAACGCACGCCGCAGGAACCGACGTGTGAACGCGCGGAAGCAGTCTTCGTCGCCGTCGTTCTCCGGCGTGCAGCCGACGACCGTGTCGCGCCGCGCCGAGTCCTCGACGAGTCGATCCGCGACGTCCCCGGCGAGGACCTCCAACCCGTCGATCAGCGCCATCGACGCCTGCTGCAGGGTGTAGTCGTTGTCGTACGGGCTGAACTCGTCCTCCGACAGGTAGCGGACCGCCGGTCCGGACGTGTCGAGGAGGAGGTCCGCGAGCGTCGCGTCGAGCTCCGCTTGCGAGAGGCGTCGCGCGACCGATTCGGAGGCCACGTAGTTCGAAACGGTCGGCGGTGGCGGCGGGTTCTGCGCGGGAGGGTCACCGACCTGTCCTTTGCAGCCCACGACCAGCGCGAGCCCGAAGAGCCCGGTCAGCGCACGCACCCCTTCAGGGTAGTGGATCCGGCGGCGCGCTGTCGCCTGGGGGCTCGTCACCCCACGATTGCAGTTACACGACCCCGCGGTCCTTCACCGCCTGCAGCGCCATGCGCGAGACGGCGGTCCACGCCGGCGGCGAAGGATATTGGGGCTGTGCGGGGGGCGGCGGGAGCGTCGCCTTCCACCGCTCGAGCGGGAGGTCGCGGAACGTCGCGACGCGGAAGCGATCGGGGTGCGCCGCGAGGTGGCGAAGGAACGCGCGCAGCCGATGGAGGTTGAACCAGTCGAGCCGCGCGTCGGTGTACTGGTAGTTCGTCGTCCGAATGAGCCGGAACGAGTGCGTGAGCGTGCAGCACACGCGCATGCCGAGCTCGTACATCTCGTCGACCGCGGCGATCATCTCGGCCGCGTTGAGCGACGACAGCTCGAACGGTCGCATCGCGCGCTTGGGGCCGCGGGTGAACAGGTTCGTGGTCGGCACCTCCAGCACGCCGTTGTCGAGCATCGCGACGTCGTTGAGCTTCGGCGTCAGCGAGAACGGGCTGACGCCGTTCGCCACCGCCCAGACGTTGTAGCTGGAGTCGATCGGGATCTGGAGCGCCGCGCACGCCTCGGTCGCGACCTCGTCGCTCGCAAAACCTCCGGAGCGAAACGCGATCGGCCGCACGCCCGTCCAACGCTCGAGGTCCGCCGCGCCCTCTTCGAGGTACGCGCGCTGCGCCGCGGCGTCGTAGGAATGGAGGTGGGCCGAGGGCTTCGTCATCTCGCCCGCGCGCACCGCCTCGAGGTTCATCTTGAACTCGGGGTGCACGTGGAGCTCGACGCTGTGGCCGCGGTCGACGATCGCCTTCGCCGCGGCCGCGAGCGGCGCCTCGCCGACGATGTTCTTCGCGAAAGGCTCGTAGAAGAACACCCCGCGCATGCCGTGCGCCTCGAAGGCGTCCATGAAGCACTCGATCCCGAACGTCCCGGAGTCGAGGCGCCCCCAGATGCGGACGTCCGGTCCGATCGGTTGCACGCTGTGGTCGTTCAGCGCGCCGCCCATCGAGATCTCCGTGTCGATCGTGAACAACACGTAGAGCGGCTCGCCGTCGGGGCGCGGGTGTGGGGGTGGCCGGCGCCGCGAGAGATCCAGCAGCGTCTGGCGCGCGCGATCCGCGAGTTTCATCGCGACCTCAGAGCCTCCTCGATCTTCGCGTAGATCCCGCCGAAGCCCCCGTTGCTCATGAAGAGGAGGGTGTCGCCTGCGCGTGCTTCGGCCTCGAGCGTCGCGACGATCGCGTCGACCTCTTCGATGTGCCGCGCCGTGCTCCCGTTCCCGCGTATCGCCTCGACCAACGCGCCGGTGTCGAGCTTCTCGGCGGCGTCGAGCTCCTTGCGCCCGACCGCTGCGATGATCGTCTCGGACGCTGCGGCGAACGCCGTCGCGTATGCGTCCTGGAAGAACTTCCGCGACGACGTCGCGGTGCGCGGCTCGAAGATCGCGAACAGCCGCCCCTCCGGGTAACGGGCGCGCACCGCCGCGATCGTCTCCGCGACGGCGGTGGGGTGGTGCGCGAAGTCGTCGATCACCCGCACGCCGTCGATCACCGCGCGCACCGTCTGGCGCCGCGCGACCCCCTGGAAGGACTCGAAGCCCTCGCGGATCTCGGAGACCGACAGCCCCGCCGACAAACCGAACGCCGCGGCGACCACCGCGTTCTCGACGTTGTGGGTGCCGGCGAGCGGGAGGTCGAAGCGCCCCAGCCGCACGTTGCCGTTGAACAGCGAGAACGACGAGCCCTCCGGCGTCGTCTCGACGTCGCGCGCGGCCCAATTCGCATCGCCGCGCGCCGAGTAGGTCACGACGTCGGCGCGCGCGGCGCGCACCTGCTGAAGCGCGCGGGGCGCCGTGGCGCAGACGTAGATCTTCCCGTCGGGCGGGACGAGCGCGACGACCTTCGCGAACTCGCGCTCGATCGATTCGACGTCGTCGTAGATGTCGGCGTGGTCGAACTCGAGCGAAGTGATGATCAGCGTCTGCGGTCGGTAGTGGAGGAACTTGGGGACCTTGTCGAAGTACGCGGTGTCGTACTCGTCGCCCTCGACGACGAAGTGCTCGCCGCCGCCGAGCCGGAAGCCTTCGTCGAAGTTGCCCGGGACGCCACCGACCAGCATCCCTGGATCGCGTCCGGCCGAGGCGAGGAGCCAAGCGATGAGGCTCGTGGTGGTCGTCTTGCCGTGTGTGCCGGACACCACGACGCTGTGTTTGTCGGCGAGGAACAGATCGCCGAGCGCCTTCGGGAACGAGGTGTACTCGAGCTCGCGCGCGACGACCGCTTCGGCTTCGGGGTTGGTGCGGCGGATGACGTTGCCGACGACGACGAGGTCGGGGCCCCAGTCGAGGTTCTCGGGCCGGTAGCCCTTCATCACGTCGATGCCCCACGCCGCGAGTTTGTCGGACATCGGCGGGTAGACGTTTTCGTCGCTGCCGCGCACTTCGTAGCCGGCGCGTTGCAGGAGGCCAGCGAAGCTCCCCATGCCGGTGCCGCAGATCCCCATCAGGTGGATGGTTCGAACCACGGACCGGAGCTTACCGCCCGACGTTCGTCAGGCCCAACGTCGACGAGCTAACGGCGGAAAGACCGACGGCGATTGTCGTAGGCCTTCATGATCGCATCGAACTCCGCCGCGCTGGCGGGGGCTTTCTCGATGCCGAACTTGGGCTCGCCGTTCTCCGGCTGGTTCCACCACATGACGTGGACGTTGTCCTCGCCGTCCTGGGGCGCCACGAAGCGCATCCCGCGGCGCGACTCTTCGTTCGTGCCGAGCTGGTGGCGGCCGACGACCTCCGGTTGGCCCTGGGCGTCGTCGACCCAGAGGTCGAACCACGACTTGTCGGGCTTGGCGCCCATGCCGGACTCCGCGGCCTTGCGCGCGTCGACGAAGGAGCCGTGCTCGCGTGCGACGACGTCCGGCGTCTGCCCCTGCTCACCCATCGCGGTGACGTGCCCGACGAGCCGCGTGAGCGCGAGCTGTCCGGCGTCGACCGCGGCCTTTTCGAGTTTCTTGCGGGTCTTCGGATCCGAGAGCTGATCCGTGAGGGCGCGGCTGGACGCGCTCCACAGGCGCGCCGCGGTCGCGGAGAACGTCTGCTCGGCCGCCTCCGCCGCGACCTTCTCGCCGACCTTGACGCCCGCCTTCGTCCCGACCTTCGAAGCCGTGGTCCCGGCCTTACCGACGGCGCCCGCGACGGGGATCAGCTGGATGATCCCGCCGATCAGTCGCCCGGCGTCGCCGTCCCGGACCCCCGCGAAGATGTCCTTGGCGCCTTTGACTTCGCCGAGGCCCGGTACGAGCGCTCCGGCGATGTCGCCCGCGATGCGCGCGGCGCTCGATCCCTCGGGGGCTTCTCCCACGAAGCCGCCCAGGAAGTCGGCCACGGCATTCGGGGATTTGTTGACGGCGTCCGCCACGTGTCCGGCATTGTAGCAGATTCGAGCACCACGGGAACGACGATCACTGAAGCCCCCTGAATCACGGGGCGATCCCGGCGGCCGAGGGGCGGACTGTCGTTGTTGTCCGGATCCCCGTAGCGTCGTATTCGGGCAGTGGAGCGCCTGAACCGGATGGCGAACACCGAGCTGACTTCGAACCACGCGGTCGCGGAGCTGATCAACCTCGCGGACCGCGCGGAGGCGCAGGGCGATCTCGCCGAGCGCCGTGCGTTCGTCGAGCGCGCCACGGAGCTGCTCGTCCAATCCGGAGACGTTCAAGCTGCGATCGATCTCGCCGCCGCCAAGAACGAAGCCGAGCTCGGCGCCGAGATCGCCGAACGCGCGGGCGATGAACGCCGCGCCGCGCAGCTGTACGCAGAGACCGGCAACAACGTACGCGCCGCACGCGCCCGCGAGCGCAACGGTGAACCGGCGCTCGCCGCGGAGCTGTGGGAACGCGCCGGTCGCTTCGCGCGCGCGGCGTCCATTCACGAGACACTCGGCGACTTCGTCCGCGCCTCCAAACTGTACGACAAGAGCGGTGAGAAGAAGCGCGCCGCCGACCTTCTGGTTCGCGCGCTGTCCGGGGACGGAACACGACGGCTCCTCGGTCCCGCTGCGAACGAAGCGTGTCGCGAGGCCGGGAAACTCTACGCCGACGACGGCCACCTCGACCTCGCGGTACGCGTCCTGAAGTGGGGCCGCGAGATGGTCCTCGCGAGTCAGCTCCTTCTGCGCGAAGGGCGGCACGATGACGCCGTCGATCTCCTCGTCGAAGCCGGTCACCTCCTCGACGCCGCCGAAGCCGCGCGCCAGGCGGGCGACGAAAAACGTGCGCATCGACTCCTCGCGAAGCGGGCCGAAGAGGAGGGGCGTCTCAAGGAGGCCGCGGAGCACCTCGAGGAGGCGGAAGACTTCGAGCGCGCGGGCGGACTGTACGAGCTCGCCGAAGCGCTCGACCGCGCCGCCGCCGCCTTCGAGCGCGCGGGGCGCTTCGAGACCGCCGCGCAGCACTACCAACGCATCGGTCGCCCTAACGAGGCCGCGCGTTGCCTCCGTGCGGCCGGTCGGACGAGCGACGCGATGGACGTCGAGACGCAGAGCGGCTCCGACGACTCCCTCGAACGGCTCGTCGCGCGGGGCGCGTACCTCGACGCCGCGAAGGCAGCGCTCGCGCACGCCCGTGCCGGTGAAACAGAGCGGTACGTCGACGCGGTCCAGTATCTGGAGCGCGTGCCGAACGATCACGCCGACGGCCTCGCCGCGCGCACGTTGCTCGCCGAGGTCCTCGCGGAGTCGGGTGAGCCGAAGCGCGCGTTGATGGTGCTCCAGCGGATGTTCGTCGGGCTGCGCCCCACCGCCGCGCACGTCCCCGCGATGTACCAGTACGGACGGCTGCTCGAGCGCGAGGGTTATCTGGCCGGCGCGCGTAACGCGTACCGCACGGCGGCGTCGTTCGGCGCGCCGCACCGTGATCTCGAAGAGCGGCTCGCGCGCCTCGCGAACGAACAGGCGGAGACGCCGAAGCCGGAGCACGTGGTGGCCTCGATGCGTCCCGTGCCGACCGCGCCGATGGTCGTCGGAGGACCGCGGGTCCCGCGCGCCGCGTCGAGCGTCGCGCACCTGATGCCGCCGATCGCGGCGGAGACCTCGTCCGCGTCGGACACGATGTCGCTGATCGATCAGGAGCTGCGGTCGCTGACCGGCAACTTCCGGATCGACGCGCCGGACGACGCACGTCCCGGCATGCGCTCCAGCGGGTCGTCGCCGGAGGTCGAGGCCGAGGAGGAGCCCGACGTCCTCCCCGCCGAGGACGTGGTCGAGGTCCTCGAAGAGCAGTCCTCCGAGACTGCGCGACCGGACGCGTTGATGGGGCGCGTGCTGCGCGGGCGCTTCCGGATCGAGAAGAAGCTCGGCCGCGGCGCGCAGGCGCTCGTCTACCTCGCGCGCGACCAGGTGCTCGACCGCGCCGTTGCGATCAAGGTGCTCAACGAGTCGGTCGCGGCGGACGAGACCGCGCTCGATCGTTTCCTCCGCGAAGCGCGCATGGCGGCGCGCGTGCACCACGTCGGCTGCCTCGCGATCTACGACTTCGGTCAGGAGTCCGGGCTGACCTTCATGGCGATGGAGTACTTCAAGGGGCGCACCGTGCGTGACCTCGTGAAGCGCGGCCCGATGGACGTGTATCTCGTGCTGCGGATCGCCGGCGACGTCGCGTCGGCGCTCGGCGCGGTGCACGAGGCCGGCATCATCCACCGCGACGTGAAGCCGACGAACGTGATGGTCGACCGCAACGGCAACGTTCGGCTCACCGACTTCGGCGTCGCGCGCTCGCAGGGTGACGAGAGCTCCAGCGGGATGATGGTCGGGACGATGAAGTACATGGCGCCCGAGCAGGCGCGCGGCAAGGAAGCCGACCAGCGCGCCGACATCTTCAGCCTCGGCGTCATGATGTTCGAGATGCTCGTCGGCAAGCCGCCTTTCGGGGGCTCGCTCGACGCGCTGATCGCCCGCGTCACGAAGCCACCGCCTCCGCTCCCCGAGGAGCTCGACATACCCGAGGACGTCACGAAGATCGTGATGAAGTGCATGCAGCGCAAGCCGACGCAGCGCTACCGGAACGTGTCGCAGCTGGTGGACGCGATGTCGGCGGCGCGCACGCGCATCAAGGCGGAGCGCGCGACGAGCGCGGACCTGCGCTCGGACGACATCGAAGTCGCCGACGACGACTCCGAGGATCCGACGCAGGACGGCTACCCGGGGCTCGAAGAGTAGGTCAGGGGCGCTCGACGTCCCTCAGCATTTCGCTCGCGCGGCTGTCCGACGGACGCGCACCTCAGAGCTCGGTGGGCTCGAGGATCTCATCCCATAACACGAACGCCTCGCCACACTTGGGACAGTGCACGGTTCCCATCAGCGAGCGCAGCTTCGCTGCGAGCGTCGGGTAGCCGTGATGCTCCGCGATGCCTGCCATCTGCGCGGGGGCCGTCGGGTCGGTCCACTCCGTGTCGGCTTCGAGGTGATTCGGTGGTTCGATCGGTGACGAGGGGCCGAACTCGTTGCCGGGGAGGAAGAGTGGCGTCCATCCATCGCCGTGATGGTCGAGGTAGAGCTCGACGCCGCAGCTGTCCCCCGGACAGCGCGTCTGAATCGTAGAGCCATCGACGAAGGTCATCAGGGCCTCCGCCGCCCGATGGACTCCGCGCAGAGCCAGCGCCGTCCATACAAGGGCTGCGGCTTCGTCGTCCGTGACGTCGGCGCGGAGCGCTTCGACCACCAACTCGCGCGCGCTCGCACATGCGCGGTCGTAGGCCTCGGCGAGCTTCGACGGCACCTCGACATCCCCAGCCGCTACCATGCCGACGAACGTGAGGTGCTCGACGCGTTCGTTTGCGGCGCGTAGCGACGCGATCGACACGACGTGCGGGACCGCGGCGAACGCAGCCTCGAACGGAGTGCCCTGCGGGCACAGTGAACCGTACAGCTCCGACCAGACGTCTGCGCGCCGTGCGAGCGCAAGCAGCAGCGAAGGAACCTCGCTTGCGTTGCCGTAGGCGTCGGCGAGGTTCGCCCAGGAGTGTGCGTCAAGCGGAAGCATGGCCTGTTAGCGGTCGCCGACCAACACGCGCACGCGTCCGCGCCCCGGCCACCGAATCGGGGATGACAAGGCGATCGCCACGCAGCGGCGGAAGCGCTCCGCGTTTGCGTCGCGCGGAGCGACGGACAGCGACGTGCCGGAGGCGTTCACGTCGAACGTGAGCGCGAGCCTTCGGCCTTCGTCTTCACCGCGCTGCGTAGTCTCGTGGCACTCGAAGAACTTCGGCGCTGCGGTGCGGACCGCGAAGTCCAACGCTTCGGCGTCCGCGAAGCCCTCGGCGCCCTCGATCGCGATGACGCGCAAGCCCTCTTGCACGCCGGCGTCGCGGAAGATCTCGACGGAGGTCGTCGTGCCAGTCTCCGTCCCGTCGAGTTGATCCGACGACACCGCGTCGACCTGCGTCCCTCCGTCGCGCGCGATACGTTCGATCGGCGGCGTCTCGACGCGAGGCTCCAGCGCGACGTACGCGGCCACCGCCGCCGCCGCCGCGAGGATCGGCGCGAGCCACAGCAGCGGGGAGGGGCCGCGGTGCTCTTCGCGGTCCTCGAGCATCGCTTCGATCTCCCCGGCGAGCGCCGCCGCGCTCGGGCCACGGTTTTCGGGCTCCTTGTCGAGGAGGCGGAGGATCAGCGCTTCGACGTCGGAGGGGAGGTCCGGCCTCGCGCCGACCTGACTCGGGCGCGGCGGGGTCTCCAGGCCGTGCCCCGCGATCTGCGCGATGGGCTCGCCGCCGAACGGCACCTCGCCGGTGAGGCAGTGGAACGCGACCACGGCGAGGCTGTAGAGATCCGCGCGACCGTCGAGCGGCTTCGCAAACGCCTGCTCCGGCGACAGATACGCCGGCGTCCCGAGCACCACGCCGGCCATCGTGGGGGGCGTCGCGCCGGGGCCCTTGCGGGGCTCGATCTTCTGACCCGGCGTGACCTTCGCGACCCCGAAGTCGAGGACCTTCACGACCTCCTGCGCCATGACGTCCTGCAGGAAGATGTTCGCGGGTTTGAGGTCGCGGTGGACGACGCCGACCGCGTGCGCCTCCGCGAGGGAGCGGCACACGTCGCGCATCAGGCCAAGCACCCGGCGCCACGGCAGAGGCCCCTCGTCGCGGATGACCTTCGACAGCGGCCGGCCCTCCAGAAGCTCGGTGACCAGGTAGAGCAGGCCGTCGGTGGTCGCGCCGTAGTCGATCAGCTTGAGCGTGTTGGGGTGATTGAGGCGCGAGATGATCTTCGCTTCGCTCTCGAAGCGCGCGACGAGTTTGTCGTCGCCGCGATCCTCGGGGAGCATCACCTTGATCGCGACGGCGCGATCCACGTTGAGCTGGCGGCCACGGTACACCGTGGCCATGCCGCCGATCGCGAGCGGTTCGACGATTTCGTAGCGGCCGTCGAGGACGCGTCCGACGAGCTCGTCGGCCATGTCGTGCGGTTCAGCCCTTGAGCGATTCGGCGCCCGAGACGATCTCCATCAGCTCCGTGGTGATGGTCGCCTGACGCACGCGGTTCGCCTGCAGTGTGAGCTTGCCGATGAGGTCCTTTGCGTTGCGCGAGGCGGCGTCCATCGCGCTCATGCGCGCACCGTGCTCGGCCGCGGTGGACTCGAGGAGCGCACGCCAGATCTGCACGCCCATGTGCTGCGGGAGGAGTGTGTCGAGGACCTCGACCTGGCTCGGCTCGTAGACGTGGTCGAAGCCGACCTGGTCGACCTCCAGGACCTCGGACGGGTTCCAGTCGCTGTCCGCGACCTCGAGCTGCTCGGCGGCGTTGTCGTGGCCAGCGACGGCCGCGACGTTGCCCGACACCGCGGCGAGCTCGCCGACGCGCACGTTCGGGTCGTCCTTCCAGCCTTCGAGCGGGCGGATCGGGAGGAGCTGGTTGAGCGTGATGTTCTGCGAGATCGCGCTCTTGAACTCGTTGAACATCAGGTAGACCGCGTCGAGCTCACCGGTGCGGAAGCGCGTGGAGAGGTCGTCGGCGATCTCGGACGCGCGCTCGTAGGTGAGGTCGTCCCAGATGTCGTCGTAGGTCGCGGTGAGCGTGTAGCCCTTGCGACGGAAGTGGTCGCGCGCCTTGCGGCCGATCGTCGAGACGCGGATCTCGTCGAACTCGTTCTCGTTCCGCTTCAGCCAGCGCTCCGCCGAACGGAGGATCGACGAGTTGAAGCCGCCGCACAGACCGCGGTTGGAGGACATCACCACGATCTCGACCCGGTGCGGCACGCGCAGCGAGAGGAGCGGGTGCGCCGAGACGTCCGCGGTGTTGACGATGTGCTGGAGCACCTCGTCCATGCGCATCGCGTAGGGGCGGGCCTGGATGATGGCGTTCTGGGCGCGGCGGAGCTTGGACGCCGCGACCATCTTCATCGCCTTGGTGATCTTCTCGGTGTTCTTGACCGCCTTGAGACGTTTGCGAAGGTCACGAAGGGTCGCCATCGTGGGGCGCGATTAATGAATGGCGGCGCCCCGGTCAACCACTTTGGCGTCTAGCCGTCCCGAACCCCCCGTCGGTAGGCGAGAATCCAGGCCCAGGCGGCGAAAAGCCCCAGCGCCGAGGCCATCAGCGGGGCCGCCGCCTCCGCCCCGATCGCCGCCGTCGAGGCCAGGGTCATCGCCACCTCGTCCACGATCCAGGCCGCGAACCCCAGGCCCGTCCCGATCCCGAGGGCCAGCGCCAGCCCCGGCCGGCGCCCCAGACGCAGGGTGAGTCCGGCCGCGAGGAGGATCGCAAACGCGACCGCGAGCGGGTGCATCCCGCGGCGGTAGAGCTCCAGGCGGTGTAGCGTCGCCGGCTGACCGAGCCGTTCGCGCGCTCGGGTCGAGGCGTACAGCCGCGCGAAGGGGAGCCGATCCGGATCCCCGACGCTCCGCACGAAGTCCGCCGGCTCCTCCACGAGGTCCAGCGACAACGTGTCCGCGACCGAGGTCGTCATCGTGGCGCCGTCGAAGCGGCGGTAGAGGACCCGCTCCGCGCGCCACCCGTCTTCGTAGCGGAGGCGCCCGGCGTCGAGGCGCTCGACGAGGCGCCCGCCGCGCACCGTCAGCATCAAGACGCCGCCGAGCGCGCGGCCTTCGGGGTCTTCGAGGCGCTCCACGCGGTAGATCCGATCCCGGCCGCGAAACCACATCCGTCCGCGTCGCAGGACGTCGGTGTTGCGCACCGGGAGACCGAGTCGCCGCCGAAGCCGCGCGGTCGTCGCCTGTGCCTCGGGCACGACCCACTCCGTCACCGACGCGTACAGCGCGGCGAGCACGAGCCCCGCGAGGAGCGCCGGCTTGAGGAGCGCGGTGGGCCCGGCGCCGGCCGCGAGGAACGCGACGAGCTCCTGTCGACGGGCGAGCGAAGCCATCGCGGTCGACGCGCCGATCAGCGCGCAGAAGATCGCGATCTGCTGGTAGACGACGGGGAGGTTCGACAGCTCGAGGAGCGCGACGTCGGCGGCGGTCCCCTCGATGTAACCGATGTTGCCGGTCTCGACGAAGTCGACCGCGATGAACAGCGACAACCCCGCGATGGTCGCGATGGCCACGTGGGCGAGCATGTCGCGCACGATCTGACGCGCGAAGCGGCCGAGCCACGGCGATCTCAACGCGGCCTCCCGCTGCGATGCACGCCCCACGCGCCGACCGCGATCGCGATGACGTTCGGCAGCCAGGCGCCGACGAACGACAGCCCGTCGTAGCGGATCACGACGATGTCGGCGATGCGCGTGAGGAGGTAGTAACCGAGCACCGCGAGCACGCCCAGCACCGCGTTGCGCGCGCGCGTTCGGGGCCCACCGGAGAGCGCGATGGCGGCGCCGATGAGGCCGAACACCAGCGCCATAGACGGGAAGGCGTAGCGCCGCCAGTACTGTTTGAGGATGCGTCGGCCGAGCGGAGTCGACAGCTTCGCTTCGTAGGCCGCGTCGTGCATCTGCTGCATCGTCATCTGCCCGAGCATCGAGACGAAGCGTGCCTTGCGGAACAGGTCGTCGCTCACGTCGACGCCCATGACGACGCGTTCGAACGACAGCCGGTCGTAACGATCCGCGACGCCGACGAGGCCGAGGTGCATCTCGCCGTCCTCCAGCGAGAACTCGATCGACTGCGCGTCGATCGTGAACTTCCCGCGCGACGACACGACGAGCATCGGGCGGTCGCGGTTGCGCTCGTCGAAGACGACGACGTCCTCGAGCGAGCCGTCGTCGTTTCGTTTCGCCGCGTACACCGCGCTACCCACGAAGTCCTCGTTGAAGACCCCGGGTTGGATCGCGCGCGTGAGGTTTCTGAGGCCGACGTCGACGAGGCGCCGGTGCAGCATCCGCAGCCCGTACGGCTCGCCGTACATCGCGATCGGAAGACACACGAGGGTCACGGCGATCCCGAGCCCGATGGGCACGCGCGCGAGGCGCCACGGCGAGGCGCCGGCGGCGCGCAACGCGATCAGCTCGCGGTCCTGCGCCAGTCGCCCCAGGCCGACGAGCACCGCGAGCAGGTACGCGATCGGGATCGCGAGGACGAGGAACGGGGGGAGGGCGGAGACGAAGATCACCGCGACGTCGTCGAGGCGCAGCCCGAGGCCGAGCGCCGCGCTCGCGAGGCGCCGCGCCTGGAAGAGGAACACGACCATCGCCACCGCGACGACCGCGACGAGCAGCGGGAGGAGGATCTCCCGCAGGAGGTATCGGTCCGCGCGGCGCAGGGGTCCCCGATACCGCGTCGTACGGAATTTCACGAGTCGAAGTCGCGATTGCCGGGTCGTCGACGTTCGAAGGATGCTCGTCCGGCGTGACGCCCTGGTTCGTGCTGCTCGTCGCCGCGACGTCGACGATCGACGTCGAGATCACGCTCGATCGCGTGGCGCGGATCGAGGTGAGCGGCTGCCGCGACTCCGATCGCGAGGTCGACGAGCTCCGCGTCGGCGCGGCGGGCGTCACGGCCTGCGCGAAGCGGCGTTGCAAGACGAAGAAACGCGTCGAGCTGTCGTGCACCGACGGCGTCGCGAAGACCGCCGCCGGGGACAAACGCCTCCCGGAGCGCGTCACGGTCCACGTCGACACCGGCCGCCTCGTCGTCGTCGCGCCGGTGGAGCTCGAGCGATACGTCGCGGGCGTCGTGCGCGCGGAGCTGGGCGAGGCGCCGGACGCGGCGCGCGGGGCGCAGGCGATCGTCTCGCGGACCTACGCGATGAATGCGCTCGTCGCGCCGCGCCACGAACACAGCCACGTCTGCGATCTGACGCACTGCCAGGTCTTCCGCCCGACCGCACGCGTCGCGGCCGAGCCGGGGCGCATCCTCCTCGACGACCGGGGCCGCGTCGCCGAGGTGTACTTCCACGGCGCGTGCGGCGGACGGACGATCGCGGCGCGCGAGGCTTGGCCGCGATCGTCGGCGACCGCGCCGGGGGTCGACGACCGGCGCGAAGACGGTGAGCCGTGGTGCCGCGACGGACGCGCCTCGTGGTCGTACACGATCGACGTCGAAGCGCTCGCCACGCTCCTGTCGAAGTCGCTCGGCCGCACGCTGGATCCCAAGACCCTCGCCGTCGAAGTCCGAGGCGCCGAGGCGATGGTCGGTGACGAACGCGCGCAGCGTCGTGTCCCCGCGCGTGACCTCGCGCGCACCATCGCCAAGGCGCGCGGCTGGAACACCGTCGAGTCCTCGCGCTTCACCGTCACACGGCGTGGTCGTCAGGTGCGCTTCGAAGGGACGGGGCGCGGACACGGCGTCGGGCTGTGCCAGTCCGGCGGGATCGCCAGGGCGCAGGCGGGCTGGACCACCGAGCGGATCCTCGACGCGTACTTCCCGACGTACGCCGTGCAGGAGGTCGCCGGGCCGCCGCTGCGCGTCGCCACGACCGGAGACTATCCGCCGTTCTCGGAGTCGAAGCCCACCGGCGACGAGGGCGTCGACATCGACCTCGCGCGGCGGATCGGTGCGCGGTTGAAGCGCCCGGTCGTCTTCGTGCGCACGACGTGGCCGACGCTGATGGCGGACCTCGCCGCCGGGCGCTACGACCTCGCGCTCAGCGGCATCACCGTGACCGACGCGCGCCGCCGCGTGGCGTCCTTCTCGCGTCCGTACTACCGAGGCGCGAAGCGTGCGGTCGTGCGGTGCGTGGATGAGGAGCGGCTCGCGTCCCTCGCGGCGATCGATCGTCCGAAGCACCGCGTCGTCGTGAACCCCGGCGGCACCAACGAGAAGTTCGTCCGCCGCCACGTGAAGAAGGCGAAGATCCGCGTCACGAAGACCAACCTCGAGATCTACGACGTCCTGGAAGCCGGCGGCGCCGACGCGCTGTTCACCGACGCCATCGAAGCCGACTACCAGACCAAGCGGCGCGAAGCGCTGTGCATCGGTGCGGGCGGCGAGCGGTTCGATCCGTTCGACATCGCCGCGATGGCGCCGAAGGGCTCACCGCTCATCGAGGCGGTCGACGCGACGCTCGCCGCGCTCGCGTCGAGCGGCGAGCTGGCGCGGATCTTCGCGCGCCATCAGTGAGTCGACGCGAAGACGTGTCCCACCGTATGCGGCAAGGTGGGTTGCGGGTTCCCGGAGAAACGACGCTCCAGGCCGTCCACCACACTGTCGAACGCGTCGGGTGAGACCGCTGTGTCGGAGAGGCGAATGCTCGCCACACCCTCGTCGACCTGCGGGCGCGCCCAGAGGTTCGCGACGACCGTCCCGCCGTCCTTCGTGATCCGCCGCGCCTGGTCGAACACGTGTTTCATCGACGCCACCGCGGCGTCGGCGGCTTCGGGCGTCGCGAGCGCCGCGGCGCCGACGAAGTCGTCGTAGCCCTGGTAGCCGCCGTGGGTCTCGGCGATCGCGGTGGTCAGCGGGCCGAGGTGCATCGACCCCGCGACGAACGGGAGGTGCACGGCGTCGAAGGCATCGGTCGCGAAGTCGACGTCGGTCTGGTGGCGCCCCGCGGCGACCGCCGAGAACCAGTCGCGTGTCACCTCACCCAGCGACGTACCCGAAGCGAGCAACGCATCGGCGGCGTCGCTCTGCGCGCGAGCGTCCTGGCCCGAGAAGTCCGCGACCTTCACCTTCAGCTTCCGCGCCTGCGGGTGGTGCGCGTACTTGTCCGCGACGGTCCGTGCGCCCTGCTCGGACAGGTCTGCGACGACGACCTCCCCGACGCGATCCGAAGCGAGGAGATCTTCGAGGGGGGTCTCGTAGCCCGTGACGAGGAGGACCCGCGCGTCGCGGACGTCGCGATCTTCGAGACCCTCCAGGATCTGCGCGACCCCATACTGGTTATAGGCGTGACGCGTGAGGGTGTTGATGTTGTCGCCGCCCTCGACGCCGCGCGCCTGCAGGAAGCCCCACTGCGTAGTCATCGCGGAGGACAGTCGCCGACCGGCGGCGGTGTCGAGCAGGGACGTGTCGACGTCGACGGGGTAGGCCGTCTTGCGTTTGTCGCCGACGCCCATCTCGGCGTGGACCGTCGTGCCCGGCGGCGTGAACGCGAAGCGCCCGGCGTCGAGGAAGTCCTTGCTCCCCACCGCTTCGCTCGGGCTCGTCTTCGCGCCCGTCGCATCCCGACCGAGCTGGAAGAGGAAGTCGACGAGCGTCGCGCGGTTCGCCTGCGCGGCCGTTGCGCCCGGCAGGCGAGCGACGGCTTCGATCTGCGACGCGAGCCCGTGCAGGACCTCGCGGTTGTCCTTCAGGAACGCGTGCGCCTGCGTGCGAAGCGCGGACGGCGTGAGGTCCGCCGTCCACCGGCCGAGCGCGCCCTGCCACCCGTCGGTCTCGACCCCCTGCGAAGCGAGCGTCTGCGCGAAGTCCGCCGCGAACGTCTCGACCTGCGCGGCGTCGGTCTGCCCCGTCGCGAGCGCCGCGGCGACCGCGAGCTCGACCGGGTTCGCGGCGACCCTCATCGCGCACCTCGTGTCATCGCGTGGAGGCGCAGGCCCATCGCGCCTTGGCGGCGTACGAAGCGCGACGCAAAACGATCGAGCAGCGCGATGTCGCCGAAGGTCTGGAGCGGTCGCGCTTCACCGCCCGCGAGCTGACGCGCGACGCCGGCCTCGTCGAGGAGGAGCGCGGCGTCACACCCGTCGGGTGCGTCGACGCTGCGGCGGAGCGCGGTCGTGTCGCCGAAGTCCGCGACCCACCACGCGGCGCGTTCCCCGAGGACGCCGACACCGATCCGCCCCCGCAGGCCGGCCGGCCCCGAGTCCGCGGTGACACACGCGTCGAGCAGCGAGAAGAAGGTGTCGACCACGTCCACGCCTCAATAGTGCCAGGGGAACTTCTTGTAGTCTTGCGGACGTTTCTCGAGGAACGCGTCGCGCCCCTCGCGGGCCTCCTCGGTGCCGTAAGCGAGGCGGGTCGCCTCCCCCGCGAAGAGCTGCTGGCCGACCATGCCGTCGTCCGGGAGGTTGAAGCCGTACTTCAGCATGCGCATCGCGGTCGGGCTCTTGGAGTTGATCAGCTCCGCCCACTCCAGCGCGACGTTCTCCAGCTCCGCGTGGGGCACGACCTTGTTCACCATGCCCATCGCGGCCGCCTCCTCGGCGGAGTAGTTCAGGCCGAGGAAGAAGATTTCGCGCGCCTTCTTCTGCCCGACCTGGCGCGCGAGCAGCGCCGATCCGTACCCGCTGTCGAAGCTGGCGACGTCCGGGTCCGTCTGCTTGAAGATCGCGTGCTCGGCGCTCGCGAGCGTCATGTCGCAGACCACGTGCAGCGAGTGACCGCCGCCGACCGCCCACCCCGGCACCACCGCGATCACGATCTTCGGCATGAAGCGGATCAGGCGCTGGACCTCCAGGATGTGCAGGCGCCCGAGCTTCGCGCGCGCGATGGGGTCGTCGGAGTCGACGCCCGCGTACTGGTAGCCGTCCTTGCCGCGGATGCGCTGGTCGCCGCCGGAGCAGAACGCCCAGCCCCCGTCCTTGGGCGAGGGGCCGTTGCCCGTCAGCAGCACACACCCGACGTCCGGCGTCTGGCGGGCGTGATCGAGGACGGCGAACAGCTCGTCGACGGTCTGGGGACGGAACGCGTTCCGGCAGTCGGGGCGATCGAAGGCGACCCGGACCGTCCCGCCCTCCTTGGCGCGGTGGTAGGTGAGGTCCTTCAGGTCGAATCCCGGCACCTGAGTCCAGCGAGAGGCGTCGAACAGCTCGGAGACCATGCGGCGCGTCATACCTTCGTCGTCGGCCTGTCGAAAAGGCTCAACCTGAGCCGAGTATCGTCCGAAGACACGCCTGGAAGTGGTCTACGCGAACCAATTCGGGGAGGAAACCCTGGCAACTCTGCCCGGCACCGTCCTGCCCACGGGCGATCTGCGGCTCTCGCAGGAGTCCAGCCTCATCGTTCTGTCCGGGCCGAACGCGGGTCAGCGCGTCGAGCTCGACGAGCAGCTCATCATCGGGCGGGGCGAGACGTGCGGGATGCGCCTCCTGGATCCCGACATCTCGCGCGAACACGCACGGGTCACGCGCAACCGCGACGGCGCCTACCTCCTCGAGGATCTGCGGAGCCGCAACGGGACGATGGTCGACGCCGTCCCGGTCACGCGCCACATGCTGCGCGTCGGCGACCGCATCCGGTTCGGTCGGAGCACGGTCGTCCTGTTCACGAACTTCGGCGACGTCGAGGATCAGATCCTCCACAAACAAAAGCTCGAGGCGCTCGGCCGCCTCGCGGGCGGCGTCGCGCACGACTTCAACAACCTCCTCGGCGCGGTCCTCTCGAACGTCGCGTACCTCCTCGAAGAGCAGGGTGAGCTGGAGGCCGGCGAGGTCACGGCCACGCTCGACGACATCCAGAGCGCGGCCCTGCGCGCGGCGGACCTGACGCGGCAGCTCCTCGGTTTCGCGCGGAAGGGCAAGTACGAGCACCGACCGACGAACGTGCACGAGCTCGTCGGCGAGGTCGTCAACATCCTCGGGCGCACGATCGATCCGGCGGTGCGCTTCCACGTGAACGGCGACCCTTCGCTTTGGGTGCTCGGCGATCGATCGCAGCTGCACCAGGTCTTCCTCAACCTGTGCATCAACGCGCGCGACGCGATGCCGCACGGCGGGAACCTCCGCATCGACACCTTCTGCCGCGACGACTTCGTCATCGTCGAGTTCACCGACGACGGTTGCGGGATGCCGCCCGACGTCCGCGAGCGGGTCTTCGAGCCCTTCTTCACCACGAAGGACGTCGGTCGCGGCACGGGCCTCGGGCTCGCCACGGTCTACGGCGTCGTGAAGAACCACGGAGGCGAGATCCACGTGGAGAGCGAAGTGGGACGCGGCACGACGTTCCGCATCTTCCTCCCGCGACACGAAACGCCGGAGCCGAAGACCGAGGTCGTCGAGATGACCTCACCCGGCGTGGAGCAGACCGTCCTCGTCGTCGATGACGAGCAGCTCGCGCGCCGCGGCTGCGCGCGCAACCTGCGGAGCGGCGGGTTCAAGGTGCTCACCGCGGAGGACGGCCCGGAGGCGATTCGCCTCTACGAGGAGCACAAGGACCACATCGACGTCGTGCTCCTCGACGTCCTCATGCCGGGCATGTCGGGCGAGCAGGTCGCGGAGCGTCTCTACGCGATGGACCCACACGTTCGCATCGTCGCGATCTCCGGTTTTGCCGACATGCGCGACGCCGATCTTCTGTTTCAGGGGCGCTCGGTCGGGTTCCTGCGCAAGCCCTTCACACCGGTCGGGCTCAACGACACGATCATGCGCGCGCTGCGCAAACCTATGAGTCGTCGGTGACCTCGGCCGTGCGTGCGGTGTCGCCGGCCGTCGGTGCCTGCGGCGCCGAGTAGCGCGCGTACACCAGCGAACCCAACGCTGCGATCACGATGAGCAACACGACGATCGCGATCGGATAGAACGAGCTCTTCTTCGGCGGCGGCGCCATCCCCGGGAGGATCGACGTCGGCTTGTACGCCGCGGGGGCGCCGTCGGCCGTCGCACCCTGGTCGCTCGACACCCGCACCTGTGGGAGCCGCGGCACACTCGGGACAGAGGTCGGGACCGTCGGCTGCATGGGATCCGCCGTGTCCTCGTCGTCGGGGACCGGCGCGGTCTCCTCCGCGAGGTCGTGGTCGAGCACCGGCCGCGTCGCGGGCAGCAACGACTCCGGCGGCGCCATCGGCTCGAGCGCGACCACGGGCGGGAGCGGACTCCCCGGAACGATCGGCGCGATCGCGTCCTCCGGGAGCTCGACGTCCGCGGGGAGGTCGACGTCCTCCGGGAGCATGGTGTCGTCCGCGTCGTTCGGGGGCTCCGTCGCCACCGATGACGTGTCGAGCTTCTCGCCCACGACGACCTGCGGCCGGTGGTCGAAGCCCAGCTCCGCGGAGAGCTGATCCGGGTTGATGGTCAGCAGCGCCGGATCGACGTCCGGCTCCATCCGGAAGTCGACCTGCGTCGGCCCCGCTTCGTCGACGATCGGACCGTCGCCGGGGCGCGCCGGCTCGTACAACATGTCCGAGTCCGTCGGTGCGTCGATCGCCGGCCGCACCACCGCTTCCACGCCGATGTCGGGCGTCACCACGAGATCCGACGTGTCGACCTTGCCCGTCTCGCGATCCCGCACGATCCACGTGGACTGCACGGGATTGCGACCGGTGTCGTCGAGCGCGACCGGCTGCGTACCGCGGTGATCTTCGACGAGGTGCGCCTCGGGGTGGAGCGAGTCGGGATCGACGGTCTCGGCCGCGCCCCACGTCGAGCCCCACTCCTCGTGCTCGTCGGCGCCGAGCGTCGGAAACGCGTCGTCCGAAGTGAGCACCGGGACGTCCGGCGGGGTCGGCCGCTCGGCGCGCGCCGCCGCGATCAGCTCCGCTTCGCTCGGACCGTCGGTGCCGTCGAGGAGCGTGTGGTTGGTCGGCGCGGAGTGGAACCCGTCCTCGTCGATCTGCGCGGAGGAGAGGCCGCGCGGCGCGGTCGACGACAGTCGCGGCAGCACCCCTCCGGGCATCGGCATGAGGCCGAGCTCCAGCGCCTCGATCGCGTGCACTACCTCGGCCGCCGACTGCGGACGATCCTCCGGGTGTTTCGTCATCATCTTCGCGACGAGGTGTTCGAGCCCGCGGCTCGGTGGTGCGACCGGCGCCGGCGAGGTGATGTGCTGCACCATCACCTCGGCGCGTGAGTTGCCGGTGAACGGGACGGAGCCCGAGAGCATCTCGTACACCACGCAGCCGAGCGCGTAGAGATCCGCGGTCGGACCGACGCTCGGATCCTGCGTCTGCTCCGGAGCCATGTACGCCGGCGTGCCGATGATGTGACCGATCGTCGTGAGGCGCTCCTGCACCGGGATCGCGCGGAGGCTCACCGCGCCGAAGTCGAGGATCTTCACGAACTCGCCGTCGTAGACGTCGGTCTTGAGGAGCATGATGTTCGACGGCTTCACGTCGCGGTGCACGAAGCCGAGCTCGTGCGCGGCGTGAAGACCGGCCGCGACCTGACGCACGATCCCCGCGACGCGCGTCGGCGACATCGGCGCTTCGGTGGAGATGACGTCCTCGAGCGTGCGCCCGCGGACGAGCTCCATCGCGAGGAAGGTGAGGCCGTTCGACGTGGTGCCGAAGTCTTCGACCTGCACGATGTTCGGGTGGCGGATCTTGCTGATCGATTGCGCTTCGCGTTTGAAGCGCGCGCGGAACTTCTCGTCGCCCGCGAAGTCGCCGTACAGGACCTTGATCGCGTAGTCCCGGTCGATCACGGCGTGCTTGGCCGCGTAGACGCAGCCCATGCCGCCCACGCCGAGGCGCTCGACGATCTCGTAACGCTCGATCGCATTACCCACGAGGGGGTCCTGCTCCGTTTGGACCAGCGCCTCCCCGTCGATCCCACACCACGGCACGTTAGCCATGTAGACCGAGCCACAACGCGGACAGACCCGCACCTGGTGAGCTTGCCCCCCTTCGGCGCTCCGTACCAGCCCGGGGTCCCCCAACGTCCTACCTTGTTGCCCATGCCGCAGCGCGGGTACAAGCCCGCCCCGTGCCCCTGAGGATCGCCGCCGTCGCCTACACCCACTACGAGTCGGATCCGCGGGTGAAACGCGAGGCCGAGGCGTTGGCCGCCCGGGGCGACGACGTCACCGTCTTCGCGCTCGCCTCCGAGGGGCGCCCGGCCGAGGCGACCGAGAACGGGGTGAAGGTCGTCCGCCTCGCCATGCCGCGTTATCGGGGCGGGGCCGCGGCGCAGTACGTCGCGTCCTACGGCGCGTTCATGGCGCGCGTGCACCTGCCGCTGATCGCCGCGCACCTGAAGGAGCGCTTCGACGTCGTGCACATCCACACCATGCCGGACGCGATGGTGTTCTGCGCGCTCGTGCCGCGCCTGTCCGGCGCGAAGGTCGTCCTCGACATGCACGACCTCATGCCCGACCTGTTCCGCGTGAAGTTCGAGGGGCGTGTCGGCGACGCCGTCGGCACCGCGCTCGAGCTCGTGCAGCAAGCCGCGACGACGTTCGCCGACGCGGTGATCGCCGTGCACGAGAACCAATACGAGCTGCTCCTCGACGCGGGGGTGCCGGCGCACAAACTCGCGATCGTGATGAACGCCGCCGACCCCACGCTGTTCCCGCCGCGGAAGAAGGAGCCGCGCGTGAAGGACGAGGTTCGCGTCATCTATCACGGCACCGTCCTGCACCGGTACGGCTGCGACCTCGCGGTGCGTGCGTTCGCGAAGGCCCACGCCCAGGAGCCGAAGCTCACGATGCGGATGCTCGGCGGCGGGGACTACGTCGGCGACGTCCGCGCGCTCGCGGACTCCCTCGGTCTCTCAGAGCCGGCGTTCTCGATGAGCGGTGCGCACGTCCCGCTCGAAGAGATCGCGGCGGCGATCCGGGACGCACACATCGGTCTGATCCCGAACCGCGACGACCACGTCGATTCGGTTCTTCCGACCAAGCTGCTCGAATACGTCGCGGTCGGAATCCCCGCGGTCGCAGCGAACACCCGAACGATCGGGCGCTTCTTCGACGGCGACACCGTCGAGATGTTCGAGGTCGGCGACGTCGACGCGATGGCCGAAGCCTTGGTGCGGCTCGCGCGGGACGGGGCGCGGCGCAAGGCGCTGGTCGCCGCAGGGCGCGCCTGGGAGGCGGAGTACGGCTGGGACGTGAACCGCCAGCACCTGCTCCGGACGATGGATGCGCTCTGCTACGAGAAGATCGCCGCGGAGCGCAAAGCGCGCCAAAAGGCGAAGGAAGGCAAGAAGACCGGGACGATCCAGACCCCGGCCAAGTAACGCACCTCGTCAGGTTTGGGATTGCTCCGGACCTCCGCGGCGGCTATTCACCCCCCGAGATGCTCACGGCCTACTCGGACCTGAAGCCGATCCTGTTCACGCTGTTCTTCGCGGCGGCCATGGGGGCGTTCTCGTACTCCGTCTGGCGCATGGCGCGGCTCGCGCGCCTCGGCAAGGACATCGAAGGGCTCTTCGACGACCCGGTCGATCGCTTCGGGAAGGTCATCTACCTCGTCTTCTTCCAGCGCAAGGTCGTGCAGGAGAAGTTCGGCTGGAACCACGTCGTCTTCTTCTGGGGCTTCATGATCATCACCGTCGGGCACGCCGAGTTCTTCATGCGCGGCATGATCCCGTCGTTCTCGCTCGGCTTCCTCGGCGACACCGTCTACGGCGCCATACTGTTCGGCGGTGACCTCATGGCGTTCGTCGTCATGTTCGCGGTGGGCGTCGCGCTGTTCCGCCGCCTCGTCATCCGGCCCAACCACATCCACTACATGTCGGTCGATGGCTTCCGGATCCTCGGCCTCATCTTCTGGGTGATGTTCACGTACTTCCTCGCCACCTCGTTCGGCCTCCGCGGCGGACACCCGGACGTCGCGAACCACAGCGGGCCGCTGGTCATCTCGAGCTGGATCTCGGGGGTGTGGTCGAGCGTCCCGCAGGAGCGCGCGGCGACGCTCTGGTACGAGCTGTTCTGGTGGGCGCACGCGGTCGTGCTGCTCACCTTCCTCAACGTGATCCCGCACTCCAAGCACATCCACCTGCTCGGCGCGATCCCGAACATCTACGTCCACAAGCGCAAGAAACACAAAGCGGAGCTCACGCGGATCGACTTCGAGACGGCCGAGACCTACGGCAACGGTCGCGCGGTCGACTTCACGTGGAAAGCGCTGCTCGACACGTACGCGTGCACGGAGTGCGGTCGCTGCGACAAGTACTGCCCGGCGCGCCGCACCGGCAAACCGCTCGAGCCGCAGACGGTCATCCACGAGATCCGCCACAACCTCTACGCGAACGGCGATCCGCTCCTGAAGGAGCGCGGCATCTTCGCGTTCGACCAGGCGCCGGACGACTTCGCCCCCGAGCTCCCGCTGATCGCGGAGAGCGAAGAGGTGAAGCAGTACGGGCAGACGTCGCCCGAGGTGCTGTGGGCGTGCACGAGCTGCGGCGCGTGTGTGAACGCGTGCCCGGTGCTGATCGATCACGTCGACGCGATCATGGACATGCGCCGGCACATGACCCTCATGGAGGGCAACATCTCGCCGGAGCTCGCGACGACGTTCAAGAACATCGAGAACAACTACAACCCGTGGGGCATCGGTCACGACAAACGCGCGGACTGGGCGGAGGACCTCGGGCTGAAGTACTGGGGCGGCAGCGACTCTGCGAACGAGTTCGAGTACCTGTTCTGGGTCGGCTGCGCCGGCAGCTACGACAACCGCGCGCAGAAGACGATGAAGGCGTTGACCAAGGTGCTCGACGCCGGCGGCGTCTCGTACGCGATCCTCGGGCAGCACGAGAAGTGCACCGGTGATTCGTTGCGCCGCACCGGCAATGAGTACGCGTTCGACGCGCTCGCGCAGGAGAACGTGCAGACGCTCAACGACTTCGGCGTGAAGAAGATCGTGACGGCGTGCCCGCACTGCTTCAACACGCTCCGCAACGAGTACCCCGCGTTCGGCGGGCACTACGAGGTGCTGCACCACTCGCAGCTGATCGCCGAGCTCCTCGACGCCGGCCGCATCAAGGTCGACGACGAGACCGCCAAGCGCGTGACCTTCCACGACCCGTGTTTCCTCGGGCGCTGGAATGACGAGACCGAGGCCCCCCGCAAGACCCTCGCCGCGATTCGCCGGCTGAACGTCGTCGAGATGGAGGAGTCCAAGGAGAAGTCGTTCTGCTGCGGCGCGGGCGGCGGTCAGATGTGGATGGAGGAGCACACCGGCAAGCGCGTGAACATCGAGCGCACCGAGCAGGCGCTCGCCGTCGAGCCCGACATCATCGCCGTCGGTTGCCCGTTCTGCATGACGATGATCGAGGACGGCGTGAAGTCGTTCGACCGCGAGGGCGACGTGCAGGTCCTCGACCTCGCCGAGGTCGTCGCGGACGCGCTCGTGCCGATGCCGTCGAAGAAGGCGGCGCCGAAGGACCCCGAGCCTCCGCAGGAGGTCGAGGTCCCGGCTTCCGTGACCTAGGAGGCCGTCAGGCCTTCGTCGCGATGCGCTCGTCGAGGGCGGCCTCCAGGGTCGCCTTCGGCACGGCACCGACGATCTGCTTCACCGGCGTACCGCCGTCGAACACCAACAGCGTCGGCAGCCCCGACACGTGGTACCTCGACGCGATCTCCGGGTTCGCGTCCGCGTCGATCTTCGCGACGTAGGCGCGGCCTTCGTACGCCTCCGCGATCGACTCCAGCGCCGGCGCGATCGCGCGGCAGGGCGCGCACCACGTCGCCCAGAAATCGACGAGCACCGGGCGGTCGGCGTTCAACACCGCCGCCTCGAAGTTGTTCGTGTCCACGTGCAGGGTTTTGTTCGTCAAAGTCATCAACCTCCGAGGACGGAGGTCGTGAGCGGGCGGATCATTACACTCAGCCGATCATGCACTGATACAGCGCCTTCTTCGCGCGGTGGAGCAGCACGGCGACGTGGCCGGGCGTGAGGTCGAGCGCTGCGGCGGCCTCGGTGCCGCTGAGCTCCTCGAGCATTCGCAGGTGGACGACGTTGCGTTGGACGTCGCCCAGTTTGTTCACGCAGCCGACGAGGCGCACGTGGTCCTCGGCTTCCAGCACCAGGGCCTCGGCGTCGGGGAGGGCGTCGGCGACCGCGGTGTCTTCGATGGCTTCGTGTGGTTTCGACCGGTGGTGCCGCCGCCGCATGTTCCGCGCCGCGTTCCTCACGATCACACGCATCAAGGCGCGGCTGTCGTCGGGGGCGCCCACCAGCTCGCGCGCCTGCGGGAGGCCGAGGAAGGTGTGGAACGCCTCCTGGACCGCGTCGAGCGCCTCGTCCGCGGTGAGGCCCTCGCTGCGGGCGACCTGCGCGAGCGCAGTGGTGTGTTCGCGGGCGAGGGTGGTCACCCACCCGGTGAAGGTGATCGAGCTTTCGGATTCGACGTGCACGGGTCCGTAGGTAGAGGTCGCCATCCGCCCTGAAATTACAAGGGCAGCGATCGTCTTGGGCGCAGGGTCACGACGATGGGCCAGTGGTCCGTCACCCGGATCCCCTCATGGCGTTGGGACAGCGTCTGCGCGGCGATCGGCTCGAGGTCTCGGGACGTGAGCACCCAGTCGATCCGCACGGCGTCTACGAAGCACTCCGACTTCGGGCACAGCATCCGCGCGGGGTTATCAGGCTGGAGCACGGCTTGGGCGTCGACGTACCGGGCGATGAAGTGCGCGTAGGTACCGGACCGAAAGGGCGCGGCCCACGCGGGGGCCTCGTCCCATGTCGCTTCGGTGAAGGGGAGGGCGTTGAAGTCTCCGGTGAGGACGACGCTGCGTCCTGGGTAGCGTGTCCGCAGTCGGCCGGTGAGGATCCGCGCCGAGGCCTCGTTGACCCGACGGTCGCCGTCGAAGTGGGTGTTGCAGAACACGAGCTGTCGGCCGTCGTGTTCGCGCAAGAGGGCGCAGCTGACGGAGCGCGGTCCGTGTCCGGGGACCGCGCGCGGGAGGTCGTCGGAGCGCGGGACATCCGGGGTCGTGCTGAGCCAGAAGTGGTGCGCTTCGACCAGCGCGTAGCGGTCCTTCCTGAAGAACAGGAGCGAGTCGTGCTGCTCGGGCGCGAGCTTCGTGGCGACGGAGACGCCCGTGTACGCGGGGAGCGCGGCTTCGAGATCGTCGGCTTGGCGCCGGGTGGCCTCTTGTGTGCCGACGAGGTCGGCGTTCGCCGACGCGATGATCGCGATGGCGCCCGCGCGCCGGTGCGCCCAGGTCGCCGCGCCCGTGACGTCGGGATCGTCCCAGCGGACGTTGAAGGTCAGGACGGTGGTCGTCGGCGCCGCGCGCGCCGCCGTGACGCGTGGCGTGCTGACGTCTGCGGCGTAGGAGGCTGGCCTCGCGTACAGGACGTCGTCGGCGGTGCTTTGCGCGCGGGGCGCGGGGCCGCACGCGACGAGCGCGGTGAGGACGAAGAGGCG
The DNA here is from genome assembly GCA_040218735.1 of Deltaproteobacteria bacterium. Taxonomy (GTDB): domain Bacteria; phylum Myxococcota; class Kuafuiibacteriia; order Kuafuiibacteriales; family Kuafuiibacteriaceae; genus JAUHYN01. The sequence goes on from JAVJQW010000043.1 coordinate 218,848, forward strand.
ACGCACGCCCCCGCCAAGAGCAAGGGCCTCGCCACCGCCGGCCGGTCCTCAATGGATTTCAGTCGCAGTGGGATCACCGCTGGAACCGGCGAGTTGGCTGTTCTGTGGGCTCCCCAAAGAAATTCGGCGTTGTTCGGCCGGGCGAAGGTTCGTCCGAGCGTCCGCCGATTCGTCCGAAATCCGAACGCACGGCGCTTCGTCATCGCGGGCCGCCACGACGGGTTTCGAGCGCGGTTCGAGAATACGTCGACTCCGCTGTTCTCGTACGAGGATGGGCGGCTCACTCCAGGAATGTTATCCGGTCGCCCGTGTCGCTCCTGTCGGTCCTGCTCGCGAGGCTCGACCCCGACGCCGACGCACGTCGTGTCGCACGTGTCTTGGCCGGCGACGCGCGCGAGACCGACGCGCTCGTGGATCAGCTGATGGGTCCGATCCAGCGGCGCGTCGCCTGGGTGCTCAGCAAGGGGAGGCGGTCGGCCAGTCGCAACGACGTCCTCGACTACACCCAAGACGTCCTCGTGAAGCTCTTCGAGGACGACCACCGGATCCTGCGGTCGTGGTCCCCGGACAAGGGGGCGTCCTTGGAGTCCTTCGTGCAGCTCGTGGCGCAGCGCTTGGTGCTCTCGTCGCTCCGCAGCGGGCGAAAGAGCGGCTGGGCCGAGGATCCGACGCTCAACGAAGATCTCGAGCGACAGGTTTCGACGACTGACGTCGAACAGCAGGCATGGAGCAAGGACACGCTGCACACCATCCTCGATCGTATGGAGGCGGAGCTGACCCCGCGCAGCTGGGCGTTGTTCCGCGCGCTCTTCGTGGAGGAGCAGGAGCCGGCTGAGGTCGCCAAGAAACACGACATGAGCCTCAACGCCCTCTACTCCTGGCGGAGCCGCTTTCGCACGCAAGCGCGGGCCTGGGCCGAGAAGGGCGAAGGGACGGATTCATGAGCTCGGACGACGACCTCGAGGCGCTCGCGCGTCTCAGCCGCGAACGCGACGCGGAGCGCGACGCGTGGGAGGCCGACGCCGCCAACGCGCCGGACCTGCTGGCCCCGCTCACGGATCTCGAGCGCCAGCGGATCAAGAACGCCGTGCGCGCCGGTCGCGCGCCGGCCTCGCGCCGGAGGGTGTGGGCGGGCGTCGCGGGCGTCGTCGCGATCGCTGCGGCGATCCTCCTCGCGCTGCGGCTCGGTCCGCAGGGTGCCGCCGTACCGGAGTATGGGTTCGAGCTGAGATCACAAGGCTTCTCGGAGGTCCGGAGCGCCACCGTCGCGGACGCGTGGACCTACGCCGACGGGATGACCGTGGACATCGTGCTCCGCCCCGTGAGCGCGGCGCCCGGGAGCACGTGGGCCGCGGTGTACCGACGTGACGGCGCGGCGGTGACCCGTTTGGACTGGACGCCGGTGCGCTCCGAAGGTGGGAGCCTCCGCTTCAAGGGCGCGGTCGGTGCTCAGCTGAAGCTGCCGACCGGGGCGTCGCAGCTCGTGTTCGTGGTGGGGGCGCGTGACGTGGTCGAGCGGTGGGATCCGAAGAGCGACGTCGACGTGCAGGTGTTCGAACGGGTGATGACGGTGCGGGAGGGAGATGCTCGTGAGTAGAGGTGTCCGAACCAAGACGTGTGTACTCATCATCACCGCGGGGGTGCTCGCTGCGTGTTCGAGCAACACTCGGCTCCAGCGGATGAACCGGGAGGCCCCGGCGCCGATGCCGCGTGCCGACGATCGCGTCGAGCTCGACGAGCAGATGAAACTCACCATCGTCCGCTTCGGGAAGTGCACGGCGACTCACGTGGGCCGTGGTTATTTCCTCACGGCGGGCCACTGCGTCCGTGAGGCGCGTGGGTTCGAAGGCCGCGACAGCTCACCTTGCCCTCACGCGCTCGCGTGGGGTGACGGTGAAGGCGGGGCGTGTCGGGTGGAGCTCTACCGCTTCGACGACGACCACGACTACGCGCTGCTGAGGTTGGCGGATCCCGAGCTGGCGGAGGACCTCCCGTTGGCGCCGATCGACTACCAGTTCAGCTGGAAGAAGGCGCGTCGCCGCCCGCTGACCGTGGCGGGTTATTCGAAGGGCACGGCGCAAGTCGACGAGACGTGCAACGGCCGGGTCGCCACGGGGAATTTGGTCAAACACGACTGCACGACCGAACCCGGTGACAGCGGTAGCGCGCTCGTCGACAGGGCGACTCAGCACGTCATCGGAGTTCACGGCGGCGCGTTGAACAACGGCGAAAACTACGGCTCGCCGGTCGAGCTCATCCCGTGGGCGGAGAGTTTGTGTGTGGCCGAGACCGCATCCAAACCCATCCCGATCGTCGCAGGCGAACGCCCGGTCACCTTCAAGGTCTCGACGTCCCACAAGGGCGGTGCGTTCGGACAGATCGCGATGACGCTGTCGGGCACGATGCAGACGCGGCAGCTCGACATTCGCATCTTCCACCCGCTCGGTGAGCTCCAGGTCGACACCAGCACCGCGGTGGAGTGGAAGGGTAACGATTGGGTATGGAATGACATGTACTTGCTCGCCGGCGACGACGAGCGAGTCGAAGGACCCTGGTCTGTCGAGATTTCGAGCAGCGGCAAGGGTGGGAAGGGGACGAAGGGTTATGTGCAGGGTAGAGTTCTGGTCTGTCCTTAGTTGTTTGGTGATGAGTTTGGCGCCGCTGAGCTGCGCGCAGCAGCAGCGCGCCACCGGTGGCGCGTCGGGCGGCGGAGAGGCGACGCCGATGTCCGCGAAGACGCCACAACCGGAGGAGCTGCCCTGTGGAGTCTGCAACGTCGCGATCAGCGGCCGGGTGACCGGCGCCTGGCAGGAGTCGGTGTGTATCTCGGACCCCGCGAACCCCGGTGATCCCGGATCGAACCCATCGGTCGCCTATCCGGTGCGGGAGCCACGCATCGAGGTCATCGAGGGTGAGCAGAGCGGGAAGCAGTTTGCGGTGGGCTGCTCGGTCGAGGAGTTCTCGGCGCCGGAGGTGTTCGAAGGTGAAGTCGAGGACGGCGGTAATCCCAAGGACTGGGTCACCGCGTATCTGTGGGTGACCGACGCAAACGGCAAGGACTGCTACTCACTCCTCAAATTGGACAAGTGAGTCATTCCCGAACCCAAACCCGAAACGCGCTCGCGTCCCAAGGTGTTTTGGCGTCCGCGAGTGAGACGCGTGCCGCACGCAGCGCACGTCCCCAGTCCTCTTGGGTCTCGAGGCTCTCGTAGAACGCGTCGACCCATCGACTCGTGTGCGCGTCGTCGACGGGGCGCACCGCAGCGACGACGACTTCCGCGCCCTCCACCAAGAACGCCTGCGCCATCGAAAACGCCGCCGTGTCGCGTGATCCGAGGTCACACGCCGCGAGGACGACGTGTCGAGGGCCGCCGCCGAGGGAGAGCACATCGACCACTTCGAAGCGTCGCTCGCCGCCGAGCGGGAAGCCACCGTCGAGGCCGTCGAGGCCCAGCCGGAGCCCGTGGCCGGAGTAGTGAAGGAGCGCGGGCCGGCGCCGAAGCGCTGCGCTGAGTCGAGACACGGTGACTTCCGTCTTTAGGGTCTCGACGGCGAAACCTCGCGCTTCGAGTGACGCCGCGACGCGTTGCGCCTCCGCGGTTGCGGTCGGGAGCTCGCCGGTCGGGTCGGCGACGATCAGCGCAGTGTGCGTTGTTTGCTTCACGGGCGGCGGCGGGCCGAGGTCGGCGTGGAACACGATCACCGCGCGGCGGAAGAGCGGCGAGCCATCGATGTCGATCGTGTCCCAGGGGAGGGCGAGCAGGCCCGGGTGTGCGTAGATCCGGACACGCTCGGCTCCGACCAGCGCCTCACCCAAAGACACGAGACCCGCAGCCGTGCTCGCTGTGGCGACGTAGGTGAGCCCGTCGTCCTTCTGCACCCAGGCGTGCATCCCGGTCCGACCCGGGTGGGCGAACACGAGCGCTTCGCCGGGCCGAACGCGAAGGGGAGCGAGGGGCGACGAGTCGGCGTGTTGGAAGAGCGCGTCGAGGGCGCGCCGGGCTTTCAGCACCTTCGCGGCCGTCGAGCGCTCCACCTCGGGGAGCGCGCTCGCCGGGAGCGTCCAGGCGCGCTCCAACGCGGCGTCGAGATCCGCGCGTGCGCGTCGGACTTCGACCTGCAGACGTTCGACGGCGTCATTCGTGCCGCCTTCGCGCCACGCGCTTCGCTGTCGAGCCCACGCGGCGTTACCGCGGATGATATCCCGCATCGCGGCGATCGCCGCCTCGCCGCGGCCGAGACGCGAGAGCGTTTCGACGAGCGCGATCGCGGAGTCCTCGCGCTTCGCCAACAGGGTGTCGCGGCCCTCCCCCAGCGGCACGCGCCGCGCCCACCCTTGCAAGGCGGCTTGCGCATCGCGGTACGCGGCGGCGGCGGCGCCGAGATCACCTCGCGCCTCCTCGGACTCACCGCGGCCGAGGTGAGCCTGCCATTCGATGTCCAACGCCTGAAGCTCCTGGGCGAGCCGCCCGAGCCGCGCATAGCTCTCCACACCACGCTCGGGGGAAGCCGTACGCGCCAACCACGCCGCGGTCAGGTGCTCGAGGTTGAGACGGGACGTGACATCCGGTTGCGCGACCGCCGCCTGTGCGGCGTCGAGGTGCTCGCGAGCGCCGTCGCTGTTCCCCTCGAACAGCGCCGCCCACCCCGCGTTGAGCTCGGCGTTGAAGCGCCGATGCGGCATTGGACACTTCGTTCGGTAGAGCGTCGCGCTCTCGCGGAGCTCGTCGAGCTTCTTTCCGGCGAAGAGGTCGGGCGCCTGTTGGCGTCCCAGCAGCGTGTGCCAGCCCAGGTTGTTGAGCACCTGGGCGCGCTGACAGGCGGAGAGGGTGGCGTCCGCGAGGTGCAGACGAAGTCTCTCGAGCTCTTCGGCGAGCTCTCGCCATCGCCCCATCAGTCGAAGGAGGAAGATTTGGTACTGACGCAGGTCGATGACGCTTCGGCCGAGCCGATCGTTCAGCGCGATCGCGGTGCGTACGTGGCGAAGCCCCGCGCGCGGGTCGCGCCAACGTACGGCGAGCGTGGTTGCGCCGTAGTGGTACCAGAGCGACGCCCAGGTATCGTCACGTGCGAGCACCTCCAGGTTGGCCAGCGCCGCTTTGGCGTCGCGCGGCGGGAAGCCCCGCTCGACGAGGAGGTGATTCAGCGCGCCGAGATCCGCGACCAAGCTCTTCACCCGCCCTCCGCGCTCGTGTTCCCTGATGCTCGCCTCGAACGCCTTACGCGCACGTTCGTTCTCCCCGCGCGCCATCCAGTTCCGCGCGCGTTGGCCGAGCGCCCCGGCGACCGTTCCCGTGGCGACGATCCGGTCGAGCAGCGCGTCCGCGGCGTCGAGGTCACCCGCGTGCCGGAGCTTTGCCACCGCGCCGAGGTCGGGGCCTGGAGGGTGGGCCGCGAATCGTACGCGGGATGGTTGGTGCCCTTTGACCTCGATCGCGAGCAAGCCCTCCGGCGCCGTCACCTCGAAGCGCAAGCCGCCTTGCACCGGTGTGGTGGGGCCGAGGGGCAGGGGGCGGTCGTCGACGCGGAGCGAGACCTTGTCGCGGTTCGGCGTGTCGACCCAGACCGTGACCGCCGACTTCGACGGCGTGACCTCACACACCGGCCCGACGCGTCGCTCCAGGCACCCGATCATCTCGACGGTGGGCGCGGGGAGGAGCGGCGCTTTGGGCTCCCAGGTGCAGGCGGCGAGCGTGAGCAACGTCGCCGCGAATCGCCCCCGCACACGCGGACGGTGTCAGAGCCGCGAGCGAGCGTCCAGCGGTCGGGGCGCGTGCACCGCACCCACGGTACGAACCACGGCGCCGATCGCCTTCACGAAGTGACCCGCGCGCATCCGAGGGCGCCGCGCGAAGACGTCGTAGCCGGACGCCTCGATGTCGTCGAGCGACGCGCGATTCAGCGCGCCGAGCGTCGCGGTCGCAAGCGAAGCCATCCTCGGGAGGCGCGCGATGCCCGGCGCCGCGGCGTCGAACAGCGCGCGGTTGTGATCGACGAGGCTGGCCATGAAGGTGCGCCACCCTGTCGACGTCGAATGCTCCGCGAGCGCATTGGGATCGACGCCGTGCGATCGGAGCTCGTCCTTGGGCAGGTACACGCGGCCCTCTTCGAAGTCGGAGGCGATGTCGCAGATCATGTCCGTGAGCTGCGCCGCCGTGGCGAACAGCGCCGCATAGCGGAGCGTCTCGCGGTCCGAGGCCCCGAAGAGGCGCGACGTCAGCAGCCCGAGGGGGGCCAGGACGTCGAAGCAGTAGTCGATGAGGTCGTCGAGCGTCCGGTGGTCCGGCGCGACGTGGTCATCGCCGATGCCCTCGAGCTGGGCTTCGATCCACACACGCGGGATGCGGCGTCGCTTTCGCACGTCTGCCAACGCGATGAGCAGCGGATCGTCCGGAGGTACGGGCGCGAGGGTGTCGCGGACGAGCTTGGCCCACAGCGCCCGGCCGACGGGGCTCGGATCCTCGCTCAGCACGTCGACTTCGCGTAACCAGCCGCCCACCACGAAGAAGTCACGACGCTGGTGCGCCGGCAGCAGCAACCCGGCGTAGTACACCCGCGGATAGAAGCGTCGCGTGGTGGCGGCGGCGTGCCGATAGGCGTCGTCGAGCTGCGTTCGATTCACCGCCGCCGCGGACACCCCCACCTCACCCGGCGCGAGCAACGTGTCGATGCGCGCGTCGAGCCGCCGCACCCAAGCACTCACGATGCCACCCGCGCCTGCGTCGGCACCGGCGCTGCTCGGCGGACCCGAAACCGTTTCATCGCGAGCTTGGCGAGGGCGCCGAGGAGCATCGGAATGTGTATCGGCACCAACACCAACAGGCCGTAGCCCTCGGCGTAGCGCGGGTTCCGTTCGAGGTAGAACCGCGCCGCGGCGTTCTGGGTCGCCGTCCACGCCTGGGCTTCGCCGGTCTCCTGACGCGTGCACCACCCGACGTGACAGACGCCCGGCGCGTCCGCTTCTTCCTCCAGGTGGAAGTGCGTCGCGAGCGCCCCCATCAGCGCTTCGATCTCGGGCGGCGTCTCACGCTCGGGACACGGCCACAGCTCCGTCGTGTACCGCGCGAGGACCTGGTACGACGCCGGGTTCACGGGGCACGCGAAGCCGTAGAGTCGACGCAGCGGGTACGCCAAACGAACGCACAACCCCTCGCGCGCGAGGAACGACGAACACAGCGACTGCCGACGGTAGACCGGGCGGAGCGCGACGATCGTTCGGAAGACCAACGGACGCTCGGGGCTGTCGTGCTCGTAGATCTGCGCGACGGCGTACCCGGCCAAGAAGCCGTCGTCGCGCAGGACCTGGATCCGCACGCGAATCGCCGCGCTCGGAATCAGGTAGCGCTCGAACGCCGCGCGCTCCACGCCGCCGAAGACGTCGCAGTTGAGCGCGAACAGCTCATCGACGAGCGCGGCGCGGCGCACCGGATCGAGGGACTGGGGATCGATGATTTGCGATTGAATGCTCACGACAAGGCTCCTTCCCGAGCGGTCTGACGGACCCGAGCGAGCTCGGCCGGCGAATAGAGGCGTTCGAAGGCGCGACGGTCGACGCCGATCGCCGCGGTGATGAGGGGCTGCAGTACGCGTCCGAGGACGGGCTGCAGCGCGACCCACTGCGACGCACGGAGCAGCCGCGGGAACGGTCGCTGCGCGACGCCGGGGCGACGCATCGCGAGCTGCATCCGCTTGAAGGCTTCGCGCAGGCGCGCGCCGTCGGGGTCGAAACGATCGAGCGGCTCGATCACGATGTCGCGCACGAACGGACGCGCGACCGCCATCATGCGGAGCAGCTCGACCGCACCACGGAGCGACGCTCGCTCGACCGGCCCACGCGCCAGGCGCTCCGACATGTAGAAGTCGATCGCGACGTGCCGCGACTCGTCGCGGTTGATGCGCGCCATCGCGTCGCGGCATGTCGGGTCGTCGCAGGCGTCGTCGAGCGCGCGCAGGAGCGCGATGTCGAGGATCAGCTCGCCGGTCGTGACGTAGACGTTGGCGATCTCCGGCGAGAACGCGCGTGCCGTCGCGACGAGGCGCGGGGCGAAGCGCTCGAGGTTCGGGTTGATCGTGTACGCGCGGTAGCCGTGCACGTCGTAGTGGCGTGCGAGGCGCTCCGCGACGACGGCGTGCCGCTCCTCCTCCTCGACGAAACACCCGTAGATCTCGGCGAGCACCGGCTCGTCGACGCGCGCTTGCATGACCTTGAACAGGTCACGCGCGATACGCTCGATCCCGGCCATGTCGACGAACGTCTGCACGAGCGTCATCTCCTCTTCGCGGCCCATCGGACGCGGCGGTCGGCTCCAATCGAGGTCGTCGACGCACCACCGCTCCTGCCGGCACTTCGACAGCAACTTCTCCAGATTCATGGCGAGTGACCTCAGGCCGGGACGGCGCCGAAGCGGCGTTGCCGACCGGCGAACCAGGCGATCGCGTTGCGGAGGTGTTCGGCGCGGTAGTCCGGCCACATCGTGTCGTCGAAGAGCAGCTCGGCGTACGCGTTCTCGACGAGGAGGAAGTCGCTGAGGCGCTGCTCGCCGCCGGTGCGGATCAAGAGGTCCACGTCGGGGAGGTCGTGGGTCCACATCGACTGCCGCAGCAGCGCGTCGTCGACGTCCTCGGGGGCGAGCCGACCGTTGCGGCTCTGCTCGCAGAGGGAACGCACCGCGCTCACGAGATCGGTGCGGGCGCCGTACGCGATCGCGATCGACAGCTGCATCGCGCTGCCGTCCGCGGTGGCGGCCATCGTCGCCTCCAGGCTCCGCCGCGTCACGTCGGGGACGCGCTCGAGGTCGCCGATGATCTCGAACCGGATCCCCAGCTCGACGAAGTCATCACGCTGACTCGCCGCGTGCTCCGCGAACAGGCGCATGATCGTCGCGACCTCGTCCTGCGGTCGCTCGAAGTTCGCCGTGCTGAACCCGTAGAGCGTCAGGTGCCGAACCCCCAGCGCACGCGCGGCGCGGTAGGTACGCGTCGCGGCGTTGGCACCTTCGACGTGCCCCCAGCTCCGCGGCCGTCGGCGTCGCGTCGCCCAGCGACCGTTGCCGTCCATGATGATCGCCACGTGCGCCGGGACCACGCCCGGCGTGCCTTCCGAGTGTGTCGGCTCCACGTCCGTGACGGCGTCGCGCTCCAGCGCGAGCATCGCGTCGAACATCGTCCGCGAGATCCGCACCCCGAGCCGAAGCGCGGTGCCGCGGGGGTCGCGGCGGAAGTCTTCGAGGAGTCCGGGCTCTGCGCTCAGGCGCTGCCAGAGCGCGTCGAGCGCGTGACGGGGGCTCGCGTCGAGGACGCGCTCCACGGGGGGCCGAAGGGGGGACGGTGCGACGTTCATGCGTGCCTCGCAGATCCGTTCGCGAGGAGGGTCGCGGACCTTGCACGAAATTCTGCGGAGACGTCGCGATAGCCGGGGGGCGAGCCCCCCGCTCCTGGAGGGCGCAGCGGTGTGGAGCGGGGGCTCATCCGGCCGGTGGCGACGGAGGCGGCCGTGGTCGGGCGTCGGCACGATCCCTGCGAATCGACGCCTCATGCCGAACCCCATCCGAATGACCCCGATCGCCGTCGCCAGCCTCGCGCTGCTCGCGCTCGGCGCGTGCGCCGGTGAGGAGCCGGCCGACCTCACGCCGACCGCCCCTCGCGACGGCGGCCCCGGCGGAGCCGAACCGCGTGACGCCGGTGCGCACGACGTGGGTACGCACGACGCGGGCTCACACGACGGCGGCTCGCAGGACGCCGGGAGCCGCGACGCCGGGCCGCTGAGCCCCCCGGTCTGCAACCCACCGCCGCTCCTCGTGCTCGCCGACATCCCCGACAACCCCTCGCTCGACGACGGCGACCCCGACACCGTCGCGATCTTCGAGGTCGACGGCCACGCGCTGATCGGCAAACACGTCACGGACGTGGCGGCGGCCGAAGGGGGCCTGAAGCTGTGGCAGGAGCTCACGCTTCGAATCCCCGAGAACCAGCTCCTGGACCTCGTGCAGTTCGAGATCTCACTCGACACCGACCCCGTCGCCTACTTCAACCGGCGCGGCGCGGTGACCACCGAGCGCTACGGGCTGAAGCTCGGCTTCTCGGTCGACAACTTCACGCGCAACGACCCCGACCCCTGCGCTCCCCTCGTGCCGCGCCGCGGGACGTTCGACTGGAGCCTCGTCCACGAGTTCGGTCACCTGCGTGGCTGGGTCGACCGTTCCTGGGACCGCTTCCTCGAAGACTTCGAAGACGTGCGCGGGTCGGGCGAAGGGTACCCGGAGGACGGGTCACCGTCGCTCGACGGCGACTTCGTCACGTCCTACGCCGAGCGCGCCGACGGCGACGAAGACCACGCCGAGTCCTGGACGACCTACGTGATGCTCGCGGAGGACGCCGTCGGTCCGGCGATGCCCGACGAACCCCTCGCGCGCACCAAGGTGCGTTGGATGCGCGACCAGCCGGGCCTCGCCGAGCTACGCCGGGCCATTCGCATCACCGAACCGGGCGGGGGCGGCGTCGTCGCTCCGGCGCCCCGACTCGCCGAGCGACTCCCGATCGAGCCGCTCGACGTGCCCGCTTGGTTGCACGGGACGTGGGAGGGGACGTTCGTCGAGGGCGGCGAGACGATCGAGAAGCGCTTCATCTTCACGATGGACGACGTCGTCGAGGTCACGCTCTCGGGCGGCGTCGAGGTCGAGCGACAGAGCCTGCAGGCGCTGGTCGACGCCCAGCGCGTCGGGCGCCTCGTCGTGAACCTGCGCGAGCCGACGCTGTACGGGTACAACGCAGCGGTGTCCCCGAACTACCGCATGCCGCTGGAGGACAGCTTCCTACGCTACACCGATGTGTCCGGGACCGTGCTCTGGAGCCGCCTCGAAGGCCCACAGGACGCACCCCTCACGAAGATCGACTGACGCGATCCAGCGAGAAGACGGTGACCGCACCGCCGCGCGCCGCGTCGACGACGACGATCTCCACCACGCCGTCGTCGTCGACGTCCACCACCGCGATCCACGGCCGCTCGTAGGTTCGCTTCAGCACCAACCCCGCCGAGACGGTGCGGCCCCCCGCCGCGACGACGACGAAGAGCGCGTGTGCGTCGGTTGATACGCGCGACAACGCGACCACCTCCCACGTCCCGTTGCCATCGACGTCACCGAGCTCCACGGCCTCCGGCGTCCCGGTGATCGGCAACGGAGGCTCCGTCAGCAACCCGTCGCTGGTCGTGACGCGCGGGCGAACGGCCAGCGCGATCGATCGGCCCTCCGCGACGGTGGTGAGCGCGACGTCGGGTGCGTCGCTCCACTGCCCGCCGAAGCCGAGGTCGACGATGCGCGGATCGAAGGGCAGGGGGACGAGCCCGTCATCGTTCACCCAGAGCGCTCCGCGGTCCGGCGCGAACACGACGCGGCGGTCGTCGACACACCCGCTCCGCGGGGTAGCGCCGAGGTCGGCGACGTCGTGCGGCGCCCACGACCCGTCGAACGCGACGGGGCCGCCGTCGAAGCCGACCGCGAAGAATGCCGGTCCACCTCGACAGGGGCTCAGGTCGAGGATCCAACGAGGTGCGCTCGAGCTCGCGAGGGGAACGGCGGCGCCGACCGATCCGTCGTCGTTCAACGCGCGCCGCGAATCGCTCGACAACAGGAACGCGGAGGAGCCGGCGCGTCCGAGTCGCCACTGGCCCGCGACCGTCGAGGTGTCCGCGCCGACGAACGTGACCGACGTTTCGTCCGCCCCGCGGACGGCGAAGGCGACGCCACCTCCGAAGACGATCGGGTCGACCTCGCCGACGGGGATCGTGAGCTCCTCTTCCGTCCCAGGCACGAACGCGAGCGCGACGCTCTCCCGCGCGCCCCATCGCGAGCGGACGCTCACCTCCAAGGGACCGGGGCGTGGATCCGACAGCTCGACGAAGCGCACGACGCGTCCGTTCACTTCGGTGCGTACGATCTCGGTCCCCACGCGCGCCGCGGTCATCCCGGCGCCGAACGCTTCCCACCGGACGTCGGCGTCCGGTACGGGGCGGTCGAGTCGGTCCTGCACCTCGACGTACCAGCGCTCGAAGTCTCGTTCGCGGTCGACCGTCAGGCCGAAGCTGCCGCCCTCGACGGTCACGATCGTCACGGGGGCGAGCGCGATCTCGACGGTCGTCGTCGTCTCGATCTTCCCGACCGAAGCACACCCCGCGACGACCGCTGTGCCTCCTGCATCGAGCCCGCGCACGACGAACAGCTTGGTGCCGACGCGGCGGATGCTCCCGAGGTCGGGCGCCGAGTCCTCGAACGATCCGCTCAGCTGCGGGAGCGGCGCGACGAGCCCGAACGCCAGGTCGTCGCAGTCGTACGCCGCGTCGTCCGGTTGGTACACCTCGAGCTCGAAGTGCGCGACGCGCTCCGAGAGCTCGGGATCGTCGAGGTGGACGTCGAGCTCCAGCGAGGGTGCGCCGCAGGCCGAGAGCAGCGCCGATGCCATCGCGACTTGAACTCTCACGGGCGCCGCACCGCCACGCCCAGGTTGATGGTCTCCGGCTCCGGTCGCGTCGCGACGTAGACCGCCGTCGCCGTCCCAGCCGCGACCGCCGTTCCGATCGCCGCCCACACCCACCAGTTCGAGTGCCACGGCGTCGGCGCGACGTAGCGCTGCGTGACCTTCATCGGCGCGTCGGCGCTGCCCAGTCGGAGGTGTTCGTCACCGGCGGCGTCGAATGCGGACAGGTAGAGCTCCCGCGTTCGATCTTCGGTGACCTCGGGACCGAAGGCGGGCAACTCGAACGTGGTGTAACGACCCACGGCGAGGAGCTCGATCTTGGCCGTCGCGAACGGCCCCGCCGAACCGTCGCGCCACCGTAGCTCAGCGCGTTGAACGGTTCGATCCGGATCGCGCAGGACCTCGACGATGACCGGGAGCGTTTCGTCGGTGCGCTTCCCGCGCGGCCAGCTGAAGTCCAGCGACGGCGGCGGCCCGGCGACCTTTCGTGCTCTCTCGAAGAGGAACGTGACGCGGGGCGCGAGGGTGTAGGCGATCGCGTGCCCCGGCGCGATGCGAAGGAGCCGTACGAACGCGTCGAGGCTCTGCTCCTCTCGCTCCAGGTATGCGTTCGCGATCCCGAGCGCGGCGTAGTACCGCGCGTGGTCCTCCAGCGCGAAGGGCCCAGTGTCGCGTGCTTCGCTCAGCTTGGTGAGCGCGGTCTCGGCGTCGAAGGCTGCGAGCGCGGTTTCGGCGTCGTCGAGCGGTGCGCTCGCGGCGAGCACGCACGCGATCCAGAGCACGGAGGGAGTCTATTCGATCCGCGGTGCGGTGACACGGCGATGTTCGTTCGGCGCGAGCTCGATCGACGCGCGGTGCCGGACGGATCCGTCGGCGGGGTGGATCAACTCGATGACGTGGTGGCCCGCCGTCGTCTTCACGCGGTAGCGCGGCGTGTTGCCGATGAGCTCACCGTCGATGCGCACCGTCGCGTACGGCTCCGCGAAGATCGTGAGCGACGCGGGCTCGACCGGCGCGGGCTCCGTCGGCTTGGGTGCGGGGCGTTCGCGACGTTCCGGGCGCTTCGTGACGCGGCGTGGGATCTTCCGCCGCGGTGGCGGGGGCGGTGGTTCCTCCGACTTCGTCGCCGTCGCCACCGGCGTGGACGGCGGGGGCGCCGTGGTCTTCGTCACGGGATCTTCTGCGGTCGGCCGCGAAGCGAAGAACACCCCGGCGGCGAGCACGGCCGCGGCGAGGAGGAGAAACAGCTTCGTCCCTTTTGTCCCAGACGTGGGCTCGGGTGTCTCGGGGCTCGGGAGGTCCGGCACCGTCGACACGTCCGGCGCGCGTCCCGTCGGCGCGGCGGCGGAGCTCAGCCCGCGAACGAAGGCCTCGTGATCGCGCCGCTCCTCGTCGAGTGTTTGCGCTACGAGCTCGACGAGCGGGAGGCCGTCGAGGGTCGGGGCGAGCGCCTCGAGCGCTTGCGCCATCTCGAGCGCCGAGCCGCAGCGCTCCTCGCGATCGCGCGCGAGTGCGTTCATCACGATCGTGTCGAGCGCCGCTGGGACGTTCGCGCCCGCGGCGCTGGGCGGCTCGATGGGCTGCGAGCACACCGCCATCCCCATCGCGTACGGCGAGTCGCCTTCGAAGAGCCGCGCGCCCGTCAGCAGCTCGTGAAGGACGACCCCCGCTGCGAACACGTCGACGCGGTGATCGATCTGCAGGCCCTTCCACTGCTCGGGCGCCATGTAACCCGGCTTGCCCTTCACCGTCCCGAACGCGGTCACCGGCTGTTCACGCTCGAGCGCAAACGCGATGCCGAAGTCGATCAGCTTCACGGAGCCCGCGTACGTGATCATCACGTTGTCGGGGCTGACGTCGCGGTGCACGACGCCGAGCGGTCGACCGTGTGTGTCTTCGAGGTCGTGCGCGTGCGCCAATCCACGGCACGTCTGGGCCACGGCGTCGACGGCTGCGCGTGGCGTGAGCGGCGCCGCGCGGCGCGCAAGTAGGTCGAGGGTCACGCCCGCGACGAGCTCCAACACGAGGTAGACCTGCGTGCCTTCCTCGAACACGTCGAGCACCTGCGCGATGTTCGGATGGTCGAGGCGCGCGAGCAGCCGCGCTTCGTCGCGGAGCGCGAGCCGGTACGCGGGGTCCGCCTGGTACGTCCCGAGCAGTGTCTTGATCGCGACGAGCTTCTCGAACCCGAACGCGCCGCGGCGGCGCCCGACCGCCACGCGACCCATCCCTCCCGCGTGCAGCTCGGCGAGCACCTCGTACACGCCGAGGATGTCGCCCGGTCTCATTCGCGTTTGATTCCGTGTTTCTGGAGGAGCTCGCGGAACGTCTTTCGGTTGAGGCCGGCGTGCTCCGCGGCGCGCGTGACGTTGTAGTCGCACTTCGCCCAGACCGAGGCGAGGTACCGGCGCTCGAAGCGCTCCACGAGGCGCTCCTTCGCTTCCTTGAACGACAGCGCGAGATCGGATGCGCCGTCGTCGTTCGGCTCGAAGGCGCCCCCGAGCCAGAGGTCGAGCGTTCGAAACGCACGACGCTCGGGAGGCGTCAGCACCCACGCACGCTCCAGGACGTTGCGCAGCTCGCGCACGTTACCGGGCCACGCGTGTTCGCGGAGGCGGGTGAGGTTGTCGCCGTCGATCGGCCCGGGGTCGATGCCACGCCCGCGGTAGAAGTGCTCGATGAGGACCGGGAGGTCCTCCAGCCGTTCGCGCAGCGGAGGTAGTCGCACGTGCACGACCGCGATGCGGTGGAAGAGATCGAAGCGGAACGTCTGGGCGTCGACCATTGCCGACAGGTCGCGGTGGGTGGCGGCGACGATGCGGGCGTCGACGCTCGTGCGGTGGTCCGCGCCGACCGGTTGCACGGTCTGGTCCTCGAGCGCGCGGAGCAACTTGGCTTGCTGCGCGAGCGGGAGCTCACCCAGCTCGTCGAGGAACAACGTTCCGCCGCTCGCGGTCACCAGCGCCCCGGCGCGATCGTCGAGCGCACCGGTGAATGCGCCGCGCCGGTGGCCGAAGAGTTGGCTGTCGACGAGGCTGTCCGCGATCGCGCTGCAGTCGACGACGACGAGCTCGTTCGACGCACGCGGCGAGTGGTCGTGCAGCGCGCGGGCGACGAGCTCCTTGCCGGTGCCGGTCTCCCCCTCGACCAGCACGGTCGCGTCGGAGTTTGCGGCGAGCTCGAGGATCGCGAAGATCTCGCGCATCGTCGCGCTCGTCCCGACGAGCTCTCCGAACCTGCTGCGCTGGCTCGGCGTGACGGAGAGGGCGGGGCGATCCTCGACCTTGAGGGTGGTCCCGCCGACGACGATCGACGCACCGAGTGGGACGCGGGCCTCCGTGATCCGGGAGCCCTGGTAGTGGGTGCCGTTGGTGCTGTCGAGGTCGCGGACGCGGACGCCGTCCGCGGTGAGGGCGAGCTCGGCGTGTCGGCGTGAGACACGGCCGTCCGCGAGGACGAGGTCGCAGCTCGCGTCGGCGCCGACGGTGACCGGGCGCGCGCCGATGAGCACCTCCCCGGGCGCCCCGACGACGCGGCACACGGCGCGCTTCGGGGCCCGGCCGACGTTCGAGCTGACGAGCCCCGTGCTGATCCGGGTAACGCGCAGATCGTCGGCCATGGAACGGTCGGTAGCGTACCGGTACAATCACGACGTGGCCACACGCGTTCCCGGCGGCGGCGTCGCCAAGAATCCGTTTGGTCCCACTTGGGTCGGCGGCAAAGAGCAGGCGCAGTCCCTCGGCGACCAGGTGCAGGACAGCCTGTTCGGTCGTCCGAAGCCGCCGGTGCTCGACGAGGACGACGCCGAGATCAGCGCGCTCATGGCGCGGCTGCACGTGTACCGCAAGAAGCTCGCACGGCTCGTCGGCGACGACGAGTCCGAGTACGACCTGTGCCTCTCGGCGGGGACGATCGCGGCGATCGACTCGGAGGGGATGATCTACGTCGGGCGCGAGTTCCTGCTCGGCGCCGCCGACAGCCTCGACACACAGGTCGGCGTCATCGCGCACGAGATCGGCCACCGCCCGAAGCGCTGGGCCGAGTACCGCGAGGCCCGGCCGCAGACCGCGGACGAGCTCGCGGACCTGTGCCGGCTCGAAGAGACACGCGCGGACTACTTCGCGGGCCACGCGCTCGCGCAGCTCGGCCTCGCGTGTGAACCGCTCTGCGCGTTCCTGATCCGCATGCAGGTGCACCCGCACCCCGAGTACTTCTCGGGCGAGCTCCGCGCGAAGACGATCCGCGAAGCGCACGGCGCCGGGCTCAGGAAGAAGACGAACCTGAGGAAGTTCTTCCCGGAGCTCGCGCGGATGACCTCGGCGTCGGGGGACCTGGGCGACGGTTAGGTTTCGGGGCGCGTCGACCACCAGGCGAGCGCCATCAGCGGCACCTGGAAGACGAACCGCACCCAGTTGAGCGCACCGAGTCCCTCTTCGGCGCCGAACACGGCGACGTTCTCCATCGCGATGTGCAGGTTGGCTGGCCACACCGCGACCAGCAGCGCGACGACGCCCCACCCGGCGTAGGGCCGGATCCGTTTGACGAGGAGCGCGCCGCCGACGGCGATCTCGGCGACGCCGGAGAGCAGGATCAACGCGCCGTGCGCCGGGAGGTACGGCGGCATCATGGGCTCGTAGACGGCCGGTGACACGAAGTGCATCGCGCCGGCGAACACGTAGAAGAGCGCCTGGAAGTAGACGAGGATGAGTTTGAGCTTGGCCATGGTCAGAGTCAGGGTCGTACGACGACCTTGCCGATCACTTCGCGCCGCTCGAGCGCTTCGAGCGCCTGGTGGGCGTCGGCGAGCGCGTAGGCCTTCGACACCACCGGCCGAATCTTGCCTTCGTTGCGCCAGGCGATCAGCTCCTCGAGGTGCTTCGTGTTGCGTTCGATCTCCCGCGCCGCGAACGAACCCCAGAACACCCCCACCACCTGGCATCCTTTCAGTAGAACGAGGTTGAACGGGAGCTTCGGGATGTCCCCCGCCGCGAACCCCACCACGAGGTAGCGCCCCTCCCACGCGATCGCACGCAGCGCGGGCTCGGCGAAGGGGCCGCCGACCGGATCGTAGATGACGTCCGCGCCGTTGCCGTCGGTGAGCTCCTTCGTGCGCTTCTTCAGGTCCTCGGAGGTGTAGTCGATCGTCGCGTCGGCACCGGCTTCGACGCACGCCGCGCGCTTCGCTTCGGTCGACGCCGCGGCGATCACCCGCGCACCCATCGCCTTGCCGATCTGAATCGCCGCGATGCCCACGCCGCCCGCCGCGCCGAGCACGAGGAGCGTCTCGCCGGCCTTCAGCTGCGCGCGATCTTCGAGCGCGTGTTTCGACGTCGCATACGTGAGGAGGAAGGCCGCGGCCTCGTCGTCCTCCATCCCGTTCGGGATCTTCAGCGTCACGAGCGCCTCCGCGACGACCTGCTCCGCGAAGCCACCCCACGGCACGGTCGCGAACACCCGGTCGCCCACCGCGAACCCCTCGACGCGCTCCCCGACGGCGCTCACGACGCCGGCGACCTCGTTCCCCGGCGAGAACGGGAACGGCGGCTTGAACTGGTAGAGGCCCTGCACCATCAACAGGTCGGGGAAGTTAACGCCCGCGGCGTTCACGTCGATGCGGACCTGCGTCGGTCCGGGCTCGGGCGAGGGCGCCTCCTCCACGACGAGCTGTGAAGGGGGACCGAACTGTTTGCAGAGCACCGCTTTCATGACGCGGGACCTTACTACAGCGCGGCCGCGACGCTACGCAGCGTCTGCTCGGGCGCTTCGTCGATCACGCGGTGGTGCGAGACGATCACCCGTCGGAGGCGGGGCGTGGCCGCGAGACCCTCCAACGCGCCCCTGAGCGCGGCGCGGTCCTTCATCATGAACCACCGGAACACCCGCGACACCCGCGGCCCCCCGGTCGACTGCGTCACGTATTTGAACACGAAGCCCGTGAGCCCCGAGCCGTGCGGCACGTTGAACACGGAGTCGTTGAGGACGACCGTCGCGCCCTCTTCGTCCACGACGGTCATCACGCCCTCTCCCTCGGCCACGCCGTCGAGGTGGGCGAGCCGGACGACGTCGTCGCTGTCGTACGCGTCGTAGGTCAGGTCGACCGGGACGACCTTCTCGACGCGTTTCTTCGCGCCGCGCGGGCACACCATGGCGATGTTCGGGTAGCGCGCCTTGAACGCCGCGGCGTCCATGCGGTGGTAGCCGTTGGGGACGACGAGGAACGCCGGCTCGGCCATCGCCGCGGGACGATACCCGAAGACGAACCTCGCGGTATGCTCCCCGACAGTGCTGGCCCGACTGCTCGGAATCCGCGACGAGGATCGACGCGACACCCTCGTCGCGTTCGCCGTCCTCGCCGCGATGATGGCGGGCCACGCGCTCCTGGAGACCGCCCGCGACGCCCTGTTCCTGGCCAAGCTCGACGCCGACCGACTGCCGCTCACGTACATCGCGATCGCGGGCCTCGCGCTGGTCGTCGGTGCTGCCAACCGGCGCCTCCTCGAACGCTTCTCCGCCCGGCGCCTGCTCGCGTTCACGCTCCTCGTCGGCGCCGGGATCACCGCGGCGTTCTACGTCTTCCTCGATCCCGCCGACCCGCTGATGCTCGGCGCCTTCTACGTCTGGGTCGGCCTCCTCGCGACGATGGTCGTGCTCCAGTTCTGGCTGCAGCTCGCCGCCGTGTTCGACGTGGGGCAGGCGAAGCGTGTCTTCTCCATCGTCGGCGCCGGCGGCCTCGTGGGCGCGACGTTGGGCTCGCTCACTGCGAGCGCCGTGTTGGCGATCGCGGACGCACGCGCGCTGATGATCGCGGGCGTCGTTTGTTTCGTCGTCGCGGCGGTGCTCCCGATCGGCTTTTCGAAACCGCCGGAGCCGGCGGTGCCGCGTCGCCGAGCGTCACGTGAGCGCGCGCGCCCGTTCCGCAGCCCTTACCTGAGTCGGCTCTTCGTCGTCGCGCTGACGTCGGCCGTGTTGATCACCGGCGTCGACTACCTGTTCAAGGCCGCCGTCGCCGCGGACCACGCCGACGCCGCTTCCCTCGGTGCGTTCTTCGCGCGCTTCTATGCCGTGATCAACGCGGTGTCGCTCGTCGTGCAGCTCGCCATCGCGCCGCGGTTGCTCCGGTCGCTCGGTGTCCATCGCACGCTCCTCTTCCTCCCGGGCGCGTTGCTGTTCGGCGCTGCGGGGTTCGCGGTGTTCGGCGGGCTCGTCCCCGCCGTGCTCCTCAAGAGCGCCGACGGCGCGCTGCGGCACTCCGTGAACCGGACCGGCAACGAGATCCTCTACCTCCCGCTGACCGCCGACGTGCGTGCGCGCTTCAAGAGCTTCGTCGAGGCGGTCGGACAACGCGGCGGGCAGGCGCTCGCGTCCGTGCTCCTCCTCGCGGCGACGCTCGCGGGCGCCGAGCACTTCCACATCGCCGTGGCGCTCGTGGGGCTCGCGGTCGTGTGGCTCGCCGCGGTGCGCACCATCGAGCCGCACTACCTGGAGCTGTTTCGTCGGCAGCTCCGCGAGGGCAAGGTCGACACCAACGTCGCGGTCCCGGATCTCGATCTCGGCTCGCTCGAGGCGCTCATCGCGGCGCTCTCTTCGCCGGACGACAACGAGGTCCTCGCCGCCCTCGACATGTTCGCGGCGTTCAAGAAGACGAACCTGATCCCCGCGCTGATCCTGTTCCACCCGTCGTCGGCGGTGGTCACGCGCGCTTTCGATCTGTTCTTCGCGACGGAGCGCACCGACGTCCTCCGCGTCGCCGAACGTCTCCTCGACCACTCGGCCGGCGCCGCGGCTTCGCCGCGCCCCCTGAGCACCTCGCGCGCTTCCCCCCTCACGGGGGGGCGCGCACTCGAGCACCCCGAGCCCGAGGTGCGGGCCGCTGCGCTTCGGCTGTTCGCGTCGGCCGGTGCGCACGACGACAAACTCGCCAGCCACGTCGACTCCGAGCACCCCGAGCTGCGCGCCGTCGCGCTCGCGTGGCAGGCACGCCGCGGGCTCGCGTCCGACGAGAGCATCAACGCCGGCCTCGAAGCCCTCGTCGACTCCGATGACGTCCGCGACCGACTCGCCGCGCTCTACGCGGTGCGTGACGCGCCGCCGGAGCGCTTCGCGCACATCGCGCTGCGCCTCGCCGACGATCCCGACTGGTCCGTGCCGCCGCGCGTCGCGCGCGCGATGGCCGAGACACCGTCGCCCGAGTACCTCCCCGCGCTGGTTCGGCTCCTCGCGCACCGCTCCGGTCGCGCGGCTGCGCGCGTCGCGTTGTTGAAGCTCGGCGAGCCCGCCCTGGAAGCGCTCCGCGCCGCCCTCCTCGATCCCGCCGCGCCGCGCCCGGTTCGGCTGCACGTCCCGCGGACGCTCGCGCGCTTCGACGACCCGCGCGCGTGGGACATCCTCATCGAGCGCGTGCAGGTCGAGCAGGACGATCGAGTGCTCTTCAAGATCCTCCGCGCCCTCAATCGCATGCAGTTCGACGGACGCGACGGCTCCTTCGACCGTGCCGCGTTGCTGCAGCGCGCGAGGTCGCTCGTCGAGCAGGCGGTCACCGCTCTGTCGTGGCGCCTCTGCGTTTCCGCGTACCTCGAACGCAACCCGTCGGCGAAGACCCCGGCCGCGCAACTTCTCTTGCAGCTCACCGAGGAGAAGGAGCAGGGCGCGATGTACCGTACGTTCCGCTTGCTCCCCGTGGTGCTGCCTCGCGAGGACTTCCGGAGCATCTACTTCGGGCTCCGCAGCGAAGAGGCGAAGACCCGCGCATCCACGCGCGAGCTGCTGTCCCACGTCATCGACCCGCCCGTGCGTGACCTACTCCTGTGTATGGTCGACGAGCTCTCGGACCTCGGTCGCCTCGAAGCCGCGCAAACGCTGTTCCGACCGCCGCATCGGTCGGCCTTCGTCGCCGCGCTCGACGCCGACGACGCGACCCTGCACCGCGCCTACGCGAAGGTCCTCCGCGACGTGCTCGACGATCCGAACCTCACGCTCCGCGGCGTCGCGGGGCACCACATCACGGAGCTCGGGCTCGGCGAGCTCGCGGACGCGGATCGCCGCGCCGAGGACAGCTCGCTCACCTCCCTCGCGGAGCGCGCGTCGGGGCTGCTCGCCAAGCGACGCCGACCGGTGTCCGTACGAGAAGTACGGGAAGTCGGGCAGGCGCAGTAGGAGGTATCGATGGTCGCCGTCGCCCAACCGTCCTCGAACGTCCAGCGGATGCTCACGCTCCGCACCTTCCCCGCGTTCTCGGCGCTCGCGCCCGACGAGCTCGTGGTCATGGCCGAGCAGTGCACCGATCACTTCTTCGCGAAGGGGGAGGTGATCTCGAAGGGCGGCGTCCCGGTGCCTGGTCTTCACCTCGTCGTGGAGGGCAAGGTGCAGATCCTCCGTGACGGCAAACCGTACCGACTGATGAAGGAGCGCGAGTCGGTCGGCGGCATCGCGTCGCTGACGCAGGACCCGCGCGGCGTCGACGCGGTCGCGGTCGAGGACACCACGACGCTGGCGCTGACGCGGGAGCGGATGGAGGACGTCTTCGAGGACAACTTCGCGATCATGTCCGCGGTGATGCGGGTCCTCGCGCGGACGCTCGTGGAAGCGCGGCAGCTCCGCGGTTCGACGGCGGGGTTCGCGGTCGAGAAGGAGCACGAGGGGCAACACCGCGCCGAGCCGCTGGATCTGATGGACCGCATCTTCTTCCTCACCCGCACGCTCAGCTTCTCCGGCGCGAGCATCGAGAGCCTCGCCGAGCTCGCGAGCGGCGCGCAGGAGGTTCGTTACGCGCCGGGTGACGTGCTGTGGAACGTGGGGGATCCGGCCGGACACTTCGTCGCGATCCACAGCGGCCTCGTCGCGTGCGCGACGGCCGACGCGAAGCAGCAGTTCGCCCTCGGCGCGGGCTCCACGGCGGGGGGCATGGACGCTCTGGCGTCGGACCCGCGCTGGTTCGGTGCGACGGCGCAGACCCCGGTCGTCGTGCTGCGCGTGGAAGTCGCAGACTTCTTCGATCTGTTCGAGGACAACGTCGAGATGTCGATGGCGATGATGCGCACGCTCGCGTTTGCGATCGAGCGCCAGTACGAAGCGATGATGGCGGGGCGTGACTAGAGAGTGACGACGCGCTGCATCCCGGGCTTCTCGGCGAGGGTCTTCGTCTCGCCGTCTTCGGTGCGCAGCAGAAGCGACTTGCCGTCGGTGTAGACGATCGCGCCCGACGTCGTGTGGTCGTAGTCGAGCACACGCTCCGCGACGACTTCGTCTTCGCCGCCGGGGCGCCGACGCATCAGCTTCCACTCCACTGGGACGCGCCACGGATCGTCTTCGTCGCGACCGCTCGGGCGCCCCGTGTACGCGCGATGCATCGGTACCGCCGACACTCTTCGACGCGCGGCGATGTGCTGCATCCGCGCGAGCTCTTCGTCGCTGTTCTTCGACAGCGACTTGCCGTACCGCGCCGCGAACACGCCGAGGAACGCCGCGCCCGCGAGCACGATGCGGAACGGCGCGAGGAAGGCGTCGGCGAGGGACGCGCCGAACGATGCTCCCTTGCCGATCGGGTGGTGCGGGCGACGCAGGTAGAACAGCGCGTCGTCGGCGCCGAACGTCGGCGCGAAGCAGTCGTGGTCGGCGTCCTCGACGAGGGTGTCGATCGCCGCCGTATCGAGCTTCAGCTGTTCGATGCACGACGGGCCGAAGCCCATGAAGACGTCCTCCGGAGAACGTGCGATCCCCGCCGACTGGTAGACGAGCGTGCGCGGGATTCGGGGGTGCCAGCGTGGCGAGAGATCTTCGGAGTCACCTTCCGTGATGGTCCTCAGGTGACGGCCCTCGTCGTCGGTGACGGCGAGGTGCGCTGCGCCGGAGCCGTCGAGCACGGAGCACGCGATGAGCTCGCCGTCGGGGTGCGCGGCGATGTCGAGGAGTGACAGGTCGTTGTGCGAGGACAGTCGGACTTCGGCTTCGCGGTCGAGGGTCGCGTCGGTCCACGTGTTCGCGAAGACGCTGCTGACGCGCTCCGCCTGCACGACGTAGATCAGCTCGCCGGGGCGTCGTCCGCGCGCTGCGGAGACGACCGCGGGTTTGCTGACGTGCTGCGACGCGCCGCCGCCCCACAGCATCGCGCCGCCGAGGAACGCCTGATCGCGCTGCTCGAACTTCCACGCGTTGCGCGCCTGGGATCGTCGCGAACGCTCGACGTACTGGTCGACGAACTTGGTCGGAACCTCGTCGAGCGGCCCGTCGACGGGTCCCGCGAACAGCTCGCCCTGGGCGATGTACGCCACGCGCTCCGGCGCCATCCGCGGACGGTACCCGGGCCGCGGAGCACCGTCGATGTGTCTAGGCCATAACGCCGCTCCGCTTCGCGGACCGCCTTGGCACAGGCTTCGGACCGGCCGCATTCGCGCTCGGCCTCAGCCTAGGCCAAGTACTCGTCAGGACTGCGGAATTCGGGAGCACGGCTCGGGTGACCCCGACGGCTCGTTCTGAATCGCGGAGGCTCGATCTGCGTCCAAAGCCGGCATGCCATGCTTGTTTCGCTCGGGATGCGGCTGGTACGGAACGTCCATGCGGGTGCTCCTCGCGATCGTCACCGTCGCCGTGACGTGGGCTGGCGCGGCGGAGGCCGCCGATCCGGTGCGCTTCCTGATCTGCCAGCCGGGCGGTCCGGATCTCCGACCGCAGCAGCAGGCGGTGATCGACCGACTCTACCGCTACATCGAGTCGCAGACCGGGCTGGCCGAGGGGCGCATCGAAGGGGTCTACACAAACGACCGGGCGAAGTGCCTCGACGAGCTCACGAAGAAACCCGCCGTGCTGTTCCCGTCGCTCCCGATCTTCTTGGAGTTCAAGTCGAAGTACGCGTTGGAGCCGGTCGCGCAGCTCAAGCAGCAGGGCAAGGTCGAAGACCACTTCTACCTGCTCGCCGCGAAGGACACGACGTTTGCGTTCGACGCGATGCAGGGCAAGACGGTCACCGGCACGCACCTCGGGTCGACGCGGTTCGTGTACGACGTCGTGTTCGACAAGAAGCTCTCCGCGAAGGAGCTGAAGCTCGCGCCGCAGAAGCTCGGGCTGCGTGCGATTCGCAACGTGGTGAAGGGGAAGGCGGACGCCGTGTTGCTCGACGGCGCGCAGTACCGCGCGCTGCAGGGCACGCGCTACGAGAAGAAGCTCCGCCTGCTGCACGCGTCGGGGCCGCACCCCACGCCGCCGATCACCGTCCTCTCGGGCCAGGCACCGCGTGGCTTCCCGGAGGCGCTCGGCGCCGCGCTCGCGGCGATGAAGAACGACGCCACCGGGCGTGAGGTCCTCGAGATGTTCCAGATCGAAGGCTTCGCGCGCCCCGGTCCGCGCGCGTTTGCCTCGCTCGAGGCGCGCTTCTCGGGCGCCAACTGAAGATGCGCTGGCTCGCCGAGCGCCTCGTCCGGGTGAAGGTCGCCTGGGCCGTGGTGATCGGCACGATCCTGCTCGCCGGGGTCAGCGCGTTCTTCGCCACGCAGGTACCGCACGACGACGACGTCCTCGCGTTCCTGCCGCGTTCGGATCCGGACGTCGCGATCTTCTACGACATCAACCGCCGCTTCGGCGGGCTCGACGTCGCGCTGGTCGGCGTCCAAACCGAGGACGTCCTCGCACCGGACTTCTTCGCGGAGTTGGCGGCCGCGACCAAGGCCCTCGACGAGTCGCCGTCGATCGACTTCGCGCTGTCGCTCGCGAACGTCGACGACTTCGTACCGTCGCCCGACGGGGGGATCGAAACGGACCTACTGGTGCGTTCGATCCCCGCCGACGAAGCCGCGCGTCAGGCGCTCCGCGACAAGGTGCTCTCGCGCGACCTGGTGGTGGGGCAGCTCGTATCGTCCGAGCTCGACGCCGCGTTGGTCCTCGTCTTCCCCGCGGAGGGGAGCGACCCGCGGGGGTTTGCGAACGAGGTGCAGGCGACGGTCGCGCGCACGATGCCGTCGCGTCGTGTCGCGTTCGGTGGTGCGCCGTTTGTCTCGAGCTACGTGTTCGAAGCGACGCAGGCCGACCTCGCGCTGCTGACGCCGTGGGCGGTCGCCGCGATCGTGCTGATGATCCTCATCGGCTTCCGCGATCCGATCGGCGCCATCGTCGTGCTGTTCTCCACCGGCGCGGGGATCGCGGTTTCGATGGCGCTGATGTTCGTGCTCGGCGTCGAGCACAACATCGTGCTGTCCTCGATGCCGGTCATCGCGTTCTCGGTGGGGAGCGCGTACGGGCTGCACGTGCTCGCGCGTTACCAGCAGCTGCGCCGCACCCTCGAACGCGACGCCGCGCTGGTCGAAGCCCTCGTCTCCGTGGGGCCGACCGTCGTCGCGGCGGGCCTCACGACCGTCGCCGGCCTGTTCAGCTTCCTCGCGATGAACATCGTCCCGATGCAGACGTTCGGGCTGTTCACCGGGCTCGGCGTACTGGTCGCGCTCGTCCTCGCGTTGACGTTCGTGCCCGCGGCGATCCGCGTCGCGGGCCTCACGCACCCGCGCGGGGAGGAGTCCACGTCCGCGGTGCTCGTCGGTGCGGTGGCCTGGCTCCGCGAACGGCGCGCCGCAGGGATGGCGGTCGTCCTCGCGGTGGCGGCGATCGGTGCGTTCTTCGCGGGGCGCGTCGACACTCGCATGGATCTGTCGGCGTTCTTCGCGGACGACAGCCCTCCGGCGCGGGCCGACGCGTTCCTTCTGGAGGAGTTCGGCGGGTCGCAGTTCGTGCAAGTTCACTTGCGAGCGGACTTCACTTCGCCGGACGCGCTCTGGCAGCTGTTCCACCTCGCGGATCGGATCGAGGCGCTGGACTCCGTGAGCTCCGTGCAGCACGCCGGGCAGGTGGTCGCGCAGCTGAACCTCGCGATGCAGGGCGCGCGGCGGGTTCCGGACGAGCCCGAGCAAGTTGCCTTGCTCTACCGGTTCCTGACCGGGCGCCCGGCGATCGGGCAGCTCGTGACGGAGGATCGGCAGGAGGTCGTCGTGCACGCGAAGCTCGCCAAGAGCGACGTCGACTCCGTGGAGCGCGCGCTGCACGACGTGGAGGCGATCGTCGCCGCCGGGCTCGCGGCAACACCGGTGGAGATCGCGTTGGGGCGCGTCGAGGTCGCGACGCGGCGGGCGGGTGCGAAGTTCGACGCGGACGTCCGCGCGAGGGTGCGCGCCGCGCTCGCCGAGCCCGCGTCGACGCCGCGCCCGGCGGCGGTGGCGGAGCGGGTCGCGAAGTTCCTCGCGTCGGACGAGAGCCCGGTGACGTTGCCCGAGGCCGTGGCGGCGTCGGCGGCGGCGGTGATCGTCCCGGGGGATTCGACGCACCGCGAAGGCGGCGCGCCGAGTGATTCAGCGTCCGCGGACGCAGCGCGCTCGTCGACATCCGCCGAAGCGTCGGTCGTGGCGCGCCTGGTCGGCGTGCTCGCGCCGCACGAGGACGTGATCGGCGAGCCCGTCGAATCGCTGCTCGCGGAGGATCTGATCGCGGCTTCGCAGACGCGCATCACCGAAGCGAAGAAGGCGCTCGTCGCAATGGACCGCGCGGCGCGTGTCCGCGCGGCGGTCGATCAACGCATCACGGATCCGCACTGGCGCACGCACGTGATGGGCGCGATGGCGTTGCTCGAGCGCTCGTCGTCGGCGCCGAAGATCGAGGCGAAGGTCAGCGGCCTCCCGGTGCTGCATCGTGGTCTGTCGCGCAGCACCGTCGACAATCAGATCACCAGCCTCGCGCTCGCGCTCGTGAGTGTGTTGGTCGTGTTGACGATCGCGTTCCGGAGTGTGCGCGCCGGGTTGCTCGCGGCGAGCCCGACGGTGATCACGCTGCTCGCGGTGTACGGCGGGATGGGGATCCTCGGCGTGCACCTCGACATGGGGACGGCGATGCTCGCGAGCCTGATCATCGGCGCGGGGGTCGACTATGCCGTGCATCTGGTGACGGCGTGGCGCACTGCGCCGTCGGTCGCGGCGGCGGTGTCGAAGACCGCGACGGCGATCTGGACCAACGCGATGATGGTCGGCGCGGGGTTCTTCATTCTCACGCTGGGGGAGGCGAAGACGCTGGAGAACGTCGGGGGACTCACGGCCGCAGCGATGCTGACGGCGGCGTTGGCGACTTTTGTCTGCGTTCCGGTGTTTTCACGTCGAGGGCCGGCGCTCGTGGAGGCGGCCGCGCCGGCGTCGGCGCCCGAGGGGGCGCCTCAAAAGTCCTGACGGCCCTGGCCAAGTGGTGGTCGGATCCCGCACACTGGAGACGTGCCGAAGGTAGGAACCGAATCCAGTGGAGCACCGGCCATTCCCCCGCGGGCGATGGACGTCAACCAGGAGCTCCAGGACATCTATCACGCGACGGTGGTCGCCACGAAGGGCGACACCAAGGCGGCCGAGCGCGCGAAGATGCAAGCGGCGCCGCGTGTGCAGCAGTTCGCAGCGTTGCTCGAGCGCGCGGCGGACGGCGGCTCGGGCGCCGCGAACGCGTTGAAGCAGGCGCGTGAGATCCTCGGGCAGGGCGGCGACCCGAGCTCGTTGGATCGTTGGATCCACGCGCACGTCGACGAGTCGGTGATGCGCGAGGCGGGCCTGGACCCGACGGAGATCGCGCGGTCGGCGGGCGTCGAGGTCGAGGAGCCGGACGTCGAGCAGGCGGGCCGCGACTACCGAGAGTTCACGGGCGACGGCAACCAGGTCGCCCATCGGGACGAGCCCGGCCAGGGCATGAACGTCCGTGACTTTTCTCCCCCCGGTCGCGTCTGATACGCGACCCTCATGCGACTCCCCATTCTCGTGACGGCCGCGTTGGTTCTCGCGGCGACCGACGTACGCGCGGACGACGCGCAGGCCCAGCTCGCGCAGGTCGACGAGGCCCTCAACCAGGCGAAGGACCAGTTCCTCGACTACGAGATGGTCGACATCAAGGACGGCAAGGAGCGGACGCTTCGGCTGGAGGTGTCGATCAAGGGTGAGAAGCGCCTGACTGCGTTCACGGCGCCGGCGGACCTTCGTGGCACGAAGGTCCTGATCGTCTCGCCGACGCAGATGTACATCTACCTGCCCGCGTACAAGAAGGTCCGCCGCATCGCGAGCCACGTGACGGAGCAGGGCTTCATGGGCACGACGTACTCGAACGACGACCTCGCCCTCACGCGGTACGCGCCGCTGTACGCCGCGAAGGTGGTGTCGAGCGACGAAGAGAAGGCGAAGCTCGAGCTCACGAAGAAGAGCGGCGCCGAGGCGCCGTACGCGCGCATCGTGATGACGGTGGAGAAGAAGCGCGCGCTGCCACTCGAGATGGAGTACTTCGACGACGCCGGCAAGAAGGTGAAGACGGAGACCCGCTCGGACTACACCTGCGAGGGCAAGGTCTGCGCGCCGGAGGTGATCGCGATGCGCGACCACACCGACGGCGACCACGTGAGCAAGCTGGTGCGGAAGAAGTGGAAGGTGAACGGCGGCCTCTCGGATCGTCTGTTCACGAAGCGAAACCTAGCGCGCGCGCGTTAGAGGGTGCCGCCGATCGTCGCCTCGTACACCTCTTGGCTCCACCTGTCGGTGTCCGAGTCGTAGGAGTAGGGGACCGCGAAGCCGATGGTGAAACGTTTGTCGTCCGTACCCGCGGATGCCAACGCGCCGCCGAACGCTGACGCGAGGACGACGGGGGCGTCGCCCGGGTAGAGACCGACCATCGCCGAAGCGCCACCACGTAGCGCGAGGGCAAAGCCGCCGGCTCGAATCGCGGTGAAGCGGAGGGCGGTCGAGCTGTATCCGAGTGCCAACGGCGTCGCCGGGATCGAGAGCTCGAGCTCGTACGTCAGGCGAGAGAGGTGAGCTCAGCGGCGGCGTCTCAGGAGCGCCCACGCGAGGAGCGCGCAGGCGAGCCAGGCGTTGGACGTGGCGCCCGTCGTAGCCGTGCAGCTGCAGCCTTCGTCTTCGGCTTCGCGTGGCTCGGGGGTCTCGTCGATGCTCTCGCCGGCGTCGGGGGGCGGACCGCCGTCCCGCACGCTCGCGTCGTTGATGCCTCCGTCGTCGGCCGGGCTCGCGCCGCTGTCGCGCGCGGGGCCGCCGTCGCGGTTGGGATCGACGGGTCCGCCATCGCGAGGCGGACCGGCGTCGATGGTGGCGTTTGCGTCCCGCACGCCGGCGTCGCGGGCCGGGCCGTCTTGCAGCTCGTACGCGCCGCGGTCACACGCGGCGCCTGAGGGACGTGGGGAGCCGCGTTGGTCAGTGATCAGCGGTTGGCCGTTGGCGGTGCAGCCGGCGGGGTCGCCGCTGTCGAGGGCGGGGCTCCCGGGGAGGAGCGGGACGGTGAGGGTGCCGCCGCCGAAGTCGCCGAGGGTGCCGAGCATCGCGTCGATAGGCGGGGCGTCGCCGACGAGGTTGCCGTTGCCGCCAGACACCGTGCAGCCGGCGCCGTTCGCGACGAGGACGTAGCCGAGGCTGTCGATCTGACCGCTGCAGTCCGGGCCGGGGCCCGCGTTGCGAGCGACGATCGAGTTTCGCATGCGCAGCGCGCCGTTCTGTCGCCACACGCCGCCGCCGGAGGTCGCGGCGGTGTTGTCGGTGATCGTGACGTTGGAGAGCGTGGCTTGGCCGGCGACGATCGAGAGGCCGCCGCCCTGACCGCCTTGGTTGTTGGCGATGGTGGTGTTGATGAGGGTGACATTCGGGTTGCCGTCGAAGAGCCCGCCGATCGTGCCGACGCGGAAACCGCCGCCCTCACCGGCGGTGGTGTTGCGGGCGATGACGCTGTCGATGAACGTGATGGTGTTGTTGCCGCCGCTCACTTGCAGCGCGGAGAAGCCGCCGGCGCCGAGCGGGCCGGTGTGGACGTTGTCGATGATCTGCGTGCGAATCGCGGTGAGGCTCCCGGCTGCGCCGGCTCCGCCGCCGACGAGGCCCGTCGCCGTGTTGTTCCGGACGATAACGTCGGTCACGGAGCCGACGCAGGTCGTGAGGCAGCGGAAGCCGCCGTCGTTCTCGGTGCTGTTGCCTTCGAGGATGACGCGTTCGAGCGTCATCATCCCGAGCGAGTCGATCCCGCCGCCGCCGAGGTACGACTGGCACGAAGCGACGCGCGCGTCCGCCATCGAGAGGATCGCGCCCTGCGCGACGAGCACGCCGCCGCCGTCGTCCTGCCCGGGGTTGCCGTTCACGATCGAGAGCTGCCGCAAGGTACCTTGCACGCCGGCGACGGGGAGGTGGAACGCCCGGTCGATGCCTTGCGCGTCGATCGTGGTGGAGGACGGCCCCGCGCCCACGATCTCGACGTCTTCGCGAATGTCGAGGTCACCGGCTTCGGCGTTGTCCTCGAACATCCCGCCGATGCCGAGCTGGTAGGTCCCCGCGCCGAGCATGATCGTGTCCACGCCGGCCGACCCGGCGCTGCACCCACCGATCCCGGCGTACGACGGCGCGTTCTGCGCGGTGCGCAGCGCGTCACGGAGCGTGCAGTTCTGTCCGCCGTCGTCCGTAGCCCCGACGACGATCGTGGCGGCGTGGGCGGTGGAGGTGACGGCGGTGAAGGCGAGGGCGAACAGGATCGCGGCGATGCGCATGGGTGAGCGCGATTGTACGTGAACGGATTGCTTTGACCACGCCAGACAGCGGCCGGCCGCGCTCCCCGTCCGTCCTGGGGCGGGGTGGTGATCCCGCGTAGAATCCCGGGGCGGGATCTCGGGGCCTGAAGAGCGGCGAGCAGGGGGAGGTGCTGGCGGTCTTCAGAAGTTGTAGACGCCGCGGAACCAGCCGACGTTGCCGCCGGCTGCGGCTTCGCCGAACTTCGTGTAGGACTTGCCGAGCTCGAAGAGCGCGCCGACGGCGAGCTCGAGCCCCTGCCCGAAGTTGTAGCTCAGCTCGGGGAAGAGCACGGCCGAGAAACCTTCGGGCGACAGCGGGGAGAAGCTGTTGGTGATCCGGCGGCCTAGACTCCGGCGGTAGAGGTCTTCCGTGTAACCCGTGAGCTCGAGGATCGTGAACATGCGGAACAGAAGGTTGCCGTCCATGAACCTCAGGTCCACGCCGGCGACGAGGTAGTCACCGATACGATTGCGAAGGACCTCGCGGGCGCACTCGTCGCCGTTCTGATCGACGAGCGCGCAGGTGTTCGTCGTGTCGGGGTCGCTGGTCACGCCGCCCTCGCGCACGACCTTGCCGTCGCTGAAGAAGTCCCCGGCGCCGAATTCGTCGGCGAGGCCGTGGACCCACATCACGTTCACGTAGACGTGTTCGTTGAAGGTGTAGTCGAGACCGAGGGTCCACTTCGCGAACGGGGTGTCGTCGAGGACGAGCGGGCGTTCGCCGTCGGGGTACGCATACTCACCGGCGGGGCGCGTCTGGCCGAGGATGACGATCTCACTCTGGCGCATCGCCAGCCGCTGTTGCCGCGGGAAGTACACGCCGACCTCCATGCGGTATCCGATGGGTGCGATCGACTCACTCGCCCAGCCCAGGAGGTCGACTTCACCGGTGAGGTTCAGCCCCGTGACCTGCATCTTCGGATAGGCGAGGGTGACCGTCGTTCCGAGCGTGCCGTCGATGCAGTCCATGGCGTTGGATGGGTTGCACTGCTGACCCATGAGTTGCTGAGTGAAGTTGTCGATGGGTACCGGAAAGTCAGATCGCCCGTAGTAGTAACTCAGGGAGAGGTCCTGCTCGAAGATCACCGTCGCCGCGCGCAACATGAATTGCATGTTCTCGGCCGTCGGTTCGGGGAGTTGGATCAGGGCGTCGTCGACCAGGGTCGGGTAGCCGAAGTTCTCGCTCGCGGCGGCCTCGGCGTGCAGGCGGCGGCGGAAGTCGACGTCGAGGTGCGGGAGGCGGTCCACCGCGCCGACCGCGAGGGGCGCCGAGCTGGGGAGGAGCGCCGGGCGGAAGATCGGGACGAGCGCGCCGGAGAACGTGATGTTGTCGGTGACGGCGTAGTCGAGGCGCGCCATCAGGTTGGACTGCTGCGTGCCGAAGAGGAGGCGGTCCTCGAGGTCGTCCGCATTGAGGTTGTTCGTGGGGTTGAACTGGTCCGCGACGCCCCAGTTGATGATCTGGTAGCCGACGCGCAGGTCGAGGCCTTCGACGAACAGGTCGATGCCCTCCAGGTAGGCGGATTGCGCTTCGATGCGGACGGGTTCGTCGACCTCGCGCAGCGACAGGTCGTCGAGCGTCGCGGTGCGCGCGAAGCCGAGCCAGACGAGGTCGACGTCGATGATGCCGGCGAAGCGCTCCGTGGTCGCGTTCGCCTTGAGCTTGAGGATGTGCTCGTTGCGCGCGAAGCCGTCGGCGAGGACGCGCCGGTCGTAGAAGTCGCCGACGAGCGTCTCGGACGGACGGTAGCGGATGTTCGACTGGATGCGACCGCCGAGGGTGAGGTCCAGCTCGGCCGAGGCCGCGCGCGGCACGAGCCCGATTACGACGAGGATCAGACCCGGCCACCACCGCATCGCGGGGCTCGTAACACGTTTTTTGGTGTCAGATGAACGTGTGCACGTCAGGGCGGTACCCGAGGTAATCGCTGAGCAGTTGGAACATCTCGGGGCTCGCCGTGCGGAGCGCCTCCGGGTCTTCCGTGAACAGCTTCAGCATCGTCGGGTAGGCCTCGAGACCGTCCGCGTTGAGACCCTGCTCGGCGAGTAGCCCCTGGACGTCCTCCGAAGCGACCAGCTCGTCGAAGCGCTCGGGGTCGGGGAAGTCGTGCGGGACCACGCCCTTGTCGTGGCGTCCTCCGTCGAGCGAGGCCCCCTGTTCGACGTGCGCGAGCTCGTGGATCACGAGGTTGTCGCCCTGGTCGACGAGGTGTCCGTACAGGGCGTCGGAGCGGAGCGTGAGATCGCCGGACGCGGGCGCGCCGCCGGAGTAGCCGAGGTCGCGCTCCGGGGGGAACACGTAGACGTCGAAGGTGCCGGTGCCGTCGACGTCGCGCACGACACCGTTCGACTGGTCGTCGCCGGCGAAGTCGGGGACTTCGTCGAGCTCGTGGTTGGACGCGGTCTCGATCATGCGGTCGAGCGCCTCGGGGCGACCGAACGTCTCGGCGGCGATGCCGCGGAACGTGAGCTCCTCGAGCGCGGCGTCGGGCGTGGCGCCGTCTTCGTAGCGGAAGTTGATGCGGTCGTCGCTGCGCACCTCGTCGAGGTACGCGTCGTACGCGGCTTGATCTTCCGGCGTCAGGTTCGCGCGGAACGTGTCGACGTCGTCGAACGCCGCCGGGTCCCCCGTCGCTTCGAAGTCGGTGCGGGCGGTTTCGAGATCGGCGCGTCGTTCTTCGACGGGACGATCGCCGAACGGGACCTCGTTGGCCTCGGGGACGGGGTTCTTTTGCTCGATGCGATCCCGGATCGTCTGTTCGAGGATTCGGCGCGCCTCGCGAGCGGCTTCGACCAGGCTGGTCGCGGGACGGCGGCGCGTGATCGAGGGCGCCTCGATCTCCGGCGCCGCTGGCGTTTCGAGCGGTGCTGCGTCGCCGTGCGGCTCGTCGAGCTCGGCGATCGTCTGCGTGGGCTGAAAGGTGGTGCGGGTGTTGGTCGGTGCATCGACGGACATGCTGCGACGATGAGGGGGCGCGGCCGTGATCTCGATTACGCTCGCGTTACGCTCTGCCTCGTTTCTTTCAGGTGTGTGTGCGGATGCGTGTCTCTGCTTCACGTGCCGCTTCGCAATCCAGCTTGCGCAGCGCGGGCAACGCCGCCTTCGTCCCGAACGCGCCGAGGGCGTGCGCCGCGGAGGCGCGGACGTCAGGATCCGTGTGCTCCACGAGGATGTTGATCAGCGCCTGCTCGCGCTGGTGTTCGGCGACGAAGCGCGTGCTCGAGAAGATCGCGAAGAGCGCAGCGAGGCGGACGCTCGGATCGGGGTCGTAGAGGCGCCGCTCGAGGGATCCGCGCACTTCTCGGACGGACCATCGGCTCCCGAGGAAACGTGTGGCGCGGGCGCGCGTCTGCGCGGAGGCGGCGTTCTCGGCGACGTGCTCGATCGCCTCGACCGCGGTGTCGCGACGGACCACGGCGGCCTTGAGGGCTTCGTCTTGGAGATCGGGATCGTCGGACCGCATCGCCCCGGCGAGGAGGCGCCCGACGTCCTCGCGCTCCGGCGCCTGCGCCGCGAGGTGGCGGATCGCCTGGATGCGAACCTCGGCGGGGACGCGATCGGAGGCCGCGAGGGTCATCAGCCCGCGGTGCCCGTTCGGTCCCGCGCGCAAGGCAACTTGCAGCGCGGCCCGCGCGCGTTCGAGCCCGAGCGCGGGCCGCCGCGGCCGAGGCGCGGGACGAACGAGGCGCGCGACGTGCGGGTCGACCGCGGGCAACGCGCCGCCCGCGCGCGACGGCGGTGGCGCGTTATGCAGACCGGGAGATTCGCTACGCGGACCGGCAGATTCGTTCTGCGGACCGGCAGATTCGTTCTGCGGACCGGCAGATTCGCTACGCGGACCGGGAGATTCGCTACGCGGTCCGGCAGATTCGTTCTGCGGTCCGGGAGATTCGCTACGCGGACCGGCAGATTCGTTCTGCGGACCGGCAGATTCGTTCTGCGGACCGGCAGATTCGCTCTGCGGTCCGGCAGATCCGCTACGCGGACCGGGAGATTCGCTACGCGGTCCGGCAGATTCGTTCTGCGGTCCGGCATATTCGCTACGCGGTCCGGTATATTCGCTCTGCGGTCCGCCCGATGCGTTCTCCGAGTCCGCATATCTCGCGCCGCCGCCGGCTGGCGCCGCGGGGCGCGTGTCCGCGACATCGAACGCCGGGGCCTCCGGCTGCGTGACGTCCGACCAGAACGTCACCGGGAGCTGCGGCGTCGTTGCGGGCGCTTCTCCGCCCGTGGTCTCCCGGCGCGCGCGGTCCACGAGCCCCGGCGACGCGGCCTCCAGCGCCGCGAACAGCTGCGCGTGATCCTCCGCCTCGAACGTGCGCTCGATCCACCGCACCGCGCGCTGGCGCACCGGCAGCGCCAGGCGCGTGTCGTAGGCGATCGCGCCCGCCGCGCCGTAACCCGCGAGGCCCAAGGCGATCGCGCCGTCGAGCGCGGCGTCCGCCATCTCCGCGTCGCTCGTTTGGGCAACGCGGTCCAGGAGCCCGGCGCACTCCGCGCCGGCCCGTCGCATCGCGATCGCGGTCGCCGCGACCCGAACATCGCGCTCGTCGTCGCGGAGGGCGCGGGTCACCGCGTCGTGCACCAACGTCGGCGTCCCCGATGCGTCCAGTATCTGCAACGCGCGAATCCGCACTTCGGCGCGCGGCGCGTGAGCGGCTGCGTCGCGCAGCCCGCCGGCGCCGTGCAGCGTCGCGAGGAGCGCGGCCTCCGCCAACTCGAAGTCGTCGCCGCTCCACAGCGACCGCAAGGTAGGTTGCGCCGCCGCACCGAACCTCGATCCCAGCGCACGAGTCGCCGCGACACGCACTGCCGTCGCGGCGTCCGAGAGCGCGAGGCGCGTCAGCGTGCCGGCACCTCTCCGGCCCAGCTTCAGGGCACCGAGCAACACCGCGCGCTCCGCGTCGTCCGCGATCGCCCGCGTCACGGTGTCCTCGTAGCCCTCGACCGCGATCGACGCCGCGAGCTCGTAGGCCAAACACCGAACCTCGAACGCGTCGTCGACCTGCAGTCGCTCCAGCGCACCGAGCGCCACGCGCCACGGCAGCGACTCCGCGATCCGGAGCATCGCCGCCTTCCGTTCCACTAGCAATCCGGTCCGCGCGGCGCGCTCGAGTGTGTCGGCGTCGATGCCATCGATCCGCACCAGCGCCGCCGATGAGGCCTGCGCGACACGCGTCGACGCATCGCCCACCCACTTCGCCAACCGAGATGACACCCGCTCCGCCGGCCAGTCACGCGCGATGCGATCGACGGCGCGTGCCCGTACCTCCACGTCCACGGCCGGCGACGACGCCAGCTCCACCAACGCCTCGAACACCCCATGCTCCGCCGCGCACTCGTGGGCTGCGTGCGCCGCTTCGAGGCGCACGAACGCCGACGCCGACTGCATTGCCTCCGCGCAAAGCCCCAACGTCAGCGAAGGCTCCAGGTGCGCCGCGAGGTGACGCATCGCTCGCCCGCGGAGCGGCGCGGGTGCGTCCGTCGTCGCGATCGTCTCGACCAGCGACAGCCCCGCGCGGCCCTGCGCGATCGCGAGGTCGAGCACCAAGCCATACACGTCCTCGCGCGCGGCCGCGGCGAGGAACCGCTCGAGCGTCGGCACCACCGTGTCCGGCGCAAACGCGTTTGCGATGAACGTCAGCGCGCGCGGGTCACCCGTCGCCAGGAGCGCTTCGACGTCGTGCGTGAGCATCGCCCTACGCAGCGCTTCGAGCTCGGGCCGCGGAGCGCCCAGCCACGTATCGATCTCGTGCAGCCACCCCTCGCGCAGGACGACCACTCGGTCAGGACGCACCGACTGCGGCAGCGCGGGGCGCGTCGCGTCCAGCAACATCGCGCGCCCGCCGAAGCGCTGCACGAGCTCGGCGCCCGAGAGCCCGGGCAACCGCAACGCCGCGATCAGACAGGGCGCGGGCCGCTCCAGGGCCGCCTCGGCCGTGGCCACGATGTGGGACGTGTGTCCGTGCGTCTGAGCAAAGACCGCAACGGAAGCAGCGATGCGAGCGTCGAGTCCAACGAGCAGCACGTGAGCGGAGTGTAGGCCCAACCGGCCCGCGGGCAAGGTGGGCCCCCTTCGCAAAAAATCGAACGGTGGTAGACACGAGCGCTACCGATTTTCGTGGACCGCGTAGCCGCGGTGCGGACGATCGATGCAATCGACGAGCGCCACGCGCGTGCGCCGAGGTGATGGATGAGTGACTTCCTCGATCTCGTACTGGGCTTCCCCACGGTCTTCCTGACGGCAGCCCTCGCGATCGTCACCATCTACTGGGCCTTCGTGATCTTCGGAGCGCTCGACGTCGACACCTTCGACTTCGACGTAGACCTCGACGGCATCGCCGAAGGGGCCGCGGAAGGCGCCGCCGAGGGCGCGCTGGAAGGCGCGGCCGAGGGCGCTGCGGAGGGCGCGATCGAAGGCGGCCTCGAGGGGGGCTTCGAAGGCGCCGAGGGAGCGCTCGAAGGCGCCGAGGGAGCGTTCGAAGGCGCCGACGGTGCGCTGGAAGGCGCCGAGGGCGCCGCGGAGGGTGCGGAGGCGGGAATCCACGAGGGGCTCTCGTTCATCGGCTTCCTCTCCACGCTCGGGCTGCGCCGCGCGCCGTTCACGGTGACGCTCAGCCTGCTGACCCTCGCCGCGTGGGCGTTCTGCGTGCTCGGCATGCAGTACCTCGCGCCCGTGCTCACGATGCTCCCGGGCTTCGTGGTCGGCGGGGGCGTGATGCTCGGGTCTCTGGTGCTCGCCGTGCCGGTGACCAGCGTGACGTCACGGCCGCTCGGGCCGCTGTTCATCACGCACGAGGCGGACAAACGCGCCGACTTCATCGGTCGCACGTGCCGCATCGACACCGGCAGCGTCGATGGAAAGTTCGGACAGGCCACGGTCGCGGAGGGCGGAGGTTGGACGGTCATCCAGGTCCGCGCAGCGAACGACAATGATCTGCGTCGCGGGGACGAGGCGCTGATCGTGGCCTACGACAACAGGCTCGAGGCGTTCCGCGTCGAGAGCATGAAGGTGGAATCGAAGGAGGCCGAAGGGTCTCCGGCGGCGCGTCGCGCCGCACAGACGGTGAAGGACGCGCGCTGAATCCACGGCGCGCGAGACTTCACGACTAGGAGGTCGGCGCACCTGAGCGCGCCGAAACGAGGAGCATGATGCAGAACCTGATCTTCTTTGGAGTGTTGGTCGCCGTCGGCCTCGCCATCCTGGCGGGCTTCGCGATGATGGTCGCGAAGTTCTACAAGAAGGTGGAGCAAGGCCGAGCGCTGATCATCAACAAGGTCACGAAGGAGCCGATCGTCACGTTCACGGGCGGACTGGTGCTCCCCATCGTGCACCGCGCCGAGACCATGGACATCTCGGTGAAGACCGTCGAGATCGACCGCCGCGGCAAGGAAGGTCTGATCTGTAAGGACAACATCCGCGCGGACATCAAGGTCACGTTCTTCGTGAAGGTGAACAAGACCGCCGAGGACGTCCTGAAGGTCGCGCAGCAGGTGGGCTGCACGCGTGCGTCGAGCCAAGAGACGCTCGAGGAGCTCTTCCTCGCGAAGTTCTCCGAGGCGCTGAAGACCGTCGGCAAGCAGCTGGACTTCGTCGAGCTGTACACGAAGCGCGAGGACTTCAAGGACGAGATCATCCGCACCATCGGCCGTGACCTGAACGGCTACGTCCTCGACGACGCGGCGATCGACTTCTTGGAGCAGACCCCGCTGGAGAGCCTCGACCGCGAGAACATCCTGGACGCCCAGGGCATCCGCAAGATCACCGAGCTCACCACCGCGCAGAACGTTCACACGAACGAGCTGCGGCAGGCGGAGCGCAAGGCGATCAAGAAGCAGGACGTCGAGGCCGAGGAGGCCGTGCTCGCGCTCGAGCGTCAGGAGCAGGACGCCCGCGCCAAGCAGGCTCGTGAGATCGCGACGATGAAGGCGCGCGAGGAGGCGGAGACCCGCAAGGTCGAAGCCGAAGAGTACAAGAAGGCATCCGTCGCGCGGCTGAAGGCCGAGGAGGAGGTCAAGGTCTCCGAGGAGGCGAAGAACCGCCAGATCGAGGTCGCGAAGAAGAACCGCGAGCGGGTCGTCGCGGTCGAGACGGAGCGCGTCGAGAAGGACCGGGCGCTCGAGCAGATCTCGCGCGAGCGGGAGACGGAGCTGTCGCGCATCGCGAAGGAGAAGGAGCTCGAGGTCGAGAAGAAGGAGATCGCCGACGTCATCCGTGGGCGCATCGCCGTCGAGAAGACCGTGGCCGAGGAGGAGGAGCGCATCAAGGACACGCGCGCCATCGCCGAGGCGAAGCGAAGCAAGGAGGTCCAGGTGACCGCGGCTTCGGCGGAGGCCGAAGAGAACATGGTCAAGCAGGTCAAGGCCGCCGAGGCGGGCCAGGAGGTCGCGAAGTTCAAGGCGAAGGAGCGTTTGACGCTCGCCGACGCCGAGCTCGAGGCGGCCGACCGCTCCGCGCAAGCGAAGATCCGCATCGCGGAAGGCGTGCAGGCGGAGGTCGCGGCCGAGGGGCTCGCGAAGGTTCGTGTGCGCGAAGCCGACGCGGTGGCGTTGGAGAAGGAAGGCTCCGCGAAGGCGCGCATCACGCAGTCGCAGATGGAGGCCGAGGCGCGCGGTAAGGAAGCGCAGGCGGCGGCCATCGAGAAGCAGGGCCTGGCCGAGGCGGCCGTGACCCGCGAAGGGTTGCTCGCGACCGCGAAGGGCGAGGAGGAGAAGGGCCTCGCCGCGGCGCGCGTGCACGAGGCGGACGCCGCTGCGCGGGAGAAGATGGGTCTCGCGGAGGCCGTCGCGATCGAGAAGAAGCTCACCGCCGAGGCGACGGGCTTGCGCGACAAGGCCGAGGCGATGAAGGCACTCGACGGCGTGGGTCGCGAGCACGAGGAGTTCCGTCTCCGCTTGGAGAAGGACAAGGAGGTCGAGCTGGCTTCGGTGACGGCCCGGGTGAACATCGCCGAGGCGCGCGCGCAGATCATGAAGGCTGCGTTCGCGGCGGCGAACATCAACATCGTCGGTGGCGACGGTGGGTTCTTCGACAAGTTCGTCGACGCGGTGTCGATGGGTAAGTCGGTGGATGGGTTCGTCGAGAACAGCTCGAACATCCAGCAGCTCTTCGGCAAGTACCTCAACGGGAACGGCAACCTCCCCGCGGACGTGCTGCAGGCGCTGTCGGGCTTCTCGACGAAGGACCTGCAGAACGTGAGCGTGGCGGGCCTGCTCGGGAAGCTCATGCTCGGTGCGGACGACGCGACGAAGCACAAGCTGCAGTCACTGCTGAAGCACGCCGAGGAGCTCGGGGTGGACGACGCGCTGCCGCCGCCGTCTTCGGACGCGAACTGAGGAGGATTGAGGAGAGCTCGTGGTCGACGTGAACGCCAAGGAAGAAGCCACCCTCGAAGGCGGAAGCTACGAGGTCATCCGGCGCCGCCTGCTCGAGCAGGCGGCCGCCCTCGGCGAGGCCGCCGAGCGTCTCAACGCCAAGCGCGTGGGGACGTTCGGTGGCACCGAGCTGGCGGTGATCGGCAACGAGCGCGTGCGGACCGAGAACAACTGCGTGCCGCGGGACATCGTCAACGTCGGCGGCACGCTGTTGTTCGGTTACAACGTGTTCCTGGGGCTGAAGACGGAGACGTCCATCGACGACGTCTTCAGCCTCCATGGGTTCACGGAGAAGGACGGCGGTGGGTTCGACCTGTCGGCGCTCCCTCTCGATTCCGGGGGTGGGCTGCTCTCGGGCGAAGAGTTTCAGCGCGACTTCGCGGAGCTGTACAAATACTACAAGGACGCGCGTCTGCTCGTGGTGCGCGAGGCCGAGGGGCGGCTCCTCGCGGTCTTCCAGACCGGCAACACCCTCGCGGACATCAAGGCCTTCCGGTGGGCGGTCGACAAGGGCGCGCCGCGTTACATCGACAACCGCGCGGAGAAGGACCACACCTTCCCGCCGAGTCATGACTTCGAGTGGGTTCAGACGTCCCGCGACGACCACGTCTCGGGGCGGCACCCGCACGTGAACATCCTCGACGAGGTGTTCGTGGAGACCGTCGGCGGTGATCTCACCGTGAAGGTCGAGAACAACACCGAGGACGGGAAGGGCATCTACCGCGAGCCGGTGGACGACCCGCGCCAAGCGCTCGACGACGGTGAGATCCACTACGCGAAGGTCGGGGCGCTCATTCTTCTGAAGATACTGCCGTACCGCGAGGAGACGTGGCGTTACCTCGTCTTCAACACGCGTACGCAGCAAGTGAAGCGCATCGACGCGATCGGGCAGTCGTGTGTGCAGCTCCCCGAGGACCACGGCGTGGTGTTCCCGGGCGGTTACTACCTCCAGACCGGGTCATCGAAGATCTTCGACGCCGAGATCGAGGACCTCGTCTTCATGCGCTCGATCCGGGCGCCGAACGGCGAGGACGTCCTGTACGTCTTCTACCACCAGATCGACGGGCAGTACCTGCTGCTCCCCTACAACCTCATCCGCAAGGAGGTGCCGAACCCGATCGTGTGCCACGGGTTCACGCTGTTCGACGACGGCAAGATGCTCGTCTTCCGTTCGACGTCCGACGAGCCGACGCGTGTGCACCCGATGCAGGTGTGGCAGACGCCGTTCACGTCGGATGAGTTCGCGGCGAAGGCACCGACGGACGGCTCCTACCTCGCGAAGATCGGCAACGCGGAGCTGGTGCGCGGGATCTCCGACGCATTCAGCGTTCAGCGGTTGATCGAGACCGACGAACCCACCCGCCTCACGTACGAGGATCTCATCGCGAGCGCGGTGCGGCTCGTCGACAACTACTACTGGCTCGGGCACGAGGAGAGCGAAGGCCTCGCGCAGATCCTCGGAACCATCCGCGAGAACGCAGAGCTGATCGTCGATGAGTTCGAGAAGGTCCTCGCGCTGAAGAAGCAGGCCGAAGAGGCCCTCGCGGAGGCGGTCGAACAGCAAAAGGACATCTTCCGGGAGCTGCGCCCCGAGGACTGGCGGGAGGTCAAGGCGTTCCTCTTCGCGATGAACTCGCTGCGCACGCAGCGCGGTCACCTGATTACGCTGCGGGACGTTCGTTACATCGACGTCGAGGCGCTCGAGGGGATGGAGGCCGAGGTCGTCGAGCAGTTCGACCGGGTCTCGAAGTACTGCGTCGAGTTCATGCTGACCGGCGAGGCGCTCGGTCCGCTCATCGCGCAGATCGACGAGCTCGAGGCGAAGGTCGGCGAGGTCGAGAAGGGCACGGAGTTCGCGCCGCTCGTCGAGGACCTCGAGGGGCTGTCGAAGGGCCTCGAGCTGTTGTCGGAGGTCGTCTCCGGGCTGCAGATCGACGACGCCACGCAGCGTACCCAGATCCTGGAGAGCATCTCCGAGGTCTTCGGCCACCTGAACCGCGCCCGCGCGACGTTGACCTCGAAGAAGAAGTCGATGCTCTCCGCGGAGGGGCGCGCGGAGTTCGGGGCGCAGTTCAAGCTCCTCGGGCAGGCGGTCGCGTCGTCCCTCGCGATGGCGGACTCGCCGGACAAGTGCGACGAGCAGCTGTCGCGGCTGATGGTTCAGCTCGAAGATCTCGAGGCGCGCTTCTCGGAGTTCGACGAGTTTCTCGCGGACCTCGCGGCGAAGCGCGAGGAGATCTACGAGGCGTTCGGCGGCAAGAAGCAGCAGCTCCTCGACGAACGCAACCGTCGCGCGACGAACCTCGCCACGGCGGCGGATCGCATCCTCTCCGGCGTCGCGCGGAGGGTGAAGAGCTTCAAGGCCGACGACGAGCTGAACGCGTACTTCGCGTCCGACGCGATGGTGATGAAGCTGCGCCAGCTCGTGGAGCAGCTGCGCGCGTTGGGCGACTCCGTGAAGGCGGACGACGTCGAGGCGCGCGTGAAATCGGCGAAGCAGGACGCGGTGCGGAACCTGCGCGACAAGATCGATCTGTTCGCCGAAGGCGACGACATCATCTCGTTCGGCCAACACAAGTTCACCGTCAACACACAGTCCTTCGAGCTGACGATGGTGCCGCGCGGTGACCAGATGGCGCTGCACCTCACGGGGACGGACTTCTACGAGACGATCACCGACGAGGCGTTCGCGAAGACCCGTGAGTTCTGGGACCAGCACCTCGTCTCGGAGACGAAGGACGTCTACCGCGGTGAGTACCTCGCGGCGTCGATGCTCTTCGATGCGGAGGTGGGCAACAAAGGTCTATCGATCGAGAAACTCGTCGAGGCGAGCCACGACACGACTTCACTCGTGGAGCTCGTCCGCACCTACGCGGCGGACCGGTACGAAGAGGGATACGAGCGCGGGTTGCACGACGCCGACACGGCGAAGATCCTCGAGAAGCTCCTCTCGATCTGGCAGTCGGCGGGGCTGTTGCGCTTCGCGCCGCGCCCGCGCGCGCTCGCGTGCCTGTTCTGGGCGTTCTACGGGGACGAGGCGCAGCGCAGGATGTTGCACCGGCGCTCGATGAGCATGGCGCGCCTCGCCAAGGCGTTCTCTCACCCGCGCGCCGCGCAAGCGCTCGCGGACGACGCCGCGAAGCTCATGACCGCGTTCTTCGAGGCCCACGCGGTGGTCGCGGAGCCCGCCGACGTCCAGACCGCGGCGCGGTACCTCGCGGAGGAGCTCGGGGTCGAGCAGCCCCGGTTCTCGACGAGTCAGGAGGCGACGAAGCTCGAGAAGGCGTTTGTCTCGTACCTCGACGTCTCCGGGACGCGCCCCGCGTTCGAGGAGGACCTCGAGACGCTCACCTCCGATCTCGCGGAGCGCTTCGAGCTCGCGGAGGCTTGGATCGAGGCGTTCCTCGACGCGTCGGAGAAGGTCCAGGATCTCCGTCCGGCGATCCCCGAGGCGGCGGCGTTGTTCCTCACGGAGCGCGAGCTCGATCGCGAACCGAGCGCGGCGCTCACGAAGGCCTCGGTGGAGGGGCTCCTCGGCCAGCACCCGCGCATCCTCGATCAGACGATGCAGCTCCGCATCGACGAGTTCCTCGGGCGCCTCACCGAGTTCGTAAACGTGCGCGTGCCGGCGTACGAGGGGTTCCGACGTGTGCGTCACGCATTGCTCGAGCGCGAGCGCGAGCGACTGCGTCTGGATGAGTTTACGCCGCGAGTGCTGACTTCGTTCGTCCGCAACAAACTCATCAACGACGTCTACCTTCCGATGATCGGCGACAACCTCGCCAAGCAGCTCGGCGCTGCGGGGGAGAAGAAGCGCACGGACCTGATGGGTTTGCTGCTGCTCATCTCACCGCCCGGGTACGGCAAGACGACGCTGATGGAGTACCTCGCGAGTCGGCTCGGGATGGTCTTCATGAAGGTCAACGGGCCTTCGCTGGGGTACGACGTGACTTCGC
Source organism: Deltaproteobacteria bacterium (assembly GCA_040218735.1). Taxonomy (GTDB): domain Bacteria; phylum Myxococcota; class Kuafuiibacteriia; order Kuafuiibacteriales; family Kuafuiibacteriaceae; genus JAUHYN01. The sequence continues at coordinate 263,198 of JAVJQW010000043.1, forward strand.
TGGATCCGAACGACGCCCCCAACGCGACGGCGCGTCAGGAGGTCGAGAAGATCAACCTCGCGTTCGAGATGGCGAACAACGTGATGCTGTATCTCGACGACATCCAGCACACGAACCCGGAGCTGCTTCAGAAGTTCATCTCGCTGTGTGATGCGCAGCGAAGGATCGAGGGCGTCTGGAAGGGGCGCACGCGAACCTATGACCTGCGCGGCAAGAAGTTCGCGGTGGTCATGGCCGGCAACCCGTACACGGAGTCGGGTGAGAAGTTCCAGATCCCGGACATGCTCGCGAACCGCGCCGACACCTACAACCTCGGCGACATCCTCGACGGTCGCGAGGAGGTCTTCGCGCTCTCGTACATCGAGAACGCGCTGACTTCGAACGCCGCGCTCGCACCGATCGCAGCGCGTTCGCTGCCGGACGTGCACCTGTTCATCAAGCTGGCGCAGGGCAAGGAGGTTCCGCAGACGGCGTTCGCGCACTCGTACGCGGCAGTGCAGATCGAGGAGATCAAGGGCACGCTGCAGCGACTGTTCGAAGTGCAGCGGACGTTGCTGGCGGTGAACCAGGAGTACATCGCGTCGGCGTCGCAGGACGATCGGTTCCGCACCGAGCCGCGGTTCCAACTGCAGGGCAGCTACCGCAACATGAACAAACTCGCGGAGAAGGTCGTGCCGGCGATGAACGCGGAGGAGCTCGAGGCGCTCGTCACGGATCACTACGCGGGTGAGTCGCAGACCCTCACGAGCGGCGCGGAGGCGAACATCCTGAAGCTCGCCGAGCTGCGGGACGTGATGACCGAGGCGCAGGCTGCGCGGTGGGAGCTGATCAAGAAGGAGTTTAGGCGCCTGCAGGTGTCGGGCGCCGCGGACGACGATCCTGTGTCGCGGGTGACCTCGACGCTCGGCGCGCTCGGCGAGCAGCTCGACGGGATCCGTACGCAGCTCGCGGCGGCCGTGGAGAACCGCGGGGACGACTGGGTGGGCCAGCACGTCTCGCGGCTCGACGAGGCGGTGAAGGCGCTCGCCACCCCGCAGTCCGTACAGGTGGATCTCGCGCCTCCGGAGGCGCTCGCGCAGGTCCTCACGCAGCAGCTCGCCGCGCTCGAGCAGACGCTCCTACCGCTGGTGCGCGCATCTGCGCAGAACCAGGACGAGATCCGGGCGATCAAGGCGCCGCTCGTGGAGCTGATCGAGCTGCTCAAGATCAACGCGCTCACGCCCGGGAACGGGGCACCCGCCAAGAAGCCGGCGAAGAAGAAGCGCGCCTCGGCGTCCGGCGCCGAATCGCCGAAGGCGTAACGCGCCCGTTGCCGTTTCTGCGCTTCACGCAGAATTCGTTCGATCGAGGGCCCCCGCCTAAAGTCGGTGGGCTCGGCCTGGCGTTTGCTTTATGAAGGGTGAACACCTTGCGGATCCGAAGAATACGAACGCTCACCCTCGCGGCGGGGTTGGTGCTCGCTACGGCGTGCGCGGATCCCGTCGATCCGCCCCGGGAGAAGCCCGACGCCGGTCCCACCGTGCGCGACGCCGGCACAGACGAGACCCCGCGCGACGGCGGCCCCAACGGGGGCCCGACGCACGTCCTCGAGACGTCCAACCTCGCCCCGGCGGCCGAATCCGCCAGCGCCGGTGACTACCGCATCCGCGGTCACCTCCGCAGCAGTGAGGTCCGCCAAGCCGACAACGGCAACCAACAGATCCGCGGCGGGTTCGTCCCGCTCAGCCGCTGAACGACCCCGACCAAGAGAGCCCATACGATGAAGAAGTCGATTTCCACTCTGCTCAGCCTCGCGCTTCTCGCGCCCGCCACAGCCCTCGCCGTCGAGCTGCCCTTCGAGGCGTTCGTCACGCAGACCGACGAGACGCCGGTGAACGGCATGTTCGACGTCGAGCTTCGGATCTACGACGAGGCCGGCACGGTCCTCTTCGAAGAGACGCAGACCACGATGATCATGGACGGGTTCCTCTTCCTGAACGTCGGCGCGAGCACCGAGCTCGACCCGGCTGTGTTCTCGATGGCGATGGGTGAGCTGTTCCTGGGCCTCACGCTCGCCGGCGAAGAAGAGTTCTCGCCGCGCTTCCGCATCGGGATGGTGCCGTACGCGGTCCACGCGCTGACCACGGACGACCAAGGCCTCATGGGCCCCACCGGTCCGACCGGTCCCGCCGGCGCCGACGGCGCGGAGGGGCCGCAGGGCCCCGCCGGTCCGACGGGCCCCGCGGGCGCCGACGGCGCACCGGGCGCGGATGGCGCGGACGGCGCCGTGGGCCCGGCGGGTGCGATCGGTCCGGCCGGTCCGACGGGTCCGCAGGGCGCCGCCGGTCCGCAGGGTGCCCCGGGCGCCGCCGGAGCGACGGGTCCGCAGGGCGCCGCCGGTCCGCAGGGTGCCGCCGGGCCCGCCGGCGCGACCGGTGCCGTCGGTCCGCAGGGCCCCGCGGGCGCCGTGGGTCCGCAGGGTCCGGCCGGCGGTTTGGGTCCGATCGGCCCCGTGGGTCCGCAGGGTCCGCAGGGGGCGACCGGAGCGGTCGGCCCGCAGGGCCCCGTCGGCCTGACCGGTGCGCGTGGCCCCACTGGTCCCATCGGTCCGGTTGGCGCGGTCGGTGCGGTCGGTCCCGCCGGTCCGCAGGGTGCGGTCGGCCCCGCCGGCGCCGTGGGGCCGCAGGGCCCCGCGGGTCCGATGGGTGCGCTCGGCCCGGCCGGCCCCATCGGTCCGCAGGGCCCCGCCGGTCCGACCGGTGCGATGGGTCCGCAGGGGGCGGTCGGCCCCGCCGGCGCCGTGGGCCCGGCGGGCCCCGCCGGCGCTGATGGAGCGATCGGTCCGCGCGGCCCCGCTGGTCCTCAGGGTGCCGTCGGCCCCGCGGGCGCTGTCGGCCCGGCTGGTCCCATCGGTCCCGCCGGCCCCGTTGGTCCCGCGGGTGCGGTTGGCCCGATCGGTCCGCAGGGTGCGACCGGTGCGGTCGGTGCTCGTGGCCCCATCGGGCCTCAGGGTGCCGTTGGCGCCGCTGGCCCGGCTGGTCCCGCCGGTCCGGCGGGCCCCATCGGTCCGCAGGGTGCGACCGGTGCGGTCGGTCCCCGCGGCTTCGTCGGTCCGCAGGGCGCCACGGGTCCGCAGGGCCCCGCCGGGGCGGATGGCGCCGATGGTGCGGTCGGCGCGCGTGGCCCGATCGGTCCGCAGGGTCCGCAGGGTGTCCAAGGGCCGGCCGGCGTGCCGTGCACCAACTGCGTCGGGCGCGCGTCGCTCAACGGCGCCGAGCCGCTGCTCTACCAGCAGCCGGCGGGCTGCGCGAACGCGGGCGGGATCTACTCCGCGAACGCGTCGTGCACGACGGTCCAGTGTGGCATCTGTCCGATCCAGACCGCCGTCATCCCGACGTACTTCACGTGCGCGGGCGTCTGCCAGAGCTGCGGAAGCGCGCAGCAGTGCACGCGGTCGACGATCGGCTACCTGCTCAGCACCGCGATCGGGAACTGATCACTCCGCCTCGCCGCGCGCGACCCCCGCGAGGACGCGCGCGGCCCCGTCCAAACCGAGCACCTGCAGCCGTGTGACGTGCGCGGCGCGCTCGGGTGCGCCCTCGGCTGCAGGCCACGGCTCGGCGTCGTCGAAGGCCGCGAACCCCGAGCTGCTCCGGTACAGATAACGCGCGTCGCGCACCTTCACGAACGTGAGGAACAGCGGCGCGAGTCGACGGAGCTCGTCGTCGCCGAGCCGCTCCGTCCGCCACACCTTGGGAGCCCACCCCGTGTGATCGACCCACGCGAGCCACTGCTGCTCGCCGGGCCGCCGCACCACCCAGCTCACGGTGTCCGCGACCTCTTCGTTCACGTCGAGGTGACGACTCCCGACCACGCGCCACGCGTCGTCGCCGACGAGGAACGCGCCGTCGAGCGGCTCCCCGCTCTCGGCCGCGAGGGCCAAGGTCATCGGCGATTGGTCGGGGCGCTCCGACGTGTACAGGCACACCAGCCAGAGGTTCGGCCGTCTCTTGCCGTCGGCGCGGACACTACAGGTGGCGCGCCAGACCACGCCGGCAGCGTCCGAGATCTCCAGCGTGTCGTCGCGCTCCGCGTGGTAGTGCGTGCCGCTGCTCGCCCAGCCGCGTTGGACCCGGCGGTCGGTGTCGAGCGCGTAGCCCTCCAGGTTCCCGCCCCCGAACCCCGGCGTCTCGAGTGGCACGGGCCGGGCGTCCACGGCGAAGCCCGGCGGCTTCTGCGCCGAGACACACGCGGTGAGGAGGAGGAGGGCGATCACGCCCATCTTCGGGAAGAACACGCGTCCTCAGTTGCCACACGGTCTGGTTCGCTCCCATTTTTTTGGTAGCGTGACCCTGGTGCGCCGCCTCGTCCTCGCCGCGTTGCTCGCGACCGCGTGTGACGCGAGGACGACGACGCAGGTGGTCGTGGTCCTGCACGCCGAGCCGGCGGTGCGCGACGCCGCGGTTCAACTCGCGGTGATCGTCGAGGGTCCGGACGGGCGCGCGGTCGTGGACCGCGTCGACCCGCTGCCCGGCTCCAACGTCGGTGCGCTCGCGCGGATCCCGATCGTCCCGAACGGCGGCGATGTGAGTCGCACGTTCCGCGTGCGCGCGACGCTCCTCGACGCCGCGGGTTCCACGGTCGCCGAGGTCGAGGTCGACGCAGGCTACGTGAAGGACGAGCTGCGTGAAGTCCACGCGTGGTTCGACGACGCTTGCCTCGGCGTCCTCGACTGCGGCGAAGGACGAACCTGCGTTCGCGGCGCGTGCGTCGGCGCGTGCCACGCCGCCGGCGAAGTCGGCGCGGACCGCACCGACCCGGAGTGTGGCGCGTGTGAGCGGTGTGTGGACCTGAGCTGCACGCCGATCGAAGACGGAACGCCGTGCGCGTGCACCGCTACGGATCGGTGCGCCGCCGGCGCGTGTGTCACCGGCCAACCGATCAACGGCGTCTTCGCCGGCAACGTACACACGTGCGCCGGCGTGCAGGGCGGGAGCTTCTTCTGCTGGGGGAACAACCGCGTCGGGCAGCTCGGTCACGCCGCCGGTTCGACGACGTCGCCGGTGCGCCTCGAGGTCTCCGGCTGGTCGGCGGCGACGGCGGCCTCCGATCACACGTGTATGTTCGACCATGGCGGTGGCCGAAAGTGTTGGGGGTGGAACGGATCGGCCAACCTCGGGCTCGGCGTCGCGGAGAACCAGCGCTACACGGAGCCCACGGAGCCGCCCGCGGCGGAGCCGGAGTGGGCCGAGCTCGCGTCGGGCTGGTTTCACACCTGCGCGTTGCGGCGCGGGGGGGAGCTCGCGTGTTGGGGCAACAACGCCAACGCGGCGTGTGCCGTGCCGGACGAAGGGGAGCCGGTGCTCGCACCGCGCGACGTCGCGGATCGCAGTGATTGGGTCGCGGTCGCGGCGGGTGGCTTCCACAGCTGCGGGCTGGACCGTTCGGGGCGCATCTACTGCTGGGGCCTGAACGCCTCCGGCGAGCTCGGCGTCGGCGACAACGCGCTCCGCGACGCACCGACGCAGACGGGCTGCGTCGACGGGGTGTGCTTCGACGACTGGACGGCGATCGGCGCCGGCTCGTTCCACACCTGTGCGATCCGCGACGACGGATCGATGTGGTGCTGGGGCGGCGGGCTCAACGGGCAGCTCGGCGTCGGCCCGCTCAACATGGACAACGCGCTCGAGCCGCAGCGCATCGAAGTCGGTGGGTGGCGCGCGGTCGACGGCGGCGCGTCGCACACCTGCGCGATCCGCGAGGACCGCGGGTTGTACTGCTTCGGTCGCAACGAAGAAGGGCAGCTCGGCCTCGGCGACGTCCTCCGCCGCGACGTCCCCGACCGCGTCGGCGACGCGACGTACATCCGCGTCTCCGCCGGTCGCCAGCACACGTGCGCGATCCGCGAGGACCGCACGCTGTGGTGCTGGGGGCGGAACGAAGCGGGTCAGCTCGGCTTGGGGTTCGCGACGCCCGACGAGTCACCCCCGGTCACGTCACCGCGTCGGGTCTGTTTCCCGCCCGACTGACGCGTCGGGGTGGCGCCCCGTGGGCTCCGAGAAGGTGGTGTCCTCGACGACGTACTGAACCTGGCGCCCGCTTTTCTGCACCTCACACGCGCCCGCGTCGGTGAGCTCTCGCAAGGCAGCTTGCGCGGCTCGCAACGACACACCCGCGGCTTCGGCGATCTGCTTCGCCGTGGCGCCTCGGTGCTGGGCGACGACGCGCAGCAGACTGTCGGGGAGCGGCGGCGTGCAGCGTGGATCCGGGACGAGCAGGGAGCGCACCAGCTCGATGCGGAGCTGCCCGCCCTCCCGCACGATGCGCGCGGCGTCCTGCACGTACTCACGCGCGCGGTGCAGGAGGACGTCGAAGACCCCCTTGTGGACCTCCGCGTCGTACGGGAAGCCGTACACCGTCTCGAAGCACGCCGTGTCTTCGATGCCCTCTAGCGTGAGGAGCAAGAGGCTCACGAGGATCTCCACGCGTCCCTGCTTTCGGCGACTCTGCGGGAGCGCGACGACCCCGAGCCGGTCCGTCAGGCCGTGACCGAGCCGCAGCACACGTCGGCGATCGCTCGGTCGCGCGACGACGTAGACGAGCGCCGACTCGTCCGCGGGTGCGCTGCCGGTGCGGGTCAACAGCCCCGTGAGCACGCCGGGGACGTCGTCGGTGTCGCCGCGACACCACGGTGTGCATCCGGCGCGGGGTTGTCGCTCGGGATCCAAGACGGCGACGAGCTCCGCGATCTCCTCCGCGAAGGGGGATCGCACGGGGAGCCCGGCGAGAGTCCGCTCCGCCGCTTCGAAGGCACCTCGGTCCGCGCGCTCCGCCGCGAACAGGAGCGCGACGAACGCGTTCGCCCACGCGTCGTCGTGTTCGAGCTTCGCCGCGATCTCCAACGCGCCGCTCGCCGCGAGCTCGGCCGCGAGCCACGGTCGCCACGTCGCGGGCGCGACGCGAGCGAGTGCTTCGAGGATGCGCGTCGCGAGGTGCGGGTGCCCGACGGTGCGACGCACGCGCGCGAGGACGAGGTGCGCGAGGTACTCCGACTGGAAGAATCCTTCGGTGCGCGCCATGCGCGAAGCGCGGCGCGAAGTCGAGACCGCCGCGTCGTGTTCACCGATCGCGAGGAGCGCGAGCGCGCGCAGCGCCGCGGCGTCGACGACGGTTGCGCCGTACCCCGCGCTCGCGGCGCGGGCCTCGACGTCGGGCGCGACCTCGACGACCTCCGCGAAGGCTCCGGCGGCGATGTCGCGCCAGAGCCCGGCGGCGTCCCGGCGTGGCCCCTCGGGGATCCGCGGGATCCATCGATCCATCGCGGCGCGGTCGTTGGTGAGGAAGGCGTGGCGAACCACCTCCTCCGCGACGAGGCCGACGGCGACGGGGTCGTCGATCGCCGCGTCCCACGGCGGTGGACCGACGGGGCGGGCGGCGTAGCGGGCGGTGGCGAACGCGACGCGCCAGGCGTCGGACGGGGGATCGCCGAGTCGCGAGAAGTCGCCGCGGGTCGCACGTCGGTACGCCTCCTCACCTCCACGCGACGTCATCGACACGGCGCGATATCATAGCGCCGCCTTGGCTCCCACTCCGCCCAGCGCCGCGTTCGGTGAGGCTTCGTACCACCGGCTCTTCGATCTGGCGCAGGGCGGGATGGGGCGCGTCGAGCTCGTGGTGCGCAGCGAGGGGACGTTCAAGCGCCTCTACGCGGTGAAGCGCCTCCTCGAAGGGCTCCGCTCCGACGAGGCCGTGCGTCAGGCGTTCCTCGACGAGGCGCGGATCGCCGGGCTCGTTCGGCACCCGAACGTGGTGCCCGTGCTGGACGTCGGCGAGGACGAGCGCGGCCCCTACCTCGTGATGGACTACGTGGAGGGGGTGTCGGTCGCCGATCTGATGCGCGCGTCCGTTCGGGCGCGGCGCCAGGTTCCGCTGCAAGTTTGCTTGCGCATCGTTGCGCAGGCCGCGGAGGGGCTCCACGCCGCGCACATGTTGACCGGCGAAGACGGCGCATCGTTGAAGCTCGTGCACCGTGACGTGTCGCCGCCGAACATCCTCGTGGGTTTCGACGGGATCGTGCGGGTCACGGACTTCGGTGTCGCGAAGGCGCTGGGCCGACTGAGCCACACCCACGGCGCGGTGCTCAAAGGGAAGCTCGGCTACATGTCACCGGAGCAGCTGCGCTTCGAGCCGATCGATCATCGCTCGGATCTGTTCGCGCTCGGTGTGGTGCTGTTCGAGATGCTCGCGGGGCGTCGGCTCTACCGGAACAAGGAGGAGACCGAAGGCACCCGCCGCCTCCTCGCCGAGCCGCCGCCGGACATCGGCGAGGAGCGCGACGACGCCCCGCCGGCGCTGGTGCAGCTGTTGTTCTCGATGCTCGCGAAGAAGGCGGAGCACCGCCCCTCGACCGCGCGCGAAGTACGCAAGCGGTTGGAGGAGATGGTGGCCGCCCTCGTCGCCGAGGAGGGCCCGATCGAGGTCGCGGAGTTCCTCGCCGCGACGATGTCCAAGGACCAGGAGGAACAGGCCGCCCGCATCACGCACGCGATGTCGGACGTCGGCGAGCGGCAGAAGACCGCCGTACGTCGACGGTGGCCGCTCGTGGTCGCGACGGGGGTGGCGGTCGCGGTCGTCGCGGTGCTCGTCGCGAAGTCCGCGCCCGAACCGGCGCCGCCTCCGCCTCCGCCTCCGCCGCCGGTGAGCGCGGCGCTCCCGCCTCCGCCCGTCGAGCCGCCGCCCGCGGTCGAGCCGCAGCCCGAGGTCGAGGAGCCGGCGCCGCCGAAGCGGACGAAGCGGCGTCGTAAGAAGACGAAGCCGAAGCGCGAGGACGGCGTGCCGATGTGGGAGTGGGAGTGAGGCGCTGGATCCTCCTGCTGCTGATCGCGTGGCCGACGTCGGCGCTCGCGGACGTCGAGGCCGACGCGCGCCGTGAGTTCGAGGCGGGGACGGCCGCGCTCAAGACGGGGCGCTTCGCGGCGGCGCGTGACAACTTCCGGCGGGCGTTGGCGCTCGTCCCGAAGGCGGCGTCCGCGTTCAACCTCGGCGTCGCGCTCCGCGGCACGGGCGAGCCGGTCGAGGCTGTGCAGATGTTCGAGTCATTGCTCGCCGAGGAGTACGGCGCCCTTCAGCCCGCGCAGCGCGACCAGCTCGAAGTGTTGCTCGGCGAGACGCGCGCGGAGATCGCGACCCTCGAAGTGCGCATCGCGGGCGCCCCGGTCGCGGAGCTGAAGATCGACGGGCGCCGCGTCCGTGATCTCGTCGAGGGCGAAACTCACGTGCAGCCGGTGGATCCGAACGGCTACGTCGTGCGCGCGACGGCGCCGCAGCGCTTGCCGGCCGAGGAGCGCGTGCAGCTCGGGCGCGGCGCGACGGTGCGTGTGGAGCTCGAGCTCGTCGAGCCGCCGCAGGTCGCGACGCTCGTGGTGGACGGGGCGCCCGGCGATCTGATTCGTGTGGACGGCATCGGGGAGGGCAGCGTTCCATTCGAGCGAACGGTTGCTCCGGGGGCGTACCACATCGTCGCGACGGGACCGTCCGGAGAGCGCGCCACGGACGTTACCGTCGAGGCCGGCCAGACCCTGCGCGTGCGCCTCGAAGCCGAGCCGCCCGGTCTGGTCTCGAGCCCGTGGTTCTGGGGCGCCGTGGTGGTGGTCGCGGCGGGGCTCACCGCGACGACCGTCGTGCTCGCTCAGGATCGCACCACGGATCCGGTGCGAGATCCCACGTACGGCGTCGTCAGCGCGCTCCGTGTTCGATGATCGGGTTTATCCGCCCGCGGGCGAGAAATCCTCGCGATGAAACCCCCGGGGCGCTAGCGTCGTACCCGGTGAGCCCCCTCTCGTGACTGCGCCAGGCACAGCAGGCCTCGTGGGCCGCGTCATCGACGGCAAGCTCCGCCTCGACAAGCTCCTCGGTGCGGGGGCGAGCGGTGCGGTCTATCGCGCGCACCACCTCGCGCTCGATAAACCCGTCGCGATCAAGGTCCTGCACGCGACGCACAACCTCGACCCGAACCTGGTCGGGCGCTTCAAGGCCGAAGCGCGCGCGGCGAGCCGGCTCGACCACCCCAACAGCATCCGCATCCTCGACTTCGGAGAGGACGGCGACGACCGGCTCCTCTACATCGCGATGGAGTTCGTCGACGGCGAGGACCTGCAGTCCCTGCTCGAACGCGAGCCGCGCCTGGAGTCGTGGCGAATCGCCGCGATCATGGTGCAGACCGTCGGGGCGCTCGCGGTCGCGCACGACCAGGGTGTCGTCCACCGCGACCTCAAACCCGGCAACATCATGTTGATCCGCGAGGAGGCGGAGGACGGCGTCCGCGAAGTCGTCAAGGTGTGTGACTTCGGGCTCGCGAAGATCCTCGACGTCAACCCGGACGAGCTCACGAACGGCCCGCTCACCAAACAAGGTGTGATCTTCGGGACGCCGACGTACATGGCGCCGGAGCAGGCGAGCGGCGAGAAGGTCGACGGGCGCGCGGACATGTACGCCGCGGGCGTCATCATGTTCCGGATGGCGACCGGCGAGGCGCCGTTCAAGGCCGACAACACCACCGGGCTCCTGATGAAACACATCATGGAGCCGGCGCCGAAGGTGCTCACGGTCGCGCCGACGGTGGATCCGGAGCTCGCCGCGATCATCGATCGCTGCCTGCTGAAGGACCCCGACGATCGCTACGCGTCGATGCACGATCTTCTGCACGCGATCCGGCCCATCGCCGCGCGCGCACCGATCGACGCCACGCCGCTCATCGCGAGCGCGCTCCCGCGCGGTCGGAGCGTGACGATGGGGCCGCCGGCCACGACCGCGGAGTCGGTGGACGTCACGGTCTCGAGCGCAGGCGCAGTGCCGCTCGCCGAGCCCGCACCGGCGAACCGCGGGCTGACGATGATCGCGCTCGCCGGGACGCTGCTCCTGTTGGGCGTGGGCGCTGCGTTTGCGTTCGTGGTGCTGGACCGTGAGCCGGTCACGACGGAGCTCGCCGACCTGAAGCCCCCCAACGACACGGAACCGGAGCCGCCCGCGAAGCCGGTCGCGGTGCTGCCGCCGCGCGACGCCGGCGTCGCGCCGCGCGACGCGGGTGTCGAGCCACCGCCACCTCCGCCGCCACCGAAGAAGGCGCCCCCCAAGAAGCGCGCGCCGACGAAGAAGTCGCCGCCGCCCCCGCCTCCTCCTCCGCATCCGGTCGAGCCGCCGCCGCCACCGGCCGTGAAGCCTTCGCCGCCGCCGCCGGCGAAGATCGACACTCCGGTGAAGATCGATCCGGCGCCGCCGGTGAAGATCATCCCGCCGCCGCCTTCGAAGCCGAAGCTCGGCGACAACTTCCGGATGTCGGCGAAGCTCTCGAACATCGACGTGAGCGGGGGACTGTCGAAGAACCGCACCACGGTCGCCGTGGAGCGGACGATGGGCGACATCACCAAGTGCCTGCGCAAAGCGATCGCCGAGCTGGGTGAACCGACCAGCGGCGTGCTCACCGTGAAGGGGAAGATCTCGGTGCGCGGTCGCTACGAGAACGTGACGGTCACCAGCCCGCTGCGCGCCGCGAACGAGTGTGTCCGCGAGGTCGTCCGCGACATCCACCCGCCGAAGCCGGACACCGGCGCCGCGTACCTCACGTTCCAGGTCCTCTTCAGCGGGAAGTGATCCAGTCCGCGAGCTCGACGGACGCCTGCTGCAACGTCTCCGACATCGCGTCGAACGGATGTGCGGCGAGCGCCAGACCCGCGGCGAAGATCCAAACGACGACACGATTCGACAGCATGACCGTTCAGTTGGACGGCGGCGCGGCGTTTATGATTCGACGCTTCGTCGACAGCCACGCGACGCGCGCGCCCGCGGGATCGACCAGCCCGAACGCATACAGCTCGAACAGGAGCGCAGCCTGGAACGTGTATGCGCCGTCCGGGCGATCGTCGCAGGCCGCGGTGCCGGCGAGCCTGCGGCCTGCCGACGCCGGACAGTCGGCGTGCCGGTACCCGTCGCCGTCCGCGTGCCGTGCCTCGTGGACCAGCGCGTAGATTCGCTCGAGGGGGTCGAGCGCGAAGAACGCCTCCGTGACCGCGATCGTGTGCTCGCCGTCGTAGACGGCGACGGTCCAGGCGTCGTCGACGCGGACACGGTGCACCCGTCGACTCCACCACGCGAGGAGCGCGGGGCCGTCGAAGTCGAAGCCGAAGGTGCGGGAGAAGGTCGACGCCGCGCGGTAGTCGTCGGCGTCGATGGCGAGGGAGGACGCCGCCAGCCCTTCGATGTCGCGCAGCGTTCGTTCGAATAGAACGCGCTGCTCGGCGTCGAAGCCCACGAGGGTCGTGGACGCGTCGCCGACGGCGAGCGCGCCCTGGTGTGTCGCGCAGCTCGTGAGGAGTAACGACGCGACGGCGGCCCTGAGGGCATCGCGGGCGGTCATGGCGCCGTGCTCGTTCTCGTCTCGCCCCTGAGCTCGACGCCGAGCGGCAATGAACCACGGCGTGGGCGCGGGAGCACGGTGCGCGTGTTGGGCCCGCGAGCCAGCGCGATCCAGTGCCCTTCGAAGGGGACCAGGACGGCTTCGTCGGGCACAGGGTGTTGGGCGGGTGTGTCGGCCTCCAGCGCTTCGACGATCGCCTTCCAGGCGGGGAGGGCAGCGCGTCCGCCGGTCTCTCGATCTCCGAGCGTCGCCGGGCCATCGGTTCCGATCCAGATGCCGACCGTGTGGGTTGGCGTGAACCCGACGAACCATGCGTCCACGTAGTCGTTCGTCGTCCCGGTCTTTCCGGCCCGCGAGTGCTCGGGGTCGAAGGCGGCGCGGGCCGTACCGGAGCGGACGACGTTTTCGAGCATGTCGATCAACTCGAACGCGATGCCCGTCGGGAGCACCTGGTCGGGCGGCTCCGGCGCGGCGAACGCTGCGACCTCTTGCATCGGCTCGCCTTCTGCATCGACCAGGCTGGTGACGTAAACGGGCCGAAAACGACGGCCCTGGCGGGCCACGGTTGCAAACGCGGTCACCTGCTCCATGAGGGTGACCTCGGCGCTTCCCAGCGCGATCGTGGGGTCGCGGCGAAGCGGCGAGGTGACACCCAACGCGTTGGCGGTGTGGATGACGTCGTCGACACCCACGTCGAGGAGCAGTCGAATCGCGACCGTGTTGATGCTCTTCGCGAATGCGGTGCGGAGCGGAAGTCGTCCGCGGTACGTGTTGTCGAAGTTCTTCGGACGCCAGCGCGTCCGCCCGCCCCCGGGGAGGTCGATCGGGGCGTCGACGACGATGTCGAGCTGATTGCGTCCGTGTAGCAACGCCGCCGCGTAGACGTAGAGTTTGAAGCTGCTCCCGGGTTGTCGCCGCGCCTGCGTGGCCCGCACGAACCCCTCCAGGCGGTCTTCGTAGCCACCGACGAGGGCGATGACCCGCTGCGAGCGATGGTCGACGACGATCGCCGCGCCTTCCGCCCACGGACGCCGGTCGAGGCGCACGGTGCGGTCCTCGACGAGACACACGGAAAGAACGTCGCCCGGTTGGACCTCGAGCGCTCCTTGGCGCCCGTCTCTCGAACGAACGAGCCGTTCCGCCTCGGGCATCGCGAAGCGATACGGGCCGGCGCGCAGCGCGCCGAGTCCGTCCCGACCGACGAGCGCTTCGAAACACTCGTCGCGGCGCGGAGGGAGCGGGGCCAACGTCTCGGGGTTGCGTCGTAGCCCCGGCGCTCGCGCGTAGAACGCATCGTACCGCTCCGGCGTCAGCTGTCGGATCGCACCGCGCTGGCCTTGCCGACGATCGAGTGCCTCGAGCGCGTCGCGAACGGCGCGCTCGGCCACGGCCTGAACGTCCATGCGGAGCGGGGTACCGACCCGCATCCCGGCCACGGTCGGTCGCTGAGGACCCAGCACCTTGCGAAGCTCTCGCCGTACCTGAGTGATGTACCCGACGCCGATCTCGCGCTGCGTGGGGTCACCGCGGGGAATGGCAACGGGGTCGTCGAGGAACGTGTCCGCGGTCTCCCGTGGCAGGTGGCCGTCCTCGACGAGCTGATCCAGGACGATTCGGCGCCGCTGCTCGGCGAGGTGCGGATTCGTGCGCGGGGAGTAACGTGATGGCGCCGGGACGAGCCCCGCGATCAGCGCTGCTTGACCCGCGTTGAGGTTCGCCGCGCCGACACCGTAGTAGTCTCGGGCTGCCGCTTCGACGCCGTAGTTGCCGGCGCCGAGGTAGACGAAGTTGATGTACAGCTCGAGGAGCTGCGGCTTGCTCAGCTCGTCCTCGAGGCGGTAGGCGAGCACCGCCTCTCGCATCTTGCGGAGGTACGAACGCTCGCGGCCCACGAGGAGGTTCTTCACGAGCTGCTGCGTGATCGTCGAGCCACCCTGGACGGACTCACCCGCGCGGATGTTCTCCACGAGCGCGCGCGCCGTGCCGAGCCAGTCCACGCCGCGGTGGGAGAAGAACCGGCGGTCCTCCGCGGAGACGAACGCCTGCGCGACGAACGGCGGCAGGGGTTCGAGGTCCACCCAGATCCGACGTTCGAGGTAGAACTCGTCGACGACTTCACCGGACGCGTCCGTAATCAGGCATCCTAGCGGGGGCCGCCAATCGCGGAACCGAGAGAGGTCGGTCGGCAACGTGCTGAGCACGTTCGTCTGAAACCACCACCATGCGCCGCCCGCGATGCCGACGAAGACGATGAGCACGATGAGGAGTCGACGACGGCCCATGCGACAGCGGATGGTGTACGCGGTCTTCGCGCTCCATGCCACGGCGGCGTGTACCAATCCGCAACCGGACGCTCAGCCGCTCGTCGCACCGAAACCCGAAGCGCCGCCGTTGGTTCGCCTCGCGCTCGACGTGAAGGTCGACGCATCCACCGACGCTGCGACGTCCGCGGCCGGCATCGTCGCTGCGCTCGTCGAGCTCGGCCTCGTAGATCTACCGGGTGTCGTACCGGTCATTGCGAACAGCACCGTCGCGCCGAGCCTCGGCCTCGCGCGCGATCCGTCCACGGTGAAGTATCGCGGCCGATTGGAGGTCCGGCTCGACGCCGAGCGAATTCGTGCGGTTGTCACGATGTGCCGCTCCGGGACCTCCGACTGCGCGGAGCACCACGCCGACTCCGCGCGTGAACGCCCCGATCTGGTCGCGGCGTCGATCATGAATGCACTTGCGGCCCGCTTCGACCGGACCGTGAACGAGGCTGTCGCCCAAGGCTGGTCACGCGCGCTTTCCAAGGACCCGTACGCGGTCGTCGTCGCGGGCCGCGCGGCGGCGCGATGGTACGGACTCTCGGGGGCACCAGCGATCGAACCCCGACCGGAGGACGTGAGAAACGATCCGTTCGCGCGCGCGGTCTTCCTCGATCCCCAGCTCGCGGTCGCGCAGTGGATGCTCGCGCGTTCGAGGGTCGCGCGCGGTGACTTGAAGGCGGCGGCGGCGGCGCTGGAGATGGCGCGTCGGGTCGAGCCACAGCGCGTCGCGTTCGCGGCGGACTTCGCCGTACTCGCGGCCCCCGCCGGGCGGGATCCCGCGCCCGCGTGGACCGACCTCGAACGGAGCGCGCCCGCCGATCTTCGCTTCACGCTCGCGCGGGCCGAGACGGACCTCGCGCTCGCTCGGGGCCGCGACGTCGTGTCACGCCTCGACGCCGCCCCCGAGCGGATCCGAAACGTCGCCGAAGCGCTGCGACTCCGCGTGCTGGCGTTGGAGCAGCTCGGCGCGACGGTGGACGATGCGCTGCTGGAAGCCTGGGCGCTCAGCGCGCCGTCCGACCCGGAACCGATCCGGCGCCGGCTACGTCGTGAGGTCGAAGCGCGCGCCTACGACGCCGCGTTCGAGAGCGCGCGCGAGCTGGACCGCCGCGGCGTTCACGAGGAGGCGCTGCGCGCGATGATGGCCGCGGCGCTCGCGGCGGGCCGCTACGCAGACGCGGCGGAGGCCGCGCGCGCCGTTGGCGATCCGAGCACCGCGGCGCGTATCGAGCTTCGAGGGCGTCTGGAGCGCGGCGAAGTCGTGCTCTACGATGCCGTCGAGGGTAGCGATCGTAGCGCCTTGCTCGCACGCGGCGCGCTCGCCCTGGAGGGCGGCGAACATCCCGAGGCCGTCCGCGCAGCGTCGATGCTCCTCGCGCGCGAGCCGTGGGACCCTCGCGCGCTCGAGCTCCTCGTTCACGCCGCGCGCGCTCAGGGGGACACAAACCTCGCGGAGTCGTCACTTCGTAGGCTGATGCTCGCGGATCCCGAACGCGCTGACCGTGCTCGTGGTCAGCACCGCGGCCGGTAGGACGGGGTGCGGCGTGCACACGCAACGGCCCGCGTCTACGCAGGCCTCCCGACCCACGATGGCGACGCCGCCGTGCACCGCCGACCGATCCGGACATACGGAGAGACCGGCCGGGACGACGACCGCGTTGTTGGCGTCGGCGTCACCCAGGCCCGGGGCGCCCGTGAGGGTGTGGGGACAGGTGGCGAGCCTCGGTTCGACGAAGCGTTCGTGCCAGGCGCGAAGCTCGAGGTGTCGGTCGGCGGCAGCCTCCGCGTGGGCCACGAGCGAGGTGATCTGACGCGCGTGGTCCGCCGCGAGCAACGGAGCGATCGTGGCGGCCTTCGCGAGGCGCCCGAGCTCGGCGCCCGCGACGCGGGCGACTTGGGCGTCGCGGGTGTGTCGCCCGAGGAGTAAGTCCGCCCGCGTCAGGAGCGAGGCGATGTCCGTCGTGCAGCGCTTCTGAGGTTCGGCGCGCCATCGGATGGCGAGGGCGTTGTGCACGCGCGCCACGGCGCGCCGAACGGTCAGCTCGTCGTCGACGAGTCGCTCGACCCGGCGCTGCTCCCGAAGGAGCAGGTCGACGTCAGGCGCGAGGTCGGTCGCGGGCTGAGCGACGACGAGCGCAGCGACGATGAGAGGCCAGGGCGGCATCCGCGTCACTGCAACACGTCGTGCTCTCGCGATCTACTCGTCGGTCGAGCCGCGGATCGTCGCGACCGCGGTGCGGTCGACGAGGACCCGGAACTCGGCGCGGCGGTTCTTCGACCAGGCGGTCTCATCCGTGCCGCGGGCGATCGGGCGCTCCTTGCCGAACGAGATGATCGCGAGGCGGGCCTGCTCGACGCCGGCCTTGGCCATGTAGTCGCGGATCGCCTTGGCCCGGCGCTCGCCGAGGCTGAGGTTGTACTCCGTGGTGCCGCGGTCGTCGCAGTGGCCCTGGATCTCCACCGTCACGTCCGGGTGAGCGCGCATCAGCTCCGTGTTGGCGAGGAGGACCTCGCGGGTCGCGGGGGAGAGCGTCGCCGAGTCGAACTCGAAGTGCACGCGGCGGAAGTTGTCGACGATCGTCGAAATCGCCGCCGCCGTGGCGGCCTCGGTGGGCTTCGGCGCCTGGGTCGTGGCCGCGCCCGCCGGGGTGACCGGGGGTCGCGACTCGGCCTCGGGCTTGGTGCTGGAGCAACCCAGCGTCAGTCCGACGACGGCGCCGATGAGGAAGCGGTGAGTGGTCTGAGTGAACATGGTTCGCCGCTGCCGGAGAGCACCCCGCGTGCCAACCACGGAGGTGCCGTGCGGCGCGCAGTTTTCGACGTGCGCCCGAGAGGGCCTCGCAGTCCTTGCGTCGCGCGCCGCCGTCGCCTGTACGAGGCCCGCGGCACGCGCGATGCAGATCGCTCGGTTCAGAGGACGACTCCATGATGCGCACCTTCACCTTGGCCTTCATCATCGCCGTGATTCTGTTCGCGTCGGCCTGCAAGGACGCGAAGCACAAAATCACCGCCTCGCCGACCGAGATCGCGACGCCCGCCTCCGAGGAGCGCTCCGGCGGCGTCTGGGGCGACGAGGACGACGCGGCCGCCGAGCTCCCCGCGGACGACGAGTCCGCCGGCGAACCCGGCGCGTCCGGCCTCGCCGAGTAGGCTCGACGCCGCGACGAAGAATCTGCGTCGCGACGCACAGGCTGCGCGAATGTCGACGACCCTGCTTGCCAAGGCCTTCCTGGCGTTGGACACACGGCGAATGGCCGGCGGTGTTCTGATCGTGGGCGCCCCTTCCCAGCACACCACGCTGACCGCGTTGCTCGAGGCCGACGGTCACCACGTCGACGTCGCGGCGGACGCGGCGGCGGGGACACGTCTGTTGCAAGACGGGTCGTGCGACGTGCTGCTCGTCGATCTCGATCTCGAGGATGAGGGCGCGCTCGCGATCCTCTCGACGGCGCGCCGTCGTGTTCCTCACCCGACCACGTATGTCCTCGCGACCGAGGGCGCGATCGAGCGCGCGGTCTCCGCGATCGACGAAGGTGCCGACGGCTACCTCTCGACGCCGATTCACCCCGGGGAGCTGCGCGCGGTGGTGCGTCGCGGTGTCGAACGGGCTCGACTCGCGCGTGAAGCGGCTCGCCTGCGGGAGCAGATCAGCAGCCCCGCGCGGTTCGAGCGGCTCCTCGGTGACCACCCCGCGATGCAGGCGATCTTTCGGACCGTTGCGCAGGTCGCGCGCACGCGGGCCACGATCCTGATCCGGGGCGAGACCGGCACTGGCAAGGAGCTGATCGCCTCCGCGATTCACTACCGCTCGCCGCGGAAGGACGGCCCGTACGTTCGCCTCAACTGTGCGGCGCTCGCGGAGACGTTGCTGGAGTCCGAGCTCTTCGGGCACGAGAAGGGCGCCTTTACCGGCGCGGCGACGCGACGGCTGGGTCGGTTCGAGCAGGCGAACGGCGGGACGTTGTTGCTCGACGAGGTCTCGGAGATGCCGCTGTCGACGCAAGTGAAGTTGCTGCGGGTGCTGCAGGAGCGAGAGCTCGAGCGGGTCGGCGGCAACGACACGATCCCCGTCGACGTGCGCATCGTCGCGGCGACCAACAAGGATCTCGCGAAGCGCGTCGAGGAGGGGCTGTTCCGGGAGGACCTGCTCTACCGCCTTCAGATCGTGGAGATTGAAGTGCCGCCGCTCCGCGCGCGTCCGAGTGACATCCCAGCGCTCGCGCAACACTTCCTGCAGAAGTTCGCGACGGAGAACGACCTCCCGGTGGAGGGCTTCGAGGACGACGCGATGCAGGCGCTCGTCGCCTACCCGTGGCCCGGCAACGTGCGTGAGCTGGAGAACGCCATCGAGCGCGCAGTCGTGATCTGCGACGGGCCACGCGTGCGCCTCGAACACCTCCCCGCGGCGAAGCACGCTTCGAAGGCGCCGAGCGTGGGGATGTTCGTGCCCGGGACGACGCTCGCCGAGCTGGAGCGCATCGCGATCCTGAAGACACTCGAGTCGGTCGGCGGATCGACGAAGCGGGCGGCGGAGCTCCTCGGAATCAGTCGCCGCACGATCCAGTACCGCCTCAAGGAGTGGGGACTGGGCGACGTCGACGGCTGAGGATCACAGCAGCTCGTGCTCGTGGAGTTTGTTGTAGAGCGTTCGCCGGCTGACCCCGAGGATGCGCGCCGCGCGCGAGCGGTTGTTCTTCGCGCGTTCGAGCGCCTGGACGAGCGCGTCGCGCTCTGCGGCGCGGCGGCGATCGTCGAGGCGAGCGGAGGCGTCGTCCCCGGCGAACGAGGCGGCGGACGATAGGCCGCGCTCGACCTCTTCGAGGCTGATCGTCGCGCCGTCCGCGAGGACGACGAGGCGCTCCATGAAGTTCTCGAGCTCGCGGATGTTCCCCGGCCAGGCGTGGCCGACGAGGCGGTCGAGCGCGTCGCGGGCCACGCTCATGTCGGGGCGGCCGTTCTCCTCGGCGTGGGCCGCGCAGAAGCGGTGGGCGAGGCGCGCGATGGTGTCGGGGTCGTAGGAACGCAGCGGCGGCATCTCGACCTGGACGACGTTGAGGCGGAAGTAGAGGTCCCGCCGGAACTTTCCTTCCTCGACGAGCTCTTCGAGGTCGCGGTGGGTAGCGGCGATGACGCGGATGTCCGCTTCGCGGGAGGTCGTGCCGCCGAGCCTCTCGTAGGTTCGCTCCTGAAGGAGCCGGAGCAACTTGGCTTGCACACCGGGGGAGATGTCTCCGATCTCGTCGAGGAACAGCGTGCCGCCGTCCGCGATCTCCACGCGCCCGGGTTTGGTCTTCGTCGCTCCGGTGAAGGCACCTTCGTCGTAGCCGAACAGCTCACTCTCCAGCAGGTGCTCGGGGAGCGCGCCGCATTGCACGGTGACGAACGGCTCGTCCTTGCGCGGGCTCGCGTCGTGGACCATGCGCGCCGCGCGGCTCTTGCCGGTGCCGGTCTCGCCCGTGAGCAGGACGGTGGTGCGCGCGGGCGCGACCTTCGCGAGCGTGGCGTCGAGGGTGTCGACGGCGGAGCCCCCGCGCGAAACGGGGAGCGCGGCGCGGTGCCGTGACGTGGCGATCGCTTTGCCGATGGTGAACAGGATCTCCTCGCGGTCGAATGGCTTCAGCACGAAGTCGTACGCACCCACACGCATCGCCTCCACCGCGAGCGGGATCGTGCCGTGCGCAGTGAGCATCACGACGGGGAGCTCGGGCCAACGCTCGCGGATTTGGCCGAGCAACGTGAGGCCGTCCATCTTCGGCATCCGCTGGTCCGTCACGACGACGTCGTAGGGCCGCGCTTCGAGGGCTTCGAGCGCGGCGGCCCCCGAGTCGACCGCGTTGGATTCGTGACCGCCTTGCGCGAGCAGCGCGCCCAACACCTGACCGACGCCGGGGTCGTCGTCGACCAGCAGGACTCGTCCGGTTTTCACTTCGTCGGCAGCCACAACGTCACCTTCGTGCCCACGCCCTCCGCGCTCTCGATCTCCGCGCGCCCGCCGTGGGCCTCCGCAACTCTTCGCACGAGCGCGAGGCCGAGGCCACTCCCGGTCGCCTTCGTGGTGAAGAAGTCGTCGAGCGCGCGGTCGGCGGTGCGCGGGCTCATTCCGGGACCGTCGTCCTCCACGGCGACCTTCACGTCCGAGCCTTCCTGATCCACGACAACGCGGATGGCGATGTTCTCCTCCGTGGACTCGATCGCGTTGCGGATCAGGTTTTCGACGGCGGGTACGAGGAGGTCGGGGTCGAGCGACGCCGTCACGGCTTCGATGCGCGCGTCGAGCTCGACGGTCGCGTTCTTGCGCGCCTGAACGCCCATGCCGTCGCAGGTGTCGCGGACCAGCGCGACGACGTCGATCTTCTGGCGCGCGATCTCGACGCGACCGAGTCGTTCGTAGTCGGCCAGGGAGCGCTCCATCTGGTCGAGCTGTGTCTCGACGAGCGTGAGGAACGTGTCGTGGGCGTCGATCGAGCGGCCCTCGGCGCGCTCCTGCGCGAGGAACTGCACGGCGCCCTTCGCCACGGCGATCGGGTTCCTCAAGTCGTGCGCCATCTGGTGCGCGAAGCGGCCGAGCGTCGTGTGGTACGCGACGCGGTTGGACTCCTCCGAGCGATCGATCGCGGCGGCGCGCGCGTAGCGGATCGCGACGAACGTGATCACACTCGTCGCGACGGCGAGCATGCCGAGGTCCGATCCGAACGAGCCGAACAACAACGCGTACGCGCCGAACGATCCGAACGCGAGCCCCGCACCGACCACGCCTTCCAGGAGATCGATGTTGGTGTCGAGGAGCCGAAATCGCCACGTCGCGACGCCGAGCAAGACGACGCCGACGAACGTGCCGACGTTCGACAGGCGCGGCACGGGGATGTCGAGGATGCGCCCGAGATCCGACACGCCGAACACCACCCCGAACACGATCGCCATGAGCACGAGGCGTGTCCGCGCGCGTTCGATCGAGCTGGTGCTCCGCGACAGGTGAACGGTCAGTCGCCACACCGCGACGATGAAGGTGGGCGTGACGCCCGCGAGCACCGCGAGCGCCCAGGTGTTGCCGCGGAACGGCGGGTACACGGTGCCGAACACCGCGATGCCGAAGAAGTAGGCGTAGGCGATCCAGATCCATCGCCGACTCCGGGCGAGGAACAGCGCGAGGAAGTGCAGGACGAACGGCATCGTGAGCGCCGCCGCGAACTCGTCGATGCGCTGCCAGATGGGGAGCGAAGAGAGGTCCGCTGCGACGTCGGCGGCGTTCCAGGTGAAGAGCGTCAGGCTGAGGAGCCCGAGGACTCGGCCGATCGGTCGCGAGGCGGAGCTCTGGAACGCGATGGCGGCGAGGGCGATGTGCCCCGCGCAGGTGAAGAGCGACACCAGGTGGTAGGTGTCCACGCGCCCGAGTATCGCCGCGCGGCGCGTGGACCGCTAGTAACGGTAGTGCTCGGGTTTGTAGGGCCCGTCGACCGCGACGCCGAGGTACGCCGCCTGCGCCGCCGTGAGATCGGTGAGACGTGCGCCGAACGCATCGAGGTGCAGGCGCGCGACCTCTTCGTCGAGCGCCTTCGGGAGCCGCTCGAGCTTCACGTCCGGGCGGCGTTGCCACAGGTAGAGCTGCGCGAGCACCTGGTTGGTGAAACTCATGCTCATCACGAACGCCGGGTGTCCGTTGGCGCAAGCCAAGTTGACGAGCCGGCCTTCGCCGAGCAGGTACACCGCGTGGCCGTCTTCGAAGACGTAGCGGTCGAGGCCCGGCTCGACCTGCTGCCGTTTCGCGCGCCGCGCGAGCCCCGCGACGTCGACCTCCACGTCGAAGTGGCCGATGTTGCAGAGCACCGCGCCGTCCTTCATGCGCTCGATCTGATCGGCGGTGACCACCCCGTGGTTGCCGGTCGCGGTGACGACGATGTCGACGTCACCGATCACGTCGTCCACCCGCGCCACGTCGTAGCCGGCCATGCATGCCTGGAGCGCGCAGATGGGATCGACCTCCGACACCACGACGCGGCAGCGGTGTGCCTCGAGCGCGGCGGCCGAGCCCTTGCCGACGTCGCCGAAGCCGCAGACCAGCGCGCGCTTTCCGCTGAGCATGAGATCGGTCGCGCGTTTGATGGCGTCCACCAGTGACTCGCGGCAGCCGTACACGTTGTCGAACTTGCTCTTGGTGACGCTGTTGTTCACGTCGATCGCTGCGCACCGGAGCGTGCCGCGG
Organism: Deltaproteobacteria bacterium; assembly: GCA_040218735.1. Classification (GTDB taxonomy): domain Bacteria; phylum Myxococcota; class Kuafuiibacteriia; order Kuafuiibacteriales; family Kuafuiibacteriaceae; genus JAUHYN01. Next base: position 286,098 of record JAVJQW010000043.1, read on the forward strand.
CGCTCCATGTCGTCGAGGCGGAGCACCCCCGTCGTCGTCTCCTCCGAGAGCCCGACGAGCCCGTCGATCGTCTCGGCGAACCACTCGGGCGCCGCTTCTCGTTTGAGCGCGATGCGGCGCAACGCCTCGGCGTCGCCTTCGGCGCGCGCCGCGGCGCCCGCGTGCAGATACCAGGTCGCGTCGCCGCCGTCGTCGACGAGCAGGTCGGGGCCACGGCCGTCGGGCCAGGTCATCGCGCGGTCGAGGAGGCGCCAGTAGTCCTCGGTCGTCTCTCCCGCGAACGCAAACACCGGCACACCCGCCTTCGCGACGGCGGCCATGGCGGCGTCGTGGGTGGTGAGGATGTTCGACGAGCACCACCGCACGTCGGCCCCGAGCGCCACGAGCGTCTCGATGAGCACCGCGGTCTCGACGGTCGCGTGCAGGCACCCGGCGATGCGCGCGCCGGCGAGCGGCTGCGTGTCGGCGTGGGTCTTTCGGAGCGACAGGAGGCCGGGCATCTGGCGTTCGGCGCGCCGGATGGCGTCGCGCCCGCGCTCGGCGAGCTGGAGGTCTTTCACTTCGAAGTCGTTCATGGACGTAGGTCTCCCTCACGGGCCCTCGTGAGCCCGTCGATCAAGGTCGGCCGGGGCCGACGGTGGTGGTGGTTCAGCGCGCTTCGGGCTCGAAGAGTCCTTCGGCGCGCGGAGTGAACGTGAAGGCGTCGCTCGTGAATGCTTCGGCGACACCGACGCCGCTCGCGCAGTGTTCGAGCACACGCGGGAGCTGCATGAAGGCGGCGTTGACGGTCGCGCCGAGGATGTCTGGCGTCGCGTAGTCGGGGTGCCCGATCGATCCGAGGTAGACGTCACCCGCGGTCAGCGCGATCGCGAAGCGCGGCTCGGCGACGAGCTGCTGCGCGCGCATCGCCGCTGCGACGGCGCGCCCCTTCATGTCGGCGCCGGTGAAGAAGCCGAGGAACCCGTCGCCGACGTACTTCACGGGCACGCCGTCGAACTGAAGGAGCGCCTCGGTCACGGTGAGGAACATCCCGTTCGTCCACGCCGCGACGGCAGCCGGGCTCATGTCCTCGACGCGCGCGGCGAAGTCGCCGATGCCCGTCACGAACACCACGGCCTCGAACGTCTCACGCTCCGCGACGGCGCCGCCGAGCAGCCATTCGACGCCGACGTCCAACATCCGCGCGAGGTTCACCAGCACGCTGATGTCCGGCGCGTTCTCCCCGCGCTCCCACTTCGACACCGCCTGCGGGCTCACACGCAGCGCGGCGGCGAGGTCCGACTGCTTGAGCCCGCGCCCTTCGCGGCGGCTCCGAATGCGTTTGCCCAGGGCATCGAGGTCCATGCACCGCACGTTAGCGGGGGGCGCCCGCGGGGACTACGACGCGGTGGTTGGATCTGGTGGCGGGGTGGTTGAGCGACGCATTTTAAATCGTGCTCGGCCTCCGTCTAGAAGAGCGGCCAGCGGAGCTGGTCGTGGTGACGTCGTGCGTAGAAGCCTTGGCCCCAGATGTTGTCGACACGGGTCGCGGGCGTGGTACCGATCGGGCTGATGCGGCGCGCGGTGTAGGGCGGCGCAGCGTCGATCCGGATGCTCCACGTCTCCTTGGTCATGACCCGAGGCCCAGCGGCGAGCACGAGGTCGTTCGACGGCGTCCAAAAGTACTGCCAGAAGTAGAACCAGCCGGTCGGGCTCGACGCGGCCGGCCAGTCCGACGTCGCGAAGCTCCAAGTTCCGAGGGGCTGCTGGAGGTCGACCATGTGAATGGTCGGTCGGCCCCAGAAGCCGATCACGGCGAGGTAACGGCTGTCCCAAGAGAACTGCGCGCCATCCGTCACCTCGTTCACGGCGCTCGACAGCGGGTGGACGCGGTGCAGGTGGAAGGGGGGGCCGTCCCCGAGGTTCGCGACGTAGGTGCCCTCGCGTTCGTCGATGTCGAGGTCGCCCTGCACGCTCAGCCATCGTGAGTCCGGTGACCACTGCAGCGCGGTCCTGGTGGTGGCGGCCATGGTGTTGGGGCCGTAGCCCGGATGCTCCAGGTTCTGCGGTACCGCTGGGAACGCCCCCGTCATGTCGACGACGTAGGCTTCGAACTGCCACGGAGTCTGGTGGTCGCTCAGCAACGCGAGCTTCGAACCGTCGGGCGACCAGATGTACGTCCCCGCCGTGAAGTTCGCCGGAGCGACGTCGAGGAGGCGCACGGGTGCGCTCGGAGTGGGTCCCGTCAGATCCACGACGAACGGCATCTCTCGGTACTGAACCCCCTCCGGACAGCCGATGACGATCTTCGACCCGTCCGGCGCGAGGGCGGCCCCCGCGCCGTGGTCGTCAGAGCTCCAGAAACACGACGACGGAGGAATGACGCCCGTGGGCCGCCCGATCGGGACCGGCGCGCCGACCACCGCTCCGCTCACGTCGGACCACCAGGGCTCCCAGATCAGCGGGTCGTTGAAGGTACCGGCGTAGAGGAGCCCCCGCGCGTCAACGGTCCAGATCAAGTTGGGGCTCCCGCGACCGATCCCCGGCGTCGCGTTCACGGCGCGCGGTGAACCGGGAGCACCTCCGCTGTCGACCGCGGAGATGTCGACGACCCACGGACGTCCGACGAGCTCGGTGTCCGCGACGTACGCAATCTGCGAGTTGTCGGGCGCGAACACATAGCCGTTGTCGACGACGGTGTGCGTCGGGTCGGTCCACGCGGGGCTCACGCGCAGGGGTGGGCCCGGCACCTCCGGGTTGCTCAGGTCCATCACGAACAGCTCGTACGCGCCGTCGGTCGTCACATCCGCGCGGAAGGCGAGCATCGACCCATCGGGTGACCAGCGGAGATCCGCCGCGCCGGCCGTCGCGGTGAACGGGAGGCTCGCCGTCGCGCGCACGACGGTGCCCGGCGCGCCCGTCACGAGCGGTACGACGTAGAGGTCCGCGCGGTCGTCGACGGTGAGGTCGCCGATGTACGCGAACGCCGCGCCGTCCGGCGAGAAACCTGCGAGGTTGATGTTGGAGAATGCGTCTCCGCCCGGCGGCGCGTTCGCCGGCGTCACGTCGATCGGAGGACCCGGCGGCCCGCAGACGTTGGCCAGGTGCATGCGACGTTGATTGCGCACCTCGAGGTCGTTGGCCATCGCGACCCAGCGGAACCCACTCAGCCCGTCCACGACGTCGACGGTGAACGTCGCGTCGTCGGTCTGTCCGAACAGGTCCGTCACGCGCACCGTGAACGTGTAGCTCCCAGTCTGTTCGCCCAGGCCGCCGTCGATGCGCGCCGTCGGGTCGCCGGTCGGCGACAAACGAAGGCCGGGCGGCAGCGCGCCCGCGGTGATGCTCCACACGTAGTCGACGTTGGATCCACCGGTCGCAGTGAGGGGCTGGTGGTAGCCGTCGCAGACGACGGCGTCGGGCAGCGTGGAAGTCACGATCGTGGGGAGCGTCGAGGGGAGGTCGACCGTGAGCTCGACGTTCGCGGTGGCCTCCTGACCGCTCGTATCGGTCACCGCGATCGTCACGGTGAACGTACCGAGCTCGAGGGGGAGGCCGCTGACCTCGACGGCCGGCGTTCCGTCCGTTCCCAAGCTGACTCCGCTCGGCAAGCTACCTTGCGCGACGCGCCAGGCGTAGGGGCCGGCGCCGCCCGTCGCGCTCACCGTCGCGACGTAGGGCTCTGCGCCGCGCGCGTTCGGGAGCGCGATGAGTGGCTCGCCTTCGATGACGAGCGGCTCCAGCACGTCGAGCGTGAAGTCGCGTTCGTCTCCCGCGCCCGCTGCGTCGACGACGGAGATCTCGAAGTCGAACGTCCCCGTCTCCACGGGTGTCCCGGTCAGCTCGACGTTCGGCGCACCCATCTCGGGCAGCGTGAGGCCACGGGGGAGGGCGCCGGTGACGGTCCAGCGGTACCCGACGAGGCTCCCGGAGGTGGTCTCGATCGTCACGGAGTACGGTTCCCCGCGAATGGCGGGGGGGAGCACCGAGGTCGTGAGGGTGACGGTGCGTCCGACGTCGATGATGAAGATGCGCTTCGTCGTCGCCCCCGTCGCGTCCTCGACCTCCACCTCGAAGTCGTAGCGGCCGACGGTCGTCGGCGTGCCGCGGAGCCGCGCCGACGTGCTCGTGGCGCTCGACAACGTGATCCCCGGCGGTGGGTTACCTGCGGTCGTTCGCCAAGCGTACGGGGCGACTCCTCCCTCCACTTCGATCGTCGCTTGGTAGGGTGTCTGGTATGCGGCGCGCTCCAGAGTGCGGGTGACGAAGCGCAGTCCGCCGTTCGCGAGCTCCAACTCGAATGCGCGCGTGGCGCGGACGAGACCGGCGTCTTCGACCTGGACCGTGAAGCGATGTGTCCCATCGGTGCCGCTCGCCGGGGACCCGGTGATCGAGGTCGACGGGGTCCCGGCGCGGTCGAGCGCGAGCCCGTCGGGGAGGGCACCCTCCACGACGCTCCAGATGCGGTCTCGACCGCTGCCGCCGACGGCTTCGATCGTCGCGGCGTACGCCGTCTCCGACGCACCGTCGGGGAGGGCGTCCGTGGTGATCTGGAGCGGCGCGACGACCTCGAGTCCGAACGTACGCTCGGCGACTCCGCCATCGGCGTCCTCGACCCGGACGGTCACTTCGAAGTCACCGACCTCCAACAGCTCGCCGCCGAGCGACGCCGTGCGGTCGCCGGTCCCGAGCGTCAACTCCTCAGGTGCGTCCGCGCCGAGGCTCCATGTGAAGGGCTCCGCCCCGCCCATCGCGGTGACCTGTGCGGCGTACGGTTGGCTCACCACGGCGATCGGGAGGGCAACCGTCGCGATCGACACGTCTTCGCCCGAACCGCACGCCGCGGCGGCGAGCGCCGCGAGGACGACGACGGGCTTTGATTCACGAAACTCCACGGGACGGCTGTGCCGTGAGTCGACGCGTTTCACTCTTTTTTCTGGCGGCGTCGGATTCGGTGCCGGTATTTTGCGCTGTGCGCCGCTTTGCCGTCCTCCTCCTCGTGACCTCGGCCTGCGGCTCGGCGCTCCCGTTCGAGCCCGCGGGGCCCGACGCTGCGCCCGACCCGTCGGTGATGGGGCCCTACGCGGTCGGCGTCCGGACGATCACCGTGCGCGACCCGCTGCGCACGGTGGAGGGGACGCGCGAGCCGGTGAAGCTCACCGTCGAGGTCTGGTACCCCGCGGACGTGGAGGAGGAGGGTAAGGAGATCTACCCGTTCCGTGACTTCCTCCCGCCCGAGTATCACGAGGCTGCGGACCAGCTCGGGGGGTTCGAGACGAACGCGGTGCGCGACGCGCCGATCGTCGATGATGAGTTCCCAGTCGTCCTGTTCTCTCACGGCAGCGGCGGCGTGCGTGTGCAGTCGACGTTCCTCACCATCCCGCTCGCGAGCCACGGGTACGTCGTCGCCGCGCCCGATCACAACGGCAACACACTCTACGATCTCGTCGAAGACGGTGACCTGGATCTGGAGTCGCTCGGTAATGGGTTGTTCGATCGTCCGAAGGATCTCATCGCCACGCTCGACGGGGTCCTCGATGAGTTCGAGGTCGACGAGGAGAACATCGGCGCGGCCGGTCACTCGTTCGGTTCGGTCACCGCGTTGCGCGCCGCGGCGCTCGACCCGCGCATCGACGCGGTCGCCGCGCAGACGCCGGCCAGCGCGGGGCTGACCTGGCTCGGCATCGACGCGGATCCGAGCGAGCTGGCGATCCCGATCATGCTCCAGGACGCCGGGCAGGACCGAACGCTCCCCGTCGATGAGAACGCGGAGCTGCTGTGGCCTTCGCTGAATCGGCCGCGTGCGTACATGTCGATCCTCGCGGGCGGGCACTTCACCTACAGCGATCTCTGCGGTCTCGACCTGGGGGTGCTGCTCGCGGCCGACGACCTCGGGGTCGGCGACGTCCTCAACGACGGCTGCACCGAGGAGTACGTCCCGGCCGAGGAGGCGCACGTGGTCATCCGGCACTTCACGATCGGGATGTTCAACGCCTACCTGCGGGGCTCGCCGGGGGCCCGCGCGCAGCTCGACGACGCCGCGATCCTCGGTGAAATCGCCTCCTTCGAAGACGACCTGTGATCGCGCGCTCGGGTTGATTGGCCGCCGCCCGCGTGTGACGGTCCGCTCGCCCATGCGTCGCACGCTGCTGGCCATCGCCGCCCTCGGTATCTTCATGGCGTCGGCGCCGGCCGAGGCCGCGAAGACCAAACGCATCCGCATCAAGACGGACCCGAAGGGCGCCGAGGTGCACCTCGACGACATCGCGAGCAAACCGATCGGCGTGACGCCGGTGCGCGTCGCGATCCCGTACGGCTACCACGAGCTGATCGTGATGCTCGACGGCTACGAGACGCAGCGGATCAAGCTCAACGTCGATCGCACCACCAAGGACATCGACCTGTCGTTGGTGCGGCTCGCGCGGCTGGAGATCTCGCCCGTCACGGGTGAGACGGCGGGGGCCGAGCTGAAGGTCGACGGTCGGCCCGTCGGCACGATCCCGTACAAGGGGTTCATGGTGCCCGGGCGGCACCAACTCACGATCGAGAAGGAAGGTTTTTCGACGTTCGCCGACTGGGTCGAGCTGAAGTCCGGCGAGGTCTTCGCGCTCTCCGTGAAGCTCGAGAAGGCGGCCGCGAACACGGGGACGTTGTTCGTCGCTGCGGACGTGGACGGCGCGACGGTGAAGATCGACGGTGTCGAGCGGGGCACCGCGCCGGTGACGCTGCAGCTCCCGGTGGGGCCGGTGCTGGTCGAGGTGGTGAAGGCGGGGCTCCCGCCGTGGACGAACACGGTGCAGATCGCCCCGAACGCGAAGGCGATCGCGCGCGCGACGATACGTCCGAAGAGCGGACCGACCGGGACGCTGTTGGTGATCGCCTCGGTGCCGGGGACGAGTGTGATCGTCGACGGTGTGAAGACCGGGACGGCGCCGGTGACACTCGACACGATCACCCCGGGGACCCACGTCGTCGAGGGGTACAAGAAGGGGTACGACCGCGCACAGGACACCGTGAAGGTGACGGCCGGTGAGCAGGCGGTCGTGAAGCTGGACCTGGAGATCGCGAAGGAGCGTTACGGCGCGCTCGCGGTGCGTTCGTCGGAGCCGGGCGCGATCGTCTACGTCGACGGGAGCTCGCGCGGTCGTGCGCCGGTGGAGCTGTCGCAGACGAAGCTCGGCGAGCACGCGATCGTAGTGCGCAAGCGTGGGTTCCTCGACTTCAAGGCGTCGTGTGTCGTGAAGGAGCTGGAGCCGTGTCGCATCGTCGCGGACCTCGTGGCGCTCGCGAAGATTCGGGTGGTCGCGTCGCCGATGAAGGGGCGGTTGGCGATCGACGACAAGGACGTCGGCAAGATCCCGTACGAGGGCGAGGTCTCGGCGACGACGCACACGCTCCGCGTGGAGGCGAAGGACTACGAGCCGATCGAGGACACGATCACGTTCGTGCGCTCGGACGAGGTTCAGGAGATCCGCTTCGACCTGAAGCCGTCCGAGACGAGCACGATGGCGATCGCGCAGCGCGAGGCGTCGGCGTACGCGCGGCGCAAGATCCAGTACGCGGGCGCGACGACCTACACGGGCGTCCCGCTCGGGCCGGGCATGAGCACGATCGACTTCGTCCTCGGCGCGCCGTACTTGCTCGAGGTCCAGGGCGGCACGGGCATCGTCGACGACCTCGCGGGGAGCGTAGGCCTGCGGTTCCTGGAGCGCGACACGTCCCTCGGCGTCGCGGAGGTCGTCTTCGGCGCGCACACCGGCAAGCGCCTGGTCGATGCGTTCTCGATCGGCGCCCGCGGCGAGCTGTTCACGGGCACGAACTTCTCGAACATCTTCGACCTCGGCCTGTCGGCCCAAGGCATGGTCACGCTGCACTTCGGCAGCGTCGGCGCCTTCACCGCGCTGATCGGCGCGGACGTCGTGCACGACCGCTGGATGAAGGAACCCGGCGTCTCCCCGGACGGCGAAGTCGACGGCGACCAGACCACCGCGCGCCTCTTCACCGGCGGCCGCATCACCTACTACTACTCCGACAGCTGGTCGCTCTTCGGCGCCGCCGACGTCACCCTCGCGGGGGAGGATCGGCTGCTGCTGCAGGAGGTGTTGTTCGGCGCGATCGACAAGGACCCGCGGGTGTACGTGCACCTGGGCGCGACGTTGTCGTACTGAGAGGCGTGCAGCCAGAATCTGGCGGTCCGAGTGAGCGCGGGGCTTCGTCCGGTGGACTCGTCGATCGTCGACGCTCGTCGACGACGGACTGTATGAACAGGGAGACGGGGAGTCCGGGAGCTTCTGAATCGAGCCGCATCCTTGGACTTCCTTGTTGTAAGTCGAACCTAGAAGAAGAACCGCACCTGAGCGTCTGCCGCCTCGTACCCCCTTCGCCGATCGTAAGTCCCGCGCAGCTCCACGTTCGTGGTCAGGTTCACCGCGGCCACTCCGCGAATCGTGAAGGGGGCGCCGTCGTCGCCGGGGGCGAAGTCCGGGTAGGGCTGGCCGAGGAGGGGGTAGCGGTAGGAGGCCTCGACGCCGAGGCGGATGGGATCGAACGGGGTGAGGAGCGCGCCGACGGAGGCGCCGAGGGCGACGCGGTAGTTCTTCTCGAAGGCCGGGCCGGCGCCGCCGCTGGCGTCGAGGAAGGCGTACAGGAGGAGCTTGTCGGTGGGTTCCGCCGAGAGCCCCGGGCCGCCGGCGAGCTCGTAGTAGAGGCACGACGAACCCACGCAGCCGTCCTGGTGGAGGCGCTCCACGCCCGTCGATAGCCGCCACGAGGGGCGGAAGACCCACGCGTCGTAGGGCGTGAGCGACACGATGCGCAGCAGGCGCACCATCTCGATCGCCGGCTCGAACCCGCGCGTCGGCTCCACCGGGACGCGCAGCTGCGTGCGGAGGAACTCGATCTGCGAGCCGCGTACGTAGCCGTTCGCGAGGCCGAACAGATCGTGCAGCGCGAAGCGCAGCTCCAGCGATACAAACGCGCTCGCGTCGGCGCCCGCGCCGAGCGCGAGGTGCGTGCTCTCGTGCGAAAGCTCCGGTGGGTCACCCTCCTCGATCTCGAGCGTGGCACGGGGCACGCGAAGACGGCCGCGTGTGATCAGGATCTGCTGCGCGATGTCCTTCGGCGCGTCCTCGTCCTCCGCCGACCGGTAGCGGTTCAGCGCCAGCGCCGCGTCGAGCACCAGCGCGTGCCGGTCCTTCGGGAGCTCCACGTCGACGGGATCCGCGCCCGATGCGATCGCCTCTGCCAGAACCACCTCGCGCGGGCTCAGCCGCCCGCGCATCGCCAACATCTCGACGTACCGCGAGTGCCGATACCGCCGCGTCGTCACCAACCCTGGCTCCTCGACCACGACCCGCAGCGTGTCGGCCGGGATGACGTAGGGCCCGAACTGCGAGGTCAGCTCCAGCGTCGGCCGCGCCGCTTCCAACAACGACAGCAGGTGATAGGAGCAATTTTCGTCGAAGTAGAAATAATCGAAACTCACCTGCCCCAGCTCCCACAGGTGCTCGACCAGCCGCTTGATCTCCGGCTCCGACAAACTCAGGTCGTACTCCCACAAGTCACGTTTTTCGAGGTCGGAGTACTCCTTCACCTTCATGTAGTACGGCATCGTCGAGTACATGCCGTAGAACCCACCCGCCAAACCCATCACCGTGTAGAACAACGGGTTGTTCGTGGTGGGGATCGCCGCGTAGTTCACCGTGTACGCGACGAGGTCCGTGGCCTGACCGGTGTCCGTTCGATTCAGACGAAGGAAGGTGTGCCCGAACATCGACGCGGGGTTGTTGAGGTACGCCGCCGCGAAGACCACCGTCGCGGACTTCGCGTTCAGACGTTCGCGCCACCACTCGAAACGCGCGCACGGCATGACCGGTAGCTGCGCGTCGTCGAACCCCAGCTCGGCGCGCAGCCAACGGTACCGCGCCCGGAATCGGCACTGCGGGTGTTGGACCTCCTTCGTCTCCTCGACCGGCGGCGCGAAGAACGCCGCGAGCGTCGCCCGAAGCTCCGCGTGCGGATCCGTCTTGCCCTCGTCCGCGAGGAAGAACCGCTCCGTGTCGGCGGTGCTCTCGAACCCATCCCCGATCCACCGCGGCTCGTAGTGCACGAGGCGGCGCCAGGTGAGTGAGTCCGCCAGGCCGCGCGCGGCGGCCTCGGCGATCAGGTTTTCGAGGTAGGGCGTGGCGGTCGAAGAGGCGACCGTCGACAGCGCCAGCAGCGCTGGGAGCACGATGGCCTTACAGGTGGCAGGCGGCGGCGATCGAGTCGTGGCGGCTGAGCGAGACCTTCAGCATGTACAGCGCGTGCACCGGCGAGGTCTCCTGCTTCGGGAAGATCATCTCGAAGTTCTCCTGCGCGACGCTGGCGACCTCGGACTGGATGTCCTCGCTGCACGAGAACAGACCGGAGAGCGCCGCGAGGTACTCACCGCCGCCCGCGGCGATGTCACTCTGCAGCTCGGCGTAGTTCGTCTCGAAGAACGCCTCCTGCTCCTTGTCGGCGAGCACGACGCCGCTGCGCACGCAGTTCGACGTGCCGGTCGTGATGCCGAAGGTCTGGCTGGCGAACGTGCCGTTCGTCGTGGCCGCGAAGACCTGCATGAAGCCGTCGGCGCCGATGATCACGGAGCCGAGGCCGCAACCCGCCATGCCGTACGGAGCAGCGACCGCGTTGGCGCCGAATCCTGCGAGGGCAATGGCCGAGAGGGACAACAGAGCAACTTTCAGTTTCTTCATGATCATCGGTCCTTTCGCGCCAAGCTGTCCCACGCAGCCGACTTGCCGTCAATGTGACCGCAGGTCGACGGCGTCTACCCCCGGTGGGGGGGCGAAACCGAACACGCGGGCCAGGAAGTCGTGTTGCGCGTCGAGGCAGCGCCGCTTCGTCGACGCCTGCGTAAACCCGTGACCTTCGCCCGCGAACTTCTCATACGCACACGCGACACCACGCGCGCGCAGCGCATCGATCATGCGTTCGGACTGATTGGGCGGCACGATGACGTCCTCGTCGCCCTGGAAGAACAAGATGGGTGCTTGGATCTGACCAACGCGGTGAATCGGCGACCGCCCGCGGTACACCTCGAGGTGCGTATCGAGCGGCCCGATCAAACGGTCCATGTACCTCGCCTCGAATTTGTGCGTCTCCGCCGCGAGAAGCTCGAGGTCACTCACGCCGTAGTAACTCACGCCCGCGCGGAACACGTCGTGGAACGCGAGCGCGGCGAGCACCGTGAGGCCCCCCGCGCTGCCGCCGATGATCGCCATGCGATCGCCGTCCACGTAGCCGACGGTCGCGAGGTGCCTCGCCGCGTTGACGCAGTCCTCGACGTCGAAGTCGCCCCAACCACCGTCGAGCGCGCGTCGGAACGCGGTGCCGTAGCCGGTGCTCCCGCGGTAGTCGACCTTCGCGACCGCGAAGCCGCGGCTCGTCCAGTACTGCACGCCCGACAGATCCAACCGGGTGCCCGCGGACGACGTCGGGCCGCCGTGGCCGAGCACGATCAGCGGCGGACGCTCGTCGTCGGGCGCGACGACGTCGCGGTTTGCGGGCGGGTAGAAGAAGACAAACGAAGAACCGCCCCCGGACTCGTACTCGATGAGCTCGGGGGTCGACAGGTAACCGGCGTCGAGGTCGAGGCGTTGACCTTCGCGCAGCACCTTCACGCCGTCGGTCACGTCGACGATCGCGCTCGGCCGGTCGGGCGCACCGGCGGAGATCACGCAGCGCCGATCACTCGCCGCGACGGAGAAGATCTCGGAGTACGGTAGGTCCACCTCGTCCGCGCCGATGTGTGTGAGGCGCCACGTCCCGCGACGGCAGTAGGCCGCGAGGATCGTGCCGTCGGCGAGGTGCGCGTGGCAGCGGCCTCCGAACACCCACGCGGGGCGGGTGAGCTCGGCGTCGCTCGGGCCGATGCGTTCGTCGCCCCGGTACAGGTTCCAGAAGCCGGTCGCATCGCTGACGTAGTGCAGCGTCCCGTCGTGCGCCCAGCTCGGGTCGGCGTAGCTGACGTCGGGTGCGGTGCCGACGTCCTGGGTCGCGCCGCTCTCGAGATCGAGCACGTACAGCGACGTTGCGTCCCACGGCATGTTCGGGTGGTCCCAGGCGACGTACGCGAGCTTCGTCCCGTCGCGTGAGAGCGCGAGCCCTCCGAAGAAGTCGCGGCCCTCGACGAGGACCTCGGGCTCGGACGGCGCAGCGGCGTCGAACGCGACGATCGACGCGGGCGGCTCGCCCTCGGCGCGGTGGTCTTCACACACCGCGAAGACCCGCCCGTTCGCGAGCTGCAGATCCGCGTAGCGCCGCCCGTCGTCCGGCGTGAGCGCGACCGGTTCTTCACCGTCCGCGACGCGATACACGCGGCCGTCCGCGAAGTTCGAGAAGTACAACGTGCCGGCTGCCGCGCAGAACGCGCCGCCCCCGTAGGTGTGGACGCGGGTCCGCGCGTCGAAGGGCGCGGGCACGACGGACGCGCGATCGTCGCCACGCAACCGAACGATCGTCGAGCGCCCCTTCTCTTCGGCGCGCTTCTCCTCCCAGTAGACGTCGTCGCCGTCGACGACGACCTTCGGGAGTCGATCGAACGCCGCGTCGGCGAGGATGAGATCGGCCGTGATGGGTGACGACCAGGTGCCGTAGGGGAGGACGGACTTCGACAAACCGCTGCGCCATGTAACGAGCCCGGCCGCGTACGGCAATGCGAAGGGCAACGAGTCAGGTCTGCGGTGCGAAGAGGTCCGTATGTTCGAGCAGCGCCGACAGGGTTTCGAGTGCGTCGTCCACCGGAAGGATCGCTTCCGCGGCGAGACGCGGACGGAGCTCGCGGACCGTCGCGGCGAGCGCGTGGAAAGACTCGGCGAGCACCTCGAGATCCTCGGGGCGGGCGAAGGCGAGGACATCGTCCGACACCGCCTTGTCGAAGTCCTCCGCGGTCTTCGCCATTCGCGCGCGTAGGCGCTTGCTCGCGTCGAAGGCCTGACCGTCTTCGAGGTCCTCGATCCGATCCGCGAACGAACGAAGCGCTCCCCGCGCGCCGTCGAGGGCCATCCGGCTCCCGGCGAGCTGCGCCTGCGCGACGGACCGCGTCACACCCTTCAGCCCGGGACGGAGCGCGCCGAGCCCGAGCTGTCGACGCAGCCGTCCGAGTGCGTCGAGATCGAGGTCTTCGGGGAGGTCGCCCTGGGCGCGATGTCTCTCCACCGCACCCGACTCGCCGGTCTCGATGCCGAGGCGGCGGACGTGTGCGTCGATCGCCCGCTGCTCCAGCGGGTTCTTGCCGACGCCGAGAGTCGCCATCGATTCAGTCTACGTCCAACGGGCCGTCATCGACCGCGCGGCGCGCGTCCGCTTGGGGACAAACGTGTCAGGCCAGCGCGTCGACGACGGCGTCGAACGTCTCCTGCGGGCGCTCGGCGTGGAGGAAGTGGCCGGCGTCGATCGACTTCACGTCGACGCCGTGTTGCGCGAAGCGGTCGACGTCCTTGTCGTTCACGTACGGCGAGCGGCGTCCGCGGATCACCCGGACGTCGGCGCCGCCCTCGACGACCGGCCACAGGTCGAGGTGGCCCGAGCGGTGGTGGGCTTCGACGAGCGCGTCGCGATCGATGCGCCACGTGAAGCGACCGTCGTCGGTGCGCACGAGGTTCATCATCAACCAGCTCACGATGCCGCGATCGAGGCCGGCTTCGACGAGCGGCTTCTCGAACGTCGCGCGGTCCGGGCCCTCGGCCGGGAGCGCGGCGAGCTGCTCGGCGATACCGCCCGCGGGGAAGTGGGCCGTCGGGCCGGGCGCGATGTCGAGGAGGACGATCCGCTCGATGCGCTCGGGCGCGCGCGACTTCGCGGCGAGGGCGACGCGACCGCCGAGCGAGTGACCGACGATCGAGGCCTTCGTGATGTGGAGGTCGGTCATCAGGCGGAGGACCGCGTCCGCCATCGTGTAGAGGTCGGCGTCCGTGGGGAGCGGCGGTGAGTCGCCGTGCCCGAGCTGATCCGGGAGCACGACCCTCAGCAGATCGTCGTGGGTGATGAGCCGACGGGCGAGCGTCGCGAGGTTGCGCCCGGAGCCGAGGAAGCCGTGCAGCACGACCAGCGGGTGGGTGCCGTGACCGACGATGTCGTGGGCGAGCACGGCCATCGAGGTCCGACGTCCGCTGCGTCGCGTCAAGGTCGGGGGTGCTGCGTACAAGTGACTCGGCGGTCGCTTATCCGTCCTTTCCACCCCTGACCTTCACTCAAGTTTTGCTCCCGGATTCGAGGCCACCGTGGTACGGCCCACGGTCGATGGTCACGCCGGATCAGCTCCCCCGCATCGTCATCACGGGCGTGGGTTTGACGGCACCGAACGGCAACGACCTGGAGTCCTTCCGCGCCGCGCTCCTGGAGCGTCGGTCAGGGGTCGTCCCGTTCGAGACGCGCCACATGGGCGCGGTGATCGCGGGGATCTGCGACTACGACGAGCGGAAGCACCAGTCGCGGAAAGCCCGCCGTCGCGGGACGCGTGCGGGGTCGATCGGGATCTACTGCGCGAACGAGGCGGTGCAGCGTTCGGGGCTCGACTGGGAGGGCTTCGACAAGTCCCGGGTCGGCGTCTACGTGGGCACGACCGAGCACGGCAACGTCGAGACGGAGAACGAGATCGCGAACATCCGCGAGTTCGACGACGACGTGAAGTACTGGTCGCACCACCACAACCCGCGGACCGTTGCGAACAACCCCGCGGGCGAGATCACGATCAGTATGGGGATCACCGGGCCGCACTACTGCCTCGGCGCCGCGTGCGCGGCGGGCAACGTCGGTCTCATCCAGGGCATGCAGATGCTCCAGCTCGGGATGGTCGACCTCGCGATCGCGGGCGGCGTCTCCGAGTCGGTCCACACGTTCGGGATCTTCGCGAGCTTCAAGGCCGAGGGGGCCCTCGGTTCCCACGACGATCCGACGAAGGCGTCGCGCCCGTTCGACAAGAACCGCAACGGCATCGTCGTGAGCGAGGGCGGGGCGTTGTACACGCTCGAGCGCCTCGACGACGCGCTCGCGCGCAAGGCCCCGATCCTCGGCGAGGTGGTGGGTTACGCGATCAACTCGGACGCCAAGGACTTCGTCCTCCCGGACTCCGAGCGGCAGTCGCAGTGCATGGCGGCCGCGCTGAAGCAGGCGCGGCTCGAGCCGGACGTCATCGACATCGTGAACACCCACGCGACGTCGACGCCGCAGGGCGACGTGCAGGAGTGCCAGGCCGTGCACACCGTGTTCGGCGGGCGCCCCGGCGTCTTCGTGAACAACACCAAGAGCTACATCGGGCACACGATGGGGGCGGCGGGTGCGTTGGAGCTCGCGGGCAATCTGCCGGCGTTCACCGACCGGCTCGTGCACCCGACGATCAACGTCGACGATCTCGACCCCGACTGTGCGCTCAACAACCTGGTGACCGGCGACCCGGTCGAGCTGGAAGAGGTGAACTACATCTTCAACAGCTCGTTCGGGATGCTCGGCATCAACTCGTGCGTCATCGTGAAGCGATGGGCCGACTGAAACTTTCAGCGAGAAGAGGCGGACTGTGACGAACAACGAAGTGCGACAGCTGATCCTGGACATCATCCACGACATCGCGCCCGACGAGGATCTCTCGGACGTGAAGCCGGACGTGCGCCTGCGCGACCAGCTCGATCTGGATTCGATGGACTTCCTCGACATCGTGATGGAGCTGCGCAAGCGCCACCAGATCGAGGTCCCGGAAGAGGACTACATGGAGCTGTCGACCCTCGACGGCTGTGTGAACTACCTGTCGCCGAAGTTCGCCGAGAAGGCCGGGGCCGAGCAGCGCGCCTGAGCCTCCGTCACGTCCGCCGCGCGGACGTTCGAGCCATGGAACACTTCGACGTCGTGATCGTCGGGGCCGGCATGTCCGGCCTCGCAGCGGGGGTGCGTATCGCGCACTTCGGCAAGCGTGTGCTCATCCTCGAGAAACACACGCTGTGGGGTGGGCTGAACTCCTTCTACAAGAAGGGCGGCCACCACTTCGACGTCGGCCTGCACGCGGTCACGAACTGGCTGCGCCCCGGGTACAAGGGGCCGCGCCTGCCGCTGCAGCGGATCTACCGGCAGCTGCGGATCAAACCCGACGAATTCGAGCTCGAGCCGCAGACGCGATCGTCGGTGGTCTTCGACGACGCGCGGCTTGTGTTCGCGAACGACATCGACGCGCTGACCGAAGAGGTGCGGCGGGTGTTCCCGTCGCAGGTCGACGGCTTCGTGCGTCTGTCGGAGCGCTGCCTGCACTACCCGGAGGCAAACGAAGCGACGCCCTTCGTCTCCGCGCGCAAGATGCTCACCGAGTACCTGTCGGAGCCGCTCCTGATCGAGATGCTGCTGTGCCCGCTCTTCTTCTACGGGAGCGCGGCCGAGGACGACGTCGACTTCGAGCAGTTCATCATCCTCTTCAACAGCATCTACCGCGAAGGGTTCTGTCGCCCGCGGCGCGGCGTGAAGCAGATCCTCGACGTGCTCGTGAAGCGTTACGAGGAGCTCGGCGGCGAGATGCGTCGCAAGTGCGCGGTCGAGTCGATCGAGGTCGAAGGCGGGCGCGTGAAAGCGCTCCACACCGCGAAGGGCACGGTCACCGCGGACGTCGTGCTCTCGAGCGCGGGCCTCGTCGAGACGCAGGCGCTGCGCTCCGACGTCGAAGCGCCCGAGGTCGACAAGGCCGGGCGCCTCGCGTTCACCGAGACGCTGTGGGTGCTCGACCAGGACCCGAAGAAGCTCGGCTTCGACGACTGCGTCACGTTCTTCAACGAGGGGCCGAAGTTCGCGTGGCGGCGGCCCGACGTCCCCGTGGACCTGCGCTCCGGCGTCATCTGCGTGCCGAGCAACTACGACCACGAGGAGCCGCTCGAGCGGCACCTGCTCCGCGCGACGCACCTCGCGGACCACCGCTACTGGATGGCGCTCGCCGAAGACCGCGAGAAGTACGACGCCGAGAAGAAGGTGTGGACGGAACGTTCCATTGAAACGATCGGGCGCTACGGCGCGCCGTTCGCGGAGCACATCCGATACACGGACGGGTTCACGCCGCGCACCGTGAAACACTTCACGAGCCACGTACACGGCGCGGTCTACGGCTCGCCGCACAAACAGAAGACGGGCCGCACGGACGTCGACAACCTCTTCCTGATGGGCACCGACCAGGGCTTCGTGGGGATCGTGGGGGCGATGCTCTCCGGCGTCGCGATGGCCAACGCACACGTGCTCGCGGGGGGCGCGTGATGTCCGGTCTGCTCGCGCCGCCGGCGGTGACCAGCCCGTCGGTGATGAAGGAGCGGCGGCCGAAGCTGCTGACGAAGAAGCGCCTGGAGGGCCTGCGCGATCGCTACGACCTGGTCGTGATCGGCTCGGGGCTCGCAGGGCTCACCGCGGCGAACGTGCTGGGGCGCAACGGCTTCTCGGTGCTGCTGCTCGAGCAGCACTACAACTTCGGCGGGATGGCGACCTGGTTCAAACGGCAGAACGGGCACATCTTCGACATCTCGCTGCACGGCTTCCCGATCGGGATGAAGAAGACGTGTCGGAAGTATTGGACGCGGGACATCGCGGACTCGATCGTCCAGCTCCGGAGCGTTCGCTTCGACAACCCGCAGTTTTCGCTCGAGACCACGTTCGACAAGGCGGACTTCACGCGGCTGCTCGTGGAGAAGTTCGGCATCGAGCGCGAGGTGGTGGACCAATTCTTCGAGACGGTCCGCAACATGAACTTCTACGACGACCAGTCGATGACCACGCGGGAGCTGTTCGAGCGCTTCTTCCCGGGGCGGTCGGACGTCGTGCGTCTGTTGATGGAGCCGATCGCCTACGCGAACGGCTCCACGCTCGACGACCCGGCGATCACGTACGGGATCGTGTTCAGCAACTTCATGAGCAAGGGCGTCTACACCTTCCAGGGCGGGACGGATCAGCTCATCAAGGCGATGAAGGCCGAGCTCACGGAGAACGGCGTCGACATCCGCAACTACGCGCAGGTCGAGCAGGTCCTCGTGGAGGACGGGCGCACCGTCGGCGTCGTCGTGAACGGCGTGCGCGTGCCCGCGACGGCGGTGCTGTCGAACGCCAACGTGAAGAGCACGATCACGAAGCTCGTCGGCGAGGAGCACTTCGACGGCGCCTTCGTCGAAGACGCGAAGGGCGTGCGCATGAACTCCTCGTCCACGCAGGTCTACATGGGCGTGCGGAAGGGCGAGACGCTCGAGGACATCGGCGAGCTGTTCTTCACGAGCTCCGCGCCCGAGTTCGACTCCGACGCGCTCACCGCGCTCGACTGCACGAGCCGGACGTTTTCGTTCTACTACCCGGACATCCGCCCGGGCTCCGATCGTTACGCGGTGGTCGCGTCGATCAACTCGAACTACCGCGACTGGGTCGACATGGATGAACCCACGTACCTCCACTACAAGGAGAAGTACGCGCGCGAGGCGGTGGAGGTGCTCGACGGCTACTTGCCGGGGGTCACCGCGAAGATCGATCACGTGGAAGTCGCGACGCCGCGCACCTTCGAGTTCTTCACGCAGCACGATCAGGCGACGTCGTTCGGCACCAAGTTCGAGGGGCTGAAGGTGAGCCAGGAGCTCCCGAAGCAGCTGCCCGGGCTGTTCCACGCCGGGAGCGTCGGCATCATCATGAGCGGCTGGTTGGGCGCGGCGAACTACGGGGTCATCGTCGCCAACGAAGTCGACAAGTACCTGCGCGCGAACGCCGCGGGGGAGGAGGCATCGGCGCATGGCTGATTTCTCGAACCAAACCGTCGTGGTCACCGGCGGGACGCGCGGCATCGGGCGCGCGATCACCGAGGCCTTCCTCGGCGCCGGCGCCGAGGTGTTTGCGCTGTACGCGGGCAACGACGAAGCCGCGAACGCGTTCGTCGCCTCGACCGGGAACGACAAGCTCCACGTCGCCAAGGTCGACGTCTCCGACTACAACGCGGTCGAGGCGTTCTTCGGCGGGCTCGAGTCGCCGCCGCAGGTCGTCGTGAACAACGCGGGCATCCGGCGCGATCAGATCGTGGGGATGATGCCCGCGGAGGACTGGCGGCGCGTCATCCAGGTGAACCTGGACGGCACCTTCCACGTGTCGAAGTTTGCCGTCATGGCGATGTCGCGCCAGCGCTACGGGCGCATCGTGAACATCGTATCGCCGAGCGGCCACCTCGGGTTCGCGGGGCAGGCGAGCTACGCGGCGTCGAAGGCCGGGCAGGTCGGGATGGCGCGCTCACTCGCGAAGGAAGTCGCGAAACGGAAGATCACCGTGAACTGCGTGTCGCCGGGTTTCGTCGACACCGAGCTCCTCGCGGATCTGTCGGAGGAGCAAAAGCAGGCGTACCGCGACATGGTGCCGATGAAACGTTTCGGCACGGGGGAAGAGATCGCGGCCGCGGTGCTGTTCCTCGCGTCGAAGGAGGCCAGCTACATCAGCGGTGCCACGCTGGAAGTGACGGGAGGGCTGTGAAGTGAAACCGGTCAAGGAAGTACTGCCGCACCGCGAGCCGTTCCTGTTCGTGGACGAGGTCGTCGAGCTCACGGAGACGAACATCATCGCGCGCCGCGAAGTGCGCGCGGACGAGCCGCACTTCGCGGGACACTACCCGGGCAAGCCGATCATGCCGGGGGTGCTCCTCTGCGAGACGCTCCTGCAGGCGGGCGCGTACATGGTCGCGACGAGGCTCGGCCTCGGCGCGGACATGGAGGGCGCGCCGGTCGTCACGCGCATGAACAAGGTGAAGTTCAAGCGCATGGTGAAGCCGGGCGACATGCTCGAGATCCACGCGGAGCACGTGCGCTCGATGATGGGCGCGCACATGATGACCGGGAAGATCCTCTGCGAAGGCAAGGTGGCTTGCTCGCTGGAGTTCACGGTCATGCTGGTGGACGAGGCCTGAACCGGTGTCGTTCCTCCGGCTCGATGGTCAGACGTTCGTCGTCTTCGGCGTCTCGAACAAGAAGAGCGTCGGCTTTCACGTGGGCAAGGTCCTGCGGGAAGAGGGCGCGAAGGTCGTGTACGTCGTGCACACGGAGGCGCGGAGAGACCAGCTCACCGCGAAGCTCGATGCGCCGATCTACGTCGCGGACGTCGAGGACGAAGCCGCGCTCGCGAAGACCTGCGAAACCATCGGCACGGAGCACGGACCGCTCGCGGGCTTCGTGCACTCCATCGCGTTTGCGAACTACTCCGAAGGCTTCAAGCCGTTCCACGAGACGAACCGCCAAGACTTCATGCAGGCGGTGCAGATCTCCTGTCACTCGCTCGTGGAGATGGCGCGCCACCTCGCGCCGCACATGCGTGACGACGCTTCCGTGGTGACGATCTCGATCTCCACCACGCGCATGGCCGCCGAGAACTACGGCTACATGGCGCCCGTGAAGGCGGCGCTCGACTCCACGGTGGTGTTCCTCGCCAAGAGCTTCTCCGGCGAAGGGACGAAGAACATTCGATTCAACTCGGTCAGCCCGGGGCTCCTCAAGACGAGCTCCTCGGCTGGCATCCCCGGCTACGTGAACAGCTACTTGTTCGCGGAGCGCGCGACGTTACGCAAGAAGGCCTTGGCGACGGGGGAAGTCGCCGACACGGTCGCGTTTTTGTTGTCGCCGCGCTCGGCCGGGATCAACGCCCAGCAGATCGTCATCGATGCGGGCATGAGCACGAACTACTTCGACAAGACGATCGTCGACAGTGCACTCAAAGGGGGAAGTCTATGATTCGGCCACACGTGGTTTCGGTGCCCGTCGCTGCGCAGGGGATGCGCGGCGAGGAGCGGGTCCAGGACCTGTCGCTGCGCGCCAAGGACGCGGCGGCGATGAGCGCGATGGCGAGCGGTCACGCGGTGCCCGCGTTCGAGAAGGACGACCTCGATCGCCCGGTGCCGACGAACGGCGTCTACTGGGGCGTCGCGCACAAACCGACGATGGTCGTGGGCGTGACTTCGCATCGCCCCGTCGCGGTGGACGTCGAGTTCATCAAGGAGCGCAAGGACTACCAGATCGCCGGCGCGCTCTCGACGCACGAGCATCGGATCCTCGGTGGCAGCGCGCTCGACGCCTACTTCCTCGCGTGGGTCGCGAAGGAGGCGGTGCTCAAGCTGAAGGGCGTGGGGCTCTCGCACCTGTCGCGCACCGCGATCATCGACGCCTGGTCGGACGGCGCGCTCGTCGCTTACGACACCGAGGTGCAGCAGGTCGGCTACGCCTTCTTCAATCAGCACGTCGCGGCGATCACCGCGCCGAGCCGCGAAGTGGTGTGGACGCTCACGGCCGAAGAAGACGGCGTCGACGTGATGAGCCCGGCGCAGCGTGTGCTCACGCTGCAGGGCGACGTCTCGCTGTCCTAGAGGCGCACCGTGAAGTTCGAACGTGTCGTCATCGCGGGGCTCGGCTACGACCTCCCGCCCGAGCGGCTGACGTCCGACGCGATCGAGGATCGCCTCGCGCCGGTCTACGATCGCATCGGTCTGCACCCGGGCCGGCTGGAGCTCATGACCGGCATCCAGTCGCGTCGGTTCTGGCCGGGAGAGGTGCGGCCGAGCGGCGTCGCCACCGCCGCGGGGCGCCAGGCGCTGGAGCGCGGGGGGATCGAGGCGTCGCGGATCGGCGCGCTGATCCACGCGTCGGTGTGTCGTGACTTCCTCGAGCCCGCGACGGCGAACGTGGTGCACGACGCGCTGGGCCTCCCCGCCTCGGCGCAGGTCTTCGACGTCTCGAACGCGTGCCTCGGCGTCCTCAACGGGATGGTGCTCGTCGCGAACATGATCGAGCTCGGGCAGATCGAAGCGGGCCTCGTGGTCGCAGGTGAGAACGGCAAGCCGCTGGTCGACTCCACGATCGCCGCGTTGCTCGCGGACGACACCGTCACGCGCAAGTCCATCAAGGGTGCCTTTGCTTCACTCACGATCGGATCGGGTGCCGCCGCCGTCCTCCTCGCGCGCGACGACGTCGCGCCGAACGGGCACCGCTTCCTCGGCGCCACCGTGCGGAACGCGACGCAGCACCACGAGCTGTGCCGAGGGGGCGCCGCCGCCGAGGGCCACGCGCCGCAGGACGCCGGCGTCGGCGCCGGGAGCGGGCTGGCGATGAACACCGACGCGGAGGCGCTGCTGCACGCGGGGATCGAGCTCGCGACTTCCAACTACGCGAAGTTCAGCGAGGAGGTGCTCATGTCGCCGGACCGCGTCGTCACGCACCAGGTCGGTAAGGCGCACCACCTCACGTTGTTCGCGGCGCTCGGCCTCGACACGGACAAGGCGTTCACGACGTTCGAGTCGCTCGGGAACGTCGGTTCGGTCTCGGTGCCGATCACCTTGGCGATGGCCGTCGACGATGGCTTCGTGAAGCCCGGCGACGAGGTCGCGCTGCTCGGCATCGGCAGCGGGTTGTCATCGATCATGGCGGGGGTGCGGTGGTGAGCACTTCGCCGTTCGAGCCGCACTACCTCGACGTCGACGGCGGGCGCATGCACTACGTCGACGAGGGTGAGGGCCCCGTGATGCTGATGCTGCACGGGAACCCGACCTGGTCGTTCTACTACCGGAACCTCGTCGAAGCGTTCCGCGAGACCCACCGCGTGGTCGTGCCCGACCACATCGGGTGCGGGCTCTCCGACAAGCCGCAGGACTTCGGCTACCGGTTAGAGCAACACATCGGCAACGTCGAGCGGCTCGTCGATCACCTCGGAATCGAGAAGGCCACCGTCGTCGTGCACGATTGGGGCGGCGCGATCGGGATGGGCCTCGCGGTGCGTCGCCCGGCGCTCCCCGAGCGCTTCGTGGTGTTCAACACCGCCGCGTTCCTCGCCGACCGCATCCCGTTCTCGATCGACATCTGCCGCATCCCCGGCTTCGGCGCGCTGATGATCCGCGGGCTCAACGCGTTTGCGAAGGCGGCGCTGATGCGGTGTGTGGTGCACAAGGACCGCCTCACCGACGACGTAAAGGCCGGCTACCTCGAGCCGTACGACTCGTGGGGCAACCGCGTCGCGAACCTGAAGTTCGTGCACGACATCCCGATGAACCCGACCCACCCGACGTACCCGGTGCTGTCGAAGATCGGGGAGGGCCTCGAGCAGTTCGTCGAGCACCCCATGATGATCGCGTGGGGTGCGCAGGACTTCTGCTTCAACGACGAGTTCTTCGCGGAGTGGAAGCGTCGCTTCCCGAAGGCCGAGACCCACTATTTCGAAGACGCCGGGCACTACGTCCTCGAGGACGCGCACGAGCGCATCGTTCCGCTGATGCAGAAGTTCATGGAGATGCCATCGTGACCGCCGCCGCCAACCTCGTGCCCGCGCCGCTCAACATCGCCGACCGCCTGCGAAACCTCGCGGGTCGCTTCCCGCATCAGCGCGCTGTGGTCGTCCCCGAGGGGTACGACCAGGGCGGGCGCCGGACCTACGCGCACCTCACGTTCGACCAGCTGGAGCGGACGATCGACACCTACGCCCACGGGCTCGTGAACCTCGGCTTGCAACCCGGCATGCGCACGCTGCTGATGGTGAAGCCGTCGCTCGAGTTCTTCGGGCTGACGTTCGCCTTGT
Organism: Deltaproteobacteria bacterium; assembly: GCA_040218735.1. Classification (GTDB taxonomy): domain Bacteria; phylum Myxococcota; class Kuafuiibacteriia; order Kuafuiibacteriales; family Kuafuiibacteriaceae; genus JAUHYN01. The sequence continues at coordinate 309,642 of JAVJQW010000043.1, forward strand.
TCCGGGTCGGCGCCGTGCCGGTGATGATCGACCCGGCGATGGGCAAGACCAACGTGCTCGGCGCGATCTCCGAGGTCGAGCCGGAGGCGTTCGTCGCCATCCCGCGCGGGCACGTCGCGCGCACGCTGTACGGCAAGGCGTTCTCGTCGGTGAAGCTCAACGTCACCGTCGGTAAGAGGCTGTTCTGGGGCGGGCACACACTCCAGGACGTCGTCGCCGCGGGGGAGGGCCACGGTCGGTTCGAGACCGCCGCGACCAAGTCCGAGGACCTCGCCGCGATCCTCTTCACCAGCGGCAGCACGGGCGCTCCGAAGGGCGTGCTCTACACGCACGGCATCTTCGACGCGCAGGTGCAGATCTTCGAAGACGACTTCGGCATCGAGCCGGGGGAGGTCGACCTGTCGGCGTTCCCGTTGTTCTCGCTGTTCTCGGCGGCGCTCGGGGTGACGGTCCTCGTGCCGGACATGGACGCGACCAAGCCGGCGTTCGTCGACGGCGCGAAGATCGTCGAGGCGGTGCGTGACCAGGGCGTGACGTACGCGTTCGGATCGCCCGCGTTCTGGCACCGCGTCGCGGGGTACTGCGAGGCGAACGACATCCAGCTGTCGAGCTTGCGTCGGGTGCTGATGGCCGGCGCGCCGGCGGCGCCGGATCTGCTGGAGCGGCTCACGAAGATCATCCCGGAGTCGGCCGACATCTTCACGCCGTACGGGGCGACGGAGTGTCTGCCGATCACGTTGCCGTCGGGCCGCGACATCTTGGCGCGCGGCGTCGCCGAGCACACGGCGCAGGGGAAGGGCACGTTCGTCTCCAAGCCGATCGCGAACAGCCAGCTCGCGATCATCGAGATCGACGACGAGCCGATCAAACGCTTCGACGACGCGAAGGTCCTGCCGGCGAACACGATCGGTGAGATCACCGTGAAGAGCCGCGTCACGACGCAGGGCTACTTCCGGCGCGAGCGTGACGACGCGAAGTCCAAGATGCAGGGCAACGATCGCCTGTGGCACCGGATGGGCGACCTCGGCTACCTCGACGACGAAGGCAACCTCTGGTTCTGCGGTCGCAAGGCGCACCGCGTGCAGACGATGGACGGCACGCTCTTCACGGTGTGCTGCGAGGCGATCTTCAACCAACACCCGCGCGTGTACCGCACGGCGCTCGTCGGCCTCGGCGCGCCGGGGGCGCAGCGGCCGGTGATCATCGTCGAGTGCCACCCGGATCAGCGACCGCAGGGCGCCGCCCAGGAGGAGGCGCTGAAGAAGGAGCTCCTCGCGCTGGGCGCGGCGAACGACCTGACCAAGTCGATCGAGGACCTGCTCTTCCACCCGTCCTTCCCGGTTGACGCGCGGCACAACGCGAAGATCCGCCGCGAGGATCTGACGGAGTGGGCGAAGAAGAAGGTGGGCCCGTGAAGGCGCTCGTGACCGGGGGCGGCGGCTTCCTCGGAAAGAACCTCACGAAGCATCTGCTCGAGCGCGGCGACGAGGTCCGCATCTTCGCGCGCAGCAAGTACCCCGAAGTCGAAGCGATGGGCGCCGAAGCGATGCAGGGCGACGTCACGGACCGCGCCGCGGTCGACGCCGCCGTCGCCGGCGTGGACATCGTGTTCCACACAGCCTCGCGCATCGGGTACTGGGGCGACTACGCCGAGTACGAATCGATCAACGTGGGCGGCACGACGAACATCGTCGAAGCGTGCCGCGCCGCGGGGGTCGAGCGGCTCGTGTACACGAGCACGCCGTCCGTGGTGATCGGCGCGGACGGCGTCGACGCCGGCTCCGACGAGACGGTCGCCTACCCGGACGCGTACCTTTCGTCGTACGGGCCGACGAAGGCGCAGGCCGAAAAGCTCGCGCTCGCCGCGAGCGACGCGTCGCTCCGCGTGGCCGCGTTGCGCCCGCACTTCATCTTCGGCCCGGGGGATCCGCACATCGCGCCTCGCCTGGTGGAGAACGCCAAGAAGGGCACCATCGCGCAGGTCGGCGACGGCTCGAATCGAGTCGACGTCGCGTACATCGACAACGTGGTGTCCGCGCACGTGAAGCTCGGCGACGCGCTCGCGGATCCGAACACTCCGTGCGGCGGGCAGGCGTACTTCCTCGGTGACGCCGAGCCGGTGAAGCTGTGGGACTTCGTCGGGCGGGTGCTCGAGGGCATGAAGGCGCCCCCGGTGAAGAAGAATGTGTCGTTCAAGATGGCGTGGCGCATCGGCGCGACGCTGGAGTTCTTCTACCGGACGTTCGGCGTCGAGAAGGAGCCGCCGCTCACGCGCATGGCCGCCGTGATGCTCGGGACGTCGCACTACTTCTCCCACGCGAAGGCCGCGCGCGACTTCGGCTACGCGCCGTTGGTGACGACCGACGAGGGCCTCGAACGCCTCTTCGCCGCCGACGCGCCTCGGTAGCGATCCCGACCTCAGAACACCTGCTTCACGGAGAGGGTCACGCCGTGGTCGAGTGACTCTTCGGAGCTCAGGCCCACCGCGTAGTAGATGCCGGCGTCGAACGTATCGAGCAGCAGACCGCACACGCCGAGCCCGAAGCTGTTGGCCACGGCGGGGCTGCGGGCGCCGGTCATGCGATCGACCGCCTCGAAGACGACGCCGTCGTGGAAGATCGCGAGTCGGTAGAGGTCGCGCGCGACGGAGATCTGGTATTCGAGCGACAGCCCTGCGGCGAGCGCGGTGTAGCTCGAATTGCCGAAGACACCGCGGAGGAAGCGCCCGATCGAACGTTCGTGCGTGAAGGGGACGTCGCCGAGCACCGTCGTCCCCGCGACCTCCGTGCGAGCGAGGTCCCAGCCGAGGAGCGTGGACAGCTCGTACTCGACGTCCAACGAGAACGTGTTGCGTCGGGGTGTCAGGTACAGCCGGGTGTCGACCTCCAGCTCCTGGAGGAACGCGTCGCGGCGGCCGAGCTCCAGGTCCGCCGTCGCACGAACGAACGGACGCACGCGCTCCGTCGGGTACAGCGCTTCCAGTGGCTCGGTCTCGGAGTTGATCTGGAGGAGCCGCTGCATCGAAGCGCCGGCGCCGAGCTCGAACTCGAGATCACGCCGGGGCGTCCACGCCACGATGAGGCTCGGGTCGACGAGCAGCTGATCGTAGGAGGTCATCTGGAGGTCGAGGCGCTGCCGGTTGATCCAACCGGCCCGCGGCTCCGCGATGACTCGAAGGCTGCGATCCACGAACGCCGGGGAGTACCAACGCAGCGCGAGCTCGGCGCGCGACACCTTTCGGCGTCCCTCGCCGTCGGAGACGAAGTCCTGCACGCGGAGGCCGACGATCGGGAGCACCTCGAAGCGGGTGTCGTCGCCGATCAGCCCGTGTGAGCGGTAGCCAACGCCCGCGACCAGACCGTCCGGCGACCTGAACCCGAGCTCGAGCGCGACACCCGTCGGGAGGTCCTCCTCGACGAGATAGATCTCGAGCTGATGCTTCGCCGGCGGAGGCACCCAGTCCTCCGTGAGGCTGGCGAGGCTCGGGAACGTGGCGGCGGGCACCGCTTCGGTCGCGACGATCTCGTAGCGCTCGACGTGCAGCCCGTACTCCGACGAAAGGCGGGCGAGCTCACCCTCGAGCTCGGGGCGATTGAAGACCTTGGTCGAGACGTCCGCCATGACCTGGAACGCGACGGCCTTCAACGCGGACTGTCCCGGGAGGACGATGCGTTCGAGGCGGCCCTCGTCGACGACCATGAAGAGCTCGCCGGAGTCCGAGACACTCGCGGTGACCGTCGCGAGCTCGTAACCCGCGCCGCGCAAGAACTTCTCGATGCGACGCGCGGCGCGCGCTGCTCCGCGCGGGCCGACGCGGGGACCGAGCCCCAGCAGCGAGAGGTACACCTGCTCCGACAGCGCAACGTTGCCGCGGACGCTGTGCGCGTCCGCCGAACCGGAGGTCAGACAGACCGCGATCCCCAGGACGAGTCCCACGAGGTGTCTTCGCGTCACGCGCCCCGCTACTGCAGGTGGTGTGCCCGTCGTCTCTCCGGGCGGAGCGGGGCGAATGCCGCGTTTTCCTTGCGCAGATCGGTCCCCATGGGGCGATCTGCCACGCCTCGCAGCGGAGCTCAGTAGGCGTCGAACCAGTCCGCGAGCGCGGGCACGGCGGGGGCGATCCACTCGTGGCCGGCGGACGCCGTCACCACGCGGACGTCCACACCCATCGTGTCGAGTGCGTCCGCGTACTCCTCCATCTCGTCGATCGGGGTCACGCGATCTTCGGTGCCGTGGAGGAACAACGTCGGGGGGTGGTCCGACGGGAGCTCGGGCACCGAGCACAACGTCCCGCTACACGTGGCGTAGGAAGCCGAGTGCACCGCGAGCGCGGTGAAGCGCCCGCCGTAGGAGACGGCCATGCGGCTCGTCATGTAACCGCCGCTCGAGATCCCCGTGGCGAACAGGCGCGCCGGGTCCAGCGGACCGAGCTCACCGGCTTCGATGCCTTCGAAGATGCGGAGCATCAAGCGGTGGTCGGACGACGTCGACCAGGCCAGCGAAAACGGAGGGACGTTGGTGTCCCAGAACGTGTTGCCGCGCGCGTGCGCTTCCGGCGCGACGATCGCGTAGCCGCGATCGAGGAGATCCGCGAGGGTGCGCGCGAGCTCGAAGGCGCCGAACGTGTCGCCCGCCTCCGCCTCCCAGATGCGGTCGGAGGAGAAGAACGAACCTTGGAAGAACAGCACCACCGGATACCCGGCGGCGGGCGGCGCGGCGTTCGGCACCGCGTAGTGGACACGGCGGTCCGTCAGCGTCGTGACGCCGACCCGGTATTCGGTGGTGGAGAACGGACAACGGATCGTCGTCGCGCCGATCTCGCAGGTCGTCGTCACCGTCACGCCGGCATCGCGCGGCACGCCGGCGTCGGCGCTGGTCGTCGATGCGTCGCGCTCGGCTGCATCCCCCGCGTCGCGCGCGGACGTCCCCGCGTCGTGCGCCTGCGGCGATCCCCCTGCGGGGCGCTCACCGCCGCACGCGACGAGCAGCCCCGCATACAAGAGGAGACACGCAGATCGTGGGGTTCGGGCCAGCACGGCCCCGGATGCCTACCGCGTCGTGCGCGGTCGGGGCATCCGTCGACCGCGTCGTGCTCGCCTGCACAACGACGCCTTTACAGCGCCCGGGCCTCGTACGATTCTCGCGCCGCGCCGCGCCGTGCGGTCCGGCGTTGCGGCACGATGACCGAAGCACGCGACCTCGCCGGTGTCGTAGGCGTCACGCTCGCCGTGTACGTCCTCGGGATGTACGCGCTCGCGTTCTTCGCCCAGAGCAAGATCTCCACCGAAGAGGACTTCCTCGTCGCGGGCCGCCGGCTCCCCCTGTCGCTCGCGTGGGCCACGCTCCTCGCGACCTGGTTCGGCGCCGGGACCATGCTCACGGCCGCCGACGAGGTGCGCGTCGAAGGGCTGCGCGCGGCGGCGCTCGAGCCGCTCGGGACGGGGGTGTGCCTGATGGTCGCCGGCATGTTCTTCGCGGCGCCCCTGTGGCGCATGAAGCTGCTCACCGTCTCGGACTTCTACCGCGACAAGTTCGGCCGGCGCGCGGAGCTCCTCTCCGCGATCATCATGGTCCCGGGCTACTTCGGGTGGACCGCGGCGCAGTTCCTCGCGCTCGCCGGGTTACTCGAGCTCTTCTTCGGCCTCGACCCCAGCTACGGCGTCCTGATCGTGGCGGTCGTCGGGACCGGCTACACCTTGCTGGGCGGGATGTGGTCCGTGACGCTGACGGACGCGTTGCAAGTCACCTTGCTCCTCGTGGGGTTGGTCGTGCTCGGGTGGATCACGATCTCGGACGTCGGCGTCGCACGCATCGTCGCCGAGACCCCTCCCGAGATGAAGGTGTTGGTCCCCACCGAGGATCTCCACGCGTTCGTCGGGTGGGTCGGCGTCTTCGCGATCGGTGTGTTCGGCAACCTGCCGGGGCAGGACCTCATGCAGCGCGTGTTCGCCGCGAAGTCGGAGACCGTCGCCAAGCAGGCGTGCTGGCTCGCCGGCATCGCGTACGTCGTGTTCGGCATGATCCCCGTCGGGCTCGCGCTCGCCTCGCGGATCATGCTGCCGGGGGAGCTGACCAGCTCGATCCTCCCGGCGCTCGCGCACGCGTACCTGTCGCCGGTCCTCGCGGTGATCTTCACCGTCGTCCTCGCATCGGCAGTGCTGTCGACGATCGACAGCGCGATGCTCTCACCGTCGTCCGTGATGGCGCAGAACATCTTCCCGCGCTTCGTGGGTGAGCGTTTCAAGCCGCTGGTCCTCAACCGGATGGCCCTAATGATCACCGCGGCGGCGAGCCTCGTCATGGCCTACCTCGGCGAAGACGCCTACAGCCTCCTCGAAGACGCCTACGCGCTCGGCCTCGTCGGCCTCCTCGTCCCCCTCGCCGCGGGCCTCTACCGCGAGCCGAAGTCCGAGGCCTCCGCGCTGTGGTGCATGGCGATCGGGAGCGTCGTCTGGCTCGTGCACCGCGTCGCGGGGTGGGAGACGTTCCTGGCACCGGCGCTCGGGGACTGGCCGCTCCCGGTCGCGTTGTGCTCCGCGGGGGTCGGCCTCGTGGCGTACTTCGCGGCCGACCGCTGACCGCACACCCCTTTCCGCGTCAGTCGACGACGACGTACGCGCGCACCGGGAACGTCGCGCCGCCGCGCCAGGCGATCGGGACCGCGTGCAGACGACCGCGCCCGGAGTCGAGCGCGGCGAGCCCCGTCATGTGCTCACACACCGGCACGCCTGCGCCGAGCAGCACGGTGTGAGCGGGGCGCGCGAGGTCGGACGTGTCGTCGATGTTGAGCGAGTCGATGCCCACGAACCGCGCGCCGTGTTCGACGAGCCACGTGCACGCGTCCTCCGTGAGGAACGGGTTGTCGCCGAAGTACTCCGGCTGCTGCCAGTGGCGCGAGAAGTCGGTGCGCACGAGCACCGCCTTGTCCGCGACATCCAACCCCTCGAACGCGGATCGATCGACGCCCCGCGACGACGCCCCGGTCGCATCGACCAGCACAAACGGGAGGTGGGCGAGGCGGTCCAACGTCAGCGCAGCGAGATCCGCGCCCTGGCGGTGCCGGTGGATCGGCGCGTCGACATAGGTGCCCGTGTTCCCGCAGATGTGCAGCGACGCGATGAAGAACTCCGTGTCGGGCGCGTACTTGTCGCGAGAGGCGTCGTAGTCGAGCAAGACCTCGGCCCGGGGCTCGGGGAGGCCGGGGTACGTCTTCATGCCAGGGACGACGGGGTGAGAGACTTCGATGAATCGCACGCGCCGAGGGTACGCGAGACTCGTGGACTCAACGAGTGGCGTCGAACGTCTCGCGCAGCACGCGCGCGAGCTCGGCTATCGCGAAGGGTTTGCGCAGGACCGGCGCGCCGCCGATCGCTTCGGTGCCGTCGTCGTACGAGTAGCCCGACATGAGCACGACTGGCAGACCGGGGATCGAGCTGCGGATGAGTCGGGCCAGCGCGATGCCACCGAGGTTCGGCATCACGATGTCGCTCAGCACGAGGTCCCAGCGTGTCGCGTCCTCTTCGAGTCGGTGGAGCGCGTCCATACCGTCGACCGCCGTGTCGTAGCGGTAGCCGAGGCGATCGAGGTAGCGCGCGATGGTGTCGCGCACCGTCTCCTGGTCCTCGACGAGGAGGATGCGTTCGTCGCCGCCGACCGGCGTCCGCGGTGCGGGCGCGGGGCGGGGCCGGTCGCTGCTCTGGTGCTCCGGAAGATAACAATCGAAGGTCGAGCCCTCTCCGAGCTCGGATTCGACCGTGACGAACCCGTTGGCGCCCGTCACGATCCCGTAGACCGTCGCGAGCCCGAGCCCCGTCCCCTTCTCCTTGGTTCCAAAGAACGGTTCGAAGATCCGCTCCTTGGCCTCGGCGTCCATGCCTTCGCCGTGGTCGACGACACGGAGTCGGACGTAGCGCCCAGGGGGTGCGATGGCCGGGTGGCTGTCCTCGGACGGCGGGATGATCTCTCGGCTGGTTTCGACCTCGATCTGGCCGCCCCCGTGCATGGCGTCCGACGCGTTGATGACGAGGTTCGTCGCGACCTGCTCGATGTGGGACCTCATGACCTCCACGTGTGTGTCACCCGCGCCGAGGCGAAACTCGATCTTCGTGTCCGCCGCGAGCATCTGGAGCATGCGTCGCGCGTCGCGGAGGACGTCGTCGATGGCCACGGTCTTGGCGCGTGCCCCCGGTCGGCCCCCGAACAGCAAGAGCTCCTTCGTCATGGCGGCCGAGCGTTGGATGAGCGCGTCGAGCTCGGTCACGTCCTCGTAGCTGGGCGACGTTTCGCCGAGGTCCTCGCGCAGCAACGTGCACAGCGCGGACATCGCCATGAGCTGATTGTTGAAGTCGTGCGCAATGCCGCCGGCGAGGCGCCCGACGGCTTCGAGCTTCTGCGCCTGACGTAGCGAGCGCTGGAGTCGACGCTCCGTCGAGGCCTGGCACGCGTGCGCGTGGAGGAGACCGGCCGTCTCGCCGAGCGCCGCGATCGCGCTGTCCGCGTCCGAGCTGAGCCTCGCGTCGGCGGCGACGATCAGCGCGCCGCCGAGGTCGGCGGAGCCGAAGCGGTGCACGGCGTAGTGCGCGGCGCGAGGCATCTGAAAGGTCCGACAGATGTCGAAGAACAGCGAAGCGTCGTCACGCGCTAGCGTCAGCGCGTCTTCCGCGGTCGAGCTGCGCTCGACGACGGCCTGTCCCCGCCTTCGCAAGGTAGATTGCACGCGTTCACCTACGCGCGTGACGAGCGCGGCCCAGGTGCCGTCGAGATCGTCGGCCGCGCGATCCAGGAGCGTGCCGCGGGCCGAAGCCCAGTCCTGGTCTGCGAGGTAGTGGGCGGTGAGATCGCGGATCGACTCGAGCTGCTGCGCGTGGCGGACGTTCGACTGCTCGGCGCGTTTGCGGTCGCCGATGTCGATGAACATCGCGCAGGTCCCCACGGCTCCGGTCTCGGCATCCTGGTCGGGGACGGCCCGTAGGATCGTCTCGACGATGGTGCCGTCGCGCCGGACGAACTGACGTTCTTCGTCCGCGAGCGTCCCGTGGAGCGCGCGGTCATAGCCCCCGTGCTCCAGCGCGACGCGCGACGCTTCGGTCGAGAACCGGGACAGCGGGGCGCCGATCACCTCGTCTCGCGTGTATCCGAGCGCCTCGCAGAACCGTCCGTTGCAGTCGTGCACGATCGCGACGCCGTCCTCCAGACGCGTCACGACGCACATGATCGGTGCGTCGGTGAAGAACTGGCGCCAACGAATCGCCGGGTCCTTCACGCACTCAGAATAGCCGCGGCTCCCGGTCGAGCAAGCGACGTTGTCGATTCGCCGTAGTCTCGCGTAGCCCACGGAGCGGACTGCGCGGTACCGTCTCACCGTGACCTACGACGCCGAGCTCTACGCGCGCCTGCACCGCGGCACCGAAGGGGACGTCGACTTCTACCGCCGCCACGCGACCGGTACTGTCCTCGAGATCGGCGCAGGGTTCGGGCGCGTCACCCACGCCGTCGCCGACGTTGCAGAAGTCGTCCGAATCGTCGGCCTCGACATCGACCCCTCGCTCCTCGCGCTGGCCCCCGCGCACGCGAAGGTCACCTACCGCCCGGGCGACGCCCGGACGTTCAACCTCGATGGTCCGTTCGACCGGATCTTCGCACCGCACGGCGTGCTGTGGTGCCTGCTCGACGACCGCGACGTGAGCGCGTGCTTCGAGGCGGTGGCTCGGCACCTCGCACCCGATGGGCTGTTCGTCTTCGACGTGTGGGCCGCCGACGAGCTGCACGCGGAGGGTGATCCCGAGGATGTGGATCCGGAGCACCTCGATCACGTCGCGACGCTCGACGGTGAGCCTGCGCTCGACGTCCTCGAACGCTCCACGTGGGACAAGGCGTCCCAGCGGTTGGACGTCACGTACCTCTACGTCGACGCCGACGAGCAGGTCGTCGGCGAAGGCACGATTCACCAGCGCTACCTCCTCGAGCATCAGCTACGCGCGCACCTCGACCGCGCGCGTCTGGAGCTGGTGGACCTGTTCGGTGACTTCGCCGGCACCACGTACGACGGAACGCACGACCACCTGATCGGCGTCGCGCGGCTCAGGGGACGAGCGGTCTGACGAACGCTTCGACCGGATCCCAGTAGGTGTCGTCGGACGGCATGTCGTTGTGGCCGCAATCGTAGGTCACGAGCTTCGCGTCCTTCGCGACCCGGCTGAGCGTCTCGCCGTGGTGGTACGGGACGACGGTGTCGCGTCGGCCGTGCAGCACGAGCACCGGCGATTGGAGCTCGCGGACGACGGCCTCGGTGTCGAATGGATCCGCGACGAGGAACCCGGGCAAGAGGAACTGCTGCGCAAACGAGCGGATGCTGAGGAACGTGGACTCGAGGATCATCGCGGCGCACGGTCGATGCGCGGCGAGGGACCCGACGACACCGCCGCCGAGCGAGCGCCCGTGAAACACGATCTTCGCGGCGTCGACCTCCGGTCGCGCGACGAGTCGATCGTAGAACGCGATGTAGTCCGACGTGATCGACTCCTGGCTCGGCTCACCCGCGGAGCGTCCGTAACCGCGGAACTCGGCGAGCAGCACCGACACGCCCAGCGTGCGGTAACGCGCGAGGGGGAGCTGCCAGAAGTCGATCGCCTCACCGTTGCCGTGCGCGAAGATCACGGCCGGGCCGGGGGCGTCCGCGGTGCGACCTTCTCCGACGAGGAACCACGCCTCGACGCGGCCTTCGGGGGTGTCGAGCCACCACGTCTCACCCTCGACGCCGCGCCCGCCCTCCGCGGGGACCTGCACGACGTGACGCGGGAAGATGATGCTCCGCTGCAGATAGGTCAGCACGGCTCCGTAGAGCACGTAGCAGACGGCGGCGCCGATCAGAAGTCGCTGGGCGGTACGCACGGTGATGCCGGGTTTGAGCTATGATCGCGCCGGCCGTGCGTGAACACAATCTCGAGCAGAAGCTCGCCGGGCTGGAGCGCCTCCACCGCATCGGGCTCGCGCTGGGCGCGGAGAAGAACCGCGACGTCCTCGTGGAGCGCATCCTCATCGAGGCCAAGGAGCTCTGCAACGCCGACGGCGGGACGCTCTACCTCCGCACCGAAGACGACGACCTCGCGTTCACCATCCTGCGCAACGACACCCTCGACATCGCGATGGGGGGAACCACCGGCGAGACGATCAACCTCCCGGCGATCCCGCTGACCCGCGACGGCGAACCCAACCACGCCAACGTCGCCTCGCACTGCGCGCTCCTCAAACACAGCGTGAACATCCCCGACGCCTACGACGCCGAGGGGTTCGACTTCTCCGGGACCAAGGCGTTCGACGCACGCAGCGGCTACCGCTCGAAGTCGTTCCTCACGATCCCGATGCTCAACCAGGAGGACCGAGTGATCGGCGTCCTCCAGCTCATCAACGCGCGTGACGCGGACGGCGCCGTCGTCGAGTTCCGCCCGATGGACCAAGAGATCGCGGAGGCGCTCGCGTCGCAGGCAGCGATCGCGCTCGACAACCAGATGCTCCTGTACGCGCAGCGCGAGCTGATGGAGGCGTTCATCAAGCTCATCGCGGCGGCCATCGACGACAAGTCGCCGTACACCGGCGGGCACTGTCGTCGCGTCCCGGTGCTCACGGAGCTGATCGCGAAGGCGGTGTGTGAGACCGAGGAGGGGCCGTTCGCTGCGTTCGATCTGTCGGACTCCGAGTGGTACGAGCTGCACATCGCGGGCTGGCTGCACGACTGCGGCAAGGTCACGACGCCCGTCCACGTGATGGACAAGGCGACCAAGCTCGAGACGATCACCGACCGCATCCAAGAGGTGCGTACGCGCTACGCGGTGCTGCGCCAGACGGCGCGCATCGCTCGCCTGGAGGCGGTCGCGAGCGGCGCGGACGAGGCGGCGACGCAGAAGGCGTACGAAGAGGAGCTCGCGAAGCTCGACGACGAGCTCGCGTTCCTGGAGGTCGCGAACATCGGCGGCGAGTTCATGTCCGACGACAAGAAGGACCGCGTCCGCGCGATCGCCGAGCGCCGCTACGAGAACGAACGCGGCGAGCTCGTCCCGGTGCTGACCGACGAGGAGGTGCACAACCTCCTCATCTCGCGCGGGACGCTCACCAACGACGAACGCATCGTGATCAACGGGCACATGGTCCAGACCATTCGCATGCTCGAAGCGCTCCCGTTCCCGCGGCACCTGAAGCGCGTCCCGGAGTACGCGGGCGGCCACCACGAGAAGATGGACGGCAGCGGGTACCCGAAGGGCATCTACGCTGGCGACATGTCCGTCCCCGCGCGCATCATGGCGATCGCCGACGTCTTCGAAGCGCTGACCGCGCAGGACCGCCCGTACAAGAAGGGCAAGGCGCTCTCGGAGGCGATGCGCATCATGGGGTTCATGAAGCGCGACAACCACCTCGACCCGGACCTCTTCGACATCTTCGTGAAGAGCGGAACCTACCGGCGCTACGCCGCGGAGTTCCTCCCCGCCGAGCTGATCGACGACGTCGACGAAGCCGCGCTCCTCGCGATCGAGCCCAAGCCGTTCGAGCTCCCGGCGACGGGTGAGCGCGACAAACGCTGGGCGGCGTTCCTCCCCGAGTACGAAGCGACGATCCGCGATTAGTTCGCGACGCGCACCGTGATGCGCGTAATGCCGCGGTTGCCGACGAGCGCGCCGTCGACGGTCACCACGTCCGTCGCCGTCGCGGTGAGGGTGTGCAGGCCCGGCGGCAGGGTGACCGCGCCGGTGAGCGGAGTGCCCGCGACCTGGAGGTCGCCGTAGGTCACCGTCCTCACGCCGGACGCGTCGGTGGCCGTGACCTCGATGTCGAACGGGGAGGTAACGTCGGCGCCGTCGGTGGGTTTGTCGAACGTAACGGACGGCGGTGTGTTGTCGACGCGGAACATCCACCGGTCCACGCGCTCCGCGCCGTGGGTGTCCCACGCGAAGAGCGCCAGGGCGTGCGGCCCGTCGGTGAGCTGGCGGCTGTCGTAGCGGGCGGCGAGGGTCGAGGTGCTGGAGGTCGCGACGCGGACCTCGTCGATCTCGACGCGGAGCGCGGCGACCTCGGACGGGTCGTCGGCGCGTACGTCGAACACGAGGTCACCGCCGTAGCGCAGCCCTTCCATCGGGCCGCTCAGCAGCGTGATCGTCGGGCCGGACGCGTTGTCGATCTGAAGCCCGATGCGGTGGACCGACTGAATGCCGGCGACGTCCGTCGCGGTCGCTTCGAAGCCCCACAACCCATCGTCGAGCGCCAGGGTGTCGACGCTGAAGCGAAACGGACCTTCGCGTCGTGACCCGAGCTGGACGCCGCGCGGCCCGACGAGCTGAACGATGTCGAGGCCGATGTCGTCCGAAGCGGTGACGACGATCTCGATCGTCCCCCGCACCACGGCGCCGTCGGTCGGTGTGGAGATGCGCACGACGGGGGCTGCTTGGGGACCGCAGTCGGGCTCATCCTCCTCGCCGTCGCAGTCGTTGTCCTTCTCGTCGGCGCAGATCTCCATCTGCTTCGACGACACGAGCGGGTCGTCGTCGTCGCAGTCGCCGCCCGGGCCGAACGGGGCGCCGAGCCAGTTGTCGCCGTCACCGTCCTGATCGCCGTCGGGTGTCGTGTCGAGGCAGTCGTTGTCCTCGCCGTCGTACGGGATCTCTTCTTCGGCGCAGGGGACGCAGTACCCCGTCTCGCCCCCCTCGAACGCGCAGCGCATCGTCGCAGGGCAGGTCCCCGACGACAGGCACGGGTCGTCGCTGCTGCACGCCGCGAGGACGAGCACGAAGGGGGCGAGGCGTCTCACGCACGCGCCCCTTCTTCGATCGCGTCGTTCATCGACTGGTCGAGCGCAGCGAGGACACCCGCGTTGTCGTCGTGTTCGAAGCTGGCGAGGTGCGCGCGGTAGTCGTCCGTGCGCGCGAGGAACGCCTCGACCGTCTCGCGGTTCAGGACCTTCGCCTGTGCGCCGTACCCGAGCTTTTCGAGGTACGCGGCGTTGAGCACCTGCTCGAACTGACCGACGAGCGGCACCGAGAGCATCGGTTTGCCGAGGTAGATCGCCTCGCCCATCAGCGTGAAGCCGCCGCCCGCGAGCACGGCGCGCGCGCTCGCGAGGTCGTCGATGAACGTGGTCTCCGAGAACGGCCGGTGGGTGAGGTTGCCGTCCACGACGTCGCCGTCGATGTCGCGCTTCAGCCCGTAGATGCGGAACGGCACGTCGATCTGCTTGAGCTCGTCGACGAGTGTGTTGTGGCTGGTGCCCGACTGGTAGACGAGCACGTGCTCGCCGTCGCTCACGCGCGCCTTGGCGTCGAGGATGATGCGGCGGAGGATCGGCGGGTGAAGCGACGTGCGGTCGCGTTTCACCGGCGGATAGAAGAACGTCGTGATCAGGTAGCGGTTGCAGCGCGGGAGCTTCGCCCGAACGATGCTCTTGGTGAGCAGGAAGTCCTTCATCGCGCCCGCCAGCACGTCCTCGTCGTGGTGGCAGCGCGGGATGATCTGCATGTTGTCGACGGAGACGATCGGCACGCCCTGACCGCGCGCGAACCAGTACGTCCAGGACTCGAAGTCCGACACCACCACGTCCGGTGAGAAGTCCCGCGTGAGGCGCGTGTACGCCTTCAGGTTCTCCGGCACCCCCTTGAGCGCCTTGAGGTTCTCGATCGCCGTCTTCCGCTTTTTGACGACGTTGTCCTCGTACACCATCGTCAGCCCGGTGATGCGCGTGACGATGTCCGGGTGCCGCGCTTCGAGGTAGTTCACGGCGCGCCCCGAGCCGACGATCTGCATCTCGTGGCCCTGCGCGGTGAGGTGCTCGAGCAGGACGGCGGAGCGCATCGCGTGCCCCATCCCCTCGCCGACGACGCCGTACAGAACTCTCAACACATCACCCCTGTTTGTTCTTCTTGTCGCCCGGCGCCTTCTTCTTCTCGGGCGGCCGGTTCTTCTCGCGTTTGTGGAAACGGATCCGGGTCTCGAGCGCGCCCGCGAGCGCTTCGTTGGAGAGCTGCCCCAGCCGGTTGAGCCGATTGAGGAGCGCGCGGACCCGACCCATGTGCCGCCCCGACACGCGGCCCTCGTCGTAGTGTTTGTGGTAGAGCAGCGGCCCCGGGATGATCGTCGCGAGGTAGACCATCTCTTGCGCCTGAAGGCGCCGCGGCGGTCGGCCGAAGTAGTGCTCCGACGCGTCCGCGATGCCGTAGATGCTGGGGCCCCACTCGATCAGGTTCGCGTAGGCCTCGAAGATCTGGTCCTTGGTGAGCACGGACTCCAGCAGGAACGTGATCAGCAGCTCCTGGACCTTGCGGAGCGCGGTGCGGTCACGCGAGAGGAACAGGTTCTTCACGAGCTGCTGCGACAACGTGGACCCGCCGCGCGCGCGGTCGTCGCTCTCCATCGCCTCCTGGATCGCCGCCCGCACCTCTTCGATCTCCAGCCCGCGGTGGAACGGGAACGTGCTGTCCTCGGACACGATGATCGCGCGTCGCTGGACGTACGGGATCCGCTTGTACGGGATCCAGCCCTCGGTCCCGGGGCCCTTCACGAGCGCGGTCTCGGAGCGGCCCTGCTTCGTGAGCGGGAAGTACTCGAACGGACCGTCGAGGAACTCGAGCCCGGTGATGACGCCCTCCTGGTCGAGCCCCTGCATCGAGTACTCGAGCTTCGGCTCCCACGTGGAGGGGTCGCGCAACTTGCCTTGCACCGAGCCGCTCATCGCGAAGAACACGTTCGGGGAGAGGTCCCGCGCGAACTCGGGTTCGTCCGAGCCGGGCACGGAGCGCAGCAGGCGGAGCAGCGGCGTCGACTTGAGCTCCGCCTTCGCGAAGAAGGCGGGAGAGTCCTCCTCTTCGGCGAGGCGGAGCGACAGCACGACGGGGATCTGGTTGATCTCGACGATGCCGCCCTCCATCGCGAGGCGACGTTTGTCGACGTTGACCACGATGCGCGCCTTCTCGCGCGCCGAGAAGCCGACGAGGCGCCCCTTCGACACGTGACGGTTCGCGAGGTCGACGTCCTGCTGCGCCATGTCGAGGTCGACGGTGAGGATCTTCTTCTCGGACACGTAGCGCATGCCGACCGTGCCCTTCGAAGGGAGCTGGCGGATGTCGAGCTGACTGTCCTCGAGGAAGTTGCCGAAGATGGGGACGAGGTCACCCTCGGCGCCGGCCGACAGGTCCCAGCCTTCGTCCGTCGGGGTGATGCGGCCATTCACGGTGGAGCCGGTGGTCGGCTCGCGGATGGTGAGCGACGCCGCGGAGCGCCCGGACCGCATCTGGACCGTGACGTTGCCGTCGATCGGACCGAACGATCCCTGCCGGAAGCGATCCGGTATGGGGAGGTCGCTCCAGTCGAGTGAGAGGTCGTCGAAGGAGATCTGGATCTCGCGGAGCGCGCTCTTGCGATTCTCGCGCTTCCCCTGCTTCGGTTTGACGTCGACGAACGCCGGCCGCGCCTGGCCCTCCGTCTGACCGGCGAGCTGGATGCGCGGCTCGTCCAGCCGGATGCTCACCGCGTGGAAGCCGGACCCGAGCGCCGAGGACCACCGCTCCACGCACGCACGTTTGGTCGACATGCGGAGCTGATACGATCCACTGAAACGATTCATCTGCAGGTCGTGCAGACACGGCGCGAAGTTCCAGGCGAAGGACACGCCAGAGAGCTGAACGGAGGCGCGCGCGCGGTTCGCGATACGCCCCGCGAGGTGCACCGCCAGCTCGCGGCTCACGTAGTCCGACGTGACGAAGAGCCGGACCACCACGGTCACGACGAGCAGCGTGGTCGGAATCCCGATCAGGAGGACCCGCGCCATCGTCGCTTCGCGCGTCCGCGGGGGCCGGCGCACCTGTGGCTGCTCACTCACGTGCTCCCGGGAGGATACGTCGCCGCCCCCGCCGAGGCGAGTACTACCCCCGCGCCTCGATTCGGCCGAGAATCGCCCCGTGCGTGGATTCCTCGCAGCGTGGGCGGCCCTGTTCGCGTCCGGTGCCGCCGGGTGCACGACCCACCACGTCACCGAGGTCGATCTCGCGGCGGACGCGGCGCGCACCATTTCGTTCTTCGTCGTGCTCGACGAGGCGAACACGATCACGCGCACCACGACGCCGCTGTTCGTCGAGGCCGACGGCACCTCGCGCGGGACGGCGCGCTCGGTGACGCTCGACGGCGACGAGGCCCACGTCGTCCTCGTGCGCGTCCCGGTCGAGGTGTTGGGTCCGAGCTTCGTCGGTTCGCGGTTCGACGACGTCGAGGTTCGCGTCGAGGCTCCGCCCATGGAGCGGTTGCGACGGTTCGCGACGGGCGGGGGCACGGTCGTCGACGCCGCGATCCCCGGCGACGCGGAGCTGTCGAGGGTCGACTTCGAAGGCGCGACCACGGCGCCGATCAGCTCGGACGACGCGCTCGCGAGTCGCGTGCGTGGCGCGATCACACTCACCACACCGGTCGATCCCGAGTTCTGTCGAGACACGTCGATCGCGCCGCTCGCGGCTTTCGGGGCCGAAGCGAAGCTGGAGCTCCCCGGCGAGGGCGGGGCCACGACGTTGCGCGGGCTCATCGCCGTGGAGCCCGACGTCGTCGTCGTCGCCGCCCAAGGAGGGCTGTACGTGGTGCGCCGCGGCGGTCGCGCCCAGACTCCGGCGCTCGTCCCGGGCACGCCGGGGCCGTGGCTCGACCTGACCGCGCTCTCCCCCGAAGTGGACAACGGGTTCTTCGCTGGCCTCGCGGTGGATCCGCGCGACGCAAACGGATCGTCGCGGCGGATCGTCCTCGCCGTCACGATGGAGTACGCGCTGGAGCAGTTCCGAAGTGCCGTCTACGAGGTGACGTACCGCGACGGGACGCTCGGTGAGGTCGTGACGTCGACGGTCTTCGACCACCGCGCGCGCGACGTGGCGTTCGCCGCGGACGGCACCTACGCGGTGATCGGTGACGAGGGCACGTTCCTCGAAGGCAGGCCGGACGGCACGCTGCGTTCGCTGCCGATTCCCGCGCCGGTGGGTCCGATCGACGAGAGTCGTCAGGTGATCGCGACGGAGGATCCCGAGTTTCCGTGGGTCGCTGCGACGCGCGGTCGTCTGCATCGGTTCGTCGACGAGCGTCAGGCGTGGAGCGGAAAGATCATCATCCAGCCTTCGCAAGAGAGCTTGCACTTCGCAGGGCTCTCCGCGGTTCGGGAGGACGGCGAGATCGGGATCTGGGCGCTGGGATCGGCGGGGCTCCTCCTCAAGCTCGAGGACGGCGACTGGGCGGAGAAGCCGCTGGTGATGCCGCCGTCGTACGGGCCGTGCTCGCCGAGCGGAAACGTCGCGACACCGATCCTCGCGGGATCGACGGAGGCGTTGGGCGGGGGCGAAGGGCTGCTGTTCCCGGTGAAGACGGGCTGCACGGCGGTCCCTGTCGTTCGTGTGTCGGACACGTGCACGTGGATGCTGCCGATCGAAGGGCGTGCCACCCGGCTCGGGGACGACCTCATCGAGGTCATCGACGTCTTCGACGGTGAGTTGTTCGCGGCGGGGAAGGGGGCCTACCTCTACTCGACGCGGATCGCGGAGTGAGTCACTCGCATCCGGGCCGACCCCCGTGGCAGATTCGAAACCGTGCGGAAGCGCGCTGCTCTGTTGCTGGCTCTCGTTGCGTGTTCGGGGGAGACCTCGGAGGAGCTCCGGCTCGCGGCCAGTGATCTCGGCGAGGGCCGTGTCGGAGAGTCCTACCGCGCGACGATCACCGCGAACCGCACCGTCGAATGGGACGTCCGCGGGGTCCCCGACGGGTTGGTCGTGACGACGGACGGCGTCTCCGCGGAGCTCGCGGGTGTCCCGGTCGAGTCGGGGACGTTCGAGATCGACGTGACGGTCACGGCGGGCGAAGCGACGACCGGCCGGGTCTACGTGCTCGTCGTGCGTGAGGGCGCGCTCGCGATCACCACCGAGGCGCTCCCCGAGGCGGACGTGATGATGCCGTACAGCGCGACCGTCGAGGCGGCGGGCGGGCGCGGGATGCGGACGTGGACGGTGGAGGGCCTGCCCGAGGGGCTCACGGCGACGCGCGACGAGGCGGTGACGATCGCGGGGACGCTCGTGAACCCAGGGACCTTCGACGTTCGCGTCGCGGTCCGTGACGTGGGCGAGGGGACCGACGAGCGGACCTTCACGCTCCGGGTCCGCGCGAGCGAGCTCTCGATCACCACGACCGCGCTGCCGGTGGCGTTCGTCGGTGTGAACTATGCGGTGGCGATCGAGAGCGCGGGCGGCCGTGCGCCCTACCAGTGGACGATCACCGGAGGGCCCGAGGACTTCACGCTCGACGCCAGCACGACCTCCACGACTTCGTTGGTCGGGACGACCGCGAGCACCGGTCGCTACGCCGTCACCGTGCAGGTCGAGGACGCCGAAGGCGAGCGCGCGACGGCGACCTTCGACCTCGACGTCACCGACGGCCCGCTGACCGTCCTCACCTCCACGCTCACGGACGCGCAGCTCGGCGTCGCGTACGGGACGACGCTCGGCGCGCGCGGCGGGGTGGGCACGGTGCGCTGGTCGATCACGAACGGCGGGCTCCCGAACGGCGTGTCGTTCGACACCAGCCTCGGTCGGGTGCAGGGGACGCCGACCGTCCTGGGCCGCCACGACTTCACGGCGCAGGTGATGGACGAACGCGGTCGCACCGCGTCGCAGCGGCTCACCCTCTTCGTCTCCGACGAGCCGCCGCTGGTGCTGACGACGTTGGACCTGCCGTCGGTCGAGGTCGGGCTGCCGGTCGAGCTCCCGATCGTGGCGACGGGCGGGTCGACGCCCTACACCTGGTCCGTCGACGGAACGCTCCCGACCGGTCTCACGGTCGATGACATCGGGACACCCAACACGTTCGTGCGCGGCGTACCGACGCGCCTCGAACGCGAGGACGTCGAGGTGACGGTCTTCGATCGCAACGGGCGGCGCGCGAGTCGTGTCTTTACGTTGGAGGTCACGCCGAGCACGGTGCCGCTTCAGATCGACACCACGCAGGCGCCGGCCGGTGAGACGTGCCGCGACTACCTGTTCGTGCTCGCCGGGAGCGGTGGCTCGCGCACCGACTACACGTGGACGCTCGCGCAAGGCAGCTTGCCGGCGGGCCTCACCTTCGATCCGGTGGACGCGGTCGTGATCGGCGTCCCCGAAGCGACCGGGAGCTTCCCGGTGGTCTTCGCGCTCGAAGATGGCGTGGGGGAGCAGACGAGCGTCGCGATGACGATCGAAGTCGCGACCTCCGGCCGGCCGCGGTTCGGGCTCGCATCGACGTTCGGCGCGACGCATCGGCTGCTGTTCCCGATCGATCTGTGCACGTCGACGTTCGTGCAGGGGCTCCCGATCAACCAGCCGCTCCCCGATGATGATGGCGTCAGCCTCTATACGCCGATCGTCTTCTCGCCGAGCGGGGATCGCGCGGCGTACGTCGCAGAGGAGGGCGGCGAAGAGCGGGTCTTCGTCGTCGACCTCTCCGGGGCGGCGCCGGTGCGCACCGCCGTCTCGGGGCCGCTGTTCAACACGATCGGCTCGGCGCGGATCTCTTGGTCGCCGACCGGGCAGCACATTGCCTACGTGGCGGCGCCGGAGCCGAACCGCTACGCGGCGTTCGTCGCCGACGTCAGCAACCCGCAGAGCCCGGGTGCGCCGGTGCAGGTGAGCGTGGATCGTCCGGGGGGCAACGTGACGACCGAGGTGGTGTGGGCGCCGGACGGGCAGCGCTTTGCGTTCGTCGGGGACCCGCGCATCGACGAGACGTTCGAGCTGTTCGTCGGCAACGTGCAGTCGTCGACCGTGGCGAGCCCGGTGAGCGGAGCGATTGCGCAGGGGCAGGGCGTTCGCGGTTATCCGCCGGTGTGGGCGCGGGACGGTACACACGTCCTGTTCTCCGCGGTTCTTCGGGACACACGCATCGAGGTCTTCGCGGTGGAGGTCGGCGTGCCGAACGCGACGCCGTTCCCGATCGCACCGAACGCGCCGTCGTACACGGCGAGTTACACGCCGTACTTCGTCGCGCCGAACCGTGAGCGCTTCGTGTACGTCGCGACCCAAGAGACACCCGGTGCGTGGGAGATGTACCTGGTCGAGCTGCGCTCGCCTCCGTTCACGCCCGTGCGCCTCGGGCACGCGCTGGTGGCGGGGGAGTCGATCAACAAGCTGAAGTGGTCCGAGGACTCTGAGAAGGTCCTCTACATCGTGCCGGAGTCCGGGATCTCGGCGGGGGCGCTGTACGTCGCCGAGGCCGCGTCGCCGGCGACGTCGATTCGCATCGACGCACCGGCGTCGTCGGGTGCGCGCGTGACCAATCAGGACTGGGCGTTCGACTTCGATTCGACGGGAGACCGCGTTGCGTACCTCGAGTCGGACGTGATGACCGGGCAGTCCGATCCGTACTTCGTCGATCTGTCTTCCGGGACGCCGACGACGCCGGTCCGGCTCGGCCCGCCCGCGCGCGGACGGACGACGGTGGGTTTTTCGTGGGCGCGTGATGCGCCGCGGGTCGCGCTGATGACCCACGGGAACTCGACGGTCGGGATCGGCGAGATGTTGGTCGTCGACGTGTCGAACGGCGCGCCCGGGTTGTCGCGTCTGATCGGCGCCAATCTGAACGCGCCCCCCGTCGGCGACATCACGCGTGTGCACCTGCGCTCGGCGGGCGCGGTGCTCTACTTCTCCGCCGGGAGCGGCGGGGGGGCGCGACCGCTCTTCGGCGCCTTCACGGCGGGCGCGGCGCGCGACGGCGCGCTCCTGGCGAACGGGACGGCGTCGCTCAACACCCTCTTCCTGCCGCGCTGATCCGCCGTCGACAACGTGCGGGCGTCGGTGTTCAAGTCCGGCCCCGTGCGATTGCTCCGGAACGCCTCGACGCCCCTCCTCGCCGCGACCCTCTGGGCCTGCGCGACCACGCCCCCCGCACCGTCGACCGACGACGCGGATCCCTACCTGTGGCTGGAAGAGATCGAGGGTGAAAAGGCGCTGAGCTGGGTGCGCGCACAGAACGCGGCGACCGCCGAGCGGCTGGAGTCGCTCCCCGAGTTCGACGAGCTTCTCGCGCAGGCCAAGTCCGCGCTCGACGCGCCGTCCCGCGTCCCGCACGTCGCCGCGCGCAAGGGCCTGCTCTACAACCTGTGGCGCGACGCCGAGCACCCGCGCGGCGTCTACCGGCGCACCACGGTGGCGTCGTTGTCGAAGGCCGAGCCCGAGTGGGAGACGGTGATCGACGTCGACGCGCTGTCGAAGGCCGAGGGTAAGAAGTGGGTCTTCAAGGGGATGAGTTGCTTGCCGCCCGAGCACACGAAGTGCCTCGTGGCGCTGTCGCCCGGGGGCGGGGACGCCGCCGAGCTGCGTGAGTTCGACGCGTCCACGAAGTCATTCGTGGAGGGTGGGTTCTACTTCCCCACCGCGAAGCAGAACGTCGAGTGGATCGACGCCGACACCCTCTTCGTCGCGAGTGACTTCGGGGAGGGTTCGCTGACCGAGTCCGGGTACGCGCGCATTGTGAAGCGCATGAAGCGCGGTCAGTCCAAGGCCGAGGCGGAGACACTGTTCGAAGCGAAGGTCGAGGCGGTCAGCGCGCGCGCGCAGCGCTACCGCACGGACGAAGGTGACCTCGACATCGTGCAGGAGTGGCTCTCGTACTGGGAGAGCAACTTCTATCACCTGACCGACGACGGACTGCACCGCATCGAGCTCCCGAAGCGCATGCAGATCTTCGGTGCGTTCCGAGGCACGTTGGTGGTGGCGCTGAAGGAGCCGTGGTCACACGGTGGGAAGGACTTCGTCTCGGGCACGCTCGTCACGGTGAAGCCGAACGGCGCGGCGCCCCCGACGATCGGTATCATCGCCGTCCCCAGCGAGAAGGAGATCATCCTCGGGGCGCGTGCGACGAAGCCGGGGGTGATCGTCGAGATGCTCGACGCGGTGCGCGGTCGCCTCTATCGCTACACGCCGAAGGACGAAGGCTGGGAGCGTACGCCGATCGCGTTCCCGGACAACGGCTCGGTGCACGTCGAGACCGACGACGAGGATTCGGGGGATCTGTTCGTCGCGTACGAGTCGTTCACGACGCCGCCGACGCTCTACCACGTGCCGGCGGCGACGCTGGAGCCGAAGGTCGTGCGCCAGCAGAGCCCCGCGTTCGACGCTTCGCAGTTCACGGTCGCGCAGCACTGGGCGACGTCGAAGGACGGGACGAAGGTTCCGTACTTCGTCGTGCACGCGAAGGACCTCGAGATGAACGGCAAGAACCCGACGCACATCTTCTCGTACGGTGGGTTCCGCGTGCCGCTCACGCCGTCCTACTCGGGGTCGTACGAGCAGCTGTTCGGCGCCTACGGGAAGATGTGGCTGGAGCGCGGCGGTGTGTTCGTGCTCGCGAACATTCGTGGGGGCGGTGAGTTCGGTCCGAAGTGGCACGAGGCGGCGCTGCTCGAGAATCGACCGCGCGCGTTCGAAGACTTCGAGGCGATCGCGGCGGACCTCGCGAAGCGGAAGATCACCTCCGCGAAGCACCTGGGTATCGAGGGGCGGAGCAACGGTGGGTTGTTGGTGACGGCGACGATGCATCGTCGGCCCGAGCTGTACGGCGCGATCGTCTGCGGCGTGCCGCTCGCCGACATGCGCCGCTACCATCAGCTGCTCGCGGGCGCGAGCTGGATGGGTGAGTACGGCGACCCCGACAAACCGGAGCAGTGGGCGTTCATGTCCGAGTACTCGCCGTACCAGAACTTGAAGGCGGACGCGGGTTACCCGCCGGTGTTCTTCTACACGTCCACGAAGGACGACCGTGTGCACCCCGGCCACGCCCGCAAGATGGCGGCGCGGATGATCGAGCTCGGCTACGACGTCACGTACTACGAGAACCTCGAAGGCGGACACGGCGGGAGCAGCACCAACGATCAGCTCGCGTACCGTATCGCGCTGGCCTACGCGCACCTCTGGTCGCGACTTCGCTGAAAACCCGACTCAAGTCTCGGCGGGCGGCGTCGATGATCCGGTTCGATGTATCGGGTGGTCTACGTCAGCTCCGCGCGCACTGACTTCACCGAAGAAGAGCTCGACCAGCTCCTCGCGAAGAGCCGCGCCGCGAACGAGGCGATCGGCGTTACGGGGTTGCTGCTGTACCACGACGGCAACTTCATCCAGGCGCTCGAGGGGCCCAAGAAGTGCGTCGAGGCCGTCCTCCACCGGATCGAGAACGACCCGCGCCACGGCAACGTGCTCGTCTTGATCGAGGAGGAGGACGAGGAGCGCGTCTTCGGTGACTGGTCGATGGGTTACGTGCGCTACCGCGAGCTGCCCGAAGGCGAGCGCGACGGTTACTCGCGGTTCCTCGAGCAGGCCGCCGCGCGTGAGCTCGCGCCGAGCCGCGCCCACGTGCTCCTGGAGGCGTTCAAACGGAACGTCGCCGGGTATGTCCGATAACGTGTGTGTAAAACACACAACAGCTGAACCGCGTGGCCGATAACGAAGGTCATGCGGATGTTCGCGCGCATGTTCATGTCCCCTGCCCAGCGTGCGCTGAAGGACTCGGACGCGTTCCGCGCCCCGCAATCGCGCGACGCGCTGCTCCAGGAGATCCAGACCTACGGTTACGACCACGAGCGTCTGGCCTGGGTGACGCGCTCCGCCCAGGACCTCGGCTCCGGGCCGACGTTGACGATCCGCGAGGTCGAGCAGGCCGCCGACCGGTCCGCGCACGCGCGCGACACGAATCGCGAGCCGGCGTACCACAACTTCGCGATCGCCTCCGCGCTGGGGGATGACGGCCTGCTTCAGCTGATGATTCAGCGGGCCAATCGGATCGCGGATGGAATTCAGCCGGGCGCGAAGGACATGCTCGCCGACGCGTTCTGAAATTCGCGTTCCATTCAAGGGAGCGCGAAGCGCTCGAAGAACGTCCACATCGTCTCGGATGCGTCGATCGTGTCCGAGGTGTGCCCGAGCCCCGGTACGGGCGCTCCGCCCGGCCACGTGTGACCGCCGCCGTCGATCGTGCACAGCTGAACCTCCGCGCCTTCATCGCAGCCGCTCCACGTCTCGCAGGTGACGTCGTCCTGTTGGAAGGTCACGGCGCCCGTCGGGCTGCATCCGTTCCGCTGGACCCAGCCGTCGATCGTGTCCGCCACCGAGAGGTACCCGCGGATGCCGTCGTAGCCGACGATGCTGTCGTCGGTGCCGTGGAAGTGGAGCACCGGCACCGCGCGGGCCGGGTTACAGCCGACGATGCCGTTGACCCCCGCGACGGGTGCGATCGCCGCGATGCGATCCGATAGCTCGCAAGCGAGTCGGTGGGAGAGGAACCCGCCGTTGCTCATCCCCGTCGCATAGACGCGACGGGCGTCGACGCAGAGGTTCGCCTCGAGCGCGTCGAGCATCGCGTCGACGAAGCCGACGTCGTCGACGTCCTCTTGCATCGCTTCGCCGCAACACACACCGCCGTTCCAGGTGCGGCCGACGCCCTCGGCGTGCACGACGATGAAACCTTCGTCGTCCGCGACCCGACGCATATGCGTGAGGCCCATCTGCAGCGTCGCGGTGAACAGGCGTCCGTGGAAGTCGAAGACGACCGGCGCGGGGGTGTTCGGGGCGTAGCCGCGCGGGACGTGGACGAAGAGCTCGCGCGTACGGCCGCCGTGTTCGAGGGTCCACGCATCGTCGGTCGGCGCCGGCTGGCCGCAGCCTCCGAGGGGGCCGCCCGCGTCGCCGATCGACGGTCCAGCGTCGCGCGGCGAAGGACCCGCGTCGCGAGGTGAATGACCGGCGTCGCGCACCCCGCCGGCGTCGGTCTTTTCGGTCGTCCCCGCGTCGCGGTGGCCCGCGTCCGTGATCGCTTCGGGGCCTCCGTCGTACGTCGGGCCCTCCGTCGTCGGCTGCAGCACGGGGGTGCTGCACGCGCCGAGCAGGAGGAGCCAGGGCAGCCACGTCCTCACGTTCGTGACCCTCGCACGGGCGCGGCGCGTGTGGCCGCCGTCGATCTCGGCGCGGCGTGTACGGCCGCCCGGACCCTCGGTCACTCCGAGAGGATCGCGGCGGCGACCGCCTCGTCGTCCTCGTTGGCCATCCAGTGCGCGACGCCGTCGAGCGCGCTCGTCCGGACTCGCGCGAACTTCATCGACAGGTAAGTCGCGTTGACGCGCGCGACCCAGCCGGACCGCTTCCCGCGAATCACGTGCACGGGGACGTCGACGCTCGGCAGAGGGTACAAGTCCGGGAGCTCACGCACGAGGGCTTCGGCGGTGGCGACGTCGCTCTGTCGCCGCGCCTGTTCGTAGTGCTCGATCGCCCACCGCGGGAACGCGTCGAAATTCGCGACGCGCCAGAACGTGCCCGACCAGTTCACGAATGAATTTCGATCCCCGCCGACCACGTCGGCCGTGTAACGCCGCGCTGCGTACGCCGCCGCGCGGCGCCCCGGAGGGATCGCGGGCTCGAGGAGCACCAGCCGGTCGACGCGTCGACGCGCCGCGACCAACCAGGCGAGCAGCCCGCCCAGGCTGTGACCGACGAGGATCGTCGTCTCGTCCACGAGCGGCGCCACCGCGTCGACGAGCGGTCCCCAGCCCCGCGTCGCGAGCGGCAGCTCCCCCAGGTAGCCGGGGAGTGTCAGGCAGCTGACCCGGACCCCGGCGCGCGCGATCACTTCGGCGAGCGGGGCGTAGAACGGAGCACCCAGATCGTTCCCAGGGAGGAGGAGGAGCGGGCGTCCGTCGGCCGAGCCGTGATCCGTGCGCTGCATGGTCCTCGATCCGGTTGACATAGGACATACCACATCGGGATTACATGTCGGGTACTGTCGTCATGACCAAGCAGCACATCCATTGGCTCAGCCGGGCCCTGATCGTCCTGTTCGCCGGGGGCGGCATCGTGTCCCTCTTCGTCGTGCCGACGAACCCCGTCTGGTGGACGGTCGACGTCCTGCTCCGCAGCTACGTGATGTTCCTGTGCACCGTCCTCGCGCACGAAGCCGCGCACGGTCAGCTCGGTCGCACCAAGTCCGCCAACCTGTGGTGGGGGCGCGTCGCGCTCCTGCTGCCGATGGTCCCGGCGCTCAACTTCCGCAAGACGCACCGCCTCCACCACGCGCACACCAACGTCCCCGACCAGGACCCGGACTACTGGGTGAAGCCGAAGCGCTTCTGGGAGATGCCGCTGCGCGCCGTCGCGCTCCCGCACTACTGGCTCCTGTGGCTGTGGCGGAAGAACAAGGTCTCCCGCGCGGAGCTCGTCGAGATCGCGCTGTGGTACGTCGCGATGTTCACGATCTACGGCGCGGTCTACTTCGTCGCCGGACCGACGCGCCTCGTGCTCGGCATGGTGCCGGCGCTCCTCATCGTGTCGCTGTTCCTCTGGTACCCCTTCGCGGTGAAGACCCACGAAGGTTTCTCGACGGGCGCGCCCGAGACCCGCTCGCACGACTACTACGGCGTCGGCGTCTACTGGCTGACGCTCGGGTTGTCGATGCACCGCGCGCACCACCTCCACCCGTCGAAGAGCTGGGTCGAGTTGAGGCCCTACGTTCGCGCCGCGCCGCTGCCGTGGTGGCGGCGAATGTTGTTCCCGCGTGACATCCGCGTCTGAGCTCGCCGCGAGTCCGCTCGATCGCATCAGCGCGATCATGGACAGCCCCGTCCGTCCGCTGGACGGCGGCCTGATCCTCACCCTCCGTGAGGTGCCTTCACTCGAGGCGCTCGAACGCGGCGCCGCAAGCGCGCGCGAGGTCTACCCGGTTTCGCGCTGCGTCCTCGACGACCGGACGTGGCGACGCGTCGACGACCCGCCCGCCATCGCGACGGGTGACGACGTGCAGGCCTTCCTCGACGCGGGCGCGCCTGTCCGCGAGACCCCGTCACCGAGGCAGCTCCTCGCCGACCAACACCTCGTCACCGTCGGGCACCACGCCGCCGGTGACCTCGTGTCGATCCTCGCGTGGGTGCGTCACCAGCTCGACGTCGCGTTCGGTCGCGACCCCGCGCCGCCGTCCTCACTGGAGCTCACGGGCTGCGACCAGGCGGTGCGCAAGAGCAAGTACGCCTGGTCGGGCGCGTCGACGAAGCTGTGGTCCCGCGGCGGCCCCTCGAACGTCCGGCGGAGGAAGAAGCTCCACGTCACCCCGTTCTCTCCGCGCGGCGACGTCACCTACAACGACGTGCTCCTCACCGCGACGCTCGACACCTTCGCCGCGTTCAACGCCGACCGCGGCGCTTCGACCGAGCAGATTGCGGTGTGGTGTCCGGTGAACGTCCGCGCGCGCCCCTTCGACGGGTTCGGAAACGGATCGAGCCGCGTGCGGATCTACCGTCGCTACGACGACGACACGCCCATCGCGGATCGCGTCGCTCACGTCCGCGAGCAGGTTCGGTGGACCAAGAAGAACGGCGAGTGGTTCGTGCCGGTCGACCACCCGCTGCTGTCCGGACCGGCTTGGCTACTGCGCATGTACCTGTCGCGCCCGTGGGTCGACATGGCGACCGGCGCGTTCTCCCACGGCGAGCGTGTGGGCCCCGGCGACGACGACACGTTGTGGCCGGAGGTCGAGGACCTGGAGATCGTCGGCCAGCTCGACCGGCGCCACCCGTTCGGCATCTTCGGCGCCACGTTCCGCGGTCTCACCCGGCTCACGCTGCTCTACGACCCGGGCCAACTCGAAGGTGAGGACGTCGATGCGCTCGCGGACATCTTCACCGAGCGGCTCGAAGCCGCACGCGCGGCGCTGACGTGATTCACGAGCTGCTCCGTTGGTGGATCGGGCTCGGCATCACCGCGCTGGGGCACGTGCTCACGCTCGTGCATCGCGTTCGCACGAAGCGCTACCGGAGCACGCAAGCCAGCTTGCGCGAGCGCTACGGCGTCGAGGGGGCACCGATCCTTGCTTGGGGACCACAGCTCGAAGCCCGCGTCGTCGAATTCGCCGAAGCCCACGACGCGCGCTTCGCGTTCACCTCCGGCTCCACGGCGCGCCCGAAGCGCATCGCCTACCCGGCGTCGCGCGTGCGCATGGTGAAGTGGGTCTACTCGGACACCTTCGCGCGGTGTTACGCGGCGCTCGCGATCCGTCGCAAGAGCCTCTACGTGTTCAGCGCGCTCGCCGAGGACGGCTCCCTCACGGGCATCCTCCTCGAGGAGCCGCGCCTCGTCCCGTTCTTCTCCGGACTCCAGGCCCCCTACCGCGTGCACGCACACCCCGCGATGCAGGCGCTCGTGCCGAAGTACGGCGCGTC
Organism: Deltaproteobacteria bacterium; assembly: GCA_040218735.1. Classification (GTDB taxonomy): domain Bacteria; phylum Myxococcota; class Kuafuiibacteriia; order Kuafuiibacteriales; family Kuafuiibacteriaceae; genus JAUHYN01. The sequence goes on from JAVJQW010000043.1 coordinate 338,857, forward strand.
GGCGGCGCGACTGTTCGTCCTGCTCGTCAGCAACCCGGGGGTGCTCTACGCGACGAACCCTTCGACGCTCGCGCAGTTCTTCGAGCACGTTTACGAACGCTGGGACGAGACCCGCCGGCTCGCCGCCGACTTCCTGCGCGATCCCTCGGCGTTCGATCCGATCGTTCGACGGATACGTCGGCGCCTGCATTCGGTCGGCGCCGACGCACGCCTCGCGCTCGCCACCGAGGCCTCGGCGCCTCCGGTCGAAGTGCTCCTCCCCGGGCTCGAGGCGTACGTCTGCTGGGACGGCGGCTACGTCCGCCCGTTCCTCGAGCGCCTCGCGCTGCACCTCCCCGCGGACCGCTACCGCCACGTGCCGATGTACTCGATGTCCACCGAGACCATCGAGACCATCGCCGACTTCACCGACGGCGTCCGATTCCTCCCGATGGCGCCGGGGGTGCACTACGAGCTCCTCCCCGAGGGCGCCGACGACGACGTCGAGCGACTCGTGTCCCCTGGGGACGCCGAGGTCGGCGCGCTCTACACCCTCGTCGTCTCGGACCCGTACGGACTGCTGCGCTACCAGACCAACGATCTGTTCGAGTGCGTCGGACACGTCGAAGGCGTCCCCGATCTCCGCTTCGTTCGCCGCCGCGGCCTCGAACACTCCTTCACCGGCGAGAAGATCACGGGCGCGCAGCTGGAAGCCGCGTACCGCGAGCTCGCGCTCTCGACCTTCGCCACGTGCATCCCGCACGCCGCGCCCGAACCGCACTACGAGCTCGCCGTCGTCGCCGACGCGGTCCCCGACGGGCTCGCGGAGCGCTTCGACCGCGCGCTCGGCGCGCAGAACGAGGAGTACGCCTCCAAACGGAAGAGCGGCCGCCTGGGGGCCCCTCGCGCGACGGCGAACGCGCTCCGCGCCCTCGTGGCCCGTGTGGGGGGCGGAGACGACTGGGAGTCGCAGTTCAAGCTCCTCCCGCTCCACCGCGAACGACACTCCGGTTGAGTTTTCGGCGAGACGGCCGAATCGACAGAGTGGTTCACCATGAAACGCATCGCCATCGCGCTGCTCCTCTTCGGGTGCGCACCCTCCGAGCTCACCGATTCCACGTCCGCCGCGCTCGCGCCCGCGGGGAGCGACGCGTCGTTCGCGAGCCACTCCGTGCCCGCGCTCTTCGCGCCCGGCGAACGTGTCAACGTGTCCGTCGTCGCCCAGAACACCGGCGCCACGCCGGGGGTGAACGACTGGGCGCCGGGGGCCTACGCGCTGTATCAGCAGAACACCACGTTCCGCGCGACGGCGCCGCGGGTGATCGTCCCGACGCCCGTCGGCGCGAGCCACGACTTCCGCGGGGTCGTCACCGCACCGACGACCGTCGGCGCGCATACCTTCTCCGCGCGCATGCACAGCCTCGCGCTCGCGGAGCGCGGTGACTTCGGCGAGACCCTCGTCGTCCCGAACGTGCAGGTGGTCGCCGGCCGACGTCCCCGTTGGGGCTGCGCGCTCGCGTCGGACGACGTGCCGTCGACGATCGCGCCCGACGCGATCACCACCGTCAACGTCACCGTCGTGAACACCGGCACGGCCGACTGGGACGTCGGTGCGCACTGCCTTCGCACCACGAACACCGTGGCGGGGACGTTCGGCGCCTCGGCGATCTGCCCGGCCAACGACGCTTTCGTCCCGGGCGCTCCGCAGGGCACCCCGGTCGGCACCGGCGCCTCGCACACGTTCAGCTTCACGATTCGTGCGCCCGCCACGCCGGGGGCCTACCGCTTCCGACGACAGATGTACGAGATCCGGCCGTGGTCGCAGGGCGGCGTCACGTTCTTCGCGCCCTCCGACTGCGTCGACCTCCCGGTACAGGTCGCGGTGCCGACCGGACCGCGACCCTACGACGCGATCTTCGAGGCGAGCGCGAGTCAGCTCCCCACGCAGATGGCGCCCGGCGAGCGGCGCCGCATCTCGGTGCGCATGATGAACGCCGGCACGGCGACGTGGCCCGGTGACGGGACGGTCGCGCCCGGCAACACGATCCTCCGCAGCGTCGGTACGCCGTTCGATCGCTTCGGTCCTACGACGACGATCGCGAACCCCGCGCCCGTCTACCCCGGCGCGAGCGCGGACTACGCGTGGGTCATCACGGCGCCGGCGACGCCCGGCGCCTACCCGCTCCAGTTCCAGAGCTACGGCGCGTTCACGGGGGCAGGGTACTTCGGCGAGGTCACCTCCGCGACGATCGCCGTCGTCGCCGGTGCGCAGCGCGCGCACGACGCGGACGTCTCCGCGGTGTACTTCCCGATCATGTCCCCGCTGCGCCCCGCGACGTTCGAAGTCGTGATGCGCAACCGCGGCTCGGACCCCTGGGTCGCGGGCGCCTACGCGCTCGTCTCCACGGGGTCGCCGGTGAACCTGTTCGGCACGACCGTCGTCCCGCTCGATGTGGACGTCCCCAGCGGGGGCAGCGTGAAGTTCAGCTTCGCGGTGCGCGGACCGCAGAACGCGGGCACCTTCCCCGTGCGTTTCACCATGCGTCACCCCGACGCCGCGATCGGTGTCTTCGGCGACGAGACACCGGGGCACGTGCTCGTCCTCGCGACGTGCGGCAACCAGCAGCTCGATCCGAACGAGCAGTGCGACGACGGCAACACGACCGGCGGCGACGGCTGCTCACCGGGCTGTCAGCTCGAACCCTGAGGCGCTGAGGCGCTCACGCCTCGGAACGCATCCCGATCGATCCCATACAGCTCCATCCATCGGTAGACCTGCTGTCGGTGGCAGTCGAACGCGCGGCACACCCCGGCGACGTTGCCGTCGTGGACTTCGAGCGCCTCGACCAGCGCTTCGCGCGAAGGCGGCGCTCCGTCCTTACACTGCGTGTTCGTAGTCGTCGTGGGGAGGCAAGCCGCGTCGACGACGCCGGACGCATCCATCATGATCGCGCAGAACTTCGCGGTGTGCTGTAGCTCGCGGATGTTCTGCGGCCACGCGTGGGCGAGCAGCGATTCGGCCGCGCACGGCGCGATCCTCGCCTCGGGCACGTCGAGGAAACGGTGGAACAGCGGGAGGATCTCCGACCTACGCTCCGCGAGCGGCGGAATTCGAATCGTCACGCCCCGAAGGCGAGCGAGGAGATCCTCTCGGAACGTACCTTCGCGGACGCGTCGTTCGAGGTCCGCGTGGGTCGCTGCGATGACCCGGACGTCCACGCGTCGCTCGGCGTCGGAGCCGACTGGGCGCACGAAGCCATCCTGGAGTGTCCGGAGCAGGTGCGCTTGCAGCTCGAGCGGGAGCTCGGCGATCTCGTCGAGGAGCAGGGTGCCTCCGTGGGCCCGCACGAAGAGGCCGTCGCGCTCTCGCGTCGCGCCCGAGAACGCTCCGATTGCGTGCCCGAAGAGCTCACTCGCGATCAGCCCCGGCGGAAGCGCGCCGCAGTTGACGGGGACGAAGTCGCCGTCGCGTCCGGACCGCTCGTGAATGCGTCGTGCGAGGTGTTCCTTCCCTGCGCCGGTGTCGCCGACGACCAGCACGCCGAGCTCGTGCGGCGCGACGCGGTCGGCGAGCGCGTGCGCGGGGAACAGCGCGGGGGGCGCGCCTGGCCACCATTCGGGCGTCGAACGCGACACGGTGAAGAGGGTCGCGCCGATTCGGACGAGCGCACCGGGGCGGAGGTACGCGGAGGCGGTTCGACGGCCATCGACGTAAGTGCCGTTGAGGCTCTGTTCATCGTCGATGCGGTAGACACCGACGGAGCGGACGAGACGAATCGTCGCGTGGTGTCGACTGGCGCCGGGGTCCGAGATGCGCCAACCATCGCGCTCGTCAACATCGCGGCCCAGGCGCAGCTTCGATCGCCCCAAGGCGCGGTGCGTGGGATGACGCTCTTCCGGGTAGAGCTGGGTGAGGACCCAAGTCGTGGAGTCCCGCCTAAGCTTCGTGGGTACCGGTAGGGGACAGGTCGTGTCGGTCCGGATCGTCGAGTGAATCGTGGCGGTAGATGAAGCGTGCATCGACGCGATCGAGGATGCGGGGCGGGGTCGGCGAGGCCCACGACCGATCGTCTGGAGTTCTTGCTCCAGCGTCCGGGGGGGCCGTGGTGCTGGTCACGCCGACGGCGCAGGGCCGAAGGGCGATCGGGTCTCGCGCCACTCGGTTGGGGGAATGCCCACCACGCGCTTGAACGCGCGACTGAACGCCGCCTCGGATTCGTAACCGACTTCCTGCGCGACTGCGAAGAGCTTGACCCCTTCGTTCGTGAGCTGACGCGCCGCGAGCTGCATTCGCCAGAGCGTGAGGTACTGCATCGGAGGTTGTCCGACGAGGCGCGCAAAGCGCTCGGCGAGCGTCGATCTCGACGACCCGACGGCCCGTGCGAGGTTCGCGAGGGTCCATCGTTCTCGCGGCCGACCGTGGATCAGCGCGAGTGCCTTCGACACGATCGGTTCCCGCAGCCCCGCGAGCCACCCCGTCGGGATCGGCTCGGAGGACGTGACGTAGCGGCGAAGGACCGCGATCAACATCGCTTCGCTCAGGCGCAGGAGCACGCTCCGCCCACCGTCCCCGGGGGCGAATGCCTCCTGGAGCGCGAAGTCGATCAGGTTGGAGAGGTGATCCGTGCGACCGTCGTCGAGCCGCGGCACCCGGATGAGTCGGGGGAGGGACTCGATGAGTGGGTTGTACGGACTCAAGTCACACCCCAGGAACCCACAGATGATTCGGTTGGACTCCTCGCCCCCGCCACCGTCGCGGATGACGTTGCCGAACTCTCCGTCCCGGATCTGTCGGAGTACGTGCTCCGCGCCGGTGGTGTGCTCGGGGTCGTAGAGGAGCGGTTCGTTCGACATCACGTACGCGTCGCCCCGGGGGACGACGAAGATGTCCCCGGTCTCGAGGTGCACCGGATCCTCGCCCGGTACACCGCCCCAGCACGGGCCCTCCGTCACGATGTGGTACGAGATGATTCGCTCCGCGTCGGGGAGCAGGTACGACCCCAGCCGATCGTCACTCGGGATGTCGTAGCGAAAGGGCCACGATGGCTCCCAGACGAAGAGCGTCGCGCCGTTCAGCCGGACGTGGTCCAGGACGTCGGAGATGGGGTCGCCGTCGCTCTTCATGAGGCGGCGAAATTAACACGTACCGATCGGTGAGCGATGTGCGCTCCGCTACGCGCGGCGTGCAGGGACGCGACGAGTTGCGCGACGGCGCTCGAGATCCGTCCAGCGGCGCTGGTGCAACATCGCGTTGCCGCGCGCGCGTCCGGGGGCGCGATCGATCGCGGCTGCGTGAATGCGGTGACCCGTGACGTCGACGCTACGGGACTTCTTGGCTTCACCCGCCTCCTGAAGGATCGCGGGCGCGCGGAGCTTCAGCACGACGATCAGCTGCGTGGCCGCCGCGGTCGCTTCCGCCTGCCCGAGCGCGATCGCGAGGCGCGCGAGGGTCTCGAGCGCCTGCGCCTTCGACACGCCGGGTTGTGTGAGGCACCTGTCGACCGCGTCCGCGAGGCGCTCCGGGGCCCCCCAGACGAATCGACCGGTCTCGGCGTCCGTCGCGAGCAGCGCAAACACGGGGCTGAGGCGCTTCACCCAGATCTTCGGGACGTTCATCAGGCGTCACCGCTCCCGCCGTCACTGTCGCCGTCGCTGGCGCCCGCGTCGGAGTCCGAGTCCGCAGACGCCGAAGCCGAATCGGTGTCGGAGTCCGTCGCGTCGCTGACCGCGTCGCTCACGGCGTCGACGGCGTCGCTGATCGCGTCGCCGATGCCCGCGACCGCGTCGCCAAGTCCTGAGACCGCGTCGCCGATCGCGTCGCCGATGCCCGAGACCGCGTCGCCGAAGCTGTCCGCCATCCCCGAGAGGCCGTCGGAGAGCCCGTCGAGGCCGAACGCGCCGGCGACCCCGGCGAGGCCGTTGAGCGCGCCGCCGACCGTGCCTGCGAACCCGCCGAGCGCGCCGTTCACCGCCGCGCTGGCGATGCCCGAGAGGCCCTTGCCTTCGAGCGCCGCTTCGACCGCGCTGGCCGCGAAGCCGAGGCCCGGCACCGCGCCGACCACCGAGGCCGCGACGGACGCAGGGCTGGACGCGTCGATGCCCAACGCACCGAGCGCCGCGGTCGCGTCGCCGGCGGCGAGGCCGCTCACCGCGTCGGTGATCCCGTCGATGTCGACGCCGGTCACGGCGCCGACCACGTCCGCGACGTCCGTCGAGCCGGTCAGGCCGGAGATGTCGACGCCGGTGACGGCGCCGATCGCGTCGGTCACCCCGGAGAAGTCGATGCTCCCCGTGCCGGCCGGAGCCGCGCCGCTGAAGCCGTCGAACCCGGGCCCGCCGCCGAGCGCGGCGAGCGTCGCGGGCACCCGCGCGCCTACATCGTCGCCCCACATGGACATGACGAGCTCGCTGAACTGCTGCGCGGAGGCCGCGTTGAGGCCCCCGATGGAGAAAGCGGATCCGCTGACGGAATTGACGGCCATAACGTCGCCGAAGAGAGCAGCTTTTGTGCCGGGCCTTCGCGCTCCACCGCGGCGGAGCGATCGGCCCGATCGTGTCGGGTCGGCCCGGCACAACGGTGTTGGGTGCGCCCGACACACGAGATTGTGCGCATCAGGTGATCTCAGTACGCTCGGCGGGTCATGCTGCGCCGACCCTCGTTTCTCCTCTTCCTCTCCGTCGCGCTCCCCTCCGCCGCCTGTAACGATCCCGTCGAGCAGGTCGTCGTCGCGGAGAACCTCCTCCCCGAGGCCAAGATCCGCGCCCAGAGCACGGCGGGCGTGCAGGAGCTCGTCCGCTTCGACGGGACCGAGTCCGTGGATCAGGACGGCCGCATCGACCGCTACGCCTGGACGTTCGGCGAGGGCGCGACCACCGCGTCGACCGCCATCGCGTTCCACCTCTACGACGCCCCCGGCACCTACGAGGTCCGCCTGACCGTCACCGACAACCGCGGAGAGTCCTCGACCGCGACGCACGCCGTCACGATCGCGAACCTCCCCTCCAATCAGCCGCCGACGGCGGTGATCACCGCGCCGACCGTCGGGGATCCCGGGCAGCCCGTGTTGTTCGACGGCCGTATGTCGAGCGACGTCGACGGCTCGATCGAGCGCTACGAGTGGGTGCTCGGCGTCGGCGGCCCCGCCGCGCAGGGCCCGCAGGTCTCCCACACGTTCGTGATGCCCGGGACCTACGAAGTCACGCTCGCGGTCACCGACGATCGCGGCGCGCGCTCCACGACCACCCACACAATCGAGATCGGCTCGGCGCCCATGAACCGCGCGCCGGTCGCGAACGCGGGGATGGATCGCAACGTCGGCGTGGGTGAAGCGGTCGACTTCGACGGCAGCATGTCGTTCGACGCCGACGGGAGCATCGCGACCTACGACTGGAACTTCGGCGACGGCGCGATGGCGAGCGGCGCGATGGCCACGCACACGTACAACGTGGAGGCGACGTTCCGCGTCACGCTCACGGTGACGGACGACATGGGCCTGACCGGAACGGACACCGCGACGATCACGGTTGGCAACCAAAACTACGACGGTGAGTACTCGATGGTCGCGAACCCGAGCGTCGGGGTCTGCCTCGGGATGCAGGCGGTCTTTGCGGCCACGACGATCTCCTTCACGTCGAGTGGCACGATGCTCACGGGGACCATCCCGAACCCCGAGAACCCGAACGGCCCCGCGATCGTCCTCACGGGCTCGATCACGGGGCCGAACTTCTCGATCAACGGCTTGTTCACGGACAGCCAGGGCGGTGACCACGACATTACGCTGGTCGGGACGTTCTCGGGGACCTCGTACACGGCGACGCAGACGGAGACGATCTCCATCGTCATGGTCCCGCTGTGCACCGTGATGTGGAACATCTCCGGGGATCGGATCTGATGCGACGCGCGGCAGCGTTCGCGTTGCTCGCGTTCGTCGCGTGCAGCGGGCGCGAGACGATCGTGAATCAGCCGCCGGTGGCGATCGCGCCCGCGGACGTGGTCACACGTCCGGGCGTGAGCGTCACGCTCGACGGCGGAGCGTCGAAGGACGCGGACGGAGAGATCGTCGAGTACCGCTGGGACTTCGGCGACGGGGACACCGGCGAGGGGCGCGTCGTCGAGCACGTGTGGCAGACCGCGGGGGTGTTCGCGGTGACCCTCACGGTCGTCGACGACCTCGGGGGCGAAGACGTGGACGCGTTGAAGGTCACGACCTCGACCGGCACCAACACGAACCAGATGCCGTCCGCGGTGATCATGGGGCCTGCGCGCGGGCTCCCCGGCGAGACACTCGCGTTCGACGGTACGTCGAGCAGCGACGCCGACGGCTCGATCGTCGCGTATCGCTGGACCTTCGGGGACGGCGGCACCGCGGACGCCGCGTCGACGAGTTACGTCTACACCGCCGAGGGGAGCTTCACGGTGACGCTCGAGGTCGAGGACGACGAGGGGGCGCTCGGGCGTGCGTCGCGGTCGGTGGTCATCGGTCAGAACATGAACAACCGCGCACCGCTCGCGGAGGCGGGCCCGGACCTGATGGCGGCGCTCGGCGAAGAGGTTCGTTTCAATGGAACGGCGTCGACGGACCCGGACGGCGATCCGATCGTGAGCTACGCGTGGGACTTCGGTGACGGCGCGACGGGGTCGACGCCCGAGAGCGCGCACGTCTACACGGCGCCGGGCACGTACACCGCGACGCTGGTGGTGACGGACGACGGGGGCCTCACCGGGCAGGACACGACGACGGTCACGATCGCGCCGCCGGCGAGCTACGACGGGCGGTGGTTGTTGAACCCGAGCATGGGCGCGCAGAACTGCCCGCGTACGCAGATCGTGTTCCCGACGGCGCAGCTCGATCTGACGGGGACGACGACGATGATGGCCTCGGCCGACGTCGTGGGGGCGTCCCGGACGATGACCGGAAGCGTGGATCGTGGGGAGAGCCCGCCGCGGGTGATGTTGTCGTGGATGGGCTCGGAGAGCCACGCGTCGTGCGGGACGGCCACGGTGCGGCACAGCCTGTCGGGGACGTTCACGTCCGAGACGACGCTCGCCGGTACGGTGACGGTGCTGTACATGTGGACCGACGCGTTCTGCAATTGTTCGCGCGCGTTCGACTTCACCGGAGCCAAGCAATGAACGACCGCCGTCCGCCCCCCGCCCCCAAACGCAGCCCCGGCAAGATCATCGCCGCCGTCGTCGCGGTGATCGCCGTGCTGATCGTCCTGAACGTCGGGTTCGGCGTGTTGATGGTGATGATGGCGGACGAGCAGCCAGCGACCGCGGCGGAGCGGGAGCTGCTGATCGACGTGTCGATGGTGAAGGATGCGCTCGAGTTCTTCGAGCCGGACCCCACGAAGGCGTCGGCGAAGCGCCTGAAGTACTTCGACGGCTCGCTGGAGCTCGACTACACCTACGACGACCCGCGCGGCTCCGCGCCGTTCCTCACGCATGTCATCAGCTACGAGCGCAAGTCCTCCGACGCCCTCGCGACCTACGGAACGCAGTGGGGCTCCGCGAAGCTGATGCTCGCCGCCAGCGGCGAAGACATCGACATCGTCGAGCCCGCGGACGGCTACCATTGGGGCGAGCAGTCCTCGTTCGGCATCATCACCGCGGGTGGCGATCCGGTCGGCAACGTGTTCGTCGCGCGGAAGGGGAAGATGGTCGTGTACATCATCTTCTCCGGCGTCTTCTTCGACGACGCGGAGACGTTTGCGTCGACGATCGAGCCGTACCTGGAGAAGGCGGCGGTGTACGGCAGGACGCTGTAGACAGCGCCTTAGAAGGTCCCGCCGATCCCCACACCGTTCGGCGTGAGCACCGGGCCCCACGTCACCGCGTCGCCCTCCGCCTCTAGGCTGCTCTTCGGCACCGGGTCCTTCGTCTCGACGAGGACGTGGCCGAGCACGGCGACGAGGGCGCCCACGAGCTGGACGCCGGCGCCGACGTAGCTGAGGACGTTCTTCTCTTCGCCGAGCGCTTCGAGCTTCGTGGACTCGTAGAGGATCGGTCCGACGACCGGGAAGAGGGAGTAGTAGATGTCCGAGAAGTCGCCGTCGATCAGGACGATGACGATGTTCGTGAGGTAGGCGGCGCCGAACGTGCCCCAGCCTCCGAAGATCAGCGCGAGCTCGCCACCGGTAGCCGGGGGCGTGACCATCTCGTCCTTCACCTCGGCCGGCGGCGGGGGCGGCGGAGGAGGCGGGGGCGGCGGTGCCTCGGCCACCTCCGGCGGAGGGGGAGGCGGGGGCGGCACGAGCACCACGAGGAGCTCCTTCGCGATCTCCTCGACGGCGCGCATCAGGCCTTCGTCGCTGCCGTCGCTCTTCGCGGACGCGGCGCCCGCGGACGCTTCACTCGCGAGGTCGAGGACCTCGGTGGTGATGACGAAGTTGCTGCCGAAGCGGTTGAGGCGCGAGCGCAGGATCTTGTCGGCGGCGAGCTCCTTGCCGAGCGGGATCTGACAAGAGGCGTCGACGCAGGTGCGGTACGACTTCTTCTTCTCCCGCTTCATCAGCTTCTTCAGCTGACGGCGCTGCTCGCTCTTGTCGACGACGCGCACGGAGCCCTCCTCGGCGAGCTTCACGCGGAGGTAGTCCGTCAGCGCGCGGATGAGCTTCTTCTTCCGTCGCGACGCGTCCTCGATCTCGAACACCGCGACGATGGGCCCCTCGTTCGCGAACACGTCGGGGAGGTCCGCCGCGAACACCGCGACGGCGAGCAGGAGCGTCGACCAGGCCTTCGGCAACCGCACGATCGGGGCCCTCTTAACACGGATCGGGCGTCACAACAGATCGACCGGGTCCACGTCGAACACCAGATCGGCGCCTTTCACCCGATCCGCCGCGCGGTGTTTGATCTGCGTCATCACGTGCACCAGGCGGGCGGGCGTCGGCGCGAAGACGAGGACGCGCCAGCGGAAGCGATCGCGGATCTTCTCGATCGGCGAGGGGCCTGGGCCCAGCACCCGTCCGTCGCCCTGGACCAGCGGCTGCGCGATCTCGGCGACCGTCTCCCCGGCGCGCTCGGCGGCGCTCGCGGTCTTGGCGTCCACGCGCACGAGGCCGATGCGCGAGAACGGCGGGTAGCCGAGCCCTTCGCGTTGGCCGCACTCCAACTCGTAGAAGCGGCGCGCGTCGTGATCGATCGCGCAGGTGAGCGCGTAGTGTTGGGGCTGGAACGTCTGGATGACGACGCGCCCCGGGTGGTCGGCGCGGCCCGCGCGGCCGGAGACCTGGGTGAGGAGCTGGAACGTCCGCTCCGCAGCGCGGAAGTCGGGCACCGACAGCGACGCGTCCGCCAGCACGATCCCCACCAGCGTCACCTTCGGGAAGTCGTGGCCCTTCGCGACCATCTGCGTGCCGACCAGGATGTCCGCCTCGTGCGCGCGGAACGCCGCCAGGGTCTTGTCGAGCGCGCCGACCTTGCTGGTGACGTCGCGGTCGAGCCGGAGCACGCGGGCGTCGGGGATGTCGGCGAGCACCGTGTCGACGAGGCGCTCCGTCCCCGCGCCGTGCGGCTCGACGTCGAGCGCGCCACACTTGGGGCACGGGCGGTCCATGGACTCGAGGTGGCCGCAATAGTGGCAAGCCAGCTTGCGCTGCCAGCGGTGGTGCGTGAGTGAGACGTCGCAGTGCGAGCAGCGCCGCGCGTCGCCGCACGATCCGCAGAACACCACGGTGTTGAAGCCGCGACGGTTGAGGAACAGGATCGCCTGCTGCTTCTTGTCGACGACCTCGCGCAACCCATCTTGCAGCGCGCGTGACATCAGGTGCACGGCGCCCTTCATCGCGCGCTTCTCCTCGGAGAGATCCACGACCTGAATCGTGGGCATGGGGCGGTCGCCCACGCGTCGCTCCAGCGTGAGCTGTTCGACCCGACCGCGGTCGACAAGCGCCAACGTCTCCATCGACGGCGTCGCCGTGCCGAGGATCGCTACGCTGTTGGTCTTGCGCGCGAGGAACAGCGCGAGGTCACGCCCGTGGTAGCGGACCTCGGAGCTCTGTTTGAAGGAGGCGTCGTGCTCCTCGTCGACGACGACGACACCGAGATCCTTCACCGGCGCCCACAGCGCGGAGCGAGCGCCGAGCGCGATCGACGCTTTGCCGTCCCTCAACCGACGCCAGCGGTGGCGACGCTCGGCGTCGCGGATCGCGGAGTGCAGCACCACGACTTCGTTGCCGAACCGACGCACGAAGCGCGCTTCGAGCTGCGGTGTCAGCGCGATCTCCGGGACGAGCACGATCGCACCGCGCCCGAGCTCCCGCGCGCGTTGGATCGCGCGCATGTACACCTCGGTCTTGCCGGAGCCGGTGACGCCGAACAGCAGGAATGCGTCGGGCCGCTCCGACTCCAGCGCGCCGACGATCGGTTCGAGCACGGCGGTCTGCTCTTCGGTGAGCGGCGGCGGGGTCTCGCGTTGGATCGGCTGCCGCGCCTCCATCGCGCCCTCGTACGCCTCGCGCGACACGACGACTTCACGGACGACGCCACGCTCCAGGAGGACCTTCGCCGCGCGCCGGTAACTCGAAGCCCCCAACCACGACTTCAGCGCCTCGACGTCGACCGGCCCGTCCTCCAGGCGTTCGTACAACTCCAACCGCGTGCGCGCCCGGGCGAGGTGCTCCCACGCCTCCTTCGTATCCAGCGCGCGCTCCAGCACCGTGACGTCACCGCCGCTCTCCTTGGCGCCGACCGTGTCCTTTCGAGCGATGAGCCCCGCCGCGACGAGGTGCTCCGCCGCCTTCGTGGGCGCCGCGCTGACCTTCACGCCGCGGCCCTTCGCCGTCTTCTCCAGGAGCGCGAGCTCGCGCGCCGTGATGCGCGGGCCGGTCGACAGGCGCACCTGCTGCTCGTCGAGGAACCGGCGGCCCTCGGGCGTGGCGACGAGCTTCGCGGACGACGCTGCGGTGAGCCCGGGCGGGAGCGCGGTCTTGAGCACCTCACCGGGGGTCGCGAGGTAGTAGTCCGCAGTGAACGTCGCGAGCTCGAGCAGTGTCTTCGGGACGAGCGGCTCGACGTCGAGGCGTTCGAGGATTCGTTTGAGCTTCACCGGGTCGACGTCGTCGGGCGGCTCGACGTCCGCGCCCACGACGAACCCCGTCACGCGCCGCGACCCGAACGGCACCAGCACGCGATGCCCGATCGCCAACTTCATCCCGCTCGGGACGACGTAGTGGAACGTCCCCGGCACGGGGAGGCTCACGACGACCTCGGCGTACGCGGACGACGACACGCGCGACTACCGCGCCGGGGTGGTGGAGGTCGTGGTGCCGGCGTCCGCCGTGCGGTGCGTGACGCGCACGCGCACCTTCTCGCGACAGGCCGCGAGCGAGGCGAGCACGATGAGCGCGAGCACCAGCTTCTTCATCAGGACGTCGGCGGCTCGAGGAGCTGCGGCTCGACGGGCACGTTCACCTGTACTTGGTCGTAGACGACGCGCTGGGTGAGGGTCCCGTTGTCGTAGCGTTCGTACGTGCGCGGGTACCACTCGCCGGTGACGGCCGAGCCGAACCCGTGCAGCTGTTGGTCGACGACATTGCCGGAGCCGTCGACGGTCACGAGCCGCACCGGCACGCGGAGGATCTTGTCGATCCACAGCTGCGGTTTGTTCGTCTCCCAGGGCTTCGCGCCGATGACGAAGGCGACGCGTTTGTCGAGGCGCGACAGGCTGACGACGCTCGTGTCGATCTTCAAGCGGTCGCAGAAGGCGAGGCCGCGTTTGCCGCCGGGGTCGGAGCTCGCGGCCCCGAGGAAGGTCATGAACGGATCGTCGGTGACGATCTTCGCGCGCTCCGCCGCCTGCCCGAGGGTTTGTGTCCAGCGCCGAGCGCCGACGGTCGTCTGCACGATCGTCTTGTCCTGGAGCTTGTGCTCGATCCGGTGAGCCTTGCCCGGCACGAGCACCTCCCAGACCGGGTGCGGCGCGTCGGTGCCGACCTCGAGGGTGCCTTCGACGACGAGCGACTTCAGCGCGATCTTGCTGCGGCGTTTGGACACCGACGACAGAATGGCGTCCGCCGGGAGGATATAGGCGTAGGCGATCGAGGAGCAGGCGGTGATCGCGACGATCGCAAACGCGCGCACCGGATGAATCTTGCGCGGCATGATCCGTCAGCTACCATAGGCCGCCAAGGACGGGGAAGGTGAGTCGCACCTCCGCGGTTTTCGAATGAAGAGGATGGTCACGAGGATCGAACGCGCACTGCTCTCGACGGTCGTCACGATCCTCGCCGTCGGCGCCGCCGCCCCGGCGTTCGCCCAACAGTACGAAGGCGCCCGCCTCCTCGGCCTCGCCGAGGCCCAGCGCGCGCTGACGATGGCGAACGACTCGATCTACATCAACCCGGCCGGGCTCGCTCTGGGGCATATGTACAGCCTCGAGCTCGGTTACCTCGACGACATCCGCGGATCCGACCGCCGCTTCAACGCGTCGGTGGTCGACAGCCAGGCCGGCCCCGTCGCCGGCGGGCTGGCGTACACCTGGACGAAGCGTCGGCCCGAGTTCGCGCCGGAGCCCGACGACCGCCTCGAAGGTCACCGCATGGAGATCGCGCTCGCGACGCGGGTCGCCGAGAGCGCGGCGATCGGGCTGACCGCGCGTTACATGACGTTCAATCTGCACGACGAAAACGGCGAGCAGATCGAGGACGGCGGGTTCAAGATCTTCACCGTCGACGTCGGGCTGCAGTGGCGCATCTTCGACGGCCTGTCGATCGGCCTCGTCGGTTACAACCTCACGAACTCCGACGAGCCGGAGGTCCCGCTCGGTTGGGGCGCGGGGCTCGGCTATCAGCTCGGGTCGTTCTCGATCGAAGGCGACGTCCGCTACAACGCCCAGCGCGGCGAGCCGCGTTACAGCGGCGCGATCGGCTACGTGCTCGCGGAGATGGTCGCGCTGCGCGCGGGCGTCAGCTACGACTACGCGACCGAGGGCATCGCGGTCTCCGGTGGCGCGGGGGTGTTCCTCGACCGCTTCGCGATCGACGTCGGCTACCGGCAGCTCGTCAACGCCGACGACGTCGGCGAGGACTCCGACCAGCGGATCCTCGGGATCGCGCTCCGCGCCTTGTTTCTCTAGACGGAGGCCGAGCGCGAAGCGGTCGGTCCGACGGCTGTGCCAAGCAGGGCCGCGAAGCGGCGCTGCGTTATGGTGTAGCGCGTCGAAACTCCCGCACCAACGGGAGGGCGTCGAGCCACGCGGAGGCGTCGGCGCGGTCGCCGTTGTAGTCGCTCGGGGCGCCCGCGTAGCCGGCGGGGATCTGGCTGAAGCGCTCCTCCTCGGGGATGTCGTCGGCGACGTAGTGGTACTCGTAGCCGGGGACGAAGAGCTGCTCGGCGGCGAAGACGTCGACGACCCGGACGCCGTAGCTCGACAGCGTGGTGGTGAGCGCCTGGGGCGGCACGATCCACACGTGGCGCGGCGCCGCGAAGAACAACCACTGGATCTGGCGGTTCTCCGAGAGGACGCGGAAGCGCTCGATGCGCCCGTGGTAGAGCGTGCTGCGCGACGCGCTCCGCTCCACGATGCCGTCGGCGAAGTCGGGCGCGAAGCCGTCGCGAATTACGAGCGAGCTCGGGTCGCCGGGGCGCTCGAACCACGCGACCATCGCGCCGTCCGCGATCCGTTGCGTGGGATCCGCCGCCGCCCGTCGGCGCGGACGGACGAAGTCGGCGTACGGCTCGACGCGACCCCGTGGGGCGTTGCGGAGCACGAGGGTCAGCGCGTCCTCGTCGTTGGCGACGCGCTTCGCGCGTTGGTTCAGCGTCTCGAGCGCGGTCTGGATCTCCAGCGGGAGGTCCGTCGTCCGCTCGCGCGACACCACCCGCTCGTACGCACCCTCCGGGATGATCTCGACATCGCCCTTGCCGATCCAGAAGTCCTCGCCGTCGTCGATCACGTGAGAAGCGACGCGCCACACCAACGACAGGTCCTTGTAGAAGATCCGCGCCGACGTCTTTCTCGCGCCGGGCGGACGCACGTACGCCACGAAGTAACGAAGCTCCGGGATCTGCAGCGGTGCGGAGACGAAGAACGTGGTGCCGAACAACGCGAACTTCGCGCGCGGCGGGTAGCGCTTCATGAGCTCGGCGGGGTCGACGCGGTTGGCGGTCGCGAGCGGCGCCGCTTCGAGCTGCGCCCAGAACGCCGCGCGAACCTGTCGCGTCGACAGCGGATCCGGCGCGACGCTGTCGACGATCACGCGGCGTGGAGCTTCTTGCGCTGCCCCATCCCGTAGACCGCGAGGATGACGCCCGTCGTGAAGAGGCCGAGGGAGATGAGCTGGCTCGTCGAGAAGATCGTGCCGAGCATGTCCTCGCCGCGGCCCGCGTCGCCGCGGACGAACTCCACGGAGAACCGCAGGAACGGGTAGAGGAAGAGGTAGCCGCACAGGACCATGCCGTGGAAGCGCTTCTGCGTTCGCAGCATGATCAGGATGAAGAACAGCGTGAGGTTGCCGGCCGATTCGTACAGCTGCACCGGGTGCACGTGCAGCGACGCGACGGCGTCGTGCGCGATGAGCCCGTGCTGCTGCATGCTCTGGTAGGCGAGGCTCCCCGGCGGGAACTGCACGGCGAGCGGGTGCGCGGCGTCGACGGGGTCGCCCCAGCAGCAGCCCGCGGCGTAGCAGCCGATGCGCCCGAAGAACTGCCCGAGCGACACACTCGGGATCAGCGTGTCGGCGACGACCAGGAAGCTGCGCCCCTTCCGACGGGAGTAGAAGATCGAGAGGATCACGGCGCCGAGGAGGCCGCCGTAGAAGACCAGGCCGCCCTCCCAGATGTAGAAGAACTTCCAGGGCGCGGTGACGAGGCCCATGAAGTCCTCGACCGCGAAGTACAACAGCCGCGAGCCCGCGATGGCCGCGATCAGGATCCAGAACGTGAGGTCCAGGATGAACTGATCGAAGTTGCCCTCCGTCGACAGGTCGATTCGCCGCGCCTCACGCGCGCCGAGGTTCATGCCGATGAGGAAGCCGAGCGCGATCATCAACCCGTACGTGTGCAGGTCGAAGAGGCCGAAGACGTTGAAGAGTACGGGATGCATGAAGCAGGGTCCTAGGTCGTCGCCTTCTCGGCGGTCTGGCCGCTCCGCGCGCGTTGCCAGTCGCGGAGCCACTCCAGGATGAGGAGCCCGACGCCCGTGGAGATGGCGGCGTCGGCGAAGTTGAAGGTCGGCCAGTGCGACTTGCCGACGTACCAGTCGATGAAGTCGATGACGTAGCTGAGGTGGAGGCGGTCGATGAAGTTTCCGATCGCGCCGCCGAACACCAACGACATCGCGGCGATCGAGAGGTACTGGTCGTCCTCCAGCTTTCGCACGAACGCGATGATGAAGATGACCGCGGCGATCGGGACGATCAGGAAGAACGGGATGCGCACGTCCTCGTCGGACTGCGACATGATCCCCCACGCCGCGCCCGGGTTCTCGACGTAGCGCCAGTTCCAGAAGCCGTCGACCACCGACACCGCGCGACAGCGCGCGCGCGCCGTGCGGCACGGGTGTTTGAGGTGCCCGAAGAACGCGCTGATCTGCTCACCCGTGCTCATGCCCTCGAGCTGCGTGGCGATCTCGGTCTCGGTCATCGGCGTCGACCCGGAGGCGCCCGCCTGCGCGATCGCGGGGGTGAGGTGTTTGACGGCGAGGAACTTGGTCCACTGATCCACGATCCCGACGGCCAACCCGACGGCGATCAGGATGATCCAGCGTTTACCCACGCGAGGGCCCTTACCTGTTGCGTTCATTGGGGAGCAACGCTGCCTTGGGGCGTGTCCGCGTTTTTCTTCGCGGCGACGAATTCGAGGATCATGTTCAGCACGATGAGCCCCACGCCCGTCGAGATGGCGGTGTCTGCGACGTTGAACGTCGGCCAGTACAGGTCCTCGTGGTACCAGAGGATGAAGTCGACGACGTAGCCGAGGTAGAGGCGGTCGAACATGTTGCCGAACGCGCCGCCGAGGATGAGTGACAGCGCGACGACGAGCATCCCCTGGTCCGGCTCGAGCTTGCGCAGGAACTGGATGACGAACCCGATCGCGATCAGCGACACGACCAGCAGCACGTACCGACGGCCTGCGAGGATCGACCACGCCGCGCCCGTGTTCTCCGCGTAGCGCCAGCTCCAGAAGCCCTCGATCGACTTCATCTCCGGACAGAGCCGGCCGCGGCGGGCGCAGGGGTGTCGGACCTCGCCGTAGTACAGGGCCGCCTTGTCGAAGAAGCTCAGGTCCTTCAGCGTCTCCCGAATCTCGGGGAAGGTCGCGACCCGGCGCTCGGCGCCGAGCTGGGCGTTGGCGATGCCGGGGGTGAGGTGCTCGACCGCGAGGATCTTGCTGGCCTGGTCCAGGACGAAGACCGACAGGCCGATCGCGGCCAAGAGCTGCCACTTACGCCTCTCGGCGACCATGGGCGTGCCATACCGCATCGACTCGCCGAAAACCCGAGATTCCTCCTCCGCATTTCCGAGCGCCGAGAAAGAGGGTAAACACCAACGGTCGGACGTCGGCCGGGGGCCGGTGGTGATCCTCGGATCCAGGGGTTATAGCCCACCGTCGTGCGCCGGATCTCGACCGTCCTCGCTCTTTTCGTCGCGTCGAGCTGCGGCTTCGACGGACTCTTCGTCACGCCGCGGAGCTTCGATCCAACACCCCCGCCAACAGTAACTCTGGTCGGAGTCACTGAGGGCGGCGCGGCGATCACCGTGCACGACCAGGGCGGCAACCTCGTCGCGACTTCGAACGCGGATGCGGCGGGCAACTTCGGCGTGCAGCTCCCCGCCGAGGTGGTCGCAACGAACCTGCGCGTCACCGCGACGCGCGACGGTACACGCTTCAAGACGATCGTTCCGTTCGCGACGACCGACGAACAGACGCCGGTCGGTCGCCTCGACGCGCTGTCCACCGCGCTCGCGCAGCTCGCGACCTACGAGATCGTGGAGGAGGCCGGGTCGTCGTTCTCCGCCACGCCCGCGACGGCGCTCGCGGCGTTGCTGACGTCGATGGAAGATCGCTCGCCCGCGCTCGTCGCGCTGGTCGACGTCGTGCAGTCGTTCACGAACGCGCCGGTGCCGATGTTCGATCCGCTGACGCATACGCTCGACGCGTCGGCCTCGCCGCAGGACGCCGAGCGCTACGGTGCCGCGTTGTCCGCCGCCGCCGCCGATTACGGCTTGGTGGTGCGCTGCGATCCGTCGCGCCTCAACGTCATGTTCACCGTCGATGGCTCCGGTCGCGGACGTGACGGCAACGGTCTGCCGCAGCTCATCCGCCAGCCGACCGCCGAGGGGCGCATCTTCCTCGGCTTCACGGGCGACGAGTCGTCGCAGGTCACGAGCGACGACATCCCGCGGCGCCTCACGCCGAACGACGTCCGCTACGCGATGACCGACGACGGCGAAAACGGCGACGAGGTCGCGAACGACGGCATCTTCACCGTCGTCGTCCCGCTCCCCCGCGGCGCGCGCCTCCTCTACAAGTACACGAACGGCGCGGCGGGCCAGGGCTTCACGGGCGCCGAGGAGTGGCCGGGCAACGCGCGCATCATCGAGGTCGAAGACGTCCTCACCGGTCGCCCCGACGGCGAGCCGGACTGCCTCGTCATCCGCCGCGACAGCTTCGGCGACGAAGCCACCAACAAGAACTTCGTGAACCTCCACCCCCGCGCGAAGGCGCGCGGCGGCTCCGTCGCCTTCGAGACCGACCTCGGCGGCGCCGAGATCCCGGTCGGCCCCAGCGGCGCTTACGTCGGCGGGCTCTTCGCCGAGGACCTCCGCGGCGCGGCGCCGCTCACGCCGGCCGGCGTCCCCGAGGCGCGGGAGAACGGCGTGTGCACCAAGTGCCCGGCGCCGCTCGTGCTCGATCCGGACGACGTCACGCCGCCGCAGCTCGTCGCCGCGGAGCGCATCGCGACCAACCGGGTGCGCGTGCGTTTCTCCGAGCCGATCCTCCGTGAGGATGCGGAGCGGGTCGCGAGCTTCCTGTACCTCGACGACGCCGGTCGCGCCGTGCCCGTGCTCGCTGCGAGCCCCTCCGGCGCCGACGTCCTGCTCACACTCGAGCCGACCCATCCGCGCGCGCCCGCGTCGATCGCGGTGCGCTCGATGCGCGACGCGTCGGTGCGCGGCAACCTCCTCGAGACGGCGCAGACCGAAGTCACGCCCGACCGCACGCCGCCGCGCGTGCAGAGCGTGACGCCGATGTCGATCCTCGACGTGGATCCCGAAGCGACGGTCGAGGACCCGACCGTCGGTGATCTGATCGAGCTCGTCCTCGACGAGGTCCCGGAGTCTTCGGCGGCGTCGGATCCCGCGCGCTTCCTCATCGACGGGCTCGAAGTCCTCGCCGCGACGCCGCTCGACACCAACCCGCCGCGCATCCGCCTCGCGACGGCGACCCAGGTGAAGGGCGCGCCGTACACGTTGACGGTCCGCGGTCTGCGTGACCCGGCCGGTAACTCGATCGAGCAGGAGCTCCCGTTCGAAGGGTTCGCGCTGTACGAGGTGACGTTCGGCGTGGTGCCCGGCTTCGCGTTCAGCTCGAGCGACGGCACCGAGCGCGGTCTCCCGCGCGGCGAAGCGCTCTACCTCACCGGCACACCGCTCGCGTCGGCGCGTGATCTCATGGGCCGCGACATCTCTGTGGTCGCGGAAGGGTTCACGCGCACCGACGTCACCGGTTGGCCGCAGTTCGAGATGACGCCCGGCGCGCGTGCGCACGCGGGTGCGCCGGTCTTCGAGAAGACGGTCCTCCTCCCGCAGGGGTCGTGGGCGTACAAGGCAGCGCACGGCGTCGAGGGTGAGTACGTCCGTCCGCCCACCACGCTGGAGAAGGTCTACAAGACACTCACCACCGCAAACGACGCGACGGGCGTGCGCGTCGATCCGGTCACCATGATCGCCGCGAACGGACGCGACTACACCGGCGCGTCGCTCTCCGAGTCCGGCGACGAGCCGCCGCGGTCCGACGTCGTGTTCAAGCGCGAGGCGCCCGACGAGGTGTGTGAGGTCCACCGCGACACGGTGTGCCCGTACATCGTGCTCGGCGGGTGGCGCGATCTCGTCTTGGATCCCGGCGGCCGGACGCGTGACTACGACGACGGCATCATCGCCCTCGCGCCGCACCGTCCGGAGCTCCCGGATCTCGACGCTCCGCGTCTGCTCGATGCGCGGGCGCGTGACTCGTTCTCCATCCTGTTGTCGTTCGACGAGACGATCGTCGCGCCCGAGACGACGCTCGCGGTGTCCGTGACGCGCGCGCGCGACGGCGTCGGTGTGCGGACGGAGGTCCTCGCGAGCTCGGAGGTCGAGCCGCACCAGGCGGTCGTTCGCCTCGTGGGCGACATGTGTGAGGCGGGGCTGTCGCCCGGCGCGGCGTACTCGGTGAGCTACCGCGGCGCGCGCAACGAGGCGGGGTTGGTGCAGCGCGAGTCGCGGACGCAGACCATCCTCGCGCCGGATCGCTGTCGGCCGTTCTCGCCGCTCACCGACGTGACGCCGCCGGGTGTCGTGCGCGTCGACGCGGTGGATCTCACGGAGCTGCACGTCTACTTCGACGAGCGGATCGACCCGGCGTCGATCGACGCGACCGCGTTCGAAATCCCGGGCCTGACCGTGGAGTCGGCGGCGCAGCGGCCGGATCGTACGAGTGTCCGCCTCATCACCTCGACGCAGTCGATCCGCGCGCCGTATCGCCTCACCGCGAGCGGGCTCGCCGACTACGCGGATCCGCCGAACGTCGTGACGAGCACGAGCGTGGACTTCCTCGGGTTCGGAGAGCTGGATCCGCCGCGCGTCGTGCGTGCGCGGGCGATCGACGCGTCGGAGATCCTGCTGAGGTTCGACGAGCCGCTCGACGTGGCGAGCGCCATGAACGCCGCGAGCTACGGACTCGACGGCGGCCAGGTCCGCGCGGTGCGTTTCTCGGGGGACCCGGGGCGGCGCAACCTGGCTTTCAACCCCGAGCTCGCGCCGCGGGTGATGAACGTGGTCATCCTGGAGACGAGCCCGCTCACGGAGGGGGCGAACCACCGGGTGACCATCGACGGTGTGAAGGATCGCTCCGGGAACGCGGTGACGACGAGCGTCGAGGTCGTCGGTGTCGCGGCGCCGCCGACGGTCACGGTGGCGTTGGAGGTGGTGATCAGCGACCAGGTCGCGGTGGCGGGGTCGATCCCGTCGCGCTCGATCTCGCCCGCGGTGCTGATGAACGCGCGCGAGGGTGTGTTCGTGCTCGGCGCGCGCGCGACGCCGGACCACACGCCGGTCGCGGGGGCGATGGGCCCGGTGAACGCGTCGCTCGGTGGGTTCGGGGTGGAGGGGCAGCCGCTCGACGGCATCGAGCCGCGCCTCCTCGACAACGGGGCGGCGCCGGACCGGAAGCAGGCGGACAACGTCTACACGATCGCGATTCCGAACGTCCCGCTGAAGACGACGATCATTTGGAAGGCGTTCGCGCCGTTCACGGTGACGTACAAGGACACGAACCCGAACGACTCCCTCGCGGCGTTCGCGGACGCGCTGCCGGGTCCGAGTGTGTTCGCCGACGGTCAGGAGTATCCGGGCAACGAGAACGGGATCATCGTGCTCGACGACGGCGACGGCGACGGCATCCTCTACGTGCGCGCGTTGTTCGGCGACGAAATCTCCTACAAGAAGAACACGGGCGCGGCCGCGTACATCTGGGCCGCGGAGGACGCGGACGCGGAATGACGAAGATGAAGGTCTTGGTGACGGGGGTCGGTGGGTACATCGGTACGCACGTCGCGCGTGAGCTGCTCGAACGCGGTCACACGGTGCGCGGGACGGTGCGCGACCCGAGTGACGCAAAGAAGAACGGCCACCTCGCGAAGATCGGCGACATCGAGCTGTTCGCGGCGGACCTGACCACGCCCAAGAGCTTCGACGAAGCGATGAAGGGCTGCGACGCCGTGATGCACGCGGCGTCCGTCGTGAAGTTCTCGGCGAAGGACGCGCAGAAGGAGATCGTCGACGTCGCGGTGGAGGGCACGCGTAACGTCATCGACAGCGTGATCCGCTCCGAGAACGTGCAGCGCGTCGTTCAGACCTCGTCGATCGCCGCGGTCGTCGACATGGAAAACGACGACGACTACGTCCACACCGAGAAGGACTGGTGTGCGTCGGCGACGGTGCAGAGCGATCCCTACGCGCTCTCGAAGACCCTCGCCGAGAAGAAGGCGCGCGAGATGTGTGACGCGCTCCCGGAGGGCGAGCGGTTCACGTTGGCCGCCGCGAACCCGGCGTTTGTGCTCGGCCCGGTGTACGGGCCCGTGCATCTGCGTTCGAGCCCGACGGTGATCGAGGACCTCTACACGGGCAAGTTCCCGCTCGCGCCCAACCTCTCGTTCTCGATCGTGGACGTGCGCGACGTCGCGCTCGCCCACGCGCTCCTGCTCGAGGCGGACGATCCGGCGCCGAGGACGATCCTCTCCAACGGGGTGCTGTGGATGCGTGAGCTCGCGGCGGCCCTGCGCGAGCGCTTCCCGAGCTGCAAGGCGCCCAAGCGCGGCATGCCGAACGCGCTGATGTACGCGGTGGGCCTGTTCGACAAACGCATCGAGTTTCCGTTCCTGCGCGATAACCTCGACCGGGCGCGCACCGTGGATGGCTCGTTTGCGACGAAATCGCTGGGATTTACGTACCGGGACATCCGGACGGCGGCCCAGGACACGGCGGCCTCGATGGTCGAGCACGGTTTCGTCTGAGCGGCCCCGGGCTACGCACCTTGTCAACAACCCCGAGGTGCTTAATGAATCGGATGTGCCTCGGTTCTTGTTGGCCTTCTGCTGCCTCGCGCTGCTGACCCACTGTCGAACGGCTCCTTTCTCGGACCTCGATCGTTCGAACCTCCCCAAACCGGACGACCACCCCGAGGTCGACGCGGTCGAGCTCGTGCGAGAACGCATCGTCGAGTACGCCTTCGATTCCGGCGCCCCGATCGCCATGACGACGGAGCATCGAACGCTCGTCGTGCTCACCGAGGACGGTCAGAACCTCGGTGACTTCGCGACGACCTACTCGGAGTTCACGGATCTGATCTCCGCCGACGTTCGCATCACGACCCCCGACGGGAAACACAAGGACTACGACGTCTCGAAGATGACGGACTTCCCGCTCATCCAGGGCTACGTGCTGTACGACGACGCGCGCGCGGTAAGCCTCGACGTCCCCGCGGTGCCGGTGGGGACGGTCGTCGAGACCCGCGTGGTCAAGCGTGAGAAGAAGCCGTCGTACTTCGTCGACCGGTTCTCGTTCGGGGGCCATTATCCGCTGCGCCGCGCGTCGTTCCGAGTCTTCGAGCCCGAAGGGTGGAAACTCGACCACCGCGCGAGCAAGGCGTGGGGCCCGTACGAGATGGAGCCTCGGGTGGAGGCTGGCTCGGGGGGCCGCTGGTTGGTCTGGGAGCAGAGCGACATCGCGCGCACGAAGCACGAGGACTACGCGCCGTCGGTGTGGGATCTGGTGCCGATGGTCGCGGTCCGCATCGCGAGCTGGGTCGACGATGACGGAGCGCCGCAGGCGGAGTTCGACTCGATCGCGACGTACGGTCAATTCCTCCACCGGCTGCAGGAGGGGACGGCGAAGCCGACGCCGGCGATTCGCGCCAAGGTGGAAGAGATCCTGAAGGACGCCCCGAAGGACCCGCGCGTGCGCGCTCAGAAACTCTACGACTGGGTTCAGGAGAACGTTCGCTACGTCGCGGTCGAAGTAGGCATGGGCGGCTGGCGCCCGTACGAGGCGGCGGAGACGTTCAAGACCCGCCACGGGGACTGCAAGGACAAGGCGACGCTGCTCAAGGCGATGCTCGAAGTCGACGGGATCGAGAGTTACCTCGCGTCGCTCTACTCGCACGGGGGGACGCCTCGGAAGTATCTGATGCCGGGGTTGGGGCAGTCGAACCACGCGATCTTGGCGGTGAATCTGGGGGATGAGTTGGTCATCGCGGATCCCACCACGCGCACGGTTCCGTTCGGTGAGTTGCCGCACAACGATCAGGAGGCCGAGCTGCTGCTCGTGAAGGCGACCGGTGGTGAGTTGTACCCGACGGCGCAGTCCACGGAGCAGGACAACGTGAAGCGCTTGAGCTTCGATCTCACGGCGGAGGCGTCCGGCGCGACGAAGGGTGTCGTGAAGCTCGAGACCACCGGTCAGTTCGCGTCCAGCCTTCGCTACAACCTCGTCGCGACGAGTGAGGAGTCCGGCCAGGACGAGGTCCGCGGCTGGGCGTGGCTCTACGACGGCGACGTGAAGAACGCCAAGTTCGACGAGGCCTACCGCGACGGGCGTCTGGTCGTGACGGCGCAAGGGGACGTGACGATGGACGAGGTCGGTCGCGACGTCGCTGACGTTCGCCTGATCAGCTTCGCGGAGATCATGGTGACGCCCGGGCCGAAGCTGCCGCCGATGGAGCGCAAGTTCCCCGTGGTCTTCCGACGTCGAGAGCACCGCGACACGACGATTCGTCTGAAGGTGCCGTCGAGCTGGGAGGTCAGCACGTTGCCCGAGGACCAGGTCGTGGAGTCGCCGTTCGGTCGTTACACACAGAGCTGGCGCCTGGAGGGGGACACACTCGTGGCGCACGGCGACTACCGGTTGAAGGAGCGCAGGATCGAAGCGGCGCGCTACGGCGAGCTGGAGGCGTTCTTCGGTGAGATCATCGCGGCGCGCTCGCGCCCGGTCGTGGTGAGGTTGAAATGATGGGATGGGTTCGGGTTTCAGTCGTCGCCGCGCTGGCGTCGATGACGATGTCGTGCGCGGCGTCGCTCGGTTGGCAGTGGGCGGAGCCTCAGTTCGTGAAGGCGCCGGACGCGAAGAAGTACGACGGTCACGACGCCGTGTACCTGCTCCGCGAGCACCGGCTGCTGATGTACCAGGAGTGGGGGAAGGATTCGTACACGGAGCGGCAACGCCATGACGTCGTCGCGATCCTTACCGAGAAGGGGTTCCGGTACGCGAACTTCCGCATCATCTATCCGAACAAGAACTCGGACCTGATCGCGTTCGCGGCGCGCACGATCAACGAAGACGGCACGGCGACCCCGCTCGAGCCGGAGTGGGTGTTCGACGACGAGGTCAAGGGGGACGAGAACGGCGCGAAGGTCCGCGTCTTCACGTTCCCGAACGTGAAGGTCGGGAGCATCCTCGAAGTGCAGTACACGCTGCGCGATGACTACGTGGATTGGTACGAGGCGCCGTTCGTCACGACGAACATCCCGATCGAGAAATACAACCTGGAGCTGATGGGTACGAAGTCCGTTCGTTACAGCGTCAATGCGTACAACATCGAAGAGGGCAGCGAGTGGAAGACCTCCGTCGACGGGGACTACTGGCGATTGCAGTGGCAGATGAACGACGTCCCCGCTTCGAAGGGCGGCGAGCGCGTCGAGCCGCGTGACTTCCGGGAGCCGTGGTGGATGTTCACCGCGCTCGCGTACCAGTCGAGCGCGAACCTCTACGAGATCCACAAGGACTGGGACTCCACGGTCCGGTATCGCGCGAAGGGCCTCTACGACGAGGACGGTGAGTACTACGAAGGGTTCGACGCCGAGGTCGACGACAAGGACTGCACCAACAAGAAGTGTCAGGTGCAGGCCGCGCTCGATTTCCTCCGCGCGGAGCTCTATTTCAACTGGTTCCGCAGCGGGATGGGGCGGAAGGCGAAGGAGGTCATGGACTCCAAGAAGGCCGACAACTGGGAGAAGAATCGGGTGCTCTGGGAGCTGCTCCGGCGAAAGAAGATCGAGAGCCTCTTCGTGCTCACGAACCGAAAGAACTACGTCTCGTTCGACAAGGAGCAGCCGCACTACGCGCGCCTGAAGCACTTGCTGCTGTGGGTCCCGAAGCAGACGGGCATCGAGGAGGGCTTCTTCGTCGACGCCTCGTGTGAGTTCTGCACCGTGGGGCAGGTGCCGGACTGGGCTCGCGGCGAAGAAGGGTTCGTGGTCAGCGTCGAGAAAGAGGGCCTGTCGACCGAGAACACCTACAAGGGTGAGTGGAAGAAAATCGTCGGCGCCGAGACGCGACCGGACGTGGCGCACAAGGACTACGCAGTGACGGTCGACGCCGCCGGGAAACTCACCGCGAAGATGAAGCAGACGCGGACGGGGTGGGGCGCGCAGTGGTGGCGGTCCGCCCGACGCAACCAGAAGGCCGACGCCGCGAAGCGCGAGGCGGAGGGTATGGTCAATCGCCGCGACGAGCGCGGAAAGCTGATCTCCGACTCGCGTTATTCCTTCGTCCCGGACGGGTCGGAGGGGGAGCGCACGATCGAGTTCGAGATCCCCGACTACGGTGTGCTCGACCAGGAGCGCCTGATCATTCCGCTGTCCGCGCTCGACACGCCGTTCGATGGTGCCTTCGAGAAGAAGACGCGGGACAAGCCGATCTTCTTCGGACACACGGCGACCTGGTCGGAGCGCCTCGCGGTGCGCGGCCCGAAGGGTTACGCGCCGACGATCCTGTTCCCGAGCAAGTCAATCGATGCCGGCGCGGTGAAGGTCGACGTGAAGGTGCGGACCGAAGGGGACGTCGTGGTGATCGAACGCAGCGTCCACCACCGCGAAGGCACGTACCTGGTCTCGAAGTACGAGGACATCCGGAACGCGATCGAGCTGTACCGGAGCGTGGACCAGGGGGCGATCGTGTTCGCGAAGCCGGTGTCCGAGCCGCTCGCGCCTTCGGCCGCGCGCTGAGTTTCGTCGACGCCCGCCGCGGGGTTGGGCATGATGCGCCGCGATGCGGCGGTTCTTGCGAAACCTGAGCGCCGTCTGGGCGGCGCTGGGGATCGCCGCGGTGGCGTGGCTCGGGTTGGAGCTGGTGCTCTCGGCGTTCGGCTCCGAGGGGGGCGCGCCGCTCGTCGACGTCGCGAACACCGACGCGCTCGCCGACCAGGCCCAGGCCGCCGCGTTGTTCGACGAGCTGTACTCTGGGCGCCTCCAGCACCGGTTCGAGCCCTTCGCGCACTACCGAATGAAGGCCTACGCGGGCCAGCACGTGAACGTGAACGCGGATGGGTGGCGCGCGACGCCGACGTCCGCGGCCGACGGCCCCACGGTGTGGGTGCTCGGCGGTTCGACGATATGGGGGATGGGCGCGCGCGACGAAGGCACCATCCCTTCGCACCTCGCGCGGGCGCTGCGTAGCGCTCGCGTCGAGAACCTCGGGCAGATCGGCTACACGAGCACGCAGGAGCTCATCACGCTGCTCGCGCGCCTGCAGGCCGGCGAGCGCCCGGACGTCGTCGTCTTCTACGACGGCGTGAACGATCTGCTGTCGCTGCTGAAGCTCGGGCGGGCCGGTCTCCCGCTCGACGTTCCGCGGCGCGAGCTGGAGTTCAACATCACCCGCCCCGACGAGCTGCCGCGCCTCCTGAAGGCGACCGTCGCGAACGTGGCGCGAAAATCCAAGGTGCTCGGTCTGGTGCGCGGCACGGGTGAGCGCCAGCCGGCGAGGCCCATCGAAGATCCGGAGCGCGCGGCGCAAGACGCCTTGCGCGCCTACCTCGCGAACGTCGCCGCGGCGCAGGGGCTCGCGGAGCGTTACGGGTTCGAGGTGATGTTCTTCTGGCAGCCGACCTTGTTCGGCAAAGCGAAGCTCAGCGCCTCGGAGAAGGCAGCGCTCGCCGAGGAGGCCTCGTTCGCGCCGGTGTATCGAGCGGCGCAGGCGCAGGTCGCGACGTCGACGGTCGTGGTCGATCTCTCGGACGTGTTCGGCGAGGACCCGGCGCCGACGTTTTTCGACTTCTGCCACCTGAGCGAAGCCGGGAACCTACGCGTAGCCGACCGCATCGCACAGGTCGTGGCCCCCGTCCTGGAGGGCCGCTGATGTTGCGTCGCGCTCTCCGCCGCGCCGCGCACGGGTATCTGTCGGTGCACCACCGCGTCGCCGGCGTGCCCGAGGGCGCCGTGCTCGTGCTGGGGCACATGCGCTCGGGGTCGACGCTGCTCCTGCACCTGTTGATGGCGCACCCCGACATCATGGGCGCGGGCGAGCGCAACGCGACCTACGCTTCGGCGCGGGACTTCGATCGCCTCGCGCGCGACGTGTACCTCGTGCACCGACGTGCGTTCGGACGGACGCGCTACGTCGCGGACCAGCTCAACCACGATCACCTGATCGCGGAAGACACGCTGCTGCTTCACCACCGCGTGTGCCCGGTGCTGCTCGTGCGCGACCCGGCGAAGAGCATCGGGTCGATGGTGCGGACGTTCGAGTCCTACGGGGGATGGACGCCCAAGCGGTGCGCGGACTACTACGTCGAGCGTGTCGACACCCTCACGCGGTACGCGGAGCTCCTCCGCTCCGTCGGGCGTGCGCCGCTCCTCGTGACCTACGAGGCGCTCGTCGACGATCCCGTCGCGACCCTCGAACCGGTCCGAGCTGCGCTCGAGCTGCGGGCACCCTTTTCGTCCGAGTACGGCACCCACCGCTTCACCGGTGTGCGCGGCGATCCGTCGAAGACGATTCAGGCGGGGCGCGTGAAGAAGGACTCCGGTCGCGGCGTCGAGCTCGACTCCGCGATCCGGGAGCGCGCCGAAGCGGCGCGGCAGCGGCTCCTCGATACGGTTCACGAGCCATGAGCCCGCGGGTCTTCGTGCTGAGCCCCGGCTTCCCGCTGGAGGGCGACAAGTTCGGCGGCGCGGTCGCCGAGCAGATCCTCGCGCTCGGGCGCCGGTTCGATCTTCGGGTGTGCTCCCTCGTTCCCCTCGCCGAGCGTCGGTCGCGACGGGGCGACGTCGAGATCCTGGGGCCGCCGGACGCGGGGCGACTCGGGCGCTTCCGCGCGATCGCGGAGGCGGCGGACGTGTGGCGGCCGGACTTGTTCTGGTGTCTGTGGGTGGACCGCGCCGGGCCCCCCGCGATCGCGTTGTCCAAGATGTTCGATCGACCGGTGGTGGCGTCGGTGATGGGCGGCGAGCTCGCGCGGTTGCCACACGTTGCCTACGGCACGCGGCGTTCGCTGCGCGGTCGTGTGACGGTGCAAGCTGTCTTGCGGGCGGCGCGCGTCGTCACCGTCGGATCCCCGCGCCTCCGCGCACAAGCAGAGGCCATCGCGGGCGCGTCGGTGCGCGAGACGCCGTTCGGCGTGGACCCGGCTCGAATCCAACCGCGAACGCGCGCGCCCTGGACGAGGGACCGACCGCTGAAGATGGCCGCGGTCGTGGACGTGGCCCGCGTGAAGGGGAGCGAGATGATCTTTGCGGCGCACGCCGAGCTGCTCCGCCAGAGGGTCGAGGCCCGCCTCACCGTCTTCAGCCTCACGCCGAAGGAGGGCCACGCGGAGCTTCGCGGGCGCGCGTCGGCGGCGGGGATCGGGGAGCACGTGGTGTGGTCGCCTCCGCTCGACGCGGAGGGCCTGTATCGTCGGCTCCCCGACTTCGACGTGCACGTGTCGGCGTCACTGCACGAGTCGCAGGGTCTCGCGCTGATCGAGGCGGCGATGGCAAACGTACCGGTCGTCGCGCCGCACGTGGGCGTCGCGGAGGTGCTCGCGGGGCAGGGCGCGGCGACGTTGGTGACGTCGACCTCCGCGCCCGAGCTCGCGCATGCCATCTTGCAGGCCGCCTCTGCGCCGGTGAGCGGCCGCGAGCGCGTCGCGGCGATCTACGGGATCGAGCCGTGCACGGAGCGCTTCGCGGCGGTGATCGAAGAGGCGCTGTCGTGAGGATCGCGATCGTCGTCCCCGTGGCCTACGTCGAGGGGGAGTCCTGGGACGAGCTCGCGCACCGCTACATCCCGATGCACCACGCGCGGCACCTCGCGGCGCTCGGTCACGAGGTGCACCTGTTCGCCGACGGACCGCCCCGGGTGTTTGCGCACGACGGTTTCACCGTGCACGTGCTCCACGCCCCGTTCCCCGCCGTGGGCGGCGTCGTGCGTTCGCCGCACTTGATCCGCGCGGCCGACGCGATTCACCCGGACGTCATTCACCTGCACCACCTCCTCGCGGCGGAGAACGTCGCCGCCGCCGTTCGCACGGGGCGGCGGGTGTTCGCCGAGTACCACGGCGGTGAGGCGCCGCGCTGGCGGTGGCGGCGAGCGCTCGCGCGGTGGGCGTCGGCGCGCTTGGCGGGGGCGTTCTTTGCCAACCCCACGATCGCGGAGCGGCTGCGTCGCGACGGGGCGCTCGCGCCCGATACGCCGGTGCACATCAGCCCCGAGACGACCTCGCGCTACTTGAAGCTCGAGCCCCACGAAGCCGGCGGGCTCCGGGTGCTCGTCGTCGGCCGCTGCGAAGCCCCGAAGGATCCCGACGCGACCCTCGCGACCTTCCGCGCGATCCTCGCCCGCGCGCCCGACGCCCAGCTCGTGTGGGCCAGCGCCTCGGGCGCCGACACCGATCGCATCCGCGCGGCGATGTCGCCGGCCGTGAACGCGTCGTTGACCTTCGGCCCGGTGCCGGTGTCGAAGATGCCCGCGACCTTCGCGTCGGCCGACGTCACGATCTGTACGAGCGCCCGGGAGATCGGCGGGACGGTGTTGAGTGAGTCGCTCAGCCAGGGGACGCCGTTCGCGGCCTTTCACCTCCCGACCTTCGAGGCGCTCGCGCCGCGGTGTGAGGCGGTCGCGTTGCTGCCCTCCCGCGATCCGGAGGCGCTCGCCGAGCGGGCGCTCGCGCTCGCCGCCGCCGACGTTCGCGAAGAGGCGCGCCGCCACTTCGAAGACGTGCTGTCCTGGGCGGCGATCGCCCGCGCGCGCACCGCGATCTACGCCCGTTGATTCCGTCGCGGTGATCGCCGAGGGTCGCCTCGTGTCGATCTTCCTGCTCGGCGTCGTCGTGGGCGCCACGGCGCTCGCGGGGCTCCTCGGCCTCCTCCTCACCACCGCCCGTCGCGGCGCTCCGCTGGAGCCCGAGGTGTTCGACGTGTTGCAGGCCGAAGCGACGACCGCCATCGAGCACCGCGACGTCCCGGTCGCGGCGGTCGTCGTCTACGCGGGGGAGATCATCGGACGCGGCCGCAACCGCATGAACGAGCGCTGCGACGCCGGCGGGCACGCCGAGATCGCCGCCATCACCGACGCGATCGGCCGGCTCGGCCACGACCGCTTCGGCGCGCTCGACCGCGACCAGCTGTTCCTCGCTTCGACCTGGGAGCCCTGCGCAATGTGCCGCGGCGCCGCGATCGTCCACCGCATCGAACACGTCGTCATCGCCACGAAGAAGCCGTGGCGCGAAGCGGCCCGCGAGCGCCGCGCGGAGATTCGCCACTTCCTACGCCGCCGCCAGAGCGGCCCCGACGCGATGCAGCAGCGCCTCAACCGCGCCTACTACGACGTGCACGGTCGCCCGCGCGACCTATAAGGAGTCGTCGCGCACGGCGCGGGTCGCCTCGACGCGCGTGGGGAGCGTGAACTTGAAACACGTCGCGCTCTCGGTGCTGCTGTCGACCCACACTGCGCCGCCGAGGTAACGCACGCACTGGTCGACGATCGAGAGGCCGAGGCCCGTGGACGGCTGGCCGGCCTTCGACTTCTCGCCGCGGGCGTAATCGTCGAAGAGCTTGGGGATGAGGTCCTTCGGGATCGGCTCGCCGACGTTGTAGACCGCGACCTCCACGAACTTGGTTCCGGCCTCGGGGCGGATCGGGCGCGCGTGCCGGAAGAGGTGGGCGGCGTCGCCCGCGCGGCGGTGGAGCGCGGACGAGGGGCCCGCGTCGCCGCGCACCGCGAGGCGCACGTGGATCGTCGAGCCCTGACGGCTGTGTTTGATCGCGTTGAAGAGCAGGTTGTCGAGGATGATCCAGACCCGGTCGACGATCGTGCGGACCTCGGGGAGGCTCTTCGGGGCGGTGCACTGGAGCTGGACCTCCTGCATCCCCGCGACCCGGTCGAGCTGGCGCACGTGCGCGGGCACCTCCGCCGCGAGCTGCAGCGGCGCGACCTTCTCGGTGGCGACGCCGGCGTCCACGCGCGACAGCTCCAGCGTGCTGTTGATCATGTGGATCATCCGGTCCGCCGCGCCCGCGATGTCGTTCGTGAGCGACGGGTCGTCCATCGAGCCCTCTTCTTCGATCATCGCCGCGTTCGTGGAGATCACCGTGAGCGGTGCCCGGAAGTCGTGGACCATCTGCGCCAACAGCTTCGCGCGATAACGCTGCTCTTCGTACAGACGCGAGCCGCGCACCGCCGTGCTCACCAACGCCGCGAGGCCTTCGAGGAGCTCGAGCCGCTGCGTGACTTCGCGCGGCGCCGCGACTTGCGAGTCGATGTAGAGCATCGCCGCGACCGCACCCTCGACGAAGATCGGCTGCGCGACCGCGAACCGAATCGCGTTGAGCTGAACGCTGTGGTGCTTCGCGAACTGCGATCCCTTCCCGACATCCGCGTGCACCGCGTGGCGCTTTTCGAGCGCCTCTCGGATCAACGCTTCACTCACCGGGAGCGGGTTGCCAGGGCCCGCCCACTCGAGGTTGTGCAGCTTGATGCGCTGAAGCGCGCCGTGGTTGTCGACCAGCGCGAACAGCGCGCGCTCCGCCGCCATGACCTTGGCGGCGCTGCGCAAGATCATCGGGAGCAGGCTCTCCAGCCGAAGCTCACCACCGAGCTGGAGCGCCACGTCGAGCAGCAGCTCACCGGGGCTCGGCGCGCTGTCTTCTGAGGGCGTGGACACCGCCCGAAACCGTATCACTCGTCCGGGACTGCGACTACTTCCGGTCTCCGAACTTGTTGCCGATTCCGTGACGCTTCAGCCGGTCGTGGAAGGTGCTCTTCGAGACCCCGAGCATGCGCGCGGCCTCCGCGCGATTGCCCCCGCACGCGTCGAGGATCTCGAGCATCTTGTCGCGCTCGACCTCGTCCTGACGTCGCACCTTCCGCCGCACGTCGCTCGACCGCGTGGTGAACGCATCCCGCGAGAACTGAAGGTCCGAAGCGTCGATCCGGTCCGCGTCGGACATCAGGATCGCGCGCACGAGCACGTTCCGCAGCTCGCGGATGTTGCCCGGCCACGTGTAGTCGCGGAGCGCTTCTTCTGCGTCGCTCGTCAGCTCGAGTGGTCGCGGTGACTGCGTCTTCAGGAAATGTCGCGTGAGTGGGAGGATGTCGTCCGGACGCTCCGTGAGCGGGGGCACCCGCAGCGACAGGACGAACAGCCGGTGGAAGAGGTCCTCGCGGAACCGGCCGTCTTCGACCAGCTCCTCCAGGTTGCGGTGCGTCGCCGCCACGATGCGCGTGTCGACCGGGATCTCCTTCGTCCCTCCGATGCGACGCACCGTCTGCGTCTCCAACACCCGCAGCAACTTCGGTTGCAGGTCGAGCGGGAGCTCACCGATCTCGTCGAGGAACAACGTGCCGCCGGAGGTCGCGGAGAACGCGCCGTCCTTCGTCTCGTCGGCGCCGGTGAACGCGCCCTCCTCGTGACCGAACAGCTCGCTCTCCACCACCGTGGGGTTGAGCGCACCGCAGTTGAGGGCGAGGTACGGCCCACGCGCGCGGGGCGACGCGTCGTGCAGCGCGCGGGCGACGAGCTCCTTACCGGACCCCGACTCACCGACCACGAGTACCGGCTCCTTCGCGCCCGCGAAGCGCTTCACCATCGCGAAGATGCGGTGCATCTTCTCGCTCTTCGCGATCATCCCGTAGAAGGCGTCGTCGTCGTCGGTGTTCGACGCGGACGCGGAGAAGTCGAGCGTCACCTTGCCGACGACGATCTTCGCCGGGGTGGGGAGCTCCGCCTCGCGCACCTTCAGGCCGTTGACCTGCGTGCCGTTGGTGGAGTCGAGGTCGTGGATGAACCAACGCCCGTTCTGGTTGGTGATGCGCGCGTGGTACGCGGAGATGAACGGGTCCTCGACGATCAGATCGTTGTCTTCGTTGCCGCCGATGTTGAACGGCGCGCGCGGCGTGAGCCGGTACTCGATGCCGTCGTAAGCGATCTGTGCGTCGTCGCTGCCCGGGCCGTCGGCGTCGCCGAGCGCTTTGGTCTTGCCGTGGTGCTGGCGGTCGTCGTCCGCGCGCACGCGCAGCGCGAGGGAGAAGTCTTCGATCCCGAGGACGTCGCCGGCCTTCATGTCGAACTCTTCACCGTCGAGCTCGGCGCCGTTGAGGCGTAGGCGGCCCGCGGTGAGGTCACGCATCCGGAAGCGGCCGGCGCCGCGGTCCATCATCAACGCGACGGCTTCGGGGACGGACGCGTCGGGGATCACCACGTCGTTCGTGGGGTTGCTGCCGATGCACACCTCGGCGCGGTCGACTCGCATGTGCAGCAGCGTCTCTCCGCTTCGCGTGATGATCAGCTCGGTGATGTCCACGACGTCGCCGATTATCAGGGGTCCAGCCGCGCTTGCAAGCTCACGGCTCGGGCGGAGGCTTCCAACCTGGCCGCTCGTCTTCCTTGCCGAGGAGGAAGCGATAGATGGCCGGCTTGTTCTCCTCGATCTCGATCGTGACCCGCCGCTCGTAACGGTCGTCCTTGCTCCGCAGCCACACGGTGTACTTCCCCGCCTCCATCGGACGTTTCACGATCGGCGTCGCGCCGAGTTTCTTGCCGTCGTCCAGCTCGACCGTCCCGTCGGGGCGCATCCCCAGCGTGAGCCAACCCTTCGGCTTGGGTTTCGACATCGGAAGCTCGACCTTCGACTCCAGGCCGGTCTCGGGTTCGGATTTCACTTCGTAGAAGAAGACCTCCAGCGTCAGGTCCTCGGAGCGCTTCAGCGTGGCGCGAACGGATTTCGCCTGGTTGTTCGGCCCGGTCACCGTCACGTCGATCGGGCCCGGCTTGGTCACCACCCGGTACAGCGGCGTGCGCCCACGTTTGTACCCGTTGATGCGGACCTCCGCCTCCTGGATGTCCGACAGCACCGTCACCGTCGCGGGCTCGGGCGCGGGGATGCGAATGTTGAGATCGTTCTGCTCGCCGGCTTCGATCGTGATCGTGCGCTCGATGGGTTCGGCGCCCGGCGCCTGAATCTTCAGGTGATACTCACCCGCCTCCTTCACGATGGTCGCGGGCGTGGAGACGACTTCCAGCTTGCCGTCGATCCAGACCTTCGCGCCCTTCGGATAAGTTCGCAGGCGGAACTTTCCCAGCGTGATGGGTTTGCCGTTCTCGTCGTACTTGGTCGGCTTGCAGGCCGCGAGCAGGACGAGCAGGAGCGCCCACCGCCTCACGGCTCATCCGTCTCCTGCTCGCCACCGAACCGGACCGCGAGCCGAAGCATCCCCGACGCGCCGAGCTCGGCCTCCGGGCCGCCCGCGACGTTGAACGCCATCACCGCGCCCCCCACGGACAGCTCGGCGGCGATCTCCGCCGACACCTGGTAGAGCACCCCGGCGCGCGCGCCGCCGCCGGGATCGACGCCCGGCAACCGCACGTCGACGGTCGCGAATGGCTCGATGAAGGGGCTCCAACGGTAGGCGTGCGGCGAGCGTGCGAAGAGGCGCATCGCGAGATCGAAGCCGAGCACGAGCGGACCGCCGTCGGCGAAGATCGTCGGCGTGGAAAACGCCGGACCGACGCCGACGTAGACGAGCAGCTCCACGTTCGGTGCGACGTTGCCACCTGCTCCGATGAACAGCCGCGCGCGGGCGCTACTTCCCGCGCGGCCCTCCGTCCCGACGTAACCCGTGAGCGAGAACTGCTCGTCCTCGACGTCCCGGTCGTAGACCGCGAGGGCCCGTTCGCGGGCCTCGGCCTCGGACGGCGCCAGGACGTCCAGGGTGAGCGGCTCGATGTCGCCGATGACGAGGAGGACGCCGCCCCGGGCGCCGTAGAGGAAGGCGCGCAGCTCGACCTGGTCGGGTTGGGCGACGCGGATGCCGCCTTCGTTCCAGACCGTCGTGCTCGTGAACGTCGCGACCCACCAGCGCGCCATACCGGAGGGGGGCGTGGCGTCGACGCGGGTCCATTCACTCTCCCCGACCCGCCTCAGCTCGACTCGGACGCGCTTCGTGATGCGTTTGTCGTCGCGGATGTCGACGCGCGCGACGATGTCCTTTCCGACCGTGGCCACGACGTCGCCGAAGCGCGCGGAGATCCCCGCCGCGTCGGCGGTCGCCGGGACGAGGACCGCGAACGTCGCGAGAGCGCAGCCGAGGAGCGAACGCACGGCGCCCCATGCATTACGCGAACGACGCCCTTTACGCCAGGCGCCGCGATTGCGAGCCTAGGGACGTGCGCGTTCGCGTCTTGGCTCTGATCGGGTGCATGACGGCGTGCGCGACCACCCCGCCCGCGACCGAGACGACGGAGGCGCCGCCGCCGGTCGCGGCCGCCGAGACCCACGACCTGTTCGACGCCGCGCTGCTCGCGAGCGGTTACGCCGAGGGCGCGGAGCTCGCCTCGGCGCGGCGCCGGCTCGAGACACTCGTCACGCCGGTCGTCCAGCGCCTCGCGGACGTCCAGGACGATCGCACCCGCGCGGGCGCGCTGCTGATCACGCTGCACGAGAAGGGCGGGCTGTTCGGGACCTACGACGCGCGCGCGACGACGCTCGTCGACATCATCGACCGGCGGCACTTCAACTGCGTCTCGGCGTCGGTGCTCTACAACCTGATCGCGGACCGGCTCCAGATCGACGCCGCCGCGCAGCTGCTCCCCACGCACGCGCGCACGCTGCTGTCGATGCCGAGCGAGAAGGGCCTGGAGCGCGTCGTCGTGGAGACGACGTCACCGGCCGGGTTCTCGCCGAGCCCCGCCGACGAAGCGAAGATCCTCGCGAGCGTCGCCGGCCCGCGCGCGGAGGGGGCGCGGACCTTGGTCTCCGAGACGGGCGCTGTGGTGTCGACGCGGGTCCTGATCGGCACGATCTACGTGAACCGCGCGTCGATCGCGCAGGAGGGTGGCCAGTACGAGCTCGCCGAGTCGCTGTTCGCGCGCGGTGAAGCGTTTGCTTCGTCCGAGGAGATGCGGCGGGTGCTGCGCGATCAGCGCGCGGCGCTGCTGTCGCAGCTCGCCGGCGACGACGTCACGTCCAACGATCCGGAGCGCCTCGAACGCGCCTACCGGACGCTGCTCGCCGCGGTGAAGCTCGAGCCGACGCACCCCAACGTGCGCGAGGCCGTCTTCCACAACCTCCGCGCCGCGGCGGAGCGTCTGATCTTCCTCGAGGCGCAGCAGGGCGCGGAGGAGCGGCTGATCGCGCTCGCGACGGAGGCGGCGTCGGTGGGGATGCGCTCCGCGGATCGTTCGGGGCTGAGGGCGTTCGCGCTGTCGGAGGTCGCGCGGCTGAGGGTCGAAGCGCAGGACTACGAAGGTGCGATCGATGCGCTCGACCTCGCGCTGAAGGAGCAGCTCGGCAAGGCCGACGCGGGGCTGGAAGAGACGCTGAAGACGAACCGCATCTCCGCGCTGCGCCTCGCGGCGTTCCGGAGCGCGCGCGCGGGTGACTTCCGGGTCGGGCTGTCGTGGGTCGATCGCATCGAGCAGCACCTCGGCGCGCGGCCGGAGGTCAGCGAAGATCGCCTACGGGTGATTCACCTCGTCGGGAACAAACGGCTCGACGACCGCGACTACCACGGCGCCGTGGAGGTGTATCGCGAAGGTGTGCGTCGTTTCCCGCGCGACGACGCGTCGCGCACGAACCTGGTCGCGTCGCTGGAGCGGCTCGCGATGCCGATGATCGAGACCGGTCGGTGCGCGGAGGTCCGCGAGGTGCTCGAGGAGATCCGGACGATCGACGCGGCGACGAAGTTCGTGCGGCTCGCGGAGTCGCGCTGCCTGATCGAGCGGGCGCAGAAGCGCCTCGAGGCCAAGGACTACGCGGAGGCGGTGGATCTCATCCGTGCGGCACGTCGTGCGAACCCAAACGAGCCGGCCGTCGTACAGAACCTAGCGGTGGCATTGGTGCGTTGGGCAGAAGACTTGTCGAGTCGGGGTAAATGCCGCGAAGCTCGGGGTCTCGTGAAGGAGATCGCCGCGCTGCGGGTGGCCTCGGTCGGCCGAGCCCAGACGAAGCGTGCGCTCGGGAGTTGCGGATGAGAGCGTGGGTGTTCGGGTTGTGTGTGGCGTTGACGCCGTCGGTGGCGTGGGCGCACGGCGCGAGCAAGAGCTACGCGGACTGGACCGTCGAGGGTGACCAGGCCGCGCTGCGGTTGTCACTCGCCGCACACGACGTGATCGCCGCGCGCCCCGAGATGGATCCGAACGGCGACCGCCGGTTGGACGCATCGGAGCTGGAGGCGGAGCGCGTCGCGTACGGTGCGACTGTCGTCGAGCAGACGCGCGTGCGCGCGGGGCGCGCCAAGGCGTCCGAGACGTGCACGCCGGGCGACGCGATCGTCCGGGGCATCGGTGATCCCGTCGAGGAGCTGCAGGTCACGGTCGTGTACACGTGCCCGTCGGCGATCGGCGCGTTGGAGCTGGGCGCCGGATACCTCCCCGAGCTCGAGCCTCCGCACGCGACGCTCGCCACCGTGACCGGCGGCGAGGTCAGCGCGCAGCACGTCTTCACCGCGCAGGACCCGCGCTTCGGCGTGACGTTCGAGCTGCCGCCGCTGGCGGAGGAGCTGTTGAACGCGCTGCTCGCCGGCCTGAAGGCGAACTTCGTCCCGGGGCCGCTGTTGTTCTGCCTCGGCCTGATCCTCAGTCGGCGTGGGCGTCGCTTCGGAGGGATCCTCGCTGCGTTCCTCGCGGCGCACACCGTGATGGTGTTCTTCGGCGGGCTCCGCTACCCGTTCCTGCCGCTGATCGTCGCGGCGGCGATCGCCTGGATCGGGTTGGAGACGTTCCTGTCGTCGAAGGAGCCCGAGGTCGGGTGGCACCACATCGCGATGGCGTTGGTGTTCGGCGCGCTGTTCGGGGTCATGGCGCACCTCAAGGTGCCGCGGGAGATGATGCCGAAGCTCGCCTACGTCGCGGGCGCGACGGCGCCGCTCTTGGGGACGTTCCTCGTCGGCCGGATCGTGCTCGCGGTGTCCGGATCCCACACGGAGCGTGTGGTTCGAGGCATCGGCGCGGGGATCTTGGCGTCGGCGCTCGTGCTCGCCGTGCTCCACTTCGTCTGAGCGACCGTTCATTCGGTCTTCAACGCACTGCGTCTGACTCGAAGACGTCTTGCGCCTTCGGTTCAGGTCTGTAACGAGGTCCCCTTCCGAAGGACCTCGAACGTGACGAACGCATACATCTCCGGCACCGGCTACTACTACCCACCGCGCGTGGTGACGAACCAAGACCTCGTCGACGACTACGGCATCGACACCAGCGACGAGTGGATTCAGAAGCGCACGGGCATCCAGTCGCGTCACTTCGCCGACGAAGGTGTGGGCAGCGCGGAGCTCGGCGAGCACGCCGCGAAGATGGCGCTCGACAACGCGGGCATCACGGCGAGCGACCTCGACATGATCCTCTTCGCGACGCTGAGCCCCGACCACGTGTTCCCCGGCTCCGGCGTCTACCTGCAGGCGCGCCTCGGCTGCGTCGGCGTGCCGGCGATGGACATCCGCAACCAGTGCTCCGGCTTCCTCTACGGGCTGCAGACCGCCTCGGCGCTCGTGAAGGCCGGCGCGGCGAAACACGTGCTGCTCGTCGGCGCCGAGACCCACTCGGCGGCGCTCGACCTCACGACGCGCGGGCGCGGCGTCTCGTCGCTCTTCGGTGACGCGGCCGGCGCGGTCGTCGTCTCCGCGACGGAAGAAGAGGGGCGCGGCATCCAGACCGTCGTCCTCGGCGCGGACGGCAACTACGCCGACGTCCTCTGCCAGAAGATCTGGGACATCTCGAAGCGCCCGTTCATGCCGCTCGACGAGAACGGCAACGGCATCGTCAGCCCCGAGATGATGTGGGCGCACATGGACGGCAAGCTCGTCTTCAAGAACGCCGTCGAGAAGATGATCACCTCGCTCGCCGCGGTGTGTTGGGACCACAAGGTCCAGGCCGACGAGCTCGACATGGTGCTCTTCCACCAGGCCAACCTCCGCATCAACCAGTTCGTGCTCCAGACGATGGGGCTCGATCCGGAGCGCGTCCCGAGCAACATCGAGCGCTGCGGCAACACCACCGCCGCGACGATCCCCACGCTCCTCGCCGAGCAGGTCGAGCAGGGCAAGGTCGAGCCCGGGATGAAGATGGGCATGGCCGCGTTCGGGAGCGGCTTTACCTGGGGCGCGGCTTACCTCGTCTGGTAGCGCGCGCTACTCCCCGCATTCGGCGATCAACACGTCGCGGATCGCCTCCGCCCCCGCCTCCACGTTCATCAGCCCGTGTCGCGCCCCCGCGACGAAGCGCCACGTCGCGTCCGCGCCGTCGCTCGCGAGCCGATCCGCCCAGCGCGTGCCCTGCGGCACCACCCCGCCGCAGTCCCCTTCGCCGACCAACACCCGTACCGCGCACGTCGGCCGGCGACCGCGGTGCGGTGAGTCGGCTTCGAGGCGCGCGAGGTCGGCGGGGGAGGGCGGCCCCGTCGGTCCGCACGGCTCGCCGACGAAGGTCGCGTTGACGAGCGCTTCGGCGTTCACCTGG
The DNA here is from genome assembly GCA_040218735.1 of Deltaproteobacteria bacterium. Taxonomy (GTDB): domain Bacteria; phylum Myxococcota; class Kuafuiibacteriia; order Kuafuiibacteriales; family Kuafuiibacteriaceae; genus JAUHYN01. The sequence continues at coordinate 380,243 of JAVJQW010000043.1, forward strand.
CAGGAGCGGCGGCCCGAGCAGATCGTCAGGCCGTCGTCGACGCGGTCGTCCCACTCGGCGTCGCACGACATGAAGTAGTCGGGCCGTTCGGTGTCGCCCCAGCAGGCGTCGCGGAGGTCGTCGATCGGGCCGCTGGTGGGGATTGCGACGTCGACCCAGCGATCGATCTGCCACGCGCCGAGCGCGTAACCGATCTCCGCGGCGCCCCCCGAGTTGCCGGTCACACACAGCGGGACGTCGGCGGCGCTTCGGTGGGTGGTGTGCACGTACTCGACGAGCGTCGCGTAGCGGGCGGAGCGCCCCGAGAGGCCCTGGTCGGTGTCGCCCGAGAACCAGCCGCCGCTCGGGCCGTCCCACTGGCGCTCGACGATGACGAAGCCGTCGGCGAGGAGCGCGTCCCGGAGGCGGTTGGTGCCGACGCTTCCGTCGAAGTAGGCGCCGCCGCCGCCGGTGCCGCTGCCGAAGATCACCACGCCGCGTTCGCGCCGCACGCTGCGCGCGATGTGGAGGCGGACGAAGATCGTCGGGTTGCCGTCCGTCTGGATCTGCACGACCTCGCAGGAGGCGCTCGGGAGGTTCGGGTTCGGGGTGCAGACGTCGACGGCGGTCGCCGTGCCGACCTCGGGCGCAGGGCCGGCGTCCCGGGCGCCCGCGTCGCGCGGACCGGCGTCGCGAGTACCTCCGTCGCGGGCGCCGCCGTCGCGAGCGTCGTGGGCTCCCGCGTCTTTTGGGCCGCCGTCGCGAGCTCCCGTGACGCCCACGTCCCGGGCTCCCGCGTCGCGCGGGTCTTCGCCGTCTTCGGCGCCTGCGCACGCCGCGAGCACGAGGCCGATCCACACCACCCGCTTCACGCCGCCCATCCTAGTCGGGGCGTCGCCGCCCTCGCACTTGCGCGGGCCCGCAAGCACCGCGGCCCCCGAATTTTTGGGCCGAAACGCCCCGTGCTAGGCTCCTGGCCGGGGCATGGCGGCAAACGGGGGCAGCGGGTCGTTCGTCGACCTCCTCGACGACGACGTCGCCGACTACTCGCTCGCCGACTGGCGCCGTCGAAACCTCGTCTTCTACGAGCGCATCGTCGATCGCGGCCTGTTCGAGCCGCGGATGGTGCCGTTCGAGGCCCACCGCTACCTGGTCGACACGCTGATCCGCGTCCGCGTGGGGGCCGCGACGGACCCTCAGAACGCCGGCCACGTACGCGCCCAGAACGAAAACGTCGTGCACTACGCGATCGCCGCCGACGTCGACGCCGAGACGCTCGCGGTCAGCCTCTCCGCCGGGTTCATCCACGACCTCAACAAGGCCCTCGGCGAGCCGCTCCGCTCCGACGAGTTCGCGGTGCGCGACGGGGCCGGGCGCATCGTCACGTCGATGACGACGATGGCGCAGATCGTCGGCCTCAACCACCTCGGCGAGCGCACGCGCCGCGCGCTCAACGCGGCGACGCGCTTGCGCGACGGTCCGATCGCCCCCGAGGTCGCCGACCGCATCGACCGTTGCATCATCCACCACGGCCTCGGCTCGAGCCGCTTCATCCAGGAGCTCATCGACGGGAAGAACGAGTGGTGGGGCGACGAGTTCGTCGACGCCGAGACCGGCAAACGCAAGCTCGTCCACCCCGAGCAACCGCCGCTGACGTTGGAGTCCGTGATCCACGACCTCGCCGATTCCACTCAACAGATGCAGGGCGGCGCCGCGTGGTTGATGAAGTACCCCGCCGGTTTCTGGCGCGCGTCGCAGCGTTCGTACTTCGACATGCTCACCGACACCACGGTGCCCGACGAAGGCGGCATCGCGATGAGCCTCGCCGGACAGATCGAAGTCGAGACGCAGACCTGCCATGCGATCGTCGACCGCGCGCTCGCCGAAGGCGTCGTCGACGAAGCGCTCGCCGCGCGCCTGCGCGGAGCGGTCGGCACCGCGATCGAGTCATCCGTCCGTTGGCACGGATGCGCCGACCTCGCGAGTGACGAAGGCGAGAGCGTCTATCACGACGTCGCCGCCGTGCTCGGCATCACCCGCGAAGAAGCGCTCGAACGCTTGCGCGCCGCGACGCCCGGCACGCCAGAGGGTGACGCGATCGAAGATGTGATCTGGGACTCGGGCCGAAAGCTCGATCGCCAACGCGCGCGTGATCTCGCGCACCGCATCGACGCGTCGTAGAACCTTCCTGAATTTTCTTCGTCTCCCATTGATCCACCCGCTGCGTTCGACACGTACACGGGGCAGTTCACTCGCCGCCCCCGCTACGGAGGAATCGATTCGCATGAAACGAACATGGACCACTCAGGTGCAGCGCATCGTCGGCACCGCCGGTCTGTCGCTGATGCTCGGCGTCGGCGCAGTCGCCTGCAAGGGCGAGAGCACGACCGAGCAACCGCCGCCGGACGAGAACCAAAACAGTGCGCCGCTCACGTCGGTGGAGCCCGTCGCCGAGAACAGTGACTTCTGGTCGCCGCTCGACGCCGCGCCCTCGCCGGACGGCAAGATCATCTACTTCACCGCCATGAACGAAGACGGCCCCGCCGTCATGTCCGTGGAGCCCGGGAGCCAGCCGACGGTGCTCGCCACCGGTGGCCTCCTCGTGTCGCCGTTCTCGATCATCCCGAGCCTCGACGGGAGTCGTTTGTTCGTCGTCGACAGCGGCGCCGAAGGCGACACCGAGGTCACGGGTCGTGTCTTCTCGATGTCGTCGTCGGGCGGCGAGCCGAGCGCGCTCTCCGCGGCCGACGGGACGATGCCGAAGAGCCTCACCGTCGCCGAGGTCGATGGCGAGGAGCGCATCTACTTCACCGGGGTGATGGCGGACGACGAGACGACGCCGGCCATCTTCTCGATGTTGGCGGACGGCACCGACTTCAACGTCGAGCTGTCCGGCGAACCGCTCGTCGACCCGAGCGGCATCGCGGTCACCGGCAACGGCACGATCTACGTCGCGGACTCCAACGCGGACGAGCTCGGCAACGCGGCCATCGTGAAGGTCGAAAACGGCGCGGCTTCGCTGCTCGCGTCGGACCTGCGCGTCGGCTTCCCCGCGGGCATCGCGCTCGACTTCGAGGAGCGCGCGCTCTTCGTGTCGGGGCTGGCCAAGGAGGACTCGAGCTCGCTCGTCTATCACATCGTGCTCGACTCCAAGGAGATCACGCGCATCAGCGACGGCATCTCGCACAACTCGGAGTCCGCCGGGGTCCACCGGGCGCACGCCGCTGACGTCTACGCTTGGGCGAACGCCGACGGGGATCCGTCCGAGCCCAGCGGCGGCACGGTGTACCTGCTCAAGGGCCCGCAGGCCCCGTGACCGACAAGCACCGCAACACGAACCCGACAACCTGGACACACCGAGCGCCTGAAGAAGGCGTCGGGAGGAGTACGCTCGAAATGAAATTCGCCAAGTTCAACGCCGGCCTCGCCATCGTCGCTGCCGCCGGTCTCGTCAGCACCACGCAGGACGCCCAGGCCTCCAGTCACCGCGAAGCACCGATGATCGCGGAGGACCCCGCAGCCGACAACACGGACGTCTACGCGTGGATGTCGCCCAGCCGCGACAAGCTCTACATCGTCGCCAACTACATCCCGCTGGAGGAGCCGGCGGGCGGCCCGAACTTCCACAAGTTCTCGGACGACGTTCGCTACGAAATCCACGTCACCCGCGGGGCGAACAGCCTCGAGGACTACGCGACCTACTTCATCGACTTCAACACGTCGGCGATTCAGCGCGTGGACCCCGCGGACCTCAACGCACCGCTCGGCGGCGGCAAGGAGTTCTTCTCGCAGCTGTCCGGCCAGACGCAGACCTACCGCGTGATCAAGCGCGGCGGGAACGGCCGCGCCAACGTCATCGGTCGCGACTTCCCGGTCGCGCCGACCAACATCGGCCCGCGTACGTTCGCGGTGATTCGCTCCGGCGAGACGACGAGCCCCGAGTACGACGACGCGTACGCGGCGCAGTTCATCAACACGCTCGACTTCGGCGAAGGCCGCATCTGGGCCGGCCCGCGTGACGACGGTTTCTACGTCGACCTCGGCGGCGTCTTCGACCTCGCGAACCTCCGCCCCGCCGGCGTCGCGCAGGACGGTGTGTCCGGCTACAACGTGCACTCGATCGCGATGGAGATCGACGTCGACGAGTTCAACGGCGGCCCCGTCGCGGCGGGCCCCTCGAACGAGAACACGCTCGGCATCTGGGCGGCCGCCAGCCGTCGCAAGATCTCGATTCGTCGCAACCGTCGCGGCAAGACCGTCAACTTCGGACCGTGGGTGCGCGTCTCCCGCCTCGCCATCCCGCTCGTGAACGAGGCGCTCATCGGCCTGCAGGACAAGGACAAGTACAACCGCACGCACCCGCGTCGCGACGTGCAGAACTTCGGTGCGTACTTCCTGAACCCGGTCGTGGTGCGTGACGCCGAGGCCGTGGGCATCTACGCCGCGCTCGGCGTGGACCCGACGCCCTTCAAGTCGAACCGCACGGACATCATCGACATCATCAACCTGACCAACATCCCGTCCCCGAACGCGCACAGCATCCCGCTCGAGAAGACCGGCGACGTGCTCCGCCTCGACATGGGCGTGGAGTCCGGCTTCCCGAACGGGCGCCCGATCCCGGGCGGCGCGTTCCCCGACCAGGAGCAGGCCGACGTCACGGACGTCCTCCTCTCGGTCATCCTCGCGGGCGGTCAGCTGCCGATCAGCGATGGCGTCGACTACAACGACAAGGAGTTCCTCGCGGACTTCCCGTTCCTCCCGCTGCCGCACCGCGGCTTCGACGAGGGTCACGGCATCCCCACTCCTTAGGCATTAGCTCCTTCGAGTCCGCGGGGGCGCGGCTCGAATCATCGGTGCGGGGGCGCCCGGTGGTTCGAGTCCGCGCCCCCGCTTTTTGCGTTGTGCCCCAACGCACGCCAAATCGGCTTCGAAAAGCGGGTTTCGAGACGATCTAGCCGAGCCCGCCGTACGTACTCTCATCGTGAAGCGCGCGGCTTGGTCATCACTGCGGGGGCGCTTGGTGGCCAAGCCGTGTTCTTCGCCTCGACACTCCATGAAGACATCCATGAAACGCATCGTTTACGTCCTGCCCTTCGCGTTGCTCGTCGCCTGTGACGACGCGCCCGAGACGACGAAGGTCCTCACCGTCGAAGAGAAGAACGCGCCGAAGACCCAGACGGGGCCGTCGGGGCTGCAGCGCCTGGCGCTCGAAGACCCGGGCGGGGCGACGGCGATCGACGAACAGATCCGACGCCTGCAGGGCGTCGCGCAGCGGCACGAGCAAAAGCTCGATCCCTGGATCCTCCTCGGCCGCTCCTGGATTCAGAAGGCCCGGCAGCAGAGCGACCCGGGGTACTACAAGAACGCAAACGCGTGCGCCGACATCGGCTTCGACATCCTCCCCGACAACGCCCTGTCGCGGAACCTGCGCGGCCTCGTGTTGATGAACGACCACCGCTTCGCCGACGCGAAGGCGTTGATGGAAGACGTGCTCGCCGACGACCCGGACGACTTCATGGCGCTCGGTACGCTCAGCGACGCGCTCCTCGAGCTCGGCGACGTCCAGGGCGCGACGAAACACGCGCAGCGCATGCTCGACCTCAAGCCCAGCCTCCCTTCGTACACCCGCGCCGCGTACCTTCGCTGGCTCACCGGCGACGCGAAGGGCGCGACGCTAATCCTGAAGAAGGCGATCATGGCGGGCGGCACCGCGCGCGACAAAGAAGCCTTCGCGTGGGTCATCGTCGAGGCGGCGAAGATCTTCTGGCATCAGGGGGACCACGAGGGCGCCGAGGCCGGCTTCGACCGCGCGCTGCAGGCGTTTCCGGAGTACCCGCCCGCGCTGGTGTGGAAGGCGCGCGTCGCCTTGGCGCGCGGTGAGCCGAACCGGGCGCTCGACCTGGCCGAAAGATCGTATCGCGGCGCCGCGCTCGCCGAGACGGCGTGGGTGTGGGTCGACGCGGCGCGCACCGCCGGCGACGCCGCCAAGGTCAAGGAGGCCGAGGCGAAGCTCGAGAAGCTCGGCGAGCACGGTGAGGCGCGGGTCCTCGCCGCGTACCTCGCGACCGAGAACAAGGATGCGAAGCGCGCCGTGGCCCTCGCCGAGCGCGAGCTGAAGGGGCGCTCCGATCTCTACTCCCACGACGCCCACGCGTGGGCGCTCTACCGGGCGGGGCGCTTCGAGGAAGCGCTCGCGGCGGCGAAACGGGCGAATGCGCACGGCACACCCGACGCGTCGCTCCGTTACCACCTCGGTGCGATCCAGATCGCCAGCGGCGCCGTGGCCGAGGGCCGCGAGAACGTCTCCGCGGCGCTCGCCCTCAACCCGCGGTTTCACCCGACTGCCGCCGCCGAAGCGCGCAACCTCCTCGCCGACTGACCGCGCCGGGCTATCCATCCGCTCGAAATCCGGAGACAATCTCGCCGCCCGGTGAGCCTCTCGGTCCGCATGATGCTCGCGTTCTCGGTGCTGGTCGTCGTCACGGCCATCGCCTCCGCGAGCGCGATCTTCTTCGAGCTCGACGCGCAGCTCGTCGCCAGCAAGGAGCTCCAGCTCTCGAGCGAGACCAGCGTCCGCGCGGTGCGCTTCAAGGACGCCATGGACGAGCTCGTTCGCGACGTCCGGCTCCTCGCGGGGACGCCGCCCATCCAGGGCGTCGTCCGCACCGTGGCCGCGGGCGGCATCGATCCGGCGGACGGTTCGACCGACGAGCAGTGGAAGCTGCGCCTCGCCACGATCTTCCGGCAGCTCCTACGCAGCAAGCCGAACTACTTGCAGGCGCGCTACATCGGCGTCGCCGACGGCGGGCGCGAGATGGTGCGCGTGGAGCGGGCCGTCGGGAGCGCGAAGATCGCCGCGGTCTGGGGGGATGCGCTTCAGCAGAAGGGCGATGCGTCCTACTTCCAGGCCACGATCGCGCGCGAGCCTGACGGGCTCTACGTCTCCCCGATCGATCTCAACCGCGAGCACGGCGAGATCCAGGTCCCGCACACCCCGGTCGTGCGTGCGAGTGTCCCCGTCTTCGACGCGGCCGGCGCGCCGTTCGGGATCGTGATCGTGAACTTCGCCATCGGGCCCACGCTCGACGCGTTGACCGAGAGCACGAATCCCGATGACCGCCTCTTCGTCACGAACGGAGCGGGCGCCTACCTCGCGCACCCCGATCCGCAGCGGGAGTTCGAGTTCGAGGTGGGGAAGTCGGCTTCGGCCGCCGCCGACTTCCCGATCCTCCGGCGCGTGCTCGAAGGCGGCGAGAACGTCGTCGTGGAAGTGCGTGAGGACGACGTCGTGGCCGTGCGACGCGTCCGGTACGGCCCCGCCGGGAGCCAACACACCTTCGCCATCATCGCGGAGACCAGCCTGTCGGAGGCCACGGCCGTATCGCGCGCGGTCCTCAACCGCACGCTCTTGGTGATGGCGGTGTTCGTCGTGCTCGCGCTCGTCGCCGGCCTCGCCCTGGCGCGGAGTGTCGCGCGTCCGATCACGTCGCTCGCGTCCGCCGTGCGCAGCATCGAGGACGACGCGCGCCGCTTCGATCCGCCGCCCGGCCTCTCCGCGGAGGCGTCCGAGCTCGCGGACGCGCTGTCGTCGTCGTTCGCGAAGATCGATCGGCACACCTCCGAGCTCGAGGAGAAGAACAAGGAGCTCGCGCAGTTCGCGTACATCGCTTCGCACGATCTCCAGGAACCGGTTCGGACGATCTCCAGCCTGGTGTCGCTCCTCGTCGAGCACCACCACGAGCAGTTCGACGGTGACGCCAAGACGTCGCTCGAGTTCCTCCGGGAGTCGACGGACCGAATGCAGGCGCTGATTCACGGCCTGCTCGAGTACAGTCGCCTGGGTTATGGCGCCCAGGCGAAGCCCACGGATCTGAGCGTCCTTCTGCAAGAGGTGCAGCAGGACCTCGACGCGCAGATCAAGGCCAGTGAAGCGACGATCGACGTCGCTCCGCTACCGACGCTGCGCGTTCTGCCGGTCGAAGTCCGGCTGCTGTTTCAGAACCTCCTGTCCAATGCCCTCAAGTTCAGGCGCACGGATGTGCCACTTCGGGTCTCCGTAAACGCAGAGAATGCGGGGCGGGATTGGAAGTTCTGCGTGGAGGACAACGGTATCGGGATCGACCACGCCCACCGCGACAGGGTGTTCCTCATCTTCCAACGGCTCCATAATCGCGGCGTGTACGAAGGTACCGGCATTGGCCTCGCGCATTGCAGCAAGATCGTCTCGATGCACTACGGACGGATCTGGGTCGAGGACGCGACGTCCGGGGACGGCGTGCGGTTCTGCTTCACGCTTCGCGAGCTTCGCGAGCAGGAGGCGCACCGTTCATGACCAAGCTCCGTGAAGTCCTGCTCGTCGACGACCTCCCCGCAGACAACTTCCTCAACAAGTTGCTGCTGCAGCGCCTCGACTGCGCCGAGAAGATCTCGATGGCGTTGAACGGGCGTGAGGCGCTCGACTACCTCACGACGCCCGTGGACGGAGCTCGCCCGGACGTGGAGCTGATCATCCTCGACATCAACATGCCCATCATGGACGGCTGGGAGTTCCTCGAAGCGTACGAAAAGCTCCCGCCCGAGCAGCGCGCCGCCGCCGTGCTCATGATGTTGACGACGTCGATGAACCCCGACGACGAAGCGCGGGCCCGGAGCAAAGAATCCATCGATCGTTTTGCGGTGAAGCCGCTGACCGAGGAGACCTTCCGCCGTCTCCTCGAAGAACAGTTCCCCGGTAGGTTCTAGCGCGCCTTACGCTTCTTCATCTTCTCCCGCGGCACCATCGGCTTCGAGAGCTGCCGAAGGACCGGCGCGGTGTCGCAACTCATCTTGCACTTCCCCTCGATGCAAGCCGACTTGCACTCGGAGTCGACCGAGCAGGACGCGCCCACGGCTTTCGGAGCGACGCAGCGTTTCTCGGAGCAGGAGAGCCCCGCGGCGCAGTCGCCGCCGATGCACGGCTCGCCCTCGGCGGCGAGCGCGCTCCCCGCGCACACCCCCTCGCGGCATCGGTGCTCGGGTCCGCACTGGACGTTCGAGACACACGCGCCGCCCGGCTCGATGAACGCGCGGCAGCGGTTGCGATCGCAGAACCCGTCGCAGACCGGACGTGTCCGCTCGACGTGGGTCTGGCGTAGGTAGGTGACGAGCGGATCCACGCCCGTGTTACACGAGGCGCGGGGCGGCGCCGGAGGCCCGCAGCGTCCGAGGTCCGTGGGCCCGCCGCCGACGCAGTGCATGCCGTCGGGGCACTCGAGCGTCGAGCGGCACGCCTGGCCGAGCTGACGTGTCCCGGTGACGAGCTCGCGGCAGGCTTCGGGGGTCTTCAGCGGCGTCGGCGCGACCCAGTCGCAGCCTTCGTGTTGCGTTTCGATCGCGGCCTCGCAGGCCTCGACCTTCGCCTCGTCGAGCACGACACCCTTCACCAGGATTGCGCCCGCGAGGTTGCGCTCACACTCACTCGTGAGCAGGACGCCGGGTTTACGTTCGCAGCACTCCGCGCGCCGTACCTTGGGGCGCTCGTGGAGCGCCTTGCAAAGACGCGTGACGATCGGGGGGATCGTCTCGATCTTTTCGGGGTAGACCGGGCGGATCTCGTCGTCCTCCTCGGGCGGGGCGTCCGCGGTGGGTTGCCCCGCGTCGCGCGGCGCGGCGGGTTCCTTCTGGGCCGCTTCCTCGGTCTTCTTGCAGCCCACGAGGACCAGCGCCGAGAACAGTGCGAGTGAGACGAACGAATTTCGGGGCACGCCGTACGGTCTCCAACCCCCTCGCTCGGCGCAAGCCGCGCGGGGTTCGAATGTCGTACGTGTGAAGGCTAGTTCTGGATCGATCGCCGACGCTCGGCGGATGCTCCCCGCGCCGTGAAGCTCGTCGTCGTGATCGTGGGCAAGGACCGAGGCGATCCGATCGTCGGCGCGAGTGACGACTACCTGCAGCGCCTCCAGCACTACTTCCCGGCCGAGGTCGTCGAGGTGAAGGAGGAGCCCGCGAAGAAGGGCCGCTCCGTCGAAGTCGTGAAACGCGCCGAGGCCGAGCGCATCCGACGCGTGATACCGGACGGCGCCATCACCATCGCGCTCGACGAACGCGGCAAGGCGTACCGCTCCGAACAGCTCGCCGAGAAGCTCGAGCGCTGGCAGGTCGAGGGCACGCGCAACGTCGCGCTCGTCATCGGCGGCCCCAACGGCCTCGACGCCGAGCTCCTGAAGAAGGCACGCGAGCGCTGGTCGCTGTCGTCGCTGACGCTCCCGCACCGCATCGCCCGGCTCGTGCTCCTCGAACAGCTCTACCGCGCCGGGACGATCCTCCGCCGCGAGCCGTATCACCGGGGCGACTGATGTCGATCGTCGAAGGCCTGCTCGACGTCTTTCACCCGCCGTCGTGCGCGGCGTGTGGACGCCTCGGCGCCGAGCCGTTCTGCGCCACCTGCGCCGAGGCGCTGCTCCCCGCGGAGCCGTTTGAAGTCGCGGGCGTTGCAAAGGCGGTCGCGGTCTACACGTTCGGAGGGCCGATCGCGGAGGCGATCCACCACTTCAAATATCACGACCGTCCGGACCTCGGTCGGCCGCTCGGCCGCTCGATGCGCCCCGCGCTCGAGCGCTTCGCGCCCTTCGATCTCGTGGTCGCGATGCCGCCCTCCCGCGGTCGGCTCGTCGCGCGCGGCTACGACCCGGCGCGTGAGCTGGTTCGTGGACTGTCGCTCCGGCCGGACATCGACGCGCTCCTCCGCGTCACCGAGCCGCCGGCGCAGGTAGGGCTGGATCGGGACAAACGGCTCGCGAACCTCACCGGCGCGTTCGCCGCCGACGGGCCGCGTGTCCGGGGCCGAAACGTGCTCCTGGTGGACGACGTCGTCACCACGGGGGCCACCGCGGAGGCGGCGACGGCCGCGCTCTCGGCCGCGGCGTCCGTCCAACTCTTGGCGCTCGCACACACACCCTGATCCCCGTACCGCGAAACCCCAACCCCCGGTCATGCGCCCGATGCGCTGACGTGCCCTGAACGGTCATCTTCCACGCGGTTTGGGGATCGAACACCACAGAGGACTTCACCTTCCGTTGCTTGGATGTCTCGTGCTCGGCGCGCTCGCGCTCGGGTCGGCGTGTCGAGACCAAGGCGGCGTGCCTGTCGATCGGAGCGACGCCGGTACCAGCGCGTTGACGTGCATGACGACCACCGACTGCGGCGGCACCGGCGTGTGCGTGGCCGGGCTGTGTCAGCAGGTCACGTCGTGCAACGAAGACAGCGAGTGCGCGGCGGACAACAAGGTCTGCCACAACAGCCGCTTCTTCTGCGTCGAGTGCGACGGCCGTGAAGGGCAGTGCGGCACCGGCTTCAGGTGCCAGTTCGACTTCACGTGCGCCGAAGTGACGACGTCCACGATGTCGGAGCGCAACTGTATGGCGTCCTGTACGGACCGCTCGATGTGCAACCCCGATCAGGTCTGCGACGCCGAGATGGGCCAGTGCTGCGATCCGCCGCGCCGTTGCCGTTCGCCGGCCGACTGCCCGACCTCCCAGCCCGAGTGCAACGGCGCCAACGGCTCGTGCTTCGGCGGCGACGGCTGCTTCGACAACGCCGAGTGCGAGCAGCAGCCGGGCTGCGCCGGCGGCCTGTGTGAGTGTGAGATCGTCGGCGGTGGCTCCGGTACGTGCGTCATGCGCGGCGCCGAGTGCGCGAACGACATGGACTGCTTCGACAACGGCACCTACGACGGCAAGTACTGCACGCTCTCGATGCCGCCGCCGCGTTGCCTCGAGGCGCCGATGTGCACGGACTCCGTCGCGTGCTCGCGGCTCGGTCTCGTCTGCGACATGACACAGGGCAGCCCGAGCTTCGGTCGCTGCAAGAACGGCGACCCGTGTCCGATGGGGAACGAGTGCGGCGCGAACCAGGTCTGCGCGAACGGCGTCTGTGTCGGTGAGAACTGCTCCAACAACCCGGCGCTCTGCGGACAAAACGAGATGTGCGACGGCGTGTCGCTCACGTGTGTCCCGGTGCAGGGCGGCACGTGCACGGTCGATACGGACTGCCAGGCCGGCTACTACTGCGAGACGTCGATCAGCGAGTGCCGCGTCGGCTGCCGCGACAACTCGGAGTGCGGCTCCGGCATCTGCAACGCGATGCACCAGTGCGAGCAGCCGGCCGGCGGGCTGTGCGGCGCGTGCGCGACCGACGCCGACTGCCCGGCGGGCGCGTCCTGCAAGGACATCACCGGCCAGATGAAGTGCTACGAGGACTGCAACACGTTTACGGGTCAGGACTGCATGATCGACCCGAGCGCGACCTGCTTCATCACCGTCTGCTCCTGCCTGTAAACAGGATACCTACACGCAACTACCTGTCCTCACCTGCCGATAAGGCAGGTGAGGCCATGCGCGCTGCGCCGATCCACGCTCCGATGGAGGATGCACCGACTTCGGTGGATCCCCCGCGAATTCGAAGGGTTCGAGGCGCACGGGTCCGTCTGGAGCCCCCGCCCGAGGCGGAGGAGCGAGCGGGGCCCACGTTCCACGGCGTCCGGGGGGACCCTGGGAATCGGCTCGCCCGCGCGCCGCTCACGGCGGTGCGGATCCGCGAGGCGATCGCGCTGCGGAACCACCGGATCGACCAGGCGGAGCGCGCCCCCCCGCCGCGCGCCGGACCGGCGCGCGTCCCCATCGACTGGGTGCGCTCGCGCGACGCTCAGCAGCAGATCCGACAGACGGGCCCCGATCGGCTCCGCATCCTGCGGACCGGCGCCGGACGCCCCGGCCCGAATCCGCGCCACCCGCACCGACCCGTCACGCCGCTCACCCCCGCGGTGAGCGTCGCGATCGACGGGCTCGTCTACACCGTCGTCGTCACGCCGGGCGCGACCCCCGAAGCGACGGCGCGTCTGCTCGCGGAGCGCCTGAAGGGCCGCTATCACGTCGAAATTCGAGAGGTTTCAGCCTCGAGCGCGACCGTTCGTCTAAAGCCTCCCATACTAAGGACCACCGACCCGAGCCGCGCACGTTGACTTTGGAATCAACCGGACGGACCCTGCCAAAAGTGTGGAGTAGCACTCCACGCTTATCCAGGGAGGACCATCCGCATGATTTCGTTCGAGCTCGACGAGGCCCAGGCGCTCTTCGCCAAGACCGCGTCCGACTTCGCGCGCGACCGGTTCCGGCCGGCCGCACGTTCCGCTGAAGCCGAGGGTCGCGCCGCCGACGCGCTGACCGCCGAGTACACGTCGCTCGGCTTCGGCGCGTTGGATCTGCCGGAGGCGATCGGCGGGCTGGGGCAGGGCCTCGCGACGCGCGCCGTCGTGGAGGAGGCGCTCGCGTTCGGTGACCTCGGGCTCACGCTCGCGATGCCGAACCCCGGACCGTTCGCCGACGCGTTGCTCGCGTTGGGCGACGACGCGGACCAGGCGCGTCACCTCGCGCCGCTCGTCGAGGCGGGGCGCCGCGGCGGTCTGCTGTGGTCGGAGGTGAAGCCGCGCGCGCGTACGTTCTCGACCGTCGCGCGCGAGGTCGACCGGGGCTTCGCGATCGTCGGTCGCAAGGCGCACGCGGTCGCGGCGCGCGAGGTCGCGTCGTTCGTGGTGTTCGCTCGAATGGAGCGCAACGATGGAGAGGTCCGGCCCGCCGCGTTCGTCGTGCCGGCCGACGCCGACGGCGTGCGCGTCGGTGAGCCGATCCGTGGCCTCGGGCTGCAGGCCGCGCCGACGTGTGAGGTCACGTTGGAGGACGTCGTCGTCGACGCCGACCACCGCCTCGCGGCCGCCGACGAAGACTTCGACGGCCGGGTCGTCACGATGTGGTCGCGCATCGCGATCGTCGCGGCGGCGCGGAGCGTCGGGCTCGCGGCGGCGGCGTTCGAGTACGCGCGCGCCTACGCCGCCGAGCGCGAGGCGTTCGGAAAACCGATCGCACATTTCCAGGGGCTCGCGTTCCTGATCGCGGACATGGCGACGCGCGTGGAGGTCATGCGCGCCCTGGTGATGCGCGCGGCGTGGGCGTTCGACACCGGCGCGAAGGACCGCACGAAGTACGCGGCGATGGCCGCGGCCGAGTGTCACGAAGGAGCGATGTTCGTCGCGAACCAAGGGGTGCAAGTGCTCGGCGGGGCCGGCTTCGTGCGCGACCACCTGTCGGAGAAGTGGATGCGCGACGCGCGCGCGCACATGGCGTTCGGGATCCCGTCCGCGCTCGCCGACCTGATCGTCGGGCGGCGAGCGCTCGGCGAGAGCGACGCCAACCTCCAAGAAGATGCCCCGATGCCCGAGCTGCAGCCGGTGATGGCGTAGGCCCGAAGGAGACCGACATGGAATTCGAGCTCACCGACTCCCAGCAGAACGTCCGCCAGCTCGTGCACTGGCTCGCCAAGGAGCGGATCCGTCCGCTCTCGCTGCAGGCGGATCGCGACCACACCTGGCCCAACGACTTCCTCCTCGAGCTGAAGCAGATGGGCGTCTCGCAGAGTGCTTCCTCCGCCGACGACGGGAACACGGATCGATCCGGCCCCAAGCAGACGAGCCGCAGCGCGGTCATCGGCGCGGAGGAGATGGCGTGGGGCGACGCGTCCCTGATCCTCACGCTCCCCGGCCCGGGCCTCGGCGGTCCGCCGGTGCGGATGACGGGGACGCCCGAGCAGAAGGAGCGCTTCTTCGCGCCCTTCGCGAAACAAGACGAGGTGCACTGGGGCGCGTACGCGCTGACCGAGCCGGCCGCAGGGAGCGACGTCGCGGGCATCCGAACCACCGCGAAGAAGGACGGCGACGCGTACGTGATCGACGGGACGAAGTGCTACATCACCAACGGCGCGCGCGCCGACTGGGTGGTCGTCTTCGCCACGGTCGACCCGTCGAAGGGGCGCGCGGGGCACCGCGCGTTCGTGGTCGAGAAGGGGACGCCGGGGTTCTCGGTCGGGAAGATCGAGGAAAAGATGGGCCTGCGCGCGAGCGAGACCGCGGAGCTCGTCTTCGAGTCGTGCCGCGTCCCGGTCGACAACCTGCTCGGCGGCGAGGCGCTCTACGAGAAGAGCGACGGCTTCAAGACCGCGATGAAGACCTTCGACAACACCCGCCCGCTGGTCGCGGCGATGGCCGTCGGCATCGGGCGCGCGGCGTTCGAGCGGGCCCGCGACTTCGCGAAGGAGGCGTACGTGCTGTCGAGGCCGATCGCGAGATACGCCAGCATTCGCGCGATGTTGGGGCGCATGGAGCGTCGGCTCGAGGCGGCGCGTCTGCTCACCTGGAAGGCCGCGACGATGGCCGACCTCGGCATCCCGAACACGAAGGAAGCGTCGATGTGCAAGGCGTTCGCGGCGGAGGTCGCGCAGGGCGTGACCATCGATGCGATCGAAGTGATGGGCGCCGCCGGCAACCACGCGGACGCGTTCGTGGAGAAGTGGTTCCGCGACGTGAAGGTGTACGACATCTTCGAAGGCACCGGACAGATCCAACGCATCGTGATCGCGAAGCGGTTGTTCGAGACGATCCGATCCTTCTGAAGCGCGATCGATGATCGCGATTCGGCCGCATCACATCGGGCTTTGATCGATCATCGTCGTCGTCGATCGATCACGACTCGGATCGATCGACGACGATCCGAGTCGTCGCCAGCCATAGTTCGCAGGAGCATGCAATGCGCATGTTGTTGACATCGTCTCTGGCGCTCCGTACATTTCGCTCAACTTTTGCCTCGGTACGTCCGAGGCACGAAAGGTGAATCGGATGGCAACCAAGAAGAAGACGACGAAACGCAAGACAACGAAGCGCAAGGCGACCAAGCGCAAGCCGGCCGCCAAGAAGAAGGCCACGAAGAAGAAGGCCACCAAGAAGAAGGCCACGAAGAAGAAGGCCACCAAGAAGAAGGTGACCAAGAAGAAGGCCACCAAGAAGAAGGCTACGAAGAAGAAGGCCACGAAGAAGAAGGCCACCAAGCGCAAGGCGACCAAGAAGAAGGCCACCAAGCGCAAGGCGACCAAGCGCAAGTAGCCCGTACCTTCCGAGAGGCAGGAGCCTCTTCTTCGAAGAATAGGATCGCTCTTCGGCCCGCCCTCCCTCGGGAGGTGCGGGCCGAAACTTTTTTGGGGCCATCCATTTTCGGCCCGACTTTTCTGGGGCCCATCCCGACGCCCCGAGGACTCCCGCCGTGACGCTCTCCGCCGCCGAGCTTCGTCAGATCACCGAGGAGCTGTTGCCCTTGGTCGGCGGCCGCATCCAGCGCGTCGATCTCGTCGCCGAGCGCGAAGCCGTCTTGGAGGTTCGCGTCCCGGGCCGCACCGTGCGGCTCCTCGTCTCGGCGCGCCCGGGGCTCGGGCGCGTACACGTGGTCGAATCCCGCCCTACGCGGCAGATCCCGGGGGGCAACGTGCAGGCGCTCCTGAGGCGGCGCCTCGGCGGTCAGCTCCTCGCCGGCCTGTCGTGTGTCGCGCGGACGTTCACGATCGACACCCCCGCCGCACGTTTTTCGGTTCGCATCGACGGCGGCAAGGACGCGTTTTTGATCCAGCCTCCCGTCGAGCTCGCGTCCCCCGAGGACTTGGATGTCCCCGAGGCCTTCCCGGCTTCGAAGGCCGTCGCCGATCGCTACGGCGATCGCGCGGACGAAGTGGTGCGCGCGACGAAGCGGCAACAGCTGTTGTCGGTGGTCGCGCGCAAACGAAAGAAGCTCGCGCGCCTCGCGAAGAACGTGGAGCGCGACGTCGATCGTCTGCAGACGATGGTCGACGGTGCGCGCTTCGGCGAGCTGCTCAAGACGTCGCTGCACACCGTGAAGCGCGGCGCGACTTCGGTGACGGTCACCGACTGGTCGACGTCCGAGCCGGTCGACGTCCCGCTCGATCCGAAGCTGTCGGCGAAGGCCAACCTCGAGCGTTACTTCACACGCGCGAAGAAGGGATCGCGCGGACTGCCGATCGCCGAAGCGCGCGCCGAGAAGATCCGATCCCGGATCGCCGAGCTCGACGCGACGCGGGATCGGATCGATGCCGCGTCCGACGAAGAGCTGGATCGGATCGCCGCGCACGACGCCGACGCACTCGCGGGGGTGACGGCGAATCGGATCGAGCGCGACGCGAAGCCGAAGGCCGCGAAGGTGAACCCCGCCGAAAAGTGGGCGCGTCGTTTCGAGGCGGTCGACGGATCCGAGATCTGGGTCGGACGAGGTGCGAAGGAGAACGACCGGCTGAGCTTCAACGTGGCGAAGGCGGACGACGTCTGGCTGCACGCGCGGGGCACCGCCGGCGCGCACGTGATCCTGAGGAACGACAAAGGGCAGTCGCCGTCGTCCGAGGCGCTCCTCGACGCCGCGCACCTCGCGGCGTTCTACTCGAGCGCCAAGAACGACGCGAAGGTCGAGGTCCTCCACACGGAGGCCCGCCACGTGAAGAAGACGAAGGGCGCGCCCCCCGGCTTGGTGGGGGTCGCCAAGAGCAAGACGCTGCTCGTCCGGATGGATTCAGCGCGCCTGGACCGCCTCCTGGGCCGGGACGCGCTCTAGGCACTCGTGTTACGACCGGCCCGCGGCATGGAAGACATCCTCGCGTTCGTCCAGAGCAGCCCGGGCGGCTGGGGGCTGTTCGCCGTGTTCGCGGCGGCGGCGCTCGAGTACTTGATGCCGCCGCTCCCCGCGGACACCGTCGTGCTCGCGGGCTCGCTGTTCGTCGTCGCAGGGGTGCACTCGTTTCTGCTCGTCGACACCGTGGCCATCGCGGGTGGGGCCCTCGGGGCGGCGGTTCACTTCGGCATCGGGCACAAATTCGCCAAGCCCGACGGTTCTGTCCGCGGTGGGCGCTACGTGGAGATGCTCGTGGGCGAGGGGCGTCTGGAGAAGTTCTTCGAGGTGTTCCGGAAGCGCGGCATGTGGGTGATCGCGGTCAATCGCGCGCTCCCGGGGATCCGCGCCGTCACGTTCTTCGCCGCGGGCGCCGCGCGGCTGCCCTTTACGCGCACGATGGCCTTCGGCCTCATCTCCAACGTGGTGTGGTCCACCGCCATCCTGAGCCTCGGCGTCGCCCTGGGCGGGAACTGGGAGAAGATCGAGGCCGCGTTTGGCGTCTACAAGACGGTGGTGTACGGAGTCTTCGGGACGGCGCTCGCCCTCTACGTGGCCTACCGCCTCTACCAACGCACCCGCCGCAAACCACCGCAGGAGCCCCAAGCATGATGCGCCGACCGCTGATCTTCGCCCTCGCCGCCGCGCTGTTCACCACGGCGGCGCCCGTCGCCGCCAAGCCCAAGGCCCCGAAGCTCGATCGCGAGGTCTGGTACGGGTTCGAGTTCCTCGGGAACAAGGTCGGCTACATGGTCGCGCGCGACGAGGGCACGCTGCTGAACGACCAACCCGCGTATCACCTGAACCGGCACACCGTCGTCACCGTGAAGCGTAAGGCGGAGGTCATCAACGTCGAGTCGTCGACGGACCTGTGGGTCACCCCTGACCTCACGCCGCTGCGGTTCAAGAACGAGCGCCGCGAGGGGAGCGAAGTGCGCACCGTCGAGGGCTACCGGGACGGGACGTCGTTCGTGATTCGTCGCGCGCTCGGCGGCAACCTCGAGGAGCGCCGCATCCCGATGAAGGGCCTCCGCCTCGCGATGTCGCTGGACCTGCTGCTGTACCGCGGCCTTTCGAAGGGCAAGAAGTGGACGGGGCGTGCGCTCGGGGAAGAGGACGGTGACGTCCACGACTACGAGGTCGAGGTCACGGAGGCGAAGGGGAAGGGCAAGGCGCAGCGCTTCGTCGTGAAGTCGCGCGTCGGGAAGCTCGCGACGCTCTCCGTGGTGGAGCCGGACGGGACGATCGAGACGACCGAGGTCGTGGGGATCGGTGCGAAGTACACGAAGATGCCGCGCGACGAGGCCGTGAACCTCACCGCGGAGCTCGACGTGTTCAGCCGCGGTCTCTTCGAGTCGCCGGTACCGCTGCCGCCGGGACACCAGCTCGACAGGATCACCGTCGAGCTCAAGACGAAGTCCGGGCAGCCCCCGCGTTACAAGGCGGATCGTCGTCAGAAGGTGAAGCGGAAGCGGAAGAAGAGCGTGACGCTGGAGCTGTCGACGGACCGGGCGCCGAAGAAGGCGCCTCGCCTCCCGATCCAGAACAAGAAGGTGAAGGAGTTCCTGAAGGAGACGCCGTACGAGCCGCTCCTAGACGAGCGCCTCGTCGCGACCGCGCAGCGCGTAGTGGGCGCGGAGAAGGACGCGTGGGCGGCGGCGCGGGCGATCAACGCGTTTGTGTTCCGCCACATCCAGAACAAGTCACTCGCGCGCGCGTACGCGACGGCGCCCGAGGCGCTCGCGACGCGCGAGGGCGACTGCACGGAGCACGCGACGCTGTTCTCGGCGCTCGCGAAGATCGTCGGGATCCCGACTCGCCACGCGACGGGGCTGGTCTACGTCGGCCAGAAGGACAACGTCTTCGGGTACCACGAGTGGGTGGAGGTCTGGATGGGGTCCGGCGGGTGGGTCGCGATGGATCCCACGTTCGGTCAGGACATCGCCGACGCCACGCACATCAAGTTCGCGCAGGGGCAGACGGACAGCGAGGGGCTGCAGGAGGCCGGGATCACGGCGGCGGCGGTGATCGGGGATCTCGATTTGTCCGTCTTGGAGTACGTTACGGTCGACGGAGCCAAGAAGAAGATTTGACCCCGACCAAGTACGTCTCGTTCGTTGTCCTCGCGGATCAGCTGCACCACCTCCCCGTCGTTCTCCGCGCGGCGTTCGAGCATCCGTGGATCGGGAGCTTCCAGGTCGGCTTTGGCCCCCCGCTGCTCCAGAGCTCCGCCCGCCTGAAGGATCGCCTGCAGGGCGTGGTGGGCGCCCTCGACAAACTCGAAGCCTACTTGGCGGTCTGTGTCCTGGACGCCGCGGAGCGTGAGCGCCTCGCCGTGCAGCACCGACGGATCCTCGTCCGACGTCACGGCCCGTTGGAGGCCGAGGCGGTGAATCGAGCGAGCGCCGACGTCCTCGACCTGATGCTCCGCCTACGCTCTCCGCTCGACGCGCCGCCCGACGTGCGTGCGTCGATGGACGCCTACGACGTGGACCCCGCCTGGGTCCCCGACGACGCGGCGCCGGATCTGTTGTCGGGGCGCTTCCTCGTCCACCTCTCCGACCCGCGCAACGAGCGCCTCCTGTACGCCGACGCGGTCCGGTCCGTCTGTGACCCCGACACCGCGCTCGCGGTCGACCTCCGCGTCCCCGCCGTGTTGCGCCCGCTGTGGGCCGCGTGGGGCCGCCACTTCGCGAAGCAGACCGGTTACCGCGTCGTCGACCTCGGCGAGCCCCCCGCGCACGCGCGGGTGCTGAGGGACGGCACGAGGTCGTAGCTCCAAGGGCGAGTCGGGCCTAACTGCCCAGGTCGAGTTCGACGGTGTGGTGGTGGTCGAGCTCGTCGACCGCTTCGTCGTCTTCGCTGTAGCGGACGACGTAGACCGGCGCCATCGCGTCGGGGTCCTTCTTCTCGATGCCGCGGAAGACGGCGCCCTCGGGGAGGCGGACCATCGCGCCGCCGAGGCCGCCGAGGACCGTGCGGCCGTCGGCGTCGCGGCCGATGGCGATGGGGTCGACGGCGCCGCGCGACGGCGCGAACTGCGAGCTGATCGCGTCGACCTGAACCATCGCCTCTGGAAGGCGCCGGTTCGCCCAGGCTCGAGCGCCGTCGCCGACGGCGTGGAGCCGACCGCCGGACTTCTCGATCGCGACGACGACGTTCGGCTCCGGCCACAGGTAGTGGCAGGGCGCGTCGGTCGGGGCGTCGAACACGTCGGCGCTTTCGACGTCGCCGTCTCGGTAGGCCGTGAGCTGGCCGTCCTTCGCGACGAGCACCGACATCGGCATCGACACTTCCTTCTGCGCGATGAGGAACATGTCGGCGTCCTCCGGCTGGACCTGTTCGGGCACCGACGGCGGCGACCACCGGGACGCGACGACCTCGCCGCCCGCTCGACGCTCGCCGACCTCGAGCTTCTTCTTCGTGAGCCGAACGGGGAGGGCCCACGCGTCTTCGCCTTCGCCGCCGCGCAGGAGCACGTCGAAGTCACCCGGCGGCACGCCGAGGAAGGTGACCTTCTCGGGGAACGTGTCGACGGGCAGCTTGAACGAGCGGCCGATGCGGGTGTCGACCGCGCGCACCTGTCCGTTCGGGAGCTGGAACAGATAGACGGCGGGGACGCGCCGCGTCGAAGTGGGCGGCGGGTGCACGCGCCCGGGGTGGTTCATGAAGAACGTCATCCACTCGTCGTGCGGCGCGCGGCGGGCTGGCCCGTAGAGGTCCGGTGGGCGCAACCTGTGTTGCGGCGCGCGGGACAGCGGCTCCACCTCGTCGCCGCCGGTCTTTCGCCAGAAGTCGACGATCTCGTGGTGGACGTCCGTGAGCGGCACCATGCGGGGCGCGCCGTCGGTCGGGAGCTCCTGCGCGCAGGCGAGGAGGAGCAACGCGCGCGTCAAACCGATCTGCTCCTTCGAGAGTTGCTCGTGACCGTCACCGGAGAAGTTGAGCGGCCGGAACCAGTTGAAGACGTCGACGTCGCCGTTGAACGCCTGGATGTGGTCGGTGTCGCCTTCGATCGCCGCGGAGGATCCGCTCGCGAGCATCCCCTCGAAGCCCTGGAGGTTGAAGCCGTTCACCGAGCGCTTGCCGGTGCAGGGGAAGAGCAGGTCGACCAGCTTGACCGTCTCGCGCACCCGCTCGCTCACCGCGAGGCCGGCGCCCTCGGCGCGCTCGCGCTTGGCGTCGTCCTTGTCCACCACGGTGACGTCGTACGCGAGGTCCTCGGCGAGGCGCTTCGACAGCTCGAGCCCCACCGTGCCGCCGCTGACCACGCCGACGCGCTCGAGCGCGTCGACCTTGCCGCGGTGGTGCAGCTCCATGAGGAGCGCCTTGGCGAGATCCCACGCGATGATCCCGCCCTCCGCGATCTTCCCGGGTGCGTTTGCGACGGTGACGATGAAGTGCGTGAGCGCCTCCTCGTTCAGGAGGAGCTCGGTCAGCCCGCGCGTCGTCTGCTCCACGCCGTGCACCGGCTGCCCGCCGAACGCCGCCTCGATCGACGCGCGGATGTCCGGCGCGCTCCCGAACGGCGAGTCGACCTCCTTCAGACCGCTGAGCAGCCCGTTGAGGAGCCCGCCGTCGTCGAGCGCGATCCACCCCTCCTTCGGCTTGCGCCCGAGCACCGAGACGGAGCCGAGGAACGCGAGGACTTCGTGCAGACGCAGCGCTTCGAAGCTGCGGGTCGAGCCCGCGTCGTCGCCCGAGCGTTCGAGGTGGTAGCCCTTGAGCCGACCGTAGGTCGCGACCAGCGGGTTCGACGCGTACTTCGTGCCGAGGACGTGCACGTCCCGCGCGCTCATGCCGCGCCGCTCGAACGCTTCGAGGAGCGGGATGAACGTCGGGAACATGTGCTGGATCGCGATGAGGCCCCGCCCCGCGAAGCGCCCCTCAGGGATGTACTCGAGCGCCTTGTCGATCGCCGGCACGCGCTTGGGGATGAGCGCGTCGTGGCGCACCAATCGATCCACGAGCGGGAGCGCGTGCCGCGGCCCCATCATCACGCCGAGCGCCTCGACGATCTGCGCCATGAAGTCGAAGTTCGGCCGCTCGGGGACCGGCCGCTGCGCGCCGTCGATCAGCTGCTTTGCGATCGATTCACCGACCTCCCCGTACGTCTGCGCGAACAGCTCGAGGTTGATGCCGGTCGGATCGTGCGGGTCCTTGAAGGCGTCGAGCAGGCGGAGCAGTCGGGCGACGAGCGCCGCGCGGCGCGGGCCCGTGTACTGCTGCCGGCCGCGCGTCCGGAGCGCCGCGCTGAGCGGCGACTTCGGGTTGTCGGTGATCTCTTTGGCCAGCGCAGTGATGAGCGGCGTCGCGCCGTAGGTGAGCCCGAACAGGACGTTGTCGAAGCGCACCGACGAAGCCTCGGGCCCGAGGCGTTTCACCTCCGCGACCGCCGCCGTCGGGGCGGGCGGGAGGGAGGCTTCGAGCGAGGCCGAGCGCCGGACGACGAACGCCGCGTCGGGCGCGAGCTTCCGCAAGACAGCCTGCATGGCCGCGAGCTCTTCCGCGCCCGCCGGGATGTTCCGCGTGCGTTGATCGATCGCCGAGATCGTCGCCGCGACCAGCGCGCCGGGTTGGCCGTACTGGGTGAGCGCGTCGAACGGCACCTCGTCGCGGAGGTGCACGTCGTCGGGGCCGTCGTCGACGAGGAGCGTGAACAGCCCGGCGATCAACGCGTCCGGAGTCGGCTTGGTCCCGCGCGGGAGGACGACCTTCAGGTCGTGGGCGAGGTCGCTGTCACCGTCGGCGATCTGCTGGAGGATCCCGCCGAGGTAGTCGCGGCCGTGGGTCGCGATCTCCAGGAGGCGCTCGTAGCGGAGCCGGCTGTCCGTGAGGAGGCGGACCGCGCTCGCGACGGTCGTGCCGATCGTCGGCGTGGGATCGATCCGAACGGCCACCTTGCGCCGAATCTGTCCCGGTCGTCGCTCGCAGGACAAGCGATCGAGCATCGTCGGGCTCCGTGCCGTCCTGGTCGATGCGTAGTAGCTTCGGTTCGTGCCGAGCTGGTGGTCGAAGCTGAAAGCTCTCTTCGGTGTCTCACCGGAGCGCCCTACGGAGCGACCGGCCGCGGAGCCCGCGCAGTGGCTCGACGCGGACGCCCCCGGCAACCCGTTCGACGTCCCGATCCTCGACCTCATGCTGACGCAGACCCTCGTCGCGACGTCCACGGATCCGCAGGTCGCGGCCCGGTCCGTGTCGTGGTCGGGGCGAACCGGGGAGGACCTCGAGCCGGGACCCCTCCTCGAGCGTCCCGCGATCGACTGCGACCTGTCCTACGCTGCGGCCCGTAGCCTGCCGGAAGGCCTGCTTCACACGCCGTCATCGATGGACGAGAAGTGGGTCCTCGCTTGGCGCGGCGGCCGAATCTTCGTCGTCCAAAGCTGGTCGGGCGAGGTCGAGGCGATCGCGGACGCGACCCATGTCGACGAGACACTCACCATCCACAAGCTGAGGCTCGCGGAGTCGACGCCGTTGGCTTCGGGGGATCCCGTGTCGGTCGTCGACTGGCTGATCCGAAGCACCGCGCTGCAACAGAAGTTGCCGTTTCCGGCGGACGACGCGACGGCGGGGCTCTTCGAGTCGGTCCCCTTCACCGCGTTCACGTTCTTCGGGAACGTCATCTTCTGCGCGGCGCGGAGCTGGAACCCGCCCCCCGTCGAGCGCCCCCTGCGCAGCGACGGACGCCTGGTGCGCGCCGTCCAGTCCGGGGACCTCGACGCCGTGAACGCTGCGCTCGGTGAAGACGTCGACAGTCCGAGCACGTTCGAAGGTTACACGCCGCTGCACATCGCCATCGTGAAGGGAAGCCTGCCGCTCATCGCGCGCCTCCTCGAGGCGGGCGCGGATGTCCACCGCCGCGCCGACGGCGGGATGTTCGCGCTCGGCATCGCGATCGTGCACGGTCACGACGAAGCCGTCCTCGACGCGCTCGCCGCGGCGGGGGCGGAGCTCGACGCGACGAACGACGATGGCTTCGGTGCGCTGCACGCTGCCTGTGAAGTCGGTCGCGTCGACGCGATCGAGTGGCTCCTCGAACGAGGCGCCGACATCGAAGCCCGTACGAACCGCGGCTTCGCGCCGCTGCACATCGCGGGCGCGCTCGGTCACCTCGACGCCGCAAAGGCGCTGGTGAGCCGCGGTGCCGATCGTGGCGCGGTGTCTACGGACAACAAGGACGTCATCGCCCTCGCACGCGAGGAGGGCCAGACCGAAGTCGTCGCGTGGCTCGAGGAGATGTGATCAGAGGAGCACGCGGACGGCGCTCTGACCCCGCAGCTCCTCGAGCCAGACCTTGGTCTGCTCCTCGACGCGCCGCTGATACATCTCCTGATAGATCCGATCCCGAAGCTCCGCGTAGGAGTTCGGCTTCTTGAAGCGCCGCCCCACCAGGTAGACCACGTGCACGCCATTGGCGGTGTCGATCGGGTTGGTGATCGTGCCCGGCTCCACGCCCTCGAGCGCCACCTTCAGCTCCGGGAGGAGCTGCTTGCCGGACAGCTCACCGAGGTCGCCGCCGTTGTTGCGCGTGGGCCCCTCCGACAGCTCCTTCGCGACCGCCTCGAAGTCCCCGCTCAGCGCCTGCTTGCGCGCGGCGACGGCCTTGTCGCGGATCGCCGCCTTCTCGGCCTCCGTCGCGTTCTCACCCCACTTGAAGAAGATGTGCCGGATGTGAACGAGCTCCTCCTGCTCATCGTCCTTCGTGCGCTGGTCGTACTCGGCCTTGATGTCGGCCTCCGGGATGACCACGCGCGAGCGCACCTTCATGTCGATCAGCTTCAGCCGCACGAGCTGCGACTTGAGGTCCTCGCGGTACTGCCCCATCGACATCCCGCGCGACTCGATCGCCTGCTTCAGCTGCTCCTCCGAGATGCGGTTCTGGCGGAGGATGTCCTTCACCGCGCGCGAGACCTCCTCGTCCGAGACGGTGATCTTCGCCTGTTTGATCTCCTGCGCGAGGAGCCGCTCGGAGATGAGCTGGTCGAGGATGTCCTTGAAGAGGAGCTTCTTCCGCTCTTCACCCTCGTTGTGCTGCATGTACGGCTTCGCCGACGCCTCGACCTCGGAGAGCGTGATGACCTCGTCGTTCACGACGGCCACGATGCGGTCCAAGAGCTCGCGGTCGCTCGGCGCACCCACGGCGAGGGTCGCCACCAACATCGTCGTCCACATCACGTCACTCCTCGTCCGCTTCGTCGAGCGGCTCGGCGTCGAGGTACCGAATCTGGACCTTCCCGCGCAACCGTTCCTTGTAGGCCTTCTTGGCCGCGCGCTCCGCCTCCACGCGCATCGTCCGCTTGAGGCGAGGGGCTGCCTCCTCGAACGTCAGGGGCCGCTCCGGCTCCCGCTCCAGGAGCTGGCAGATGTGAAAGCCGAGCTCCGACGCCATCACCGGCGAGATCTCCTCCGGCTGCAGCGGGAAGCAGCTCTCGTCGAACACCTCCGGCATCTGCCCGCGCTGGAACCACCCGACCTCGCCGCCGCGCCTCGCCTCCGGCCCGATGCTCACGCGCTCGGCCATCTCGGCGAAGTCCTTCTTCCGCCAGGTGAGGTCCTTGTGGATCGCCTGCGCGTCCTCCTCGGTCGTCACCATGATCTGGCGCGCGCGCACGCGCTCCGGTCGCATGCGCTCCTCCGGAGGCATCGATTCGAACCGCGCCTTCACCGCCTCCATCGAAGGTTCGACGTCCTTCATCGCCTCGCGCTTCAACAGCTCGATCTCGGTGAGCTGGCGCTCGATCGCCCCCACGAACTCGGCCTCCGTCTGGAAGTTCTCGATCAGCGCCCGCCGGAACTCGTCCGCGCTCCGCCCCTCGCGGAACGCCTCCAGCTCTCGCGCCACCGCCGTCGTGGTCGTCTTCACGTTCAGGCGCTCCGCCTCCATGGCCAACAGGCGGGTGTCGATCATCGACTCGATCGTGTGTTTGCGGAGTGACTTCGGGAGCTCCTTCGCGCGCAGCGACCCCTCGCGTTCGAAGCGCTTCCGCGCCAGCGCGAGGTTGATGTCACCCACCGTGATCTTCGCGAGCGGGTGGTCGAGCGGCGTGCCTTCGGGATCCGTGAAGACGATCGCGACGCGGTCCTCCGCGGAGATGGGTTTTTTCGCCGGGCACCCCGCGAGCAGGAGCACGAGCGGCCAGAGCGCACGTCTCACGGCGCGGCCTTCTCCTTGGGCTCGAGCTGAATCTTCGAGAACGCGTCCTCGTTCACCACCACGCTGCGCTTTTTCATCAGCTCGTCGATGAACTTGTCGAACGCCGCTTCGCGCTTCTCGGCGATGATCTGCCCGCGGAGCTGCGACTTCACCTGCTCGAGTGAACGGTGCACGGCGCGCCGCAGTCCGGTCTTCTTGAACAGCACCACGGCGTTCGGCGCGTCGGCGACGACGAGGTCCCCGATCGTCGCGTCCTCGAAGAGGGTCTTCGCGACCTCCTCGCCGTAGCGCTCCGTGAGCTGCTCGCGGTCGAGGAACTGGAGGTCGCCGCCCCCGTTCTTCGTGGCGTCGTCCTGCGAGTGCTGCCGCGCGAGGCGGCCGAACGCGGTCTGGTCGTTCTTCCGCTGCGCGCTGAGGACTTCGCTCTTCACGCGCGCGAGGAGCTTCTTCGCCGCGGCGCGCTCGCCGTCGGACTCCACGTAGCGGACGATCTGGGAGAGGCGGATGCGCTCGGGTTTGTTGAGCTCCTTCTCCTTCTGTTTGTACATGATGGCGAGGTCGCCGTCGGTCGCCTCCAGGGCGTCCCCGAGCTGCGCGATGTGGTCGTTCATCACGCGCTGGACGATCAGACGCTTCAGCTCTGCCTTGATCTGCGGGTCGTCGTACAGCTTCTGGCTCCAACCTTCTTGGGCGAGCAGCTCCATCCGGACCTCGCCCTCGACGTACTTCTCGAGCTGGCTCGGATCCTTGAGCTGCATCCGCCGGAAGGGGCTCTGCTTGTACAGGCGCTTCTCCAGCTCCGCGGTGGTCAGGGTGACGGGGCCGATCTGGGCGACGACCTCGCCCTCGGCCACCACCTCGGGGGCGGGGTAGGGCTTGTCGGTGTCACCCGCCTTCTTCTCGGCCTGTGGGCAGGCCCCCAGGAAGAGGGCCATCAGCGGCAGCAGTCCACGACGCATGCGCAAGCGGGTTAGCACGGTGGGCCCGGACGGCACCAGATGGAACGCGCGCCGACATTCGACGGGCTTGCACCGCCCCGAAATTCGGTATCGTCCCGGGTGCATGAGCCACGGCGCCATCACCGAGGCCATCGACCGCGTGGGCCCCCGCGGCGAGCTGAAGTTCACCCTCGCGGACATCCCCTTCGACGAGCTCCTCCTGCACCTGCACATGGCGCGCTTTACGGGGCTGGTGGAGGTCGGCGCGGGCGACGACCGCGATCGGGTCTTCCTGCGCGAGGGGTCCGTCGTGGGCCTGCGGCCCCCCGCGGAGGCGGATCACTCGAGCCTCCGGGAGGGCATCCTCGCCCTCAAGCTGCTCACGCCGGAGGCGGTCGACGCGGTCACGGACGGCGCGCGCGATGGCCTGGAGATGGGAGAGAAGCTCGTCGAGTCTGGGCGCGTCAGCGCGGAGGAGCTCGATCGGGCCGTCGAGGAGCAGGCCCGCCGCCGCCTCTTCTCGGTCTACGATCGCTCCGAGGCCGCGGTTCGCCTCGCCGAGGGCCTGGATCGCCTCGCCCACTTCCACGCGGTCTACGTCGACGTCCGCCCGGCGATCGCATTCGGCATGGTGGTCCGCTCCGCGGCGGGGCGAAAGCAAGCCATGTTGCAGAAGGTCCGCGACAAGTCGGTCCGGCTCGTCGCCCCCTACGACGAGACCCGCAACGGCTACGGCCTCCCGCCCCCCGTCCTCCTCGCCCTCCGCGAACTCGCCGAAGGCGTCACCATGAACGGCGACATCGGCCTCCCGGGCCTGTCGTCGTCCGAGACGGCGGGGGTGTTGCTGTTGTTCGATCGGATGTCGCTGCTCAAGATCGGCTGAGTTGGGAATTCGTCGATCGATTAGGCTATCATCGCCGATGTGACGAAGCAGTACGCCCAGCCAACCCTAATCGCGACCGCGGTGACCGCTTTTTTCGTGGGTGGCGCGGGTGGCTATTTCGTGGGGCAGAGCATGTCGGCGTCGGGATCGGGTGGCGGAGAGGACAAGCCGTGTAAGAACTGCGTGCTCGATCTTTGGGGCAATGACATGCGTCTGTCTATGAAGATGGGAGCCGACGAACCCGGAAACAAGGCCTTCTTCCCTATGCGGTGCGTTGTCGTTCAGACGTTCAAGGATGATGGAGACTTCCTCGGCCTACTGTACCCGGACCCGAGTAATGCTGACGATCTCAAGGGATCGTACAAGGCGAATCACAGCTACCCGGACATTCTGCTCAAGTCCAACGTCAACGACTTCGACAAGGCGGCGGTCGCAGAGGCGCATATCTACTGGATAGGGGTGAGGGACGACCCAGACTCGAGCGCTATTCGCCCGCTCAAGAGCGGCGCTGAAAAGGCACAGGGCTTTCATGCGATCTACTTCGCCGACGGCGAGGCGAGCGCCAGCTCCTACGCGGATCCGAAATACCCAGGGATGAAATGCCCGGGATTCTAGCGACCAATGCCCTCGATGCATCCTTTGAGTGCATCGAGAACATCATTCTGCTGCTCTCCGTGCCTACCGAGGACATGTGATGCCCAGGCTCTCCCGCTGAGGAAACGATGACGCTGTGCGCCAGCGATTCCGCTTAGAGTCGCGGTGAGCTGCGCCGGAGTTACGAGCCATGAGATCAACTGCATGACTCGTTCTCCCATGTCGTAGACCCGATCGTTGGTGTGGCGTGCATAAGGACCAACAGCCTCGACCTTGTCGCCACACGGAATACCCGAGGATATGAGCCTCTTTCTCCCCACCCAGATCGCGACGACCTCATCCACCCATCCACTCGTGGCGGACGGGGGCCGCACGCTTCGCCCGAACCACTGATGAGCGATCTCGTGTCCGAGGACATCTTCGGACACTCCCTCCGCGATCCAGATCGCGCCCGCATACTCCTGCCCACGTGAATCACTGGATTTCATCCCTGGAGGCGGCCCGCCTCCACGTTTTCCGTCCAGATGCTCGAGTCTCCAGAGCTGTTCCGCAAGACTGCCTTTTGGGCCCACCTCGATCTTGAGCTCTTCGAAGGGGAATGTCCCGAGTCGGCCGATCAACCGTTCGAGGATCTCCGGAACAAGCGCCGCTACGCGCCCGAGCTCGTCACTGGGCTTGTCTACGCGCAACGAGACGTGAATCTGGACTCTCGTTGGCCTTTCGTTCCGTTTGATTTCGAGCTTCTCCGCGCCTCGCACCAAGTGGAGATAGAAGGACGCTGAGTTGCTCCAACTCGAGAAGGTGATTCGCCAGCGATTGGGGCGGAGATTCGACTTACGTCCGTTTGTGAAGACCTCATAGCCCGAAGAAGCATTCTTGACATGGAGTTCAGTGCGAAGCCGGAAAGTGTCGAACTCGAAGTTCGAAGGAAAGTACGCGTCGCTCAGATAGACATCAGGCGCGATGCAGGGGATCGTACAGCTACTGACGTCGGTCATGTCGAACGCCAGTTCCGCCCCGTACTTCTTGCTCGCTGGAAATCGACCAGTCAGTTCATAGTCGATTTCGACGCGATAGGGCTTGACGCGGGGGCGCAGTGGGACGGGCGTCCGTAGGACCTGCACGCTGGCATCCTCTTCGCTTCGCGACTCAGTCGTCAGCCGATCCGGATCTAGAACGCGGCTGTCGAGTGAGATCCGTTTGGGCTTCAACGCGAATAAGAAGAACGGGTGGCCAACCTCGTCGACCGTGAAGGTCATCGTGGCCTTGGCGCGGATGATGTCTTTGGATTCGTCGAGGACGTAGAGGACCTCGACGTCTTCGATATCGATGGGTACGGCTGCAACGCCGCCATTCGATGAAAATGTCGGGGGTGCGTACTCGAATGAGCTAGAGCATCCCCAGACGGCCGACACAAACGCCGAACTCAACGCAACACGATATCCCCACGATTTGGCTGACCGAAACACAATTGTACTCTATCGCACCTACGACCGTAGCGCCCGGCTAACCCAGCATCCCCAGCACCGCGTCGTGCAGCGGTCCGTTGCTCCCGACCGCGTGGCCCTCGTGCACCGAGTCGCCGCCGTCGAACGTCGTCCAGCGACCGCCGGCCTCCTCGAGCAGGATCTTCGTCGGCGCGAGGTCCCACGGCTGTACGCCGTGCTCCAGCCAGACGTCGGCGAGGCCGTCGAGGAGCATCGCGACGCCCTTGAGGTCGCCGTAACACCGCGCCGAGGCGGCGCCGCGGACGACGCGGGTCACGGCGTCGCCGTGCGGAGGGGACAGCAGCGGGCCCATCTCGCCGAGGCTCACGGTGGCGTCCGCGAGGGCATCGATCGCCGTCACCCGGCAGCGCGCTCCGTTCTTGAAGGTTCCGCCGCCCTTCTTCGCCCAGTACTGGTCCCCGAGCGCCGGGAGGCCCATCGCGCCGATGACGACCTCGCCGCGCAGCTCCAACGCGATCAGCGCGCCCCAGAACTTGCCGCCCCGCGTGAAGCCGCGGGTGCCGTCGATCGGGTCCACGATCCAGCGTGCGTCCGCCGCCTTGTCCTGCTTGCCGCTCTCCTCGGCGAGGATGGAGTGCTCCGGGAACGCCGCGGTGATGACGTCGAGAATCGCCACCTCGGAGTCCCGATCCGCCGCCGTCACCGGCGATCGGTCGGGCTTCGTCTCCACCTTCACCCCCTGGTCGTAGTGTTTCATCGCCGCCGCGGCGGCTGCGTCGAGGGCGCGGCGGGCGACGTCCAGGGCGCGATCGAGGTCGACTTCGGTCATGGCGCCGGAGGCTAGCAGAGGGTCGGACGCGGGTCCCGGCCGACAGAGCGCTTGACTCGGGTCCGACAAGTTCGGACACACGAGCCGCCTTGCGCCGAACGCCGATTGCGCACGTGATCTTCCCGCGGCCGAACCTCTTGCGGCCGGTGCCGGAGTTCGCGTGGGAGGCCGTCCGGGCTCACGCTCAGACCGACGACCTCGACGTCGCCGTTTACATGCCGGTGCCCGTGCGCGCGATCCAAAAGCTGCACGGGAAGGTTCGCGCACGTCGGGGCGCCGCGCCGTGGCCGGACGGCCTCGAAGAGGCGCTCCTCGCGCTGGAGCCGCGGCCGAAGCTCGTTCGTTACGTCCCCGTGCCGCGCCGCTCGACCGAGGTCGCGACCGCCGCGATCGCCGCGCACCTGCTGAAAGGGCCTCGCGCCCGGCAGCCGGCGGTCGTCCACGGATCGTTCCTCGACGAAGGCGGCTACGCCGCGTCCCAGGTCGCACGTGTCCTCGGCGGGCCCTCCGTCGTCGTGGCGCACGGGACGGACGTCCGCGTCGCCCGCGGCCTCGCCGACGGCGGCATCAACCGCAAACGTCGCGCGCTGCACGCGCTGCGCGACGCCGCACGCGTCCTCGCCGTGTCGCAGGATCTCGCGCGGGAGCTGTCGTTCCTCGGCCAGCGCGCGGAGGTCATGCAGTTCACCTCGCGCGGGAGCCTGTTCCCCGTCGCGCGCAAACCGCGCGGGGCACCGGAGCTGCTGTTCGTCGGTCGCGTCGGTCGCCCCAAGGGCGTCGACGTCCTCCTCGCCGCCCTGGCGCAGGTCAAGACCGAGGGGGTCACGCTGCGGCTCGTGGGGCCGGTGCTGCCGGGCTTCGACGTCGAAGCGCAGGCCGCCGCCCTCGGGCTCGCGGACCGCGTGATCGTGGAGGGCGAGCTCGCGCAAGCTGACTTGCCAGAGCGCTACGCGGCCGCGTCCTTGTTGGTGCTCCCGTCGCGCGGCGAGGGCCTGCCGTGTGTCGCCGTCGAGTCGCTCCTCACTGGGCGCCCGGTCGTGGCGAGTGAAGTGGGCGGCCTCTCGGAGCTGATCGACGATCGCGTCGGCCGGCTCGTCGCGCCCGAGGACCCCGCCGCGCTCGCCGCGGCGATCGACGACGTCCTCGCGCACAAGAAGGACTTCCGCCCGCGGAACCTTCGCGCTCGCGCCGAGCCCCTGACCTGGGAGCACGTCGGGCCGAGGCTCTGCGACCTGACGCGGTCGCTGATCTCCACCTGAGCGGTATCATCGGGGCGTGAGCTCGAGACCCGACAGCACGTCGACGCGAATCGGGCTCGTCCTCGACGGTCGGTTCGTGCTCGAGCGCGCGATCGGGCAAGGCGGCGCGGGCACGCTCTGGGTCGCGACGGATCAGCAAGGCGGCGGACGGGTCGCGGTCAAGCTGCTCCACAAGACGCTTCGGGGCTCACCGGACGCCATCGCGCGCATTGCACGCGAAGCGCGGGTGCTGATTCGGCTCGACCACCCGAACGTGGCGCGCGCGATCGCAATCGAGGTCGAAGGCCCGCGCCCCTACCTCGCGATGGAGCTCGTGCCCGGCGTCGACCTGCTCGAAGCCATGCACGATCGCGTCGACCGGCGCGCGGTGTTCACCGCTGCCGAGGTCGATCGAATCGCGGCGGACGTCGGCGGTGCGCTCCAACGCGCGCACGACGCCCAAGTGGTACACCGCGACGTGAAGCCGGCCAACCTTCGGCTTCGGCCGGACGGGTCGTGTGTGGTCCTCGACTTCGGCATCGCGCGCGTCGAGGAGGTCGCGCGGGATCTCGCGACGACCGCCGGGCGAACGATCGGGACGTACACGTACATGTCGCCCGAGCAGGCGCGCGGCTCACCCGAGATCGCGGGGGCGTCCGATCAGTTCTCACTCGCGGTGGTGTTGTTCGAAGTGCTCACGCTGCGCCGGCTGTGGGTGCGCGCCGAGAGCGGCGCGCCGCTGCCGATGGACCAGGCGCCGCCCGCAGGCGGCAACGACGTGATGTCGCTGCTCGACCGCATCGTCGCCGGGCCCCGCCCCCGCATCGAATCGATCGTCCCGGCGTACGCGCCGCTCGACGAGATCTTCGTGCGCGCATTGGCGCCGAAGCCATCGACTCGCTTCGAGAGCATCGCGGCGTTCGTCGCGGCGTTTCGCGCGACCCTCGCAACCTGCGATGCACCCCGTCCCGCGACGCCGGTGCCGGGGCGCGGCTCGACCGAGGCACGCCCGTCGTCGAACGAAGGTCCCGCCGCCGCGCGGTTGCCGAACGCACGTCCTTGGATGGCGACGACCACGTCCAACGCCGTCACCGCCCCGGGGCGCCCCCCGCGGGACGGCGCGCGGACCGCCCCGTTTGCCATCGGTCCCGGTCAGGGTCCCGGTCCCGGTCCCGGTACCGGTACCGATTCACCCCAGGAGGACGTCGCGCCAACGCGCGCGGTGCCCTTCGAGGCCGACGAGCCCATCTCCAACACGGTGACGCGCCCGAGCGCGCCACCGCCGCGCCGCCGCGCGTGGAGTGGAGTCGTGCTCGCAACGGTGATCCTCGCCGTCGCCGCGACCGCAGGCTGGGTTGCATTTCGTCTGGCCGAGCCTCCCGAGGAGTCGCCGCCGCCCCGGACACCGTCGGCGCGCCCGGCGCCGCCCCGGACACCGTCGGCGCGCCCGCCGCCGTCCCCGACTCCGTCGGCGCGCCCGGCGCCGATCGCCGCACCCGTCCCCGCCGCCGCACCCGTCCCCGCCGCCGCACCGGTCCCCGCCGCGGTGCCGCAGCCGACGGACGTGACACCGAGCGCGCCTCCGCTCGCGGAGCCGCCGCCGAAGGCCCGACGTCGTGCGTCCGAGCCCCCACCGAGGAAGGTTGCACCGAAGGCGCCGCCGCCGGACCCCGTCGCGGCGCTGAGCCGACGACTCGATGCGCTCCGCAGCAGGCCCGACGATCTCGCGGCGCTCCGCGAGCTCGCGCGCGCGATCGAAGCAGCGGCCTCCACACGATCCCCGGCCGTGCAGACACGGGTGCGTCGGCTGGTGCGTGCGTCGGAGGCGCGCGCGGATCTCGAGGGGCTCGCGACGGCAATTCGCGCGCTGCGATCGTCAGAGCGCCCATGACAACGATTCGCGCGCTGCGATCGTCAGAGCGCCCATGACAACGATTCGCGCGCTGCGATCGTCAGAGCGCCCATGACAACGCGGTGGACGAGGCCACGCCGCCGAGCAGGCCGACCGCCATCGACCACCACAGCGGTTCCTCCTCCGCGAAGAACACGGTCGACAACGACCACACCGCGCCCGTCACGCCGAGCCCGACCGCGAGGGGCAGGAACTCGGGGCCGCCGTCGACGGCGCTCGGATCGGTGGTCGGCGCGACCGGCGCCGTGTAGCCGAACCCCAACGCGCCGACGCTGGGACAACCCAAGGCCCCCGCGCGCATCAGGCACGTCGCCTGGGTGTCGTCGCTGGTCGCGGCGGCGCCGTAGATCCCGACGCCGACCGCCGCCGCGGCGACGGCGAGGCCGGCGTACAAGGCGGCGTTCCGGAGCACGGGGACCTCGGGCGGCGCCGGCATCACCACGCGCGCCGGTGTTCCGAGCACGACCGTGACGCGCTGGGTGAACGCCGGCGCGTCATCGCGGGTCAGCGTGATCTCGCGGGCGCCGGGCCGCACGTCGCGGAGCGTGGCGGTCGTCGCCTCGATCGCTCCGACCGTGCGCCCGTCGAGCGCGACCACCGTGGAGCCCGGTCCGAAGACCTCGATCTCGATGGAGGCGAGCGCTCCCCAGAAGCCGGTGAGTTTGTCGCGGAAGGTAGCGTCGAGGACGTCGGCGGCGTGAGCGCGCAGCGCGTCGCGCTCCAGGCGAACCGGAGACAGCGGCGTCGACTTCGAGGCCGAGAACAGCCGGTCCTCCTGCTCCGCGCGCGAACCTCCGCCGCTCGTGATTCGCGTCGCCTCTTCGAGATCGATCATCGTCAGCCCGAGCCGCGCGGGTTGGCCGGGGTGGACGTCCGCGACGAAGAGGAAGCGCGCCGTCGGGAACGACGCGCGGACGGTGCGCGAGGTGCACCCGAAGCGCTCCTCGAAGCTGCACCGTCGTAGTGCGATCTCGTCGACGCCCGCCTGCTCCAGCGACGAGATCTCCAGCGACGTCTTCGTTTCGATGGCCGTCGTCATCCCCTCCAGCACCAGCGCGGTCGAGACGCCGAGCGGGACGTTGCGCGGCGTGACGATCATCAGCGCGGCCGGGGTGCGCTCCCCGGCGGTGAGCGTCGTGGCTGCGACGAGTGCGAGGAGCGCGGCGTTCATGGCGTTGGCGTGAGGCGGACGAGCTCGGCGTCCCACGGGAAGAGCAGGACGACGCGCCCCGAGGCGTCGGTGCGGATGCGGCCGGGCATCGAGTCCGAGATGGACCACTTGCCAGGGAGGAGGCGGTCGGTACGTTCGTCGTAGAACGTCAGCTCGGTGATCATCGGCGGGAGCACGTACTCCAAGGCCACGATCAGCAAGCGGTCCTGCGGCCAGCCGTGAATGGCGACCGCGTCGTTGTTGGTGAACATCGGTCGTCGCAGCTTGCGCTCGCCGACCACGTGCACGGCCTGCCGGAGCGCCACGGCGACCGTGGATCCCGCGGCGTACAGGTCGTTGATGTCGGCGCTCGTGAAGTCGTGCGGGAGCGCCGTCGCCGAAGCACCGCCCGCGACGAGGTCGATGTCGACGAACGACTGCTGTTCGACCCCGGCGACGACGAGGTGGGTTCCGCGGAGCGTCGCGACCCACGGCTCACGAGGTTCCGTTCGATTGAAAATACGGCTAGACAGGAGGGTGCGTGTGTCGAGCTCGACCGCCAAGAACCGGAACTCTACCGGGGCGGTCTCGCGGGCTCCGAACACCGCGTAGGCGGTGGTGTCCGCGACGAGGAGATCGACGGCGCGGTACTCCGCGACGTTCACTTCGATCTGAGGAAACGCGGCGGTTGCGGTGCGGGTGCCGGCCGCGTCGTAGGTCGCGACGTGCCACCGCCCGCCGTCCGCGACCAGACCGATGACCCCCGCGGGTGTCGACGCGAGGCGGTCCAAGCAGCCCGTGACCTCCACGGTGTCCTGCACCACGAGGTCGTCGTCGACGACGAGGAGGCGGCGCGCGGCGTTCGGATCCGCGCAGTCCTGGGGCACCGTCGTGCGGGTCGCGACGAGCATGTGGTCTTCGACGAACGCAAAGTCCACGAGCACGCCCGCCCGGCGATCCGCGGGGACGGGGCGCTCGGACATGGTGACGGGCAGCGGCGTCGCGATCGTCGCGCGCTCCACAGTGTAGGGGGCCGGGCCGGACACCGCGTCGTGCAGCGTGAACGGGCACTCGGCGAGGTCTGCGGTGGCGTCGACA
This sequence comes from Deltaproteobacteria bacterium, assembly GCA_040218735.1. GTDB lineage: Bacteria > Myxococcota > Kuafuiibacteriia > Kuafuiibacteriales > Kuafuiibacteriaceae > JAUHYN01. Next base: position 416,991 of record JAVJQW010000043.1, read on the forward strand.
CACAGCGTCCCGTCGTCGCGTCTCGACACGAACAGCTCGGGCCCGTCGCACCGCGCGAGGGAGTACGTGTGAAGGCAGCCCGCGGTCTCGACGACCTCGAGCGCACACGGCCGCGCCGTACAGCGGTTCTCGACCCAGATCGCGGCGGGGTCGGGCGGCGTGCAGATGTCCTCCAGCCAAGACGCGGTCAGCCGGGGGACGGTCGTGGGGTCGACCGAGGCCCCGACCGGATCCGCGGCCCACGTCGGCGCCGGGAGCGCCGACGCGCACCGTGACTCGGCGCTCCGCAGCGGCTCCGTGAACGGGCCGTCCCCGTCCGCGAGCGTCAGCTGCGCCTCGGTGAACCCGACGACGACGTGCCTGCGGGCGCCGTCCACGAACACCGGCAGCCCCTCGGACGGCGCCCAGCGAACCAGCGGCGTCGCCGCGACGACGTCTTCACCGTCGAGCTGGACCACCGCCGCGTAGGCGATCGAGGCCGGTGCGTCGACGGCGACGTCCTGGGTCGGGCGGCAAGCCAACGCGACGACGAACACCAACGCCGCAGGCACCCGCACGGGCGCACGATCACCTCATTTCACGTCGACGGGCAAGGCGAGCGCCGCGGCGCAGTCGTGGTGCGCGAGGGGGTGCGGTATCCTCCGCGACGTTCATGGGGGTCCTCCGGCGCATCTCGGACGGTGTGGAGCTTCCGCTCTCTGCGCGTACGCTGCTCGGCCGCGCGGCGTCGTGCACGGTGGTGCTCGACGAACGTTACGCCTCCTCCGAGCACGCGCGGATTCGATTCACGAACGGGCGCTGGATGCTCCGCGATCTCGCAAGCCGCAACGGGACCTTCGTGAACGGCGAGCGCCTCGACAGCGGGCAGTCCTTGGCGCTCACGCCCGGGCAGCGCCTCGGGTTCGGCGATCCGGAAGCGACGTGGGAGGTCGTGTCGACGGGCGCGCCGCACATCGTCGCGACCGACGTCGCGACGGGCGTGAAGCGCAGCGGCCTGGAGGTCCTCGCGCTCCCCGACGACGACGCACCTCGCCTCACCGTCTTCGCCGACGAGCAGGGGCGGTGGGTCGCCGAGGACGCCGACGGTGCGCTCCACGATCTCGCGAGCAGCCCGCTCGTGCGGGACGGTGACACCACGTGGCGCATCGAACCTCCGGCGCCGGCCGACGAGACGCCGATGCCGCAGGTCGCGATGACCCTCGAGAACGTCCACGTCGAGCTCCTGGTCAGCCGCGACGAGGACACGGCCCAGGTCGTCGTCCACCTCCGCGGGATCAAGACACCGCTCGAACCGCGCGAGCACGCGTACGTCCTCGCGACGCTGGCGCGCGCGCGTCAGGAGGACGACACCGAGAACGAGAGCGACCGCGGTTGGGTACGCGTCGCACGTCTCCTCGACATGCTTCGCTGCGACGAAAATACACTGAATGTATGGATTCACCGCGCGCGTCAGCAGGTCGCGGCGGCGGGCGTCCAGGGCGCCGCGAAGATCGTTCAGGTGCGTCGCGGCTACCGGCGCTTCGGGGCGCGGCAGTTCTCGCTGGGGCTCCTCGAGTAGGGCCCGTAAGATTACGGCCCGTCGTAATACACTCCGCCGCGGGGGCAGCTCATGCTGTTTCCATGACGCAGAACATCGACCGCCTGGACTTCAGTTACCGCAACATCGTGGACCTGACGGGGACGTTCGACCCCTCGACGGGTGAGCTGAGCATCCTGGGCCGGTCGACCGAGCAGTTCGCGCTCGAAAACGGCGGCAATCTCTCCGACGACGACCGCGCCGCCCTCGCCGCGGACCTCTCCTCCGCGACCCGCGCCGACCGGGACGAAATGACCGAGCGCGTCACGGAGGCCGCCGACGCGGCCGCCGAGCTGCCCGAGGACTACACCGCGCTGGGGCGCTACGCGGAGGCCACCGAGGACGGCGTGATCGGTGAGGGGTTCAAGGGCCCACGCGTCCTCGCCGCGCAGGAGACCATGATCGCTCGCGGCTACGAGCTCGGGGAGGCCGGCGCCGACGGGTACTGGGGCCCCGAGACCCAGACCGCGTACGAGGCGTATCGAGCCGACGGCCACCCCGCGCTGCACTTGGCGCCGGGCGCCGAGGAAGAGGTCGACGCCGCCGAAGCGGTCGAAGACGAGCCCGAGGCCACCGTCGACGCGGGCGCCACGGCGCGCCGCTTCGCGAGCGCGTCCGACCGCTCGGGCGACTTCGACCCCGAGGGTGCCGCCGAGACACTCCTGGATCTCGACAACGCCTCCATGGCCGAGGTGCGCGACGAGCTCGAGACGAGCGGGCGCCCGATCGGCGAGCGCATCGACGCGATGGAGGGCGACTTCCTCGGTCAGTTCGCGATCGCCGGCCGCGACACGCACTACCTCGACTTCATGCGCCGGGTTTCGAGCGGTCGTCGCAACGAGGGCGACGCGGCGCGGGCCACGCCCGAGAGCGTCGATGCGTACGAGCGTCGGCTGGTCGGCGCGCTGGAGGGGCGGGACACCGAGGTCGTGAACCAGGTCTTCGCCGAGGCTTCGGACGAACAGCTCGCGGAGCTCGACCGCCGATTCCGCGGCGAGGGCGTCTGGGACGCGGACGGCGACGTGCTGCGCTACGACGAAGGCCTCGCCGACTACGTCCGCGCCATCACCCACGGCACGCTCGACGGCGGCGGCGCTCACGAACACGCGCTCCTCTACCGCCTCAGCGGAGCGACCGAGTCATGAGTGAGCTCGCTCGGTTTGCGCTGCGCTTCGTCGAGCAGAACGACACCGGCTACGCGTTCGTTCCGGCGGCGCGTCGCGGGTTGCGCATGGCCCTCGACGATCTCTTCCGCGCGAAGGTCGACATCCGCCGCGAGGTCACCGCGCTCCTGGAGCTGGGCGCGATGTTCGAGCGGCGACACGGTGCACCGGGCATCGCGCGGTCGATCGTCAAGTGGATCGCCCGCGATGCGCGGGTCCTCCGGGCGCTAGGGATCCGCACGCAACGTGAGCTCGCCCGGGTGCGGCGGTCCCTGCTGAAAGTGCGCGGTGGTGCTCAGGTGGTGGCCGCGCCGCGCTACGACGCGCCGCTACCGACGGGGACGGTCAAGCTCAGCGCGTTCCTCGACCCGGGTCGCGAGCGCCCGCGCCAGGCCGTGAAGGCCCTCAGCGCCGCGCCCCGACCGACGCCGAGCCGCCGCCGACCGCCTCGCGGCGTCGTCCTCGCGTAAGACGCAACCGACCGGCCGTCCCGTCCGATAAGGGCCATGTGTCCACCGGTGTGAACGCCCGGCGCCAGCTCGCGCGGGCCCTGCAGAACGATCCCGCTGCGGTGGTGAGCCGTAGCGACGCCCGCCGCGTCGTGAACGAGGCGCTGCAGGAGCTGTCGAATGCCCCCGATACGGACGCTGCGCTTCACGAAGCGCGGCGGACGGTCGAAGCCGCCCGTGCGCTCCTCGGCGACGACGCCCGCGCGGAGCGGGAGCTCGAGCGCTTCGAGCGCGAGGTCCCGACGGTGCTCCAGGGCCGCGGCAACCAGCAGGCGCTCCCCGCCGCGCTCGGCCAGCGCTTCCTCGAGACCTTCGAGCAGCACGACTCGATCGATCCCGCCACCGTGCGCCTCGGCGAGTCGTTCGCGCGCCCCGACGGGAGCTATTCTTTTCAGTATCGCGTCGACGGCGGGAGCCGACAGACGGGTTACGCGCTCCCCTACGACGGCGACTTCGTGTTGTCGCCGGTCGACCTCACCCCACCTCAGGTCCATCGCCTCGCGCTCGCGATGCGCGCCCACTTCGACGAGCACTACGTGCCGAACCTCCAGCTCCACCCGGGTGAGGTGCGGGCGATCGTCGATCGCATCGTCCCCGAGCTGGTGCTGTTCCCCGAGTACGACGCCGGCTACGACCCCGGCGGCAACCACCCGGGCGCCCTCGTCGCGCAGATCGCGAACCCGTACAGCGACGAAGGTTTCTTCGTGACCTTCGACCCGGCCGCGGATCGCTACACCGCGTACACGTCCTGAGTCACAGCCGCATCCCGCCGACCAACACCTCGGCCTCGGTGAGGTCGAGCTGTTTCCTCAGGCCGGCGTTCGAGTCCTTCACGATCGCTTCGATCTGCTTGCGCGACGAGTAGTACTCGCCGTCGCGCGGGTCCTTTTTGTCCACGTTCAGCGCGATCGCGAGCGCGGCGGAGGTGACGGTGAGGATGCCGCCGATGCCCATCCCGATGACGCCGACGAAGCCGCCGTCGAGGAAGTTGCCGTAGCTGCCGAGCATCACCACGCCGCCGAACGGGACGCCGAGCCAGGCCCACTCCCAGTCGTTGCCGTCACAGAACTCCGTGATCTCGGGCGTGCGCGGCGCGGACGCCACGCGGCGCGCGTCGCACTCGGAGAGGAGGCGCCCGCCGCGCGCGATGTAGAACGTCTCGCCGTCCTCGCTGTCGAAGACGTACATGTGTTGCTCCTCGTAGATCTGGAGCGCGCGCTCCAGCTCGAAGACCCGGTCCGTCCGCGACGACGTATCGACGATGTACCGCGGCACGTCCGGGACGTCGGGGATGTCGACGGTGGGCAACGTCCGCGGCGTCAGGTTCAGCGTTACGCGCACCGGCGCGCGTGGGCCGTCGACGATCGAGCGGCCGATGTCCGACGCGGTCGACAGGAGGTTGTCGTCACTGCACGGCGCGACGGCGCGCTCGACCTCCGCGATCACCTCCGCGCCGAGCAGATCGTAGAGCGATACGTTCACGCGGCACGTGTTGGGGCGCGGCGCGACGAGCGACGAGATCAACGCGTGTGTCGCGCCCGCGCGGACGCCGATCTCCGCGAAGCAGAGGTCGTCCTGGCACTCGCCGTTGACGGTGCCCTCGGCGATCGCCTCCGCGAGGTCGGCGTCGGGGATCACGAACCAGCGCCGCCAGTCGAGCACCTCCGACGCCGCCACGCCGAGCTCCGCGCCGAACGCTCGTCGACGCGCTTCGGAGATCGGCAGCAGCCCGCGCACGAGCTCCGGCGTATAGGACGGGAAGATCGCGACCGCCGGCCCCACGTAGCGGCGAATGGCGCCGGTGGTCGACGACGACGACGTCGCCACCTCGGGCACGTCCGCCTGCGCCACCTCGGCCTGCGTGATCGTACAGAGAGCGATCAGCGCCGTCGCCAGCATCAGGGCAGAGTGTACGTCACCGAGAGGTCGTAGGGGGTGTCGGCGTCGGCGGGACGTACGCCGGCGTTCGGCGAGCTCCACACGCTGCTCGCGCGCAGCAGGTACGGCGCCGTCGTGGTCGCGGTGAAGGTGACGCGCTCCGAGAGCCCGTTGCCGTCGGAGAAGCAGCGGTCCGCCCCGAAGTTGACGCAGGCGCGCCGGACGGCGCCCGGCGAGAACAGCTCGAGGAGCATGTCGCCCTGGTCGTGCTCGATCCGCGCGTCGATGATCGCGCCGGCCTCCGGCGGGTTGAGGAGGTACCAGTCCTCGTCGCCGGTGTTCGTCCCGTCGCGGAACGACGTGCACATCGTCAGGTCCTCGATCATCACGGGCGCGACCGACGAGCTCGCGATGAGCGACGGCGTCGCCGCGCGGTTGTTCGGCTCACCGGCGTCGGGCATACACGGGAACATCGGCTGGAGGTCGAGGGTGATGTTGTAGTCCGACGAGCCGGTCGCCGTGGAGCGGAGCACCTGCATGTTCACGACCGCGAAGCCCTGACCCGGCACGTTGATGAAGACCTCGCGGTAGCCGATCTCACTCGGCGCCTGGCCGGCCGCGGGGAACGAGGTGAACAGCGGCGGGTCCATCGGGTTGCTGCCGGGGAGCCGCAGCTCCATCTCCAGGATGGCGTCGTCCGGGAAGAACGACAGCCGCAGCACGTTCACGAAGCCGCCCTGCAGGAACACCTGATAGAAGTCGGTGTCCGGGTCGCAGAACGTCAGGTCGTAGGCCTCGACGGGCGGCAGGCCGAGCGGGAAAGGATCCGCCGCGGAGTTGCCGCGCCCCTGTAGCTCCACCGCGTCCGGCTGGCAGACGCCGAGCGGCTTCACTTCGAGCTCGAGCTCGTACTTCGCGATCGACTGCGGAGACGTCCCGTACACGCGGAGCAGGTAGTCGCCCTCTTCGAGGAAGTTCCGGAACCCGATGTGCTCGCGCCCGGTGAAGCCGATGCTCTGATCGATCGGCGAGCTGTTCACGTCCACGGTGCCCGGCGCGTACAGCTTCATGTCGAGGTCCGCGCTCGGGTCGAAGGTCATCTCGGCGCGCAGCGACTCACCGAATGCCAGCGGGATGGCGTACCAGTCCTTGTCGCCGCCGCAGATCGTCGGGTCCGTGATCGGCAACGGCCCGAGCGCCGAGGTGGGCGTGGCCGTCGTGGGGACGTCGTTGGGCTCCCACGGGTCGTCGAGGCACGCGACCCCCTCGCCCGGGCGGACCTGCGCGCGGATCGTGTAGACGTTGGTGTCCGGGCCGTGGCCGACCACCCGGAGGAAGAAGTCGCCGCCGTAGGGGGCGTCGAACACGATGCGCTCGTTGTCGGTCGTCGACGCCTCGACCCGCGTCGGCACCGTCGCGTTGGAGCGGTACAGCTCGAGGTCGAGGTTCCCGAGGCTGTCCACGAACGACAGGTCGACCTGCACGCGCGACGCGGCTTCGACCTGACGCAGCACGAACCAGTCCGGATCGCCGGTGCACAGCCGCCCCTCGAACGGGATGTCGTTGACGAGCTGCCGTGCCATGTCGCGCGAGTCGCTCGGTTCGGCTTCGTCGTCTTCACAGAGGCTGCCCGGGTCGTGCGCGACGATCAGTTGGTAGGGCACGGAGCGGATCGTCGGCGTGCCGAGGAAGACGCGTAGGTAGACGACGAGGTCGGTGCCGACCTCGAGCTCCACACGTTCGTTGTCGGTGGTGGACCGCGACTCGTCGAGCAGCGAGCGACCGTCCTCCAGGAACAGCTGCAGCTCTACGTCGCCGACGTCGTGTTCGAAGCGAGCGTCGATCGTGAGGTACGTCCCGGCGGCGACCGCGATCTGATACCAGTCCTGGTTGCCCGGGCAGACGCGCAGCTCGTCGAAGAGCGGCCCCATCCCTTCCTCGAGCTTCGCCGCTTCCGCGATGGTGTCGTTCGAGCCGTCCTCGTCGATCAGGTCGTCCAGGCACTCCGGGATGCGGTTGACGCAGATCGGTGGGTCGAGCGTCATGTCGCAGAACTGGTCGCCGGGGCACTCGACGTCGGAGTCACAGGCCAGCGCGGGTGCCTGGCAGCGGCGCGTGCGGGCGTCGCAGATCTCCGGCTCGACGCACTCGACACACGTGACCTCGGCGGTCGACGGGCACTCGCTCGGGTCGTTCACACACTGGACGTTCGACTCGCAGCGGCCGAGCGCGACGTTGCAGAACAGGCCGGGCCCGCACTCTTCGCTGCTGCGGCACTGCACGCAGCGGCCGAGCGGGTCGCAGGTCTCGCCTTCGTTGCAGGTCTGGGCGCTCAGATCGATCACACACTCGCGCGTGCTGACGAGGCACAGCTCGCTGCCCGGACAGGTGCCGTCGACGACGCAGCTGACGCACTCGATGTTCGCCGCGCGGCAAGTTCGGTTGACGGTGTCGCAGAACTCGCCGTCCTCGCAGAACTGGTCACCGTAGCAGCCGAGGTCCGGGACGCACTTGTTCGCGTTGCGATCGCAGATCTGCCCCGACGGGCACTGCGCGCGCCGCACGCAGTCGCGCGCGTTGGCGGAGACGTAACACTTGCCGTGCAGCTCGGAGCAGAACTCGCCGAAGGGGCACGGGCGGTCGGCGGCGCAGTCGTCGCCGAAACCTTCGCGGAAGATGCACGTGAACTGCTCGGGGTCGCCTTCTTCGACGGGGGCGTCGAGGTTGCAGAGCTGGCGTGCGTCCGTCTCGGTGCACTCCTCGTCGGTGACACACTCGATGCCGACGACACACGCGCCCTCCGGCGTGCATCGCTCGCCTTCGCGGCACTCCGCGTCGGTCATGCACTGGGTCGTCGGCGGTTCGTCGCTGCATTGGCACGCGCTCCCGGCGATGACGCCGAGCGCGAAGAGGAGCGGGGCGGAGCTCAGGGTGCGCATCAGTTCGGTCCCGTCATCAGCACGATGCGGTTGAAGGCGTAGGGGGCCGTCTGGCGGTCCGGGTCACCTAGGTTCTCCTCGATACGCTGCATGAAGCCGCGCGGATCGTACTCGATCCGGACCTTGCGTTGGTCCTCGTCGAAGAACTGGAGGGTGTCCTCGCCGTCGGACTCGAAGACCCAGCGTCCGGCGTTGTCGGACGGGTCCCCGACGCGCGGCCGACGGTCGGCGTTGTCCTGGGCCCAGGCGGCGCGGATGGCGTCGATGTCCCGCATGTCCAGGAAGAAGGTCCCGGCCACGGGGAGCTGTTTGACGCCGCCGGCGCCCGGCACCGGGGGAATCGCGGGGGGACCGGCGAGCGGGGCCACGACCCCCGCCATGGAGACGGAGTCCTCCTGCTGCGACGGGCCGAGGCGGCCGACCCAGCTGTCGTAGTCGTCGGTGGGGCCCCAGTCGTCGTCGGCGGTGGTGATGTTCGACGCGCTCCAGGTGACGGAGGAGGCCCCGGCGCCCTGGTCGCTGACGCTGTCGATCGTCACGGTCATGAACCACGTGCTGTTGTGCTCCTGGTTCACGGTGATCCGGGAGGTCAGGATGCCCTGGTAGATGAAGGTCATGCCGGGCTCGAGCGCGAGGGGCCCCGTGGTGCCCCCGTCCACCGGGACGACGCCCGTGTCGGCGCGGCTCATGGTGAACGGATCGTCTTCGCAGCCGGCCGCGGCGAGGGCGAGCAGGGCGACCGGGACGCAGATGAGGCGCACGGAGTGTCTATACCGCTTATCCCCCTAGATGGGGTGCTTCGTTTTCGGTAGGATCTTCGCGACGATGGACAAGGACGGTGTCGAGCGTCGGCAGTCGCCGCGGCTCCCGGTGGAGTTGCACGTCGAATTTCGGCACCTGGGTCGACCCAGCGAGTCGTACGCGGAGATCAGCCGGAACCTGAGCACCGGCGGGGTGTTCCTCGACACGACGGTGGTGTTGGAGCTCGGCACGGAGGTCGCGCTCGAGATCGCGCCCGGCCCCGGCACGCGGCCGATTCGGATGCGGGCCGAGGTGGTGCGGGTCGAAGAGGAGCCGGTCGCGACGGGCTCGCGGGTCACGACGCGCACGCGCGGGATGGCGCTGCAGTTCCTCGATTCGGATCCCCACGAGATCCAACGTCTGGTAACGCTCGCCCAGCACATGACGTCTTCGGACGGACAAGACTCGGATGGAAGCAGCAACGTCCCAGAGGCCGCAGGAGGCTGAGCCCGTCGAGGGCGCCGTCGCCGATGGGGTGAACGGCCAGGCGTGCCTCGGCACGCTCGTGGACCACTGGCAGGACGCGGGCGCCGCGGTGCCGGTCGCGATCGTCGTCTCCGTCTTCGACGACGTGCTGATGGGCGCGCTCGAATCCGACGCGGAGGACGACGTCGGGCTCGACGCGATCACCGTGGACGACACCGGACACGCCTTCGTTCGACGCCCCGTCGGCCTCGACGGCGCGGGGCGACTGTTGGTCCGGGCGCTCGGTGACGACGTCCCGTCCAACGCGCAGCCCTTGGTCGCGCGCCTGATGGATGGCGAGCGTCCGATCGACGCGGAGCAGCTGCGCCAGTGGATGCGCGACGCGCTCGGCGCGCCCGCCTCACGCGAAGAGGTGCAGGCCGCGTTCGTCGCCGCCGCCTTCGATCCGCAGGAGGCCGAGACGCTGCTCCCGGCGCCGGCCCCCGCCGACACCGGCGACGTGCCCGTCGTCGCGGAAGCGTCCGCCCACCCGGAGCCGATCGAGGAAGACGAGGCGCCCGAGCCGGTCGAGGTCGAGGCGTCCGCGCCACCCGAGCCGAGCGAGGCGGTTGCGGCGCTGGACTCGGCCGACGCGCCGGAGTCGGCCGACGCGCCGGAGTCGACCGATACGCCGATCGATACGGAGGTCGACGAGGCGCCGGCGGTCGCGGAGCCCGCGACCGAGCAGGTCTCGGCGGCGCCGCTCGCGGATCGGGTCTCGGAGCCGCCGCACACGTACGGCGAAGACGACGAGCAGGAGACGCTCCCGCCGCTGCCCGTCCCGCCGCTCGCCGAGGACGACGACATGTTCACGATCGCGGGCGAGGCGGCGCTCCCGCCCGAGCGCCCGTTCTCGGCGGACACCACGATCGACTCGAAGCCGCCCGAACCGTCGGCGCCATCGGTTGTCGTCGACGGTCCGCTGCTCGACGCCGCCGTCGCGGTGGAGGCGCTCTCCGTGATGCCGCCGTCGGACGTGGTCGAGCCGCACCCGCTCTCCGAGGCGCCGGCACCCGCCGCGCCGATCGACGAGGAGTCCAGCTCGGACGGGCGCCGCGTCGTGCGTTACGAGTACTCGCCCCCGTCGTTCGCGGTGTCCTCCGCGCCGGCCGCGCGCCGCAGCGCGCGCGCCGCCGCCGCGGGCCCGGACTCGATACTCGTCCCGAACGATCGCAAGAGCGGCATCGCGTGGCTGCTCGTGCTCGGCGCCGTCGGCGCCGTCGTCTACTTCCTGTTCTTCAGCTGAGCGGGCGACCCCCTCGTCGCGCGGCGGGATGTGATAGATCCGGCCCCCATGTCCAAGTTATCGCGTGACGAGCTCGCAGCATTCGCCGAGGAACACCGCTCGGCCTTCGAAGACCAGCTGAAGACGTTGGTGGAGATCCCGTCGATCTCGCCGTCGCCCGACCACGTGCAGGACCGGCACCGGGTCGCGGAGGCGGGGCAAGAGCTGTTGTCATCACTCGGCGCCGACGCCGCCGTCCTGCAGACGCCCGGCACGCCGCTCGTGCACGGCGTCTTCCACCACTCGGACGACTCGCCGACGGTGACCGTCTACAACCACATGGACGTCCAGCCGGCGAACGAGCCGGAGTGGAAGACCGAGCCGTTCCAGTTCATCAACGAGGACGGGCGCTACCGCGGTCGCGGGACGACCGACGACAAGGGCCCCGCGCTCTCCGCGCTGTACGGTGCGGTCGCCGCGAAGCGCGCCGGGATCCCCGTGAACATCCACTTCCTCTGGGAGACGGAGGAGGAGATCGGCTCGCCGAACTTCGGCGCCGGGATCACGGAGCACAAGGAGCGGCTGAACACGGATAGCGTCGTGGTCTCCGACACGATCTGGCTGACGCGCGGTCGCCCCTCGACGCCCGCCGGGCTGCGCGGGATGCAGGCCTACGCGATCACCCTCGAGACCGCGGAGCACGACCTGCACAGCGGCCTCGTCGGTGGCGCCGCGCGCAACCCGCTCACGGAGCTCGCGTGGTTGATCGGCGAGATGGTCGACGGACGCACCGGCAAGGTGAAGATCCCCGGCTTCTACGACGACGTCGAACAGCTCACGCCCGAGCAGGAAGAGGACTTCAGGAGCTCCGGTTTCTCGGTCGAGAACTTCATGCGCGACCACCACATGAAGAGCGCGCGCAGCGAAGACCCGCTCGACCTCATGCGCGCCGCGTGGGCGCTCCCGACGCTCGAGGTCCACGGCATCGTCGGCGGCTACACCGGGCCGGGCATCAAGAGCGCCGTGCCGGGGAAGGCGGAGCTCAAGCTGTCGTCGCGCCTCGTGCCCAACATGCAGTGCGAGAAGACGCTCGATCTCATCCGCGCGTTCGTGAAGGAGAAGATCCCGGACGCCGTCGTGCACAGCGACGCACGCCTCGAGCCGTACAAGGGTCACACCACCGGCAAGTACGCCGACGCCGTGCGCGACGCGTACGCGTTCGCGTTCGGCTCACGCCCGGCGTTCACGCGCGAGGGCGGCTCGATCGGCGCCGTCCCGATCATGGAGCAGGTCTTCGGCACGGAGGTCTACTTCCTCGGCCTGTCGCTCCCCGAGCACGGCTACCACGCGCCGAACGAGAACTACGACTGGGAGCAGGCCTCGGGCGGCATCCCGCTCTTCGCGCGGTACTTCGAGCTCATCGCCGGCATGAAGGCCTGAGTCACTTCAGCGCGCGTTCGACCGCGCGCAGCAGCGGCTCCGCCTGGACCGGGTGACCCGTCGCGTTCTTCATCCACAGGTCCGGCGTGACGGATCCGTACTTCGCCATGCGTTCGAACTCACCGCCGAGGTCGCCGGCCTTTTCGATCTGCTCTTCGATCTGGAACGCGATGAGGTGCCCGAGGGGGTAGTTCGGCAGGTAGAGCGGGTACGCGATCATGTGGGAGTAGACCGCGAGGAGCGGGGAGTCCTTCTTGCCGAGGACCGGAGCGTAGTGGCGGTTCCACAGGTCCTTCGCGATCTGCACCGTGGCCTCGCGCAGCTCGGCCGGCGTCGCGTCGGGGTGTTCGTACATCCAATGCCACACCGCGGTGTCGACGAGCGCGACACCCGCGATCTCCCACGTGGACCAGAACGCCGAGAGCGCGCGCATCTTCTCCGCTTCGGCGTCGTCGACGTCGAGTCCGAGGAGCTCGAGGTCGCGGTTCTGGAAGACAAACGCGAGCGCTTCCGTGAACGCGTTGTTCGGGACGCCGCTCAGCAACGTGTGGTCGACGTCGTAGAGCGAGAACACCTGCTCGACGTTGTGGCCGAGCTCGTGGATCGCGATGTTGTACCCCTTGTAGTCCATCCCGTCGGGGCCGATGCGTGTCCTCAGCCGCGGTTTGTCCTGGCGCCGCAGCGCGGGCATCGCGTGGCCGGCGCCGCGTGATGCATCGACGACGATTCGATCCGCAAGGTAGCTTGCACGCGGCGCCTTGAACCCGAGCCCGGTGAGGATGTCGACGAGGTCGTTCTGGAACGCCGCGGCGTTCGGGTACTTCGCCTTCGTCATCGCGTCGAGCTTCGCCGGGTCGATCGACGCGCGCGCTTTGAAGCCGTCGTACCAGAGGTCCTGCGGCTCGAGCGGGCGGCCGAGGCGTTCTTCGATGCGCGCGGCGACCTGCTTCACGAGCGGCGAGGTGAGCACCGCCTCGAACAGCGCCTTCACGCGCGCCTCCGGGATCTCGCGGCCCTCTTCGAACGCGCGTCGGATCGCGGTCGGCGCGGTGGGGGCGTAGCGGTCGGCGCGCCGTCGCGACTCGAAGGCGGCGAGGAGGCGTTGGTACCGGACGTCGGGCTCCGGCGTCGGGTCGGCCTCGGCGCGCCCGGCGGGTGCGTCCGCCTCGACGCTGTCCTTCGGCGCCACGGTGACCTGGTTCGCGAACGGGTCGTAGTCGACGTGGGGGTTGTCGATGACCACCGCAGGGATCGACTGCGTCACGATGCGCTCCATCAGCTTCACGATGGTGCGCTGCTTCGCGAGCCCGTGCTCGGCGTCGGCGTACCCGGACTTGAGCTCGTCGCGTAGGTTCCAGTGACTGATGAGCCGCTGTCCGGAGGGGAACCTCCGCGCGCCGTCCTTCGTGAGGACGTGGTGCATCCAGAGGTTGTATTGCGAGATGTAGAGATCGTTTTCGGCGTCCACCGCCGCGACGTGCTGCGAGACCTCCGAAGGGACGCGCCGCGAGAAGCGCCCGGCGAGGCGGGTCTCGGCCCAGCGTCGCCGGCTCCACTCCGCGCCGTCGCGCGTGCGTTCATCGAGCGTGGACAGCGGGAAGTTCAGCAACGCGACGAACGCGACCTTCGTGCGGAACAGATCCTCCGAGAGGTGAGCGAACGGATCGATCTGAGCCAGCAGGCGGTCGACGGGGAGCAGCGGACCGACGTCGAGGTCGGTCGGCCGTCGCACCTCGCGGTTGATCTCATAAAGGTGCCCGTCGATCTGCTCGAACGTCGCCTCCAGCCGCGCGAAGGTCTTCGTGCGCTCGGCCTCGTCCGCGATGAAGCTCGACTTCACGAACGCCGCGAGGTCCCCGTCCTCGGCGCGCCACAGCGCGGCGACCTGTTTCACTCCGGTCCGCGCGCGCGGCCGCGCACCCTCACCGTGTTCGGTGACGAGGGCTTCGACGAGCGCCTCGGTGTCGTAGGGGGTCGGTTCCGTCGTCGTCGTCACGGGGTTGGGTTCTTTCGACGGGACGCTCTGGCACCCGAGGAGCAAGGTCAGCGTGATCGCCTCCACGTTCCGCATGTGGTCGCCGTTGTTCTGCGCACGGCGGTACGAACCCATACGATCATCGACCGATCGAGGCGGGATGGAGATCGGCCGATCGAGTGTTCCGGAAGGTGAGGGGGACAGGAGTATGGTCATGACGCGCGCATTCAACCCCTGGGACCCCAACGCGGTGGCCGCGGAATCCAACCCCGTCTCCGACCTGGTCGAGCAGACCCGCGCGGAGCTCGCGCGCCCCGGCGCTCGCGTCGAGGACGTGAAGCGGCGCTACTACGAGGCCGTCGCGCGCGGCGCCACGCAGCTCGACCCGCCGATGACCCTCGACGCCGCCGTCGCGGCGCTCGAGACCCCCGACGCCGACGTCAACGACTACGACGACGGCCCGTTCGCCGAGGGCCCCAAGGTCTCGCCGTTCATGCGGCGCCCGCGCCCGCGCGTGCGACGCCCGCGCGCCGGCTCCGTGCCGTCGCAGCGCGGCGTCGGTGACACGCTCCGCCGCCTCTTCGGTCGCGAGGGTTAGAGGCTATGCCGTTCAACTAAGCGGACGGGCCTGCCTCGAGCCCCCCTTTCAGGCGGCGAGGGGCACCTCGAGGTAGGGCTACGCGCCGGCGCCACGGAGCGACGCGTCCCTCGTCCGCCGTTTCGCCGCGCTGGTGAAGGCGGGGGGCCGCGGAGCGCAGTGCTTCGAAGGAGGGCCGCGCTCTCGAACACCGGCTGGTATCGCTCTCACGAACTGCCCTCCGCGCGTGACGGCGGCGTCGGATGCGGGTCACGCCGAGGACGCTCGGGACACGCGCCTTGCCTGGGCTGGGTAGCGCGGCGCGCGTGAATCCTCCGATCGATGAGGGCGCGACCCAGCACCTCCCGCGCCGCGTGAAGGTTGTGCGCGCGACACAGCAAGCGCAGCTCCCCGACCCACGCTCTTGGCGCCCAGCGCGCGCCCGCCTGTGAGTTCCGGAAACTCTGGCCGGTCGCGTTCCGGAAATTCTGGCCGATCGGAGGCCGAGGCTTCCGGGGGTAAACCTGACGTCCCTGTCGCTGCGAAGCGCCGAGGGCGAGCGAAGGATGCACGGCCAGATGAAGAGACATGAGGTCCAACTGCTCCGTTCAGCGGGGCACAAGCAGCGAGAGGTCGCGGAGATCACGGGTGTGTCGGAGCGCTCGGTTCGTCGGATCGAAGGCGAGGAGCCGGTCGATGGCTTCGACAACGCCAGCGCGGTTCGGAAGCGTGGCGTTGGGCGTCCTTCGAAGGTCTCGACGTTCGAGGGGCCGGTCGCAGCGTGGCTGGAGAAGGACCCCGACGTGATGACGTTGGAGCTCCTGAGGCGCGCACGTGAGGACGGGTACGCGGGCGGCAAGAGCGCGTTCTTCGCGCTCGTGAAGCGCCTACGTCCGAAGCCTCGGCGCCCGATCGTTCGTTTCGAAGGACTGCCTGGGGAGTTCGCGCAGCACGACTTCGGCGAGGTCGACGTCCGCTTCCTCGACGGCACGACGAGTCGGATCCACTTCTTCGCATCGAGGTTGAAGTGGTCGCGGTGGGTCGGCGTCACGCGCGTCGCCGACCAGCGTGTGGAGTCGCTGCTCCGATCGCTCGTCGAACACTACGCCGGGATGGGCGGCGTGCCTCTGTTGTCCGTCTTCGATCGCCCCAAGACGGTCGCGATCGAGTGGAAGAAGGACGGCACCGTCACCAAGTACAACCAGACGTTCATCGAGGTCATGGGGCAGCTCGGCGTTGGC